>NZ_JOII01000008.1 GCF_000719955.1 Streptomyces albidoflavus
CTGCCGGGGCCGGCTGGGTGTGGTGGTGGGTGATGAGGAGGCGGGCGCCGGAGTCTTCGAGCATGTAGGTGAGCCGGTCGGCCGGGTAGGCCGGGTCCAGGGGCAGGTAGGCCGCGCCGGTCTTCATGATGCCGAGGAGGCCGACGGCCATGTCGGTGCTGCGTTCGACGGAGAGGCCGACCAGGTGGCCGGGGCCCGCGCCGAGGGAGATGAGGTGGTGGGCGAGCTGGTTGGCGGAGCGATCCAGTTCGCCGTAGGTGAGCGCGTCTTCGCCGCAGACCACGGCGATCGTGTCGGGGTGTTCGGCGGCCCGTTCGGCGACCTGGCTGTGGAGGGTTCCCGGCCAGGGGGCGACGCCCTCGGTCCCGGCCCACTCCCGCACCACCCGCTCCCGCTCACGGTGTCCCCGTCCACGGGGAAGTTCTCGAAGGCGACCAGGCTGTCGAAGAGGCTGGTGCCGCGTTCGACCCCGCTCCACCCCTGGATGCGGGGGAGCGGCACGTACTCGTACTGCCGTGCCTCGGCCTGGGCCTCCTGCACCCCGGCGAGCCAGGTGCCGACCGGGGTGTCCCCGTCGACGCCGACGCGGACCGGCAGGGTGTTGACGAGCATGCCCACCACCGAGTCGACGCCCGGCAGGTCGGCGGGGCGGCCCGAGACGGTCGCGCCGAAGACCACGTCGCTCTCGCCGGAGTACCGCGACAGCAGCAGTGCCCAGGCGCCCTGGACGACGGTGTTGACGGTCAGCCGCTCGGCGCGGGCGAAGTCGTAGAGCTTGCGCGACGCGGCGGCCGGGAGCCGGGTCACCAGCCGCTCGGCCGACTGCGCGCGGTGGGTGGCGACCGGGTTGCGGTCGTACGGGAGCGACGTCGGCTGGCCGAACCCGTCGAGCAGCTCCCGCCAGTACGCCTCGGCCCTGGTCAGGTCCTGGCCCTGGAGCCACTCCACGTAGGAACCGAACGGGCGCCGCGAGGGCAGGGCGGGGTGCTCGCCGGCCAGCAGGGCCCGGTAGGCCCGGGTGAGCTCGTCGAGCATCTGGAAGGTGCTCCACCCGTCGAGCAGCACGTGGTGGGAGGTACGCACCACCCGCACCGAGGTGTCGGAGGTGCGGGCGACGGCGATCCGCACCATCGGCGCGGCCGCCAGGTCGATGCCCAGCTCCCGGTCCTCGGCCAGGTGGCGGGCGAGCGCACGCCCCTGCTCCTCCTCGCTCAGGCCGCGCCAGTCGAGGTGCGTGACGGGCTGCGTGACGTTCCGGCGCACCACCAGCAGCGGCTGGTCGACCTGCTCCCAGACGACGGCGGAGCGCAGGATCTCCAGGTGGTCGGTGACGTGCTGCCAGGCCCGTTCCAGCAGCTCCGGCGCGGCGACGCCGTCCATCCGGAAGCTCATCTGCTCGAAGTAGGCGCCACCCTCCGGCTCGGCCAGGGTGTGGAAGAGCATGCCGCTCTGCATGGGGGTGAGCGGGTAGACATCCTCGATGTTCCGGCCGTCACCGGCGATCCGGTCCACGGCGGCCTGGTCGAGGCGGGCCAGGGGGAAGTCGGACGGGGTCGCGCCGCCGCTCGACGGGTCCTGGCAGTGCGCCAGCAGGGCCCGCAGCGCCGCCAGGTGTTCTGCCGCCACGCGCTCGACCGTGGCCCGGTCGAAGACCTCGCCGGAGAAGATCCAGGTGAAGCCGAGCGTGCCGTCCTCCACCATGCCGACGACGTCCAGAAGATACGGGCGGGGCTCGTCCGGAGCGTGATCCTGGCCGAGGGCGGGGAGCCGGTCGCGGATCAGGCCGTCCTCGGTGGTGGTGCCGTCCCACTGCCCGAGGTAGTTGAAGCTGACCGGCGGCAGCGGGTCGGTGCGCAGGGCGTGGCCGGGAGTGCCGGGCGCGGAGAGGAAGCGCAGCGCGTCGTAGCCGAGGCCGCGGCCCGGGACGGCGCGCAACTGCTCCTTGACGGACTTGACCGTCTCCCCCCAGCCCGCCGCGTCCGGCAGGGTCAGCGCGACCGGGAAGTGGGTGGTGTACCAGCCGACGGTGCGCGACAGGTCGAGGTCGTCGAAGAGCTCCTCGCGGCCGTGTCCCTCCAACCCGATGACCAGGCGCTTCGACCCCGTCCACGCGCCCAGGGCGCGGCCGAGCGCGGCCACCAGGACATCGTTGATCTGCGTGCGGTACACCGACGGGACCCGGTGCAGCAGCGCGTCGGTCTCCGCGCGGTCCAGGCGCACCTCCACGGTCCGCTCGGCCGCGGTGACGTTGCGGCCGGCCGGGTCGTCGGCGGGCAGGGCCGGAGCGTGCCGGGCGTCGACCGACCGCCAGTGCTCCACCTCGGAGTCGAGGCCGCCGTCCCGGACGTGCGCGGTCAGGTGCTCCGCCCACTGCTGGTAGCTGCTGGTGCGGGCGCCGAGGTCGGCCTGGCGCCCTTCAGCGAGGTGCGCGTAGGCGGTGGCGAGATCCTCCAGAAGGACCCGCCAGGAGACGCCGTCCATGACGATGTGGTGGACGGTGAGGAAGAGGCGCGGCCAGGACGCGCCGGCGCCCCGCAGGAACACGCCCTTCACCAGGGTGCCGGTGGACAGGCCGAGGGCGCGCTGCGCCTGGAGCGCGGCCGCGTCCAGCTCCTGCTCGGGGTCGGGGGACCCGGTGAGGTCGCGGACGGTGAGCAGGCCGGCGGGCCGCTCGCCGTACTCCTGGACCCAGTCGCCGTCCTGGCGGACGTACCGCAGCCGCAGGGCGTCGTGGTGGGCGACGACCGCGTCCAGGGCCCGCTCCAGCAGTGCCGCGTCGGTGCCGGGTGCCAGCCGCAGGTGCACGGACATCGCGTAGTGGTCCGGGTCGACGGTGTGCTCGTCGAGGAACCACCGCTGGATCGGGGTGAGCGGGACGCGCCCGGAGACCACCGCCTCCGGCGCGGCCGACAGCTCCTCGGCGGGCGCGGCGACCGCCGCGAGGGCGGCCACGCTCTGGTGCAGGAAGAGCAGCCGTGAGGTGAGGCGCAGCCCCGCCTGGCGGGCGCGGGAGACGACCTGGATGGAGAGGATGGAGTCTCCGCCGAGGTCGAAGAAGTTGTCGTGCACGCCCACGCGGGAGACCCCGAGGACCTCCGCCCAGATGGCGGCCAGGGTCTCCTCGGTCGCGTCGCGCGGCGCGGTGTACCCGGTGCCCAGCCGGTCGGCGTCGACCTCGGGTTCGGGCAGTGAGCGTCGGTCGACCTTGCCGCTCGGAGTGAGGGGCAGGTGGTCGAGCGTGACGAAGACGGCCGGGACCATGTAGTCGGGCAGGTGGCCGGAGAGGTGCGCGCGCAGGTCCGCGCCGCGCGGCCCGGACCCGCCGTCCTCGGGCACCACGTACGCCACCAGCCGCCGTCTGCCGGACTCCTCCTGCCAGGCGAGCACCACCGCGTCCCGCACTCCGGGGTGGGTGAGCAGGGCGCTCTCCACCTCGCCCAGCTCGATCCGGAATCCGCGGATCTTCACCTGGTCGTCGGCGCGGCCCAGGAACTCCAGGTCCCCCGAGGCCAGCCACCGGGCCCGGTCGCCGGTGCGGTAGAGGCGGTCGCCGCCGGCGAAGGGGCTGTCGGTGAAGCGTTCCGCCGTCAGCTCCGGACGGCCGTGGTAGCCGCGGGCGATGCCCTCGCCGCCGATCCAGATCTCGCCGGGCACCCCCTGCGGGACCAGGTTGCGCGCCGCGTCCAGGACGTAGACGCGGGTGTTGGGCAGAGGCCGCCCGATGGGGACGTAGACGGTGGCGCCGAGGCTCTCCTCGGTCGGGACGAAGACGGTCGAGTCGACGGTGGCCTCGGTGCCGCCGTAGGCGTTGACGACGACGCAGCCGGGGGTGATCCGGCGCAGCAGGTTGCGGCAGTCCTCGACCCGCCAGCCCTCGGAGCCCACCGAGACCAGCCGCAGCGCGGGGAAGTCCTCACCGCGCCGCTCGACCTCCTGGAGCACGGCGTTGAGCAGCGAGGGCACGATCTCCAGCCCGGTGGCGCCGGTCCTGGCGATCAGGTCGAGGAGCGCGGCGGGGTCGGTGGTGACGTCCTTCGAGGCGATGACCAGCGCGCCGCCGAACGGCACCGAGCGGATGAGGTCGGCGAAGAAGAGGTCGACGGAGAGGCTGGAGACCGACAGGAAGCGCGGCTTCAGCTCGGTGAGGCCGTACCGCTCGTCCCAGGCGGTCAGGATGTGGCGGACGTTGCGGTGCTCGACGGCGACGCCCTTGGGGTTGCCGGTGGAGCCCGAGGTGTAGATGACGTACGCCAGGTCGTGCGGGGCGACGGTGGTCGGCGGCGCGGTGGCGGGCAGCCGCCCGATCACCTCGGCCTCCGCCGCCAGGTCGACGAAACGCACGCCGGCCTCCAGGGGCAGGCTCGCCCGCGCCGCGCTGTCGCCGACGACGATCCGGGCGCCGGAGTCGGCCAGCATGTAGGCGAGCCTGTCGCCCGGGAAGCCGGGGTCGAGCGGGACGTACGCCGCGCCCGCGCGCAGGATGCCGAGCAGGCCCACCGCCATGGCGGAGCCGCGCCCGAGGCTCAGGCCGACCAGCGAGCCGGGTCCCGCGCCCAGGCCCGTCAGGTGGTGGGCGAGCCGGTTGGCGCGCTCGTCCAGCTCGCGGTGGGTCAGGGTGGCGTCGTCGGCGATCAGCGCGACGGCGTCGGGGGTGCGGGCGGCCTGGGCGGCCAGCCGCTCGTGGACGAGCGCGTCGTCACGGGACGGCAGTTCGGTGGCGTTCCACTCCACGGCGAGCCGCCGCCGCTCCGCCTCGGTCAGCAGCGGCAGCGCGGCCACCGGGCGGGCGGGGTCCGCGACCGCCCCGTCGAGCAGGACGCACAGGTGGCCGGAGAGCCGGTCCACGGTGTCGGCGTCGAAGAGGTCGGTGTCGTACTCGACCAGGCCGTGCAGGACCCCGTCCCGCTCGGTGAACTCGAAGGTGAGGTCGAACAGCGAGGCGTCCCGCTCCAGCGGATAGGGGGAGACGGCCGCGCCGGGCAGCGCGAGGGTGTCGGCGGGGGTGTCCTGGAGGGCCACCATGGCCTGCACCAGCGGGGTGCGGCTGGTGTCGCGCTCCGGCTGGAGGGCCTCCACCAGCTTGTCGAAGGGCACGTCCTCGTGGGCGAACGCGTCCAGCACCGTGTCCTTGACCCGGTCCAGCAGCTCGCCGAAGGCCAGCTCCGGCGCCACGTCGGTCCGCAGGACCACGGTGTTGACGAGGAAACCGACCACCTGCTCCAGGTCCTTGTGGCCGCGGGCGGCGGCCGAGGTCCCCAGCGCGATGTCCCGCTGGCCGGACCAGCGGGCGAGGACCGCCTTGACGGCCGCGGTCAGCGCCATGAACAGGCTCGCGCCCCGCTGCCGGGCCAGCGCCCTGAGCCCCGCCGTGGTGGCGGCCGGCACGGTGAAGCGGCGAACCGCCCCGGCCGAGTCCCGTACGGCGGGCCGGGGCCGGTCGGTGGGCAGTTCGAGCGGGGCGATCCCCTTCAGCTGCTCGCGCCACCAGGTGAGCTGCTCGTCGAGCTGACCGCCGTCCTCCAGGCGGCCGCGCTGCCAGGCGGCGAAGTCCGCGTACTGGACGGTGACCTCGGGCAGGTCGTGCGGGCCGCCCTGGAGGCGGGCGGTGTAGAGCGCGCCGAGTTCGCGTGCCACGACCCCCATGGACCAGCCGTCGGTGACGATGTGGTGCATGCCGAGGACGCAGAGATGCTCGTCGTCGCTGAGGCGGACGAGCAGGACCCGGACGAGCGGGCCCTCGCGCAGGTCGTAGGGGCGGGCCAGCTCCGCCAGGACGGTCTTGCGGGCGGTCGCCTCGTCGCCCGCGTCCGCCGTCACCCACTCGGCGTCGAGCCGGTCGTGGACCACCTGTACGCCCACGCCGTCCCGCTGCCCGAAGGTGGTCCGCAGCGCCTCGTGACGGGCGGTCAGGTCACCGACGGCGGCGCGCAGCGCCCCGGTGTCCAGGCGCCCGGTGATCCGCAGGGGCAGGGCCGAGTGGTAGTCGGCGCCGCCCGGCTCGAAGTCCTCCAGGAACCACAGGCGCTGCTGGCCGTAGGACATCCGCAGCTCGCCGTCGCGCGCCACCCGGGGCACCGGCGGCGCGGACCCGGCCGCCGACCCGCCGCCACCGCGCCCGGCCAGGCGCTGGGCGAGAGCCTCCCGCAGGTGCGCGGGGAGGGCTGCTATCCGGTCATCGCGGGAAGACGGCTGGTTCATCGGAACAATCCCCCAGGGAGGTGCGGGTCGGCGGGTGTGCTGGTCTGCTGGGCGAGGAGAGGGCTCCCGGTACGGGAGTCCGGCGCGGCGGCCGGGCCCCCGCGGGCCGGGAGCGTGCCCCGGCCCGCGGTGCGTGCGCCGGGGGCGCGGGGTCAGGCGGTGGCGGCCCGCAGGCTGCGCGGGCGCATGTCGGTCCAGTGGGCCTCGACGTGGGCGAGGCACTCCTCACGGGAGCGGTCCGCGAGCACGGTCCGCCAGCCCGCCGGGACGGTGGTGCCGGTGGGCCACAGGGAGTGCTGGCCCTCGTCGTTGACGAGCACGTCGTAGGAACGGTCGGAGTTCTCGAAGGGGTTGGACACGGTGGGCCTTTCGTACGGGAGGGGCGAGGAGGGTCGAGAGGTGTGCGGGTGGGTCAGGACGGGGTGGCGGTGGCCGCCTCCAGCTCGGCGAGGATCACGTCCTCGACCTCGGCGGCCGCCTCGGCGACCGTCGGCCGGTCGAAGAGGGTGCGGGGGGTCAGACCGGTGCCGAAGACCGCGTTGATCTGCGTCACCGTGCGCAGGGCGAGCAGCGAATCGCCGCCCAGCTCGAAGAAGTTGTCGTGCAGGCCGACCCGCTCGGCCCCGAGCAGCTCCTGCCAGACCTCGGCGATCAGCGTCTCGGTGGGCGAGGACGGCGCCTCGTACGCGGTGCCGGTGGCCAGCCGCGCCCCGTCCGGGTCGGGCAGTGCCCGCCGGTCGACCTTGCCGTTGGCGGTCAGCGGCAGGGCGTCCAGCGCCGTGAAGGCGGCGGGCAGCATGTACTCGGGCAGCGAGGCGGCCAGGCGGGCGCGGAGCTCCGCGGCACCGGGCAGTACGGCGCCCTGGGCCGGCACCAGGTGGCCGACCAGCACGGTCCGGCCGGAGCCGGGGTCGGTGTGCGGCACCACGGCCGCGTCCCCGACGGACGGGTGGGCGACGAGCGCGGCCTCGATCTCGCCGGTCTCCACCCGGAAACCGCGGATCTTGACCTGGCCGTCGGTGCGGCCCAGGAACTCCAGGGTGCCGTCCGGCCGCCACGCCACGAGGTCCCCCGAGCGGTACATCCGCCCGCCCGGCGCGCCGAACGGGTCGGCGGTGAACCGCTCCGCCGTCAGCCCGGCCCGCGCGTGGTAGCCGCGGGCGAGCCCCGCCCCGGCGATGTACAGCTCGCCCGGAACCCCGGCGGGAACCGGTTCCAGGCCGCCGTCCAGGACGTACACCCGGGTGTTGGCCAGCGGCGCGCCGAGCGGCACCGAACCCTCGCCGAGGGCTCCCCGCAGGTCGTGCGTGGTGGTGAAGGTGGTGGCCTCGGTCGGGCCGTAGCCGTTGGTGAGCCGCAGCGCGGGATGGGCGTCGAGGACCCGGGCGCAGTGCTCGGGCGAGAGCCGGTCGCCGCCCGCCAGCAGGTGCCGCAGCCCGGCGAAGACCGTCACGTCGTCCTCGGCGACCTGGTGGAACAGGCCCGCCGTCAGCCACAGGTGGGTGACGCCGGCCTCGGTGAGGAACCGGCCGAGCTCCGCCGTGGTCGGCACGTGCGGCGGGTGCACCGCCAGCCGTGCGCCGCGCAGCAGCGCCGTCCACACCTCGAACGTCGACGCGTCGAAGGAGAGCGAGGCGAACTGCGCCACCGTGTCGCCGGGCCGGACCTCGGTGTACCCGCTCGCCAGCGCCAGCCGCACCACGGCCCGGTGCGGGGTCAGCACGCCCTTGGGCACGCCGGTGGAGCCCGAGGTGTACATGACGTAGGCGAGGTCGTCCGGCGCCGGGGACGGCACGGGCGCCGCGTCACCGGGCCGGGCGGCTATCGCCCCGGCCTCCTCGTCCAGGTCCAGGGCCCGGACCCCGGAGGCGGGCAGCCGGTCGCGCAGGGCCTTCTCGGTGACCAGCAGTCCCACCCCGGCGTCGCCGATCATGTACGCCAGCCGGTCCGCGGGATAGCCCGGGTCCAGCGGGACGTACGCCGCCCCCGCCTTGACCACGGCGAGCAGCGCGGTGACCGCGTGCGCCCCGCGCTCCAGGCACAGGCCCACCAGGGAGCCGCGGCCGGCGCCGAGCGCCACCAGGTGGTGGGCGAGGCGGTTGGCCCGCTCGTCCAGCTGCCGGTAGGTCAGCTCCTCGCCCGCGTCGGTGACGGCGACCGCGTCGGGGTGTTCGCGGACGCGGGCGGCGAACAGCTCCGGCACCGACGCCTCGGGCAGCTCCTCGGCGGTGTCGTTCCAGCCGCGTACGGTCTGCTCCGCCTCGGCCTCGGTGAGCATCCCCACGGCGGAGACCGGTGTCCCGCCGTCGGCCGCCGCCAGGGAGCCGAGCAACGCCTCCAGCCGTCCGCAGAGCCGCCCGGCCGTCGCCTCGTCGTACAGCGCGGCGTCGTACGCCAGGGTGTAGCTGAGGTCGTCGCCGGCGTAGGCGATGAGGTTGAGCGGGTAGTTGGTGGCCTCGGTGCCCGCCAGGCGGCGCAGCCGCAGGCCGTGGGCGGCGGCCGCCTCGTCGTCCATCGGGTAGTTCTCGAAGACGACCAGGGTCCGGAAGAGATCGGCACCCCGCTCGACGTCGCCGCACGCCTGGATACGGGGGAGCGGCACGTACTCGTACTGCCGCGCCTCCACCTGGGCCCGCTGGAGCGCCTGGAGCCAGACGGCGGCGGGTGCCGACTCGTCGACGCGTACCCGGACCGGCAGGGTGTTGATGAGCATGCCGATCATCGAGTCCGCGCCGGGCAGGTCGGCCGGACGGCCCGAGACGGTCGCGCCGAAGACCACGTCGGACTCCCCGGCGTGCCGGGCCAGCAGCAGCGTCCAGGCGCCCTGGAGCACGGTGTTGACGGTCAGCCGGTGCCGCCGGGCGAAGGCGAACAGCGCGCGGGAGGCGGCCGGGTCCAGGCGCCGCGCCAGCCGCGCGGTGGAGCCGGTGGCGTGGCCCGGCGCGGTGTGCCGCAGGGCGGGCAGCGGGGTCGGCGCCGCGAAGCCGTCCAGGGTCTCGCGCCAGTACGCCTCGGCCTCGGCCAGGTCCTGCCGCTCCAGCCAGTCGACGTAGGCGCGGAAGGGGCGGCGGGCGGGCAGCGGGTGCTCCCGGCCGGCGGCCAGCTCCGCGTAGGCCGCGTGGGTCTGGGCCAGCACGTCGAAGGTGGACCAGCCGTCGAGCAGGATGTGGTGGAAGGCGCACACCAGCCGGACGGTGGTGTCCGTCAGCCGCACCAGGGTGAGCCGCATCAGCGGCGCGACGGTCAGGTCCACGGGCCGGCCGCGGTCCTCGGCGAGGAGCCGCCGTACGGCCTCCTCCTGCTCGGCGGTGGGCAGGCCACGCCAGTCGAGGTGGGTCACCGGCAGCTCGGCCTGGCGCCGGACCACCATCAGCGGCCGCTCCACCTCCCGCCACTCCAGTGAGGCGCGCAGGACACCGACGTGGTCGGCGACGCGCTGCCAGGCCGTGGCGAGCAGCGCCGGGTCGTCGACGCCGTCCAGCTCGAAGGTCATCTGCTCGGTGTAGGCGCGCGGGGTGGACAGGGTGTGGAAGAGCATGCCGCTCTGCACCGGGGTGAGCGGGTGGACGTCCTCGACGTCGCGGCCGCCGCCGGTGATCCGGTCCACCGCCGCCTGGTCGAGCCGGGCCAGCGGGAAGTCGGACGGGGTGGCCCCGCCGTTCTCCGGGCGCAGGCAGTGCTCCACCACACCGCGCAGCGCGGCGAGGAAGGCGTCGGCGAGCCGCTGGACCGTCTCGGTGCGGTGGACGGCCGGGGCGTGGATCCAGTCGACACGCAGTTCCCCGTCGCCGACGGCCGCCACCACGTCGATCAGGTGCGGGCGGGGCTGGGCGGGCGCCTGGTCGGCGCCGAGCCGCTCCGCGAGCCGCGTGCGGACCAGCCCTTCGGTGCCGGTGGCACCGTCCCACCGGCCGAGGTAGTTGAAGCTGATCTCGGGGTGCGGAGCGCCCGCGAGGGCGCGGTGCGCGGCGGTGTCCGGCTCGGAAAGGTGGCGCAGCGCGCCGTGGCCGATGCCGTGGCCGGGCACGGCCCGCAGCCGCTCCTTGACGGCCTTCAGGGAGCGCCCCCAGTCGCCGGGGCCGTCCGGTGCCTCGGGCAGCTCCAGCCGGAACGGGTGGATGGTGGTGAACCAGCCGACCGTGCGGGAGAGGTCGACGTCGTCGAACAGCTCCTCGCGGCCGTGGCCCTCCAGGGCCACGGTGACCGGCTCCCCGGCCCAGTCGCGCAGGACCCGGCCGAGCGCGGTCAGCAGCACGTCGTTGATCCGCGTGCGGTACGCCGCGGGCACCTGCTGGAGCAGGGCCCGCGTCTCGGCGCGGCTCAGCCGTACGGAGGCGGTCGCCGCGGCGCCGAAGGTGTTGGCCTCCGGCGCCTCGTCGGCGCCGGCGTCCCGGGGCAGCGGCCGGATGTGCGCCGACTCCGCCTGCCAGTAGGGAAGTTCGTGATCCATGGCGCCGGAGCGCACGTGGCCGGTGAGCCGGTCCGCCCACTGCTGGTAGCTGCTGGTCCGGGCGCCCAGGTCGACGGGGCGCCCCTCGGCGAGCTGGGCGTAGGCGGTGGCGAGGTCCTCCAGGACGATGCGCCAGGAGACCCCGTCCATCACCAGGTGGTGGACGGCCAGGAACAGCCGCGGGAGCTGGGAGGGACCCAGGCGGAAGAAGACGCCCTTGAAGAGGCCGCCGCCCGCCAGGTCCAGGGAACGCTGCGCCGCCGACGCGGCCTCGTGCAGCGCGGCCTCCCGCCGTTCCGCCGCAAGCCCGGAGAGGTCGCGTACGGCCAGTGGCTGGGCCGGGGCGGTGCCGTACTCCTGGACCCAACGGCCGTCGTCCTGGCGGGTGTAGCGCATCCGCAGGGCGTCATGCCGGGCGGCGACCGCGGCGAGGGCGCGCTCCAGCAGGGCGGTGTCGGTGCCGGGCGCCAGTTCGACCTGGGCGGACATGCCGTAGTGGTCCGGGTCGACGGTGTGCTCGGCGAAGAACCAGTCCTGGACGGGGGTGAGCAGGGCCTCGCCCGTCACCTCGGCCGGGCCGTCGCCCGTGGCCGTCTCCTCGACCGTCCCGGCCACCTCCGCGAGGGCGGCGACGCTCTGGTGGAGGAAGAGCAGCCGGGAGGTGAGCAGGATGCCGGCCTGGCGGGCGCGGGAGACGACCTGGATGGAGAGGATCGAGTCGCCGCCGAGGTCGAAGAAGTTGTCGTGGACGCCGACCCGTTCGATCCCGAGCACCTCGGCCCAGACCCCGGCCAGCACCTCCTCGGCACGGTTGCGCGGCGGGGTGTGGTCGGCGCCGCCGCGCTCCGCCCGGAAGTCCGGCTCGGGCAGCGCCCGCCGGTCGACCTTGCCGCTCGGGGTGAGCGGCAGCCGCTCCAGCCGCACGTACAGGCCGGGGACCATGTAGTCCGGCAGCGAACCGGCCAGGTGGGAGCGGAGTTCGCCGGTGGTCAGCTCGCGGTCGGTCACCAGGTGGCCGACCAGCCGCTGCCTTCCTGTCCCGTCGCGGTGGACGGCGACCACCGCGTCCCGTACGTCCGGGTGGCGGCCGAGGGCGGTCTCGATCTCGCCCAGCTCGATGCGGAAGCCGCGCACCTTGACCTGGTTGTCGGCGCGGCCCAGGTACTCCAGGCTGCCGTCGGCCCGCCACCGCGCCACGTCGCCGGAGCGGTACATGCGCTCGCCCGGCGCGCCGTACGGGTCGGCGGTGAACCGCTCGGCGGTCAGGCCGGGGCGCCCGTGGTAGCCCCGGGCCAGGTGCGGCCCGGCGATGTACAGCTCGCCGGGCACGCCGGCGGGCACCGGCTGGAGCGCGGCGTCGAGCAGCCGGACGCGGGTGTTGGGCAGCGGGGTGCCGATCGGCGGGACGGCGCCGCCGGTGAGCGGGGCGCTCATGGTGGCGACCACGGTGGACTCGGTGGGCCCGTACGCGTTGATCATGCGGCGGCCCGGCGACCAGCGGGCCACCAGGTCGCCGGTGCTGGCCTCCCCGCCGACGACCAGGGTGCGCAGCCCCTCCAGCCCGTCGGGGGTCAGGGTGGCGACGGCCGAGGGCGCCAGCAGGGCGTGGCTGATGCGGCGTGCGGACAGGAAGTCCTGGAGCGCCTCGCCGACCAGCGGCCCGTGCGGCGGCAGGACGAGGGTGGCGCCCGCGGGCAGCGCCATCAGGATCTCCATGACCGCGCCGTCGAACGAGGACGAGGCGAACTGGACGATCCGGCTCTCCTCGGTCACCTCCAGCCGCTCGATCTCGGCGGCGGCCAGGTTGCCGATGCCCCGGTGCGGGACGAGCACCCCCTTCGGGGTGCCGGTCGACCCCGAGGTGTAGATGACGTACGCGAGGTCGTCCGGGCGCGGCCCCGGCGTGGGGGCGGTGGTGGGCAGGTCCCGGAGTCCGGCGACGGCGGCCGGGTCGACGACGACCGCGCCGGTGTCCGGCAGGCGCCCGGCCAGCTCGGAGCGGGTGACGACGAGGGAGGCCCCGGAGTCCTGGAGCATGAAGGCGAGCCGGTCGGCCGGGTAGCCCGGGTCGAGCGGCAGGTAGGCGGCGCCGGTCTTCATGATGCCGAGCAGGCCGACGACGGTCTCCACCCCGCGCTCCAGGCAGAGCCCGGCGAGGGTGCCGGGCCCGGCACCGAGCGAACGGAGGTGGTGGGCGAGCTGGTTGGCCCGCTCGTCCAGCTGCCGGTAGCTCAACGCGGTGTGCGTGTCCTCCACGGCCGGCGAGTCGGGGCGGCGGCGGGCGCTCTCGGCGACCAGCTCGGGGAAGGTGCCGGGCAGCGGGGGGACGGTGGCGCCGTTCCAGCCGTGGACGAGCTGGTGGTGCTCGGCGTCGGTCAGCATCGGCAGGGTGGCGAGGGCACGGCCGGGCTCGGCCGCGGCGGCCGCCAGCACCGTCGTCACGTGCCCGGCGAACCGGGCGACGGTCGCCTCGTCGAAGAGGGCGGTGCTGTAGCCGACCTGGGCGGTGAGGCCGTCCTCCCCCTCGAAGAACTCCACCGTCAGGTCGAACGGCGCCGCCTCGCGGTGCACCGGGTGGTCGGCGACGGTGAGACCGGGCAGCCGGGCGCGGTCGGCGGGCGCGTTCTGCAGCACCACCATGGCCTGGACGAGCGGGGTGCGGCTGTTGTCGCGGGCCGCGCCCACCGCGTCCACGATCCGCTCGAAGGGCACGTCCTCGTGGGCGAACGCCTCCAGGGCGGTCTCCTTGAGCTGCGCCAGCAGCTCCCCGTACGACATCGCGGCGTCCACGCGGGAGCGGAGCACCACCGTGTTGACGAGGTAGCCGACCAGTTCCTCCAGGTCGCCGTGGTTGCGGCCGGAGGAGGCGGTGCCCACCGCGATGTCCTCCTGCCCGGACCAGCGGGCGAGGACGGCCTTGACCGCCGCCGTCAGCGCCATGAAGAGGGTGGCGCCCTCCCGCCGCGCCAGCTCCTTGACGGCGGAGGCGGTGGTGGCGGGCACGGCGAAGGTGTACGTGGCGCCGGCGGTGGAGCGGACCCCGGCGCGCGGCCGGTCGGTGGGCAGTTCCAGCGGGGTGATGCCGTCCAGCTGCGCACGCCACCACTCCAGTTGCCGGGTGAGCAGGCCGCCGCTCTCCAGACGGCCGCGCTGCCAGGCGGCGAAGTCCGGGTACTGCACGGCGGCCTCGCGCAGCTCCGGGGCGCGGTCCTCGGTGCGCGCGGCGTAGAACTCGCCCAGCTCGCGCAGGACGATGCCGGTGGACCAGCCGTCCGTGACGATGTGGTGCATGCCGAGGACGCAGATGTGCTCGTCGTCGGCGAGGCGGACCAGCAGCACGCGCACCAGCGGCCCGGCCGTCAGGTCGTAGGGGCGGGCTGTCTGGGCGCGGACCAGCTCGCGCAGCCGGTCCTCGCGCAGCGAGCCGTCGACGGCGGAGACGTCCTCGGTCCGCCACTCCGGCGCGAGCTGCGGGTGGACCACCTGGACGCCGCGCCCGGCGACCACGCCGAAGGTGGTGCGCAGGGACTCGTGGCGCGCGGTCAGGTCCTGGACGGCGCCGCGCAGCGCCTCGGCGTCGAGCCTGCCGGTCAGACGCAGCCCGGTGGCGGTGTGGTACTCGGCGCCCGTCGGGTCGAAGTCGTGGAGGAACCACTGGCGTTGCTGGCCGTACGACATCGGCAGGGCGCCGTCGCGCGGCACGAGCGGGATGGCGGAGTCCTCGCCGGAGTCCTCGGGTGCCACCGAGGCGGCGAGCAGGGCGATCGTCGGGGTGTCGAAGAGCACGCGGGGCGGCAGGGCGACGCCCAGCGCCGCGCGCATCCGGGAGACGGCGCGGACGGAGAGGATCGAGTTGCCGCCGAGCGCGAAGAAGTCGTCGTGGACGCCGATCCGTGGGACGCCGAGCACATCGGTCCAGATGGCGGCCAGCGTCTCCTCGACCGCCGTGCGCGGCGCGTCCTCGGTGGCCGCCTCGCTCTCGCGCACCGTGGCGGGGTCGGGCAGCGCCTTGCGGTCCACCTTGTCGTTGGGGGTGAGCGGCAGGGCGTCCAGGACGACGACGGTGGCGGGCACCATGTGGTCGGGCAGACCCTCGGCGAGGAAGGCGCGCAGGGCGTCGGAGGTGGGGCGCTGCTTCCCGGCGGCGACGTAGGCGATCAGGTTGGTGTTGCGGGTGACCACGACCGCCTGGGCGACGCCCGGGTGAAGGGCCAGGGCGCTCTCGATCTCGCCCAGCTCGATGCGGAAGCCGCGCACCTTGACCTGGTCGTCGGCGCGGCCCAGGTACTCCAGGTCACCGCCGGCACTCCAGCGGGCCACGTCCCCCGAGCGGTACATCCGCTCGCCGGGCGCGCCGTACGGGTTGGCGACGAACCGCTCCGCGGTGAGCCCGGGCCGGCCCTGGTAGCCCCGGGCGAGCCCGGGTCCGGCCAGGTACAGCTCGCCGCGCACGCCCGCCGGTACCGGCCGCAGGGCGTCGTCCAGGACGTACGCCCGGAAGTTGGCGATCGGGGTGCCGATCGGCGGCACCACGGCGCCGCTGAGCGGGCGGCTCATCGTGGCGCAGACGGTGGTCTCGGTGGGGCCGTAGGCGTTGATCATGCGGCGGCCGCCCGACCAGCGGGCGACCAGGTCGGCCGTGCTGGCCTCGCCCGCCACGACGAGCGTGGCGTCGGCGGGCAGGCCGCGGCCCTCGGGCAGCACGGCGACGGTGGCGGGCGTCAGGGTGGCGTGGGTGACGCCGTGCTCCGCGGCGTAGGCGGCGAGCGGTTCGCCGGGCGCCAGCGTCTCCTTGGCGCCCATGACGAGAGCGGCGCCGGTCAGCAGCCCCATGCACACCTCCCAGAACGCCGCGTCGAAGCTGGCGGAGGCGAACTGCAGGACCCGGCTGTCGCCGGTGACGCCGAACGCCTCCGCCTGCACGGCGGCCAGGTTGCCGATGCCCGCGTGGGAGACGAGGACGCCTTTGGGGCGACCGGTGGAGCCCGAGGTGTAGATGGCGTACGCCAGGTCCTCGGCGACCGGCGTGGTCTCCGGCGCGGTTGCCGGGCGGGCGTCGAGCGCCGCCCGGTCGGCGGTGAGGTCCACGAGGGTCGCGTCGGTGCCGGGCAGC
The DNA here is from genome assembly GCF_000719955.1 of Streptomyces albidoflavus. Taxonomy (GTDB): domain Bacteria; phylum Actinomycetota; class Actinomycetes; order Streptomycetales; family Streptomycetaceae; genus Streptomyces; species Streptomyces albidoflavus. The sequence continues at coordinate 15,762 of NZ_JOII01000008.1, forward strand.
CGGTCGCGCAGCTCGCGCTGGGTGACGACGACGCGGACACCGGAGTCCTGGAGCATGTACGCCAGCCGGTCGGCCGGGTAGGCCGGATCGAGCGGCAGGTAGGCGGCGCCCGCCTTCATGATGCCGAGCAGCCCGGCCGCCATGGCCGCGCCGCGCTCGACGCAGAGACCGATCAACTGGTCGCGTCCGGCGCCCAGTTCGAGGAGATGGTGGGCGATGCGGTTGGCCCGCTCGTCCAGTTCCCGGTAGCTGACCGGGCCGCTCTCGTCGATGACGGCGGTCCCCTCGGGCCGCTCGGCCACCCGCGCGGCGAACAGCTCGGGGAAGGTGCCGGCGGGGACCTCGCGCGCCGTGTCGTTCCAGACGTGCACGACCTCGGTGAACTCGTCGTCGGTGATCAGCGGCAGCGCGCTGAGCGGCGTCGCCGGGTCGGCCGCCGCCCCGGCGAGCAGCACGGTGAGGTGCCCGGCGAGCCTGGTGGCCGTCGCCTCCTCGAAGAGGGCGGTGCTGTGCCGCACCCGCAGCCGGGCCCCGGCGATCTCCACCGACAGGTCCAGCGGGTCGAAGTCCCGCTGCGCTGGACCGAGTTCGTCCAGCACGGCCACCATGGCCTGGACGTACGGGGTGACGCTGGTGTCCGGCTCGGGAGCCAGCGCCTTGACGAGGTCGGCGAACGGGACGCCGTCGTGGGCCAGCGCCTCGTCCAGGGCGCGGCCGGTGTCGTCCAGCAGGGCGGCGAAGGGCGCGGCCGGTTCGACGGCGGTGCGGACGACGACGGTGTGGCCGGAGCGCGGGGAGACCGTGCCGAGCGCGACGTCCTCCTGGCCGGAGTAGCGGGCGAGCAGGGCGGTGACGGCGGCGGCGAGGACCGCGGTGGGGGCAGTGGAGTGGCTCCGGCCCAGCTCCGCGAGGGCCGCGGCGGCGGGGGCCGGCAGCTCGCGCTCGTGGGTGGCGGTGCCGCTCGACCGGATCACCGGACGCGGCCGGTCGGTGGGCAGGTCCAGGGGCGGGACACCGTCCAGCCTCGCCCGCCAGAAGTCGGTCTGAGCGGGGACCGTCCGGTTCACCGGCGCGTCGGCGCGAACCACGTGTGTACCTCCAGGGAAGCGGCTTCCGGGCAGGGGAGGGCAGGGCAGGGTGCCGGAAGCCGACGGGAACGTCGGAAGAGGAAGAAGAAGAGAAGAAGAGAAGAGGAGAAGAGGCCGGACGGCGGACGCCGGGCGTCGGCGCGCGGGCGCCCCGTCCAGGGCGGCCGCGGAGAGGGAGCGGCTACGGAGCGGCGGTCCGCCGGGCGGCGCGGCCGCCGAGCTGCATGAGGTGGATCTCGCCCGAGGCACGGTCCGTGACGAACCGGCCGGTGTAGGGGGCGACGTCGGTGTCGGTCCGACGCGCGGTGAAGGTCAGGTCCTCGTGGACCGTCAGGTCGGCGACGAGGCCGGTGGCGTCGGTCAGGACCGGCACGCCGCTCTCGGCGGTGCGCACGCGGAACACCGTGTCGCCGTTGCGGTAGTCGCCGTCGAGCCGGCCGGGACCGGCGGTCAGCGGCGGCGTGGTGGCGGCGAGGGGACGGTGGTCGCCGACGGGAACGCCCCGCTCACGCAGGGCGTCGACCAGTTCGGCCCACATCGCGGTGCCGGTGGTGGCGTTGGTGGTCAGCGCCACCACCGTGCCGTCGGCGGGCCGGAACCGCAGGTGGGCGGTGCCGCCGTCGACCGTGCCGTCGTGGCCCAGCCACACCCCGTCCGGCGAGGCGTGGTGGGCCAGGCCCAGGCCCCAGGCGTCGGCCATGCCGAAGGCGTCGGCCGCGGGCGTCCGGGCGCACATCTCGGTGCGCTGCTCCTCGGGGAGCAGCTCCGCCGCGTCCGGGTGGGTGCCCAGGAGCAGGGTGGCGAGGGCGGCCAGGTCGTCCGCGCTGCCGGCCAGTCCGCCCGCCGGGGCCCAACTGGGCGGCAGGAAGAGGCCGACGGGCGTGGCCGAGCGGTTCTCGCCGGGGCGGACCGTGTGGCACTGGGCGAGGGCCCGCTGCCCGCCGGGCGCGTCGTGCACGAAGACCGGGTCGATGCCGAGCGGGCGCAGCACCAGGTTGGCGAGGGCCGCCTGCCATTTCATGTCGGTGACGGCTTCGACGGTGCGGCCGAGGATGTTGTATCCGGAATTCGCGTAGGAGAAGCACGATCCGGGCCGGTGCAGTGTGCGGGTGGCCGCCGAAACACTCGCCGTGTAACGGGCCAGAGAAGTCTCCGCCACGTCGTCCGTCTCGTGGTCGGCCACCAGTCCGCCGGTGTGGCTCAACAGGTGCCGCAGGGTGATCTCGGAGAACGCCTCGTCCACCGCGTTGTCGAATTCCGCCACGTAATCCGCGACGGGGTCGTCCCATTCGAGTTCGCCGTCGGCGACCAGCTGTCCGACAAGAGTCGCGGTGAACGCCTTGGTCACCGAGCCCAGCGCGAAAGCCGTTTCCGTGGTGACCGGATCGGCGACGCCGGTCCTTCTCACTCCGGTGGCCAGCGACAGGCTCCGGCCCGCCCGGAGGACGGTGAGCTGTGCTCCAGGGATCGCGTGCGCACGGGTGAGCGTGCGCAGCAGATCCTCCGCCAGGTCCGCTTCCAAGATTCCCCCCTTGTCGAACTCCGCCGGTACGGCTACCCGTACCCCGAGGGGTGCGGCTAGCCGTACCACCCCATCTTCGATCACCTGTTCGTTGAACGGCAAGAGCTTTCGGTGTGCGGAAAGAGGGCAGCTCAGAGGGGGTGCAGCGACCACGGGAGGGTGGCGGTCACTGTCGTGGGGCCACCCGGTGGACTACTGACGTCCAGCCGGCCGTTGAGTGCGGCGGCCCGGTCGTCCAGCCCGCGCAGTCCCGTTCCGCCCGAGAGGGAGGCGCCGCCCGTGCCGTTGTCGGTCACCGAGACGGCCAGGTGGTTCTCGTGCTCCTCCAGCGTGACGCGGATACGGGTGGCGCGGGCGTGCTTCACGGTGTTGGCCAGGCATTCGGCCACGATGTAGTAAGCGGTCGCTTCCACCCGCACATCGGGGCGCCGCCCGAGACCGCTGTCCACTTCCACGGGAACGTGAAATCGCTCGGTCAAGGCGGTCACGGCGGCCTCCAGGCCACGGTCGCTGAGAATGGGCGGCTGAACTCCCCGGACGAGATCGCGAATATCGTCCAGCGCCTTTCCTATTTCCGTGTGCGTTTCCTCGATCACGTACCGCAGATGCCCGGCATCTTCTCCGTGCCGGTGTTTCGCGAGTGAGAGATGCATGAGAATGACGGCCAGCCGTGCCTGCGCCCCGTCGTGCAGATCGCGTTCCAGGCGGCGGTAGTCGGCGTCGTTGACCCGCAGCGCGGCGATGCGCCGGCGCTCCGCGGCCTCCTCGCGGCGGTGCGCCTCCGCCTCGTCGATGCGGCTCAGGATGGAACGCACCATCCGGGCCCGCAGCCGGCCCATCCAGAGCAGCAGCCCCATCAGCACCGTGAAGAGCGCGGCGGCGGCCAGCGCCACCGTCACCCGGGTCACGGGGCCCGACACCGTCAGCGTGTTGCCTGGGCCGAAGGCCAACTGCTCGGGCGGGCCCAGCGGCAGCGTCACCACGAAGACCACCACGGGCACCGCCAGCGCGGCCAGCGGCAGCAGCCACACCGTGCCGAGCAGCAGCAGGCCGACGTAGCGGATGTCGTCCCAGCCCGCCCGGGGCCGTTCCTCCGGCTCCGTCTTGGCCGTCGGCCGCAGCGGGTCGGACTGGCCGTTGTCACCGACGACCGAGTGGGCGAGCAGCCGCTCCAGGTCGGCGACCGCCCGCAGCAGCGGCAGGCTGAACGAGAGCCCCTCGTTCAGCACCGCCATCCGGGCCGGCAGCTGCCGCAGCACCTCCCGCATCGGGCTGTCCCGCCCGGGGGAGCCGGGTGCCCGCCCGCCCGCGCGCCACCGGCCCACCGCCGACCCGGCGCGGACGCACAGGAGGACCGCCTTGGGTACGGCGACCAGCGGCAGCCACGAGGCGAGGCGCAGCACCAGTGAGAGGAGGAGCAGCGGGGCCAGCAGCAGCCCCACCAGGCTGCCGATGGAAAGGTAGATGAGGCCGGCCGCCACCCGGTAGGAGGTCGAGAACTTCACCGGAGCACCCACCGCACGTCATTCGGATCTGTCGTGGAGTCTTTCGATTCCCCGCAGGTAGTTCAGGACGGCCAGCACCCGCCTGTGGTTCTCGCCCGAGTTGGCGATGCGCAGCTTTCCCAGGATCGAGGTCACGTGCTTCTCCACCGCGCGCTCGGATATACCGAGGCGGTTGACGATTCCGCTGTTCGTCAGTCCGGTCGCCATGAGTTCCAGTACCTGGCGTTCTCGGGGGGTGAGCAATTCCGTCGCGTGTTTCTCGCGCGGACTTCCCACGAACTGCTTGAAGATGTCCGAGTCCAGCACGGTCTCGCCCTGACGGACCCGGTGCAGAGCGGAGAGGAACTCCGCGAAATCGCCCACCCGTTGCTTGAGCAGGTAACCCGTACCTGCCGGTGCCTCACGCACCAGTTCCTCGGCGTACGTGGGCTCCACGTACTGCGAGAGGAGCAGGACGGCCGTGCCGGTGTCCATCCGCTGGATCTCGACGGCGGCGCGAATGCCTTCGTCGGTGTGGGTCGGCGGCATCCGGACATCCATGATGACCACGTGCGGCCGGCACTTCCGCACCACTTCCACAATCTCCGTCGTGTCGCCCAGCGAAGCGATGACGTCAATGCCCTCGTCCGCGAGCAGCCTCGCCATTCCCGCGCGCAGGAGCGCGGAATCCTCAGCGATCGCGACGCGCATGGAGACTCCCGCTAGTTAGGACTGTGCCCGGCAACTGGCGGACGGATGCCACCGAATGGTGCAGGGAAAGTGGTGTGGGGCTGTCAGCATAGGCGCGCCACGCCGGATACCGCTACGTGGGACAGCGGTGACCACGGAGCGGATGGCGCGCGGATGTGCCCCGGCGCGGTCAGGACGTCAGGCCCCGCCGGGACTTCCCGAAACCCCGGTGCGGTGCCACGGCACCCGGTGCGCCGGGGCGCGAACCGGGCGCCGCGCGCACCGCACGAGGTGAGGCGGCACCCGTTACTGACGCGTGGCCGTCGAGGCGGTGCTGACCCGCCGCAGGAGCCGCCCGGTCGCGGCGAGGCTCACCACCACGCCCACCAGGACGCAGGCCGCCACGAGCGTGCCGAGCATTCCCCAGGGCACGCTCAGCGGAGCCCCGCCGCCGAAGACGCTCAGCGAACCCTGGTAGGCGCGGACGCCCCACGCCACCACCGCCGCCGCGATCAGCGTCCCCAGCGTCGTGGTCGCCAGGGTCTCCCACAGCGCCATCCGCCGGACCTGGCCCGCGCTGACGCCGATCATCCGCATCCCCGTGATCTCCCGGCCACGCCTGCTGTAGGACATGACCAGGGTGCTCGCCACCGCGATCAGCGCGTACAGCGAGGCGGGCACGGTCAGGACGGCCAGCACCAGGTTGTTCAGCCGGTCCTGGTCGGTCGCGCTCCGGCCGAACCACGTCTCGGTCGGCAGCACCCGCACCCGGTCGGCGCCGAGCCGCTCGGTGAGCCGGGCGGCGGCCGCCCCGGCGGAGGCGGCGTCCCGCTCGTCGAGCAGCACCGCCGCCCGCTCCGGGGCCGGCGCGGGGGTGGCCCCCCGGGTGTCCGGGGGCAGTACCACCGAGGGCACCGCCGAGCCGCCGTCCAGCACCGCCGCCACCTTCGCCCGCACCGGCTCGCCGCCGAACAGGCCGTAGGTGACCGTGGAGCCCGCCCGGTGCCCGTACCACTCGGCGAACTCCCGCGAGATCGCCACCGTGCCCGGCTCCAGCGGCTTCAGGGAGCCGTCCACCACGGTGATCCGGTGCGTACGGGAGAGCGCCACCGGGTCGGCCAGCGCCGCCTGCTCCTTCCACGCCGAGTGCGGTCCCGCCACCGCGATCTCCAGCGGCGCCGGGGCCGACACCGCGGCCACCCGCGGGTCCTCGCGCAGCCGGTCCACCGCCTCCCGGTCCAGCGAGCCGCCGTCCCCGGCGGGCTCGACCACGAGCTGGGCGGTGGTCCGCGCCCGGTCGTCCGCCGAGGTCGCCGCGCCCGTGGTGGAGAGCACCGTGGTGAAGACCCCGACGATCGCGAGGATCGCCAGCACCGGCCCGACCAGCGACGCGGTCCGCCGCCGGGAGGTACGTACCGACTCCGCCGCCAGCCGCCCCGCCACCGGGTCCGCCCAGCGCAGCGGCAGCGCCATCACCCGCAGCAGCGGCGGCAGGTAGAGCGGCCCCAGCAGGGTGGCCGCGACAGCCAGCGCCATCGTGCCGAAGAGCGCCAGTGGCGTCGCCGCCTCGGTGCCCGAACCCGGTGCGAGGGCCACCATCACCGCACCGCCGAGCAGGGCCAGCACGCCGGTCACGGCCCGCCCCGCGGTCATCGTGCGCGAGTCCAGGTCCGCCTCGCGCAGCGCCTCCGTCGGCCGCACCCGCGCGGCCCGCTTCGAGGCGGCCAGCATGCCCAGCACGGCGATGACCAGACCGCTGCCGGCCGCGAACACCAGCGGCCACAGCAGCGGGCCCGGCCGCAGGTCGACGGGGGAGAGCCCGGTCCCGTTCAGCGCCTCCACGGCGAGCGGCGCCGTTACCGCCGCCACCGCGCAGCCGGCCACCGCGGCCGGCACCGCCACCGCCAGGGACTCACCGAGCACCATCCGGCGCACCTGGCCCCCGCCCGCGCCCACCAGCCGGAGCAGCCCCATGTCGCGGCGGCGCAGCGCGATGCCGAAGGCGCACGTCCCGGCGATGACGAAGACCGTCACGAACGCCGACACCACCCCCGCCATCGCCAGCACGCTCTGCACGCCGCCCATGTCGAGGTCGCCGCTGGAGAGGGTACGGGCCGCGCCGGTGCCGTCCTTCAGGGTCACCGACGGGGTGGAGCCGTCCGGCGTCGCGTCCACCGCCCAGGTCGCCGCGAGCGCGGAGGCCGAGACGCCGATCAGCGCGACGCCGAGCGCGAGCGCGACGAAGGTGCCCGCGAACAGGGCCCAGTAGTGGCGCACCGACTGCACCGAGATGCGCCACATCACCGCTCCCACAGGCTGAGCTGCCGGGCGACCGCCTCGGCCGTCGGGTGGTCGAGCCTGCCGACGACCTGGCCGTCGGAGAGGAACACCACCCGGTCCGCGCAGGCGGCGGCGGCCGGGTCGTGGGTGACCATCGCCACGGTGCGCCCGGCCCGGTCGACCGTGTCGCGCAGCAGCTCCATGATCTGCCGCCCGCTCTTGCGGTCCAGGGAGCCGGTCGGCTCGTCGGCGAAGACGATCTCCGGCTCGGCCACCAGGGTCCGCGCGATCGCCACCCGCTGCTGCTGGCCGCCGGAGAGCTGGGCGGGCCGCCGCCCCGCCTTGTCCTCCAGCCCCACCTGGCGCAGCGCCTCCATGACCCGCTCCCGGCGCACCCGTCCGCGCTGCAGCCGCAGCGGCAGTGCCACGTTCTCGTACACGGTCAGCATGGGCAGCAGGTTGAACTGCTGGAAGACGAAGCCGATGCGGCTGCGGCGCACCACGGTCAGCTCGCGTTCGCCGCAGGCCGCCAGGTCGGTCTCACCGAGCAGGACCTTGCCGGTGTCGGGCTTGTCGAGCCCCGCCGCGCAGTTCAGCAGCGTGGTCTTGCCCGAACCGGAAGGACCCATCACCGCGGTCAGTGCCCGTTGCGGAAAGCCCAGGCTGACCTCGCGCAGCACGGGGACGGGACCCGCCGAGCTGGGATAGCTCTTGGAGACGGCCGCGAGCTGGACGGCGGGGAGCTGAATGTCGGTGAGCAGTGGCATGGTCCCAGTCCAGCAGAGACGACGGCTCGGGGCAGTGGGTCTGCGGCGAGTGTCGGAGGGAGGGTTTTCCCTACCGTCGGCGTACGCCTCCGGGCCGTTAGAGTTCCCGGTGCACACACCCGCACCACGGCTCCGGAGGGACCCGCACCATGACCGTCGCCGTCTGGGAGGCCATGCGACGGCGCCCCGTACGCTTCCTGTTCGGCGCCTGGCCCCTGCGCTCCTGGGCCTTCCTGCTGAGCGGCCTGGTCGTGGGCCCCGTGGTGCTGTTCGTGTGCGCCGCCCTGCTGCTGGTCGGTGTGGGCCTGTCGGTGGTGGGCGTCGGGCTGCTGGTCCTGCTGACCCTGGCCGTCGTGGGCATACCCGTCGCGGCCCTGGAGCGGCGCAGGCTGCGGCTGGTCGAGCCGGAACCGCTGCTCGACCCGCACGGCTCGCTGCCCGGGACGAGCGCCCTGCCGTGGCTGCGCACCCGGCTGCGGGAGCGGGCGACCTGGCGGGAGCTGGCCTACACGGTGCTGCTGGGGGTCGTCTTCACCGCGACGGGGATCGGCTTCGCCGCGCTGCTGGGGCTGTCGCTGATTCTCACGGCGACGCCCGTCATCGTCTGGGCGATCGCCCCCGACACGGTGATGCTGGTGCCCGGGCAGCCCCTCTCCGACCCCGTCGCGGCCCTGCCCGGCAGCGCCGCCGGGCTGGTCGGCCTCGTGGTCTCGGCGTACGCGGGCGGGCTGCTCGCCGGGGCCCAGGTGCGGACGGCCCAGTTCCTGCTCGCCGCCCGCGACGAGGACTTCAGCAGCCGGGTCATCGAACTCACCCGTTCCCGGGCCCGGTTGGTCGACGCCTTCGAGGCCGAGCGGCGCCGCATCGAACGCGACCTGCACGACGGCGCCCAACAGCAGCTCGTCGCACTCACCATGACGCTGGGCCTCGCCGAACTGGAGCTGCGCGGCCAGGACTCGGGCGCGGCCCCTCTCGTCAGCCGGGCCAGGGACGAGGCCCGCCAGGCCCTGGACCAGCTGCGTTCCCTGGTACGCGGCATCCACCCGCAGGTCCTCACCGACCACGGGCTGCCCGCCGCGGTCGCCGAACTCGCCCTGCGCAACCCCGTTCCCGTCACCGTCGACCTGGACCTGCCGCACCGGCTGCCGTCCGCCGTGGAGACGACCGCGTACTTCACCGTCACGGAGGCGCTGACCAACGCCTCCAAGCACAGCGGCGCCGACCAGGTGTCCGTCGTGGGGAGGCTGCGGGACGACACCCTCGTCCTGCTCGTCACCGACGACGGCCACGGCGGCGCCGATCCCGAGGCCGGCGCCGGTCTGCAAGGATTGGCGGACCGGGTGGCCATTCTGAAAGGCAGGCTCATCGTGACCAGTCCCGTCGGCGGTCCCACGCAGCTCCGGGTGGAGGTGCCGTGCTCCGTGTAGTGCTGGCGGAGGACGCCGTCCTGCTCCGCGCCGGACTGGTCGAACTGCTCTCCCGGGTCGGCCACGAGGTGACCGCCGCCGTCGGCGACGCCGAGGAGCTGGCCCGCGCGGTCGCGGCCGACCGTCCCGACGTGGTCATCACCGACGTGCGGATGCCGCCCGGCTTCCGTGACGAAGGACTGCGCGCCGCCCTGGAACTGCGCCGCGCGGACCCTTCCCTGCCGGTGCTGGTGCTCTCCCAGTACGTCGCCACCGCCTACGCCACCCAGTTGCTCAGCGGCTCCCCGGCCGCGGGCGGCCTCGGCTATCTCCTCAAGGACCGGGTCGGGGAGGTCACCGATTTCCTCGACGCCCTCGACCGGGTCGCCTCCGGGCAGACCGTGATCGACCCGGAGGTGGTGCGGGTGCTGCTGCAGCAGGGCACCGCCGACAAGCCGCTCCAGCGGCTCACCCCGCGCGAGCGGGAGGTGCTCGCGGTGATGGCGGAGGGCCTCAACAACCAGGCCATCGCCCAGCGGCTCACCATCACCGAGGCGTCGGTGGTCAAGCACGCCAGCAGCATCTTCATGAAGCTGGAGCTGGACCCGGCCGAGGGCAACCGGCGCGTTCTCGCGGTCCTCGCCCACCTCCGCCGCCAGGACCCCGCCGCCTGAGCCCCCGTGGGCCGTGCCTTCCCGGCCCGGTGGCCCACCGGGCCGGGAAGGCACGGCTAATCACTCCGAGGCGCGGCTCGGCAGCCGTTCCGTGCCGGGGGTCAGCAGCTGGTTGAGGCGGTCCGCCGACCGGTCCCAGGACCAGTGGTCCTCCACCCAGTTCCGCCCGGCCTGCCCCATGGTGGCGGCCCGCACCGGATCGACGAGGACCCCCGTGACGGCGTCCGCGACGGCGACCGGGTCGCTGCCGTCGACGACCGTGCCCGTCTCCCCGTCCAGCACCGTGTCCGGCGCGCCCCCCGAGTCGCCGACGACGACGGGCAGGCCGCTGGCGGCCGCCTCCAGGAAGACGATGCCCAGCCCCTCCGCCTCCAGCCCCGCCTTGCGGGTCCGGCACGGCATGGCGAAGGCGTCGGCGGCCGCGTAGTAGGCGGTGGTCGACGCGTGGTCCAGGCCCCCGGCGAAGACGACGTGGCCGTCCCCGTACCGGTCCGCCAGCTTCCGCAGCCGCTCCTGGTCCGGGCCCTGGCCCACGATGAGCAGCGCCGCGTCGGGCACCGTGTGGCGGATGCGGGGCAGCGCCCGTATCAGCGTGTCCTGGCCTTTGCGTGTCACCAGCCGGGAGACGCACAGGACGACCTTGCGGCCCACCAGCCCGTGATGTTCGCGCACCTGCCGGCCCTGGCCGGGCGCGGGCCGGAACTCCGCCGCGTCCACCCCCGGCACCAGCCGGGCGAGCCGGGCGCGCGGCCCGAGGGCGGGCGCGATGCGCCGCCGGGTGTACTCGCCCAGGTAGGTGACGACGTCGACGTTCTCCCCTATACGCCGCATCACCTGGCGTGCCCCGGGGGTGCGGGCCCACCAGATCTCGTGGCCGTGCGTGGTGGCGACCAGGCGGCGCAGCCCGCCGCGCCGCAGCGCGGGGGCCATCGCGGCGAGCGGCGCCGCCGCCCCGAACCAGGCCCGGTCACAGCCGTGTTCACGGGCGATCCGCAGGACCTGACGGGTGACACGGGGGGTGGGCAGCAGCATCCGGCTGGGATCCCTGATCACCGGGAAGGGCAGCGTGGCGTCGTAGGCGGCAGCGCCCGGTTCGGAGGAGGTGTAGACGACCACGTCGTTGCCGGGGACGCGTGTCGCCATGGCGTGCACGAACGTCTCGATGCCGCCTTGGCGCGGCGGGAAGTCGTTGGTGACGATCAGGGTGGTGTTCATGGGTGGTCGCTGCCTCACGGGGTGACGGGGTGGGGGACGGGGCGGTCAGGCGGTGAAGAGGTAGTTGCGGCAGTCCTCGGTGATCCAGGGGGCGGGTACCCAGCGGCCGTGCTGTTTGCGGTGCGCGCGGTAGCCGTAACTCCCCAGGTGGCTCAGGACCTCGGCCGGGTCGCCTCCGTACTTCGTGAGGTGCCGCCGCTCGATCTCCAGGAGCAGCGTGGGCCGGTGGCGCCGCAGCGTGGCCGAGCCGCCGCGCAGCACGGCCAGTTCGGCGCCCTCCACGTCGGCCTTGAGGAAGGAGAGCTTCTCCAGCCCTATGTCCCGGACCAGCTGGTCGAGCGTCCGCACGGGGGTGCGCACCGAACGGGCCCTACGGAACTCCGCGTTGGGGCCGGGGCCACGGCTGCCCTCCACCAGGTACGCCCGGCCGTGCACCGGCAGGCCCCGGCGGACCGGCAGGCTCAGCGTGCCGTGCCCGGTGCGGTCGCCGATCGCCGTGCGGTGAACCGTCACGTTGCGGGCGCCGAGCAGCCGGGCGGTGGTACGCAGCCAGCCACTGGGCCCGGGCAGCGGCTCCACGCTGTGCACCTGTCCGGTGGGCCCGGCGAGCGCCGACAGCATCCAGGTGTAGAGCCCGTACTCGGCCCCGATGTCCAGACAGGCCGCGCCGGGCCGCACCCAGGCGCCGAGCCCCTCCACCTCGTCCTCCACGAACGGCAGCCTGCGCGCGCCCCAGCCCAGCGAGGCCGCCACCGCCGCCGTACGCCGCGCGCTCACCGGTCACCGCCGACCAGGACGGGGCGGGCCGCGGACCCGGCCGCCACGACGCGGCTCCTGGCGGGGGCCACCCGTGAGGGCGCCTCGGCCAGCCGGGCCCACACGCTGAGGAGGACCGGCAGCGCCAGGTAGCCGAACCGGCCCGCCGGAGCCAGCAGGAAGGCCGTGCAGAGCCCCACCGCCAGCCGGTCGGCGGCCGGGACCAGGCCGGCCGGCGGCCGGACCCACAGCGAGACGGCGACGGCCACCCCGCCCGCCGCCAGCAGGGTCATCGCCGCGTACCAGCCGAACGGGCCGAGGTCGGCCAGGAGCCGGCCGGGCAGCGGACTGGCCGCCGGGGTCTCCCACTCACCCCGCCCGGTGGGAAAGGCGAAGACCTGCTCGACCAGGGGGCCCGGCGCCAGCAGGGCGCTGGGGAGGACGGCCAGCACTGTCCCGGCCACCGCGACCCCCGTACCGCGCAGGGCGGCACCGAGCCCCGCGCGATGGGCGAGGAGAGCCGCGACGACGGCGAGGGCGGGCCATGCCGTCCACTTCAGGGAGCAGGCCAGCGCCAGGGCGAGCCCGGCGGCCACCGGACGGTGCCGGGCGGCCAGTGCCAGGGCCAGGCAGAGCAGGCCGGTGAGCGGGAGGTCGACACCGCTGACGGCGAGCGGCAGCGCCACCACCGGCGAGGCGATCAGCGCGGCACCGACGAGCTGCCCGGTGCCCCGGCCGCCGAGGACGCGGCCCGCCGCCCAGAGGCAGCCGAGGAAGGCCGCCGCACACCAGAGCCGCGCGTCCCCGAGGTACCGCAGCGGTTCCCAGCCGTCGGCCACCACCGCCCCCGGCAGCCCGAACAGCGCCATGCCGGGCAGGTACGGGGTGACCTCCACGACGGCCTGCGGATCGGCCAGGTACGGCGTGCCCTGACGTACGGTCAGCAGCCCGGCGCGCTCGACCACGCCGACCTCGCTCTGCGCCCCGCCGGTCAGCACGAGCACCACGAGGGGCACGAGGACGGCCCCGATCCCGGCGATCCACACCGAGACGGCCCGTCCGAGCGAGCGCCAGGAGAGGACCGCCACGGCCGCGCAGAGATACCCGACGCAGGCGCTCGCGCCCCAGACGCGATGCGGCCCGAGCGAGGAGACCACGGGGAACGCGGCGGCCCAGACCGCGGCCACGAGCCATCCGCAGCACCACAACTTCCGGCTTTCCAAGGACTGTTGTACCCGGTGAGTCAGCACCAGACCATTGCAGCCAACTCCCCGCCCCAGGTCATGACAGCCAGGTCGAGACCTTGTGGTGGGGTTTTCCCCACCATGGGAGACGGGCAGGCCGTGGACGCCGGCCCGGGCGAACGACGGGAACGCCCCTCCCCGGTCGAGCCGCCGGGGAGGGGCGTTCTGTCCTCAGTTCCAGAGCCTCAGTTCCAGAGCCTCAGCTCCAGGGCTCCACGACGATCTTCCTGCCCTCGCCCGCCCGGAACCGGTCGATCGCCTCCGGGTACTGCTCCAGGGGGAGGCGGTCGCTGATGAAGACCGAGGGGTCGAGGACGCCGGAGGCGAAGAGGGCGGCGGCTCGCTCGTAGCTGTGGAGGACGGCCATGGAGCCGGTGATGGTGATTTCCTGGTTGTAGATGCGGTAGGGCTCGATGACGGCGGTGGTGGCGTAGTCGGAGACGCCGAACTGGAGGAAGGTGCCGCCCTTGGCGACGCGGCCGAGGCCGTCCTGGATGGCCTGGGCGTTGCCGGTGGCGTCGATGACGATGTCCCAGCCGGCGGGGCGGTCGAGTTCCTCCGCGCGGGCGGCCGTGGCGGAGCAGCCGAGGAGGCCGGCGGTGGCCAGGCGGTCGGGGTTGACGTCGAGGACGTCGACGCGGGCGGCACCGGTGCGCTTGGCCAGTTCCAGCATCATCAGGCCCATGGTGCCCGAGCCGTAGATGAGGACCTCGGAGCCGAGGTTGCCGCGGAGCACGTCGTAGCCGCGGACCGCGCAGGAGAGCGGCTCGATGAGGGCGGCGTCGCGGACGTCGACGTGCTCGGGGAGGCGGACGCAGTTGGCGACGGGGGCGACGGCGTACTCGGCGGCGCCGCCGGCCGTGGTGACGCCGATGGCGGCCCAGTTGTCACACAGGTTGCCGCGGCCCGTGCGGCAGTAGCGGCACTCGTGGCAGTGCAGGGAGGGGTCGACGGCGACCTTGTCGCCGACGGCGAGTTCGGTGACACGGGAGCCGAGGGCGACGATCTCGCCGGCGAACTCGTGGCCCGGCACGATCGGCAGCGTCGGGGCGAACTCGCCCTGCAGGATGTGGAGATCGGTGCCGCACAGCCCGCAGGAGGCGACCTTGACGACCACGTCGCGCGGACCCGGCTCCGGGTCGGGCACGGTGGTGAGGGACACCTTGCCCACGGCTTCGACGATGGCTGCCTTCATTTGACTGCTCCCAAGGAGAGGCCCTGGACGAGTTTGTCCTGGGCGGCGTAGCCGGCGGCGAGCACCGGCAGGGACACGACCACCGAGGCGGCGCAGAGCTGGGCCAGGAAGAGGCCCTGGCTGGTGACGAAGGTGGTCAGGTGGACGGGGGCGGTCGAGGCGACGACACCGGTCAGCACCCGGGCGAAGAGCAGCTCGTTCCAGCTGAAGATGAAGCAGATCAGCGCGGTGGCCGCGATCCCGGGCGCGGCGACCGGCGCCACCACCCGGCTCAGCACGGTCGGCAGCCGCGCCCCGTCGACCTGGGCCGCCTCGATGATCGAGACGGGCACGTCGGAGAGGAAGGACTGCATCATCCACACCGCGATCGGCAGGTTCATCGAGGTGTAGAGGAGGACGAGCAGCCAGATGTTGTCGAGCAACCCGGTGTTGCGGGCGAAGAGGTAGATGGGCAGCAGCCCGGCCACCACCGGCAGCATCTTGGTGGAGAGGAAGAAGAAGAGCACGTCGGTCCACTTGCGCACGCGCCGGATGGAGAGGGCGTACGCCGCCGGGAGGGCGAGGAGCAGGACCAGCACGGTGGAGAAGAAGGAGGCGGTCAGGGAGTTGACCAGCGGGGGCCAGGGGGTCGGGCCGCCTCCGCCGCCGAAGAAGGTGCGGTAGCCGTCCAGGGTGAGGGAGGCGGCGAAGGACGGCGGGTTGGTGGCCGCGTCGGACTCCGCGTGGAAGGAGGTCAGCACCATCCACAGGGCGGGGAAGCAGAAGACCAGGCCGAGCACCCAGGCGGTGACGGCGACGCCGGTGACACGGCGGCGGGGCCGGGTGGCCGGGGCTGTGGCCGGGGTTGTGGTCGAGGCGCTCATGCGCGGCTCGCCTCCTCGCGGAAGAGGGACGAGACCACCCGCAGGGCGACGGTGGCGATGAGCACCGTGCCGATCACCGCGACGACGCCGACGGCGGAGGCCAGGCCGTACTCGTGGGCCCGGTAGAAGGTCTCGTAGACGGTGTAGGGGAGGTTGGCGGTGCCGAGGCCGCCGGAGGTGAGGGTGAAGACCGCGTCGAAGTTCTGCACGATGTACACCGAGCCGAGCAGGATGCCCAGTTCGAGGTAGCGGCGCAGGTGGGGCAGGGTCATGAAGGCGAACATCTGCCAGCGCCCGGCGCCGTCGATGCGGGCCGCCTCCATCATGTCGTCGGGGCGGCTCTGGAGCCCCGCCAGCAGGATCAGCATCATGAACGGCGTCCACTGCCACACCAGGGCGGCGACCACGGCGGCCAGCGGCATCGACGACATCCAGTCCGGCTGGACCACCTTCTCGATGCCGAAGAGCGAGCCGAACCAGTTGAGCGCGCCGTTGAACAGGCCGTACTCCGGGTTGTACAGCGCGTGCTTCCACAGCAGCGCGGCGGAGACCGGGACCAGCAGGAACGGCGTGATGAGCAGGGTGCGGACCATGCCCCGGCCGAAGAAGCGGCGGTTGAGGAGCAGGGCGAAGCCGAGGCCGAGCGCCACGCTGACCAGGACCACCGAGGCGGTCAGGATCACCGTGGTGATCACCGCGTCGCGCAGGGCGGCGTCGGTGAAGACCGAGGCGTAGTTGGACAGGCCGGTGAAGTGGCGCTTCTCCGGGCTGAGGGAGTTCCAGTCGAAGAGGGAGAGGACGAGCGTCGCCACGAACGGCAGCTGGGTGACGACGACGAGGAAGACCAGCGCGGGCAGCAGCGGCGCCCTGGTCGCCCACGCCTTGGCCTTGCTGCCCCGGGTGGCGGCGGGCGGCACGGGCGCGGGCGGCCTCGGTGCCTTCGCCGGGGCGGTGGATGTGGTCATCGGTACTCCTCCGCGACCTTCTCGGCCAGCTTCTGGGAGGTGGCGAGCGCGGCGTCCACCGACTGGCGGCCCGCGATGGCGGCGCTGATCTCCTGGGCGACCCTGGTGCCCAGGTCGGTGAACTCCGGTACGCCGACGAACTGGATGCCGGCGGTCGGGCGGGGCTGGGTGCCCGGGTTCTTCGGGTCGGCCGAGGAGATGGCCTTCTCGGTGACGTCGGCGAAGGCCCCGGCCTCGGCGCGGTACTCCGGGTTGGCGTAGGTGGAGGCCCGCTTGCCCGCGGGGACGTTGGACCAGCCGCTGGTGGCGCCGACCAGCTCCTCGTACTCCTTGCTGGAGGCCCAGGAGATGAACTTCCAGGCGTCGTCGGACTTGATGGACGCCTTCTGCAGCCCCCAGGCCCAGGTGTAGAGCCAGCCGGAGCTCTTGGTCTGCTCGACGGGGGCCGGGACGTACCCGATCTTGCCCTTCACCGGGGAGCCGGACGCCTCCAGGGAGCCCGCGCCGGCCGTGGCGTCGTACCACATGGCCGACTTGCCCTGGGTCATGTTGTTCAGGCACTCGGCGTACCCGGACTGCGGGGCGCCGCGCTCGCCGTGGGAGCGGACCAGGTCGACGTAGAACTTGGTGGCCTTCTTGAACTCCGGTGAGGTCAGCTGCGGCTTCCAGTCCTCGGTGAACCAGGTGCCGCCCATCGTGTTGACCACCGTGGTCAGCGGGGCGATGACCTCACCCCAGCCGGGCAGCCCGCGCAGGCAGATGCCCTTCATCCCGGGGCGGGAGCCGTCGGTCTGCTTCGCCAGCTCGGCGACCTCCTTCCAGGTGGGCTGGTCGGGCATGGTCAGCCCCTCCTCCTCGAAGATGTCCTTGCGGTACATCAGGAAGGAGGACTCGCCGTAGAACGGCTGGGCGTAGAGCTTGCCGTCCTCGGCGGTCAGCGACTCGCGCAGCGGGGCGAGGATGTCGTCCTGGTCGAAGCCGGGGTCCTTGGCGACGTAGCCGTCCAGCTCGTGCAGCCAGCCGTTCTTCGCGAAGAAGGGCAGCTCGAAGTTGCTGATGGTGGCGATGTCGTACTGGCCGGCCTGGTTGGAGAAGTCCTGGCTGACCTTGTCGCGCACGTCGTTCTCCGGCAGCACCGTGAAGTGCACCTTGATGCCGGTCTCCTTGGTGAAGTGCTTGGCCGTGAGCTTCTGCAACTCGACCATCTGCGGGTTGTTCACCATCAGGACGTTCAGCGCGTCGCCGCCGCCGAACGAGGTGCCGCCCGCCCCGGCACATCCGGAGAGCAGCGCCAGCGCGGCCGCCGCCGCTCCGGTTCGCAGAAGGCGGCGGCGCGGTCCGTGGCGTGGTCGCGGAGGGGCCATGGGGAACTCCTGAGGGGTCGCGGCTCGATGGGGGAAAGGGGGTGTACGGGCGCGGCGGACCGCGCCCCGGCACGCGCGTGGGGCGGTGCCGTGCGGACAGGGGTGGGACCGGCCAGGTCGGTCAGACGCGGATGACCTGGGGACCGAGGAGGGAGTAACGCTGGGCCTCGGCGGAGGTGAGGCCGGTGTCGGTGACGATGGCCTCGAAGTCGGCGACCTCGGCGAACCGGCAGAAGCTCACCGCGCCGAACTTGGTGTGCAGCCCGACGAAGACCCGCCGCCGCGAGCACCGCACCGCCTGCGCCTTCACCTCGGCGACCGTCGGGTCCGGGGTGGTCAGGCCGTACGAGCGGGAGATGCCGTTGGCGCCGATGAACGCCAGGTCGACCACGAAGTCACCGAGCATCCGCCCGGCCCAGTGCCCGACGGTGGCCAGGGTGGCGCCGCGCACCCGCCCGCCGAGCAGCAGCACGGCGGTCTTCTCCGCCCCGGCCAGCGCGGTGGCGACGGCCAGGGAGGCGGTGACGACGGTCAGTTCGCGGTCCTTCGGCAGCGCCTCGGCGACGAGCTGGGGGGTGAAGCCCTCGTCGACGAAGACCGTCTCGGCGTCCCCGAGCAGGTCGGCCGCGGCCGCCGCGATCCGCGACTTCTGCGGCACGTTGCGGGTGGTGCGGACGGCCAGCGTGGTCTCGAACCCCGCCGACTCCACGGGATAGGCCCCGCCGTGCGTCCGGCGTACCAGACCGTGTTCCTCCAGTACGTGCAGATCACGGCGGATGGTCTCCTTGGCCACGCGGAACAGGGCAGCGAGCGCGTTCACCTCCACCGAGCCGTCCCGGCGGGCGGTGTGGAGAATCCCTCTGCGGCGTTCCTCGGTGCCCACGACGCCCTTCCGGTTCTGCTTCGGTGCGGTCCACTGCGGAGCCCGGACCGGTCCGTTCGGGCTCACGTGTCGTTTGTACAAGCAGCGCCCGTGGCTCGGCCACCTCCTGCGCGGGGGTGCTCCTGCCCGTTCTTGCCCGTTCGGGCGGAATGGACCGTGCTGGTCAGCATAGGCGGAGGCGCCGACGCGACACGGAGTGATGCCCGTTTCGGGCCCGATCGGCGCCCGGAAAATGCCCGTGTCCGGTTCGGGGCCCGGATCGGGCGCGCACGGCCGCGGCTGTCCTTCCGCTTCCGTACGCGCCCCGGGTGCCGGTGGTGCCCTGCCCGGCTACACCCGCAGCACCCCCCGCACCACCTCCTCCGCCCCCGCCCCGCCGGTTCCCGACGAGGTCACCCGGCCCGCCGTCAGGACGTGGTAGTGGGCGGCGGCGCGGAGGGCGAAGCCGACGTGTTGTTCGACGAGGAGGACGGAGAGGCCGCCGCGGCGGGTGAGCGCGAGGACGGCCGCCTCGATCTCGGCGACCACCGAGGGCTGGATGCCCTCCGTCGGCTCGTCCAGGAGGAGCAGGCGGGGGCGGGTCACCAGGGCTCGGGCCAGGGCGAGTTGCTGGCGCTGGCCGCCGGAGAGGAGGCCCGCGGGGCGGTGGCCGAGGGTGCGCAGGGCCGGGAAGAGGTCGAGGGCCTCGTCGGTGGCGGCCCGGCCGGCCGGCCGGCCGTCGGCGACCAGGCGGAGGTTCTCGGCGGCGGTCAGCTGGGGGAAGCACTGCTGGCCCTGGGGGACGTAGGCGAGGCCGCGGGCCACCCGCTGGTGCGGGCGCAGGCGGGTGACGTCCTCGCCGTCGAGGCGGACGGCGCCGCGCGAGGGGATCAGCAGCCCGGCCGCCGCGCGCAGCAGGGTGCTCTTGCCCGCGCCGTTGTGGCCGAGGACGGCCGCGACCCCGTCGCGGGGCACGGTCAGGGAGACGCCGTGCAGGACGGTGGAGCGGGCGTACCCGGCGTGCACCGTGTCGATCTCCAGGAGCGTCATGCGCCGGTCACCGCCTCGGCCCCGGCCACCGCCGCGGCGTCCTCGGCGGTGCCGAGGTACACCTCCTGCACCGCCGGATCGGCCCGCACCTCGTCCACCGTCCCCTCGCTCAGCACCCGGCCCGCGTGCAGCACGCTCACCGTGCGCGCGTAGGACCGCAGGAAGTCCATGTCGTGTTCGATGACGACCACGGTCCGCTCGCCCGCGATCCGGTGAAGCAGGGCGCCGGTGGCGTCCCGCTCCTCGTGGCTCATGCCGGCCACCGGCTCGTCCAGGAGCAGCAGCCGCACGTTCTGGACCAGCAGCATGCCGATCTCCAGCCACTGCTTCTGCCCGTGGGCGAGGACCCCGGCGGGGCGCTCCCGCAGCGCGGTCAGCCCGATCGTCTCCAGCGCCTCGGCGACCGCCTCGGGGACGCCCTTGCGGCGCCGCAGCAGGGTGGCGGCGGAGCGTCCGGCGCCGGCCGCGATGTCGAGGTTCTGCAGGACGGTGAGGTTCTCGAAGACCGTCGCCGTCTGGAAGGTACGGCCGACGCCCGCGCGGGCGATCCGGTGGACGGGCCGCCCGAGCAGCTCGGCGCCCTCGAACCGGACCGAGCCGGTGGCCCGGGCGAGGCCGGTGACCGCGTCGACCAGAGTGGTCTTGCCCGCCCCGTTCGGCCCGATCAGGAAGCGCAGGTCGCCGGGGGCGACGCTCAGGTCCACCCCGTCGACGGCGGTGAACCCGTCGAACTCCACCCGCAGCGCGCTGATCTCCAGCCCGCCCCGGGACTCCGTGCCGGTGCCGCTCATACCGCCGCCTCCTTCTGCTCCGCGCCGTCCTCGTCCGCGCCCGTACGGCGCCGGGCGAGCCGTGCCCGTACGGTTCTGGCCAGGGAGGCGAGGCCGCCCGGCAGGAAGGCGACCACCACCACGAACAGCAGCCCCTGGAAGTAGGTCCAGGCGGCCGGGAACTCCTCGGAGAGCGCCGTCTTCGCCCAGGCCACGGCGAGCGCGCCGAGCACCGCGCCGAGCAGGCTGGCCCGGCCGCCGACGGCCGCGCCGATCACCAGCTCGATCGAGGGGACGATGCCGATCAGCGCCGGCGAGATGATGCCGACGGCCGGGACGAACAGGGCGCCCGCCAGTCCCGCCATGCCCGCCGCGACCACGTAGACGACGAGCTTGACGCGGGCCGGGTCGTAGCCGAGGAAGCGGACACGCTCCTCGGAGTCGCGGACGGCGACGAGGAGTTCGCCGTACCGGGAGTGGATCAGCTGGCGGGCCAGGGCGATCAGCGCGAGCAGGACCAGGGCGATGACGAAGTAGACCATCCGCTGGTTGGCCGGGTCGTCGAGCGCGTAGCCGAAGAAGCCCTGGATGTCGGTGAGGCCGTTGGTGCCGCCGGTGGTCGCCTGCTGGCCGACCAGCCAGATCGCGAAGGCCGCCGTCAGCGCCTGGCTGAGCAGGGCGAAGTACGCCCCGCGCACCCGGCGCCGGAAGATCAGCGAACCGAGCAGCGCGGCCACGCCCATCGGCAGCAGCACGGTGGCGGCGAGGGCGAAGACCGGGTTGGCGAAGGGCACCCACCACCAGGGCAGGGTGTCGGTCGTGCCGTAGAGGACCATGAAGTCGGGGAGGTTGCCGGGACCCGCGTCGGCCAGTTTGAGGTGCATCGCCATGGCGTAGCCGCCGAGGCCGAAGAAGACGCCCTGGCCGAGGGTGAGCAGCCCGCCGCGCCCCCAGGCGAGGCAGACGCCGACCGCGACGATGGCGGTGCAGAGGTACTTGGCGAGCAGTCCCAGCCGGAAGTCGGTCAGGGCCAGCGGGGCGACGGCGAAGAGCAGCACGGCGCCGAGGGCGAAGGCGGCGAGGGTGCGGCGGGGCCCGGCGGCGGGCAGCAGGCGCCGGGCGCGGGCGGGCTCGGGCGGCGCGGCCGGGGGCGGGGGTGCGGTCAGGGTCATACGAGGCTCCGGGTACGCAGGGTGTAGAGGCCCTGGGGCCGCCACTGGAGGAAGGCGACGAGCGCGACGAGGACGGCGACCTTGGCGACGCTCACCGTGGTGGACCACTCCAGGACGGACTGGAGGACGCCGAGGACGAAGGCGGCGACGACGCAGCCGCGCAGCCGGCCGATCCCGCCGGCCACGATGACCAGGAAGGCGTCGATGATGACGTTGGTGCCCATCGCCGGGCCGATCGGGCCGACCAGCGTCAGCGCCACCCCGGCGATCCCGGCGAGGCCGGAGCCGAGGAAGAAGGTGGTGCGGTCGACGCGGCCGGTGGGGATGCCGGAGACCTCGGCCAGTTCGCGGTGCTGGACGACGGCGCGGACCCGGCGGCCCAGCGCGGTGCGCCGCAGTACCAGGGCGAGCGTGCCCACCGCCGCCAGGGCCAGTGCCAGGATGAACAACCTGCTGGTGGGCAGGGAGAGTTCGGCCCCGCCCAGTGGCAGCGTGAGGTGTCCGGTGAGCCAGTCGGGGGCGCGGGTCTGGACGTTGGGCGCGCCGAACAGGTCGCGGGCCAGCTGCTGGAGCATGAGCGAGACGCCCCAGGTGACCAGGAGGGTGTCGAGCGGCCGCAGGTAGAGCCGCCGGATGAGGAGGTGTTCGAGCGCCACCCCCAGCACCCCGGCCACCAGGAAGGCGACGGGCAGCGCCAGCAGCAGGGAGAGCCCGGCGCCCGCCAGGTGCTGCTGGAGGACGTAGGTGGTGTAGGCGCCGGCCATGATGAACTCGCCGTGCGCCATGTTGATGACGTTCATCTGGCCGAAGGTGAGGGAGAGCCCGAGGGCGATCAGCAGCAGGACGGCGCCGATGCTGATGCCCGTGAAGGTCTGCCCGAGGATCACCGTCATGGAAGCGGCTCCGGGGTGAGGGTGGGCGGGGACACGCGGGGGAGCGGGCGGGTCAGGACAGACCGGAGGCCCAGTCGTACCCCTTGAGGAAGGGGTCGGGCTCGATCGGTTCGCCGGAGTTCCACACCTCGTCGATCAGCCCGTCGGCGCCGATCCGGCCGATCCGCGCGGTCTTCGCCAGGTGCTGGTTCTCCCCGTCGACGGTGACGGTCCCCTCGGGCGCCTCGAAGGCGGTCCCGTCGGCGGCGGCCCTGACCTTCTCCGGGTCGAAGGACTTGGCCTTCTCGACCATCTCCTTCCACAGGTACACCGAGGTGTACGCGGCCTCCATCGGGTCGCTGGTCGGCTTGGCCTTGCCGTACTTCGCCTTGTACGCCTCGACGAAGGCGGTGTTCGCCGCGGTCTCGGTGGTCTGGTAGTAGTTCCACGCCGTGAGCTGGTCCTTCAGGTACTGCGGACCGATGGACTTCACCTCCTCCTCGGCGATCGACACCGAGAGCACCGGCATGGCCTTCGCGGTGAGCCCGGCCGACTTGTACTCCTTGAAGAAGGCCACGTTGCTGTCGCCGTTGAGGGTGTTGAAGACCGCGTCGGCGCCGGCCGCCTTCACCTTGTTGGCGATGGTGGAGAACTCGGTGGAGCCCAGCGGCGCGTAGTCCTCGCCCTTCACCGTCATGCCGTTGGCCTTCGCGTACGCCTTGATGACCTTGTTGGCGGTGCGCGGGAAGACGTAGTCGCTGCCGACCAGGTAGAGCGACTTGGTGCCCTTGCTCTTCAGGTAGTCGAGGGCCGGGACGATCTGCTGGTTGGTGGTGGCGCCGGAGTAGAAGATGTACGGGGACTGCTCCAGGCCCTCGTACTGCACCGGGTAGAAGAGCAGCGAGCGGTTCTTCTCGAAGACCGGCTTGACCGCCTTGCGGCTGGCCGAGGTCCAGCAGCCGAAGGTGGCGGCGACCCGGTCCTCCCGGATGAGCTTCTGCGCCTTCTCCGCGAAGGTCGGCCAGTCGGAGGCGCCGTCCTCGCTGACCGGCCGGATCTTCTTGCCGAGGACGCCGCCGGAGGCGTTGATCTCCTCGATGGCGAGCTTGACCGCGTCGCGTACGGTCACCTCGCTGATCGCCATGGTGCCGGAGAGGGAGTTGAGCAGGCCGACCTTGACGGTGTCGCCGGAGGTGTCGGCCGCCACCGCCTTGCCGCCGCCGGCCGCGTCGCCGGTCTTGGCGCCGCAGCCGGTCGCGGTCAGCGCGCCGCAGAGCAGCAGGGCGCCGAGCACGGTACGTCGAGAGCGGGAAGTCGCACGCAAGAAGAGCCTCCAGGCGTCAAGGGCACGCGGAAACAGCGGAGTTCGAAGGACCAGCTCCGAGGGCCGCGCGGGGGCTCACAGCGTCCGAGCGGGGTGTTTCTCCCGCGTTTCCCGGCACTTGCGCCCAGGTTGCTTTCGCATCGTGGACACGGCGCCGGGCGCCCCCGGTGACCGGGGCCCACTTCGTTACGCCCGTGACACCCGGGTTGACCGGGGCGTAACACCGGGGCGCCAGACTCCTCGGCATCGCGCGGCACCCGGCGGGCCGAGAAGGCCCCGGGAGCCGCCAGTTCACGTCGCGTCCGGCAGCAAGGCCGGCGCGAGCGTGCCCGTCCCGCCGTGCGCGGGCGGTGGAAGCGCCGGGGGCGGTGACCGCGCTTCGTTCCCCCGAGCGCGCCGGTACGCCCGGCGTGCGTCCACCCCAGGGAGAACCACGTTGACCACGCACCAGACCGACCGGGCCGCCGCTTCCGGGGCCCGCGCGGAACTCGACCGCGAGCGGCGGATGGGCACGGCCGGGGAGGCGACCGCCGACCGGCAGATTCAGGTCGTCGACCTCGCCGACTTCGAGACCCGCCGGGCGGAGATCACCGAGCAGCTCTGGCAGGCCGCCACCGGCACCGGCTTCTTCCAGCTCTCCGGGCACGGCCTGACCCCCGCCGAGACCGACGCGGCCTTCGCCGCCGCCGAGGCGTACTTCGCGCTCCCCGCCGAGGCCAAGGCCGGGCACGCGCTGAAGAAGGGGCTCAACGCGGGCTGGGAGTACCGCAGCCAGGTCCGCCCCTCGACCGGCACCCCGGACGAGAAGGAGTCGTACCAGCTCACCCGCCCGCACATGGACGGGCTGTGGCCCGCCGAGGAGCAGGTCCCCGGCTTCCGCGCCACGCTGCTCGGCTTCGAGGCACGCTGCCACACCGTCGCCCACCGCGTGCTCTCCTGCCTCGCCGAACGCCTCGGCTTCGAGCGGGACTTCTTCGCCCGCCTGCACGACCCGGCGAGCCCCCTGCACCAGAGCACCCTGCGCCTGCTCCACTACTACGCCGTGCCCGAGGAGGCGCGCGGCCGGGCGGAGGCAGGGTGGCGGGCGGGCGCCCACACCGACTTCGACTGCCTCACCCTGCTCTTCCAGCGCGACGGGCAGGACGGCCTCCAGGTCTGCCCCGGCCAGGAGGCCGAGGGCCGCGCGTGGACGCCGGTGCGGGCCAGTTCCGCCCTGATCACCTGCAACGTCGGGGACATGCTCACCCGCTGGAGCGGCGACCGGCTGCCCTCCAACTTCCACCGGGTCGCGGCGCCGGGACCCGGCGACGACCAGGGACCGCGCTACTCGATCGCGTACTTCGCCCAGGCCGACCGGGACGCCGTCATCGCCTCCCCGGACGGCCGCCACGCGCCGATCACCGCCGAGGAGTACCTCCGGCAGCGCATCGCCGCCAACTTCGCGGGCTGACCCGGCCGTTCCCCCGGCCGCACGCGGCAGCCCCGCGTGCGGCCGGGCCCGCCCACGCCCGAAAGCCCACGCACGAAAGCGGGGTCACCCCTCCATGCGCGAACCACAGCCGTGCGCGCTGCTGCTGTCCGGGGCCCAGGTGGTCACCGTCGACGCGGCGCGCACCGTATACACCGACGGCGCCGTCGCCGTCGCGGACGGCCGGATCGCCGACGTCGGCCCCACCCGCGAGCTCGCGGCCCGCTGGCGGCCCGGCCGTACCGTCGACTGCCGGGGCCGGGCCGTCGTCCCCGGCTTCACCGACGCCCACACCCACCTCTTCCAGTCGCTCGCCCGGGGTATCGGCGACGGCCTCGCCATCCGCCGCTGGCTCAACGAGTTCATGTGGCCCTACGCCCTCCACCTCGACGCCGAGGACGCCCGGACCGCCGCCCTGCTCGGCGCCGTCGAGGCCGCCCGGGCCGGCATCACCACCGTCGTCGACCACCACTACGCGCCGAGCGACCCCGCCACCGTGCTCGCCGTGGCCGAGGCGATCGAGCAGGTCGGGCTGGGCGGCGCCGTCGCCCGGGGCATGCTCGGCGACCGCACCCGGATCGCCGAGGAACGCGGCCTGCCCGCCGCCTTCCACCGCTGGTCCAGCGCCCGCGAACTGGAGCTGACCCGCCAGTGCATGGCCGAACGCGGCCCCGGCTCCCGGGTCCGCGTCTGGCCCGGCCCCCTCAACCTCTCCTACGGCGACCCGGAACTCACCCGGGGCGCGGTCGAACTGGCCCGCGCCCACGACGTGCGCTGGCACACCCACCTCAGCGAGGGCGCCCGGGACCCGGCGGACTTCCTCGCCGCGTACGGCACCCGGCCGGTGTCCTGGCTGGCCCGGGAAGGACTGCTGGACGCCCGCGCCACCCTCGCCCACGCGGTGTGGCTCGACGAGGAGGAGCGTGCGGCACTGGGCGCGCACGGTGCCCACGTCGCCCACAACCCCTGCTCCAACGCCTACCTGGCCTCCGGGACGATGGACTGGCGGGGGCTGCGCGCGGCCGGCGCGGTGGTGGCGCTCGGGACGGACGGGCCGAGCGCGGGCGGGCGGCAGGACCTCTTCGAGGTGATGAAGCAGACCCTCTTCGCCCAGCGCCAGGCCACCCTCGACCCGGCCGCCGCCCGCTGCGAGGAGGTGTTCGAGGCCGCCACCGTGGACGGCGCCCGGTACGCGGGCCGGGCGGGCGGCCGGGCGGGCGGCTCCCTCACCGTGGGCGCCCCGGCCGACCTCGCCGTCGTCGACCTCACCGGAGCCGCCCGTCAGCCGGTGCACCGGACCCTCTCGGCGCTGGTGTACACGGCCCGCGCCTGTGACGTGGTGCTGACGCTGGCCGGCGGCCGGGTCGTCTTCGAGGACGGGCACTGCCCCGGCATCGACGAGGAGGAACTGTGCGCCCGCGCCCGCGAACGCGCCCACCGGCTGGTGAAACGCGCCGGATTCGTCCCCCTGACCACACCGTGGCAGCGCTGAGCACGGAGGGAACCCCCATGACACAGGCTCAGGAACACCCCACCGACCACCCGGCCGCCCCGGACGCGGGCCCCGCCCCGCTGCCGCCGGCCCCTGACCCGGTCGAGGAGGTGCCCGCCTGGTGGCGGATCGCCGTCCTCGGCCTCCAGCACGTCCTCGCCTTCTACGCGGGCGCCGTGGTCATGCCGCTGCTGGTCGCCGAAGGGCTGGGGCTCGGGCCCGCCGACACCGCCGCCCTGGTCAACACGGCCCTGGTGGCCTGCGGCATCGCCACCCTGCTCCAGACGGTGGGCCTGTCGGGCATCGGCGTACGGCTGCCGGTGGTGCAGGGCATGTCGACGGCGGCCGTGCCCTCGCTGGTCTCCGTCGGGGCGGCGGCGGGCGGGGCCGAGGCCGGGCTGCCCACGGTCTTCGGCGCGGTGATCGCGGCCGGGGCCGTGCTCTTCCTCGTCGCGCCCCTCTTCAGCCGCCTGGTGCGCTTCTTCCCGCCGCTGGTCACCGGCACCATCGTCACCGTCGTCGGGGTGACGCTGATGGGGGTGGCCGCCCGGCAGGTGGGCGGCGGGGACCCGGGCGCCGCCGGGTTCGGCACCCCGGTGCACCTGGGGCTGGCCGCCGTCACCCTCGGCGTCATCCTGCTGCTCCACCGGTTCGCCCGGGGGTTCCTCGCCTCGGTCGCGGTGCTGCTCGGGCTGGTCGCGGGCACCCTGGTGGCGGCCTTCGCGGGCCGGGCCGACTTCTCCCGGATCGGGGACGCCGGCTGGCTCGGACTCCAGGCACCGCTGCATCACGGCGCGCCCCGGTTCGACGTGATGGCGGTGCTGGCGATCGTCCTGGTGATGGTGATCATCGCGGTGGAGTCGATCGGCCAGTTCTTCGCGGTCGGCGAGATCGCGGGGCGCCCGGTGGGGGAGCGGGACATCACCCGCGCCCTGCGGGCGGACGGCGCCGCGACCGTCCTCGCCGGGCTCCTCAACTCCTTCCCGACCACGGTCTATTCGCAGAACGTCGGCCTGCTCCGGCTGACCGGGGTGGTCTCCCGCTGGATCGTCGCGGCGAGCGGGGTCATCATGCTCGTCCTCGGACTCGTCCCGAAGGTCGGCGCGGTGGTCGCGGCCCTTCCGCCGGCCGTCCTCGGCGGTGCCACCCTGCTGCTCTTCTCGACCATCACCGTGGTCGGCGTGCAGATTCTCCTCAAGGCCGATCTCGGGGACGCCCGGAACACCGTTCTGGTCGCCGCCAGTCTCGGTGTCGGATTTCTTCCGACGGCCTATCCGGAATTCGCCGAACACCTTCCGTCCCGCCAGCTCCAGGCGCTCTTCGAGAGCGGCATCATGCTCGGCACCCTCACCGCCGTCGCCCTCAACCTCTTCTTCCACCACCTGCCGTCCCCGGTGTCCGCCCGGCGAACGTCGCGGGGACAGCGCCTGAACTGTCAGGAGAAATGAGCGTCGGACGGGTTCGCGCGGATTAGCCTGACCGGCGTCAACGGGGCTGCGTATGAGTGGATCATCGAGCCGGGCCGCACCGAGGGGAATCACGAGGGACGTATGAGAACAGCTCTGCTGGTGGCCGCTTTCGATTCCCAGCTGAAATGGTGCGCCCGTATCCACCGGGAACTGCGATCCCGCCAATTCGCCTGCCGGGTGGTCGTCCCCGACATTCGCGCCGCGCTCTCCGAGCAGCAGATCGCCGACGCCGGTGTCGCCTCGGTGGAGACGATGAGCTGGGAGGAGATGACCGCCGAGGCGCTGGAGGCCGACGTCGTCGTCTCCGGCCTCTCGGGCCCGCTGACCAAGCGGCTGAGCGTGGAGCTGTCCGCGCTCGTCCCGCGGCTCGACGGGCCGGGCCCGGTGCTGGTCTCCGGCTGGGTCGGCATCATCATCGAGAAGATCACCGCCGGGTACCTGGACCGGTGCGGCACCGACGTGGTCGCGGTGAACTCCGCCCACGACGTGGCCCACTTCCGCGAGGCCGGGCGGTGGCTGGGCCTGCCGGACGGCAATCTGCTCCTCTCCGGGCTGCCGATCATCTCCGCGACACCCGAGCCGCAGAAACAGGGCCCGATCCGCCGCGTCCTCTTCGCCGACCAGCCCACGGTCCCCGGCAGCCAGGCCGAACGCGGCTACGTCTACCAGCAGTTGATCGCGTACGCCCGCGCCCACCCGGAGCGGACCGTGCTGCTGAAGCCGCGTCACCGGCCGGGTGAGGACACCTTCCACCGGATGAAGCACCACCCGGAGGACCTGCTGCGCGGCGTGGAGCTGCCCCCCAACTTCTCGGTCGACTACACCCCGGTCGACGTGGCGCTGGCCGAGGTCGACCTGCTCGTCACCATGTCCTCGACGGCCTGCCTGGAGGCCATCGACCGGGGCAGCCGGGTCGCCCTCGTCCTCGACCTCGGCGTCCACGAGCGGTACGGCAACCAGGTCTTCCTCGACAGCGGCCTGCTGCGGACCTTCCGGCAGATCACCGAGGACCGGATCGGCACCCCGGCCCCGGCCTGGCGGGACGGCTACTTCCACGGCGCCGGCCGCACCGGCACCGAACGCATCGCCGACCGGGTGGAGGAACTCCTCGCCTCGGGGGAGCGCCCCTCGCGTGCGGTCTGGGAGACGGACTACTTCCGCAGCGCCGCCGAGTCCCACCTCGCCACCGCCGCCCGCCTCGTCCCGCGCCAGTCCCCGCTGGCCCGCCGCAAGCTCAAGCACGGGCCGCTCAAGGGGACGCTCAGCCACGTGGCCTACAACGGGCTGCCGCCCGTGGTGCGGCGCCCGCTGAAGCGGTGGGCCAAGGACCACCAGCTCTTCTGAGCGACGCCGAACGGGCGCCGCCCCCTCTTCCCGCCGTGCGGCGGGGGAGAGGGGGCGGCGCCCGTTCGGCGAGGGCCGGTCGGACCGCTCAGACGGCCTCGGGGGCCGGGAAGGTCGGGTACTCGACCCCGGAGACGTGCTGGACGACCCGGATGACCTGGCAGGAGTAGCCGAACTCGTTGTCGTACCAGAGGTAGAGGATGGCGTTGTCGCCGTCGACCTTGGTGGCGCCGGCGTCGACGATCGAGGCGTGGCGCGAGCCGATGAAGTCGCTGGAGACCGCGTCGGGGGCGGTGATGAAGTCGATCTGGCGCTTCAGCGGCGAGGTGAGCGAGACCTCGCGCAGGTGGTCGAGGACCTCCTCGCGGGTGGTCTCGCGGCCCAGCCGCAGGCTGAGGATGGCGATCGAGACGTCCGGCACGGGGACGCGGATCGAGCTGCCGGTGATCGGCGCCTTCAGCTCGGGCAGCGCCTTGGCGACGGCGGAGGCGGCGCCGGTCTCGGTGATGACCATGTTGAGCGGCGCGGAGCGGCCACGCCGGTCGGAGGCGTGGTAGTTGTCCAGCAGGTTCTGGTCGTTGGTGAACGAGTGGACGGTCTCCACGTGGCCGCGCAGGACGCCGTACTCGTCCGCCATCGCCTTCAGCGGCGGGACGATCGCGTTGGTGGTGCAGGAGGCGCAGGAGAGGATCTGCTCGTCCGGCTTGACGTCCTCGTGGTTGACGCCGTGCACGATGTTCGGGACGTCGCCCTTGCCCGGAGCGGTCAGCACGACCTTGGCGATGCCGGGGCGCAGGTGGTTCGAGAGCCCCTCGCGGTCGCGCCAGCGGCCGGTGTTGTCGATGAGGATGGCGTCCTTGATGCCGTACTCCGTGTAGTCGGCCTGGGCCGGGTCGTCGGAGTAGATCACCTGGATCTCGTGGCCGTTGGCGATGATCTTGTCGTTCGCCTCGTCCACCGTGATGGTGCCCTGGAACTGGCCGTGGATGGAGTCGCGGCGCAGCAGCGAGGCGCGCTTGACGATGTCCTGGCCCTTGCCCCGGCGCACCACGATGGCGCGCAGCCGCAGGCCGTTGCCGGAGCCGGCCTTCTCGATGAGCAGGCGGGCGACGAGGCGGCCGATCCGGCCGAAGCCGTAGAGGACGACGTCGCGCGGCTGGCGGCGGTCGATCTTCCGGTCGCCGGTGGCGCCGGACACGGCGTCGGCGGTGAACTCGGCGACGGAGAGACCGCGGTCGTCGGTCTTGTACGTCGCGGCGAGCATGCCGATGTCGATCTGCGACGGTCCCAGGTCGAGCGTGGTCAGCGCCTGGAGGAACGGCATCGTCTCGGTGACCGAGAGCTCGGCGCCCGCGATCTGCCGCGCGAACCGGTGCGTCTTCAGGATGCTGACCACCGACTTGTTCACCAAGGAGCGGCTGTGGAGGAGGACGGTGACGTCCCGCTCACGCTGCAGCTTCCCGATGATCGGGATCATCGACTCCGCGATCTCCTCGCGGTTCTTCCAGTTGGTGAACGAGTCCTCGTTGACAGTCACAGGTTTATCTTTCGAGCTAGGCGGTGCTCATATGCTAACCCGACCGCTCTTTCGATCTTGCGGCGGTCTCCCGGACGGGGTCCGGGGGTGACTGTTTCCTCCCGCTGTGCACCTTTCAGGTGCCCGGCGGGGTGGCCGGAGACACCGGCCACCCCGCCAGGGACGGCACCGGGCCGCTCAGGAGAGCGCTACCGGGCGGCGGGGGCGCCCAGCGTCCACACCGCGTGCGCCAGGGCGTCGCTGTTGCGGTCCAGCGCGGTGTCGTTGACGTTGGCCGTCGTGTCGCACGAGGAGTGGTAGCAGCGGTCGAAGGACTGCCCCGAGGTGCCGCCCCACTTCTGCGCCTGGGCCGCCGTCTTGCGCTCACCGGCCCCCGTGAACAGGCCGCCGACCGGTATCCCCGCGTTCTTGAAGCTCGCGTGGTCGGAGCGGCCGTCGCCCACCCTGTCCGGCTCGGTGGCGACGCCCAGCCCGGCGTAGTAGTCCTTGAAGGTCTTCTCGATCGTGGGGTCGTCGTCGTAGACGAAGTAGCCGGGGTTCGGCGAGCCGATCATGTCGAAGTTGAGGTAGCCCGCGAAGGTGGCGCGCTGCGCCGTGGAGAGGCTGTTGACGTACGCCCGCGAGCCCAGCAGCCCCAGCTCCTCCGCGCCCCACCAGCCGAACCGCAGGTGCTTCTCCGGCTTGAGCTGGGCGCGGGAGACGGCGAGCGCGGTCTCCAGGACGGCGGCCGAGCCGGTGCCGTTGTCGTTGATGCCCGGGCCCGAGGTGGTCGAGTCCAGGTGGGCCCCGGCCATCAGGACCTGGTTGGGGTCGCCGCCGGGCCAGTCGGCTATCAGGTTGTAGCCGGTGGCGCCACTCGCCGTGAAGGTCTGGAGCGAGGTGGTGAACCCGGCCGCGTCCAGCTTGGCCCTGACGTAGTTCACCGAGGCCAGGTAGCCGGGCCGGCCGTGGGCCCGGTTGCCGCCGTTGGCGGTGGCGATCGACTGGAGTTGGGTGAGGTGCGCCTTCACGCTGCTCACCGGTATGTCGGGCGCGGCCAGCGCCTTCGCGGGAGCGGTGGCGGGCTGGGCGGCGGCCTGGGTGGCCACCGGGCCGAGCAGGGCCGCCACGGCCAGCACGGCGGCGGCACGGCTACGGACGGAAAGGATCATCGCGGGGCTCCGGATCTCCGTACGGGGACAGGACGGAAGGTGCGGGGCGCCGGGCGGCAGGGGCCTCGCCCGGACACCGGCGAGCGGTGGCGCGGTGAGCGACGAGCGTGGGACGCGGCGCGTGGTGCGGAGCGGCGGTGCCGGCCGGGCCCGGGGGCGGGGCGGCGCCGCGGGACAGCGGATGCCGGTGGGACGAGGTGAATGCTGGAGAAGCCCGCGACGGGCGTCAAGAGGGGGGTTCGGGTCAGCGGGAGTGCCGGGCGGGGTGACCGGTTCCGGTCGGCCGGGGAGGGTCCATGAAGGGGGAACGCGCGGCGCCGGGCCCCGATTCCGCCCGGCCGCGTCCGCCCACCGGACACCGCACGGCGCTGTACGTACGGATCGCGCCGCCCGCGCCCCGGACTCCCACGTCCGGTTCCCGCCCTCGGGGACGTCGGGGCCGGGGCGCGAGGGGCCCCGGCCCGGGGCTCAGCTTGCGTCCTCCGCCACGCCGTGCAGGCGGGCGTGGAGCGCCCTGACCTGCGCGGTCAGCTCAGGTGCGGGGCCTGCCACGGTGACGCCGGGGGCCACGGCCGCCACGGGCAGGGGTGCGACCGGGGACGCCGGGACGCCCCACTCCGTGAGCCAGCCGGTGAGCTGCTCCGAGGAGGCCGCGTACACGATCCGGCCCAGCCCCACCCAGGCGTGGGCCGCCGCGCACATCGGGCAGTGCTCGCCGGAGGTGTAGACGGTGGCGGCGGCCCGTTCGGCCACCGTCAGGTTCTCCGCCGCCCAGCGGGCGAGCGCGAACTCCGGATGCCGGGTCGAGTCCCCGGAGGCCACCCGGTTGCGGTCCTCGGCGCGTACCGTTCCGTCCCCGTCCACCAGGACCGACCCGAAGGGCTCGTCGCCCGCGTCGAGCGCCTCCGCGGCCAGTTCCACACAGCGGCGCAGACACCGCAGCTCCGCCTCCCCGGTCACGTCGCTCATCGTGGCTCCTCTCCTCGTCCGTGCTCCGTATCCGTCCTGCCCGGCAGGGTACGTCCGGCCGGGAGCGGCGGCAGGGCGGGCGTGACGGTTGTCAGTGCCGCCTCCTACGGTTCGGTCAGTGGGACTCGCCGGAGCGGCCGGCGGGCCCACCCCTGGGGAGGGGTCTGCCATGCCCGCCGGAGCCACGGTGACGACGACGTATCTGGAGCTGTCGCAGGACGACGGCTCGGCCCACAAGTTCTACGAGGTGACCGTCGCCGACTGCGTGGTGACGGTCCGGTACGGGCGGATCGGGGCCACCGGGCAGACCCAGACGACCACCTTCCCCACCCGGGAGAAGGCGGTGGCCGCCGCCGCGAAGAAGGTCGCGGAGAAGTCCCGCAAGGGGTACGCGCCCGCCGTCCCCGGGCAGCGCGCCCCGCGTGCGGTGACGCGGCGCCAGGTCTCCTCCGCCCCCTCCACGGCGCGCGCCGTCGCCCCCGTGCTGTGGCGGTTCCGCACCGGCTCCGCCGCCTTCGGCATCCACGTGGACGAGGACCGCTGCTGGGTGGGCAACCAGGCGGGCGACGTCTACACCCTGGACCACGAGGGCGCCGTCCTCGCCCGCTTCGGCCTGCCGGACGGCGTCAAGTGCCTGGTCGCGGACGACTTCTGGATCTACGCGGGGTGCGACGACGGCAAGGTCTACGACCTCTCCGCCAAACTCCCCTTCGCCGCCTACGACATCGCCGCCGACGTCGACATCTTCTGGCTCGACATCCACGAGGGCGTGCTGAACGTCTCGGACCGCTCCGGCGGCCTCACCGTCATCGACCACGAGGACGAGCACCAGTGGGCCCGCCGCAGCCAGGGCGAGCACGCCTGGATGATCCGCGCCGACGACCGCGCGGTCTACCACGGCCACAGCGGCGGCGTCACCGCCTACCGCCCCGACGGCGGCGGCCAGTTCTGGCACACTCCGACCAGGGGCGGCGTCCTCTTCGGCTGGCAGGAGGACGACGCGGTCTACGCGGGCACCGCCCACCGCGTGGTGCAGCGGCTGTCGAAGGGCGCCGGAGCGGTGGAGGCCACCTTCGTCTGCGACGGCGCGGTCTACTCCTGCGCCACCTCGCCCGGCGGCCGCTTCGTCTTCGCCGCCGACGCGGCCTCCTCCGTCTACTGCTTCGACCGCGACGGCACCCG
Source organism: Streptomyces albidoflavus (assembly GCF_000719955.1). Lineage (GTDB taxonomy): Bacteria > Actinomycetota > Actinomycetes > Streptomycetales > Streptomycetaceae > Streptomyces > Streptomyces albidoflavus. The sequence continues at coordinate 49,937 of NZ_JOII01000008.1, forward strand.
GCTGTGGAAGCTCGGCACGGGCGGCGGCTCGGCCCTGTCCATGCAGTACCGCGACGAGCGGCTCTACCTGGTCACCACCGACGGCTCGCTGGTCTGCGTCGACGCGAGCGAGGCCGCGGTCACCGCCGCCCAGCAGGGCTCGGTGCCGGTCGCCCGGGACGTGAAGCTCGCCGCCGCGCTGCCCGCCCGCGCCCCGGCCACGGCGGCCGGCGCGCTCGCCGCCGTCGGCCAGGTCCCCGCCGGGTCCGTCGTGGTCGAGTGCGTCCAGGACGGCGGCCGCCTCCGCGTCCAGGTGACGACCGACGGGTACGACCCCTCGTGGAACGTCCAGTTCCCCCGCGCGATACGCGAGCCCGGCGCCCGGTACGTGGTCGACGCCGTGCACGCGGCGTCCGGCGGCTTCTACCGCGTCCGCGGGGACATCCGCCGCCTGCTCTGACCGTCCGGCGGGCCTTGCCTCCCGTGACGGCCGGTCAGTCCTGGGACGTGAGGGGGCTGGTGCGTGAAGGATCTGTGAGCGACCATGATCGTGCCCGGGCGACCGGGCGCGCCGAGTGGTCGCCCCGGGGCGGGCGGCCCGCTGAACCGCCTGATGGGAGACGGAAGATGACGCCGCCGGTCGAACAGGAGCTGAACAACGGAGTGCCGCACTCCGCACGGATCTGGAACTACTGGCTGGGCGGCAAGGACAACTACGAGGCCGACCGCGAGCTGGGGCAGCGGATGGCGGAGATGTTCCCGCAGATCGTCGACATCGCCCGCGCCTCCCGCCAGTTCCAGGCCCGCGCGGTGCGCCATCTCGCCGGGGAGGCGGGCATCCGCCAGTTCCTCGACCTCGGCACCGGCCTGCCCACCGCCGAGGCCACCCACGAGGTGGCCCAGGCCGCCGCCCCCGCCTCCCGCGTCGTCTACGTCGACCACGACCCGATCGTCCTCGCCCACGCCCGCGCCCTGCTGACCAGCGGCCCCGAGGGCGCCACGGACTACGTCCACGCCGACCTCACCGACGCGCCGACCGTGCTCCGCGAGGCGGCCCGCACCCTGGACCTGACCCAGCCGGTCGCGGTCCTCCTGATGTCGACCCTCGGCCACGTCGCCGACGACGCCCAGGCGGCCGCCCTGGTCCGCTCCTACCTCGACGCCCTGCCCTCCGGCAGCCACCTGGTCCTCTGCGACACCATCGAGACCCCCCTGACCAAGGCCGGTTCGGACGAGTACGCGGACGGCGGCGCCGTCCCCTACGTCTCCCGCCCCCAGGAGGTCGTCGCCTCCTTCGCCGACGGCCTCGAACTCCTCTCCCCGGGCTTCGGCTCCATCACCCTCTGGCGCCCCGAGACGCCCCCGACCGGTGACCCCGTCGAACAGTGGGGCTTCGTAGGCGTCAAGCCGTAGGACCCACGACGCCGGCCGGGCGGGCGTACGAGGCAGGCATCAGCGAACTTCAGCCCGGCCGGCGTTTGAGGCCACCCCACCGCAGCCCGTCCCGGCGGGCGGCCAAGCCTCACGGCCCGCCCCCCCCCGGGGCCGCCCCGGGCGCCCGGCGCGATCGGGTCCCCTTGCCCGACGCGCCGCACGGGCGCCCCATCTCGGCCCGCCCAGCCCGGCATGCTCGGACCGGCACCCCGCCCGGCGCGGCCCGGCCCCGTCCCGCCGGGACCGCCCGCAGCCGCCACGGCCCACCGCCCGGAGGACGCGAGCACCCCATGACCCACACCGCCCCGCCCGGCCCCGGCCCCGAGCCCACCTCCGGGCCCAGCCCCGAGGACCCCACCCCCTGTCCCGAGGGCGCCCCGCCACCCCACGCCTACCTCCCGATCGGCGAGCACGGCATCATCGGCGATCTCCGCACCGCCGCACTGGTCGGCACCGACGGGCGGATCGACTGGTTCTGCGCCCCCCGGTTCGACTCACCGAGCCTCTTCGGCGGGCTGCTCGACGCGGAGAAGGGCGGCGGCTGGCGCATCGACCCGCTCTGCGGCGTCGCCTCCCGCCAGCAGTTCTACTTCCCCGACACCAACATCCTCGTCACCCGGATGCTCACCGAGGACGGCATCGTCGAGGTCCAGGACTTCATGCCGGTGCTCCGCCCCCGCGACCCCCACCACCAGCAGCGCCTGGTCCGCCGCGTCGTCGCCGTCCGTGGACGGATGCGGATGCGCTCCCTGGTCGCGCCGCGCATGGACTACGGCCGCGCCCCGCACCGGCTGACCCTCGACGGGGACCTCGCCGAGTTCACCGGCGAGCACCTGGTGGTCAGCGTCCGCTCCGGCCTTCCGTGGCGGCCGGCCGGGCCCGAAGGCCGCGACGCCGAGACCGCGTTCGCCCTGAACGAGGGCGAGTCGGCCCTCTTCGTCCTCCAGACCCGGGACCCGGGCGAGGAGCGCCCCCGCGAGGAGATCACCCCGGAACGCGCCGAGGAACTCTTCCGCGCCACCGTCACCTTCTGGCGGAACTGGCTCGCCCACTCCACCTACACCGGCCGCTGGCGCGAGATGGTCCACCGCTCCGCCCTCACCCTCAAACTCCTCACCCACGAACCCACCGGCGCCCTCGTCGCCGCCCCCACCCTCGGCCTCCCCGAGGAACTGGGCGGGGTCCGCAACTGGGACTACCGGTACGTCTGGATCCGCGACGCCGCCTTCTCCCTCTACGCCCTGCTGCGCCTGGGCTTCACCGACGAGGCCGAGGCGTTCTTCGACTGGCTCGCCCGCTCCGTCCGCCGCTGCGAGGACGGCCCGGACGGCCCGCTGCGCGTCCTCTACTCCATCGACGGCCGCTCCGACCTGGCCGAGGAGGAGCTGCCCCACCTGGAGGGCTACCGGGGCGCCTCCCCCGTACGCGTCGGCAACCGCGCCTCCGGCCAGCTCCAGCTCGACGTCTACGGCGAACTCTTCGACGCCGCCTACCTGTTCAACAAGTACGGAGAGGGCATCTCCTGGGAGACCTGGTCGGACCTGGTCGAGGTGCTCGACTGGCTGCTCGACCACTGGGACAGCGCCGACGAGTCGATCTGGGAGGCCCGCTCGGGACCGCACCGGCACACCTACTCGCGGGTGATGTGCTGGGTGGCGGTGGAGCGCATGGTGCGCATCGCGAGGCAGCGCGGCCTCCCCGCCGACCTGGTCCGCTGGACCTCCGTACGCGACGCCATCTTCCGGCAGGTCATGGCCGAGGGCTGGAACGAGCGGCTGGGCAGCTTCGTACAGCGCCTCGCCGACGGGGAGGACGAGCAGCCCCCGGAGATCCTGGACGCCGCCCTGCTCCTGATGCCGATGGTCAAGTTCCTCTCCCCGCGCGACGAGCGGTTCCGCTCCACCCTCCGTGCGATCAGCGAGGGCCTGGTCGCCGACTCCCTGGTCTTCCGGTACGACGCCTCCGTCGCCGGGGACGGCCTGGACGGCACCGAGGGCACCTTCTCCCTCTGCTCCTTCTGGTGGGTGGAGGCGCTGACCCGCACGGGCCGGACCGAGGACGCCCGGCTCGCCCTGGAGAAGACCTTCACCTTCGCCAACCACCTCGGCCAGTACGCGGAACAGGTCGGCGTCACCGGCGAACAACTCGGCAACTTCCCCCAGGCCCTCACCCACCTCGCCCTCATCAGCGCCGCCGTCAACCTCGACCGCGCGATGGGCTGAGCGGGCGCGCCCGGGGCGAACGCCTCGCCCGGCGTGCGCGTCGCCCCGCAGCTCAACGCCTCCGGCGCTGCGGCCGGTTTCGTCCACGCCGCACCCTGACCCCCTGCGCTACCTTGCCGCCATGACCACACTCGGCGCCGTCTTCCGTCCGCAACTGCCGCCCGAGCGCCTGCGTTCCGTGGCCCGTGCCGCCGACGCGGCGGGGCTTGAGGAACTCTGGCTCTGGGAGGACTGCTTCCTCTCCAGCGGCGTCGCCTCCACCTCGGCCGCCCTCGCCTGGACCGACCGACTCCGGGTGGGCGCGGGACTGCTGCCCGTACCGCTGCGGAACGTTGCCCTCACCGCGATGGAGGCCGCCACCCTGCACCGCATGTTCCCCGGCCGGGCGATGCTCGCCGTCGGCCACGGCGTCCAGCCGTGGATGGGGCAGACCGGGGCACGTGTCGAGTCCCCCATGACCCTGCTGCGCGAGTACCTGCACGCGCTGCGCGCCCTGCTGGGCGGCGAGCGCCTCACCGTGGACGGCCGGTACGTCCGGCTGGACGACGTCGCCCTCGACTGGCCGCCCACCGCCCCGGCCCCGGTGCACGCGGGCGGCCTCGGCCCCCGCACCCTGCGGCTGACCGGGGAGGCCGCCGACGGCACCGTCCTCGACGCCTCCGTACCGGCCGACGGGGTGCGCCGCGCCTGCGCGCTGGTGGCCGAGGGGCGAGCGGCGGCCGGCCGGAGCGGGCCGCACCCGGTCACCGTCTACCTCCATGTCGCGACCGGCCCCGGCGCGCGGGAGCGGCTGCGCGCGGAGAAGGAGCGGACGGGGAACACGGCCCCCGGGCTCGGCGTCACCGGTGACGCCCGCGCCGTGGCCGACGCCGTCGTGGAACTGGCCGAGGCCGGAGCCACCGCCGTGATCCTCCAGCCGACCTCCGACGAGCCCGACCCGGAGGGATTCGTCCGGTTCGCGGCCGAGCGGGTCCGCCCGCTCGTCCCCTGACCGCCGCCCGTTCCGGGCCGATAGCGTGCGAGCGGGGGCAATTCGCCCCCCTCCCCGTCCGATCGCCCGGGCCACCAGGCACACTTCTTCTGTAGCAGTCTCACCACCAAGGGGATCACGCATGATCACGTTGCAGAAGGAAGACGGCCCGGCCGATCTGGACGGGGTGACCCACCTGTCCATCGGCGTCTCCTGGGACGCCACCGTGGGGGCCAGCGGCGGCATCCTGGGCAAGATCCGGCAGAAGGCCGGAACGGACCTCGACCTGATCGCCATCGCCATGCAGAACGGCGAGCCCGTCCGCCTCGCGGGCCTGGACTCCCTGGACCCGCTGGGCAACGGCTCGCTGGTGCACAGCGGTGACAACCAGACCGGCCACGGCGACGGCGACGACGAGACGGTGACCGTGGAGTTCTCCCGGGTGCCGCAGAACATCAACGCCATCGTCTTCGTCGCGGCGGCCTACAAGAAGCGCAGCTCGTTCCAGAACGCCCGGAACATCAGCTTCAAGGTCTACGACGCGACCGGCGGCAGCTCCACCCAGGTCGCCGACATCTGGCCGAGCCTGCTCACCGACGACAACGGCTGCGCCGTGGCGAAGGCGATGCGCGTCGGGTCCGGCTGGAAGCTCCAGGTGATCAACGAGACCGGGAAGATCAAGCAGGGCGACGAGCGCGCCCTGATGCGCTTCGCCGTCAGCAAGTGACCCGCCACCCCGGCCCGCCGCCGTCGTACCTGGTGGGCGTCCCCGTTCCGGCCCGAGCCGGAGCAGTGACGCGGGTATTGGGCTGCTGACGCGACGGAGGCCAGGCCGGGGAACGGGACACAGGGCCCGGTCCGCGCACCGACACCGGTGCGGGGGCCGGGCCTTCGCGTTACCCGCACACCCCGCCCGCACCGGGACTAATCTGGCTCACCGGCCGCAGGGGGGCGCATGACGGAGGAGACGCCGGGGGAGGGGGGCGCATGACGGAGGAGACGCCGGGGGAGGGGGGAGAGGAGGAGGCCGCCGGGCTGCGGGCCTGGGCGGCGGTCGCCGTCCGCCAGGCCCACGAACTGTGGCCCCGGCTCCAGGGGGACCCGAGGGAGGCCACGTTCCCCCTCGTGGTGGAGCATCTGACCACCCTTGAGCGGCTGTTGCCGCAGGACGATCCGGCGCGGGCGCCTGTCGTCTGCTGGCTGGGGCTGCTGCTGAAGGTCCGCATCCTCGGCCTGCTCTCCGCCGAACGGAGCGAGTACGCCGCCGCCGTCACCCACCTCCGCTGGGCCGACCGCTGCGGGCCGCCCTCCGACCGGCTCGCCCAGAGGTGCCGCCGCGCCCTCGCCGAACTGCTCGTACCCCCCGGCATCGACCGCCAGGTGCGGGACCCTTCCCTGACCCCCGAGGCGGCGGGGCTCCTCCGTCTCCAGCTGGGCGAGGCGATGGAGGTGCTCGGCCGTGTCGTCGCCGGGGACCTGACGACGCGGGAGGAGGTGCTGCCCTTCATGGAACGTGTGGCCACGCTGCTGGCCGCGCTCCCGGGCGAGCCCGGGGAAGGCGCTCCGCGTCCGCCGGCGGAGGACGGCCGCGCCGGAGCGCGGGCGGACCGGCTCCCTCCGGTGTCCGGCGAGGACCCGGCGCAGCGGGCGATGGCCGACGCCGTCCGGGAACTCGTGGCGGAGGCACGCCGGGACGGTGTCTGGTGTGCACGCCTGCTCTCCTGGCTGTGCGCCGGCATGAACGACCCGCGGGGCCCGGAGACCGACGCCGCCCGCACCCTCGCGGACCTGGGCCTGGACCGGCCGGTCTTCGCACCCCTGCGCGAGCTGCTGGCCGCACTCGCCGACGGCGGGCACGGTTCCCTCCCGCTCGTCGAACGCCTCCGGCAGGCCGCGCGGGCGGTGCGGCAGGACCTGCTCGCCCTGGAGCCGGAGGCGCCCGAGCGGGTCCGCGTCGCCAAGTTCCACGCGGCTCTGCTGCTCGCGGGGAACCTCCGGATGCCCGAGGCGTTCGACTTCGCCGAGGTGGACGGGGCCGCGATGCGGCCGGACCCCGACCCGGCGGTGCGTTCGGTCCGGCGGGGGGCGGTGAGCCTCGACCTGATTCTCACCACCGCCATCGACAACCTGTGGGTCTCCAACGGTGATCTGGGACGCGTCGAGCGGAGCGTGGCATGGCTCACGGAGGCCGTCGAAGCACGCCGGGGAGAAGCGGCGTGGGCCGCCGAGCACCGCTACCTGACGACCCTTCTCGCCCAGCGCACCGCTACCGCCGCCCACCTCGGTGGCAGCCTCCAGGACAGTGCCGCCGCCCTCTCGATGGCCGAGCGGCTGGCCGCCGCCGACGACGGGGACGAGGTCCTGAACTGGTTCAGCCTCGTCACCGCGTACCAACTGGCCCGGCGCGGCCAGGGCCAGGCCGCGCCGGCCGGTGTCACGGACCGGCTGATCCGCACGCTGGGCGAACGGCACGCGTCCCCCGCACCCGAGGCCGCCGTCCGCTTCGTCATCGCCGGCACGCTGGGGATCGCCCTTCACGAACGGGCCACCCGCACCCACGACCGGGCCGACCTGCGCGCCGCCGTCCGGTACCTGCGTGAGGCGGTGGCGATCGACGCCGCCACGGTCACCCCGCTGTTCGCGCCCTTCCTCGCCCCCGTGCGCGCCGAACTGATGACCGAGCTGGCCCGGGCCGACCCCCGCCGCGAGAGCGTCGACAGTGCCGCGGCGGAGATCCACCGGCTGGCCGCGGGCGGCCAGTTGTCGCCCTGGCACGAGGCACGGCTGCGGCTTGGCCTGGGCCATGCCATGCTCCGGGCGACCACCCACCGCAGCGACCTGAGCCTGCTCGACCCCTGTATCGAGGAACTGAGCCGGGCCCGCACCCTGGCGGACGGGAGCCCCAGCCGCCCCCTGCGGGCAGACGTGCTCGTCACGCTCTCCGCCGCCCACTGGACGAGCGCCGTGACCGGCGGCAGCCGCGCGACCGAGGACCGGGAGACCGGCCTGAAGCTCCGCCGCGAGGCGCTGGAACTGCTCGCGGCCGACGTCCTCCTCCAACTCGGCGCCGAGCAGGCCCTGTCGGCGGCCCGCGCCGCCACCGGCCACGTCCTGTGGCTCGCCCTGCGGCGTGCCGAGGGCCACCGCCCCGCCGACGCCGTGGAGGCGCTGGAACTGGGCCGGGCCCTCGTGCTCCGGACGGCCGCGGCCGAGCACGGCGTCCCCCGGCTGCTGGCCGACCGGGGCCACGCCGAACTGGCCGCCCGCTGGCGGGCCCAGACACCACGACACCCCCTGGAGCCGGGTCCGGCCGGTCCGGGCCGGGCGAGCGCGGCCCCCGCACCCCCGGTCTCCGTCGCCGGACTCCCCAGCAGCCTGCGCCGCGCGGCCCTCACCGCCCTCGGCCTGGGCGACGGCGACGGTGCCCGGGACCTCCTCGGCACCCCGGACCCCGCCGCGCTCGGCGCCGCCCTCGCCGCCTCCGGCGCGGACGCCCTGGTCTACCTGATCCCCGGTGAAGGCTTCCGCCCGCACATCCCCGGCCGCGCCCTGGTCCTGCGTCCCGGCCGCGCCGAGCCGGAGGTACTTCCCCTCCCGCTGCTGCTCACCCCCGGCAGCCACCAGCTGGAGCGCTATCTGGCCGCCGCCGGCCGAAGGTCGGCGCGGCACCCCTCTGCCGCCGCGCGGGAGGCCGCCGAGGCGGAGTGGCGGGCGGCGCTCGACGCGCTGTGCGACTGGGCCTGGCCCGCCGCCGTCGGGCCGGTCCTCGACACCCTGGAACCCCTCGGCCGGCCGCCCCGGATCGTGCTGATCCCCTGCGGCCCCCTCGGGGTCGTCCCCTGGCACGCCGCACGTACGCACATCCCGCTCGGCGGCCACCGGTACGCCTGCCAGGACGCGGTGTTCAGCTACGCCCCGTCCGGCGGGCAGTTCCTGCGGGCCGCCGGACGCGAGCGGCTGCCCCTCGACGAGGGCCAGGTGCTGGTCACCGATCCGCTGCTCAGCCTGGTGTGGGCCGAGGTCGAGACGGAGGCGCTGCGGTCGGCGTACTACCCGGGTGCCCGGCGCTTCGGCGAGCACGTGGCGGCGGACGGCGTACCGGACGCGCCCGGGAGCGGCGCGGACCTGCTCTCGGTCCTGCCCGGCGGCGACCGGCCCGCAGCGGTGGTGCACGTCTCCTGCCACGGCGTGGCGGGCCCGAGCCCCACCCGCTCGGCGCTGTCGCTGGCCGACGGCGACCTGACCGTCGCCCGCATCCTCGACGAGGCCGCCCCCGGCCCGGCGCCGGGCACGGCGGGGCCGCTGGTCGTCCTCAGCGCCTGCGAGACCGACCTGAGCACCGGTGACCACGACGAGGCACTGACCCTCTCCACCGCGCTGGTCGCCCGGGGAGCCGCCGACGTGGTCGGCTCCCGCTGGGCCGTCGACGACTGCGCCACCGCGCTGATGATGGCCGTCCTCCACCACTTCCTCGCCGGCGAGGGCCTGGCTCCTCCCGACGCGCTGCGCGCCGCCCAGCTCTGGATGCTCGACCCGGAGCGCCGGCCGCCGCCCGGCATGGCCGAACGGCTGTGCCGGGAGGCCCACCGCGCCGACCTGGGGGAGCTTCCCCTGTGGGCGGCCTTCACCCACCAGGGCGATCCGGGGGCCGAGCTGGCGTCCGTTCCTGCCCGGGAACGGGGAGTCGGCCTCACCGAAAGCCGATCCGGCCAAGGTCCCCCGCCGTGACAAGTGCGCCGTCCGTGCCCCAGGTGGGCCACCTGGGGCATGTCGACGCCCCAGGGCACGTCTCATCGGTCATGTCGAGGGCCGGCCGCCACTTCTCCAGGTCATCGCCGACGGCGGGTCGGTGACACCGCTGTCTTCCGGCTCGGCCTGGAGGCACGCGGGCTCGATGAGGTGCTGGGCTCTCGAGCGCATGGTCACGAAGGAGTCCCTGCGGACTCGGGTGCGGGCGTGGATGCGCTTCTCGGTTTCCGGGACCGGTGGCTCATGGTGAGGATGGTGTCCGTCAGCCGGGCCGGCAGGAACCGGTTGAGGGGGATGATGAAGGCGGCGTCCGTGCCGAGGGTGTACCGGGCGCGCGGACGGCGCCTGGTCGCCACCCTGGCGATCTTGGCCCCCGCCTTCGCCGCCGGCAGGGCGCGTTCGAGGAAGGCTGCGTTGGACGCCACCGTCGCGTTGATGAGGCGGCCGTAGAGATGCTGGTGTTCGGTGCTCATGGCGGCGGCGAGTTGGAGGGAGAGGCCACCGCTTCGGGCTGCCATCTCGGTCCGGACGCCGCCGGGCTGGACGACGACCACCTGGACGCCGTGCGCCGAGACCTCGCGGCGGAGGGAGTCGCTGGCCGCTTCGAGGGCGAACTTGGTTCCCGCGTACGCCCCGAAGACGGGCAGCGCGGCCACTCCGCCCACGGAGCTGATGTTGACGATTCTGCCCCGGCTCCGCCGCAGGAAGGGCAGGAGCTGCTGGATGACGGTGATGTGTCCGAAGAGGTTCACCTCGAACTGCTCGCGCCACAGAGCGAGAGGGAGCACCTCGACGGGGGCGTTGATCTCCATCCCCGCGTTGTTGACCAGGACGCGCAGGGCGCGCCGCTCAGGGTCGTCGGCGATCCGCCTGGCGAGGGCCTGCACATGTTCCGGGACGGTGATGTCCAGGGTGACCGGTTCGATGCCCTCGGCCCGGACGGCTTCCGCCTCGCTGTCGGTGCGTACCCCGGCGAGAACGTGGTAGCCCATCGAGGCGAGGGCGCCGGCGGTCGCCGCTCCGATGCCCGACGAGGCGCCGGAGACGACGACGAGCTCGCCGGACTTCCGAGGGTTCTTCCGCCGGTCTTTTCGCGAGACTCCGGATGGACGGATCACGAGGGTGGGTCCTTTCACGAGGCGGGGCTTGCGGGCGCGTCCAGGGGGAATCGGATGCCGGTCAGGTCCTCCGACACCTCCCACAGCCGCCGTGCCACCGAGCTGTCACGTGCTTGGGGGGACCGTCCGACCGGCGTCGGCGCGCCCCGCATGCCCCAGAGCCGTCCGGGGCCGGCATAGCTGTTGCCGGGAAGGTCCGCGGTGGCGGCGTACAGGGTGGGCAGGGCGCCCTCCTCGGCGCTTTGGGCGACGAGCCCGACCAGGAACTTCTCGACGTGAAAGCCGAAGGTGGGTTTCCCCTGCGTTCGCATCAGGTTCGTCGAGGAGATGCCGGGGTGCGCGGCGGTCGAGATGACGGGGGATGCCGCGCGGGTGAGTCTGCGCTGGAGTTCGGCGGCGAACAGGAGATTGGCCAGCTTGGACTGCGCATAGGCGGCGTTGGGCCGGTACTGCCTGCGCTCCCACTGGAGGTCGGAGAAGTCCAGGGAGCCGATCCGGTGCCCGAGCGAGGCAACCGTCACGACCCGCTCCCTGATACGCGGAAGGAGCAGGTTCGTCAGGGCGAAGTGGCCCAGGTGGTTGGTCCCGAACTGCAACTCGAATCCGTCCGCGGTCCGGGAGAGCGGCCCCAAAGAGAGACCGGCGTTGTTGACCAGCAGATCGACGGGCCCCGGAAGGTCATGGGCGAAAGCCCGGACGGAGGAGAGGTCGGCGAGATCTAGGGCGCGGACCTCGACTGGCCCTGTCATGGTCGCCGCCGCGGTTCGCCCCTTCTCCGGGTCGCGTACGGCCAGGACGACACGCGCTCCGCGCTCGGCGAGGGCACGGGCCGTGACGAGCCCGATGCCGCTGTTCGCGCCGGTGACGAGGGCGGTGCGGCCGGTCAGGTCGGGCAGGTCGGCGAGAGAGAATCTGGACATGCGGTGAGAGTAGACACTGGCAACATTGTTGTCAATGGAAACATCGAGGGTGGGTAAGCTGCTCCCATGCCTGACACCACCGAGCGGCGGCCTTACCACCACGGGAATCTCCGCACGGACCTGCTCGACGCGGCGGAGCGCAGCCTGCGGGCCCGCGGGGCCGAGCAGCTCTCCCTGCGGGACCTGGCGCGGGACGTCGGTGTCAGCCACGCAGCGCCCCGACGGCACTTCGCGGACCGCCGTGCACTGCTCGACGCCCTCGCCGAGTCGGGCTTCAGGCGCCTGGGCGAGCAACTGCGGGCCGCAGTGGACGAGATCGGCGACGAGGACGACCTCCCCGCCCGTCTGCACGCGTTCGCGTCGGCCTACGTCCGGTTCGCGACCGAGAATGCCGCACTGACCGAGCTGATGAACTCCAGCAAGCACCGCCCGGGGGCTACGGCGGTCGCCGAGGCCGCGGCGGCCACATTCGGCCAGATCGGTGACCTGATCAAGGAGGGCCAGGAGCGCGGGGAGTTGGAGGGGGACGACCCGGCGGAGACCGGACTCGTCATCTACGCAACCGTCCTGGGGATCACCTCCATGCTCAACAGCGGCATGATCGAGCCCGCACGGCTCGAAGGACTCGTGGGCACAGCGGTGACACAGTTCCTGCGAGGCGCCCGCCCGGCGGAGCCGCGCTGACCGAACGGCAGGGCCACTCCCCGCCTCCACCCCGACCGCGGCGCTCGCTGCTGCGGGCAGACGGAATGGCATCCAGCAGGGCGTGATCCGCATGGTGTCGTTCAGACCTGCTGCGAACCTTCTGGTGCCGACCTCGCCCGGCCACCTCTCCCGCTCTGCCCGGAGTGGCGGCCGTCCTGCAGACTCTCGACGGGGCGACGCCGCCGCCGGCGTCGGCTCGTCGTCGGCTGCTACGCGTACGCCGAGTTCGGGCGGGGCGGCATGGGCTCGCTCATCTTTCCGCTGCTCTGGCTCTCCATGGCATGCGTCGCGGGGCCTCTGTTCGGCGTCGCGGACGCGTGGTCGAGACGCGCTACGCGACCCTGGCGGCGTTACGTGGCGCTCGGCGCACTCGGTGGCCTCTTCGGCAGCGAAGGGCTCCATTACTGGCTCGGCCTGGGGTACCTCCCGCAAGCAGTGGTCTGCGCCGCTCTCACCTTCGGTCTTCCGCTGCTGTTGGGGCGCATTCTGAAGGAACGCGGCCTGAGCCTCGCTGTGGCGATCCCCGCGGCCTTCGTCACCTACCAGATCCTCTATGGCCTCCTGGACGCAGTGTCCGGCTGAGCGGGCCCGCCAGGGAGGGATGTGTCCGCCCGTGCGGGCCGCCAGGTTCTGTCGTCGAACGTCACGCCCGCATCAGGAGTGATGCGAGGGCGGCTGCTGCTTCGCGGGACTGAACGGTCTTGCCGTAGTCCACGACACCTTGATCCAGCGGCGGTGATCATCTGAAGACGCGGCCCAGCGCCTCGGAGGGGGCGGGCCGCGCCCGAGCCGGGCCGGAAGGAGTTGCCTTCCCATCGCGGCGGTGCCGACACCGGACCGTTCGGCACGGCTGGTGAACAGGGCTCGTCAGAGGCCCACTGCCGAGTACGGGCTCATGATGCCGTCGGTGTGGCACGGCGCATGTCCGCGCCGTAGGTCGTGCGGTAGTCCGGGACGACGACTCGGCTCGTCGGTGACGCCTGGTGAATTTGAGCGACGAAGCCGTCCAGGTCCATGGTCGGGTCGTGCTGCGGTGGCTCGCTGAGCGGCCTCTCGAAATTGTCCCAGTGAACGGGTACCACGACACCGGGCTCGCCCAACGCCTTCAGCAGGCGCGGCGCATAGCGGAACGTAGCAGCAGTGGCCGGCACCGCGATCATCGCGAGATCGGGACGCAGCCCGTCCAGTGCTCGCTCGGAGAAGTCGCTGGCGCCCATCAGGAACGCCGAGGGGCCGTCGGCTCCTGCTGTCACCTGGAAGGCGAGTGTGTCGCCCTCTGGCAGGTCGGCGATGGTTGTGGGGGGCGCTGCGGGGGGCGCGTGCAACGTGCCCGGCGCGAAGTAGGAGTAGTTCTTGTTGCGGCTGTGCCGGCTCGACACGACCTCGACGGTGATCCCCGCGAAATCCAGGATCTCGCCACCCTTCACGACCGAGATCTGTTCGCGGTCGACGCCGAGGGCGACGAGTAGATGGAATGTGGTCTCGGTGCCCACGATCCGTGCGCCGGTGGTCTTGGCGATGTGAGGTACGTCGGAGATGTGGTCCCAGTGCGAGTGGCTGACGAGGACGATCTCAGGGCGGTCGACATGTTCATCGATCAGCGCGGGATCGGATGTCAGCTCTGTTCCGGGATGGAATTCGCCGCAGAAGAGGCCGGTCTTGAATCGGGTGATGTAGGGGTCGAAGAGGACCGTTCTTCCGTTGACATCGATGCGCCAACCGGAGGTACCCAGCCAGCGGAAGGATGCCGATCCCGCCGATGGAGCGCTGTGAACAGCGGCTCCGGCAGTGGTGGTCGTGGAGGAAACCAGGCCTGTGGCTGCACCGAGGGCGGCGCCGCGCAGCACGGAGCGTCGGCCGAGCGCTCGGGGGCGCCTCTTCGGACGTTGGCTGTCTGTCTCGTCGCTCATGCCGCCAGTAGAGCAGCGCGTTCCCCGAAACGTCCAAGATCAAAAACTGTGTGCGCTCATACGTGAATGCGTATGAGGGCACGTCAGAGCCCGGCACTGCGCAGGAAATCGACGGCGATGCGAGCTGTGGCACCGATCGCGGCGTCCACTTCCGTACGTGAAGCCGTCAGCTCCCGCGAACGAGCGAAGACGGCAACCGCGTAGAGGCCACCGTCGGGGTATCGGATCACTCCGGCCTCCATATGCAGTCCGGGCAGGGTCCCGGTCTTCGCCGCGACCGCCACTCCGTCGGGAAAACCCGACACCAGCCGGTGCCGGAACGCCTGACGCGCCATCAGCTCACGCACCTGGGAACACGCCTGCGGCGGGCCCGCCTCGTCCTGCCAGACAAGCCGCAACAACCGCGTGATCTCACGAGGAGTGCTGGCGTTGGTCCGCAGCGGGTCCAAGGCACTCAACCGTCTCTTGCGTTCCTCCGCCAACTCGGGGTACCGAAGGGCGAACTCCGCCTCGTCACGTGCACCGACCTCGGCCAGCATCGATTCCAGAACGTCACGGGGGCCACCCACGATCCGTGTCCTGTCGAGTCCGAGTTCCCCGGCCAGCAGACGAACCGTGTCCAGACCGATCCGTGCCAGCAGCAGGTCAGCCGCCGAGTTGTCGCTCACCGTCATCGCGAAGAACGCCAGGTCCCGCAGCGAGAGCTCGATGTCGTCCGCACAGCCGGCTGTGCCCCAGCCTCCGAGTCTGTCGCCCCTCGTCACCCGTACCCGCTCGCGGGGGTCGAGCTGGCCGGCGGCCACCTGCCGCGCAAACTCCAGCACCAGCAGTACCTTGAAGATCGAGGCGATCACCACAGGCTCATCAGCGCCGAGGGCGATTTCGCCCTCACCCGGCTCCGTCCCCGCGGCCACTGCGGCAACCGACGCCGTGCCCACGGGGACTGCGTGCAGCAACCCGTCGGCTCCCGCCTTCGCGAAGATCCCACGGATCCGGTCCTCGACCATCAATAAGCCTCTCACGTAGGGTTCCTGCCTGTGGATCTCATGCGCCACCTGCGCATCTTCGTCACCGTCGCCGACGAACTGCACTTCAGTCGGGCTGCCGACCAGCTTGGCATGGCTCAGCCGCCCCTCAGCCAAGCGGTGCGCAGACTCGAGAACGACCTCGGGGTGGACCTGTTCGACCGATCGCACCGCCAGGTCCGCCTGACTGCCGCGGGCATCGCCATACTGGACGACGCACGTGAACTCCTGACCCGCGAGGAGCGGTTACGGACACTGGCCCGCCGCGCGGGAGACGGCGCGCTGGGCACCCTGCGCGCAGGTGTTCCGCCTGACACCACGGTCGCCATGCTCGCCGCTCTGCTCTCAGCCTGTGCGGAGCACTCACCGGGACTCTCCGTCGATCTGCAGGAGATCACCACCGAAGAACAGCTACGGCTCCTCGCCTCCGGCGGCCTGGACGTAGGCCTCGTCCACCAGCCCGTGGATGCCACCGAACTCCATCTGGGGCCCGAAGTAGTCGCGGATCTGGGCGTCGTCCTCCCCCGCAACTCCCCGCTTGCGCGCATACCCGAGGTCGCGATCGCCGACCTGTCCGGCCACGACCTGGTGCTCTTCCCCCGGGCCCAGGCCCCCGGCTGGTACGACTGCATCCTGGACACCTGCCGCGCAGAGGGCTTCGTGCCCGGTCGTGTACGGCACGCCTCCAATCCCGAATTCCTGCTGGCCCTCGTCCACACAGGCCATGGCATCGCCTTCGACCAAGGGCCGATCGCCCGCAAGGAGCCCCGCGTTCTCTGGCGACCTCTTGCTGAACGTCCCCTCAGCCAGCGAACGACCGGGGCCTGGCCCTCCGGCCGCTCCGCCCACCCGGCCGCTGCTCACTTCGCGGAACTCGCGGCCCGCGTGCTCGCTCGCGACCGTACGGCGACCCTGCGCCGCGACGACAGCCCGCACCCGCCGGCAGGGCCGCCGCGTCCGTGGTCGGTGGTCTATGAGGAACGGAGCTGAAGCCTCCGGGCGGTTCGAGGACTGCGTCGGGGCCAGGGGAGGGCAGCGATGCTCAGGACTCGCGGACCGCCTCCGGACGGCATGCGAGCGGCGCAGCTCCCAGCGACCCGCCGAATGACTTCCGCCGCGCCGAACACGGTGGTGAGCCGCTTCACGACCAGTGGAGTCGCCCTTCGATGACTTCGCAGACCGGATGACTTCCATCGGCGACCTTCGTCAGCATTTCCGCTACGGAGTCGAAATAACGGGCCAGCGACGCGTACTCGCCCGTGATGGTTATCTCGCCCACACGCCACCTGCCGACGCGGCCGTCCCGCACGTCGATGAACTTTCCCGCCCAGCCGTCCCGGTCCGACAGGAACGGGACCCAGTCATTGCGCCAGAACGGGTTGTCCGGCCGGTCCGGAGGATCGAATCCGCCAGGCCGGGAGCGGTTTGCATAGAGTTTCTCCATTGCCCGGATGCCCAGAAAGAAGGTTCCCTCGTCCGGGAACCCGGCGAAGCCGCAACATTCCACTTCGTCGTCGGCCTCTTCCTCGGGAAGATCCAGATTGTTCTGCAACAGCCACTTCCGGAGATCCTCAGGGAGGGGGACACCCATCCGTTCCTCGGCTGCGGCGAGTATCTGCTCCGTGGCGGGCCCCGGCAGATCAGCGTGATCGGCCGGAGCGTGTTGCCGAAGGAGACTCATCAGGCGGGACCAACTCTCCACCACACCCATCGCGCTCCGCCCTCTCTGGATGAACGTCTGTGTCGCATTGCGAAGGCCACGAAGTGCCACCGGGGAGCCTCGCAGGGATGGTACTTCGAAGACGGCTCCCGCCCTCCTCCTCACGGCCACCCCCAGCACAGGACCAGATTCCCAGCGAGGTGGCGGCCCGACAGCAGGCAGGAGCGGTGAGAGCAGCAACGCGGACGCGCCGGCGCTCCGTGCCGGGACGCTGGAACCGGACGTGCTGGAGGGCGGCGGTGCCGGGGAGAGCAGGGTCGTGGGCACACCGGATGTTCCACCCGACGCGTCGGCACCGTTGTCCGGTCCGTCCACACGCTGCTGGCCTGCGACTGTCGTGGATGAAGGAGGTTCACTGAGGCGGGATCGGCTGGGTGAGGTTCACCGGGTTGCCGTCGGGGTCCTGGATGTGGGCGACGCGCTGTCCCCACGGCATGTCGTTGGGGGCGCCGCTGACCGAGCCGTGTCGCCGATGCGCAGGCCGAGGTAGAAGGCCGGGCCTTCCTCCGGTACCCCGGGGGATCTCCTCAGCGCCGAACAACTTCGCATAGAAGCCGAGCAGAACGTCCTGGTCAGCGGTCAGGATGACGGGCTGGAGCATCCCGAAGCGGGGTCACGCCACCGCGCCGGCCTGCCACTTCCGTCTCCGATGAACCCGGTCTTCCCGGGGCCTCGCGACGGCACCGATCCCAACGGATCCGATGGCCGTGACAACGCTCTGACCTGCGCCCGCCCACGGCATCGAGCAGCCGGGCGTGCCATCGGGCGCTTGTGGACCGTGCCGAGCGGCACATCTACGCAGCCACCAGATCCAGAGCCTGTTGCGAAAGTGCCGGCCACAGCGACTCGTTGATGGCCGCGACCAGCACGGTCGCTTCGTAGCGGACGGCGGGCCTGTCGTAGCGGGTGGCGACGACCCGGTGGCGCTGGAGCCGGTTGATCCGCACTCCCCCGCGTACCGCTGCCCGTGGTCGCCCCAGTCGGACCGTGGCGGCGGCCCGCCTCGCGCTCCGCCGCCCCAGGCGGCTGCGGACCCGCTCCGCCGGAACGGGAATGGTGGCCTTGATCCCGCGTCTGCGCAGGCAGGAGCGGTTGCTGCGCGAGTCGTAAGGGCCTACCCCCGTCCCCGCCTCCCCTGAAGGTGCAGCGACCGCAGGGCCGCCTCCAGGGCGAAGCGGTGGTCGGGGTCGGTGAGGCGGTTGCCGAGGTGGCTCTCCAGGTTGCGAAGGCGGTAGCGGACGGTCTGGGCGTGGACGCCGAGGGTCTCGCCGACCTGTTCGGCGGGGGCCCGGGTGGAGATGTGCACCCGCAGGGTCTCGACCAGGCGGTCGCGGCGGCTGGCGGAGAGGCCGTTCAGCGGGGCCAGTTCGCGGTCGGCGAGGCGGGCGACGAGGGCCGGGTCGGCCAGCAGCCACAGGGTGGTCAGGTGGTCCTCGCAGAAGACGAGGGGCGCGTCCGGGATGACCTTGTCGTCGATGAGGGCGAGGACACGGCGGGCCCAGCGGATCGAGTCGGCGGCCTGCGCCGGCGGGACCGTCACCCCGGCCACCGCGTGGGTGGAGCCGAGGGCCCGGTCGAGCATGGCGCGGCGGGCGGCGGTGAGCGGGCCGGGGACGAGCAGGTGCGGCTGGGGGATGCCCGGGTCGGCGAGGACGTCCTCGTCCAGGTGGGCCTGGAACTGGTCGGGGACCGGGGTGCGCAGCGCGATCATCGTGCACTGCTCAGGCAGTTCCCAGGCGGCGGCCTCGCAGAGGGAGGCGATGGTGGCGTGCGGCAGGGGCGGCGCGGCGAGGATGAGGTGGAGTAACTGTTTTCGGACGGCGGATACTTCGGAGGCGGCCCGGGCCTGGACCTCGGCGTACCCCTCGCGAGAGAGGGCCTCCAGTTCGTCGACGTAGGCGAAGACGGTGTCGGCGAAGGTGAGGATCACGCTGGGGGAGAGGCTGTACTGGCGGCCGATGGTCTTGGCTCGGCGCAGCGCGATCCGCGCGCCGAGCCGGTACGCGCCGTGCAGGCTGTCCAGTTCCCGCCCCTCGTACGCCTCCACGCGGCCGAACTTGCGCAGCAGTTCGTCGCGGAGGGCGGACCCGGCGCCGGGATCGGCGACCCGCTCGACGAAGGCACAGAGGGCCTGTTCGACGCCCTGGCGGATGGCGTCGGCGTGCGGGCCGTTGAGGAGCCGGCCGTACTCGGGATACGCCCGGGTGACCTCCAGGCGGATCTCCTTGATGAGCCCGGGGATCTCCGGCCGCATGAAGGCCGCGAACTCCCGGGGCAGCGGGTCGAGCGGTTCACCGACGTCCGGTGGCTGTGCGATCGAGGGCATGAGTGATCCCTTGCTCTCTGCGCGCCCGGTGGGGGAAGCCGAGGGGCGCCCCGCCCAGGCTGGGACAGGGGCGCCCGAGGGCAGCCGTCAGGTGCATTCCGACGTGAGAAGGTGAAGCTAGTTCAACTTCCCTGCGATGTACACCGTTCGTACACAGAATGGCACGCTGTGCAGCGAGCCGTCTCGTGGTACGGCTGGGAATCGTCGGTACGGGCTTGCGGGGGCGGTCAGTTGGCGGTGCCGTGCCAGTACCGGGAGAGGACCTTGCCGGCGTCCGGGGCGACGGTGCCCGGGGCGAAGAGGCCGCCCAGGTGGGTCTGGGTGTTGTTGAGGGTCAGCTTGTTCTTGCCGGCGGCCGAGGGCAGCCCGGTCTTGAGGTTGACCGCGCCGTCGATGACGCCGAGCAGGCCGAGGCCGCAGCCGCTGGCGCCCGGCACCGCGAAGGTGTCGTCGACCTGGGTGGAGCCGAGCATGTTGAGGCGGCTGGCGTCACCGTCGTCCTCGTTCGGGGTGCCGTCGGCGCCGTTGAAGCGGTCGACGGTGAACTCGGGCGCGTCGGCGTTGTACGGGCGCAGCACGATCGGCTTGGACTTGGTGCCGATGTAGCAGTTGTTGCCGAGGAACGGGTTCTCCAGCTTGATCCTCACCGGTATCCGCACGATCGGCATGTCCGTCAGGACGCCGGCGATCTGGTCGAACTCCGAGGGTGTGCCCGCCGATTCGAGGGTCGCGGTGATCTTGTTGAGCTTGCCGTCGGTGAGCTGCTTGCAGATGTTGGTGACGAACGGGATGTCGCTCGGGCACATCAGGCCGATCAGGCCGCCGGGCACGGTGGCGGAGTCGGCGATGATCGACCCCTCAGGGGGCGCCACCACGGTGCTGGTGCCGTCGGCGTTCTGTACGACACCCATCTGGAGGTTGCTGTTCCCGGTGACGACGGTGGTGTTGCCCAGCTTGATCGTGCCGCTGGTCGCGTACGACACGACGCACTGCGGCGAACGGTCGAGACCGTCGGCGCCGAGCATCGCCGGGGCGTCGACCGGACACCGGGTGAACGGCGCCCACTTGCCGGCCGGCTGCGCGGCGGCGGTCGCGGTGCCGACCGAGGCGACGGTGCCGAGCACGGTGGCGGCGGCGGTGACGGCGAGGGTGATTCTGGAGCGGGAGGGACGCATGGCGGGACCTTTCGGGGGAGGGGCGGAGGGAAAGGGGCGGGGCGCGGGGGTCAGCGTTCGGGCTTGGGGATGACGAGGGGCTGGCCGTCGGGGGTGCAGAAGTCCTTCATCGCTTCGCTTGTCGCTTCGAGCGGCATGCACGTCTGGCCCTGGATCTGCTTGACGTAGTTGCCGGGCCCGGAGATGGCGGCGGTGAACAGGCGGTTCAGGTCCTCGCCGCCGGAGGTGCCGCAGCCGGTGAACGCGGGGATGTCGACTTCGCTGGTGAGGGGGCCGCCGGTGGTGAGCTGGTAGCCCTCCGGCTGTCCTCCCCAGGGTGCGAGCCCGAACCCGTCCAGCACGATGTGCGGGCCAGGAAACCTGTCCGGTTCCGGTTCGTGGGAGGTCAGGGGAGTCTCCGTCCGGCAGTCGGAGCCCACGTCCAGAGGCGTGCCGTTGACCTTCACGTCGGAGAGCCGCAGGACCAGCGAGGCGCGGATGGCGGTGTCGAGCTTGACGGGATCGCCCAGGTAGAAGTCGGACTCCAGACGGATGACCTCCGTCTGCTCCAGCACCATCGTGGCCGTGGTGGGCACGAAACCGTAGGTCAGGAAGGTCGCCCGCGCCGGAGGCGTCTGGCGGCGCCCCTCGTACGAGAACTCCACGTTGGCGGGCTGCCGGAAGAGCCACTGGTCGTCGGGGCCGGGGAACCCGGCGTCGACCTGCTCGATGATCATGCAGGACAGGGGGATGAGGTTGGCGCCGTCCAGCTTCCGTACGTTCGAATAACCAGTGACGTACGCCGACAGGGTTACCGGGGTCGGTTCCTCCGCGATGCAGGGCGGCGCGTCCTTCGGGTCGGCCGCCTCCACACGCAGGCGGCCGGGGGGAGCGTCGGCACTGCCTGGCTCCCCCGTGTCCGTACCGGTGGACGCGGACGGCCCCTCGGAGGGCGACGGGCCCTCGGACGGGCCGTCGGTCTCTCCGCCGGTCACCGGGATGGTGGCCAGCAGCCCGCCCTCCGGAGCGTCCTCGCCGAGCGTGCAGGAGGCCGAGACGGGTGCGGGAGAATCCTGCGCGGGGTCGGGCGTCGCGGAGCCGGCCTGTGTCTCCGTGGCCAGCTCCAGACCGCCTGCATGCAGGCGGAGTTCACCGGCCGATCCAGGCGTGACCGAAGGTACGTCCCCCGCCGACTCCAGGACGAGCGGGCCCTCGGCCGGCACGGTCGCGGGCTGTGCCGTACCGCGCCAGGACGCCTCCGCCCGCACCTCGCCCTGGGAGAGCGCGACCGCCAGCTCCGTCGAGGCGCGTACCTCGGCGCCTGGTGCCGCGCCCAGTTCCGCCACGGCGGCCTCGGGCAGTTCGACGGTGGTCGTCACCTCGGCGGGCACGATCGCCTCGCCCTTGGCGGCGGAGTCGGGGAAACGCGCGGCCACCCGCACCGTGACCGCCTGCGGACCGGACGGGAAGGCGCACATGTACGGCAGTTCGGCCTCCACCTCCTGCGCCCCCAGCGCCGTCCCCGCCGCCGGAACCATGGCGGCCAGCACGACGAACGCGGCGATGACCGCACGGCGGCCACCTCTGCGGCGCAGGCTCGGGACGGAGGTACGGGGACCTTTCACGGGCGCTCCTCGGGGCTGACTCTGTCGGGCACATCTGCGGGCACACCCCCGGCCCGCCCGGCCGGGGCCGGACGGACCGGGGGCGTGGGACCTGTTACGGGTTGGAGCCCACGATCTTCGGGATCACGCTGGTGCCGGCCTGCTTGACCAGGTACGTGCCCTTGAAGGTCGGCTTGGCGCCGACCGGGACGGCCGCGCCGCAGTTGGTGGCCGAGACGACCGTCAGGTCGCCGGAGACGCTGTTGACGGCCAGGGCGCCGGTGGAGTTGGTGTAGGTGCCGCTCGCCTTGCCGGTGACGCGGAACTTGCAGGCGCCGACGGTCACGTTGGCGTCGACGTTGCCGACGTGGCCCGTGGTGACCCCGGTCGCGGCGTTGTAGTCCACGGCCACGACCGTCCACGGCACGACGGCGACGGTGACCACGTTGCCGAGGACGCTGGTGCACGGGGAGCCGCTGGCGCCGAAGTTGATGGCGTTGATGTTCGCCACGGTGGCCGGGTTGCCGGTGGCGCTCTGCATGGTGCCGGAGGCGCCCGACGTCGTACACGTCATCGGGATGCCGTTGACGCTGAGCACGATGTTCCCGCTGTTGGTGGCCGTGAAGTTGGCCGGGGACGGGGTGACCGTCCAGACGGTCGACGGGACGGCCGAGGCGGAACCGGCGGTGAGGCCGATGGCGGCCGTGGCGGCACCGGCGACGAGGGCGAGCTTCTTGAGGGATTTCTGCATGGCTCTGGGACGCTCCTTGTGGATTGACCGGCAGAGAAGGGGTGGGCCGCGCCGGAGGTGGGAGGCGACCGGGGCGGCCCGCGGCCCGGTGGTCCTCGACCGCGTGGCCAGACGTTACTTGCGGGAAACTTTCCCGAACAATGGCGCGGTCGAAGATTCTTTACGGCGGGGGAATTCCTGTTTCCGGGGTGAGTGGTCGGCGCGGTCCACTTGGTGGCCCGGTGCGCATTGTCGACAATTCTGATCGATCATGTGGCAGCGCCGGGGGTCGGGTGCGCGGAGTGAAGTCCGAAGGCTCCTTTTACGCTTCCCGGTGACAAAGGGAGAGCTCGTTCCTGTCATCGGGATGACAAACTCCCGGTGGCCGAACTCCCTCTTTCCGCAATCTCGCGACCTGGTATTGCCGACGGAGGTTACCGACCCGTAGCGTTCCGGTGCGTCGCTCGACTCCAGGTCCGGCGGCGTCCGCCGGCCCGCGCGCTGACGGACGCTTTCCGGCCTCGGTCCTCCTTCCGGGGCGGGCGTCCGCCAGCAGGGCCTCGCCCATCCGGCCCCCCGGTGGCGCGGGGCCCTGACTGTCGCCCGGAGACAAAAGAGGGAATCGGTCTTGTCACCTGGGTGACAAAGGAACGGAAACCTCGGGAATGTCGTGCCCCACCCATTGTCCGCGCCCCGCGCGCCGACTTACCGTGCGCCCCGCGGTGCACACCCGAAACGTCCGCGGTGCCCACCCGAAACAGGCTTGCTGGAGGTGAAATGGGAATCGAAGTGGTGGTCGAGGGCCTGACCAAGTCCTTTGGCAAGCAGAACATCTGGCAGGACGTGACGCTCACCCTTCCCGCCGGAGAGGTCAGCGTCATGCTCGGCCCTTCCGGTACCGGGAAGACCGTATTCCTGAAATCGCTCGTCGGACTGCTCAAGCCCGAGCACGGCCGGGTCCTCATCAACGGCGTCGACATGGTGAACAGCCCCGAACGGGACATCTACGAGACCCGGAAGCTCTTCGGCCTCATGTTCCAGGACGGCGCCCTCTTCGGCTCCATGTCCCTCTTCGACAACATCGCCTTCCCGCTGCGCGAACACACCCGCAGGAAGGAGTCGGAGATCCGGCGGACCGTCATGGAGCGGATCGAGATCGTCGGACTCCTCGGCTCCGAGGGCAAGTTGCCCGGCGAGATCAGCGGCGGCATGCGCAAGCGCGCCGGCCTCGCCCGCGCCCTCGTCCTCGACCCGCAGATCATCCTCTGCGACGAGCCCGACTCCGGCCTCGACCCGGTCCGCACCGCCTACCTCTCCCAGCTCCTCATCGACCTCAACGCGCAGATCGACGCGACGATGCTGATCGTCACCCACAACCTCGACATCGCCGCCACCGTCCCCGACAACATGGGCATGCTCTTCCGTCGCGAGCTGGTCACCTTCGGCCCCCGCGAGGTACTGCTCACCAGCGAGGAACCGGTGGTCGCCCAGTTCCTCGGCGGCCGTCGCGAAGGCCCCATCGGCATGTCCGAGGAGAAGGACGCCGCCACCCTCGCCGCCGAGGCGGCCAGCGCCGGCGACCGGCCCGACGCCCCGCGCGTCATCGTCCCGCAACTCCAGCCCAGCCCCGGCCTGCCGCCCCGCCAGGCCGTCGCCCGGCGCCGCGAACGCGTCCTCTCCCTGCTGGGCACCCTGCCCCCGGCCGCCCGTACCGCCATCCGCGACACCTACGCGAAGGACGCCGCCGCGCCCACCCTCACCGTCCCCCGCGCCGGGAGCGGCTCGTGATCACCGGGGCGCTGCGGCAGACCGGCCGGCTCTTCGCGCTGGCCGCCGAGGTGACCCGGGCGATCTTCCGGCGGCCGTTCCAGTTCCGGGAGTTCGTCGAGCAGTTCTGGTTCATCGCCAGCGTCACGATCCTGCCCGCCGCCCTGGTCTCCATCCCGTTCGGCGCCGTCATCGCCCTCCAGGTCGGCTCGCTCACCCAGCAGCTCGGCGCCCAGTCCTTCACCGGCGGCGCCAGCGTCCTCGCCGTCATCCAGCAGGCCAGCCCGCTGATCGTCGCCCTGCTGATCGCGGGCGCCGGCGGCTCCGCGATCTGCGCCGACCTCGGCTCCCGCAAGATCCGCGAGGAGCTGGACGCCATGGAGGTCATGGGCGTCTCGCCCGTACAGCGCCTGGTGGTGCCGCGGGTGCTGGCCACCATGTCGGTGGCGGTGCTGCTCAACGGCATGGTCTCGGTGGTCGGCACCCTCGGCGGCTACTTCTTCAACATCATCCTCCAGGGCGGCACCCCCGGCGCCTACCTCTCCAGCTTCTCCGCCCTCGCCCAGCTGCCCGACCTGTACATCAGCGAACTCAAGGCGCTGATCTTCGGGTTCATCGCCGGCATCGTCGCCGCCTACCGCGGTCTCAACCCGCGCGGCGGCCCCAAGGGCGTCGGCGACGCCGTCAACCAGTCGGTCGTCATCACCTTCATGCTTCTCTTCTTCGTCAACATGGTGATGACGGGCCTCTACCTCCAGATCGTCCCGCCGAAGGGAGGCTGAGGCGCCCATGGCCTCCCCGCTCGCCTGGCTCGACCGCTCCGGCGACCAGCTCATCTTCTACGTCAAGGCCCTGGCCGCGATCCCGCGCACGCTGCGCCGGTACCTCAAGGAGGTGCAGCGCCTGCTCGCCGAGGTCGCCTTCGGCTCCGGCGGACTCGGCGTCATCGGCGGCACCGTCGGCGTGATGATCGCCATGACCCTCTTCACCGGCACCGTCGTCGGCCTCCAGGGGTACGCCGCCCTCGACCAGATCGGCACCGCCGCCTTCACCGGCTTCGTCTCCGCCTACTTCAACACCCGCGAGATCGCCCCGCTGGTGGCGGGCCTCGCCCTCTCCGCCACCGTCGGCGCGGGCTTCACCGCCCAGCTCGGCGCGATGCGCATCAACGAGGAGGTCGACGCCCTCGAAGGCATGGGCATCCGCTCCATGCCCTACCTCGTCACCACCCGCATCATCGCCGGCGTCGTCGCCATCATCCCGCTCTACGCGATCGGGCTGCTCTCCAGCTACGTCGCCTCCCGCTACATCACCGTCTTCTTCAACGGACAGTCGCGGGGCACCTACGACCACTACTTCAACCTCTTCCTCTCCCCGACCGACGTCCTGCTGTCGGTGCTGAAAGTGCTGATCTTCAGCGTGCTGGTGATCCTCGCCCACTGCTACTACGGCTTCCGCGCCCAGGGCGGCCCGGCCGGCGTCGGCGTGGCCGTCGGGCGGTCGGTGCGCAACGCCATCGTGCTGATCAGCGTCACCGACTTCTTCCTGTCGCTGGCCCTGTGGGGCGCGACCACGACCGTGAAGGTGGCGGGGTGAGATGAGCGAGAACACCGGCGCCGTGCTGCGCCGCAGAAGCGCGGGGATCGTCTTCCTGCTCGTCCCGGCCCTGCTGGTCTGGCTGGCCGTGGCCGTCTACGACAAGCAGTTCACCCGCTCCGAGCCGGTCGTCGTCGAGACCGGCACCGTCGGCAACGAGATGCACCTGGGCGCCGAGGTGAAACTGCGCGGCGTCGTCGTCGGCGAGGTCCGCGCCATCGACGCCACCGGCGACGGCGCCCGCCTCACCCTCGCCATGAAGCCGGGCACCCTGGCCGGCGTCCCCGCCGACGTACGGGCGCAGATGCTGCCCACCACGCTCTTCGGCGAGCGGTTCGTGGCGCTCGTACCGCCGAAGCAGCCGAGCGGCGAGGCGCTCGCCGCCGGGGCCGTCATCGCCCAGGACCGCTCCAGCAGCGCCGTCGAGCTCCAGCAGGTCCTCGACAACGTCCTGCCGATGCTCACCGCCGTCCAGCCGCAGAAGCTCTCCGCCACCCTCTCCGCCGTCTCCCAGGCGCTGGAGGGGCGCGGCGAGAAGCTGGGGGACACCCTCACCACGCTCGACACCCACCTGGCCAAGTTCAACCCGCACCTGCCGGCCCTCAACCGCGACCTGCGCCACCTCGTCGAGGTCAGCCACGTCTACGCCGACGCCGCCCCCGACATCCTCACCGCGCTCACCGACTTCACCACCACCAGCTCCACCCTCGCCGAGCAGGAGGGCCGGCTCGCCGCCACCTACGGCGCCACCACCCGCACCGCCGAGGACCTGACCGCCTTCCTGCGGCAGAACCGGTCCAACATCATCCGGCTCAGCGCCACCGGCCGCCCCACCCTGGAGCTGCTCGCCGAGTACTCCCCGTCCTTCCCCTGCACCTTGCGCACCCTCGCCGAGTTCGTCCCCGCCATGGACAAGGCGCTCGGCAAGGGCACCGACCGGCCGGGCCTCACCGTCGAGGTCACCACGGTCCCCTCCCGGGGCGCCTACCAGCCGGGCCGTGACACCCCGTCCTACGACGCCTCGGGCGGCCCCCGCTGCTACCCGGTGCCCTACCTCGGTGCCTCGGTGAAGCCCGCCGCCCAGCCCCCGGCCGCTCTGGAGCAGGAGCTGGGCCCGGCCAACTCCCCGGAGGAGAACGGCCTCGTCAACGAATTGCTGGCCCCCGGCGCCGGGCAGGACCCCGGCGACCTGCCCGACTGGAGCAGCCTGCTGGCGGGACCGGCGTTCCGCGGCGCGGAGGTGACCCTCGAATGACCGACCGGAACCCGCACACCCGGCGCCGCGGCCTGACCGGGCCGGTGCTGAAGTCCCTGGCCTTCCTCGTGGTCACCGTGCTGGCCACCACGGTCCTCGGCTTCAGCATCGCCAACACCGGCGTCCGCACCGGCACCACCACGTACAAGGCCCTCTTCACCGACGTCACCGGGCTCCTCGACGGCGACAGCGTGCGCATCTCGGGGGTCAAGGTCGGCGAGGTCACCGACGTCCGCGTGGTCGACCGCCGCCTCGCCCAGGTCACCTTCACGGTGCAGAAGGAACGGACGCTGCCGCGCTCGGCCACCGCCGCGGTCAAGTACCTCAACATGGTCGGCCAGCGGTACGTCTCCCTCGACCGGGGCAGCGGCGACCTCGCCGGGACCCTGGAGGGCGGCGCCACCATCCCCGTCGCCCGCACCACTCCCGCCCTCGACCTGACCCTTCTCTTCAACGGCTTCAAACCGCTCTTCGAGGGACTCTCCCCGAAGGACGTCAACGAGCTGGCCGGCTCCATCGTCCAGGTCCTCCAGGGCGAGGGCGCCACCGTCGACAGCCTCATCCGGCACGTCGGCTCACTGACCAACACGGTCGCCGCCAAGGACGAGGTGATCGGCGAGGTGATCGACAACCTCAACACCGTCCTCACCACCCTCAACGACCGCGAGGCGGGCTTCGACGACCTCGTCACCACCCTCCAGAAACTTGTCAGCGGCTTCAACGGCGACCGCAAGCCCCTCGGCCAGGCCGTCGCGGCCATGGGCGACCTCACCACGGTCACCGCCGACCTCCTCCAGGAGGGCCGGGCGCCCCTCAAGAAGGACATCGCCGAACTCGGCAGGCTCTCCACCAACCTCGGCGAACACACCCCGCAGATCGAGGAGTTCCTGGCGAAGACGCCCGCCAAGATGACCGCCCTGGCCCGCGTCTCCTCGTACGGGTCGTGGTTCAACCTCTACCTCTGCGAGGCGCGCGTGAGCGGTGTGGAGACCGACGACGGTTCGAAGCCGCCCACCGGCATCGGCCTCACCGAAGCGAGGTGCCAGGGATGAGCCGCCGCCCCCGCATCAAGCCCGTCAAGGACCGCAGCCCCGTCGCCGTCGCTCTCGTCGGCCTGCTCGCCCTGGCCCTGCTCGCCGCCCTCGCGTACAACGTCGAGCGGCTGCCGCTGGTCGGCGGCGGCACCACCTACACCGCCGACTTCTCCGAGGCGGCCGGGCTCGGCGACGGCGACGAGGTGCGGGTCGCCGGCGTCAAGGTCGGGCAGGTCACCGGCGTCGCCCTGGACGGCGCCAAGGTCAAGGTCACCTTCAAGGTCCAGGACGCCTGGGTCGGCGACCGGTCCACCGCCGCCATCGCCATCAAGACCCTGCTCGGCGAGAAGTACCTCGCCCTCGACCCGCTCGGCGCCCGCGCCCAGGACCCCGGCGCCCGCATCCCGCTGACCCGCACCACCTCCCCGTACGACGTGACCAGCGCCTTCCAGGACCTCAGCTCCACCGTGGACGAGATCGACACCGGCAAGCTCGCCGAGAGCTTCGAGGCGATCTCCGACACCTTCAAGGACTCCCCGCCGCACGTGCGCAACGCCGCCACCGGCCTCTCCGCGCTCTCCGCCTCGATCTCGGAGCGGGACGCGAAGCTCGCCGAACTCCTGGAGGGCAGCACCAGGTTCACCAAGACGCTGAAGAACAGGAAGTCCAGCTTCGAGACGCTCATCGAGGACGGCGGGCCGCTGCTCGGCGAGTTGAAGCAGCGCCGCGACGCCATCCGCGCCCTGCTCAAGGGCAGCCGGAAACTCTCCACCGAACTCGGCGGCCTGGTCGACGACAACAGCAAGCAGCTCGGCCCGACCCTGAAGGCGCTCAGCCGCGTCACCGGCGTCCTGGAGAAGAACAAGACGCAGCTGGACAAGACCCTCGCACTGGTCGGCCCCTACTACCGGCTCGTCGGCAACACCCTCGGCAACGGCCGCTGGCTCGACAGCTACCTGTGCGGCGTCGTCCCCCGCAACTACCTGCCCGAGGAATCCCAGCCCAAGACCGGATGCCTCCCGCCGCAGCAGGCGGCGGCGAAGGGGAGCGGTGCCCGATGAACCAGCGCGGAAGAATCCTCAGCGCGGCCCTCGCCCTGGTGGTGCTGGCCGCCGGCGGCCTCGTCGCCGTCCGCCTCCTGGACGCGGGCACCACCCGCGTCACCGCCTACTTCGACCGCGCCGTCGGCGTCTACGCCGGCTCCGACCTGCGCGTCCTCGGCGTCCGCGTCGGCGAGGTCGAGTCGGTCGAGCCGCAGGGCACCAAGGTCCGCGTCGGCCTCGCCCTCGACGAGGGCGTACGGCTCCCCGCGGACGCCCGCGCCGTCGTCGTCGCCCCCAGCATCGTCGCCGACCGCTACGTCCAGCTCGCCCCCGCCTACACCTCGGGGCCCGCCCTGAAGGACGGCGCCGAACTCCCGGCGAGCCGCAACCGCACCCCCGTCGAGATCGACCAGCTCTACGACTCGATCACGGAACTGGCCACCGCGCTCGGCCCCGACGGCGCCAACTCCTCCGGCGCCCTCTCCGGCCTCCTCGACACCGGAGCCAAGAACCTCGACGGCAACGGCAAGCTCATCGGCGAGTCGGTCGAGCAGTTCGGCAAGGCCGCCCGGACCCTCGACGGCAGCAGCGAGGACCTCTTCACCACCCTCGCCCAGCTCCAGGTCTTCGTCACCATGCTCAAGGACAAGGACGGCGAGGTCCGCACCGCCCAGGAACGCCTGGACGACGTCACCACCTTCTTCGCCGACAACAAGGACGACCTCTCCGGCGCCCTGAAGGAACTCGGCAAGGCCCTCGGCCAGGTCAAGAAGTTCATCAAGGACAACCGGGGCGAGCTGAAGAAGAACGTCGACCGGCTGGCCCCCATCACCCAGGCCCTCGTCGACCAGCGCGCCTCCCTCGCCGAGGCCCTGGACGTCGCCCCGCTCGCCGCCGGGAACGTGGTCAACGCCTACAACCCCGACACCCGCACCCTCGACGGCCGGGCCAACCTCAACGAGATCAGCAGCGGCGGCCCCCTGCTCCCGCTGCCCGCCACCGGCGGCTCCTCGGCCGGGAACGGGGAGGCGAAGCGATGAAGCGCGTCCCGCACGTCGGCAGGACGGCCGCCGCCGGCATCGGCGGCGTCCTCGCCCTCGGCCTCGGCTTCACCCTGGCCCTCGGTGCCTTCGCCGAGGCCGCGCCCAGCTTCGAGGGGACCGAGAACCTGCCGCTGCCCGGCGGCGCCGACCTCGGCTCCGACCCGTACACGGTCACCGCCGAACTGGACGACGTCCTCAGCCTCGTCCCGCAGTCCGCGGTCAAGGTCAACGACGTCGCCGTCGGCCGCGTCACCCGCATCGAACTCGGCGGCGAGGACTGGGCGGCGCGGGTCACCATGAAGATCAACGGCAAGGTGCGGCTGCCCGCCGACGCCGGCGCCCGCCTGGAACAGTCCAGCCTCCTCGGCGAGAAGTACGTCCAGCTCGTCGCCCCCGCCGAGGAGACCGCCGCCGGGCGCCTCGGGGACGGCAGCGTCATCCCGGTGGCCCGCACCGGCCGCAACACCGAGGTCGAGGAGGTCTTCGGCGCCCTCTCGCTGCTCCTCAACGGCGGCGGCGTCAACCAGCTCAAGACCATCACCCAGGAACTCAACGCCGCCCTCGGCGGCCGCGAACCCGAGGTCCGCTCCATGCTGAAACGGGTGAACACACTGGTCACCACCTTGGACGAGAACCGCGACGCCATCACCGACGCCCTCGACGGCGTCAACCGGCTCTCCAGCACCCTCGCCACCCGCAAGAAGGACGTCGGTACCGTCCTCACCGACCTCTCCCCGGGCCTGAAGACCCTGGAGAAGCAGCGGGGTTCGCTGCTGGCCATGCTCCGCTCGCTGGACACGCTCTCCGGCGTCGCCGTCGCCACCATCGACGCCAGCAAGGACGACATGGTCGCCGACCTCAAGGCGCTCGCCCCCACCCTCAAGGCCCTCGCCGACGCCGGCAGCGACCTGCCCGACTCGCTCCAGGTGCTGCTGACCTACCCGTTCACCGACGAGGTGCTCAGCGGCGTCAAGGGCGACTACCTCAACACCTATCTGCACCTCGCCGCCGCACCCGGCACCGTCGTCGTCCCGCCGCTCATTCCCGGCGAGCCGACGCCCACCGAGCCCCCGGCCCCGGGGGAGCCCGGCGCGGAGTCGCGGCGCGAGGCACCCGCGCCCGGGAAGAAGTCCCCCGCCAAGTCCGGGTCGCCGTCCGCGAAACCGTCCGGGTCCTCCTCCGGCTCCCCGCTGCCGCTGCCCTCCGTCACCGCCCCCGCGCCCACCGGCTCCCCGGCCGGCAGCGGCACCCCGACCGCCGGAGGTGAGACCCGGTGATCACCCTCGCCGTACGGCTGAAGAACCTCGCGTTCCTGATCATCGCCGTCCTCGTCCTCTCCTTCCTCGGCATCCGCTACGCCGACCTCGGCCGCTTCGCCGGCGTCGCCGACCACTACACGGTGACGGTCCAACTGCCCCGCACCGGCGGCCTGTTCACCCATTCCGACGTCACCTACCGGGGCGTCTCGGTCGGCCGGGTCGGACCCATCGGCCTCACCGGGGACGGGGTCAGCGCCGAACTGCGGATCAAGAAGTCGGCGCCGCGCATCCCCGCCGACACCGAGGCGGTCGTCGCCTCGCTCTCCGCCGTCGGCGAGCAGTACATCGACCTGCGCCCGGCGAGCGACGGCGGCCCCTACCTCGCCGACGGCGCCCGCATCGAACAGGCCGACACCCAGGTGCCCGCGCCCGTCACCGATGTCCTCACCAGCATGAACGACCTCACCAACTCGGTGCCGCTGGATTCCCTGCGCACCGTCGTGGACGAGTTCGGCCTCGCCTTCGAGGGCCGCGGCGACGACCTCCAGGCCCTCCTGGACAACGGCAGCGCCTTCGTCCAGGCCGCCGACCGCAACCTGCCCGCCACCACCCGCCTCATCCAGGACGGCGAGACCGTGCTGCGCACCCAGGCCGAGGAGGGCGAGGCCATCCGCGACTTCGCCACCGGCGCCGAGGAACTCGCCCGCGAACTCAAGAGCTCCGACGCCGACCTGCGCCGCCTCATCACCGTCACCCCCGACGCCGCCACCCAGGTCAGCGGCGTCCTGCGCGACCTCGACCCGAGCCTCGGCGTGGTCCTCGCCAACCTGCTGACCACCTCCGAGGTGGCCGTCACCCGCCAGCGCGGCACCGAGGAACTGCTCGTGAAGTACCCGGCCGCCGTCGCCGCCGGAGCCACCGCCGTCGACGGAGGAAAGGTCAACTTCGGCATGGCCGTCACCTTCTTCAAGCCCCTGCCCTGCACCACCGGCTACGGCGGCACCCGCTACCGCAACGGCCTCGACCTCGGCACCGCCCCGCCGCTCAACACCGGCGCCGCCTGCACCGCCCCCGCCTCCTCCGGCAAGAACGTGCGCGGCTCCGGCAACGCCCCGAAGGGCGGCCCCGTCCCCACCCCGGCCAAGCCCGGCTCCCTGCCCTCGGGCAGCGCCGCCGCCTCCGGCACCCCGGCCGCCCTCCCCGGCGCCCTGGCCCTGCCCGGTCAGCGCGGCGACGCCCCCGCCGGCCTGAGCGGACTGCTCGGCCCCGACGCCGGGAGCGGGCGATGAGGCGGGGCCAGGTGATCACCCGGGTGGGGCTCGCCGTGGCCGCGCTGTTCTGCGGCGCCGGCGCCTGGACGTACGCCGACGCCCGGACCGACGACGGGCTCGCCCACAGCCGCGAGCGGGACGCGGCCCTCGACGCCGGGCGCCACTCGCTCGCCGTCCTCTCCACCCTCGACGCCTCCACCCGCGAGAGCGCCGAACGGTCCATCCGCGGCTGGCGGGACGCCGCCACCGGGCCGCTCCGCACCGAACTGGCCCGCACCGAGGCCGAGGCGGGCGCCTCGGCGCGCGGCACCGTCACCGAGGCCGCCGTCACCGCGCTGGACACCCGCGCGGGCACCGCCAAGCTCATCGCCACCGTCCGCGTCCAGGTCACCCCCGAGGGCGCCAAGGCGAGAACCACCGACCGCAAACGCCTGGAGGCCGTGCTCTCCCGCACCGACGACGGCACCTGGAAGGTCCGGGCCCTCAGCGCCGTCCCCGTCGCGGACCAGGCGGACGGGGCCGAGGACGCCGAGGACCCCGATGACGAGGGGAAGCGCTGATGGGACCATTGCTGAGGAAGGCCGACGCCGAGACCGCCGCCCCGGACGAGACCCCGGAGCCGGCCCCCGAGGAGACCCCGGACGCCACCGGGGAACAGGCCGAGGCTCCCGACGGGCCCGACGGGACGGACACCACCGGCCCCGTACGCCCCCGGTGGCGCCGATGGGCCCCCGCCGCCCTCGCCGCGATCCTGGTCCTCGCCGGTGGCGGCTTCTTCTACGGCGCCCACCAGCTGCGGACCACCCCCTCGGCCGAGAACCGCGCCCTCACCGACACCGAGGCCACCACCCAGGTCGGCGGCGAGGTCTCCGGCGGACTCGCGCGGATCTTCTCGTACACCCCGGGCGGCACGGCGGCCACCGAACGCTCCGCCCGCACCGTCCTCGCCGGGAAGGCCGCCCGGCAGTACGAGGACCTCTTCGACCAGGTCCGCGAGAGTCTCGCCGAGCAGCGGCTCACCCTCACCACGCAGGCCGTACGGACCGGCGTCGTCGAGCTGACCGGCGACCGGGCCCGGCTGCTGGTCTTCCTCGACCAGACCTCGCACCGGGCCAAGGGCGACCCCGCCACCGCCGCCGCCCAGCTGACCGTCACCGCCCGGCTCACCGACGGCCGCTGGCGCATCACCGACCTCACCACGCGCTGACCCCGCACCGCAGAACGGGAGCACCCATGACCAGCAAGCTCCGCGCCGCCCCCCGCACGGCCCGCCCCCTCCTCGTGGCGGCGCTCGTCCTCACCCTGCTCGCGGGCGGCTTCGCGGTGTGCGGCGGCTGGGCCTGGTACGCCGCCGCCCACGACGACACCGCCGCCTACGCCGGGCAGCGCGACGCCGCGCTCGCCGCGGGGGAGCAGGCGGTGCAGAACCTCAACACCCTCGACCACCGCGAGGTCGACCGGGGCCTGGACCTGTGGGAGTCCTCCACCACCGGCGAACTGCACGAGCAACTCGCCGAAGGACGAGAGGAGTTCACCGCCCAGGTGAAGGGCGCCAAGACCGTCACCACCGCCAAGGTGCTCTCCGCCGCCGTCACCGAACTGGACGACCGCGCCGGCCGCGCCAGGGTCCTCGTCGCCCTCCGCGTCACCGTCAAGGCCCCCGGCGCCGAGAAGACCGACAAGGACAGCCGCATGCTCGGCGAACTCACCCGCACCGGTGGCGGGTGGAAGCTCAGCGCCCTGGGCCAGGCACCCGTGGGCGGCACCCCGGCCGGCTGACCCGGCCCGTACCGCGCCCGCCGCCCGCACCGGAGAGGACCCGCATGTCGACCACCCGCCACCTCATCAACAGCCGGCGCCGCCGCCAGGCCCGCGACCCGCAGCCGCCCGCCGCCACGCCGCGCACCGGCGTGGCCCTGCTGCCGCCCGAGCCCGCCGGCACGGCCGGGGAACCGGAGAACGCCCCCGGCCCGGAGCCGGAGGCACCCGAGCCCGAGCCCGCGCCCGCCCCGGCCCGCCGGCGCCGCCCCGGTGCCCTCGCCGTGCTCTGCCTCCTCACCCTCCTGCTCGGCGGCTTCGCCGGCTGGGCCCACGCACGGGCCGCCTCCCTCACCGGCGACCCGGCCCGGCAGAACACCGCCCTCACCGACCTCGCCCGCACCAGCGAGATCAAGGGCCAGACCGGCCGCGCCGTCGCCGCCCTCTTCTCCTACGACCACGCCGACCCGGACGCCTTCGACCGCGCGGCCGGGACCCTGCTCACCGGCAAGGCCGTCGACCAGCACGCCGCCCTCCTCGGCGAGGTCGCCGAACGGGCCGACGAGCAGAAGGCCGTCATCACCACCACCGTCACCGACAGCGCCGTCGAACGCGTCGACGGCGACCGCGCCCGGGTCCTCGTCTACGCCGACCAGAGCAGCGTCAGCACCGCCGGCGGCAAGAAGAAGGACGAGGCCCAGGACGAAGGGGTCTACGCGGGCGCCATGTTCGCCGTCGACGTCGTCCTGCGCGACGGGCGCTGGCTCGTCAGCTCCCTCGACACCTTCGGCCGCTGACCCGCCCCGGACCACGACCGACAGGAGTGAGAGCGATGTCCGCACCCCGCGCACGACGCCTGCCCACGCGCACCCGCAAGGGGCTGCGCGCCAGCGCCGTGGCCGTCGCCGCCATGGCCCTGCTCACCGCCTCCCAGGCCCCCGGCCTCCTCCCCGAGGCGGTCGGCGACACCCCGGCCGACGAGGAACGCGCCGCCTACAGCGCCCCGCCGCCCGCCGTCGACCCGCCCGGCGACGACGCGTACCACACCGAACTCCCGCCGCTGAAGGGCGCGAAGGCCGGCAAGGGCTCCCCGGGCCCCAACCCGCCCGCCACGCTGATCCGCGCCCAGTCCGGCATCCCGGCCACCGTGCTGCGGGCCTACCGGAACGCCGAGCGCAGGGTGGCCGGGAGCGACCCCGGATGCCGGCTGAGCTGGGAACTCCTCGCCGCCATCGGCAAGGTGGAGTCCGGGCACGCCCGGGGCGGCGCGGTCGACGCCGACGGCACCACCCGGGGCCGGATCACCGGCCCGGCCCTCGACGGCAACGGCTTCGCCCTGATCCGGGACACCGACGGCGGCGTCCACGACGGGGACACGGTCTACGACCGGGCGGTCGGGCCGATGCAGTTCCTGCCCTCCACCTGGGCCCGCTGGGGCGCCGACGGCAACGGCGACGGCCGCAGCGACCCCAACAACATCCACGACGCGGCCCTCGCCGCCGGTCACTACCTCTGCGCCGGCACCCGCGACCTCGGCCGCCCGGCCGACCTGGACCGCGCCATCCTCAGCTACAACTACTCCCAGGACTACCTGCGGCTGGTCCGCCACTGGATGGAGTTCTACCGGGGCGGCGTGCACACCGTCCCCGACGGCGAGGGCACCGTCCCCACCAGCCCGGGCCCGGGCGGCAAGACCCCCGCCACCCGCCCCGTCGGCGACGACGGCGACGGGGACGGCGGCATCATCGTCGGCCCCGACCCGGGCGACGACAGGCCTGGCAAGCCCAAGCCCGACCCGACCAAGCCCGGCAAGCCGTCCCCCTCTCCGAAGCCGCCCACCATCCCGGACCCCTCGCCCGGCCCCTCCGAGCCCCCGTCCGAGTCCCCGGACCCCTCACCAGGCCCCTCGGACCCGGGCACCCCGACCGACCCGGGTACGCCCACGCCGCCCGAGGAGTGCGAGAGCCCGAGCCCCACCCCCGACCCGGACGAGAGCACTGGCCCGAGCCCGTCCCCGTCCCCGACCGACCCGGCGTGCGAGGAGCCGGCCGAGGACTGAGCCCCGCGCGGCCCGCGCCCTCACAGCACCTCCAGCGGCACCTTCCGCTCCGGCGGCGGGAAGGCCCGGTCCAGCGCGGCCAGGTCGTCGGCGGAGAGGCGCAGGGAGCGGGCCGCCGCGTTCTCCTCGACGTGGGCGCGCGAACCCGCCTTCGGGATGGCGATCACGTCCTCGTGACGCAGCACCCAGGCCAGCGCGACCTGCGCCGGCGTCGCCCCGTGCGCCTCGGCCACCTCGCCGAGCGCCGCGTGGCCGAGCAGCCGCCCCTGCTCCACCGGCGAGTACGCCATGAGCGGCACCGCCAGTTCTCGGCAGCGGGGGATCAGGTCGTACTCGGGGCCGCGCCGGGTCAGGTTGTAGAGGATCTGGTCGGTGTCGGGGTGGGCGGCGGCCGGCAGGTCGGCGAGGTCGTCGGCGTCCAGGTTGCTCACGCCCCAGGCGCCGATCGTGCCCTGGGCCACCAGCCCCTCCAGCGCCTCCACGGTCTCCTCCAGCGGGACGGGGCCGCGCCAGTGCAGCAGGTAGAGGTCGAGCCGGTCGGTGCCCAGCCGCCGCAGGCTCGCGTGGCAGGCGGCGACGGTGCCGCGGGCATCGGCGTGGGACGGCAGCACCTTGCTGACCAGGAACACGTCGTCCCGCCGCCCCCGCACGGCCTCGCCGACCAGCTCCTCGGCGCGCCCGCTGCCGTACATCTCGGCGGTGTCGATCAGCGTCAGGCCCAGGTCGATCCCGCGCCGCAGCGCGGCGATCTCCTCGGCGCGGCGCTCCGGGTCGTCGCCCATGTGCCAGGTCCCCTGCCCGAGCGCGGGCACCACCGCCCCGGAGGGAAGGGTCACGGTCCTGCTGGTCGTCATCGTGCGTCTCCTTACGTGGCTGTGGCCCGGGCCGGGCCGGTCGTACGGGAAGGCCGGGGCGCGGTCAGGCGCCGGTGCGCGGGCGGCGGGGCACGGCCCGCAGTAGCCAGACCCCGATGGAGCCGGCCAGGACCATCGCGCAGGCGCTGAAGACCAGCCCCGCGTCCCGTAGCCCGAGGGCGAGCGAGAGCGCGCCCACGCCGACCACGGGCAGCGAGATCCCGAGGTAGGCGACGACGAAGAAGGCCGAGGTGGTCTCCCCGCGCCGGTCGGCCGGGGCCCGCGCGCTGACCGCGCTGAGCCCCGCGCGGAACAGCAGCCCCTGGCCCACCCCGGCCACCACCGCGCCCGCCACCAGCAGCGGCAGCGAGGCGGCGAGCAGCGAGCCGCCGATCGCCGCCAGCCCCGCCACCAGCACGAAGCATCCCAGCGGCAGCGCCCGTTCGGCCGGGACGCCGCCCAGGGACGCCTGCCCCACCGTGGAGGAGGCGAACGTCAGGAAGACGACGAGGCCGGAGACGGCCAGGTTGTGCACGCCGAGCGTCTGGGCCATGAAGCTCGGCGCGACCGAGGTGAAGAGCCCGAACATGGCGAACCCGGCGAAGGCCGCCAGCGCCGCCGGGACGAAGACCGACCGCGTCTCGGCGGGCACCGAGGGACGCCGGGGCCGCAGCGCCGGACGGGGCCCGGCGTGCCGCACGGTCTCCGGCAGCACCAGGGTGAGGCAGGTGGCCACCGCCACCAGCCCCAGATGGACCAGGTACGGCAGCCGCAGCGGCCAGGGGGCGTACTCGGCGAGGAGCCCGGCGAGCAGCGGCCCGCAGCCGAGCCCCAGCATGTTGGCGGCGGTCGCCGCGAACGAGGCGCGGCCCCGGCGGTGGCGGGGCGCCAGCTCCATCACCGCCACCGTCGCCGTACCGGTGAAGAGCCCGGCGGAGAACCCGGAGAGCACCCGCCCGGCGAAGAGCAGCGGCAGCCCGCCCTCGAAGAGGAAGCAGAGCGCGCTGGCGGCCGCGCACCCGAGCCCCGCCAGCAGCACCGGCCGCCGCCCCAGCACGTCCGAGACCCCGCCGGCCACCGTCAGCACCGCGATCACCCCGGCGGCGTACACCGCGAAGATCACCGTCACCATCAGCGAGGAGAAACCGATCTCCTCCTGGTACAGCCCGTAGAGCGGCGTCGGCAGCGTCGTCCCCACCATGACGACGGCGAAGACGTACGCGGCCGCCGCGTACGGCCAGGAACGGGGACGGTCCGCCGGGTCCCGCTGATCGTTGGTCACAGCGGCACCTTAGGAACTCGGCTTCCCCGGTGGCGGGACCCCGGGAAGGACGGGCGGGGCGGGCCTGCACATCCGGGGCCGCCGCCGCCCGGGTTGTGGCGAGCTTTCCCCTCATCAGGTGAAGACTCCGGCGCAGCACCCCACCGGTGCGGCGGACCACCGGATAGTGGCGAGGCCGCCCGCCCCGGGCGGCCGCGACGAAAGGTGACGGCCATGCGCATCGAGGCGACCCACCGGGTCCAGCTCGTCTTCTCCCTGCTCGACGCCGACGGCAACGGCGTGCTGGAGGCCAGGGACTTCGAC
The DNA here is from genome assembly GCF_000719955.1 of Streptomyces albidoflavus. GTDB lineage: Bacteria > Actinomycetota > Actinomycetes > Streptomycetales > Streptomycetaceae > Streptomyces > Streptomyces albidoflavus. The sequence goes on from NZ_JOII01000008.1 coordinate 89,027, forward strand.
CTCATGGCGGGCCGCGTCGTCGCGGCGGCCCCCGACTCCGACGAGGCGGCGCACGGCGCGATGCGCGACGCCTTCCTTCGGTACTGGACCACCCTCGCCGCCGAGCTCGACGCCGACGGCGACGGCCGGATCACCTTCGAGGAGTACACCGCCTGCGTACTCTCCCCCGAGCGGTTCGACGCCACCGTCGACGCCTTCGCCCGCGCCCTGGCCGCCCTCGGCGACCCGGCGGGCGAGGGCCAGGTGGCCCGCCCGGCCTTCGTCGCCCTGATGACCGCGATCGGCTTCGGCCGCGCCAACATCGACGCCCTCTTCGACGCCTTCGGCCCCACGCCCGAGGACCGGATCGCCGTCGCCACCTGGGTCGAGGGGATCAAGGACTACTACGCGCCGGACAAGGCGGGCATCCCCGGCGACCACCTCGTCGACACCGCGGCCGTCTGACCCGGCCGCCACAGCAGAGGGAAGGGGACACCGCCATGCCACCCGTCGTCGGACTCGCCGTCGGCCACGGCACCGGAGCCGAACTCGCCGAGGTCTTCACCAAGGTCCTCGGCGTGCTCACCCGGGACCACCCCGGGGGCGTCACGCTGGTCCGCTCGCCGCGCCGGTACCACTCGTACCACTCGCTGCGCGGCGAGGGCGCGGGCGAGCAGGTCGCCGCGCTCACCCGCGAGGACACCGACCACTACGAGGAGTTCTGCCGCTCCCTGGCGGCGCGTGGCGCCGGTGCCGTCTTCCGCACGGCGGTCAACGCCCAGTCCCTCTACCTCGTCCGGCAGCGTCTGAAGGCGGTGAAGGTCGACGCCTTCACCGCCGACGACGGCGAGGCGCTGCTGGTCAGGGACGAGGCGCAGGGCTTCTACACCGGCACCAACCGGCACACCCCCGGCACCGTCACCCGCACCATGGAGTTCAGCCAGGAGACCACCGCCGAGGTCGTCTCCTACGCCCTGGAGCGCGCCCGGCGCCGGTGGCCCGACGGGCGGACGGGGCCGGTCGTCATGGCGTACAAGTTCCATCTGCTGGACGGGGTGCTCGGTGCGTGGGCCGAGGAACTGTCGGCCCGGCTCGGGGTCGAGATCCAGCTCTACCAGCCGGACACCGTCAACCGGAACCTCATCACCCACGGCCTCGCCGACCGCACCGTGCTGATCGCGGGCAACGAGTGGGCCGACATCATGCACGTCGTCCTGCTGGATCGTTTCGGCGGTGAGCGGCAGGAGAACCGCTGCACCGAGAACGTCTACCTCCACGCCGACGTGCGCGGCCTGACCGAGTACCAGACCGTGCACGGCTCCGCCGACGACCTGGCCGGGCGCGACCTGGTCAACCCGGTCGCCACGGTCCGCGCCGCCGCGGCCGTCGCCGAGCACCACGCCGGGTGCCCCGGGGCGGTGCAGGAGGTCGAACGGGCCCTCGCCCGGGTCCTGGACCGGGGCGTCGCCACCGCCGACCTCGGCGGCGCCTACGGCACGGCCGCCGTGGTCGACGCCCTCCTCGCGGAGCTGGGCGAACCCGTCGTGCCGGGCGCCCGGGAGCCCGGCGCGGTGGCCGCGGCGCTGCTGGGGGAGGGCGCGTAGGCGTCATGGGCGTGGGTGAAGGTAGTCGCGTCCGGTACACCTACCGTCTTCGTGTGTCGTCGACTGCCCGGGTCGCTTTGGAAGCTGAGTGGGCCAGGTGCAGGTGGGTGTGGAACGAGTGCGTCGCGAAGTCGAAGCAGGTGCAGGAGCGGGGCAGGCGCACCGGCGTGAAGGAGACTTGTGGTCCTGCGGGGCTTGACCGGATGCTGACGGAGGCGCGGCGCGTGATGCCGTGGTTGCGTGAGGGGTCATCGGTTCCGCAGCAGCAGATGATCCGCGACTTCGGCAAGGCGAGGGCGAAAGCCCTCAAGAACATCGCCGACCGGCTGCCGGTGAACCGCCGCGCGGGGATGCCGAAGCTGAAGAAGAAGCGCGACACGTCCCTTTCGTTGAACTACACGACGCGGGGGTTCCAGCTCAGGGAGGGGCGTCTTCACCTGGCCAAGGGCATTGCCCTGACCGTCGTGTGGTCGCGTGAGTTGCCGTCCCGCCCCAGTTCGGTGCGTGTGTACCGGGACAGTCTCGGTCACTGGTACGCCTCGTTCGTGGTGGCCACCTCAGCTGAGGTGCTGCCCGCCACGGGTGCGGTGATCGGGATCGACTGGGGCGTCGCGGAAACCGCCACGACCACCTCCGATGCCCATGACCTGCCGCATGCCGAGTTCGGAAGCCGCGCCGCACAGCGCCTGGCCAGGTACCAGCGCCAGATGGCCCGCAGGAAACCGAAGCACGGTCAGCCCAATTCCAGGGGGTACAAGGAGTCGCAACGGCAGGCGGCGAAGGCGCACAAGAAGGTGGCCAGACAGCGCCAGGACACCGGCCGCAAATGGGCCAAGCGCGTCGTGACCGACCATGACGTGATCGCCGTCGAGGACTTCAAACCCACGTTTCTCACCAAGACCACGATGGCGCGGAAAGCTGCCGACGCCGCCATCGGCGCCACGAAAGCAGCCTTGGTCGCGATGGCGAGGAAACACGGCCGCGACCTGCGCCTGATCAATCCCGCGCATACGACCATGGACTGCGCGCAGTGCGGTACGAGAGCCAAGCACCGCCTGCCGCTCAGTGAACGAACGTACACCTGCACGGCGTGCGGAGCATCGTCCCCCAGGGACAGGAACTCCGCCCGCGTGATGCTGGTCCGGGCTGGTCTCAACCCGGCTGGTGCCGAGGGCGTGAGACCTGTGGGAGCGCTGCTCCCACAGGCAGCCTGAGCCAGGAGTCCCCTTCTTCACGTAAGGGGAGGATTCAACAAGTACGCCTGCTTCTCGCGACCGCGAAGGAAGGTGGACGCCACTTCTCCACGCCGCATGACGCGGCCCGCGCCCCGAGGCCGACGACGCGCTCGCCGCCAACCGCTGGGTCTTCGCGGCGAGGCCGGGACCCCCACTGGTGGAGGCCCCGGCCTGAATCCCCGCCGCCGTCAGCGGTGACGCGTACGGGGGTTGTTCGGCTGGGTGGGATGCGAGCGGTCGTAGGTGCCGTGCGGCAGCGGGTCGGGCGGCAGCGCAGCCGTCTGCGGGGAGACCGAGGAACGGCCCCGTGTTGGCCGGGCCTGCTCGGCGCCGTGCGCCGCCGGGGCGCCGCCCGAGGGCGCCGAACCGTGCTCCAGCTGGTCGAGCCGGTGGTCGATCATCTGCTTGACCTGCGGCCGGTCCGCGTGCTCCTGCTCGTACGCCCGGACCGTCCGCAGGTCGTCCGCCGGGAGCGACCGCATGCGGTGCTCCAGGCCGGCCACCGGCATGTGGTCGTAGTCGGGGAGCGGAAGCTCCTCGCGGGACGGGTGGGGGTCACTCGACTTGTCGTGCATCGGTTGCCTCCTGGGACAGGGCGGTCAGGGCTTGAGGATGACCTTGGTCCAGCCGGAGAGCCGGTCGTCGAAGTTCCGGTACGCCTCGGGGGCGTCGTCCAGCGGCAGTTCGTGCGAGACGATGAACGACGGCTTGGCCTTGTCGTGGTGGATGAGGTCCCGCAACTGGCGGTTGTACGCCTTGACGTTGGCCTGGCCGGTGCCGATCCGCTGCCCCTTGAACCAGAAGTCGCCGAAGTCGAAGGGGAGTTTGCCTTCACGGGTCAGCTCGGTGGGCGCTCCGTCGTCCTGCGGCAGGAAGACGCCGACCACGCCGATGGCGCCGGTCGCCCGCACCGAGGCGACCAGGTCGTTCATGGTCGACTCCGGCTTCTCGTTCCCGTCGGCGTCGTGCGCCTGGTAGCCGACGCACTCGCACCCCTTGTCGGCGCCGCCGCCGGTCCGCTCCAGGATCTGCTCGACGTGGTCGCCCTCGGTGTCGTCGACGGGGATCGCCCCGGCCTTCTCGGCCAGTGCGAGGCGGTCCGGGTGGTGGTCGACGACCAGGACCTGGCCGGCGCCGCGCAGCGCCGCCGAGTACGCCGCCATCAGGCCGACCGGGCCCGCTCCGTAGACGACGACGGACTCGCCCGGGGAGACGCTGGCGAGTTCCGTGGCGTGATAGCCGGTCGGGAAGATGTCCGACAGCATCACGTAGTCGTTCTCCTTCTCCTGCGCGTCCTCGGGCAGGACCAGGCAGTTGAAGTCGCCCCACGGCACCCGCAGGAACTCGGCCTGGCCGCCGGCGTAGGTGCCCATCTCGGCGAAGCCGTAGGCGCCGCCCGGGGTGTCGGAGTCGACGGTGAGGCAGAAACCGGTCCGTTCGGCCTCGCAGTTCTCGCAGAAGCCGCAGGCCACGTTGAAGGGGAGACAGACCCGGTCGCCGGTCTTGACGCGGTCCACGCCCGAGCCGACCTCGACCACCACGCCGAGGTTCTCGTGGCCGAGGACGCGGCCCGTCTCCAGGGTGGTGCGGCCCTCGTACATGTGGAGGTCGGAGCCGCAGATGTTGGTGGACGTGACCCGCACAAGGACGTCCGTGGGGCGTTCGATCCGCGCGTCCGGGACCTCTTCGACCGTGACCTCGCGGGGGCCCTGGTAGACCAGTGCCTTCATTCGGATTCACCGCTTCTTCGTCTCGGGGCTGGGCCCGGGGGCCGCGCGGCTTGGCGGGCGCGGCTCGCGGTGGCTGCCCCGGGCCGGGCTGACGCCACCCCTCCACCGTGACGCAGATCGGGCCCGCCCGCCTGTCGGGGCCGAACGGGTGAGAGGTCAGGCTCCGCCCTCGACCAGGCGGGCCAGATGGGCCAGGGACATGCGGGTGCCCGTCTCGTTGTCGGCGGGTGGGACCGCGTCCGGGACGTTCTCGTGGGTGACGTGGACGTCGGTGGCGGCGCCGGGCGCGTCGGTGAGGACGGTGGTCAGCTTCATCGGCGTGTCCAGACCGGGCGCGTCGGTCTCGAAGGCCAGTACCTCCACCACCCGCTCGCCGGGGACCAGTTCGGCGAAGTGCCCGTGGTAGGTGTCGGTGGCCTCGCCGGACTTGCCCGCGTAGGCCGGGTCGTCGTAGGTGAGCGAGATCCGGAACGTCCCGCCCTCGCGCGGCTCGAAGGAGTGCACCTCGGCGGTCATCCCGTCCGGCGCCCGCCAGCGGGCGACCGCCTCCGGGTCGAGCAGGGCGCGGTAGACGGCGGCGCGCGGGGCGTGGACGCGGTGGGTGACCTGGGTGGTGTACATGGGGGCGAAGGTACCGGGCCGGTGTGACAGGGCGGCCGCTGTCGGTGACGGGGAGTAGCGTTGCGGCACGAGGTCGGGGACACGACGGTGGCGTCCGGCCGGGCACGGGGGGAGCGGATGGACAAGCAGCGTTACGACCAGCGGGTGCGGGTGTTCGTCGAGGTCAGGGGCGGGGAGGCCGACTGGGAGCTGGCCGGGGAGCGGTTCGCGGCGCACGGCTGGCCGGTGCGGGAGGCGGCACCCGCCGGGGAGGGACCGCTCGGGGAGGCCGTCGAGGCCCGCCCGGACAGCCGGGTGTACGAGATCGAGGTGCGGCTGCCCGGGATCGCCAAGGGCGCCGATCTGGGCGCGGCCCGGCGGGTGGCGAAGGCGCTGCGGGCGGCCCGCGTCGAGGGGTATGTGCGGCGGGCGGACGTGCTGCACCGGGACCGTGAGATGCCCTCGTACTGGCGGGCGGTCGACACGCGGTCCCGCCCCCGTCCGGCCGGAGCGGGACCCGGCCGCCTCCTGTACCGCGCGGGGCTCGCCCTCGGCCTCGCCGACGGACGCACCCTGGTGCACGCCGAGGGACGGCAGGCCCTGCGGCTGGCGCGCGCCGGGCTGGGGGCCGAGGCGCTGGTGACGGGGGTGCGGCCGCTGGACGGGCGGTGGCGGGAGCCGCGGGGCCGGCTTCCCGAGGAACTGCTGGAGCGGCGGTTGTGGGGACTCTTCCTGTGGGCCCTCGCCACCGCGGGCGCGCTGCCGTTCCTAGAGGGAAGGACCGGCTGGCCACGCGGATTCTGGCTCGTGGTGCTGGGAGCCGGGATGTTCGGCACCTTGCGCGCCGGGGCTCACCTGCTCCCAGGCAATCCCCTCGGGGGCGGGCTGACGGGTGCGCTCATGCTGGCCGCCTGTGTGCTGACCGTCGGTGGCGGGCCCGGCGGTGAGCCCGCGAGCAGAGCGCAAGTGGCCCTAGTGGCGGTCGTCGTCCTGGTCGTCGTCGGCCTGGGGATGCTGGTCCGGCAGTGGAGCTGGGGAGAGTGGGTGGCGTGGGCGGTGCCTCTGGCCGTCACGCTCGCCGTCTCCACGCTGGCCGCGGCGGGCTCGCTGCTGCACGCGTTCTACGCCGACGGTTTCGGCCTCACGCCCGGTGACCTCGACGTGCCACCGATCTGGAAGGCGCTGGCGGCGGTCAAGCTGCTCACCCTGACGAGCCTGGCACTCGTCCCGCCGGCCCTGTGGGGCCTGGCCCGTCACCGCCATCACTTCTACGCGACACCGGGAGAGAGCTTCAACTTCCTGCTGTGGCCGCTCATGATTCTTCTCCTGGTGGCGGCCGTCGGCCAACTGGTGCTGGAGACGGCCGAAGAGGCCGTGGACCGCACCACCTCCGCCGCCGAACGCGGCACCGACCCGCCCCCGTTCTTCGGCGTGCGCCCTGAGTGGACCTGCGTGGAGCCGGTCATACCCGTCGGCCGGCTCCCGGTCGAGGGCCCGCCCCTCGACCCCGCCCGCCCCTACCTCTCCTTCGGCGTCGCCGGTGGCAACGCCGTGCTCTGGGACGCCGAGGCGGGGGAGGCCGTCAAGGTGCCCGCGTCCAAGGTGCGGCTGGTCCCCGCCGAAGGGGCGGACCAGGTGTGCCGGGGTGTCTGAGCGGCGGCGTATCCCTCCCGGCTCTTGATCGTTCTCCAAGGCGCCCGGCGTCGACCCGTACGCCCGGGCCCCGTTCCGCCTGAGAAAGAGCTGGTACGCGACGCATGACCACCACCACCCGCCCCACCCCGATCCGCACCGCCCTGTGCGGGGCTCTCGCCGCTGTCCTGGCGCTCGGCCCCGCGGCCGTCGCCGCCGCCGAGGAGCCCGGCGGCTGGAAGGGTGAGGGCGGCCTCACCCTGACCGGCGGGCAGAACAACACGGTCGACGCCTACGTGGAGCGGGCCCGGGAGGCGGAGCGCTCGATCAGCGTGCAGGTCCGGGCCGCCGCCGCGATGTCGGAGGCGGAACTCGTCGGCTTCGACCAGCGCCTGAAGTCCCCCGACTCGCTGAAGCGGAAGGTCGCCACCGCCCTGGCCGAGCAGCCCGGCCGGAACGTCGACACGGTCCTCGCCGGCATCACCGACGCCGTGCGCTACACCCTCCAGTGGGACGACGCCGCCTACACCTCCGGCGTCGCCACCGTCGCCGACACGCTCGCCGGCTGGCGCAACGACTCCGTCAAGTGGTCCAACACCTGGGGCCGCGCCTCCGGCTACAAGGGCCTCAACACCGGCTGGCGCGCGCCCCGTTCGGGCCAGCTCTTCGAGGTCCAGTTCCACACCGAGGCCAGCAAGAAGGCCCAGGAGACCACCCACAAGCTCTACGAGGAGCAGCGCCTGCCCTCCACCGGCCCGGAGCGCAAGCAGCAGCTCCAGCGGGAGCAGGACGCGATCTTCGCCGCCGTGCCCGTCCCGGCCGGCGCCGACTCCCTGACCGCCCCGGCACCCGGGCGCGGCCCCGTACCGGCCGGGGTGTAGCCGCCCGTGGGGCCGCGGCGGCGCCGGCCGGGTGGCCGCGGCGCGCGTCGCGGCCCGGGGTCCCGTGGCTCGGGGGCGCGGGTCCGCACGATGGGGGCTCACGGGAGCCGAGGAAGGGAGCGTGCCGCCGATGAGCGGGACCACCAGCAGGGACGACGGCCTCGCCGGGAAGGTCGCGCTGGTCACGGGCGGTGCCGGCGGGATCGGGCGGGCGCTGGCCGTCGCGTACGCGCGGGCCGGGGTCAGCACCGTCCTCGGCTACCTGCCGGGCGACCCGCACGACCCCCGTCAGGCTGTCGCGGAGGCCGAGGCGGCGGGCGGCAGGGCCGTCGCCGTCGCCTGCGACGTCACCGATCCGGCCTCCGTGGACGCCTTCACCGACGCGGCCCACGACCACTTCGGCCGGCTCGACCTGGTGGTGGCCAACGCCGGAGCCCTGGACAGCGCCGCCCTGGCCGAGCTGAGCGACGACCGCTGGCACCGCCTGCTGGAGGTCGACCTGACCGGCGTGCTGCGCACCCTGCGCTCGGCCGCCGCCGCGATGACCGGCGGCGGCGCGATGGTCGCCGTCTCCTCCATCGCGGGCGGCGTCTACGGCTGGCAGCAGCACGCCCACTACGCCGCCGCCAAGGCCGGTGTGCTGGGCCTGGTCCGCTCGCTCGCCGTCGAGCTGGCACCCCGGGGCATCCGCGCCAACTCCGTCATCCCCGGCCTGATCGAGACCCCCCAGTCCCTGGACGAGGAGAACTCGCTCGGCGCGCAGGGGCTGACCGCCGCCGGGGGCGGCATCCCGGCCGGACGGGTCGGCAGGCCCGAGGAGGTGGCCCGCGCCATCCGCTTCCTCACCTCCGACGACGCCTCGTACATCACCGGTCAGCAACTCGTGGTGGACGGCGGCCTGACCGTCCGCTTCCCCGACTGACGAACGCGGCCCGGGGTGCGTCCGCCCAGGTCAGCGGGTCTCCTGCGGGGACGGCGTGTCCGTCTCCCGGTCCGCCGCCCACGAGGCCAGCAGGCGCAGGCCCTCGTCGGAGGGGGAGCCGGGCTCGGCGGTGTAGACGGTGAGGGTCAGGCCGGGCTCGGTGGCCATCTCCAGGCCCTCGTAGGCGAGGGTGAGCGCGCCGACGGCCGCGTGGTGGAAACGCTTGGTGCCGGTCCCGTGGTGGCGGACGTCGTGCGCGCCCCAGCGGGTGCGGAAGGCGTCGCTGCGGGTGGACAGCTCGCCGACGAGGTCGTGCAGCTCCTTGTCGTGCGGATTGCGCCCGGCCTCGGTGCGCAGGATGGCCACCGCCACGTCGGCGGCGAGGTCCCAGTCGGGGTAGAAGCGGCGGGAGGCCGGGTCGAGGAAGTTGAAGCGGGCGAGGTTGGCCTGGTTGTGCGGGTCGGCGTAGACGTCGGCGTAGAAGGCGCGGGCGAGCGGGTTGGCGGCCAGCACGTCCATGCGCCCGTTGCGGACGAAGGCGGGGCCGCCGGTGACCGCGTCCAGGGTCCACTGGAGGCTGCGGTGCGGCGTCCACTGCCGCGTGGCGCGGCGCCGGGGCCGGGCCAGCGCGTCGGAGCCGTCGGCGGCGCGGGCCAGGTTGAGCAGGTGCTCGCGTTCGGCGTCGTCGAGCTGGAGGGCGCGGGCGACCGCTTCGAGGACGGCCGGGGAGACGCCGGCGAGGTGGCCGCGTTCCAGCTTCGCGTAGTACTCGACGCTCACGTCCGCCAGTGCCGCCACCTCGCTGCGGCGCAGGCCGGGCACGCGCCGGCGCGGCCCGGCGGGCAGCCCGGCCCGCTCGGGGCTGATCCTGGATCGCCGCGAGGTCAGGAACTCGCGGACCTCTGCACGGTTGTCCACCACTCGACGGTACGTCCCGCGCGGCCCGTGAGGGAGGTACTGCCGGTACACCCTTCGACGGTGACTGGCAGCCCCGCCGAAGTGGCGGTTGCCTGGAGGAGTGGCACCCGGTGGTGCCGCGCCTCCCACCCCGTAAGGAACCCCTGATGCGCGGAGCAGTGATCCACGCCCCCGGCGACGTACGCCTGGAGACGCTGGACGACCCGAAGATCATCCACCCCACCGACGCGGTCATCCGCACCGCCGTCACCTGCGTCTGCGGCTCGGACCTGTGGCCCTACCGAGGGCTGGAGCCGGTCGGCGACCCCCACCCGATGGGCCACGAGTACGTCGGCTTCGTCGAGGAGGTCGGCAGCGAGGTCACCTCCGTGCGGCCCGGACAGTTCGTCGTCGGCTCGTTCGCCACCTCGGACGGGACCTGCGCCAACTGCCGGAACGGCTTCCCCTCCAGCTGCCTGAACGTGGAGTTCATGAGCACCTGCCAGGCCGAGCTGGTCCGCATCCCGAACGCGCAGGGCACCCTGGTCGCCACCGACGGTCACCCGGACCGGGAACTGTGGCCCAGCCTGCTCGCCGTCTCCGACGTCATGGGCACCGGCTGGTGGGCGGCGGACGCCGCCGAGGTCCGGCCCGGCTCGACCGCCGTGGTCGTCGGTGACGGCGCGGTCGGCCTGTGCGCCGTCATCGCCGCTAAGGAACAGGGCGCGGAGCGGATCATCGTCATGTCCCGGCACGAACCGAGGCAGCGGCTCGCCCGCGAGTTCGGCGCCACCGACCTCGTCACCGAGCGCGGGGACGAGGGCGTCGCCCGCGTCAAGGAGCTGACCGGCGGCATCGGCGCCGACTCCGTCCTGGAGTGCGTCGGCACCGCCGAGGCCATGCGGCAGGCCCTGCACGCGGCCCGGCCCGGCGGCAACGTCGGCTTCGTCGGCGTCCCCCACGAGGTCGGCGTCGACGGCCAGGAACTCTTCTTCAGCCACGTCGGCCTGCGCGGCGGGCCCGCCCCCGTCCGCCGCTACCTGCCCGACCTCGTCCAGCGCGTCCTCGCGGGCCGCATCGACCCCGGCAAGGTCTTCGACCTCACCCTCCCGCTCGACCAGATCGCCGAGGGCTACCGGGCGATGGACGAGCGCCGCGCGATCAAGACGCTCCTGACCCCCTGACCCCCTGACGCACACCGGCCCCACCCGTTACGCCTCCCGAGGAGAACCACCATGACCACCTTCGCCCTCGTCGGCGCCGGCCCCGGACTGGGCCTCGCCGCCGCCCGCCGCTTCGGGGCCGCGGGCCACCGGGTCGCCCTGCTCTCCCGCAGCGCCGACCACCTCGAACCCCTCGTCGCGGAGCTGTCCCGGGACGGAACCGAGGCCCGCGCCTACCCGGCCGACGTCCTCGCCCCGGACAGCCTCACCGCCGCCCTCGGCCGTGCCGCCGAGGAACTGGGCCCGGTGGAGATCCTCCAGTACAGCCCCGTGCCCCGGGCCGACTTCATGAAGCCCGTCCTGGAGACCACCGCCGCCGACCTGGACGACCCCCTCGCCTTCTCCGTCAAGGCGCCGGTGACCTGCGTACAGGCGGTCCTGCCCGGCATGCGGGCACTGGGCCGCGGCACGCTGCTCTTCGTCAACGGCGGCAGCGCCGTGCGCCCCGCCCCGCGCGTGGCCGGCACCTCGATCGCCTTCGCCGCCGAGAGCGCCTACGCACGGATGCTGCACGACGCGCTCGCCGGCGAGAACATCCACGCCGCCCAGCTGATCATCCCCGGCGCGATCCGCCCGGACGCCGAGCACTCCAGCCCGGACGCCCTGGCCGAGCGGCTGTACGCCCTCCACACCGGGCGCGACGAGTTCCGGCACTACGCCGAACCCCTGCCCGGATGAGGCCGCGAAGGAGCCTCGCCCGCGCCCTGGCGGCAACGGCGCTGCTGCCGGCCGGGACCGCGTGCGCCGATGGCTCCCCGCACCCCGCGCCCCCCGCGCAGGCGGCTTCCGCCACGCCCACCGACAGGAGCACCGCCAGGGAACTCCGGGTCACCCTCGACGGCCGTCCGGTCGGCGCCACCCTGCACGACACCCCGCCCGCCCGCGACTTCGCGAAGCTGCTCCCGCTCACCCTGGAGCTGGAGGACTTCCACGACACGGAACGCGTGGCCGCCCTGCCACGCCGCCTGGACACCTCCGGCGCCCCCGAACCCGTCCGGGCCGGCCCAGGAGACATCGCCTACTACGCCCCCTGGGGCAACCTGGCCCTCTTCCACCGCGACGGCCCCGCCCCCTCCGCCGACCTCCTCGTCCTCGGCCGCCTCGAGGCCGGCCCCGGGCAGCTCGGCCGCGCCACCCGCATCACGATCGAGGCGGCGCCCTCCCCGGCACCCAGGAGCCCCTCATGAGCAGCCGCAGGAACCCCGTCTACGACTTCGGCGGGCAGGTCGCCTTCGTCACCGGCGCCGGCTCCGGCATGGGCCTGGCCACCGCCCGGGCCTTCGCGGAGTCCGGCGCCGCCGTGGCCCTCGCCGACCTCGACGAGCGGGCCGTCACCGCCGCCGCGCGGGAACTGGCCGACGCCGGGCACCAGGCCCTCGCGTTGCGCTGCGACGTCACCGACGAGGCCCAGGTCGCCGCCGCCGTCGACCGGACCGTGGAGGCATTCGGGCGGCTCGACCTGGCGTACAACAACGCCGGGGTCATGCCGCCGCCGACCGACGCCGCCGAGGAGAGCGCCGGGCAGTTCGACCGCGTCCAGGACATCAACCTGCGCGGCGTCTGGGCCGCCATGAAGCACGAGCTGCGCCACATGCGGACCAAGGGCGGCGGCGCGATCGTCAACTGCTCCAGCCTCGGCGGCCTCGTCGGCAACCCAGGCCGCGCCGCCTACCACGCCTCCAAGCACGGCGTCATCGGCCTGACCAGGAGCGCGGCCCTCGAATACGGCCCGCGCGGCATCCGCGTCAACGCCGTCTGCCCCGGCACCATCCGCACCCCCATGGTCGACGCCATGATCGAGCGCGGCGAACTCGACCGTACCCAGGCGGAGAGCGGCCAGGCCGTCCCCCGCCTCGGGGAGGCCGAGGAGATCGCCCAGGCCGTGCTGTGGCTGTCCAGCCCCGGCGCCGGTTACGTCACCGGGGTCGCCCTGCCGGTCGACGGCGGCTACACGGCCCGGTAGCGGCGCGAACCTCCCCTCCGCCCCCCCCCAGGAAGGATCACCATGGAGCACATCATCTCGACCCCGACGGTGAAGGCACCGGCCGAGCGGTTCACCGGCGACGTGTACCTCGACACCGTCGAGTCGCCCACCGCCCCCGCCCGCCTCGGCGCCGCCCTGGTCCGCTTCACCCCCGGCGCCCGCACCCACTGGCACCGTCACGTCCACGGCCAGACCCTCCGCATCACCGACGGCGAGGGCCTGGTCGTCACCCGCGACGGCAGTGCCGTACGCGTCACCGCCGGGCAGACCGTGAAGTGCCCGCCCGGCGAGGAACACTGGCACGGCGGCACCGCCACCACGCTCATGGCCCACCTCGCCATGGTGGTCGGCGACGCCGACGGCGACGGCACCACCTGGCTCGAACCCGTCAGCGACGAGGAGTTCGCGCAGGCTCTCCGCGACACGGAGGGGAGCGCCACGTGACGGCCCGCACCACCTACGACTTCCGGGGTGGGACCGCCTTCGTCACCGGCGCCGCCTCCGGCATCGGCCGGGCCACCGCGCTCGCCTTCGTGAGGGCCGGTGCCCGGGTCGCCCTCGTCGACCTGTCCGCCGACGGCCTGCGCCAAACGGCCCGCCTCGTCGAGGCGGCCGGCGGCGAGGCCCTGCCCCTCACCTGCGACGTCACCGACGAGGACGAGGTCCGGGCGGCGGTCGACAGGACCGTCGGCCGGTTCGGGAGGCTGGACGCCGCCTTCAACAACGCCGGAGTCGAACAGCCCGTACAGACCGCCGCCGAGACCGCCAAGGAGGACTGGGACCGCATCCTCGGCGTGAGCCTCACCGGGGCCTTCCTGTGCACCAGGGCCCAGATCCGGCAGATGCGCGCACAGGGCGGCGGCGGAGCCGTCGTCAACGTCTCCTCGGGCGCCGGGGTCAAGGGGTTCCGGGGCCAGGCCGCCTACGCGGCGGCCAAGCACGGCATCATCGGCTTCACCCGCTCCGCCGCCCTCGACCATGCCGCCGAGGGCATCCGGGTCAACGCCGTCTGCCCCGGCATCGTCGACACCGAGATGATCCGCCGCTTCGGCGAGACCCGCCCCGGCGGGCGGGACGGGCTCGTCGCCGACGAGCCCGTCGGCCGCCTGGGCAGGCCCGAGGAGATCGCCTCGGCGGTGCTCTGGCTCTGCTCCGACGACGCCGCCTTCACCACCGGCACGGCCCTCGTCGTCGACGGCGGCCAGACCGTGTGAGCCGCGCGGCAGGCTTCACCCCTCGCGCGGACTCCGGCGCCGGAAGTCCGCCGCCATCTCCTCGAAGGGGACCCACTTCACGCCCTCGTGGCTGTTCACGTGGTCGATGAAGCGTTCCAGCATCAGCAGGGTCTGGGGGCGGCCGGAGACGTCGGGGTGGATGGTGATCGAGAAGACGGCGTACTCCATCTCGCGGTGGACCCAGTCGAACTGGTCGCGCCACTGGGTCTCGATGTCGCGGGGGTTGAGGTAGCCGTGGCTGTTGGGGGACGACTTGATCCACATCATCGGGGGGAGGTCGTCCAGGTACCAGTTGGCGGGGATCTCGACCAGGTCGGTCTCCTCGCCGCGCCGGAGCGGCTTCATCCAGGCCGAGGCGGGCTGGTCGTAGTCGATGCGGGTCCACGAGTCGCCCGAGCGGACGTAGTACGGCTCGAAGTCGCGGTGCATCAGGGAGTGGTCGTAGGTGAGCCCGCGCTCCAGGAGCAGGTCGGCGGTGGCCTCGCTCAGTTCCCACCAGGGGGCGACGTAGCCGGTGGGGGCCTTGCCCGCGCGGCGGGTCAGCAGCTCGACCGCGTAGTCGAGGATGTCGGCCTCCTGCGTGCGGGTCATGGAGATCGGGTTCTCGTGGCTGTAGCCGTGCACGCCGATCTCGTGGCCCGCCGCCACGCAGGCGTCGAACTGCTCGGGGAAGGTTTCCACGGAGTGGCCCGGCCAGTAGAACGACTGGCGGATCCCGGCGCGCCGGAACAGCTCCAGGAGCCGCGGTACGCCCACCTCGCCGGCGAACATGCCGCGCGACACGTCGCCGGGCGAGTCCTCGCCGCCGTAACTGCCGAGCCAGCCGCCGACCGCGTCGACGTCCACGCCGAAACCGATGAAGATCTCCTTGGGCACGGTCCTCACACTCCTCGCCCCGAGCGGGTGGATCGGTGCGGTGCCGGGCCGGGGCCCGGACGTTGCGTGGGCGGCCGGCTCAGTTCTCCAGCCAGCCGGAGACGGCGCGGGCCGCCCCGCGTCTGCTGGCGGCCAGCGCCACCGAGAGCAGCAGCCGGGCCTGCCACGGGCTGAGTTCGCCCGCGAAGACGGCGCCCGCCTTCACCAGGTCGACCCCGCCCCCGCCGCCGTACAGCGGGACGGCCGGGCCGCACGGCACGCGCGAGCAGACCACCACCGGGACGCCCGCGCCGGTCAGCCGGGCCACCTCGCGGGCGACCCGGGGCGCGGTGTTGCCGGTGCCGGGCGCGGCCAGCACCAGGCCCGCCGCGCCCGCCTCGGCGGCGGCCCGCAGCAGGGTCTCGTCGGCGCCCGGGTAGAGGGCGACCACGTCGACGCGGGGCAGGCCCGTGTCCGGGTCGACGCCCGGCAGGGGGCGCGGCGGTCCGGGCGGGGCCAGCGCCGTCACCCTGCCGTCGTGGACGCGCAGCACGGGGCCCCGGCCGGGGGCGCCGAAGGCGCGGTGCGAGAGCGTGTCGATCTTGGTGACGCCCCGGGCGGCGAAGACCATGCCGTCGAAGCAGAGCAGCGGCCCCCGGTCGCGCGCCAGCGGGTCGGCGGCGACCGCGAAGGCGTCCCGCAGGTTCTCCGGGCCGTCGGGGGAGCGCGAGTCGTACGGCTCCTGCGCGCCGGTCAGCACCACCGGGCGCGGGTCGTCCAGCAGCAGCGAGGCGAGGAAGACCGTCTCCTCCATGGTGTCCGTGCCGTGCGTGACGACCAGGCCGTCCGGACGGGCGCCGTCCGTGCCCGGCACGGGGGCCGCCAGCGCGGCCCGCATCTCCTCGACCACCAGACGCATCTTCTCCAGGTCCCAGGAGAACGAGCCGCCCAGCTCCAGATCGCGCACCGGGACGGTCGTCTCCCCGCCGGACAGGCCCGCCTGGCGCAGCAGGTCCCGGCCGGTGGCGGTGGGGACGCGGCCGTCGGGACCGCCGGTGGAGGCGATGGTGCCGCCTGTGGCGAGCAGGGCGACGGTGGGCATGAGGGGTCCTTCCGCCGGTCGGACGTGCCGGGGCGGGGCGTGCCTCGTCGTACGCCCTCTTCCCAGCATCGCGGCACTCGGGGTGGGGCGCGAGCGGGGGCGGCCCGCGGCCGGGGCGGGGTCTGGTCCGCCGGGCCGGAACGGGCGTACCCGTCACCGACGGCCTCACGCGCCGGCCGGGCCGAGGCCGCCCGGCTGCGAAGGGCTCACCCCCGCCCCGTGGTCACCGCCCTGTCCACCTGGGCCGGGGAGAGGGCGTGTTCGGTGGCGAGGATGGCGGCGCCGAGGGCGGCGGCGTTCTGCTGGGTGCGGCTGGGTTCGATGCGCAGGACGCGGGTGGCGAGGGGGTGGGAGCGGCGGTAGACGACCTCGCGGAGGCCGGCGAGGAGGGGGTCGTGGGCGGCGGCCAGGGCCCCGCCGACGGTCACGGTGTCGGGGTTGAAGAAGTTGACCAGGCCGGCCAGGACCTCGCCGACGGCGCGGCCGGCCTCGCGGACCAGGCGGACCGCCTCGCGGTCGCCGGACTGGGCCAGCCGGACCACGTCGCTGCCGGTGGCGGCGGTGCGGCCGAGGCGGGAGAGTTCGGCGGCCAGCGCGGAACCGCCCGCGACCGCCTCCAGGCAGCCGGTGTTGCCGCAGCGGCACGGCTCGTCCCGCTCGGTGACGCGGATGTGGCCGATGTCCCCGGCCGAGCCCTGCGCGCCCCGGTGGAGGCGGCCGTCGGCGATGATGCCGCAGCCGATGCCGGTGCCGACCTTGATGTGCAGTAGGAAGCGGCAGTCGGGGAAGGCCTGCCGCTGCTCGGCCAGGGCCATCACGTTCACGTCGTTGTCGACGAGGGCGCGGACGCCGAGGCGGGCGGCGAAGAAGTCGGGGATCGGGTAGTGGTGCCAGCCCGGCATGATCGGCGGGTCGACCGGGCGCCCCGTGGAGAACTCCACCGGCCCCGGCACGCCGACGCCGATCGAGCGCAGGGTGCCCGGCGGGCGTCCCGCCTCCTCGGTGAGGGCGCGCAGGGTCCGCTCGACGTGGCGCAGGACCGGGTCGGGGCCGTCCGCGATGGAGAGCGGGTCCTCCTGGACGGCGAGCACGGCGCCGCCGATGTCCCGCAGCACCACCCGGCAGTGCGAGGCGCCCAGGTCGACCCCGGCGACGGTGTGCCCGCCGGTCCGCAGGGCGAGCCGCCGGGGCGGCCGGCCGCCGGTCGAGCCGCCTTCGGCCGCCTCGTCGACGAAGCCGTGCGCGATCAGCGCGTCGACCCGCGAGGAGACGGTGGAGCGGGCCAGTCCGGTGAGCCGGGCGATGTCGGCGCGGGTCCGCGCGGCGCCGGAGCTGATCAGTGCGAGCACCTCGCCCGGCGAATGGAAGGAGGTCGCCGAGGGCTGCTCGGGCGCGGAAGGCATAGCCGTCACCCTAAGGAGGAGTTCTGCTGCTCACAAGGCGCCCATTGTTCGGCAGCCGTTCTAAGTCGCGCTCAACTCCGTTGAAAACAAAGTTACTTGGTCCCTTGACAGGTCAAAGGTCCGGGCGGACTCTGCTCGGCAGACCGCTGACCGAGGAGCCAGTCGCGATGCTGACGATGCAAGGCGTGTCCAAGAGTTTCCTGGGGGTGCGCGTCCTCCACGACGTCGATCTCGACCTGCGGGCGGGCGAGGTGCACGCCCTGGTGGGGGAGAACGGCGCCGGCAAGTCGACCCTGATGAAGATCCTCGCCGGGGAGCACGTACCGGACGGCGGGAGGCTCACCCTCGACGGCACCCCCCGCTCCTTCACCCACCCCGCCCAGGCGCAGGCGGCCGGAATCGGCGTCATCCACCAGGAGTTCGCCCTGCTGGAGCACCGCACGGTCGCCGAGAACGTCTTCCTGGGGCGCGAGCCGGGCCGCTTCGGCCTGGTCGACCGGCGCACCATGGAGCGGCGCACCGCCGAACTCCTCGGCGAGATCGACGAGACGGGCATCACCCCGCGCACCCCCGTCCACACCCTCTCCGTCGCCCGCCGCCAGACCGTCGAGATCGTCAAGGCGCTCGCCTCCGACGTGCGGGTCCTGGTCATGGACGAGCCGACCGCGCCGCTCGCCGAGCACGAGGTGGCGCGCCTGGCGGCGCTGGTCCGCCGGCTCGCCGCCCGGGGCCTGGGCATCCTCTACATCTCGCACCGGCTGCGCGAGGTCTTCGACCTGTCGCAGCGGATCACCGTCCTCAAGGACGGCCGGCGCGTCACCACCCTGGACACCGCCTCGACCGACTCCGCCGCCGTCGTCCGCGCCATGGTCGGCCGCGACCTGGACGCCTACTACCCGCCGCGCGCCCGCCCCGAGGAGATCAGCGAGCCGGTCCTGACCGTCGAGGGCGGCGCCAACGACCGCCTCGCCGGGATCGGCCTCACGGTGCGCGCGGGCGAGGTCGTCGGGGTCGCCGGGCTCCAGGGCTCGGGCCGTACCTCGCTGGTGCGGGCGCTCTTCGGCGCCGCGCCCTTCACCGCCGGGACGATGACCGTCGCCGGGCGCCCCCTGCGCCCCACCCGCCCCCGCGAGGCGATCCGGGCGGGCGTCGCCCTGGTCACCGAGGACCGCAAGGGTGAAGGGCTGGCGCTGCGTCAGTCGGTCCGGGACAACGCGCTGCTCGTCACCCGGGCCGTGCCCGGCCGGACCCGGCCGCCCTCGGCGCGCGGGGCCGCCGCCCTGCTGGAGCGGGTGCGGCTGCGCGCCTCGGCCGACACCCAGGAGGTCCAGTACCTCTCCGGCGGCAACCAGCAGAAGGTGGTCATCGCCAAATGGCTGGCCGCCCGCCCGCGCGTGCTCCTCTTCGACGAACCGACCCGGGGCGTCGACGTCGGCGCCAAGGCCGCCATCCACACCCTGGTGCGGGAACTGGCGGCGGAAGGGCTCGCCGTGCTGATCGTCTCCTCCGAACTCCCCGAACTCCTAGGCATGAGCGACCGGGTCCTGGTCATGGCCGACGGCCGCCTCGCCGGGGAACTGCCCGCGGGCGCCACCGAGGAGGCCGTCATGCGCGTCGCCACCGGCGGCGACGGGTCCGGCCCGGACCAGGAGGACGCGGCATGACCGGCGACCTGCTCACCGCGCCCGGCGAGAAGTCCGCCGCCCCCGCGCCCCGCCCCGGCCGCCGGCTGCGCCTGACCGACCCGGTGACCGGCGTCTGGCTGGCCGCCCTCGCCGTCACCCTGCTCGGCTGGGCCGTCGTCGCCGCGCAGGGCGGGCAGTTCCTCACCACCACCAACGTCGTCGCCGTCCTCCAGAACAGCGTCGCCCTCGGCCTGGTCGCGGTCGGCCAGTCGATGGTCATCCTCACCGGCTCGCTCGACCTGTCGGTGGCGTACCTGATCAGTCTGGGGACGCTGGTCGCCGCCCAGACCATGCAGAGCGGCGGCGTGCTGCTCGCGGTCCTCGCCACCCTCGCCCTGTCGGTGGCGGTCGGGCTCGCCAACGGCCTGATCGTGGCGGGGCTCAAGGTCAACGCCTTCATCGCCACCCTCGGCACCGCCTTCATCCTGCGCGGCTGGATCGAGGATCAGTACACCGGCCCGGCCGGCCAGGTCACCGCCGGCTTCCAGCGGCTCGGCTACGACCGGATCGGGCCCGTCCCCGTCTCCGTGTTCCTGCTGCTGGCCGTCGCGGGGGCGGCCTGGTTCCTGACCCGCCGCACCCGGCTCGGCCACCATCTGTACGCCACCGGCGGCGACGAGCACGCCGCCCGGCTCTCCGGGGTCCGCACCCGCCGCACCGTGGTCGTCGCCCACGTCCTGTGCTCGCTCTGCGTCGGCGCCGCCGCCCTCTTCCTCGCCGCCCGGCTCGGCGCGGGCGCCCCCTGGGCCGGCACCGAGGCCCGCTACGACCTGGAGTCGATCGCCGCCGTCGTCCTCGGCGGCACCGCGCTGGCCGGCGGGCGCGGGGGAGTGGCGGGCACCCTCGGCGGGGTCCTCGTCCTCGCCGTCCTCGACAGCGTCTTCAACCAGCTCGCCGTCGACCCGTTCTTCAAGAACGTGGTGCGCGGCGTCGTCATCATCGCCGCGGTCGCCCTCTACGCCCGCCGCCGCACCCCTCGCCGGAGGACCGCATGAGCACCGCCGCCACGGCCCGGCCCGCCCCCGGCACGGGCCGCCGCCTGCTGACCGCGCTGGGCACCGCGACCCCCGTCTACGTCCTGCTCGCCACCGTGCTGATCGCCCTCGCCCTCACCGACCCCGGCTTCTACGAGGCCGACCGCCTCCTCGCCTTCGTCAAGCGGGCCGCGCCCCTGGTCATCCTCGCGACCGGCCAGTACCTCGTCATCGTCTGCGGCGAGTTCGACCTCTCCGTCGGCGCGATCGTCACCGCCGGCGTGGTGGTCGCCGCCCAGCTCTACGCCTCCTTCCCCGCGCTGCACTGGCTGGTCGCCACCCTCGTCCTGCTGGCCGCGGGCGGCGCCGCCGGACTGGTCAGCGGCCTGGTGACGACCAGGCTCCGCGTCCCCTCGTTCATCACCACGCTCGGCATGATGCTGATCCTGGAGGGCGCCGTCTTCTTCTGGACCGGCGGCTCCCCCCAGGGCGCCCTGCCCGCCGCCTTCCGCGCGCTGGGCCGGGGCACCGCCTTCGGCTGGCTGCCGTGGGCGGTGCCGGTCTGCCTCGCCGTCGGCGTCGGCGCGTACCTGCTGATGCGGGCCGACTTCGGCCGGACCCTGCTGGCCACCGGCGACTCCGAACGCGCCGCCCACCTCTCCGGGGTGCGGGTCACCCGGGTCCGCGTCACCGCCTTCGTCCTCTCCGGCGTCGCGGCCGGCCTCGCCGCCGTCCTCGTCGGCGGCTTCTCCGGCGTCTCCGCCCAGGCCGGCCAGGGCTACGAGTTCGAGGCCATCACCGCCGTCGTCCTCGGCGGGGTGCTGCTCGGGGGCGGCCGGGGCTCGGTGGTCGGCGCCATGGCCGGGGCCTTCTCCCTCCAGGCCCTCTTCACCCTGCTCAACCTCCGCGGCGTCTCCGGCGCCCTGGAGTCCACCGTCCAGGGCGTCATCGTCATCGCCGCCGTCGGTCTGGGCGCCGCCGACTACTCCCGCCTGCGCCGCCGCCGTACCCGCTCCCCGGACACCCGATCCCCGGAAGGGACCACCCGATGAGACCGCGTTCCGCCCCCCTCACCGCGCTGGCCGCGCTGCTCGGCGCCGCCCTCCTCGCGGGCTGCACCAGCGACGCCCCCGCCGACGGCCCCGCCGCCCCCTCCGCCGGCGGCTCGTCCGCCGCGGCGGACGGCTCGGGCGACTCGGACTTCTTCGACCAGGCCGAGTACGACCGCCAGCTGGAGCTGGCGAAGGAGACCCCCGAGGGCCCGAAGGGCAAGCCGTGGGAGCAGATGCTGCGGCCGGAGTTCGTCTCCACCACCGCGTACGCGAAGAAGGGCGGCGGCGACGCCCACCTCTGCTTCTCCAACGCGGGCGTCTTCAACCCCTGGCGGCAGGTCGGGCTGAAGAACATGCGGGCCGAGGTCGAACTCCACGAGGAGATCGGCAAGTTCACTGTCCTGGACGCCCAGGGCAAGGACGACAAGCAGATCTCCGACATCCAGGAACTCACCGGCAAGGGCTGCGACGCGCTCATCGTCTCGCCCAACACCACCGCCACCCTCACCCCGGCCGTCGAGCGGGCCTGCGAGAAGGTCCCCGTCATCGTCTTCGACCGGGGAGTCGAGACCGACTGCGCCGTCACCTTCATCAGCCCCGTCGGCGGCTACGGCTACGGCGCGGCCGCCGCCGACTTCCTGGTGGAGAGGACCGAGCCGAAGGCCAAGATCCTCGCCCTGCGCATCTCGCCCGGCGTCGACGCCCTGGAGACCCGCTGGTCGGCGGCGAAGCGCGCCTTCGACAAGGCCGGGGTGGAGGTGGTCGACGCCAAGTTCACCGACGGCGACCCGGCCCGTACCAAGTCGATCGTGGCCGACGCGCTGATCCGGCACGGCGAGATCGACGGGGTGTGGATGGACTCCGGTGCCACCGCCGTCGCCGCCGTCGAGGCGTTCGAGGACGCCGGGCAGGAGGTGCCACCGATCACCGGCGAGGACCAGCAGGACTTCCTGACGGCGTGGAAGGAGAAGAAGCTCACCGCCGTCGCCCCCGCCTACCCGACCTTCCAGTGGCGCACCCCGGTCATCGCCGCCCTGAAGATCCTCGCCGGCGAGGAGGTCCCGAAGGAGTGGACCCTGCCCCAGCCCGTCATCACCGAGGCCGACCTGGACGACTACCTGAAGCCGGGCATGCCGCCGCTGCACTACGCCATGTGCGGCTGCGAGGAACTCCCGGGCTTCCCCGAGAAGTGGGGAGGCAAGGAATGACGGCCGCCCTGCCGATCGGCGCCAACCCCTGGATCTGGTACTCCCCGGTGACCGGCCGCGAACTGGCCGCGCTGCTGCCGCGCCTGGCCGGCTGGGGCTTCGACTGCGTCGAACTCCCGCTGGAGAACCCCGGCGACTGGAAGCCCGCCGAGGCCGCCGCCCTCCTCGGCGGGACCGGCCTCGCCCCCGCCGCCGTCGTCGCCGTCATGCCGCCCGGCCGCGAACTGGTCCGCGCCGGGGCCCGCACCGTCCAGGAGACCCAGGACTACCTGCGCGCCTGCGTGGACGCCGCCCACGCGCTGGGAGCGCCCGCCGTCGCCGGGCCGGTCTACAGCTCCGTCGGCCGCACCGGACGCCTCGACGAGGCGGCCCGCGCCGAGGCGTACCGCCAGTGGCGCGAGCACCTGTGGCCCGTCCTCGAACACGCCCGGGACGCGGGCGTGCGGATCGCCGTGGAACCCCTCAACCGGTACGAGACCAGCCTCTTCAACACCGTCGCCCAGACCCTGGAGGGGATCGGCGACCTGCCCGGGGAACTGATCGGCCTCGCCCTCGACACCTACCACCAGAACATCGAGGAGCGCTCGCTGCCCGGTGCCGTCCGGCAGGCGCGCGGCCGGATCGCGCACGTCCAGGTCTGCGCCGCCGACCGGGGCGCACCCGGCGCCGACGCGCTCGACTGGCCCGGCTTCCTCGCCGAACTGGTCGCGGGCGGCTGGGGTGGGCCGCTCTGCATCGAGTCGTTCACCGCCCACAACGCCTCCATCGCCGTCGCCGCCTCCGTCTGGCGGCCACTGGCGGAGAGCCAGGACGCCCTCGCCGTCGACGGCCTCGCCTTCCTGCGCGGCGCCCTCACCACCCTCCCCTGAACCTCCCCCCACGGCGGCCGCCCGGGCTCCCACCCCCACCCGAGGGAGCCCGGGCAGCGGACCGGAGCACACCCCCACCCAGCCCCCGCCGGGAACGCACCGGACCGGACGGGACCCCCCACCGCACGAGCCGCAGAGAGGACCGCACATGCGCCACCCCGCACGCGCCCTACGGAGATCGGCCGTCGCCCTCGGCAGCGCCCTGCTCCTGGCGCTGACCGCCCTGCCCGCCACCGCCGCCCCGCCCGCCGCCGACCCGGACGAGGACAGCTTCCGCGTCCTGCTCTTCACCCGAGCCGTCGGCTACGTCCACGACTCCATACCCGCCGGCATCACCATGTTCGAGGAGGAGGCCGAGGAGAACGGCTTCGAGGTCGTCCAGAGCGAGGACCCGGCCGTCTTCGACGCCGGGAACCTCGCCGGGTTCGACGCCGTCGCCATGCTCCAGAACTCCGGCATGGTCTGGGAGACCGAGGAGCAGCGCGAGGCGATGCGCGGCTACGTCGAGGGCGGCGGCGGCATCGTCGCCGTCCACAACACCCTCGACATGGGCGTCGAGGAGGAGTTCCCCTGGTGGGACGAGCTGATCAACGGCGGCGCCCACATGCCCGCCCACTCGCCCGGCGTCCTCCAGGGCACCGCCAAGGTCGCCGACCGCGTCCACCCCTCCACGAAGCACCTCCCGGACCGCTGGGAGCGCGCCGAGGAGTGGTACAACTTCGACGCCAACCCGCGCGGTGACGTGCACGTCCTGGTCACCGCCGACGAGACCACCTACGACCCCGGCGACGCCGCGATGGGCGCCGACCACCCCATCTCCTGGTGCCGCACCTCCCAGGGCGGCAAGGTCTGGGCCACCGCGATGGGCCACGACGCCGCCTCGTACCAGGAGGAGGCGTTCCGCGAGCACGTCGTCGGCGGCCTCAAGTGGGCGGCCGGGAACGCGCCGGGCGACTGCGGGGGCACCGTCTGGGACGGGTACGAGAAGGTCACCCTCGACGACAACACCGCCGACCCGATGGAACTCGACGTGGCCGACGACGGCCGGGTCTTCTACGTCCAGCGCAGCGGCGAGCTGAACATCTTCGACCCCGCCACCCACACCACCCGCACCGCCGGCAAGCTCGACGTCTACACCGGCGGCGAGGACGGCCTGGTCGGCATGGAACTCGACCCGGACTTCGCCGAGAACCACTGGGTCTACCTCTACTACGCCCCGGCCGGCGCCGAGGAGGACGTCAACCGGCTCTCCCGCTTCACCGTCGAGAACGGCACCCTCGACAAGGAGAGCGAGAAGAAGCTCCTGGACGTCCCCGCCTACCGCGACCGCACCTTCCCCGAGCCCGGACACACCGGCGGCGCCGTCGAGTTCGGCCCCGACCGCACCCTGTACCTCGGCGTCGGCGACGACGTGCCGCCCAACCTCGACCCCGACTGGCAGGGGTACGCCCCGCTCGACTGGCGCGAGGGCAAGGAGCGCCTCGACGCGGCCCGCACCGCCGGCAACACCGACGACCTGCGCGGCAAGATCCTCCGCATCACCCCCACCGACGAGGGCGGCTACACCATCCCCGACGGCAACCTCTTCGCCGAGGGCACCGAGGGAACCCGCCCCGAGATCTACGCGATGGGCTTCCGCAACCCCTTCCGTTTCACCGTCGACCAGAAGACCGGCGACGTGCACGCCTCCGACTACGGCCCCGACCGCGGCCTGCCCACCACCGACCGCGGACCCGAGGGCCTGGTCGAGTACAACGTCATCAAGAAGGCCGGCAACTACGGCTGGCCCTTCTGCCACGGAGACAACCAGCCCTACGCGCCCTACGACCCGGACACCGGTGAGGTGGGCGAGAAGTTCGACTGCGACAACCTCGTCAACGAGTCCCCCAACAACACCGGCCTGAAGGAACTCCCGCCCGTCCAGCTCCCCGAGATCTGGTACGGCTACGGCGACTCCGAGACCTTCCCCGAGGTCGGCAGCGGCGGCTCCGCCCCGATGAGCGGCCCCGTCTACCAGTACGACGCGGACAACCCCTCGCCCACCAAGTTCCCCGCCTACTACGACGGCGCGGCCTTCTTCTACGAGTGGTCCCGGGACTACGTCAAGGAGCTCCGCTTCGACGACGAGGGCTCCCTGCTGAAGATCAACGACTTCCTCTCCACCAGCAAGTTCAGCAAGCCCATGGACATGACCTTCGGCCCCGACGGCTCCCTCTACCTCCTCGAATGGGGCTCGGAGTTCGGCGGCGGCAACAACGACTCCGGCCTCTACCGGATCGACTACGCCCAGGGACAGCGCAACCCCGTCGCCAAGGCGGCCGCCTCCGCCACCGACGGCCCGGTCCCCCTGGAGGTCGACTTCACCAGCGAGGGCAGCGAGGACCCCGACGGCGACTCCCTGGAGTACGCCTGGGACTTCGACGGCGACGGCACCTGGGACTCCACCGAGGCCGACGCCACCCACACCTACACCGAGAGGGGCGACTTCACCGCCCAGCTGAAGGTCACCGACTCCAGCGGCAAGTCCGGCTACGCCAACATCCCCGTCACCGCCGGCAACACGGCGCCGAAGGTCACCGTCGAGACGCCGGTGGACGGCACGCTCATCGAGTTCGGCGACAAGATCCCGTACAAGATCACCGTCACCGATCCCGAGGACGGGGAGATCGACTGCGACCAGGTGGTCCTCAACCCGGCCCTCGGCCACGACGACCACGAACACCCCACCACCGACCTGCGCGGCTGCGAGGGCACCGTCGACACCGGTGACCTCGGCGGCCACCCCGAGGGCGCCGACCTCACCTACGTCCTCAACGCCCGCTACACCGACCACGGCGCCGAGGGCACCAGCGAGCTGACCGGCTACGGCCGCTCCGTCCTCCAGCCCCGCCACAAGCAGGCCGAGTACCACGACGACCAGTCCGGCACCCGCGTCGTCAGCCAGGAAGGAGCCGAGAACGGCAAGCGGATCGGGGACATCTCCGACGGCGACTGGATCGCCTTCGACCCGATGAGCGTCGAGACCGGCGTGGGCAGCGTCACCTACCGCCTCTCCTCACCCGAGGGCGGCGGCGCCGTCGAACTGCGCGCGGGCGCCCCCGACGGCGAACTCCTCGCCACCACCCCCGTCCCGGCCACCGGCGACTGGGACGCCTACGAGGAGACCGACCCGGTGGACGTCGCGGCCCTGGCCGGGACCCACAAGCTCTACCTCGTCTTCACCGCGCCGAACGAGAACTCCTTCGACATCGACTCGGTCACCTTCCACGCCCCCTGACCGGGCCGGCTCCCGCCGGCCTACGGCGGAGGGATGGGCCGTCCGTCCCCCCAGGAACGGGCGGCCCATCCTGTCTCAGGGACGGCCCGCGCCGTCGTCCACCGGGGCGGCCGTCGTGGCGTCCGGCCACGGCGGCACGGCCGTCGCGGCCACCCGGGGCCCGCGCGGCCGCAGCGCCGGGGCGAGCAGGGCGGCCACCACCAGCAGGCCCAGCACCACGCCCATCGTCGGCCGCAGCCCCACATGGTCGGCGAGGAAACCGAGCGAGGGCGGCCCCACCAGGAAGGCCAGATACCCGGCGGTGGCGACCGCGCTGACCCGGGCGGCCGCCCCCTCGGGGTCGTCGCCCGCCGCCGAGATGCTCACCGGGAAGCCGAGCGAGGCGCCGAGCCCCCACAGCACCACCGCCGCACCCGCCACCAGCGGGCTCGGCGAGAAGACCACCAGGGCGACCCCCACCGCCGCCACCGCCGCACTGGCCCGCACCACGGCCGCCCGCCCGAACCGCTCCAGGAACGGCCCGCCCGCGAACCGGCCCACCGTCATCGCGACGGCGAACGCCGTGTACGTCAGCGACCCGGCGGTGGCGCTCACCCCGTGCCCGTCGACCATCAGCAGCGGCAGCCAGTCGTTGGCGGCGCCCTCGGTGAACGCCATCACCAGCACGATCATCCCGATCAGCACCAGCCGGCCGTCCCGCCACACCCGCAGCGCCGCCAGCCGGTCCCTCGGCCCCGCCGCGGCCTCCGCCGCCGCCTCCCGGCCGGTCCCGGCGGGCACCGCACGCACCGCCCAGACCGTGGCCGCCGCCGTCAGCACCGCCACCGCCAGCAGATGGGCGCCGACGGGGAAGTGCGCCGCCGTCAGCGCCAGCCCGAGCAGCGCCCCGAGGACCGTGCCGAGGCTGAAGCAGCCGTGCAGCACCGGCAGCACCGGCCGGCCGATGCGCCGCTCGACGGCCGCGCCCTCGATGTTGACCGCCACCTCGGCGAGGCCCAGCCCCGAGCCGAACAGGGCGAGCCCCGCGAAGACCCCGCCCGCCAGCGACCACTGGGCACCGCCCGCGGTCACCGCGAGCCCGGCGGTCAGCACGGCCGCGCCGCCCCACATCACGGACCGCCCGCCGTACCGCCGCACCAGCGGCCCGGAGACCAGCACCCCCGCCATCGACCCGGTCGACAGCCCGAACAGCACCACGCCCATCCCGCCGGTACTCACCCCGAGCGCGTCCCGCACCGCCGGCGTCCGCGCCACCCAGGAAGCCATGCCGACCCCGGCGACCAGCATGAGGACGAAGAGGGCGGCACGCCAGCGGCGGGTGGCCTGGTCCAGCACGGCAGAATCCTCGGCAGACACGGGGCGGGAACGTACGGTCGTACGCCCCCGGAGTGTACGACCGTACGCCCGGCACCCGCACCCCGTCTCCGCGCCCGGCGCTACCGTGAGGCCCCGGCGGCGCACCCGCACCGCACGACCAGGAGGACCAGTGGCGACCGGAAAGACCGACCCCGACCGGCGGGAACGCATCCTCGCCGCCGTGCTGGACCTCATCGCCGAGGACGGCGTGGCCGGCGTCTCGCACCGCAAGGCGGCGGCGCGGGCCGGGGTGCCGCTGGGCTCGATGACCTACCACTTCGCCTCGATGGACGAACTGCTCCGCGAGGCGTTCACCCGCTTCTCCTCGACCATCGTCGCGGTCTTCGAGGAACGCCTGGGCGCCGCGACCACCGCCGACGAGGCCCGCGCCGCCGTGGTCGGCCTCGTCCACCACCTCTCCAGCGGCAACCAGCGCGACCTGATCCTCACCCAGGAGCTCTACACGCTGGCCGCCCGCCGCCCCGCCTACCGCGAACTGACCCGCGCCTGGATGGCCCGCAGCCGCACCATCCTGGAACGCCACTTCGACCCCGACACCTCCCGCCAGCTCGACGCCCTCATCGAGGGCCTCTCCCTCCACCGCGCCCTGGACACCGAACCCCACGAACGGGCGGTGACGGTGGAGGCGGTGGAGCGGATCACTGCCGGAGGCACCTCAGGCGGGCGCGAGGGTGCCGGTCAGGCCGGGCCGCCGCGCTCGTAGCGGCTGGGGAAGGGGAAGTACGTCTCCAGGAAGGTGTGGATCTTCCGGTTGATGGCGTCCTGCTCGTCGGCGGGGCTGTTGACGTCGTTGAGGCAGAAGAAGTCGAACCGGCGGTTGGCCACCAGCTCCTCCAGCCGCTCGCCGGCGTCCGGGCGGGCCACGTCGATGTACCGGGTCTTGTACGTGCCCGGCACGGCGCGACCGGTCAGGAACGCCTGGTGGTGGTGGAAGGAGGCGCCCATCGCGATGTCCGTCGGGGCGCGGAAGCGGGAGCGAGCGGTGCGGTCGACCTCTTCGGCGAACCGCTCCTCTATCTCCCGCATGACCGAGCGGATCTGCGGGTGCGGGGTGTGGGCGAACTTGTTGACGGTCATCCGCCCGTGTTCCTCGCGCAGCAGCCGCCGGACGTTCTTGCCCGCCGAGTTGGGCGCGGGCTCCTCCGGGTGCGGGGCGCCGAGGCCCAGCTGCGAGGGGGAGAAGGGCAGCTTGGCGATGCCGTTGCCGTGGAAGAAGTGGTTCGGGGTGACCGGGCGGCCGAGGAAGATGTCGTCGTTGAAGTACAGGTAGTGCTCGGACAGCCCGGGGATGCGGTGGAGCTGGGTGCCGATGGCGTGCGAGTTGAAGACCGGCAGGGCCTCGGGGGAGCGGAAGATGTCCTTGTGGTCGACGACGTGGACGCCCGGCGCGGAGGTGTCGAGCCAGGCCGGGGTCTGTCCGTCGGTGACGATGTAGATGTTCCGCAGGAAGGGCGCGTACATCTGCAGGGAGCGCAGTGAGTACTTGAGTTCGTCGTGGCTGGTGTAGCGGGAGGCGCCGGCCTCCCGGGAGGAGGCGCCCGGTGCGCCGCCGGTCCGGTGGGCCTCGCGCTTGGCGGCCAGGCCGGGGTCGTCGCCGTCCACCCAGGTGTAGACGACGTCGAGCGGGAAATCGACGGTGTCGATGACCGGCTCGACGAACTCGGCGAAGGTCGGGTGGCCGCTTCCGCCGATGGTGCGGACGGCGGGCGTCTGCGCCTGCGCGGGCACCACGTCGGAGACCGCGTTCTGCCGGGGACCCACGAGTGCCCCGGCCAGCAGCGCGGGCGGTGCCTGGTACCGCAGGCCCCGCAGCAGCTCCGTGGCGCGCTCGTCGCCCTCCTCCGCCCCGTCGAGCAGGTGCTGCCCGTCCCGCCAGAACTCCACGTCGCAGCCACGGACGAGCCCGGCGAGTATCTGGCCGGACGGGCCGAGCAGGATCTCCCCGAACCGGATGACGGTCCGGCGTTTCAGTTCGGCGGGCAGCGCGCCCTCGGCGTACAGCGCCGCCTCGTCCGGCCACGGGTTCCGGCCGGGCTCCGCCGCGTAGAGGGCGGTGGTCGCGAACAGCTCCCGCAGGGCACTCAGCAGAGCCTTGCGGTCCGAGAGGCGGACACCGACGACGTACCGCTGGACCGAGCGGCCCGGCACCATGAAGTAGTCGACGCCCGCGTGGCGCAGCGCCTGGGTGACCAGGCCGAGGTTGCGCTGGGCCGCCTCGGCCTCCTCCAGGCTGTGCACCCGGCGCCCCACCCAGACGCGTTCGCCGGCCTCGACCTCGGCCAGCTCCGGGTCGCCGGCCAGCAGCGCTTCGCGCCGCTTCGCCGCCTTCTGCGCCGCCTGTTCGGCCTCGTCGGCCACGGAGGCGCCGCGCCGCGTGTCACGGCGCAGACGGGAGAGGAGCGGCTTGGGCGTCGACATGAGCGTCCGATCTGATCAGGCCGACGGGGGAGGCGGTCTCTCGACCGGCCTGGCGAGGTGGCCGCTGCCTCGGCGCGTTCTCCGTACCTGCTCACACTGCCGTTCGACGGTGGACCGGCGCTACGCCCACCGGGCAAGCGTGAGGCGCCCGTGCCTCATTCGCGGCCGAAATGCATTCTTTTCCCGTACAACCTTCCGGTCCGGACCGCCATGCGGTGCTGAAAGCCGAGGTCGGACGGTGTGTCCGCTGTTCATTGGTTGTCCATGTTCGGTCAACTGCGGGGCTCTAGGGTTCCGGCCGAGCGGGACCCCCGGCCAACGGGCCGGGGGGCGGACTACACCCCACGGAGTGGCAGTGGAACGTCGAAGCTTCCTGCGCACCACGGTCGTCGGCACCTCGGCCGTCGCCCTCGGCGGCAGCCTGTGGGCCGGCACGGCCCACGCGGCCCCGGCCCAGCCCGGCCCCGGCCCCTACGGCCCGATCGGCTCCGCCGACGCCCAGGGCATCCGGCTGCCCGCCGGCTTCCGCAGCCGGGTCGTCGCCCGGACCGGCCGGCGAGTGGCGGGCACCTCGTACACCTGGCACCCCGCGCCGGACGGCGGCGCCTGCTACGCCGACGGCGGCGGCTGGATCTACGTGTCCAACTCCGAGGTGAGCCCGGACGGCGGGGCCGGGGCGATCCGCTTCTCCTCCTCCGGCGACATCACCGGCGCCCACCGCATCCTCTCCGGCACCCGCACCAACTGCGCGGGCGGCAGCACCCCGTGGCAGACCTGGCTCTCCTGCGAGGAGGTCGACCGGGGGTACGTCTACGAGACCGACCCGTGGGGCGTGAAGGCGGCGGTGCGGCGGGACGCGATGGGCCGTTTCAAGCACGAGGCCGCGGCCGCCGACCCGGTCCGCAAGGTGGTCTACCTGACCGAGGACGTCACCGACGGCTGCTTCTACCGCTTCACGCCCACCACCTGGGGCGACCTCTCCACCGGCCGCCTGGAGGTGCTGCGGATGGGCTCCGGCACCAGCGGCGCCGTCACCTGGGCCGCCGTCCCCGACCCGTCCGGCGCCGCCACCGCCACCCGGAACCAGGTCTCGGGCGCCAAGCGGTTCAACGGCGGCGAGGGGTGCCACTACGCCGACGACACCTGCTGGTTCACCACCAAGGGCGACAACCGGGTCTGGCGGTACGACGCCGTCGCCCAGCGCCTCGACCTCACCTACGACGACTCGCTGGTGACCGGCGGGGCCGCGCCCCTGACCGGCGTCGACAACGTCACCGGCAGCTCCTCCGGCGACCTGTACGTCGCCGAGGACGGCGGGTCGATGGACATCTGCGTCATCACCCCGGACGACGTGGTCACCCCGTTCCTGCGGATCGAGGGCCAGTCCGCCTCCGAGATCACCGGCCCCGCCTTCTCCCCGGACGGCACCCGCCTCTATTTCTCCAGCCAGCGGGGGACCAGCGGCAGTTCCTCCGGCGGCATCACCTACGAGGTCACCGGCCCGTTCCGCCGCTGACCCGCTCCCGCACCGCGCCTCGCCCAGGCCGTCCGGCCGCCCCGCCCCGGGGCGCCGGGCGGCCTTTCGGCGTGTGCGAACCGTTGACAGGGTCATGGCGTCGATGAAAACTCTCACTGTCCGCCCGCATGGCAGCGACTGAGCTACGCAAAAAGCTTGCATTGCTGACGTAAGAACGGGTGGATGGCTCACGTACCGCCCGTGCCGCCGGTAGCCCCCACGCCGCTCCACGCCCCCGACGTGCACGCCTGAATCGACTCTGTCGACCCCACGGAAACAGAGGACACCATGCAGTGGAAACACGTCACACGCCGTCTGGCCTGCGGGGTTCCCCTCGCCTGCCTGCTCGCGGCCGGCCTCGCCCCCAGCGCGGCCTCGGCCGCCGACCCGGAGGCGGCCCGGGGTGCGGAAGCCGCCCGGAGCGCCGCCGCCGACCGGGGCGCCGACCTGCCGTACACCGAGTACGAGGCGGAGGACGGCACGTACGAGGGGACGCTCCTCGAGGCCGACGAGAAGCGGACCTTCGGGCACACCAACTTCGGCACCGAGTCCTCCGGCCGCAAGTCGGTGCGGCTCGACTCGACCGGCGAGTTCGTCTCCTTCACCTCGACGGCGGCGGCCAACTCGATCGTGGTCCGCAACTCCATCCCCGACGCGCCCCAGGGCGGCGGCATCGACGCCACCCTCAGCCTCTACGCCGACGGTGAGTTCGTGCAGAAGCTCGAACTCTCCTCCCGGCACAGCTGGCTGTACGGCAACTCCGACGACCCGGAGTCGCTGACCAACACCCCGCAGGCCGACGCGCGCCGCCTCTTCGACGAGTCGCACGCGCTGCTGGAGCGGAGCTATCCGGCCGGCACCGAGTTCAAGCTCCAGCGGGACGCGGGTGACGACGCGGAGTTCTACGTCGTCGACCTGGTCGACCTGGAGGAGGTCGCGCCCCCGGCCGAGAAGCCCGCCGAGTGCACCTCGATCACCGAGTTCGGCGCCGTCCCCGACGACCAGGGCGACGACACCGACGCGCTCCAGGCCGCCGTCACCGCCGACCAGAACGCCGAGATCGACTGCGTCTGGGTCCCGGCCGGCCAGTGGCGCCAGGAGCGGAAGATCCTCACCGACGACCCGCAGGACCGGGGCGAGTTCAACCAGGTGGGCATCAGCGACGTCACCATCCGGGGCGCCGGGATGTGGCACTCCCAGTTCTTCACCCTGACCGAGCCGCACTTCGCCGACGGCATCAACCACCCGCACGAGGGCAACTTCGGCTTCGACATCGACGACAACGTCCAGATCTCCGACCTGGCCATCTTCGGCTCCGGCCGGATCCGCGGCGGCCCGGACGGCGCCGAGGGCGGCGTCGGCCTCAACGGCCGGTTCGGCAAGAACACCAAGATCTCGAACGTCTGGATCGAGCACGCCAACGTCGGTGTCTGGGTCGGCCGCGACCACAGCAACATCCCCGAGCTGTGGGGGCCCGGCGACGGGCTGGAGTTCACCGGCATGCGCGTCCGCAACACCTACGCGGACGGCATCAACTTCACCAACGGCACCAGCAACTCCACCGTCGCCGACTCCTCGTTCCGCAACACCGGTGACGACTCCCTCGCCGTCTGGGCCAGCCGCTACGTCAAGGACCCGGCGACCGACATCGGCAGCGACAACACCTTCACCCACAACACGATCCAGCTGCCCTGGCGCGCCAACGGCATCGCCGTCTACGGCGGCCACGGCAACACCATCGAGAACAACCTGATCTCCGACACGATGAACTACCCGGGCATCATGCTCGCCACCGACCACGACCCGCTGCCCTTCTCCGGCGAGACGCTGATCGCCGGCAACGGGCTGTACCGCACCGGCGGCGCCTTCTGGGGCGAGGCGCAGGAGTTCGGCGCCATCACCATCTTCCCGGCCGGGCAGGACATCACCGGCGTCACCATCCGCGACACCGACATCGAGGACTCCACCTACGACGGCATCCAGTTCAAGAACGGGGGCGGCGCCGCCCCCGGCGTCACCATCAGCGACGTCACCATCTCCCAGTCGAACAACGGCGCCGGCATCCTCGCCCAGGGCGGCGCCCGGGGCTCCGCCACCCTCACCGACGTCACCATCTCCGGCTCCGCCGACGGCGACGTGGTGATCGAGCCGGGCTCGCAGTTCCAGATCACCGGCGGCCCGGCAGGAGTGACGCCCCTGCGCTGACCCGGTACGGACGGACGACCGTGGCCCGGCCTTCCCGCGAGGGGGAGGCCGGGCCACGGTGTGTCCGGTCAGGAGGCCGGGGGAGCGTCGTGGTCCTGGCCGTGCTCCTCTCCCGCCCCGCCCTCCTGGTGCTCGCTGTGCTCGACCGGGGCGACCGGGGCGGGCTCCGGGCCGAACCGGTCCCCGACCCCGTACGCCGCCCCGAAGGCGACGGCCAGCCCGGCCGCGTACAGCCCGATCCGTACTCCTGTGTGCATGACCGCTCCCTCGTCCCCGCCGGTGCCGGCGCCTGCCGGGTGAAATCTGCCTCCAAGGTACCCCCTGGGGGTATCAAGTCAAGCGGTCAGAATCCCTTGCGATCGATACCGCTGGGGGGTATACCTGGCACCGAAGGGTACCCCCTGGAGGTATCCGGGACCGACGGAGAGGCAGTGGGTATGAGCGGCCGGACGACGACAGCGGGCAGCGCGGAGGTCGAACTCGCCATCGGCGGGATGACCTGCGCCTCCTGCGCCGCGCGCATCGAGAAGAAGCTCAACCGCATGGAGGGCGTCGAGGCCACCGTCAACTACGCCACCGAGAAGGCCAAGGTCTCCTACGCCGGACCGGTCGCGGTCGGCGACCTGATCGCCACCGTCGAGGCCACCGGCTACACCGCCCGCGAACCCGAACCGCCCCGCGCGGAGAGCGGACCGGCGGCCGGCGACGACGGCGACGCCCGCGCCGAGGAGGAGCTGCGGCCGCTGCGCCGGCGGCTCGTCACCGCCGTGGTGCTGGCCGTCCCGGTGATCGCCATGGCGATGATCCCGGCCCTCCAGTTCACCTACTGGCAGTGGCTCTCCCTCACCCTGGCCGCCCCCGTCGTCGTCTACGCCGCCTGGCCCTTCCACAAGGCCGCCTGGACCAACCTGCGGCACGGGGCCGCGACCATGGACACCCTGATCTCGGTCGGCACCTCGGCCGCCTTCCTCTGGTCCCTGTGGGCGCTCTTCTTCGGCACCGCCGGAACCCCGGGGATGACCCACCCCTTCGAGTTCACCGTCGCCCGCACCGACGGCGCCGGGAACATCTACCTGGAGGCCGCCGCCGGCGTCACCGCCTTCATCCTCGCCGGACGGTACTTCGAGGCCCGCTCCAAGCGCCGCGCCTCCGCCGCGCTGCGCTCCCTGATGGAGCTGGGCGCCAAGGAGGTCACCGTCCTGCGCGGCGGCCGTGAGGAGCGGATACCGGCGGGCGAGCTGCGCACCGGCGACCGCTTCGTGGTCCGCCCCGGCGAGAAGGTCGCCACCGACGGCACCGTGGTCGAGGGCTCCTCCGCCATCGACGCCTCCCTGCTCACCGGCGAGTCCGTCCCCGTCGAGGTCGGCGCGGGCGACTCGGTCACCGGCGCCACGCTCAACGCCGGAGGCCGCCTGGTCGTCGAGGCCACCCGGGTCGGCGCCGACACCCAGCTCGCCCGGATGGCCAAGCTGGTCGAGGAGGCGCAGAACGGCAAGGCCGCCGCCCAGCGGCTCGCCGACCGCATCTCCGCCGTCTTCGTGCCGGTCGTCATCGCGCTGGCCGTCGCCACCTTCGGCTTCTGGCTCGGCACCGGCTGGGGGCTGACCGCCGCCTTCACCGCCGCCGTCGCCGTACTGATCATCGCCTGCCCCTGCGCGCTGGGGCTCGCCACGCCGACCGCGCTCATGGTCGGCACCGGACGCGGCGCCCAGCTCGGCATCCTCATCAAGGGCCCCGAGGTCCTGGAGAGCACCCGCAAGGTCGACACCGTCGTCCTCGACAAGACCGGCACCGTCACCACCGGCCGGATGACCCTGCTCGCCGTGCACACCGCCGCCTCCACCACCGAGGAGGAGGCGCTCCGCCTCGCCGGAGCCCTGGAACACGCCTCCGAGCACCCCATCGCCCAGGCCGTCGCCCGCGCCGCCGCCGACCGCACCGGCCCGCTCCCCGCGCCCGAGGACTTCGCGGGCGTCGCCGGTCTCGGTGTCCAGGGCGTCGTCGAGGGCCACGCCGTCCTCGTCGGCCGGCCCCGCCTCCTCGCCGAGTGGGCGATCGAGCTCCCCGCCGGGCTGGAGCGCGCCCACGCCGGGGCCGAGGCCGCCGGGCGTACCGCCGTCGCGGTCGCCTGGGACGGGGAGGCCCGCGCGGTCCTGGAGGTGGCCGACGCCGTCAAGGAGACCAGCCCCGAGGCGATCCGCCGGCTGCGCGCGCTGGGCCTCACCCCGGTCCTGCTCACCGGCGACAACCGGGCCGCCGCCGAGTCGGTCGCCCGCGAGGTCGGCATCGACCAGGTCATCGCCGAGGTGATGCCCGAGGACAAGGCCGAGGTGGTCAAGGGGCTCCAGGCGGAGGGCCGTACGGTCGCCATGGTCGGGGACGGGGTCAACGACGCCGCCGCCCTCGCCCAGGCCGATCTCGGCCTCGCCATGGGCACCGGCACCGACGCCGCGATCGAGGCCGGGGACCTCACTCTGGTCCGGGGTGACCTGAGGGTGGCCGCCGACGCGGTGCGCCTGGCCCGGCGCACCCTCGCCACCATCAAGTCCAACCTCTTCTGGGCCTTCGCCTACAACGTGGCCGCCCTGCCGCTGGCCGCCGCCGGCCTCCTCAACCCGATGATCGCCGGCGCCGCGATGGCCTTCTCCTCGGTCTTCGTGGTCGGCAACTCGCTGCGGCTGCGCCGGTTCAAGGGGGCCTGACCCCCACCGCGTACGACGCCGGGAGCCGGCCCCCACCGCGGGGACCGGCTCCCTCTCCCTTGTGCCGCGGTGCCCGTCAGGGCAGCGGGAACTCGGTGATCGTCGACGGGATCGTGTCCGACCCCTGGGTGGGCTCGCCGACCTGGTTGATCACATGGTCGAAGTGCCCGTTGCCGCCGAGCGAGACGGTCAGCAGCCCGTGGAACTTCACCCCGGGCTTGACCGGTGCCTGGAAGCCGTGCTCCTGGCGGATGCTCGGGTCCACGTTGTAGTAGCAGTAGCTGCCGAGCCCCCATCCCTCGTGCGTCTCCACCGAGTCCTCGACCTTGTAGGCCGCGTACCCCCGGGTGTCGCCGTTCTGGATGGCCGCCTGGTTGGGCGCGTCGTACGCCTTCTCGTTCTGGAAGAAGATCGTCCGGCCGCGCTCACCGGCCCACACCACGTCGTACTTGTTGAAGTGCTCCACGAAGAGGCCGGTGGCCAGCACGTCGTCGCCATTGACCTGGACGCCGTAGTCGGCCCGGTTGGTCTCCCAGCCGACGCCCTCGCCGTGGTCGGCGCGCCAGATCCAGGTGTGGTCGATGATCGTGTCGTCGCTGTTGACGACGAGGCTGGTGGTGGCCTTGCCGGGACCGGCGCCGCCGATGCGGATGAAGACGTCCTGCACGGTCGTCGGGTTGGCCGCGTGGTCGGCGGAGGAGCCCTCCTCGCCGATCTCCACCAGCGTCTCGGAGTTCTGCGTGCCCGCGTCGATCAGGAGCCCGGCCAGCCGCACCCCGTCGACGTCGCCGACCTTCAGCGCGGTCACGCCGTTGTCCGGGATGATCGTGGCGTAGCCGAGGCCGAGGACCACGGTGTTCGCCCGGTCGACGTTGATCGCCTCGTCCACGTGGTAGATGCCCGGCGTGAACAGCAGGTGCAGCCCCTGGTCGACGGCGGCGTTGATGGTCGCCGCGGTCGCCCCCGGCTTCACCACGTAGAACTGGTCGAGCGAGAGCGACTCCCCCTGCTGGTTGCCCTCCCACGAGACGCCCCGCGCGTTGGTGCGCTTCTCGGGCACGAACACCTTGTAGTCGTCGCCGTCCAGGTACAGGAACGGCTTCTCACGGGAGATCGGCGTGGTCTCCAGCGTGGTGTACGGCGGCTCGGGGAAGCCCTGCGCCGGGGCGCCCTGCACGCCGGAGAAGACCATGTTCCAGACGCCGTTGGTCCAGCCGCCGACCGAGCTGTCGCGGGTGTACCACTGCTGCTGCGAGTAGGGGCCGACGGTGCCGTCGATCTTGGAGTCGGCGATGTAGCCGCCGCTGGCCCAGCCGTAGCCGTCGGGCGCGAGGTTGAGGCCGCCGCGGACGTGCATCCGGCGGAACGGCGCCGCCTGCGACACGGCCCAGCGGTTGGTGCCGTTGACCGGGCTGAGCGAGAGGTTCTCCGCCGAACGCCAGAAGTTCTGCGTGGCGTTGCCGTCGAACCAGCCGGCGTCGACCGTCACGTCCCCGTTGAAGTGGGTGTCGTCGGGGGAGAGGCCGAGCCCGGAGATCCCGGTGTAGAAGCCGATCTGCACATTGAGGTCGTTGTACGTGCCCGGCTTGAACATCAGGGCGTGGCGCCCCTCGCCGAACTGCGCCGACTCCTGCTCCTTGAAGATCTGGTCGACCGTGCCCTGGATGTCCGGCGTCGACGGGTCGAAGACGTGGACGTTGGGGCCGAGGTCGCCGCCGGCCTCGATGGGACCGACGCCGGTGCCCGTTTCGCCGTACACCTGGAACTCCCAGAGCGAGTAGCCGTACTGGGTGGCGCGCTCGGTGCCGGTCAGCCGGACGTACCGGGCGTCGCCGCTCAGCGGGACGGTCTCGGTGCCGCCCTTGCCGTCGGTGGTGGAGTGCGCGGTGCGCCAGCTCTCGCCGTCCTCGGAGAGCTCGATCTTGTAGCCCTTGGCGTAGGCGGCCTCCCACTGGAGGACGACCTTGGAGACGGCGGTCTTGGCCCCCAGGTCGACCTGGAGCCACTGCGCGTCGCTGTCGGCGCTGGACCAGCGCGTCGAGGTGTCGCCGTCGACTGCGAAGGTGGCGGGGGTGCCGTAGTTCTCCTGGCTGGAGGCGGTGACGTTCTTGTTCTGCGAGACGAGCGCGGGCGCCGCCTGCGCCGAGGTCGCCGGGAGCATGACCAGCGCGGTGGCGGTGAGCGCGCCCGCCACCAGCGCCGAGACGCTTCTGCGGTACCGGGCGCGGGGGCGTGGTCCGCCGCCCGGTCGTGGGGGCCGGAGGGACGTGGTGAGCATGTCGGCTCTCCTGAGCTGTCGGGGTGCGGGGGTGGACGCCCGCCGCCTCGTCCGGGCGGTGGGCGGCGGTGCGGGTGGGGCCGAGTGAGCACAGGGAAGGGCGGGAGAACGCCTGGGGAGCGCTCTCCATGGGGGCTGATGGTTCTCCCGGAAACCTGACGCGTCAAGAGTTGTCACAAGACGTGAAGGAAGTCCCGACGTGACGTCAGAAAGTGAAGCCTGTGGGGGAGTTGGGCCGGTGGAGGGTGGCGCGGGCGCCTGGCCTCCGCTTTTCCCTGGGCGGGGCGTGCGGTGACTCCGGCGTGCGCACGGCGGGTCCGGGGCGGCTGCCCGGCGAGGAGGCGTCTGCTGTGGCGAACGCGTTCGCGCTGAACTTGTTCGCAACGAACATGTTCGTTACGGTGAAGTGGTGACGGCGGGGACCCGTGCCCGGCGGCCGGGCCCGAGCCGTACGCCGCCGCCCTCGTCCCGTACGCGAACCGGTGAGGCGTCCACCTCTCCCTTCGCGACCGGCAACGCCACCGGACCGAATCTCCGGAGCCGCGCAGCCGGGGCGTGGTCAGTGTCTGCAAGGGTCTTCCGTCCCGGCCGACACCGCACCGCGCACCACCCGCACCCACCCCTTCACGCCCGCGAACATCGCCCCAGGAGCTCCCATGACCACCACGACCACAGCCATAGCCACAGGTGAGACCACGTCCACCACGCCCGTCCCCGAACACCACCCCCTCCTCGTCGTCGGCGCCGGACTCGGCGGGCTCACCCTTGCCCGGGTCCTGGCCCTGCACGGCGTCCGCTGCACCGTCCTCGACCTCGACCCCGCCCGCGACGCCCGCCCCCAGGGCGGCATGCTCGACCTGCACGAGGACGCCGCCCAGCGGGCCCTGCGCGAGGCCGGGCTGTACGAGGAGTTCCGCCGCCTGGTGCAGCCGGGCGGCGAGGCCACCCGCGTCCTGGACCGGCACGCCACCGTCCACCACGCCGACGACGCCGAGGGCGGCCGGCCCGAGGTCCACCGCGCCGCCCTGCGCGACCTGCTCCTCGACTCGCTGCCCGCCGGAACCGTCCGCTGGGGCGCCAAGGTCACCGCCGTCACCACGCTCGGCGACGGCCGCCACGAGGTCACCCTCGCCGACGGCACCCGCCTCACCACCGGCCTCCTCGTCGGCGCCGACGGAGCCTGGTCGCGCGTCCGCCCGCTGCTCTCCGACGCCGTCCCGGCCTACACCGGCATCAGCTTCGTCGAGGCCGACCTGACCGACGCCGACCGCCGCCACCCGCGCGCCGCCGCCCTCGTCGGCTCCGGGCTGCTCTTCGCCCTCGACCAGGGCAAGGGCTTCCTCGCCCACCGCGAACCGGGCGCGCGGCTGCACACCTGCGTCGCCCTGCGCTGCCCCGCCGGACTGCTGGACACCCTCGACCTCGCCGACCCGGCCGCCGCCCGCCGCCAGGTGCTCGCCCACTTCGACGGCTGGGACGCGGACCTGTGCGCCCTCCTCGCCGACGGCGACGGCCCGCTCGTCGCCCGCCCCATCCACGCCCTGCCCGCCGGCCACCGCTGGGAGCGCGTCCCCGGCGTCACCCTGCTCGGCGACGCCGCCCACCTCATGTCCCCGTTCGCCGGGGAGGGCGCCAACCTCGCCATGCTCGACGGGGCCGAACTCGCCACCGCCCTCCTCGCCCACCCGGACGACCCCGAACACGCCCTCACCACGTACGAAACGGCCCTCTTCCCCCGCAGCGAACGCTCGGCCCGCGACTCCGCCGAGAGCCTCGAACTGTGCTTCGGCCCGGACGCGGCGGGGCGGCTGGCGGCGATGATGGGCGGGGGGTGGGGGGACGGGGGTGCGTGAGGGTGTGCCGCCGCTTCCGTCCCGAGGCGCTGGGATGAGTTCCCGTCCAGGTCAGGGCGGGCGGCTTCCCACGACGTCCTGTGGGGCGACGGCGTACCCCGCGCTGTCGCCGGTTCTCAGCCCGAACCGGCGACCAGTGCCTCGCCGAGCGGGGTGCGGCGGTAGAGGACGGACCGTCCGGACCGGGCGCGCGTGAGCAACCCCGCGTCCCGCAGGACGGCGAGGTGGTCTCCGACCGCGCCGGGTGTCATGGCGAGGCTCCGGGCGAGATGGCTGGTGCTGGCCGGGGCGTCCAGCGCCGACAGCAGCCGGGCCCGGGACCGGCCGATCAAGGCGGTCAGCGCGTCCGGCCGGGGGGCTGTCTCCCGCGCACCCCACAGGGCGGCGGTGCCGCGGGCGCCGTAGATCAAGGTCCTGGGCCAGGGATCTTCCAGGTGCGTGGCGATGTTCGCGACGAAGACCGACGGGATCAGCAGGAGCCCGTCGCCGGCCAGACGGACTGTTCCGACGTCGCGGAAATGGCCGATCTCGATGCCGCCGGCTCGCCAGGCGATGCTCGGGTGCAGGCTCTCGACGGCGGTGACCCAGCCGTGTTCACCGATCACCCCCACCCGGTGTACGACGTCGCGCTCGCAGATCGCCCGCAGTTGAGGCCAGTCCGGGGCGAGCAGCTCGTGCCAGGCCAGATCCATCGCCTCGGCGATCCTGGAGACGGCGTCCGCCGAGTCCAGCACGGCGCGTACGCGGGGATCACGGGCGGACGGGCCGGTCGCGGCGGTAGAGATCTCGCGGCGGGCCGCTTCCAGTGGTGCGGCCCGGATCGTGACCAGGTCGTCCGCCCAGGTCTGGTGGAGGCCGCGTGGGGGCGGGGCGACGAAGTCCGGTCCGGATCGAGGGGTGTGCAGGGCGAGGAAAGCGTTCAGCTCGGTCTCGCGACGAAGCCGTTCAAAGGCCGGCCGGAGCCGGTCGGCCCAGGTTCGCGGCAGCGGCTGATCGCGGCCGGCGAGCGAACGGAGCAGGAAGCAGAGGTCCATCGCGGGCGACAGGGCGAAGCGGCTGCGCATCAGATTGTCGACGGAGACTTCGAAGCGGAGCACCGCGCCATGCTACGCGCGACGTTGTGCCGATTCGTCCAGCGACGAATCATTGGGGAGGGGCCCGGACGCGCGGCGAGGCTGCGCGTCATGACACCGACCGCCGGGCCCGCGCAGGGCAATCACCGTGCCACCTACCGGGAGGTGCTGGCCGAGCCACGGTTCCGGCTGCTCTTCTCGACCCGTGCCGTCTCCATCACCGCGGACGCACTGCGGATCACCACCTTCTCGGTCCTGGTCTACTCGTCCACCGGTTCCGCGCTGCTGAGCGCGGTGGCTTTCGGCACAGGCTTCCTTCCGCAGCTGTTCGGCTCGCTGCTGCTGGGCTCACTGGCCGACCGGCTGCCGCCCCGCGCGCTCATCACCGGCGGCTACGTGGTGACGTGCGCCGCCGCCCTGCTGCTCGCCCTGGTGCGGATGCCGATCGCGGCGAGCCTCGCTGTCGTGGCGCTGGTCTCCCTGGCCACGCCCGTCTTTCACGGCGCGTCGAGCCGCCTGGTCGCGCAGTCGCTGAAGGGGGACGCCTACGTCCTGGGCCGGTCACTGAACAACATCGCCGGGGCCGGCGCGCAGCTGTTCGGCCTGGCGCTGGGAGGTGCCGCGGTCGCGGCACTCGGACCACGCCGGGCACTCGCGGTCAGCGCCCTCCTCTACCTCGGCTGCGCGCTCGCTGTCCGCATCCGCCTGCCCCGGCTGCGGCCGACGGAGTGCGGCGGCACCCCCGGCGGTGCCGTGGGCGAGCGCGGGGCCGTCCGGGCAAGCCTGCAAGGCGCAGGCCTGCTGCTGCGCGGACGTACGGTGCGGCGGCTGATGCTGGCCCAGTGGCTACCGCCCGCGTTCGTGGCGGGCGCGGAAGGGCTCATCGTGGCCTACGCGGGAGAACGCCACTTCGCGCCCGGCTGGTACGCGGTGCTGATGGGCTGTCTGCCGGTCGGCATGCTCGTCGGCGACCTGCTGGTGGGGCGGCTTCTACGGCCACGCGGGCGTGAGCGACTGGTGGTCCCGTTGACCGTGCTGTCGGGGCTGCCGCTCATCGGTTTCGCCGCCCAGCCAGGGGTGGGCGTCTCGTCCTGCCTGCTCCTGCTCGCCGGTTTCGGGTACGCCTACGGCCTCGGCCTGCAACGGCCGTTCCTCGACGCCCTGCCGCCGGAAGGCCGGGGCCAGGCCTTCGGCCTGCTCGGCTCCGGCAGTATGACCCTCCAGGGCGTCGGGCCCGTCTGCCTGGGCTCGGTGGCAGCCGGCTTGGGAACAGGCGGCGCGATCGCTGTGGCAGGCGGCGCGGTGACGCTGACCGCCGGCTGGATGCTCACCTGGCACCGGGCCGGCCGCGAGCCGTCCCGCACCACCATCCCCGCCTCCACCACCGCGTCGTCCTGACGCCCACCACCCACGACGCCGCACCGGAGCCGGTGACGGTCCGGGAAGCGCACGCCACCTCCGCTCGTGGAGCCCCCGCGTCCCGCCATGTGAACACTCACCCCCGCGACCCGCCCGCCCCCCGCTAGGGTGGCCGGTGCAGCTGGTTCGCCCCGTCCGCCAGGCGGGGTGTCGTAAGAGGGAACCCGGTGGGAATCCGGGACTGCCCCGCAGCGGTGAGTGGGAACGAACGCTGTCATACGCACTGGGTCCGGGGAACGGGTCTGGGAAGCGACGGCCAGTAGGGGTCCGCCTCGGCGGATGTGCCCGCGAGTCCGAAGACCTGCCCGTTGCCCGCGCACGGCGATCCGTGTGCGGACATCCCGGTGACCTCGTGGGCGGGTCGGAGGAGCACAGAGCGGACGGACGGGGGCGCCCTCGGGCGTCGACTCGCCGTCCGGTCCGGCACCCCTTCGCGTCCGCG
The DNA here is from genome assembly GCF_000719955.1 of Streptomyces albidoflavus. Lineage (GTDB taxonomy): Bacteria > Actinomycetota > Actinomycetes > Streptomycetales > Streptomycetaceae > Streptomyces > Streptomyces albidoflavus. The sequence goes on from NZ_JOII01000008.1 coordinate 132,657, forward strand.
TCCTGTCGCCAGGATGCAGGAGACATCTCGCGAAGGAGAGTTCCGTGACAGCGAAGTCCGCAGCCGCGGCAGCACGGTCGACCGTGTACGGCTACCCCCGCCAGGGACAGCACCGGGAACTGAAGAAGGCCGTCGAGGGGTACTGGAAGGGCCGCGTCGGCGCCGACGCCCTCAAGAAGACGGCGGCAGAGCTCCGCCGCGCCAACTGGGCCCAGCTCGCCGAGGCCGGCATCGACGAGGTGCCCACCGGTGACTTCTCGTACTACGACCACGTCCTGGACACCAGCGTCATGGTCGGCGCCGTCCCGCCGCGCCACCGGGCGGCCGTCGACGCCGACCCGCTCGACGGATATTTCGCCATGGCGCGCGGCAACCAGGACGTGGCGCCGCTGGAGATGACCAAGTGGTTCGACACCAACTACCACTACCTGGTCCCCGAACTGGGCCCGGACACCGTCTTCACCGCCGACTCCGCCAAGCAGGTCGCCGAGCTGACCGAGGCGCTCGCCCTCGGCCACACCGCCCGCCCGGTCCTCGTCGGCCCCGTCACCTACCTGCTGCTCGCCAAGCCCGCCCCCGGTGTCGCCGAGGAGTTCGAGCCGCTCACCCTGCTCGACCGGCTCCTCCCGGTCTACGCCGAGGTCCTGGGCGACCTGCGGGCCGCGGGCGCCGAGTGGGTCCAGCTGGACGAGCCCGCGCTCGTCCAGGACCGCAGCCCGGCCGAGCTGAACGCCGCCGCCCGCGCCTACCGCGACCTCGGCGCCCTCACCGACCGGCCCAAGCTGCTGGTCGCCTCCTACTTCGACCGGCTCGGGGAGGCGCTGCCGGTACTGGCGAAGGCGCCGGTCGAGGGGCTGGCGCTGGACTTCACCGAGGCGGCCGCCGCCAACCTCGACGACCTCGCCGCCGTCGGCGGCCTGCCCGGCAAGCGGCTCGTCGCGGGCGTCGTCAACGGCCGCAACATCTGGATCAACGACCACGAGAAGTCGCTGGCCACCCTCGCCACCCTGCTCGGCCTCGCCGGCCGCGTCGACGTGGCCGCCTCCTGCTCCCTGCTGCACGTCCCGCTCGACACCGCGCCCGAACGCGACCTCGACCCGCGGATCCTGCGCTGGCTCGCCTTCGCCCGGCAGAAGACCGCCGAGATCGTCACCCTGGCCAAGGGCCTCGCCCAGGGCACCGGCGCCGTCGCCGCCGAGATCGCCGCCAACCGGGCCGCCCTCGCCTCGCGCGCCGACTCCCCGCTCACCCGCGACCCGGCCGTCCGCGCCAGGACCGCCGCCGTCACCGAGGCCGACGCGCGCCGCCCCCAGCCCTACCCCGAGCGGGCCGTCGCCCAGCGCGAGCGGCTGCGGCTGCCGCTGCTGCCCACCACGACCATCGGCTCGTTCCCGCAGACCGGCGAGGTGCGCGCGGCCCGCGCCGACCTGCGGGCGGGCCGGATCGACGCGGCCGGGTACGAGGAGCGCATCGCCGCCGAGATCGCCGAGGTCATCGCCTTCCAGGAGAAGGCGGGGATCGACGTCCTGGTGCACGGCGAGGCCGAGCGCAACGACATGGTCCAGTACTTCGCCGAGCAGCTCACCGGCTACCTCGCCACCCAGCACGGCTGGGTCCAGTCGTACGGCACCCGCTACGTCCGGCCGCCGGTCCTCGCGGGGGACATCTCCCGGCCCGCGCCGATGACGGTGGGCTGGACGACGTACGCCCAGTCGCTCACCGAGCGGCCGGTCAAGGGGATGCTGACCGGGCCCGTCACCATGCTGGCCTGGTCCTTCGTCCGGGACGACCAGCCGCTCGGGGAGACCGCGGCCCAGGTCGCGCTGGCCCTGCGCGACGAGGTGGCCGACCTGGAGGCGGCCGGCACCCCGGTGATCCAGGTCGACGAGCCGGCGCTGCGCGAGACGCTGCCGCTGCGCGCCGCCGACCGCCCCGCCTACCTGGAGTGGGCCACCCGCGCCTTCCGGCTCACCACCGGCGGCGTGGCGCCGGCCACCCAGATCCACACCCACATGTGCTACGCGGAGTTCGGCGACATCGTGCAGGCCATCGACGACCTCGACGCCGACGTCATCAGCCTGGAGGCGGCCCGCTCCCACATGGAGGTGGCGCACGAACTCGCCGCCCACGGCTACCCGCGCGAGGCCGGTCCCGGGGTCTACGACATCCACTCGCCGCGCGTCCCCGGCGCCGAGGAGGCCGCCGCCCTGCTCCGCGAGGGCCTGGCGGCCATCCCGGCCGAGCGGCTCTGGGTCAACCCGGACTGCGGACTGAAGACTCGCGGCTGGCCGGAGACCCGCGCCTCCCTGGAGAACCTGGTGGCCGCGGCCCGCACCGTCCGCGCCGCGCTCGACGCCTCCTGACCGGGCCGCGCCCGGGGACGTAAGGGCCATTCACCCGAATGGAGTAATGCCGTACGTCCCCGGGAGGCGGCTCCCGGCCCTCCCGGAGGCCCGCCGACGCCTTGCCGCACGCGAGGCGCGGGCCGCCGGTGGGGGAGCGCGGGCGGTCCCGGGTTGCCGCGAGGGCGTTCCGGGTGCGCGATGGAGGCGTGGGTGTGTGGGCCCATGGGGGTGCTCCCGGAATCCTCCGCCACGCGCCGTCCAAGGAGTGATCACGACATGACAGCAGGTGACAGCTTCCTCACCACCGACCAGCTGGTGGGGCTGACCGCCTACGACCGCGACGGCGCCAAGGTCGGCAGTGTCGAACAGGTCTTCCTCGACGACGCCACCGGGAAGCCCGAGTGGGTCACGGTCAAGACCGGCATGTTCGGCATGAAGGAGACCTTCGTGCCGCTGGCCGGGGCGGGCCACGACGGCGAGGGACTGCACCTCGCCTACGCCAAGGACACGATCAAGGACGCTCCGCGCGTCGACGCCGACGAACATCTCGACGCCGCCGAGGAGCGCGAGCTGTACGCCCACTACGGGGTCACCCGGGGCGGCAGCGGCAAGACCGGTGAGGAGATGAGCGGGCGGACGGACACGTCCGGCAAGGACACCGGCATGGACACCGGGACCAAGGCCGCGGCGGCGGGCACCGCCGGGGCGGCCGGGGCCGCGGGTGCGGCCGGTGCCGGTGGCCGCAGCCAGTCCGGCATGGACCGGCCCGCCGAGGACCGGCCGCTGGCCGGGGCCGGCATGAGCCGGTCCGCCGCCGAGACGGGCGACGACCGCGCCAAGTACGCCGACGAGATGGTCCGCTCCGAGGAGCAGCTGCGCGTCGGCACCGAGGAGCAGGAGGTGGGCCGCGCCCGCCTGCGCAAGGTGGTGGTGACCGAGGACGTCTCCACGACCGTCCCCGTCAGCCACGAGGAGGTGCATCTCGTCAGGGAGCCCATCGGTGAGGGCGACCGGACGCGCGGGACCGAGATCGGCGAGGCCGAGGCGGAGGTCACCCTCCACGCCGAACGCCCCGTCGTGCGCAAGGAGGCCGTCGCCGTCGAACGGGTGCGCCTGGAGACGGAGAAGGTCACCGAACAGCGCGAGGTCAGCGACACCGTCCGCAAGGAGGAGATCCAGTACGACGACGGCACCGGCAGCGCCTCCGGCGAGGAGGACGACTGGAAGGGCGGCCGCAGCGGCCCGACCCGCTGACGGCCTCCCGGAACCCGGGAGCCGTCCCGGAAGCCGGACGGCCGGCCGGACACCACCGAGGTGCCCGGCCGGCCGTCCGGCATGTCCGGGACCGGTGCGGTCAGGCCGGTTCCAGCCCCGGGTCGACACCGGTCAGCGCGGCCGAGACGTCCCACAGGCGGCGGGCGGTCACCGGGTCCTTGGCGCGCGCCGAGAGCCGGGCCGGGCCCGCGCCGCCCCGGCACTCCAGCGGTCCGGCCGGGCCGTAGTACGCGCCGCCGCGGGCCGCCGGGTCGGTGGCCGCCAGCAGCACGGGCAGCGCGCCCGACGAGGCCGGCTGGGTGAAGAGCCGGGTGGCCCGCTCCATCCGGGCCGCCCAGGAGTGGCCGGCCATCTTCGGCCCGGCCTGGCCCAGTTCGGTGGCGGCCAGCCCCGGATGGGCGGAGACGGCCGTCAGGTCGAGCCCGGCCGCCCTGGCGCGGCGGGCCAGTTCGGCGGTGAAGAGGAGATTGGCCAGCTTGGAACGCCCGTAGGCGGGCCAGGAGCCGTAGCCCCGCTCGGCGTTGAGGTTGTCGAAGTCGATGCGGCCCATCCGGTGGGCGAGCGAGGAGACCGTCACGACGCGCGCCGGGCCGTCCGTACCGAGGTACGGCAGCAGGTGGGCGGTGAGGGCGAAGTGGCCCAGGTGGTTGGTGCCGAACTGCATCTCGAAGCCGTCGGCGGTACGGCGTTCCGGCAGCGCCATCACGCCCGCGTTGTTGACCAGCAGGTCGACGCGGCCGCCGGAGGTCCTGCCGATCTCCTCGGCGGCCTCGGCGACCGAGGAGAGGTCCGCCAGGTCGAGCCCGACCAGCGGCACCTTCGCCTCCGGCACCACCCGCCGTACCGCCGCCGCCGTCCGCTCCGCCTTGGCGAGGTCGCGGCAGGCCATCACGACCCGCGCGCCGCCCTTGGCCAGCGCCAGTGTGGTCGCGGCACCGATACCGCTGTTGGCGCCGGTCACCACGGCGGTGGTGCCGGACAGGTCGGGCAGGGGGCGGGGTGTGGTGCGCGGAGCCATGGGTGTGCGTCTCCCGACAGGGGGCGTGGGCGTCAACTTGCGGTCCCCGGCCGCCTGCCCGTGGCGGGCGGCCTCACACAGGGGCGCACAGCCTACGGGGGCGGCCCCCGGGCGGGTCCGGGCGGCTGACGGAGTGTCCGGCGGGTGGGCGGCGGCTGGTGGCCCCACAGCTTCGTCGTCCATACTGCGGACCGTGGACGAGCGCATAGAGACCAAGGCCCCGCCCGTGTACGTCGCCACCACCTCACCGGCGCACATTCCGGGCATCACCGCCCCCTCGGCCGGCCCGGCGGAGAAGGACGGCGACGCCACGGGCGGCACCCCCGACGACGCGGCCCCCGCCGAGGACGCGGCTCCCGAGGAGGCGGCCCCCGAGGAGCGGGCCGCCGAGCCGGAGCCCGAGCCCGAGGCGGCCGAGGACGCCGCAGAGGAGGCCACGGAGCCCGAGGGCGGCGAGGCCCCCGCCGACGGCCCCGTCTTCGAGGCCGCCGACCGCCGCGCCGCCGTGACGGCCGACGCGGACGGCATACGGCTGCGCCTCGACGACCAGGAGGCCGAGTTCACCTGGGAGGAGGTGGCCGCCGTGGAGTCCTCGGTCTCCCGCTTCGGCCGCCGCCTCCTCGTCGCCGTCCACACCCCCGGCCCCTGGCGCTACCCCGCCGAGGTCGAGGCGGACGGCAAGGAGCAGGCCAAGGAGTGGCTGACCGCCCTGGACGCGGTCCTGGACGCCTACTTCGAGGAGTAGGAGCCGCACGCCCCCCGGCGCCCGGTGTCCGGCGGCGACGCTTCGGCGGCCGCCGAACCCCGGGCGCGGCATCCTGGTGCCATGGGAACCGAACCGGCGGCCCCCGGCTCCGCCGCCGAGCGGGTGGCCGCCCTGGCCGCCCTGCTCGCCGACGAGACCCGGGCCGTCATCTGCCTCGCCCTCCTGGACGGCCGCGCCTGGACCGCCGGGGAGCTGGCCCGCCGCGCCGGCGTCGCCGCCTCCACCGCCACCGAGCACCTCAACCGGCTGGTCGCGGGCGGCCTGCTCGCCCAGGAGCGGCAGGGCCGCCACCGGTACGTCCGGCTCGCCGACCCCGGTGCCGCCCGCCTGGTCGAGGGGCTCGCCGCCCGGGCGGCACCCGGCGGGGAGCGGCCCGTGGGCCTGCGCGCGGTCCGCGCGGGGAGCCGGCTGGCCCGGGGGCGTACCTGCTACGACCATCTCGCGGGCCGGATCGGCGTCGCCGTCACCGACGCGATGGTGGGGCGGGGCCTGCTCGCCCCGGACGCCGACCTCACCCCCACCCGTGCGGGCTGCACCTGGTTCGCCGCGCAGGGCCTGGATCTCACGCCGCCCGGGCGTCGCCCGGTCACCCGGGCCTGCCTGGACTGGACCGAACGGCGCCCCCACCTCGCCGGGCACGCCGGTGCCCTCCTGTGCCGCCACACCTTCGACCACGGGTGGTGCCGACGGGTCGGTACGGATCGGGCCGTCGAGATCACCCCCGAGGGGGAGGAGCGCCTGGGCGCTCTGCTCGGCATCGAGGCGGGAGCCTGGCGGCTGCCGGGCTGAGCCCGTCCCGGGGCCTGTTTCGGCCTCAGGCGCCGGCCGGGCTGTCTTGTGCCCGCGCTCCGGCTCGACCGTGCCGGTCAAAGATGGCCTCAAGCGCCGGCCGGGCTTGAGGGTGGCCTCAGGCGCCGGCCGGGCTCGAAGGTGGCCTCAGGCGCCGGCCGGGCTTGAAGTCAGGTGCCGGCCGGGCTTGAGGAGGGCCTCAAGCGTCGGCCGGGCTCGGAGGGGGACTCAAGGCCGGGCGGGTTCGCATGTGGGCTCAAGCGTCGGAGCAAGTTGTACGGGGCGAGGACGAGGCGTCAGGCCACCGGGGGGACCGCTCGCCGGGGATGCCGGCGGCCGGCGGCGTGATCCGGTCGGGCCCGGCGGCGGTCTCCTCAAGGTCCGGGCCGCTGTCCGGTCGCGACCACGTGGGTGCCCTCGGCTGCGAAGGCGCGGGCGGCGGTCCGGGCGGTCCCGGTGCCTGCTCCGGTCACAGCGACGACCCTGCTGCTCTGCTCCGCGGTGTGGTTCATGCCGGTGGTCGGGGAACCCTGCCGCCAGGGGCAAGGGTCAAGCGTCCCGGGCGGGCTCCTCGCGCGCCCGCAGGTACGCCTCCAGTTCCGCCGCCCCGGCCAGCAGGGCCCGGCCCCGGCCGGTGAGGCGGGCGTGCCAGGTGTGCAGGGTGTCCGCCAGGGGTTCCAGGCCGCCCGCCTCGCGTACCTGGGAGAGCAACGGTGCGATCTGGTGCAGCAGGTGGCCGCCGCGCCGGAGCTGGTGGGCCAGGCGGGCGTCGCGGACGGCGGCCTCGTCGTAGACGCGGTAGCCGGTGCGGGGGTCCCGGCGGGGGCGGACCAGGCCCGCCGCCTCCCACTTGCGCAGGGTCGCGGGGCGGACGCCGAGCTGGTGGGCGAGGGGGCCGACGAACAGGGTGCCGCCCTTCGGGGCCGGTACGGGTTCCAGGTCGCGCAGGGCCGACTCGACGGCGCGCAGGGTGCGGCGGTCCTCCAGGAGCTGGGCGTGGCTCGCGGCGATCAGGGCGAACGCCTCCTCGGGGGCGCCCCGGTGCACCGCCCGCAGGATCTCCGAGGCCGTCCGGTGGCCGTGGCCGGGCAGCAGGGCGAGGAAGGCGCCGAGGGCCGCCGCGTGCAGCGGGGTGTAGACGCGGTAGCCGCTGGGGGTGCGCCCGGCGGGCGGGAGGATGCCCGCCTCCTCGTAGTTGCGTACCGCCTGGGTGGAGAGTCCGTGGGCACGGGCCAGATCGACCGGCCGCAGCCGCTCGCCGGCCGCCCCTGTTTGAAGGTTCTGGCGCATGTACCCCAGCCTATCGGGGCCTTTCGGCGCGGAAGTTTCCACCAAAGGTTCAGCGATACGGTGAAAGCCATGCCCATCGACCTGAAGGAAATCGCCGCGCCGCTCGACGCCGCCGCCGTCTCCCGTCTGCTCCCGCACCGGCCCCGGCTCCTCGCCCTCGGCGAGCCCACCCACGGCGAGGACGCCCTGCTGCGTCTGCGCAACGCCCTCTTCCGCCGGCTCGTCGAGGAGCACGGGTACCGCACGATCACGCTGGAGACCGACTGCCTGGCCGGGCTGCTCGTGGACGCCTACGTCACCTCCGGCACCGGCACCCTCGACGCCGCCCTGGAGCACGGATTCAGCCACGGCTGGGGCGCCTCCGCCGCCAACCGGGACCTCGTCCGCTGGATGCGCGCGTACAACGCCCGCGCCGAGGAGGAGGGCCGGCCCGCCGCCGGCCGGCTCCGCTTCGCCGGGTTCGACGGCCCGCTGGAGATCACCCACGCCGCCAGCCCCCGGCCCTGCCTCACCGCCCTCCACGCCCACCTCGCGGCCCACCTGGACCCCGCGCTGCTGCCCTGCACCGCCGAGGAGCTGGACGCCCTCCTCGGCGAGGACGACCGGTGGACCGAACCGGCCGCCATGACGGACCCGGCCCGCTCCTGCGGCCGGTCCGTCGAGGCCGCGCGGCTGCGCCTGCTCGCCGACGACCTGACGGCCCTGCTCGACCAGCAGGAGCCCCACCTGCGCGCGGCCGCCCCGCCCGGCGAGCGCGAGACGGTCCGCCTGCACGCCCGCACCGCCACCGGCCTGCTCCGGTACCACCGCGCCATGGCCGACCCCTCACCCGCCCGGATGTCCCGGCTCTGCGCCCAGCGCGACCTGATGATGGCGGAGAACCTCCTCGCCCTCACCGCCCGCGGCCCGGTCCTCGCCCACGCCCAGAACGCCCACTTCCAGCGGCCGAAGAGCGCCATGCGGATGTGGCAGGGCCCCGTCGAGTGGTGGAGCGCGGGCGCGCTGGTGAGCGCCCGGCTCGGCGAGGAGTACGCCTTCCTCGCCACCGCCCTCGGCACCCTCCGCCACCAGGGCGTCGACACCCCGCCCCCGGACACCGTCGAAGGGCTGCTGTACGCCCGGCTCCCCGGGGAGAGCCACCTCGTGGACGCCCGCCGCCTCGCCGCCGTCCTCGGCGCCCCGCCGCCCGCGCCCCGGACCTCTCCCTGGTTCGGGTACGCCCCGCTCGACCCGGCCCACCTGCCGCACCTCGACGGCCTCGTCCTCCTCAAGGACGTCCCGGAGAGCTGAGCGGACCTGCCCGCAGGCCCGACGGCCCCGACGGCCTCGCTTCGGTGCCCGCCGAACGATCTTCCCGCTAGCGTCACCGCCATGAACACCTCATCCGGCACTCCCGAGCCCTGGGCCCGGTGGGCCGCGCCCGCCGCCGCCTCGGTCACCGTGGTCCTGTGGGCCTCGGCCTTCGTCTCCATCCGCAGCGCCGGCGAGGCGTACTCGCCCGGCGCGCTCGCCCTCGGGCGGCTGCTGGCCGGGGCGGCGGTGCTCGGGGCCGTCGCCGCAGTCCGCCGGATCGGGCTGCCGCCGCGCGGCGCCTGGCCGGGCATCCTGCTCTCCGGCGTCCTGTGGTTCGGTGTGTACATGGTGGTGCTCAACTGGGGCGAGCGGGAGGTCGACGCGGGCACCGCCGCGCTGCTGGTCAACATCGGGCCGCTGCTCATCGCCCTGCTCGGCGGCACCCTCCTCGGCGAAGGGCTGCCCAGGCCGCTGCTGGCCGGGGTGGCCGTCTCGTTCGCCGGTGCCGTCGTCGTCGGCCTTTCCACCTCCGGGGACGGCGGCGCCTCCGCCCTCGGCGTCGTCCTGTGCCTGCTCGCCGCCGGGTCCTACGCGGCCGGAGTGGTGGCGCAGAAGCCCGCGCTGCGCCACGCCGGGGCGCTCCAGGTCACCACGTACGGCTGCCTGGTGGGGGCCGTGGTCTGCCTGCCGTTCACCGGCACGCTCCTGACCGAGCTGCGCACCGCCCCGCTCGGCGCCACCCTCAACATGGTCTACCTCGGCGTCTTCCCGACCGCCCTCGCCTTCACCACCTGGGCGTTCGCGCTCTCCCGCACCACCGCCGGGCGGATGGGCGCCACCACCTACGCCGTGCCCGCCCTGGTCGTCCTGATGTCCTGGGCCCTGCTCGGCGAGGTGCCGGCCCCGCTCGCCCTGGCCGGCGGTGCCCTCTGCCTCGCCGGGGTCGCCGTCTCCCGGCGGCGCGGACCCGTCGCCGCCGCCCGGGCGGAGGGGCGGACGCCGGTGCCCGACGCGGCGGAGTGAGCGCGGTCACCCGGGGCGGATCTTGCCCCGGCGGTGGAGCGGGGCTTGTATGCGGGCGGGGGCGCCGGGCCCGGCATCCCCGCCCGACGACCGGAAGGACCCGCCGCCGTGACCGAGAAGAGCTCCGCCGCCACCCCCGAGGGAGCCGTCGCCGAGGGTGAACTCACCGCGCTGCTCGGCACCATGCCGTACGCGGTGTCCCTCGGCGTCGAGCTGGAGGCGGCCTCGCCCGCCGAGACCCGGGGGCACCTGCACTGGGCGCCCGAGCGGTGCACCATCGGCGGGGCGCTGCACGGCGGGGCGCTGATGTCGCTGGCCGACGCGGTCGGCGCGGTCTGTGCCTACCTCAACCTGCCGCCCGGCGCGGCCGGCACCACCACGGTCGAGTCGAAGACCAACTTCTTCCGCGCCCTGCGCGAGGGCACCGTCCGCGCCGTCGCCCGGCCCCTGCACACGGGCCGCTCGTTCGTCGTCGTCCAGACCGACCTGTACGACGACGAGGGGCGTCGACTGGGCCAGACCACCCAGACGCAGGCCGTGCTGCTGCCGCGTACCTGACCCTCTCGAACGTGTTGCCCCCTCTGGTGCGTTCGGTCGATTTGCCCGTCAGTTGGCTGAAAAGCGGTGTTGACGCGCATTGCGTCCCAATTCACCCTTAAGTCCTCGGGGATCTCCCGAGCCGCACCACGCACCATTGGGGGAACTTTGGCTTCCGTACGACGAGCGCGCACCCGGGCCGGACTGGTCGGTCTGCTGGCGATGGGTGTGCTGGCCACCTTCACACCGCAGGCGGCCGCCGACGCGCACAGCCCGTGGGGCTACTACGGCCCGGTCAAGGGCATCAAGTACAAGAACCGCGCGACCATCGCCGACAGTTCGCGGCTCTACGCGTCGACCACCGCCGCCAAGAACGGCAGCGGCAACGTCCCCTCGGGGTACCTGGGGGCACTGGCGCGCCTCTACAAGGGCAGCACGCTCTGCGCCTCGAACGGGTACTCCTACACCAGCGGCCCCGCCAACAGCCTGAGCGTCCCGACGCTCGGCAAGGGCTGCGGAAAGGGCACGTACCACAGCTACGGCGTGACGAAGGCGTACACCGGGAACGGCTACAAGGCCGTCTACACCTTCAAGTCGCCCAGCGTGAACCACCGTTCGCTCACCGCCGGGCCGGCCGCGCCCGGCCACGGCACCGCGCCCGCCTGGCCGAAGAACGCGAAGGGGGAGACGTACGGCTCCGGCCTGGAGGCGACGTCGCCGGGGAACGCGCCCGATCTGATCCGGGCCTACACGACCGGGGGCGAGGTCGGCTACGTGAAGCGGGCGGAGCTGGAGGACGAGCCGGCGCCCGCCTCGCCGCGCGAGGCCGTCGCCCTCCAGAAGCGGCTGGCCGGTGCGGACCGCCGCATCGCGGTGTACGACGCCGACGGGACCACGGTGCTCGGCGACTTCGTGGTCCGCCGCGCCCCGGCGAGCGCGCTGACCCAGGGGCGCTGACCCCGGCCCGACGCGTCAGGAGGGGAGCCGTGCCGCACCGGCGGCACGGCTCCCCTCGCGTGTGCGGCCCTCGGGGTCAGGCGGGCTTCAGGCCGGGGGAGCGGCGCTCGGTGACGAACGATCCGGCGGTGGTGAGCGGGGCGCCGGGCACGGTGACGGCGGAGACGGTGCGGAAGTCGGCGCGCGCCGACTCCTCGCCGAGGCGGACGGTGAGGTAGCCGCGGCGGCCGTTGTAGAACTTCAGGTGCGGGTTGGCCGCGTGGTACGTCTCCCAGTTGGCGGGCCGGTCGGCGCCGTCCTTGCCGCTGGCGATCGAGGTGGCGACCAGTTCGGTGCCGACGGTGCGCGAGCCCTGGTCGGCGAAGTCCCGCTTGATGTCGAAGCCGTAGCCGACGTGCACGTCCCCGGTGAGGACCATCAGGTGGTCGACGCCCGCCTGTTCGGCCCCGGCGAGGAGCCGCTCGCGGGAGGCCGGGTAGCCGTCCCAGGAGTCCATCGAGAGCTTGTAGGCGGAGCCGGTGGCGTTGCGCCGCTCGGAGAAGGTCACCTGCTGCGGGACCACGTTCCAGCGGGCCCGCGAGGTGCGCCACCCGTCGAGCAGCCACCGCTCCTGGGCCCCGCCGGTCATGGTGCGCGCGGGGTCCTCGGACTCGGGCCCCGGCGTCTTCCAGCCGTCGCCGTACGCCTGGTCGGAGCGGTACTGGCGGGTGTCGAGGATGTCGAACTGGGCCAGGTCGCCCCAGTGCAGCCGCCGGTAGAGCCGCATGTCGGGGCCGGTGGGGCGCTGCGGCAGCCGCAGCGGCTGGTTCTCCCAGTACGCGCGGTAGGCGGAGGCCCGGCGGAGCAGGAACTCCTCCGGGTCCACGTCGTTCTCCGGCTGGTCGCCCGCGTAGTTGTTCTCCGTCTCGTGGTCGTCCCAGGTGACCACGAAGGGGTGGGCGGCGTGGGCGGCGATCAGGTCCGGGTCGGATTTGTAGAGGCCGTACCGCAGCCGGTAGTCCTCCAGCGTCATGGTCTCCCGGTCGAAGACGGCCGGCAGCACCCGGTCGGTGTAGTTGCGGGCCCCTCCGGCGCCGTTCACGGCGTACTCGTAGAGGTAGTCACCGAGGTGCAGGACGACGTCGACGTCCTCGGCCGCGAGGTGGCGGTAGGCGGTGAAGTAACCGTCGTGATACGCCTGGCAGGAGACGGCGGCGAGGGCCAGTTCGCGGGTCCTGGCGCCCTGGCGGGGCGTGGTGCGGGTGCGACCGGCGGGGCTGGTGAACGCTCCGGCGCGGAAGCGGTAGTAGTAGACCCGGTCCGCGTCCAGGCCGTCCACCTGCACGTGGACGCTGTGGTGGAACTCGGGGTGGGCAGTCTCCCGGCCGCGTCTGACGACCCGGCGGAACCGCTCGTCGCGGGCCAGCTCCCACTCCACGGTGATCCGCTGCGCGGGCAGCCCGCTGTCCGGCTCGAAGGGGCGCGGCGCGAGCCGGGTCCACAGCAGCACCGAGGACGGGTGCGGGTCGCCGGAGGCCACGCCGAGGGTGAACGGGTCCTCGCGCAGCCGTCGCGCGTCGAACCCGGCGGCCTGCGCCGCCCCCGCCGCCGGCAGGTTGGTGGCGAAGGCCAGCGCGGCGGCGGCCCCGCCCAGCGTCAGCAGCCGCCGCCGGTCCAGGCCCCGGGCGGCCGCCCGCAGGGCGGCATCGTGGCGCGCGGACCGGGAGGGCGCGGCGGACGGTGCGGGAACGGTACGGGGGGTGGGGGAGTCAGGCAGGGAAGCGGTGGGCACGGGGGCACTCCTCAGCTCTCGACGGCGTGGCGCCGAAGGGAATTGGAGTGGCGGGGGACGACGCCGGAGGGGCGCGCGGGCGACCGGGGCATGGCGGGCTGATGAGGGTTGGGGGTGGCCGGATCGCGCCGGTGGGACAGGGGGCCGGGCGGGGACGGGGGACGGGCCGACGCGGACGGCGTACCCGAGGCGCGACCCTAGACCGAGAACTGACGCAGCGTCAGGCGACGCACCGGGGCGCCCGGTCATGCCCCCCGGCCGGGCGCCCCGAACCTGCCCTACCCCCGGTGCCGCCGCACCAGCCCCGCCGCCAGCGGGGCGTCGCGGAAGGCGCCGGCGGTGACCCGGGCGGCCACCGTGCGGCGGACCACGCGGTCGGCGAGGGCGGGGGCGTGGCGGGCGAAGGCCATCTCCAGGCGGCCCCGGCGCGTCGTCGCCACGTCGCGCGGGGCGCGGGGCGCGGTGGCGGCGGCCACCACCGCGTCGACGACGCCCTCGACCGGCTCGGGGCGGGAGACGCCGTCCAGGGAGAGGCCGGCGGCCCGGGTGGTGTCGTGGATGGGGCTCGCCACCATGCTCGGGTAGACCGTGGTGACGCCGACGTGGGTGCCGACCTCCAGCCGCAGCGCGTCGGCGTAGGCGGCCAGCGCCCGCTTCGACACACCGTAGGCGGCGGCCAGCGGGAGTGGCAGGACCGCCATCCGGGAGGCGATGAAGACCACCCGGCCCCGGGCCCGTTCGAGGTGCGGCAGCGCGGCGGCGGTCACCTCCCAGGCGCCGACCAGGTTGAGCCGCAGCTGGGCGTGGACCTCCTCGCCCGGCGCCTGCTCGGCGGGGGCGGGTCCGCCGCGTCCCGCGTTGTTGACCAGCAGGTCGACGCCGCCGAGCAGCCCGGCCGCCTTCGCGACGGCCGCCCGGGCCTGGTCCGGCTCGGTCAGGTCGCAGGGGACGACCGGGACGCCCAGGTCGCCCGGGTCGGTGAGGTCGAGCCCCACCACCTCGGCGCCGAGCGCCGTGAACCGGGCCGTCATCGCCCGCCCGAAGGTGCCCGCCGCCCCGGTGACCAGCACCCGGCGCCCCGCCAGCGGCCGGCCGGCGCCCGCGCGGGCCAGCTCGGCCCGGACGGTCCGCAGGTACTGGTCGATGTCGATCCGCAGGTGCGGGCGGCTCTCGCCCCACCGGGCCCGGGCGGCCCGCAGCTCCGCCAGGGCCGTCCGCCGGGCCACCGCCCGCTCCGGCAGCCGCCAGAGCCCCGCCCGGTACGCCGCCACCAGCCGGGCCTGCGCCTCCACCACGGGCAGCGCGGAACCGGTCGACTGCATCAGCCCCACGAACGACAGCGAGCCGTCCCCGGGCACGAAGACGTGCCGGTACAGCAGCAGCCGCGCCGGATCGGCCACCACGTCGCGGTCGAGGAAGGGCGTGGTCGCGCGGTAGCCGGTGCACCAGACGATGTGGTCGAACTCCTCGGTGGTCCCGTCGGTGAACCGCACCGCCCCGCCCTCGAACCGCTCGATGCCCGGCCGGGCGTCCAGGTGTCCGGCGGCGACCAGCGAGGGCACGGTGTCGCTCAGCGTCGGATGGTCCTGGAGCACCCCCCGCCGGGGCGCGGGCAGCCCGGGCCCGGCCGGGCGCCGGTCGGCCAGGCGCAGCACGGTCTGGGAGACGGTCTGCCGCACCCGCCACGGCAGGACGGCGGCGAGGGCGCCGTTGAGCTGGTCGGAGGGGCGGCCCAGCAGCCGCTTGGGCAGCACCCACACCCCGCGCCGGGTGGAGAGCGCCACCCGGCGGGCGTGGCCGGTCAGTTCGGTGGCGATGTCCATCGCCGAGTTGCCCGCGCCCACCACCAGGACCCGGTGCCCGGCGAACTCCCCGGGCACCCGGTACGCGTGGGCGTGCGACTCGGTGCCGGTGAACCGGCCCGGCGGGCGCGGCGCGGGCAGCTTCGGCGTGTGGTTGTGCCCGTTGGCCACGACCAGGTGGGCGACGCGCTCGGTGTACGGGCCGGCCGGTCCCTCCAGCTCCAGCGCCCAGCCGTCCCCGTCCCGCCGGGCCCGCACCAGGGTGGTCCCGAACCGGTAGTGCTCCGTCACCCCGAACCGCTCGGCGTACGCCTCCAGATACTCCAGGAGCTGGGCGCGGCCCGGGTAGTCCGGCCAGTCGGCGGGCATCGGGAAGTCGGAGAACTCGGTGCGCGGGCGGCTGGTGTTGAGCCGCAGCCCCTCGTAGGCGGCGGTCTCCCCGGCCAGCCGCCACAGCCCGCCCAGCGCCTCGGCCCGCTCCAGGCCGAGCACCGGCAGCCCGGCCTCGGCCAGCGCCTTCACCGCCGCGATCCCGGCGGCCCCGCCCCCGACCACCGCCGTCACGCCCGCCCGCGCCGTCCCGCTCCCGCCGCCCATGCCGCACCCTTCCCCGAATCCATCGCCTGATGGATTTACGTGGCCCGGATTATCGGCCACCGGTCCCCTCGGCGCCAGGGGCCGGGTACATCCGGTCCAGGAAGCGGTGCGCGTACGCCCGGAACTCGTACCGCTCGCGGGCCGCCGCCACCGGGTCCCGCTCGGCCGCCGCCAGCGCCGTGATGTGGCCGTGCGCCGCCCACACCAGGCTGCGCACCGTCACGTGCGGGGTCGGTTCCAGCAGCGTGCCGCCCGCCGCCGCGCCGAGCAGCACCCGCTCCACCCGCTCGTAGATCGGCAGCGCGTAGGCAGCGTCGAGCGCCGAGTCGCGGGTCGGCTCCAGCCAGCGGCGCAGCCACAGGAAGGTGGTGTGCGGATGCTCCTGGAGGAAGTCCACGAAGCCGTCGGCCAAGTGGTGCATGGCGGCCGCCACTTCCCCCCGGTCCCCGGTGGCGACGGCTGCGGCGAGCCGGTCCACCAGCGGGGCGAGGGCGCGCTGCTCCCGCTCGTAGACCCGGGCGAAACAGGCGTCGTACAGGGCCGTCTTGGTGGCGAAGTGGTGGTGGACGCTGGAGACGTCGATGCCGACCCGGGCCGCCACGTCGCGCATCGAGACGCCCTGCGGGCCGCCCCGCGCGAAGAGCGCGGTGGCCTCGGTGAGGATGCGCTCCCGGGTCGGCGGCGCGCCGTCCGCGCCGCGCGGCGGCCGGCCGGGCCGTCTCGCCCGCGCCCCGCCCGCCGCCTCGTCCCCGCCGTCCGCCCGGTCCTCGCTCTTTCTCATTCGGCCCAGTGTGGCTACGATCCGGTCCACCCGCAATCAAGCATCTGGTGGATTAGATGAGTCTGCCCGCCCCGTCCGGCGCCCCCGGGGAGCTCCCGGCCCCCGCCACGAGCCCCGGCACCCCCGCCCTGGTGCGCTACGCCCTGGGTTCGGCGGGGATGGGCGTGTACGTCACCGTCCCCGGACTGCTGCTCCTGTACTTCCTCACCGACACCCTGGGCGTCTCCCCGTGGCTGGCCGGGCTCGTCCTGCTCGTCCCGAAGGTCGTCGACGTCGTCCTCCACCCCTTCGTCGGCTTCCTCTCCGACGCCGACCGGGTCCGGCGCGGCAGCCGGCTCCGGCTGCTCGCCGCCGGCTGCGCCCTCGGCCCCGCCTTCGTCGCCCTCTTCGCCGTCCCCGGCCCGGTGGCGGACCGCCCGTGGGCCGCCGCGCTCTGGGTCGCCGGCTGGTTCGTCGTGGGCAACACCCTCTTCGCCGCGTACCAGGTGCCCTACCTCGCCACCCCCACCGACATGGACGTCGACTACGACGGCCGCACCCGGGTCCTCTCCTTCCGGATGGTCGTGCTGACCCTCGGCATCCTCGTCGGCGGCGCCGTCGCCCCGCTCCTGGTCGGCGACGGCGAGCCGACCGTCGCCGCCTACACCCTGATGGCCCTCGTCCTCGGCGCCTTCACCCTCGCCTTCCAGCTCGTCGGGGTGGGCGGCGTGCGCCGCCTGGTCCCGCCGCGCGCACCGGCCGGGCCCGCCGCCGCAGGGGAGCGGCGGGCCCGGCCGGTCCGCGACACCCTCGCCGACGTCCGCTCGGTGCTCCGCGCCAACGCGCACTTCCGCGTGCTGGCCGCCTCCTACCTGCTCGCCTCCACCACCACCCACCTCGTCCTCGCCGGACTGCCCTACTACACCCGCTACGAACTGGGCCGCCCCGGCTTCACCACCGTGCTGATGGCGGCCTTCGTGGCGCCCGCGCTCATCGCCACCCCGCTCTGGTTCCGGCTCTCCCGCCGGGCCGGCAAGCAGCGCTGCCTGCTCGCCGCCCAGTCCGGGTTCGCCCTCGGCGCGCTGGGCCTGGCGGCGGGCGACCGGCTGGGCCTCGCCCCCGTGGTCGCCGCGACGCTGCTGCTCGGTGTCTCCTTCGCCGGCATCCAGCTCTTCCCGTTCTCCATGGTCCCGGACGCCATCCGCGAGGCCGGTCCGGGCGAACTGGCCCGCACCGGCTCGTACCTGGGCGTCTGGACGGCGACCGAGGCGATCGGCTCGGCCGCCGGTCCGTACGTCTACGCCGGTGCGCTCGCCCTCGGCGGCTTCGTGGCCAGCCGCGCCGGGGACCAGGTGACACAGAGCGCCCAGGCGCACTCCGCGATCCTCACCGGCTTCACCGTGGTCCCGGCCGCGCTGATGGTCGTTTCGCTGCTCCTGCAACTCCGCTACCGCCTGGACGCGCGGGCCAGGAGCGGCCGCACGGCGGGGTGACCGCGCGGCTCAGGTGAGGTCGCGGTCGACGCTCACCTTCCAGTTCCGCGAGAAGACCCGCTCCTCGCCCTCGTAGGCGTCGAGCGTGGCGTACACGTGGAACTGCTTCTCGTCGCAGGTCAGCACGGTGTCGGTCTCGGTACGGGTGGACCAGTCGCCACGGGTGAACCGCATCGTCCAGGCGGAACGCCCGCGCACCGAGCCGAAGTCGTCGGCCACCCAGTCGTACCGCTCCACCGCCCGGCGGCCCACGTCGAGGCCGATCTCCTCGTACCGCGTGACGCCGCTGTCCTTCACGATGTCCAGCGCCGAGCGGTAGTCGACCAGGTCACGCGAGACCTTCCAGCTCTGCTCGGGCGCGGCCAGCTCCCGGGTCGCCAGGGGCTCCACCGCCTCGGGCTCCTCGAAGGAGATCCCCTCGTCGGGCTCGCCCACCGGCCGGACCGGCAGCGTCAGCGTGCTCGCCCCCGGCTCCACCGAGAGCAGCACCGGCTCCGGCGGCGGCCAGGCCAGCGGCCAGTACGAGGTGGAGAGCGAGAGGCGGACGCGGTGGCCGGGCGGGAAGGCCTGGGCAGTGCCGTTGAGCCGGACCACGGCCCGGTAGCGGCGCCCCGGGACCAGCGGTTCGGGGTCGCCTCCGTCCAGGTGGGTCAGGTTCAGCACGCCGTAGGTGACGCGGGTCGACGCGCCGTCGGGCGCCACGTCCGAGAGGCGGGCGGCGACCTGCGCGACCGGGCGGTCCACGGTGAACTCCAGCTCCACCGTGGGCGATCCGAGGATCTCGACCCGCTCCGGCAGCGGTTCGCTGTCGAAGACCAGCGAACCGCCGTCCTCCTCCCGCTGGTCGTAGGGGAGGTCCGGCGGCGCGTTGTACGAGGCCCACTTGCCGGCGAACTGCCCCACCGACAGCGGCGAGCGCACCGTCAGCGGCTCACCCGCGCCGGGCCCCTGAGGCTCCGCCTCGCCCGGATGCCCGATCCGGTGCGCGAAGAGCGGGTGCGAGACCGGCTCGATGCGCGGCGAGGGCAGCGAGGGCTCGCCGACCCAGCGGCCGGGCCGCTCCTCGTAGGAGGTGGACGGCGGCACGCTCTCCTGCATCCAGGAGCGGAGCATCGGGCCGTCCATGACCCCGTTCTCCTCGCCCTTGAGCCAGTGGTCCCACCAGCGCACCACCTCCTGGAGGTAGCCGATCGCCGGACCCGGCTCGCCCAGGTGCGGGAACTTGTGCGACCACGGGCCGATCAGTCCCTTGCGGGGCACGTCGACGTTCTCCAGCAGCCGGGTCACCGCGTTGGAGTACCCGTCGGCCCAGCCGCTGGAGGCCAGCACCGGCACCTGGAGCGCGGAGTAGTCCTCGCAGACCGAGGCGTGCCGCCAGTAGGCGTCGCGCCGCTGGTGGCGCAGCCACTCCACGACCCACGGCCCGCTGCCCTCCAGCCGCTCGTGCCACAGCTCGCGCCAGCTCTCCCCGACGACGGCCGGGTCGGGCGGGCAGGTGGCGTAGGCGAACATGGTGCCCGCCTCGGCGAGGTTGTCGGAGAGCATCGCCCCGCCCATGTAGTGCATGTCGTCGTCGTACCGGTCGTCGGTGAACGAGGCGAGCACCACCGCCTTCAGGCTCGGCGGGCGCCGGGCCGCCGTCTGGAGCGCGGCGAACGCGCCCCAGGAGATGCCCATCATGCCGGTGGCGCCGTCGCACCACGGCTGGTCGGCGATCCAGGCCAGCACCTCCTCGGCGTCCTGCTGCTCCCGCTCCAGGTACTCGTCGCGCAGCACCCCCTCCGAGTCACCGGTGCCGCGCAGGTCCACGCGGAGACAGGCGTAGCCGTGACCGGCGAGGTAGGGGTGGTGCATCGAGTCGCGGACCGAGCTGAGGTCCCGCTTGCGGTACGGGATGGCCTCCAGGACCGCCGGGACCGGATGCTCGTCGGAGGAGACCGGCCGCCAGATCCTGGCCGACAGGCGCACCCCGTCCGACATCGGGATGCGGACGTGCTCCTCCTCCTTGACGGGATGGGGCAGATTGCTGACGAAACGCATACGGGGGCAGCACCCTTCCTGTGCGGGGTCGTGCGGGCGGCGCGGGGGAGCGGCCGCGCTCAGGCGGCGTCGTCGATCACGAACTCCAGCGCCTCCACCGCGCGGTCGTACTTGGCCTCCAGCTCCTTGTCGCTGTCGGCGCCCACGTAGATGTGGGCCAGCTCGGCGCTGTAACTGTCCTGGCCGGGCATCTCGGAGAGCCGGACGCCCTCCTCGGGGACGATCTGGACCTTCACCCCCGGTATCTCACGCTCGATCCGGGCGACCTCGTCGGGCGTCGGAATACGGCGCACGACACCGTCACGGAATACCCGGTAGTACCACTTCGCGCCGTATTCGAAAGGCCCGTCGCCCCGCTTCACCCGCGGATCGCGGCCGAGTGCCAGCGAGATCATCCGGTGGTGATTGGGAACGCCGTCGACGTGCTCGAACATCTCGGCGTGCGACTGGGAATGGCGCGGATTGATTTCCAGGATGTTCACGGCGCCGGTCTCGGGGTCGTAGAAGAATTCGATGCTGAACGTCACCGATTCCATGCCCACCCGCCCGATGACGCGCCGCGAGATGTCCACGATCCGCTCCACCGTCTCCTCGGGCAGCTCCGCCGGGTACTGGTGGCGCAGGAAGCAGGCGCTGTTGGGGTACGTGTGCGAGTCCAGCACGCCGTACACCACCACCTCGCCCTGGTGCACGAACCCCTCGACGGCGACCTGTACGCCGGTCAGCGCCTCCTCGGCGAGGCAGGCGGCGCCGCCCGCCTCGGCGACCTCGTCGGGGAGGTCCAGCCGGTCCAGGATGTGCTCGAACGGGCCGCCGACGCGGTCGATCCCCTGCCTGATCTCGGCCACCGCCTCGCGGAACTCCGCTTCGTCACGGACGCCGAAGGCCAGTTCCGAGGAGAAGGACTTGACCGGCTTGAGCCACATCGGGAACGACACGCCCTCGGGCGGCCGGGGCGTCTCGGCGTTCAGGTCGACCAGGCCGAACCCCGGCACCGCCTCCGGCGCGACCTCGCGCTGGACCAGGCGGCTCCAGTACTTGTGCTCGCAGCGCACGATCGACTCCAGGGAGCTGGAGCGCAGCCCGCGCTCCTGGGCCAGGATCGGCACCAGCGTGCTCACCGGGAAGTCCCAGTAGCCGACCACCGCGTCGACGGTGCCCTCGAAGGCGTCGAGGGTGGCGCGTGCCTTGCGCAGGAGTTCCGGGAAGTCGATCTCGCCGTGCTGGAGTTCGTCCTTCGACAGCAGCGGATGGAAGGTGAATTCCTCCGCGCCCGGCACCGCGCAGAGGGTGTCGAGATTGTCCTCGTCGAGTCCGACGACGAATATGTTGAGGCCCTGGTTCTCCTGAGAAACGGTCATGGAAAAAACTCCTCCGGCAGTCGTTCGGTGATCGGCGTCTCCCTCGTGTGGGCGCCTGTTCGGCGCGGTTACCCGTGGCCTTGTCCAGCAAACTGGGGCGCGAATTCAGCGGGCGTGCGCCACGTCACCCGGCCCGACTGTTGCGCCCGCGTTGCGGGTTCGTGGCCAGTCGCCCGAACCGCTGTCGCCCCGCCCGCCAAGGCCCATAGCGTCCGGGCAGGCGGCGGGCCCGGCATGCTCCCGGCCCCCGCCGTGCCACCACCCGGACGACCCGTGCGAGGCCAGACATGAGCCAGCCCACCGACGCCACCCCCAGCACCGAACCCGCCGAGCCCGCCTGGTCGTTCGAGACCCGGCAGATCCACGCGGGGGCCGTCCCCGACCCGGCCACCGGCGCCCGGGCGGTGCCGATCTACCAGACGACCTCGTTCGTCTTCGACGACACCCGGCACGCCGCCGGGCTCTTCTCGCTCGCCGAACCGGGCAACATCTACACCCGCATCCACAACCCCACCCAGGACGTCCTGGAGCAGCGCGTCGCCGCCCTCGAAGGCGGGGTCGCCGCCGTCGCCCTCGCCTCCGGGCAGGCCGCCGAGACCCTCGCCCTGCTCACCCTGGCCGGCGCCGGCGACCACCTCGTCTCCAGCACCTCCCTGTACGGCGGCACCTACAACCTGCTCAGGCACACCCTGCCGCGCCTGGGCATCGAGGTGACCTTCGTCGACGACCCGGACGACCTCGACGCCTGGCGCGCCGCGATCCGCCCCACCACCAAGGCGGTCTTCGCCGAGAGCCTCGGCAACCCGCGCGGCAACGTCCTCGACATCCGGGGCGTCGCCGACGTCGCCCACGAGGCCGGCGTCCCCCTCGTCGTCGACAACACCGTGCCCACCCCGTACCTGCTGCGCCCCGCCGAGCACGGCGCCGACATCGTCGTCCACTCCGCCACCAAGTTCCTCGGCGGCCACGGCACCACCCTCGGCGGCGTCGTGGTGGACGCGGGCAGCTTCGACTTCGGCGCCCACCCCGAGCGCTTCCCGGACTTCACCGCGCCCGACCCCAGCTATCACGGCCTGCGGTACTGGCCCGACCTCGGCCCCGGCGCCTTCGCCGTCAAGCTCCGCGTCCAGCTGCTCCGCGACCTCGGCCCGGCCCTCTCCCCGCACAGCGCCTTCCTGCTGCTCCAGGGCATCGAGACGCTCAGCCTGCGCCTGGAGCGGCACACCGCCAACGCCCTGGCGCTCGCCGAATGGCTCCAGGCCCGCGACGAGGTGGCCGTCGTCCACCACCCGGGACTGTCCTCCAGCCCCTGGTACGAGGCCGGGCAGCGGTACCTGCCGCGCGGCGCCGGGGCCGTGGTCTCCTTCGAGCTGCGGGACGGTGTGGAGGCGGGCAAGCGGTTCGTGGACGCTGTCTCCCTCTTCAGCCACCTCGCCAACATCGGCGACGTGCGCAGCCTGATCATCCACCCCGCCTCCACCACCCACAGCCAGCTCGACGAGGAACAGCTCGCCGCCACCGGCACCGCCCCCGGCCTGGTCCGCCTCTCCGTCGGCCTGGAACACCTGGACGACCTCAAGGCCGATCTGGAGACCGGCTTCCGCGCGGCCAAGGGCGCGTCCTGACCGCCGTACCCGCCCTGCGGCCCCTCCCTCCCGCCACCGGCGCGTGGCGGGAGGGCGACCCGCCGGGCCGCCGCTCCTGGCACCACGCCGAGACCCCGCTGCCCCTGGAGAGCGGACGCCACCTGCCCGGCGTACGGATCGCCTACGAGACCTGGGGGCGCCCTGCCCCCGACCGGTCCAACGCCGTCCTGGTGCTGCACGCCCTCACCGGCGACAGCCACCTGGCCGGACCCGCCGGACCCGGCCACCCCGCCCCCGGCTGGTGGGACGCGCTCACCGGCCCCGGCCGCCCGCTCGACACCGACCGCTGGTTCCTGGTCGTCCCCAACGCCCTCGGCGGCTGCCAGGGCACCACCGGCCCCGCCTCACCCGGACCGGACGGACGGCCCTGGGGCCCGGACTTCCCGCACCTCACCATCCGCGACCAGGTCGCCGCCGAACTCCTCCTCGCCGACGCCCTCGGCATCGACCGGTGGGCCGCCGTCGTCGGCGGGTCGATGGGCGGCATGCGCGCGCTGGAGTGGGCCGTCGGCCACCCGGAACGCACCGGCGCCCTGCTCGTCCTCGCCGCGCCCGCCGCCGCCGGTGCCGACCAGATCGGCTGGAGCGCCGCCCAGGCCGCCGCGATCCGCGCCGACCGGGGCTGGCGCGGCGGCCGCTACCACGACGCCGCCCCCGGCGAGGGCCCCCACCTCGGCCTCGGCGCCGCCCGCCGCATCGCCCACCTCACCTACCGCGCCGGGCCCGGACTCGAAGCCCGCTTCGGCCGCGCCGCCCAGCCCGGCGAGGACCCCGCCGACGGCGGCCGCCACCAGATCGAGTCCTACCTCGACCATCACGCCGACAAGCTCACCCGCCGCTTCGACGCGGGCAGTTACCTCACCCTCTCCGCCGCCATGGACAGCCACGACCTCGGCCGGGGCCGGGGCGGCACCGCCGCCGCCCTCGCCCGCTACCGGGGCCCCGCCCTGATCGCGGGCGTCACCACCGACCGGCTCCACCCCCTCCACCAGCAGCGTGAACTGGCGCGTGCCCTGCCCGGCGCCGACCCGCTCGCCGAGATCGACTCACCCCACGGCCACGACGGCTTCCTGGTCGAGACCGGCCAGGTCGGCCGCCTGATCCGCGAACTCCTCGGCCGCGCCCTCGCCCAGCACCCCGCCCCGTCCGCCCCCTGACCACCCGTCACCCCGAAACGGAGACCCCATGCCGCCCCGGCCGTCCCACCCGTACCAGGCAGAGGCCACCTACGACCGCGCCCGCCTCGCCCAGTTCCTCGACGGCCGTGCCCGGGGCGCCGGGACCGACCGCCGCACCCTGCTCCGCCTCGCCGCCGCCGCGACCGCCACCGCCCCGCTGGGCGCCCTCGCCACGGCCACGGCCGCCGTGGCGGACCCGGCGCCCGGCATCGTCAAGCCGCTCCCCGCCGACCTGTTCACCGTGCGCGGCACCAACGCCGAGACCCGCTTCGCCGCCCTCGCCGGCACCGGCCACCTCACCCCCGCCGGCCACTTCTTCGTCCGCAACCACACCCGCACCCCGCGCATCGACGCCGCCACCTGGCAGCTCACCGTCCACGGCGACGGCCTCACCGGCGGCCCGCTCCGCCTCGGCCTCGACGAGCTGCGCGCCCTGCCCGCCGTCACCCGCACCGCCTTCCTGGAGTGCGCCGGCAACGGCCGCAGCCACTTCGCCACCCAGCAGGGCCAGCAGGTCAGCGGCACCGCCTGGACCCTCGGCGCGATCGGCCAGGCCCGCTGGCGCGGCGCCCGCCTCGCCGACGTGCTGCGCCGCGCCGGACTGCGTCCCGACGCTGTCGACGTGCTCCCGCGCGGCCTCGACGACGAGGTGGTCACCGACGGCGTCCCGCTCGGCCGCGTCCGCCGCCCGCTGCCCGTCGCCAAGGCACTGGACGACGTGATCCTCGCGTACGAGATGAACGGCGAGCCGCTGCCGCCCGACCACGGCCATCCGGTGCGGCTCCTGGTGCCCGGCTGGATCGGCATCTCCTCCGTCAAGTGGCTGGGCGACATCGAGGTCTCCACCCAGCCCCTCTACACGCCGTGGAACACCGACCTCTACCGCCTCTTCGGCCCCGGCCACCCCGAGGAGGGCAGCGCCCCGCTCACCCGGCAGACCCTCAAGAGCGCCTTCGAACTCGACGTGGACGCGCCCCTGCCCGCCGGCCGGATCACCGTGCTCACCGGCCGCTCCTGGTCGGGCGCGGCCCCGGTGCGCCGCGTCGAGGTCTCCACCGACGGCGGCCACCGCTGGCACCGCGCCCTGCTCCGCGACACGCCCGCCCGCAACAGCTGGGTCCGCTGGTCCTTCCCCCACCTGCCGCGCCACCGGGGCCCCGCCGAACTGCTGGCCCGCGCCACCGACGCCACCGGCCGCACCCAGCCCGCCACCACGCCCCACAACACCCAGGGCTACCTCTTCGACGCCGTCGTCCGGCACCGCGTACAGATCGTCTGAGCGGGCGGGCGGGCGGGCCGGGCTCTCGCCACCTCGCCGCGAGAAAAACCCTTCGCGCCCGGCCCCGCCCCGCCACTAACCTCGCCCGACGTGACGGAGACCACACGGCATCACCAGGAGCTCACGGACTACTTCGGCGAGCAGATCGCCGCCACCTACGACGACCCCACCTCCGAGATGTTCCAGCAGTCAACGGTCGACGCGACCGCCGCCGTACTCGCCGAACTGGCCGACGGCGGCAGGGCGCTGGAGTTCGCCGTCGGCACCGGACGGATCGCCCTCCCGCTCAGCGGGCGCGCCGTCCCCGTGCACGGCATCGACCTCTCCCGCGCCATGGTGGCCCGCCTGCGCGAGAAGCCCGGCGGCGAGGGGATCGGCGTCGAGTTCGGCGACTTCGCCACCACCCGCGTCCCCGGCGGCGAGGCCGCCTTCCACCTCGCGTACCTCGTCTTCAACACCATCGGCAACCTCACCACCCAGGACGCCCAGGTCGCCTGTTTCGCCAACGCCGCCCACCACCTCCGCCCCGGCGGCCGCTTCGTCATCGAGGTCGTCGTCCCCGAACTCCGCAAGCTCCCGCCGGGCCAGGACACGATCCTCTTCCAGCAGGGCCCCGCCGTCTGGGGCTACGACGTCTACGACACCGCCACCCAGGCGATGTCCTCCAACTACGTCACCCTCGACGGCCCCCACAGCCGCTTCCGCTCCATCCCCTTCCGCTACGTCTGGCCCGCCGAACTCGACCTGATGGCCCGCCTCGCCGGTATGCGCCTGACCCACCGCTGGTCGGACTGGAACCGCGAGCCGTTCACGGCGGAGAGCGGGAAGCACGTGTCGGTGTGGGAGAAGGAGAGCCGGTAGCGCTTCGCCGCCGCGCCGGCGGTTGAGCGCGGCGACCGACAACAAGGCCGGGAGGATGTCAGCCGACGGCCGGCCGGGGTGCGTCGAGCGGGGAGCCGTGCCGGTCCACGATCCCCTCAACGATGCTCATCAGGCGTTCCCCCGCCCGGTCGATGCTTCCGTTCTGCGTGCTGACCTGCGCGCCTTCGAGTACGAAGGTGATCTCGGCCGCGGCCTGCCCGGGGTCGGGCAGTCCGGCCTCGGCGCACATGCCCACCAGCCTGCGGGTCTGGTGGGCCTTGTGCTCCTCGATCACCTGCCGCGCGGGGTGGGAGCGGTCGGGCAGTTCGGCCAGGGAGTTGATGAACGGGCAGCCCCGGTGCGAGAGGGCCGGCAGTCCTTCGGCGATGAAGCGGGCCAGGCCCACGATCTGCTCCCTGGGCCGGCCGGGGTGTTCGGCCTCGACGCGGTCGAAGGCCGCCTGATAGTCGGCGGCGACGATCCGCATCCACTCCGCGACCAGCGCGTCCTTGGTCTCGAAGTGCCGGTAGATCGCCATTTTGGTGGTCGCGGCCTTCTCGGCGATCGCCTGGACGCTCACCCGCCGGATTCCCTCGCTCTGGAAGAGCTCTTCCGCCGCGTCGAGGATGCGCTCGCGGGGCGGCAGTCTCGCCACCCTGCCCGGCCTGCCGGCGGTCGATGTCATGGCTGCTCCGTGACGTCCGCCCGCGTGCGGGACCTCTTGCCTCATGGCCCCCACGGTACCAGTCAGGCCCATGCGATACCGTGCGGTATCGCATGAGACTCATCGGTATTGTTCCTTCCGTCAGGAGTGAGAAGTGAGAGTTGCCGAGTACGTGCACCACGACGCGGTCGGACTCGCGAAGCTGGTGGCCGACGGGGAGGTGACCGCCGCCGAACTGCGAACAGCCGCGCTCGAAGCCGCGCGGGCGGTCAATCCGCGGATCAACGCCATCGTGGAGACCTGGCCGGCCGACGGCGGGCCCGGGCCCGCCGGTGCGCCACTGGCCGGGGTCCCTTTCCTGATCAAGGACATCGGGGCCGCCATGGCCGGGCGGCGCACGGAGCTGGGCAGCCGCCTCGCGGCCGGCAACGTCGCACGCGCCGACTCGGCCCTGATGCGGCGCGTGCGCCGCGCCGGACTGGTGACGTTCGGACGTACCGCGACATCGGAGATGGCGTACAGCATCACGACGGAACCCGTGCTGTACGGCGCGACCCGTAACCCGTGGGACCCGGAGCGGAGCGCGGGGGGATCCAGCGGGGGTGCGGGCGCGGCCGTGGCTGCCGGGGTCGTACCGCTCGCCCACGGCACCGACGCCGCCGGCTCGCTCCGTGTCCCCGCCGCCTACAACGGCCTCTTCGGGTTGAAGCCCACCCGGGGCCGGGTCTCCCTGGGCCCCGACTTCGACGAGCTGTTCAGCGGTCTGGCCGTGGCCGGCGGTGTCAGCCGCACGGTGCGCGACAGCGCGGCCCTGCTCGACCAGGTCAGCGGTCCGGAGCCGGGCGACCCCTACTTCGCCCAGCAGCCGTCCCGGCCGTACGCGGAGGAGGTCACCCGCGACCCGGGCCGGCTGCGCATCGGTGTCCTCGCCCAGGCGTGGGGCGGACGCCGCACCACCGCACCGGTGGCCGACGCCCTCTCCCGTACCGTGGCTCTGCTCGAATCCCTGGGCCACCGGGTGGAGGAGGCCGAGGCCGGCCTCGGCGTGGGCTGGGAGGAGTACGTCCTGGCCAACGCCCGTCTGTTCACGGCGAACCTCGCGGCCACGGTCGACGAGCTGGCCGCCGCCTTCGGCCGGCCCGTCGATTCCTCCACCCTCGAACCGGCGACCCTGGCCGGCTACCACTACGGGCAGCGGGTCGGCGGCGCCCAGCTCGTCGCCGCTCTCGCGGTACGGAACCGTGTCTCCCGCAGCCTGGCCCGGTCCTTCGGTACCTACGACATCCTGCTCACGCCGACCGTGCCGGAGCTTCCCGTGCCCTTGGGCGCCTATGCCGAGGGCGCGCGGACGCTGGACGGCCTCGGCTGGATCGGCACCGTGTTCGACCGCGCGCCGTTCACCATGCCGTTCAACATGGCGGGCACGCCCGCCATGTCCGTGCCGTTGGCGGCCGACGCGGAAACGGGGCTTCCGATCGGTATGCAGTTCGCCGCCGGACACGGTCTCGAAAGCCGCCTCTTCCGCCTCGCCGGCCAGTTGGAACAGGCGAGCCCGTGGTCGGGCCGCGTCCCCGCGATCTGGGCGGGGGATCGCACGGGCCGCTGAGCGGCGCCCCGCGGCCGGGAGCCGGCGAGCGGGTAGCTGATGCGCCGTCAAGGTGACTGCCGACGCGCGGAGATGGTCACTCCGGCGGCATCTCCGCCGCCCCCTGCTCCTGTCGGCGTCCCACCCCGCCCCGCCCTCACCCCCGTCCACCCCTCGGACACCCATAAGCCCACCTTTGACCTCCTCCAACCTCGTCGGATACTGTCCCGGCCCAGTTGGGTCGTACTGATGGACATAGGCGGGGTGGGTGGTTCCGGATGGAGCGGGAAAGTGGTGGGATCGGCAGACGCCGGCTGCTCGGGCTGACGGGGGCGGGGCTGGGGGCGCTCGCCGCCTCCGGGCTGCTGGCCGCCTGTGCTCCGCCGCGCCGCGAGGAGGACGAGGGCGGGCAGGGCGGGGCGAGCCCGGAGAAGGTCACCCTCGCTCTGCCCTCCTCGCTCAGCAGCCTCGATGTCGGCCGGGAGTCGGGGACGCTCAACTACGCCGTGGCCTGCCTGGTGCAGGAAGGGCTGCTCTCCGTCAGCCCGGACGGTGAGCTGCGGCCCGGCCTCGCCGCCAGGTGGACCCAGCCGGACGAGCGGACGTACGTGTTCACCCTGCGCCGGGGTGTCACCTTCAGCGACGGCACCCCGCTCACCCCGGACGACGTGGTCGCCTCGGTCGAGGCGATCCGCGACCCGAAGAACACCAACGCGCTCGCCTACCTGTACGCCCACGTCACCTCGGTCAAGGTCACCGGCGACCTGGAGGTCACCGTCCGGCTGAAGAAGCCCGACGCGCTCTTCCTCTGGACGGTGAGCCCCAGCGGGCTGCTCGTCTCCAGCCGCGCCTTCCTCAAGCGCCACCGGGGCGAGGTCGGCACCGGGAAGACCCTGCTGCTGGGCACGGGCGCGTACCGGGTCACCGGGTTCGCCGCCGACGACCATGTGCTGCTGGAACGGAACGACGCCTGGTGGGGCGAGAAGCCCGGGGTGCGTACGCTCAAGCTGGACTTCGTCCCGGACGCGGGGACGCGGCTGGTCGCGATGAAGTCCGGGGCGGTCGACGGCGCGCTCGGGCTCGCCTCGGACGAGGCACGCGGCTGGGAGTCGGCCGCCGAGGTGACGTACACCGAGGACCGCTCGGTGGTCGCCCTCGCCTTCGACACGGGCAAGGCACCCTTCGACGACCCCCGGGTGCGCCGGGCGGTGGCGCACGCCGCCGACCGCGCGGGGATGGCCGAGGGCATCCTGCACGGGAAGGCGCAGGTGGCGGCCGCGCTGCCGTCGCCCGGCATGTGGGGCGACCTGCTCCCCGCCGAGCAGGTCACCGCGGCCTACGACCGGATCGCGCTGCCCGCCCACGACCTGGCGGCGGCCCGGAAGGAACTCGCCGCCTCCGGCCACCCCGACGGCTTCACCGCCGAACTCCACTACCCGGGCAGCGGCCCCCAGCTCGGCAAGGCGGCCCTCGCCCTCGCCGCCGAGCTGAAGAAGATCGGCGTCACGCTGAAGGTCGAGGAGATCACCCTGGAGCAGTGGATCGCCGAGCTGGGCTCGGGGAAGTTCCCGCTCCAGTTCCTCTGGTACTTCCCCACCACCGGCGACCCCGCCGAACTCCTCGACGCGTACCTGCACGGGGAGGCCGAGGCCACCAACATCGCCCGGTACGACCAGGCGAAGGTGACCGGGGCTCTCAAGGCCGCCACCACCGAGACCGACAGCGGGAAGCGTGGCGCCCTGCTGCTGGAGGCGGTCACCGAGGCCGCCGGTGACCTGCCGTACCTCCCGCTGTGGTGGGCCTCCACCGCCACCGCGCTCTCCGGCCGGCTCGCGCTCGGCGGCGGTGACGGGCCGTTCGCCCTCACCGGCCCCTGGGCCGCGCGGCTGCGGAGTTCCTGACGCCGGGGAGGGCGGGTTCCGCCGATGACCCGCCCTCCCCGGCCCCGCCCGTCCCCTCCTCACCCCGAACACGACAAGGACCCGCCCGCCGATGACCGTCGCAGCAGCTTCCCCCGCGCCCCCGAGGCGGACCGCCGACACCGTCCGGCGCGTCCTCGGCGAGGCGCTGCGGCTGACCCGGCCCGTCGAGGCGCGGATCAGCCCGGACGGGCGCCACGTCGCCACCGCCGCGGCCACCCCGCACGGCGCCCGCCTCGTCCTCACCCCGGCCGCCGCCTCGCCGGACGGCGCCCCGCACGGACCGGGACCCGGCGCGCCCGCCGCCGAACGCCACACCCCGCGCTGGCTCCCGGACTCCCGCACCCTGCTGCACGTCGCCGAACCGCCCGGTGGCGGACCGGCCCGCCTGGACGCCCTGGACACCGGGGACGGCACCGTGCGGACCCTCGCCCAACTGCCCGGCGCCGTCGAGGAGCTGCACGTCTGCGACGACGGGCGCGAGGCGCTCGCCCTCTGCGCCGCCGACGGCGCCGAACGCGACGGTATGCACCTCGGGCTGCCCGTCCGGCTCGGCCCCGCCCCGGCCCCGGAACGCTTCGCCCCCGGCCTCGGCGCCCGCACCCTGCACCACGTCGACCTCGCCGACGGCCGCCGCACCGAGGTCTCCCCGCCCGGCCTCACCGTCTGGAACGCCGCCTGGCGCGGCGGCACCCTCGCCGTCGCCACCGTCGGCGAGGACCCCCTGCCCGGCGGCTACTACGAGGCCCGCCTCGCCCGCCTCGACCTCGCCGCCCGCACCGCCACCACCCTGTACACCCCGGCCGGGCAGCTCGCCGCGCCCTCCCTCAGCCCCGACCTGCGCACCGCCGCCGTCGTCGAGGGCATCTCGATCGTCTCCGGACGCCCCGTCACCGTCGACCTCACCACCGGTGCCGTCGGCCGCCCGGCCGGGACCGAGGACGCCACCTGGCTCCACCACGCCGCCGACGGCACCCTCTGGTACGCGGGCTGGGACACCCACGGCTCCCGCGTCGGCCACGCCGGACCCGAGCCCCGCGTCCTGTGGCGCGACACCGTCACCCTCGGCGGGCCCGCCTTCCAGCCCGCCCTGTCGCTGAGCGCCGACGGCCGGCTCGCCGCCACCGTCCTGGACGCCCCCGGCCGCGCCCCCGAGACGGTCCTCGCCCCCACCTCGGGCCCGGGCGCCTGGCAGTGGCGCCCCGTCACCGCCCTCAACCCGGACCCCGGCCCCGGACTCGCCGCCCTCACCACCGAGGAGACCCGGTGGCACGCCCCCGACGGCACCGAGGTGCACGGCCTGCTGATGTACGCCGGTCCCCGCGCGGCAGGCCCGCGCCCCCTCGCGCTCCTCGTCCACGGAGGCCCCGCCTGGCTCTGGTCCGCCGGGTACGCGCCCGGCGACGTCCTCGGCCTCGCCCCGGCCCTCGCCGCCGCCGGCCACCTCGTCCTCCTCGCCAACCCGCGCGGCAGCAGCGGCCGGGGCCTGGACCACGCCCGTGCCGTCGTCGGCGACGTCGGCGGCGGCGACCTCGACGACCTCCTCGCCGGGGTCCGCCACCTCACCGCCGCCGGCCTCGCCGACCCGGACCGCACCGCCGTCCTCGGCCACAGCTACGGCGGCCACACGGCCGCCCTCCTCGCCGGCCGCACCGACGCCTTCCGGGCCGCCGTCGTCGTCTCCGCCCCCACCGACTGGCTCAGCTTCACCCACACCAGCAACATCGGCGGCGGCTACGACCGTGCCTACGCCCTCGGCGACCCCACCACCCCCGCCGGCCGTGAAGCCCTCCTCGCCCGCTCGGCCGTCCTCGCCGCGGGCGGCCGGGGCACCCCCACCCTCCTCCTGCACGGCGAGGCCGACCGCGTCACCCCCGTCGGCCAGGCCCACGAGCTGTACCGGTCCCTGGTCCGCGCCGGCCGCGCCCCCGCCGAGCTGTACGTCTACCCGGGCGAGGGCCACGAGTTCACCGACCCGGACCACCTCCTCGACGCCGCCGCCCGCGCCGCCGACTGGCTCGACACCCACCTCGGCGGCCCCGCCCCCGACCCGGCGCACCCCGCCGCACCGACCACCCCTCCCAGGGCCGCGCCCGAGGACGACGTCCCCCGTGAGTCCTCCGGCGCGGCCCGCCCCCTCCCCGTACAGGAACGCCCGTGAGCACCCCGCCGCCCCCGGTCCCGCCCGCGCCGGGCGTCGCCGCGCGGCTCGGCGCGGCGCTGCCGCCCCGGTACGTCGCCCGGCGGCTGGCCGGGACCGCCGTGCTGCTGGTCGTCCTGTCGGCCGCCGTCTTCGCCCTGCTCCAGCTGGCCCCGGGCGACCCGGCCCGTACCCTGCTCGGCGCGCGTGGCGCCACCCCTGAGGCACTCGCCGAGGTACGCGCCCGCCACCACCTCGACCAGCCGGTCCTCGTGCAGTACGGGCACTGGCTCGGCGACCTGCTCCGGCTCGACCTCGGCACCTCCATCCGGACCGGCGAGTCCGTCGCCTCCGCCCTCGGCGACCGGGCCTTGCTCACCTGCCAGCTCGTCGGCCTCGGCTTCGCCACCGCCCTCCTGCTGGGTCTGCCCCTCGGCGTCCTCGCCGCCTTCCGCGAACGCCGCCCCACCGACCGCGCCGTCCAGGGCCTGGGCGTCGTCACCCTCTCCACCCCGGCCTTCGCCAGTGGCCTCGCCCTCATCTACGTCTGCGCGCTGATGCTCGGCTGGTTCCCGGCGTACGGGGCGGGGGAGGGCGGCCTCGACCGGCTGCGCCACCTGGTGCTGCCCGCCGTCACCCTCGGACTCGCCGTCATGGCGGTGCTGCTGAAACTGACCCGCGCCGCCGTCGTCCGCGAACTCGCCCGCGACCACGTCACCTTCGCCCGAGCCCGGGGCGTCGGCCCCCGCACCGTCCTGTTCCGCTACGTCCTGCGCGGCGCCGCCGTGCCGGTCACCGCCGGGGCCGCCCTGGTCCTCGCCTACCTCCTCGCGGGCACCGTGATGGTGGAGACGGTCTTCGCCCTGCCCGGCCTCGGGCCGCTCCTCGTCGACTCCATCACCTTCCGCGACCTGCCCGTCGTCCAGGCCGTCGCGCTCGCCGTCGCCACCCTGGTCTGCCTCGCCAACCTCGCCGCCGACCTCGCCCAGCCCCTCCTCGACCCCCGCCTGCGCACCCCCGCGCCCACCCCGAAGGCGGCCCGATGACCCGCGTACGCCGCTCGCGCCGCCCCGGCCGCCTCCTCACCGCCGCCTGCGCCACCGTGCTGGCACTGCTCGCCCTGGCCGCCTGCTTCGGCACCGCCCTGCTGCCCGGCTGGGACCGGCAGGACCTCGCCCTCGGCGCCGCCATGCCCGACGCCACGCACTGGCTCGGCACCGACGCGCTGGGCCGCGACATCGCCCAGCTCCTGGTCGCCGGGGCCCGCTCCACCCTCGCCGGCGCCGCCCTGGTCGCCCTCGGCGCGATGGTCCTCGGCAACGCCCTCGGCCTGCTCGCCGGTTACCTCGGCGGCCGCGTCGACGCCGTCGTCCACCGCCTCGCCGACCTGCTGCTCGCCCTGCCGGCGCTGCTGGTCACCCTGGTCGTCGCGGGCATCGGGGGCGGCGGGTACGCCCTCGCCGTCGGCGTGCTGGTCGTCCTCACCTCGCCCGGTGACATCCGCCTGGTCCGCTCGGCCGTCCGCGAACAGCGCCACCTGCCCTACGTCGAGGCCGCCGAGACGCTGGGGCTCTCCCGGGCGACTGTGGCCGTCCGGCACATCTGGCCCAACGTCCTGCCGGTGGTCGTCGCCAACACCCTGCTCAACTTCGCGGGCGCCGTGGTCTCCCTCAGCGCCCTCTCCTTCCTCGGCCTCGGCGTGCCGCCCGGCGCCCCCGACTGGGGCCGCCTCCTCGCCGACAACCGCACCCTCCTCTACGACAACCCCTCCGCCGCCCTCGCCCCCGCGCTGCTCATCGTGGTCGCGGCCGTCGCCCTCAACCTCCTCGGCGACCGGCTCCACGAGGCGTTCACCGACCGTGGGAGGTCCTGATGGCCGTGTCCGCCCCCGTCCCCGCCACCCCGCTCCTCGCCGTCGAGGGGCTGCGGCTGGCCGCCACCGCCTCCGGAACCCCCGTCCCCCTCCTCGACGGCGTCTCCCTCACCGTCGGACGCGGGGAGTCCGTCGCGATCGTCGGCGAGTCCGGCAGCGGCAAGTCCCTCACGATGCGCGCCGCCATGGGGCTGCTCCCGGACGGCGTCGAGGTCACCGGCGGCACCGTCCGCCTCGACGGCACCGACCTGGGCACCCTGCCCCCGCGCGAGCGCGCCGCCCTGCGCGGCCACCGGATGTCCCTGCTCCTGCAGGACCCCTTCACCATGCTCCACCCGCAGCTGACCTGCGGACGGCAGATCGCCGACGGCCTGCGCCCCGGCTTCGCCGCCCCGGGCGGCGGACGGGCCCGCCGGGCCGCCGTCCGGGCCGAGGTGGTCCGGCGCCTCGCCGAGGTCGGCCTGGACGCGGCGGTCGCCGACCGCCACCCGCACGAACTCTCCGGCGGCATGCGCCAGCGCGTCGCCACCGCCGCGGCCCTCGCCGGCGACCCGGACCTGCTCATCGCCGACGAGCCCACCACCGCCCTGGACGCCGCCAACCGGCGCGCCGTCCTCGACCTCCTCGGCGAGCTGCGCGCCCGCCGCGGCATGGGCCTGGTCCTCGTCACCCACGACCTGCGCGCCGCCTTCTCCGCCGGTGACCGCGTCCACGTCCTCTACGCCGGGCAGATCCTCGAACAGGGCCCCGCCACCCGCCTCCACACCGTCCCCGGCCACCCCTACACCGCCGCCCTCCTCGCCGCCGAGCCCTCCCTCACCGAGCGGTACGCCGAACTCCCGGCCCTGCCCGGCTCGGTGCCGCCCCCGGGCAGCCGGGGCTCCGGCTGCCCCTTCGCCGACCGCTGCCCGCACACCGCCGGCCTCTGCCGCACCACCCCGCTCCTGGCCACCCCCGTACCGGGCGCGCCCCAGGACCCGCCGCACCTCACCGCCTGCCTCCGCGCCGCCGAACTGGGCCCCGGCCTCGCCCCCGTACGCCGCACGGTCGTCGAGCGGGGCGGCGAGGAGGAGGGGGACCCGGAGCCCGCGCCGGAGCAGGCGGCCCTGCACCTGCGCGGGCTGCACCGGGTCTTCCGCTCGCCCGCCGGGGACCACACGGCCCTGCACGAGGTCGACCTGACCGTGCGGCGGGGCCAGATCGTCGCCCTGGCGGGCGAGTCGGGCTCCGGCAAGACCACGCTGGCCCGGATCGCCGCCGGGCTGGAGAGCGCCGACCGGGGCACCTGCGTGGTCGGCGGTGTCCCGCTGACCGCCGGGCGCAGGCCCACCACCGCCGAACGCCGACGGCTCGCCTCCCGGGTCCAGATCGTCTTCCAGGACCCGTACTCCTCGCTCAACCCGCTGCGGGACGTGGGCGCCACCCTCCGCGAGGCGCTGACCGCGACCCGGGGGCGGCTCCCGCGCGCCGAGGCCGACGCCGAGGTGGCCCGCCTCCTCGACCAGGTCCGGCTGCCCGCCTCCTACGCCCGCCGCCGGCCGGCCGCCCTCTCCGGCGGTGAACGCCAGCGGGTCGCCGTCGCCCGCGCGCTGGCCGCCCGGCCCGAACTCCTCATCTGCGACGAGGCGGTGGCCGCGCTCGACGTCTCCGTACAGGCGCAACTCCTCAGCCTCCTGGGGCAGTTGCGGGACAGCGAGGGATTCGCGGTCCTCTTCATCACCCACGACCTGGCCGTCGTCCGTCAACTCGCCGACCGCGCCGTGGTGATGCACCGGGGCCGGGTGGTCGAACAGGGCCCGGCCGCACGCGTCCTGGACCGCCCCGAGCACCCCTGGACGCGGCGGATGCTCGACGGCCACCTGACCCCGTGACGCCGCCCGGTACAGTGCGCGGGCGCACCCCGAGCGATCCGAGGAGAATCGTGGACGCCAACGGCACCGAGACGCCCACCCTGGTCCCCGGCCCCCGGACGGGCCCCGGCGCGGCCCGCGAGGCGCTCGCCCAGAACGTCCGCCGCCACCGCCTCGCCCGGGGCTGGAGCCTGCGCGAACTGGGCGCCGCCACCGGCATCAGCAAGGGCCTGCTCTCCCAGATCGAGCGGGCCGAGGCCAACCCGACGCTGGAGATCCTCACCCGCCTCGCCGACGTCCTCGCCACCACCTGCACCGACCTGCTGCGCCGCCCGCTGCTGCGCCCGGAGATCGTCCGCGCGGCCGAACCGGCCGAGGAGCCGGGGGAGACCTCGGTCCACTTCCTCTTCGCCCAGGGCGAGCTGGGCCGCGCGGAGTTCTACCGCTCGCGCCTCCACCCGCACGCCCAGAGCCAGGTCTCCTCGCACGGCACCGACTCGGTGGAGTACGTGACGGTGGTTTCCGGCCGCGTCGTCCTCGTCGTCGACGGCGAGCGGTACGCCCTGGACCAGGGCGACACGGCCCGCTTCTCCGGCCTGAGCAGCCACCACTACGAGACCGAGGAGTCGACGGCGGTCACCCACACGGTGGTGGGGTACCCGCGCGACTGACCCCGCGACACGGCCCGCCGCCCCACCGCGCCTGACCGCCCCGGCGCCCACCCCCGGGCAGAATCCCGGGTGGCCGTACCCGGCCGCGAACCGTGGCACCGGGAAGGCCGGGCGGTCAGTGTGATCCCTTTCGTTCTGCTGGTGGTCTGCGCGGTGGCGATCTACCTCTCGTGCGAGTGGTTCGTCAACGCCGTGGAGTGGCTGGGACGCCGCCTCGACGTGGGGAAGATGGCGGTCGGCACGATCCTGGCCGCGTTCGGGACGGCCCTGCCCGAGTCGGTGGTGACGCTGGTCGCGGTCACCACGGGCGAGAGCGCCGAGGCCCGGAACATCGGCGTCGGCGCCGCGCTCGGCGGCCCGCTCGCCCTGGCCACGGTCGCCTACGGGGTCACCGGAGGCATGCTGCTCCTCGAACGCCGCCGGCACCGCGAGCGGTCCGCCGCCCCGGGCGGCCGGGCGCTCGGTGACGAGCAGGACATGCGGCGGCTGGCCAAGGACCAGAGCTGGTTCCTGCCGGTCTTCGCCGTCAAGATCGCCCTCGGCCTCGTCGCCTTCGCCGTCAAACCCGTCCTCGGCCTGCTCTTCTTCGCCGTGTACGCCGTCTACTTCTGGCGCGAGATCCGCAGCGGCGACGACGGCGGCGACGACGGGGAACTGGAGCCGCTCAAGCTCCAGCCCTCGGCCGCCACCCCCGCCACCTGGGCGGTGGTGCTCCAGACCCTCGCCGCGGTGGCCGTGATCTTCGGCGCCTCGCAGCT
This sequence comes from Streptomyces albidoflavus, assembly GCF_000719955.1. Lineage (GTDB taxonomy): Bacteria > Actinomycetota > Actinomycetes > Streptomycetales > Streptomycetaceae > Streptomyces > Streptomyces albidoflavus. The sequence goes on from NZ_JOII01000008.1 coordinate 170,198, forward strand.
CTTCATACGGCAGCTCGACGCCATCGGCCCGATGCTCGGCCTCTCCTCCGCCGTCACGGCCCTGCTGCTCTCCCCGGTCGCCACGGAGCTGCCCGAGATCATGAACGCGGTCATCTGGGTACGCCAGGGCAAGACCCGACTGGCCCTGGCCAACATCTCCGGCGCCATGATGATCCAGGCCACCGTTCCCAGCGGCCTCGGCCTGCTCTTCACCGACTGGGAGTTCGACGGCGCCCTGCTCTGGGCCGGGCTGGTCACCATGGCGGCCGTCGTCTACCTGCTGCTGACGATGCGCGCCCACCGGCTCACCCCCGGGCGGCTGGCCTTCGCCGCGTTCTTCTACCTCGTCTTCGCGGTGGGGCTCGTCCCGATCCTCGGCTGAGTGGCCGGCGCGGGCATCCGGGTCACTTCCCGCCCCGCCCGTCGTAGGTCTCCCGCGCCGCCAGCACCTCGGGCATGCGGTCCTCCAGGAGGGTGATCAGGCCGAGCAGGCGGGTGGAGACCTCGGCGCCGAGCGGGGTCAGCCGGTACTCGACGTGCGGGGGGTTGCCGGGCCGGGCGTCCCGGACCACCAGGCCGTCGCGCTCCAGGGCGTGCAGCGTCTGGGAGAGCATCTTCTCGCTCACCCCGTCCACCCGGCGGCGCAGCTGGTTGAAGCGGAGGGTGTCCTCGTGCAGCGCGCCCAGCGTCAGACCGCCCCAGCGGCCGGTGACGTGCTCCAGCGTGGTGCGCGAGGGGCAGCTGCGGGCGAAGACGTCGAAGGCGTCCGGAACTCCGGAGGGGGCGGCCGGGGCGCTCTCCTCCGCGGTGGTCCGCGCGGATGACTCGGTCATACCCTCAGCCTACCAAGCCACAGCGCTTTCGCTTGGTTTGCGCTTTCTGTCGGTAAGTGCTCATGGCGGGGTCCCCCTGGGGCCTTTCGGGGGTCGTTCCGCACGTCACCCCGCGATCGCCGCCTCCCGCCGCCCCGGCCGCGCTGGCGGGTTGACGGTGCGTCATGGCCTGCCGCGCGCACCTGCGTAGGGTGCACTCCGGACGTAACCGGGCAAAGCGTGGGACGGGTGGGGAGTGTGATCCCCGTCGGGCCCGAGGGCGATTGAAAGCCGCCAGGGCCTAAGCTTAGGCTTGCCTAACGTCGCACGGTCCCCGCTGCGACCAGCTCCCCGTTTCCCGGTTCCTGGGCTCGCCCCGGCCCGGACGGCGGGGCTCGGCTCCGTAGTTCTTCAGACCTGAGGAAACGTCCATGTCATCGCTGTTCTCCCGGGCGCGCCGCAAGGCGGTCGCCGCCTCGGCCGCGGCCACCGCGCTCGTCGTCGTCCTCGGCGGCTGCTCCTCCTCCTCGGACGAGGGCAAGCCGAGCGCCTCCGCCAAGAGCGACGGCGCGTTCCCCGTCTCCATCAAGAGCAAGCTCGGCACCGCCGAGATACCCGAGGAGCCGAAGAAGGTCGTCACCCTCGGCCAGGGCTCCGCGGAGACCGCGATCGCGCTCGGCACCACCCCGGTCGGCATCGAGAGCTACGAGTGGGGCAGCGACAAGTCCGGCTACCTCCCGTGGATCAACGAGGCGGTGAAGGAGAAGGGCGACAAGCTCCCCAAGCAGTTCGCCGGCGGTGAGGACATCGACTTCGAGACCATCACCGAGCTGGAGCCCGACGTCATCCTCGCCCCCTGGTCCGGTGTGACCGAGGAGCAGTACGACATCCTCAAGGACATCGCGCCCACCGTCGCCTACCCCGAGCTGCCCTGGTCGACCAACTGGGACGAGCAGATCGAGATCATCGCCAAGGCGCTCGGCAAGAGTGACGAGGGCCAGGGCCTGATCAAGGACATCAAGAAGCAGCTGGCCGACGCCGCCGCGACCCGTCCGCAGTACAAGGACGTCAAGTTCTCCTACATCTACACCGACGGCCCCGGCTCGCTCGGCGTCTTCCTCCCCGAGGAGCAGCGCGTCGAGATGCTGACCGGCCTCGGCCTGACCGTCGACCCGGTGGTGAAGACCTTCAAGGAGGTCGAGGGCACCGACTCGGCCATCATCGGCCTGGAGAACGCCGAGAAGCTGAAGGACAGCGACCTGCTCTTCACCTTCTACACCGACAAGAAGACCCGCGCCGAGATCGAGAAGCAGCCGCTGTACGCCGCCATGCCGGCCGTCAAGCGCGGCTCGCTCGTCACCAGCGAGGACACCTCCTTCGTCACCGCCTCCTCGATCATCAACCCGCTCACCGTGCCGTGGGTCATCGAGCGGTACCTGCCGATGATCGACGACGCCGTCAAGACCCTCGACTGAGGCACCGCTCTCCTTCATGGCCACGACCACCGTCGCTCGCCCGAGCGGTGCCGGCACCTCGCGTGCCGGCACCGCTCGGCGGGTTTCCGCCCTCCTCGCCGGCGTCGCCGTCCTCGCTCTCGCGATGGCGGCCAGCGTCATGTTCGGCAGCCGCACCACCCCGCTCGGCGACGTCCTCGACGTCCTGGCGGGCCACGGCGACCCGTACGTCACCAGCGTCATCGAGAGCCGCTACCCCCGCACCGTCCTCGGGGTCCTCGCCGGCGTCTGCCTCGCCGTCGCCGGCACCCTCATGCAGGGCATCAGCCGCAACCCGCTCGCCGACCCCGGCATGCTCGGCATCAACGCCGGAGCCTCCGCCAGCGTCGTCACCGCCACCGCCTTCCTCGGCGCCACCTCCGGCGCCGAGACGGTCTGGTGGGCGCTGCCCGGCGCGATCCTCGCCGGCGTCGCGGTCTACGCCATCGGCGCGGCCGGCTCCCGCAGCGGCGGCCTGGTCCGCCTCGTCCTCGCCGGAGCGGTGCTCTCCGCCGTCCTCTACGCCTACATCCAGGCCGTCACCCTCAGCCTGCCGAAGGTCTTCGACAGCTACCGCTACTGGGTGGTCGGCGCGCTCGCCGGACGGGACATGGAGGTCTTCTGGGCCGTCCTGCCGTTCGCCGTCGCCGGTCTGCTGGTCGCGCTGCCGCTCGCCCCGGGCCTCAACTCGCTCGCCCTGGGCGACGAATCCGCCTCCTCGCTCGGCGCCAACCCGGCCGTGATCCGCGCCGCGGGGCTGCTCTCCGCCACCGTGCTGTCGGCCGCCGCCACCGCCGCCGTCGGACCGATCGCCTTCGTCGGCCTCGCCGTCCCGCACGTGGTCCGCGCCGTCGTCGGCGTCGACTTCCGGCTGCAACTGGTCTTCTCCGCGCTGCTCGGCCCGGCGCTGCTCCTCCTCGCCGACGTCGTCGGCCGGCTGGTGCTGCGCCCGCAGGAACTCATGGTCGGTGTCGTCACCGCCTTCCTCGGCGCCCCCGCCCTGCTCTACGCCGTCCGCCGGATGAAGGGGACCTCATGACCACCCCCCAGCTCCGGGACCACCCCGCCCCGGCCCCCGCCGCGCCCGTCCGCACCGGCGGCCACCTGCGGATCGGCTCCGCACTCGCCCTGCCGGTGCGGCGGATCTCCGTGGTCGTCGCCCTCGTCCTGCTGGTCCTCACCGTCCTGGGCGCCGTCGCCACGCTGAGCCTGGGCCGCCTCGGCATCCCGCTCGACGAACTCCCGGGCGCCGTCTTCGGCAGCGCCGAGGGCAAGAACCGCTTCGTCCTGGGCCGGCTGCGCGGCCCCCGTCTGGTCACCGGCATCGGCGCCGGAGCCGCCCTCGGCCTCTCGGGCGCCCTCTTCCAGTCGGTCACCCGCAACCCGCTCGGCAGCCCGGACGTCATCGGCCTCGCCTCCGGCGCCGGGGCGGGCGCCGCCTTCTTCGCCCTCTTCCTGCCCGGCAGCCCCGTCTGGCTCGGCGCCCTGCTCGGCGCCGCCCTCGCCATGGCCGTGGTCTACGTCTCCACCGGCACCGGCTTCCGCAACCCCGGCCGCCTGGTCGTCGCGGGCATCGGCGTCGCCGCCCTGGCCACCGCCTTCACCCAGTACGTCGTCTACGCCGTCGAGCGGGACAACGCCACCGCGCTGACCGCCTACATCAACGGCAGCCTCGCCGCCCGCTCCTGGGACCACGCCGTCACCATCGGCCTGGTCCTGCTGGTCGCCGCCCCGCTCACCGCGCTGGTCTCCCGGCGCCTGGAGATGGGCGAGATGGGCGACGAGCTGGCCGCCGGACTCGGCGCCGAACCCCGCTCCACGAAGACCTGGGCGGTGCTGCTCTCCATCGTGCTGTCGGCCGGGGCGGTCAGCGTCGCCGGGCCGATCGCCTTCATCTCGCTGACCGCGCCGCAGATCGCCCGCCGGCTGACCCGGGGGACCGGGCCGCACCTGTTCCTCTCCGCGCTCACCGGCGCCCTGCTGCTGGTCCTCGCCGACCTCGCGGCCCAGCAGGTGCCGTGGTTCGACAACCTGCCCGTCGGCATCTACACCATGGCCATCGGCGGCCTCTACCTCGGCTATCTGCTCACCCGCGAATGGCGGAAGGGAAACCTGTGAAGACAGCGGCGAAGAACTCCGCGGCCCCCACCCCGGCCTCCCCGGGCGGCGTGGGCGCGCCGCCGGAGAAGGGGCTCGGCGCACGCGGGGTCACCCTCTCCTACGGCGGCGAGCCGGTCGTCCGCGACGTCACCCTGGACCTGCCGCACGGCGGCCTCACCGTGATCATCGGCCCCAACGGCTGCGGCAAGTCCACCCTGCTCAAGGGGTACGGCCGCATCCTCAAGCCGGAGCAGGGCACCTTCCACCTGCACGGCACCGACCTGCACGCCTACCGGGGCAAGGAGGCCGCCCGGCACGTCGCCCTGCTGCCGCAGAGCCCGGTCGCCCCCGAGGGCATCACCGTCCGCGACCTGGTCCGCCGGGGCCGCTACCCGCACCACACCCTGCTGCGCCAGTGGTCGCCCGACGACGACCGGGCCATCGCCTTCGCCCTGGACCGCACCGGCCTGACCGAGCTGGCCGAGGAGCAGGCCGGGCAGCTCTCCGGCGGCCAGCGCCAGCGGGCCTGGATCGCCATGGTGCTGGCCCAGGAGACCGACCTGCTCCTCCTGGACGAGCCGACGACCTTCCTGGACATCGCCCACCAGTACGACCTGCTGGAGCTGTGCGCCGAGCTGAACCGGGAGGGCCGCACCATCGTCGCCGTCCTCCACGACCTCAACCAGGCCGCCCGCTTCGCCTCGCACCTGGTCGTGATGGACCGGGGCGAGGTGTACGCGCAGGGCGCCCCCGAGGAGGTCATGACGGCCGAGCTGGTCCAGAAGGTCTTCGGCCTGGCCTGCGACATCGCCCCCGACCCGCGCACCGGCACCCCGATGGTCGTCCCGCACGAGCGCTACCAGGCCCCGGCCTCCGCCGAGCCGGAGCCCGCGGAGGCGTAGCGGCGGCGGCCCCAGGGCCCCCGGGAACACGGAAAGGGCCGGATTCGTCGACACGAATCCGGCCCTTCCGCATACGTCGCCGCTGAGCGGGCACCAGAGCAGAGACCCGAGCAGCCCGGCCCCACCGCTCACCCCCTCCTCAGGCGGTCGGACCCCGGGCCCTCCAAGGCGGCCCCGCCCTTCACCCCCGAAGGCGGGGCCGCCTCCTTTCCGGGGGCGGCCCCGCCTCCGGGTGCCGTACGTGTCGCGGGGGCGGGTCAGCGGCCCGCGGGCTCCTTGTCGGCGACCGGGGCACCGCCGGTGCCCTCGTCGCCGGGGCCGTCCTTGGCGAACTCGACGCCGGCGCCGGACTCGGCCCCGGCCTCGGCCTCCGCCTCGGCGAGGCGCCGCTCCATGCCGCTGGTGGTCTTCAGCGGCTTCTCCTTGATGAAGAGGACGACGATCAGCGCGACCACCGCGAAGGGCGCGGAGATCAGGAACAGGTCACCCGTGGCGACCCCGTAGGCGTTCTCCACGATGGGCCGCAGCGCGTCCGGCAGCTGCGTCATGTCGGGCACGGCGTGGCCGCCGCCCTCCGGGGCGATGCCCGCGGCGCCGAGGCCCTTGGTCATCTCGCTGGCGACCCGGTTGGCGAGGATCGCGCCGAGGACGCTGACGCCGACGGTGCCGCCGAGGCTGCGGAAGAAGGACAGCACCGAGGTGGCGGTGCCCAGGTCCTGCGCGGGCACGTCGTTCTGCGCGGCCAGCACCAGGTTCTGCATCAGCATGCCGACGCCGATGCCGAGGATCGCCATGTAGAGGCTGAGCAGCCCGAAGTGGGTGTCGGCGCCGATGGTGGAGAGCAGCGCCAGACCGACGGTCATGGTGACGCCGCCTCCGACCAGGTACCCCTTCCACCTGCCGGTGCGGCTGATCAGCTGCCCGGCGACGGTGGAGGAGACCAGCAGACCGCCGATCATCGGCAGGCTCATCAGGCCGGCCACCGTCGGAGACTTGCCGAGGGCGATCTGGAAGTACTGCGAGAGGAAGACGGTGCCCGCGAACATCGCCACACCGACGAAGAGGCTCGCCACCGTGGTGAGGGTGACGGTGCGGTTGCGGAAGATCGACAGCGGGATGACCGGGTCCTTGGCGCGCGCCTCCACGAAGACGGCGGCCAGCAGCAGGGCGGCACCGGTCAGGGTCAGCGCGGCGGTCTGCCAGGAGGCCCAGTCGAAGGAGTTGCCGGCCAGCGAGGTCCAGATCAGCAGGGCGCAGACACCGGCGACGATGAGGAAGGCGCCGAGGTAGTCGATGGTCACCTCACGGCGGACCGTGGGCAGCTTCAGCGTGCGCTGGAGCAGGATGATGCCGAGCAGCGCGAACGGCACGCCGATGAAGAAGCACCAGCGCCAGCCGAGCCAGGAGGTGTCGACGAGGACACCGCCGATGAGCGGGCCCGCCACGGTGCCGACGGCGAAGACGGCACCGAAGATGCCCGCGTACTTGCCGAGGCGGCGCGGCGGGATGATCGCCGCCATCACGACCTGCGCCAGCGCGGTCAGACCGCCCGCGCCGATGCCCTGGACGACGCGGCTGAAGATGAGCAGCCCCACGTCGTGGGAGAGGCCCGCGACGAGCGAGCCGACGATGAAGAGGCTCAGCGACAGCTGGAGCAGCATCTTCTGGTTGTAGAGGTCGGAGAGCTTGCCCCAGAGCGGCACGGTGGCCGTCATGGCGAGCAGCTCGGCGGTGACCACCCAGGTGTAGGAGGACTGCGAAGCGCCGAGGTCGGCGATGATCCTCGGCAGGGCGTTGGCGACGACCGTTCCGGCGAGGATGGCGACGAACATGCCCGCCATCAGGCCGGACATCGCCTGGAGTATCTGTTTGTCGTTCATCGGGCCCGGCGCGTGGCCGGGCTCCGTCTCGCTGGCACTCTGCACGGTGTCCTTCTCGGGTCAACGGGTGCTACGGGCAGTGGCGGGCGCCGGGCGGGGCGAGCCGTCCGGCGGGTGGCGGGACCGGCGTCCTGACGGGGACGGGCGGCTCGCCGTAGGACTCCGGCCGGTGGCGGCGTCGCCGTGGGCGGGAGTGCGATGGGAAGGGAGGCGGGGCGGGTCAGGCGCGGCCGGCGGGCGCGCGAGGCGGCCTCACCGGCCGGCCCCGGCCGGTGCGAGCGGGGCGGTGAGGCCGGCCGCGAGCTGGTCGAAGACCTCGTGGAAGACCTCGGCGAACGGTGTCTCGGGGTGGGAGCACCAGTGCCCCACCGAGACCCGTACGGCCGTGCCGGCGACGCCCGCGAGCAGCTGGGCGTAGAGCCCGGTGTCCTGCCCGCCGCACACGTCCACGGGGGCCTCGGGCACCTCGCGGCCCAGCCGGACCGCGATGGCCCGCGCCAGCTCCTGTTCCTGGCCCGCCTGGGCCGTCATGACCCGGGCGAAGAGCCGGGGGGAGCGCTCCAGGACGACCGGGAGGAGGGTCCACACCTCCGACTGGCTCTCGACGTCCGCCAGCTCGGCGGCGAGCGCGGCGCGCAGCGCCTCCAGCGGGGAGAGCGCGGCGGGGGCCGCGAGAACGGCGCGGGTGACCCGGGGTCCGAGGTCGGCGTCGATCATCGCGAAGGCGTCGTCGTGCGAGGCGAAGTAGTTGAAGAAGGTCCGTGGGGAGACCCCGGCGGCTTCGCTGATCATCTCGACGGTGACGTTCTCGGCGCCGTGTTCGACCGCGAGGCGGACCGCCGCCTCGCCGAGGGCGGCACGGGTCGCCCTCTTCTTGCGCTCACGGAGGCCGAGCGCGGCACCTGACTCCATCACGCGCTGCACTCTACGCAAAAATGCACAGCCTGCAAAATTCACCCGCGCGTGCGCCGTGCGCGGGCCCCGTCCGCGCCCCGGCATGACGAAGGCCCGCACGCCGGTGGGGCGGGCGGGCCTGAGGGGGCGGGTCGGTCAGCGCTCCTCGTGGAACTCCACGTGGCGGCCGGCGACCGGGTCGAACTTCCGCAGGGTGATCCGGTCGGGATCGTTGCGGCGGCTCTTGGTGGTCACGTAGGTGAAGCCGGTCCCCGCCGTGGAGCGGAGCTTGATCACGGGGCGTGTGTCGGTGCGTGCCATACCCCCGAGGGTACGACAACCGTTTTCAGCATCGGTAGGGACTTTGGTCCCGAGCCTGCCCGGAGGCCGTCCGCCGCCCCGGCAGTCCCGCGCGCACCCCGCCGGCCACCAGGGCCGCCAGCGCCACCGCCCCCGCCGCCGAGACGGCGGGCCACACCCCGGCCCCGCGCGCCGCCACCCCCGCCGCGAGGGCGGCGCCGAGCCCGGCGAGCAGCCACCCGAGCAGCGCCCGCCGGGCCCGCGCCGGGGCGGGGTCCGGGGCCGGGGCGCCCAGCAGCTCCCACCCGGCCGCCGCCTCCCGGCGTTCGCGGACCGCCCGTGCCCGGGCGGAGAGCGCGGTCCCGCCCGCCCCGAGCCCGGTGGCCACCGCGCAGGCCAGCGCCGCCCGGGGCCCGGCCCAGGCGAGGGCGGCGGTGGCGGCCGAGGCTCCGGCCCACAGCAGCAGGACCGCCGTCGCGGCCAGCCGCCGGGAGGCGGGCCGGTCGGGTCCGGCCCGCAGGTCGGCCCAGGCGGGCACGTACCAGACGGAACCCGACAGGCACAGGGCGGCGCCGCCGAGGGCGAGCACTCCGTGGGACATCGCGCGTCACCTCGCAGAGGGGCAGATCAGGGAGGGGGGGGAGGGGAGCCGTCCGGCTCAGAGGGCGTCGGTCTTCTCGCGTGCGGCGATCTCCGGGTGGTGGAGGTCGAAGGCGGGGGACTCGCTGCGGATGCGCGGCAGGGCGAGGAAGTTGTGGCGCGGCGGCGGGCAGGAGGTGGCCCACTCCAGCGAACGCCCGTACCCCCACGGGTCGTCTCCGGTGACCTTCTCGCCGTAGTGGGCGGTGCGCCAGACGTTGTAGAGGAAGGGCAGGAAGGAGAGGCCGAGCAGGAACGAGCCGATGGTCGAGACGGTGTTGAGGGCGGTGAAGCCGTCGGCCGCCAGGTAGTCCGCGTACCGGCGCGGCATGCCCTCGGCCCCCAGCCAGTGCTGGACCAGGAAGGTCAGGTGGAACCCGGCGGTCAGCGTCCAGAAGGTGATCTTCCCGAGCCGTTCGTCGAGGAGCTTGCCGGTGAACTTCGGCCACCAGAAGTGGAACCCGGCGAACATCGCGTACACCACGGTGCCGAAGAGCGTGTAGTGGAAGTGGGCCACCACGAAGTACGAGTCCGAGGTGTGGAAGTCCAGCGGCGGCGAGGCCAGGATGACGCCGGTCAGGCCGCCGAAGAGGAAGGTCATCAGGAAGCCCGTGGTCCACAGCATCGGTGTCTCGAACGACAGCGAGCCGCGCCACATGGTGCCGATCCAGTTGAAGAACTTCACCCCGGTCGGCACCGCGATCAGGAAGGTCATGAAGGAGAAGAACGGCAGCAGCACCCCGCCCGTGGTGTACATGTGGTGGGCCCAGACCGTCACCGACAGGCCCGCGATGGCGATGGTGGCGCCGACCAGCCCCATGTAGCCGAAGAGCGGCTTCCGCGAGAAGACCGGAATGACCTCCGAGACGATCCCGAAGAACGGCAGCGCCAGGACGTACACCTCGGGATGGCCGAAGAACCAGAAGAGGTGCTGCCACAGCAGCGCCCCGCCGTTGGCCGCGTCGAAGATGTGCGAGCCGAACTTCCGGTCGCACTCCAGCGCCAGCAGCGCCGCCGCCAGCACCGGGAAGACAAGCAGGATCAGTACGCCGGTCAGCAGCACGTTCCAGGTGAAGATCGGCAGCCGGAACATGGTCAGGCCGGGGGCGCGCATGCAGATGATGGTGGTGATGAAGTTGACGGCGCCGAGGATCGAGCCGAAGCCGGAGAGCGCCACCCCCATGATCCACATGTCGGAGCCGATGCTCGGCGAGTGGACCGCGTCGGAGAGCGGCGCGTAGAGGAACCAGCCGAAGCTCGCCGCGCCCTGCGGGGTGAGGAAGCCGGCCGCCGCGATCAGCGAGCCGAAGAGGAAGAGCCAGTAGGCCAGCATGTTCAGCCGGGGGAACGCCACATCGGGGGCGCCGATCTGGAGCGGCATGATCCAGTTGGCGAAGCCGGTGAAGAGCGGCATCGCGAAGAGCAGCAGCATGATCGAGCCGTGCATGGTGAACGCCTGGTTGAACTGCTCGTTGGAGATCAACTGCGTTCCCGGGCGCGCCAGTTCCGCGCGCATCACCAGGGCGAGCGCCCCGCCGAGCAGGAAGAAGACGAAGGCCGTCACCAGGTAGAGCGTGCCGATCTTCTTGTGGTCGGTGGTCGTCAGCCAGTCGACGACGACCCGCCCGGCGCCCGCGCGCCGCCCCGGCAGCGCCCCCGGCCCTGACGCCCCGTCCGCCGCCGTCCCGCGCTCCCGCGTCCCTACCGTGTCCACCGGACCCTGTCCTCCAGCCGTGCAAGTGCGTGCGCCGCCCCCGTGCCGCCGGGCCCCGCGCAGCGGCGGGGCCCGGACACCACGGCCGCGGTCTCTGGTCCGGGAAGGGCGCGGTGGATGCGTGCGTGCCCTGTGCTAGGGGGTGTGGTCACCCCCGGCGCTTCCCGGCCGCACCATGCTGCTGCGGCGGCGCTCCCCGTACCGAGGGCCGCCCGGCCCCCGCCGCTCGGGCCGCCCGGCCCCGCCCGCGCCCGCCGCCCGGGACCCCCGGCACCGGCCGGACCGCCGCCCGGCCCCACCGGGCGCCGCCCCGGCGCGCACCGTGCTGCCGTACGCTCTGCTGCGGGCCGGGGGGCCGTGCGCCAGGGGCGCGAGGACCCCGGGACGGGACGCGAGGAGTGGTGGAACGACAGTGACCGAAGCAGCGCCGAGCACGGTGGCCGGGTGGCCGCAGCCCAGCACCCCCGACCGGATGACCAGCCTGCTGGACGCCGTGATGGGGCTCGGCCGGGGACTGGAACTCCCCGAGGTGCTGCACGGCATCGTCCGCGCCGCCGTCACGCTGACCGGTGCCCGCTACGGCGCGCTCGGCATCATCGACGACGGCCGCAGCCTCTCCGAGTTCCTGCCGGTCGGCATGGACGAGGAGACCGCCGCCCGGATCGGCACCTACCCGTGCGGCCGGGGCATCCTCGGCGAACTCATCCAGCACCCCGAGCCCTTGCGCCTCACCGACCTCTCCCAGCACCCGCGCAGCTACGGCTTCCCCGCCCACCACCCGCCGATGCGGACCTTCCTCGGCGTCCCCGTGCGCGTCCGCGACAAGATCTTCGGCAACCTCTACCTGACGGAGAAGCAGGGCGGCGGCGACTTCGACGCCGACGACGAGGCGGTCCTCACCACCCTCTCCATCGCGGCGGGCGTCGCCATCGACAACGCCCGGATGTACGACGAGAGCCGCCGCCGCGAACGCCGCCTGGAAGCCCTCGGCGACATCACCCGCTCCCTGCTCTCCGGCACCGGCGCCAGCGAGGTCCTGCACCTCATCGCCGAACGCGCCATGGCGGTGGCCGGCGCCGACAGCGCCGCCGTCCTCCTGCCGTCGGGCGACGAGGAGCCGGCCCGCGGCGGGGCCGCCCGGACGCCGGCCGACGCCCCCGCCGCCGGGGAAGCCGCCGACGGTGCCGCGCCCGCGCCGCCCGCCGCCCCCGCCGGGGTCTGCCCGGTCGCCCACGGCGGCCCCGCCCCGCAGGCCGCCCCCGCGTAGCCGGAGCCCGGCGGCCACCTCGCCGCCGGTTCCCTGACCGTGGACGTGGCCGAGGGGTACGGCGCCTCGCGCATCCTCGGCCTCACCGTGCCGAAGCGGGGCTCCCTCGCGGGGCTGGCCGCCGTCACCGGCAGCCCGGTCTCCACCTCGGACATCCGCACCGACCCGCGCGCCCACCCCTTCGACGCGATACCGGTCACCGGGACCGACGGCCCGGACCCGGCCATCGGGCCGGTCGTCGCCGTCCCGCTCCAGGTCGGCTCAGGACGGCAGGGGGCGCTGCGGCTCGGCCGGATCGCGGGCCGCGCCTCCTTCGACGACAGCGATGTGGAACTGGTCTCCGGCTTCGCCGACCAGGCCGCCATCGCCCTCGAACTGGCCCGCAGGCGCGCCGAGTCGGAGGAGCTGGTGGTCCTCCACGACCGCGACCGCATCGCCCGCGACCTGCACGACCTGGCCATTCAGCGGCTCTTCGCCACCGGCATGACCCTCCAGTCGACCACCCGCGCCATCGCCGACCGGCCCGCGGCGGCCGAGCGCGTCAGCCGCGCCGTGGACGACCTGGACACCACCATCCGCATCATCCGCTCCACCATCTTCGACCTGCGCGCCGCCGACGAACCCGGCCACCCGGGGCTGCGCCGCCGCCTCGCCGAGACGACGCAGACCGCCGCCCACGCCCTCGGCTTCCGCCCCTCCCTGCGCATCGACGGGCCGGTCGACACCACCGTCCCCGACGACCTCGCCGAGCAGCTCCTCGCGGTGGCCGCCGAGGCCCTCTCCAACGCCGCCCGGCACGCGGCCGCCACCCGGATCGACGTCACGGTCACCGCGACCGACGACGCCCTGACCCTCACCGTCACCGACGACGGCAAGGGCATCGACCCGGCCGGGCCCGCCCGTCACACCGGCGGCCTCGCCAACATGCGCCACCGCGCCGAGAGCCACCGCGGCACCTTCACCCTCACCGACTCCCCGTCGGGCGGCACCCGGGTCCGCTGGCGGGTACCGCTGCGGGCCTGAACCGCCGGAGCCGGGCGGCCGCGCGGCGGAAGCTCCTTACGAGGACCGCTCGCGCAGCCGCCCCGCGATCATCGCCGCCTGGATACGGCGGCCCACGCCGAGCTTGGAGAGGATCGCCGAGATGCGGTTCTTGACCGTCTTCTCGGCCAGGTAGAGGCGTTCGGCTATCTCGCGGTTGGTCAGGCCCTCGCCGATGAGTTCGAGGATCTCGCGCTCGCGCGGGGAGAGCCGGTCGAGGACCGAGGGCTGCTCCGGCTCGGCGGGCTGCGAATCGGCGGGGCCGCCGCGCAGGCGGGCCATCACGCGGGCCGTGGTGCGCGGGTCGAGCATCGAGGTGCCGGAGGCGACGGTGCGGACGGCGGAGACCAGGTCGGCGCCGTTGATCTGCTTGAGGACGTACCCCGAGGCACCGGCCATGATCGCGTCGAAGAGGGCTTCGTCGTCGTCGAAGGAGGTCAGCATCAGGCAGACCAGTTCCGGCATCCGGGCCCGCAGTTCGCGGCAGACCTCGATCCCGGCGTGGTCGCCGCCCGCGTCGTCACCGAGCCGTACGTCGAGCACCGCGACCTGCGGGCGGGTGGCCGGGACGCGGGCCAGCGCCTGACGGGCGTCGGACGCCTCGCCGACGACGACGATGCCCTCCTCGGCCTCCAACAGGTCGCGGACGCCCCGCCGGACCACCTCGTGGTCGTCGAGGATGAAGACGCGGATGGGCTCGCTGGCCGTGGACGGTGCGGAAGTGTCGGACACGAAGGGCTCGCTCGGTCGGCAGGGCGGTGGCGGAACCCGCGCCCCGCCACCCGGGACCACCCAGTATGGGCACGCCCGCGCGGGACGCTCCCGACCGGGTGCACCGGCAGTGCACACCGCCGCGCCGCCTGCCCGGCAGGGCCGAAGGTCCCGCCCCGGGAGGGCCTTACGTCCCGCCTCTCGGGTCAGCGCGTGCCGACCGGCCGCCCGCGCCGCGCCGCCCGGGGAGCCCGGCCGGTGCGGGCCGCCCCGGCGGGCCAGACCACCTCGACCGGGACCGCGCGGGCCCGGGCGTAGGCGACCAGGTGGGCGGTGGCGTCCGTCCCGTCGGTGGGGGAGCCGTCCCAGACGGCGAGGAGCGCCCCGGCGGCCCCCACCAGCCGTTCGTCGGCGGCGACCACCGCGTCACGGTCGGCGGGGTCGTAGGGGAGCAGCCGCACCTGCTCGGCGAGGAGCAGGAGTTCACCGGCGGCGGCCCGGTCGGCGGCGGGCAGCGGCGCCGGCACCTTCCCCTCGGCGGGCAGCACCACGGTCAGCGGCCGCCCCGCCTCCCGCGCCGCCCGGCCGTACGCCTGGGGCAGCCCCCGGGCCGCCCGCACCAGGGCGCCCATACCCTCCGGCGCCCGCTCCAGGCGCCTTCGGAGCGCCTGACCCACGGCCTCCTGCGCGTCCTCGGTCAGATCCGTGTGCCCCACGACCGCGATCACCGCGTGCCCTCCCGTCGTCTGCGGGGCCGCCGCGCCCCGCCCTGGTGCGTCCCCGCCACCGGGCCAAAACCGTGCTGTCCGGCGGTCCCGGAAGGCGGCGGCGGGGACGCGAAGGCAGTGAAACCGGGACCGGCCGCCCCGCACCAGGGCCTTTCGACCCTGGTGCGGGCCGGCCCGCCGGGGCTTGACTCGGCGGCGTACGAAGGGACGGCACGCCATGACCAGCACCGATCACCGCACCCCGCCCGCCCGGCAGGAACGCCACACCGTCGAACTGGGCCGCACCGAGGCCCTGGCCCTGCTCGGCCAGGTCTCGCTCGGCCGGGTCGTCTTCACCCAGCGGGCGCTGCCGGCCGTCCGGCCGGTCAACCACCTGCTCGACGGCGACGACATCGTGGTCCGCACCCACGACAGCTCGGCCCTGCTCGGCCAGGCCCGCCCGCACGGCGCGGTCGTCGCCTACCAGGCCGACGCCCTCGACCCCGTCACCCACCTCGGCTGGAGCGTCGTCGTCACCGGCTACTGCCGGCCCGTCACCGACCCCGCCGACCTGGCCCGTTACGCCCGGCTGCTCCGGCCCTGGCCCCGGCTGCCCGGCCAGGTCATGGACAGCGCCGTGCGCATCACGCCGCATCTGGTCAGCGGGGTGCGGCTGGTCGAGGCCGGGTGACGGCCCGGTTCAGCAGGTCAGGGCGCGCCCGCGCGGGGTGTGCAGGACGCGGGTGAACTCCTTGTACAGCTCCACCCGGTGCTCCATCTGGGCGGGGTTGCCGCCGTCGCACTCGGCGCTGCCGTTGAGGCTGCGGATGGTCTCGCCGAAGCCGTGGCGCCCGGTCATCGCGTCGTGGCCGGTCATGGTGCCGGGGCCGGACTGGGTGTTCCAGTACCAGAGCGCGGTCATCCAGGCGACCGCCGGGTCCTCCTCGACCAGCCACGGGTTGTTCAGCAGGTCGAGCCCGAGGTGGTCCCCGGCGGCCTTGTAGTTGAAGTTCCAGCTCAGCATGATCGCGCCGCGCCCGTAGTACGCGTCGGTCCCGGCCGGGCAGCCGTACGGCTGGGTGGTGTCGCAGAAGATCGGGTACGTCTCCTCGTTCTGCGCGACCTTGTAGAAGAGCCCGCCGGTCTCGTGGCTGACGTTGGCGAGGAAGGCGGCGGCCTCCTGGCGGCGGACCACGGGGCTCCCGGTCCGCGCGAAGGCGGGGAAGGCGTCGGCGGCCTCGCGCAGCCCCTCGTAGGTGAAGAACGGGTCCCGCTCGGGGAACATCCGCTCGAACTGCCGCTCGCTCACCGGGAAGGCGGGCTTCGGCGGGTGGTGCGGCCGGTGCCGGTCGTGGGCGGCGGCGGGTCCGGTGAGCAGGGTCAGCACCAGTCCGGTGACGGCGGCCAGGACGGCGGCCACGGTGGGGGTTGCTCTGCGCGACACGAGGTCATCACTCCTTGCGTGTGGGGGAGTTGCGGAGTTCCGGGCAGGCGCGGCCACCTGGCGGGAACCGGGCGGAGCCGCGCCGCACGCGACGATACGACGACCGAGCCGATTGGTCTGGTCCATTCACCGAATTGGTCTGTACCGGTGCCCGGAGCCGTCGGCTCCGCTCCCCGCCCCCGCCTGCCTCAGCAGGCCCCCCGCACGTACCCCTCCTCGTCCTCCGGCAGCACGTCCCGGTCGCGCAGGACCACCGAGAGCCGCCCGTCCGCCGCCTCGCAGGCCCGCTCCAGCCCCTTCTCGGTGTACTCCACGACCAGGACGCGCCCGTCGAAGGCCCGGTCGTACACCCCGCACTCCTCGTACTGGCCGCACTCCTCGGCCACCGCGAAGTCCAGCCCCAGCCGCTTCCGGTCGGCCGCCAGTTCCGCGGTGTTCTTCTGCGCCACCGCGAGCCCCCGGGAGTGCGCCCGCTCCACCAGCAGCGCCAGGTACGCCTGGGCGTCGGCCGCGTCGAGCAGGCCGTCCGAGCGGGTGAAGCTGTCGTAGTTGTCGGGCTCGACCGCGTCGAAGCCCCGCTGCGCGCAGCCGTCGATCCAGCGGCCCACCCGGGCGGCCGCCGCCCGCCGCAGCTCCTCGGTGGAGAGGTCGAGCAGCACCTCGTCCCAGTCCTCGTCGATCACCTCGCGCCCGCCCGAATCCCGCAGCAGCAGTTCCTCGGGCCATCCGCGAGCGCCGGGCTGGGCCTGGAAGGCGTTGACGTAACAGACGTTGTAGAGCCCCCGGGCCGGCCGCGCCCCGTGGTCGCGGACCACCACCTGGACGTCGTCGTCGGGGCGGTAGGCGCCGCCGAGCTGGTAGTCGAGGCCGGCGTCGAGCGGCGGCGGCTTCGGCTTTCGCGCGGGTGACGCGCTCTCGGCGGGTTCCGCCCGCTCGCCCCCGGAGCCGGAAGTCCCGCAGCCGGCGAGCAGTAGCGGCAGGGCGGCCAGGCCGCACGCCAGGCGCGTACGCCGGTTCATCCGCGCCGCCTTCCCGTGCCCTCGGCGGCCCGCTCCAGGAGCGGGGTCAGCCGGTGGGGGACCAGCTGGTTCATGGCGAGCGAGGTGCTGCTGCGCTCGACCCCGGGCACGGCGTGCAGCCGGCCCGCGATCCGGTACAGGTCGTCCGCGTCCGCCGCCACCACCCGGGCCAGCAGGTCGATGTCGCCGCTCAGCCCGTACACCTCCACCACCTCGGGGATGTCGCCGAGTGCCGCCCCCACCTCGGTCAGCCGCAACTGGTCGACGCGCATCGTCACGAAGGCCGTCAGCGGATAGCCCAGCGCCGCCGGGTCCACGCGCCGGGCGAACGGGCCGAGCGCGCCGTCCCGCTCCAGCCGGCTCCAGCGGGCCTGCACCGTGTTGCGCGACAGGCCCAGCCGCTCCGTCAGCGCCACCGCGGTCGCCCGTGGTTCCTCGTCGAGCGCCAGCAGGATGCGCGCGTCCGTCGCGTCGACCGCCCCACCGTGGTTCACCGTGCTCAGTCGACTCACCTCCCCGAACCCTGTGGTTGAGCAGATTGCTCAACCGGAGAGTCGTATCTTGTGCAATCGGAAGGAGGAATGTCTACTGACGAACCACAACGACAACCTGGTGCCCGCAGCCTCGGCGACCGGCCGCAGCCAGCCCGCCGCCGGACCCCGGACCCGCGCCACCCGTCCCGGAGGTTCTGTGATGGTCCCGGACACGACGACGTCTCCGCGTACCGGCCGGCAGGAGCTGCTCACCGCCCTCGGCGAGATCGAGCAGCGCGTGCTCTGGCTCTCCGCCGCCACCATCGACCACGCCAACCGTATCCGCCCGAACCCCACGGGACTGAAGGTCGGCGGCCACCAGGCCTCCTGCGCCTCGATGGTGTCGATCATGACGACGCTCTGGTTCCACGAACTGACCGCCGACGACCGGGTCTCGGTCAAGCCGCACGCCTCCCCGGCCCTGCACGCCGTCAACCACCTCCTCGGCGAACTCCCCGCCGAGACCCTCACGACCCTCCGCTCCTTCGGCGGCCTCCAGAGCTACCCGAGCCGCACCAAGGACCCCGACCCGGTCGACTACTCCACCGGCTCCGTCGGCATCGGCGCCACCGCCCCGATCTGGGGCGCCCTCGCCCGCCGCTACGTCGAGGGCCGCTTCCCCGGCGCCGGCACCGGACGCCAGTACGCCCTCCTCGGCGACGCCGAACTCGACGAGGGCGCCTGCTGGGAGGCGGTCCAGGACCCGATGGTCGCCGGGCTCGGCGAGGTCGTCTGGATCGTCGACCTCAACCGCCAGTCCCTGGACCGCGTCGTCCCCGCCCTCTCCGCCGAACGCCTCGCCGGCATGTTCGAGGCGGCCGGCTGGCAGGTCCTCACCCTCAAGTACGGCGAGCAGCTCACCGAGCTCTTCTCCCGCCCGGGCGGCGAGGCCCTGCGCACCCGCCTGGACACCATGGGCAACCCGGAGTACCAGCGCCTGCTGCGCTGCACCCCCGCCGAGCTGCGGGACCGCCTGCCCGGCACCGGCTCCACCCGCGAGCCCCTGGAACGGCTCGTCGCCACCCTCGACGACGACGCCCTGCACAGCGCGGTGCGCAACCTCGGCGGCCACGACCTCGGCGCCCTCCTCGACGCCTACGCGGCGATCGACGACACCCGCCCGACCGTGATCCTCGCCTACACCGTCAAGGGGCGCGGCCTGCACAGCGAGGGCCACCCGCAGAACCACTCCTCGCTCCTCACCCGCGACCAGCTCGCCGACCTCGCCACCCGCACCGGCGCCGACCCGGACGACCCCTGGCGCCCGCTGCCCGACGGCGCCGCCGCCCGGCTCTGCGCCGAGCGCGCCGAGGAACTGCGCCGCCCGCCCGTCGAACGGATCGCCCCGCCGCCGGTCCCCACCGACTTCGGCCGCACCCCCGGCGGCACCGGCACCACCCAGCAGGCGTTCGGCCGCGCCCTGCTCGACCTCAGCCGCAGCGCCCCCGAGGCCGCCGCCCGCGTCGTCACCGTCAGCCCCGACGTCTCCTCCTCCACCAACCTCGGCGGCTGGCTCAACAAGGTCGGCGTCTGGTCCCCGACCGAGCGCGTCGACTGGTTCGCCGACGACGCCGAGACGATCCTGCACTGGCGCGAGAACCCCACCGGCCAGCACGTGGAACTCGGCATCGCCGAGACCAACCTCGTCGGCCTCCTCGGCGAACTCGGCGCCACCTGGAGCCGCTGGGGCCAGCCCCTGCTCCCCATCGGCATCATGTACGACCCGTTCGTCAACCGCGCCCTGGAGCCCTGGCAGTTCGGCATCTACGCGGGCGGCCAGTCGCTCCTGGTCGGCACCCCCTCCGGCGTCACCCTCGCCCCCGAGGGCGGCGCTCACCAGTCGATCACCACGCCCTCGCTCGGCCTGGAGCAGCCCGGCTGCACCACCTGGGAGCCGGCCTTCGCCCAGGACGCCGAGTGGTGCGTCCTCGCCGCCCTCTCCCTCCTCGGCCGGCCCGACGGCGGCTCCGCCTACCTGCGGCTCTCCACCCGCCCGGTCGACCAGTCCCTGGCCGCCGTCCCTGCCGACCCGGCCGCCCGCGAACGCCGCCGCCGCCAGGCCGTGGCCGGCGCCTACGGCCTGCGCCGCGCCGAGGGCACCCCGGACGTCACCCTCGCCGCGATGGGCGCCATGGTCCCCGAGGCGCTGGCCGCCGCCGACCGCCTCGCCTCCCTCGGCGTCGCCGCCGACGTCGTCTGCGTCACCAGCCCGGGGCTGCTCTTCCGCGCCACCCAGGCCCGCCGGGGGCTGGACGACGCCCTGCAGTGGGTCCTCGACCAGGCGTTCCCCGCCGACCGGGCGGCCCCGCTGGTCACCCTCCTCGACGGCCACCCGCACACGCTGGCCTTCCTCGGCACGGTCCACAACACCCCGGTCACCCCCCTCGGCGTGACCCACTTCGGCCAGTCCGGCGCCCTGGACGAGGTCTACCGCCACCACGGCATCGACACCGAGAGCGTCGTCCGCGCGGCCCTGGACCTGACCCACCGCCCCTGACCCCGCACCCCGCACGACGGCCCGCGCGTACCCCTCGCGCGGGCCGTTGTCATGTGGTCGGACCATAACGAAGGTGTGACATAGTTTCGGTGCGAGAGGCCCAGCGACCCCGGGAGGTGCCATGGCCGCCGAATGGCGCCCCGTACGCCAGTCACGTACGCATGAACTGGTACTGGAGCGGATCGAGGA
Organism: Streptomyces albidoflavus; assembly: GCF_000719955.1. Lineage (GTDB taxonomy): Bacteria > Actinomycetota > Actinomycetes > Streptomycetales > Streptomycetaceae > Streptomyces > Streptomyces albidoflavus. Next base: position 190,340 of record NZ_JOII01000008.1, read on the forward strand.
ACAGGTGGTCGCGGGCGAGCTCAAGGCCGGCGACCGGCTGCCCCCCGAGCGCGAACTCGCCCCCGTCCTCGGCGTCAGCCGCTCCGCCCTGCGCGAGGCGCTGCGGGTCCTGGAGACCATCGGCGTCCTCGTCGCCCACGCCGGACGCGGCCCCGACGCCGGTGCCCGCATCGTGCGCAACCCCGACGACGCGCTCGGCCGCCTCCTCCGCCTGCACGTGGCGCTCGGCAGCTACAACCTCCACGACGTCCTGGAGGCCCGCGTCGTCCTGGAGCGCTCCAGCTTCGAGGCGGCCGCCACCCACGCCTCGGCCGAGGACCTCGCCGAGGCCGAGGAGACCCTGCGCCGCATGCAGGAACCGGACGTCACGGTCCCCGAGTTCAACGACCTGGACACCAGCTTCCACGTCCAGATCGCCCGCAGCTCCGGCAACCAGCTGACCTCCACCCTCACCTCGGCGGTCCGCGAGTCGGTACGCCCCCTCATCCTCGAGGCCCTCGAAGCCGCCGAGGACTGGCCCGCCACCGCCGCCGCCCTCAACGCCGAACACACCGCCCTCCTCACCCTCGTCAGAGAAGGCAACGGCCCCGCCGCGGCAGACCTCGCCGAACAACACATCCGAGGCTTCCACGGCACCTTGGTCCCGGACACCGACCCCAGCCCGTCCGGCGACTGAGGCCAGAACAGCCCGGCCGGCGACTGAGGCCAAAAACCAGCCCGGCCGGCGTTTGAGGCCACTCGGTGACCGCACCCGACGACTGCGGAAAGCCGTCCCCACCCCCGCGCAGACGAAAGCCCCCAGCCCGCCGCAGGCGAACCGGGGGCCGACCCCTGCCTAGGGCAGCATCCAGGACAGCACCGGCAGCGACTGCAAGTACACGAGGACACAGAGCACGGCGAGCATCGCCACGCTGTACCCGGCCACCTTGCGCAGCAACACCCGCTCACTGCCGGGCTGCTCGACGGCAGTGGCAGCAATCGTCAGATTCTGCGGACTGACCAGCTTCCCCACCACCCCACCGGAGGTGTTCGCCGCGACCAGCAGCGTCGGATCGATCCCCGCCTTCTGTCCGGCGGTCTGCTGAAGCGTCGCGAAGAGCGCGTTGGCCGAGGTGTCGGACCCGGTGACGGCCGTCCCCAGCCAGCCCAGGCTCGGCGAGAGCAGCGCGAAGATCCCGCCGGCGGCGGCGAGCCAGGTCCCGATGGCGACGGTCTGCCCGGACTGGTTCATCACGTAGCTGATGGAGAGCACGGTGGCGACGGTCGCGATGGACACCTTCATGTTGTTGAGGGTGTGGCCGGCGGCGCCCAGCGCCATCCGCCCGGTCATCGGGAACCGCTCGTCGCGGGTGAACCGGTAGACGAGCGTGACCAGGAGGCCGGAGAGGATGAGGAGCGTGCCGGGGTTGCCGAGCACGTCGAGCTTGTAGACGGCGCTTCCGGCGGGCGACCCGTCGGGGGCGAGCAGCGAGCCGTACAGGCCCGGCCACTGGAGCTCGATGTTCCAGACGCCGAGGATCTTCGGCATGTCCAGCCCGCCGAGGTTCAGCTTGGCCAGCGCGAAGATGACGATGACCAGGACGTACGGCAGGACGGCGAGGTTGACGCGGCGCAGGGTCAGCGGCTCGGCCTCGACCTTCGAGCGCTGGTCCTCGGGGGTCGCCGGCTTCCAGAAGCGCAGCATCAGCACGGCGGCGGCGAAGCCGGCCAGGGCGGCGACCACGTCGGTCAGCTCGTAGGCGAAGTGCGAGGAGCACCAGAACTGGGCGACGGCGAAGACGGCGCCGGTGACCAGGGCGATGGGCCAGAGCTGGCGCAGCCCGCGCGTACCGTCCACCAGGAAGAGCAGAAGCAGGGGGACGAAGAGGGCGAGCACGGGGCTCTGGCGGCCGACGACGGCGGCGATCTCCTCCGGCGGGATGCCGGTGAGGTTGCCCGCGGTGGTGATCGGGATGGCCATGGCGCCGAAGGCGACGGGAGCGGTGTTGGCGACCAGCACGGTGACGGCGGCGCGCAGCGGCGGCAGTCCGAGCGCCATCAGCATGGCGGCGGTGATGGCGACCGGCGCGCCGAACCCGGCGAGCGCCTCCAGGAGCCCGCCGAAGCAGAAGGCGATCAGCATCGCCTGGACGCGCAGGTCACCCCGGCCCACCGCGCTGAAGGAGCGCCGCAGGTCCTCGAAACGGTTGCTGACGACGGTGAGTTCGTAGAACCAGATCGCCGCGACCACGATCAGCATGACGGGGAAGAGTCCGAAGACCAGGCCCTGGCTCGCGGAGAGGAGGCCGAGCTGCACCGGCATCCCCATGCCCAGAACGCCCACCAGCAGGGCGACGACGAGCGCGCCGACCGCCGACTGGAGGGCGGACCGCTTGGCCCACATGAGCAGGAGGAAGAAGGTGGCGAGGGGGACGAGCCCCAGGAGTGCCGTGCCCGCCAGACTGCCCCCGACAGCAGTCGAATCCGGTGTGTACGTGGCGGCGAGAGCGGCCGGTGGTGCTGGGGCCACGAGAGTGCTCCTCATCGAGTTCCGCGCCCAGGGTCCGAGGTCCCGCCTCTGGAGCTGCTGCGACGCGTGTGGCTGAACGATCCAACTCAGTACCGCACCGGAGATGTCGCATGTCAATAAGGTCGGACCAAACTGTTGTACGTCTCTTCAGTACCGTAAGGCCAGACGCTAGTATGGTCTGACCGTAAATATCGATCGTGGAGGTCGTCCCATGCGTATCGGACTCTTCGCCACGTGCCTGGGAGACACGCTCTACCCCGACGCGGTGAAGTCGACCGCGGTGCTGCTCGCCCGCCTGGGACACGAGGTGGTCTTCCCGCCGGGGCAGACCTGCTGCGGCCAGATGCACGTCAACACCGGTTACCAGCGCGAACCGGTCCCGCTGGTCCGCAACTACGCGGAGCAGTTCGGGGACGCCTCGATCGAAGCGGTGGTGATGCCCTCGGGCTCCTGCGCCGGTTCGGTCCGCCACCAGCACGAGATCATCGCCGAGCGGTACGGCGACGCCGCGCTGCGCTCCGGCGTGGCCACGGTGAAGGCGAAGACGTACGAGCTCTCCGAACTCCTCGTCGACGTCCTGGACGTCACCGACGTCGGCGCCTACTTCCCGCACCGGGTCACCTACCACCCCACCTGCCACTCCCTGCGGATGCTGCGGGTCGGCGACAAGCCGCTGAAGCTGCTGCGCGCCGTGGACGCCATCGACCTGGTGGAGCTGCCCGAGGCCGACGCCTGCTGCGGCTTCGGCGGCACCTTCGCGCTCAAGAACGCCGACACCTCCTCGGCGATGCTGAAGGACAAGCTGGCCCACGTCACCGGCACCGGCGCCGACGTCTGCACCGCCGGCGACTCCTCCTGCCTGATGCACATCGGCGGCGGCCTCTCCCGCATCAAGGCCGGCACCCGTACGCTCCACCTCGCGCAGATCCTCGCCAGCACCCGTACCGCGCCCCACGTCCTGACGGAGGCCGCCCGATGAGCAGCACCTTCCTCGGCATGCCCGCCGCCCCGCCCCGCTCCCCGTACGGCTCGGGGAACCTGCGCGGCGACGAGAAGTTCCCGAAGGCCGCCCACCACGAGCTGCGCAACGACCAGCTGCGGCGGAACCTCCGCAAGGCCACCCACACCATCAGGGGCAAGCGGCTGAACGTCACCGCCGAGCTGCCGGACTGGGAAGCGCTGCGCGACGCGGGCTCGGCCATCAAGACCGACACCATGAACCGCCTGCCCGAACTGCTGGAACAGCTGGAGCGCAAGGTCACCGAGGCCGGCGGCACGGTCCACTGGGCCCGGGACGCCGACGAGGCCAACGCCATTGTCACCCGGCTCGTCGCCGCCACCGGCAGCGAGGAGGTCATCAAGGTCAAGTCGATGGCCACCCAGGAGATCGGCCTCAACGAGCACCTGGAGAGCCAGGGCGTCAGGGCGTACGAGACCGACCTGGCCGAGCTGATCGTGCAGCTCGCCGACGACAAGCCCTCGCACATCCTGGTCCCGGCGATTCACCGCAACCGCGACGAGATCCGCGAGATCTTCCTCAAGGAGATCCCCGGCGTCGACCCGGAGCTGAACGCGGTCCCCGCCGAACTGGCCGCCGCCGCCCGCGCGTACCTGCGCGAGAAGTTCATGACCACCAAGGTCGCGATCTCCGGTGCCAACTTCGGCATCGCCGAGACCGGCACCCTCTCGGTGGTCGAGTCCGAGGGCAACGGCCGGATGTGCCTGACCCTGCCCGAGACCCTGATCACCGTCATGGGCATCGAGAAGGTCCTGCCGCGCTACGAGGACCTGGAGGTCTTCTTCCAGCTGCTGCCGCGCTCCTCGACCGGCGAGCGGATGAACCCGTACACCTCGCTGTGGACCGGTGTCACCCCCGGCGACGGGCCGCAGGAGTTCCACCTCGTCCTGCTCGACAACGGACGCACCGCCGCCCTCGCCGACTCCGTCGGCCGCGAGGCGCTCAACTGCATCCGCTGCTCCGCCTGCCTCAACGTCTGCCCGGTCTACGAACGGGCCGGCGGCCACGCCTACGGCTCGACCTACCCCGGGCCGATCGGCGCCGTCCTCACCCCGCAGCTGGCCGGTATGCACGCCGCCAAGGACGACCCGAACAGCTCCCTGCCGTACGCCTCCAGCCTCTGCGGGGCCTGCTTCGACGCCTGCCCGGTGAAGATCGACATCCCCTCGCTCCTGGTGGAGCTGCGCCACCAGAACACCGAGCAGTCCGGGCGGACCGTCGAGCAGGCGGCGATGAAGGCGGCGGCCGCCGTGATGGCGCGGCCGGGGCTGTACACCACCGCGCAGAAGGCGGCCGGGCTCGGCCGGGTCGTCGCCGGGCGGGACAAGAAGATCACCCGCCTGCCCGCGCCCTTCGACGGATGGAGCGAGAGCCGCGACCTCGCCGCCCCGCCGAAGCAGACCTTCCGCGACTGGTTCGCCTCCGACGAGGGCCGCGCCACCCTCGGCGCCGCCGCCCGCGAGGGCGCCGAGTCGCGGGCCGAATCCGCCACGCCCGCCACCGACGACAGCGAGGAGCAGCGGTGAACGCACGAGAGACCGTCCTCGGCCGCGTCCGGGACGCCCTGACCCTGGCGCCCAAGCCTCCGGCCGAGGTGCCGCGCGCCTACCGCACCGGCCGCACCCTGCCCGACGCCGACCGGCTCGCCCTCTTCGTCGACCGCCTCGTCGACTACAAGGCCGAGGTGCACACCTGCGCCGCCGACGAGACCGCCGCCACCGTGGCCCGCGTCCTCGCCACCCGGGGCGCGCGGCACATCGGCGTCCCGGCGGGGCTCGACCGCGACTGGCTCGCCCGGTTCGACGGCACCGTCCAGGAGGACCACGCCGACATCCCCGCGCCCGGCCTGGACCAGCTCGACGGCGTGGTCACCGCCTCCCGGGTGAGCTGCGCGGAGACCGGCACGATCTTCCTCGACGGCGCACCGGACCAGGGCCGCCGCGCCCTCTCCCTCGTCCCCGACCTGCACGTCTGCGTGGTCGACCTCTCCTCGGTCGCGGTCGGCGTCCCCGAGGCGCTGGCCCGGCTCACCCCGCACCGGCCCACCACGCTGATCAGCGGCCCGTCGGCCACCTCCGACATCGAGCTGGAGCGGGTCGAGGGCGTCCACGGCCCCCGCACCCTCGACGTGATCATCCGCACCGACGCCTGAGAGGCACCGGCCGCACGGCCGGACCCACGGGACCGACAGCCCCCGGAAGGTGCTCCCCGGGGGCTGTTCCGCATCCGGCCGGGCCCGGCCACGGGCCCGGCGCCGTCGTACCGCTGACTCGGCGCCGAGCGGGCATACGGTGGTCAGACGTACGGGAATCGGATGCCTGTACCCCTGCCGAGAGGACGCCGGTGTCGACTGCAGCGCGCGGACCGGAGCCCGTACCCGTGGAGACGGGCCGCACCGAGACCCGCGAGGAGCGGGCGGACCGTCAGTGGGGCGAGCTGCTGCAGGAGCTGAGGGTCGCCCAGACAGGTGTCCAGGTGCTGTTCGCCTTCCTGCTGGCGGTCGCCTTCCAGGAGCGCTTCGAGGACCTGGGCCACACCGACCGCACCATCTACCTGGTGACCGTCGTGCTCGCGGCGGCCACCGCCGCCGCCCTCATCGGGCCGGTCTCCTACCACCGGCTCCTCACCGGCCGCCGCCTCAAACCCCAGACCGTCGTCTGGGCCTCCCGGCTGACCGTGCTGGGGCTCATCCTGCTGCTCTGCACGATGTGCGCCGCCCTGCTGCTCGTCCTCCGGGTCACCATGCACAACTCCCTGGCGTTCTGGCTGGTCGCCGCGATGGCGGTGTGGTTCGTGCTGTGCTGGTTCGTCTTCCCGGTGCTCGCCCTGATACGGGACACCCGGGCCGGCTGACGGCTCCCGCGCTCCGGTTGCGGCGCACCACGCGCCGGGTGACCCTGTGGGTGACCCAGAAGAGGCAATAGCTCACGCCGCGTGGTCGGGGGTGCCGGTTCGAAGGGGGAGCGCGTGAGCCTCGTACAGGAGCCGCGACCATGTCCCTGTCCTTCGACAGCACCGAGCCCACGGCCGAAGCCGTACTCACCACCGCCGCCGGGGCCGCGCCCCCGGTGCCGGTCCCGGGCCCCGGCACCCTCGCCGCCCCGGAGGCACTCGCCCCGCCCGTGGCGCCCGAACGCCCGCGCCCCGCGCCGCCCGCCGGACGTACCGCGCCCGAGGCGGCCCGGACCGTCTCGCTCCCCGGGGCGTCCCCGGCGGGGGAGGACGCCGGGCACGCCGTCCGCGTCACGCGCGCCGAACGCCCGGCCGAGCCCTCCGCCCCCACCGGGACGCTGACCTTCGACACCGGCCGGGCCGACCGGATCTACCGCCTCGACCTGCGGATCGGCACCGACCGGATCGACCGGGTCCGGCGCATCGCCGCCGCCTACCTCGGCCACTGGGGCCTGGAGCGCCAGACGGGCCCGCTCGGCAAGGCGCTCACCGAACTCCTCGGCAACGTCGTCCGGCACGTCGGGGAGGACGCCCCCTGCACGGTCGAACTGCGGCTCGCCGGAAGGCGGCTGACCGTCTCCGTCGCCGACACCTGCACGACGATGCCGCGCCGCCTGGAGCGGGGCGGCGGACTCGCGCGGATCGGTGTGCTCTGCGACAGCTGGGGCAGTTGTCACACGGAGAGCGGAAAGGTCGTCTGGTGCACCCGGCGCGTCGACCTCCCGCAGGGCGCGGCCGGCCTGCCCGGCACCCCGCAGCCTCTGCTGACCGGGGCGTGCCCCTGCCCGCCGCCCGCCGTCAGCGTGGGCTGAACGACGTCCGCGCGGCCCCCGTCCGGCCCGTCCGGCGGGGGCCGCGCCCCGTTCCCCCAGGAGATCCCGCATGAGCCAGGCCCCCGACCGTACCGGCGGACCCTCCGCCGAGGAGATCGCCGCCCTCGACGCGCACTGGCGCGCCGCCAACTACTTGGCCGTCGGGCAGATCTACCTGATGGACAACCCCCTGCTCACCCGCCCCCTCACCCCCGAGGACATCAAGCCCAGGCTGCTCGGGCACTGGGGCACCTCGCCGGGGCTGAACCTCGTGTACACCCACCTCAACCGGGTGATCAAGGACCGCGACCTGACCGCCCTCGCCGTATGGGGACCCGGCCACGGCGGCCCGGCCGTCGTCGCCAACTCCTGGCTGGAGGGCAGCTGGAGCGAGGTCTACCGGGACGTCCCGCGCGACGCCGACGGCATGGCCCGCCTCTTCAAGCAGTTCTCCTTCCCCGGCGGCGTCCCCAGCCACGTCGCCCCCGACGTCCCCGGCTCGATCCACGAGGGCGGGGAACTGGGCTACGCCCTCACCCACGCCTACGGCGCCGCCTTCGACCACCCCGATCTCTTCGTCGCCTGCGTCATCGGCGACGGCGAGGCCGAGACCGGGCCGCTCGCCGCCTCCTGGCACTCGGACAAGTTCCTCGACCCCGTCCACGACGGCGCCGTCCTGCCGATCCTCCACCTCAACGGGTACAAGATCGCCAACCCGACGGTCCTCGCCCGGCTCCCCGAGGACGAACTCGACGCCCTGCTGCGCGGCTACGGCCACGACCCGCTCCACGTCGAGGGCGACGACCCGGAGACCGTCCACCGGGAACTGGCGCTCGCCCTGGACACCGCGCTCGACCGGATCGCCGTCATCCAGGAGCGCGCCCGCGTCCAGGGCGCCGTCGAACGCCCCTCCTGGCCGATGATCGTCCTGCGCACCCCCAAGGGCTGGACCGGCCCCCGCGAGGTCGACGGCCTGCCCGTGGAGAACACCTGGCGCGCCCACCAGGTCCCGCTGCCCGGCGTCCGCGAGGACGACGACCACCGGCGCCAGCTGGAGGAGTGGATGCGCTCCTACCGCCCCGAGGAACTCTTCGACGAGGACGGCCGCCCCCGCCCCGAGGTCCTGCGCTACGTCCCCGAGGGTGACGCACGCCTCGGCGCCACCCCGTACGCCAACGGCGGCCGGCTCACCCGCGACCTCCCACTGCCCGGCCTCGCCGGCCACGCGGTGGAGGTCCCGGCGCCCGGGCAGAGCACCAGCGAGCCCACCCAGGTACTCGGCGGCTGGCTGGAGGAGCTGATGGCCGCCACGGCCGCCCGGCGCGACTTCCGCCTGGTCGGCCCCGACGAGACCGCCTCCAACCGGCTCGACGCCGTCTACGGCGCCACCGGCAAGACCTGGGAGGAGAAGACCTACCCCACCGACGAACACCTCTCGCGCGACGGCCGCGTCATGGAGGTCCTCTCCGAACACCTCTGCCAGGGCTGGCTGGAGGGGTACCTGCTCACCGGCAGGCACGGCCTCTTCTCCTGCTACGAGGCGTTCGCGCACATCGTCGACTCCATGGTCAACCAGCACATCAAATGGCTGCGCGCCTCCCGCAGGCTCGACTGGCGGCGCCCCATCGCCTCCCTCAACTACCTGCTGACCTCGCACGTCTGGCGCCAGGACCACAACGGCTTCTCGCACCAGGACCCCGGCTTCGTCGACCACATCCTCAACAAGAGCCCCGAGGCGGTCCGCGTCTACCTGCCGCCGGACGCCAACACCCTGCTCGCCGCCGCCGAACACGTCCTGGGCAGCCGCGACTACGTCAACGTCATCATCTCCGGCAAGCAGCCCACCTTCGACTGGCTGACCCTGGAGCAGGCCCGCGCCCACTGCGCCCGCGGCGCCGGGACCTGGGCGTGGGCCGGGACCGAGGACGGCACCCGGGAACCGGACGTGGTCCTCGCCTGTGCCGGAGACGTCCCCACCCAGGAGGTGCTGGCCGCCGCCGGCCTGCTCCGCCGCCACCTGCCCGAACTGAGCCTCCGCGTGGTCAACGTCGTGGACGTGGCGCGGCTGCTGCCCCAGGGCGAGCACCCGCACGGCATGCCGGACGCCGAGTACGACGCGCTGTTCACCCGCGACAAGCCGGTCATCTTCGCGTACCACGGCTATCCGTGGCTGATCCACCGTCTCGCCTACCGGCGGCACGGCCACGACCACCTGCACGTACGGGGCTACAAGGAGGAGGGGACCACCACGACCCCCTTCGACATGGTGGTCCGCAACGACCTCGACCGGTACCGGCTGGTCATGGACGTCATCGACCGGGTCCCCGGGCTCGGCGTGCGGGCGGTCGGACTGCGCCAGGCGATGGCCGACGCCCGCTTCCGCCACCACCGGTGGATCCGCGAACACGGCAGCGACATGCCGGAGGTCGCCGACTGGCGCTGGGAGGGCTGAGACGTACGGCGGGCGGGCCCCGGCGGAACTCCGCCGGGGCCCGCCCTTCGCCTCGCCGGCACGGGCCCGCGCCTTGTTCACGGTGCGCGCCGCGATCTGCTCGGCGCGCTTCTCACCCACGCCGCGCTTCTCCTCGCTCTCCTTGATGTCCTCGTACTGCCGCTCCCGCTTGGCGTTCGATCCGCGTGGCATTCCTGGCGTCTCCCTTCGGGCCGGCCCCCTGGTTCACCAGTCTGGCAAGGGGTACGCGTACCCGCACGACGGCACCGACGCCACTGCCGCTCCGTGCGGACCGTGTCGCAGTTGGGCCGATCGGGTGAAGCGCGTCAGAATTACGGAATGCAGACAACCGAGCGAGCCCGGACGGGGTGGGGGCAGTGAACGGCCACGACGTCACCGATGAGCAGTGGGAGGGCCTCGCCCAGGTCGTCCCCCTGCGGGGCCGCGACGCCTGGCCGTCCTGGCCGGGCCACCGCGCCACCCCCGAAGCCCGGACCGAGCCGAGGCGCCGGTTCGTGGTCATGCGGGTCAACGTCTTCTCCGACGCCCGCGACGTCGCCGAGACGCTGATGACCCGCGTCCCCGTCCTCCTCGACCTCAGCGGCGCCGAGACCGACGTCGCCAAGCGCGTCCTGGACTTCAGCAGCGGGGTCGTCTTCGGCCTCGGCAGCGGCATGCACCGCGTCGACCGGAACGTTTTCCTCCTCGCCCCGCCCGGCATGGAGGTCCAGGGCCTGGTGGAGAGCGTCACCCCGCAGGGCTGACCGGAACTCCCCGGCGGCGGCCCGCCGCCGGGGAGTTCCGGGGCTCCCTCGGTCCCCCGATCGTAGGAACGATTCCGGGGTAAAACGGTTCAGCTCCGACACCGTTGTCTACGGTCCGCTGCATGACGGTCCCCCCGCAGCTCACCCCCGGCAGCCGCCGCCCGCGCCCCTCCGCCCCGCCCTTCGGCGCCGCCTCCGTGCGCCGCTCCGGCGACACCGTCCCCGAACCGCGCCGCCACCCCTCGGACCCGCCGCCCCAAGCGGCCCCCGAGGACGAGGCCGCCGCCCCGGCGAGACCGCGCCCCGCCGTCACCGAGCTGTACCTCTCCGCCTACGCGGGCCTGCGCCGCACCCGGATTCCGGTCGGCCCCCTCACCCTCCTCGCCGGACCCAGCGGCAGCGGCCGCTCCACCGTCCTCGGCGCCTACGCCGCCCTCGCCGCCCTCGGCTCCGGGACCAGCCTGGAGAAGGTCTTCCCCGACCCGGCCGCCTGCGTCCCGGAGACCGCCCGCCCCGACGCCCAGCAGCGGCGCGGCTTCCGCATCGGCTGCACCGTCGACGGACCCGTGGGACCGGTCCGCCTCGACCTCGCCGTGCAGGTCGAACCGGCCCTGCGCATCGTCGGCGAACGCCTCACCTGGCAGGGCACCACCCTGCTGGAGACGGCGCTGAGCAACCCCGGCCGCCGCTTCGTGCACGCGGCCTGGCACACCGCCGGAGCGGCGCCGGTCACCCGGGGCGCCCTCTCGGACGACCGGCTCACCACCGCCATGCTGCCGCTGCGCGTCGGCGGGCGGACCCAGGGCGAGCAGCGGGTCCTGGCCGCCGCCGAACAGGTCGTCGTCGCCCTGCGCTCCGTCTACGCCTGCGAACCCCGGCCCGCCGCGATGCGCGCCCCGGTGCCGGTCTCCAGCGGACGGCTGCTGTCGGGCTGCGACAACCTCGCCGACGTGCTCCTGCGGACCCGCACCGAGTGCGCCATCCGCCACGGCCTGCTCGTCTCCGCCGTGCGCGAGGCCGCGCTCCGCCCGGTCCACGACGTCTTCGCCGAGGTGCGCCCCGGCGGCCTGGTCGAGGCCCTGCTCGACCGGGGCGCGGGCCGGCACACCCCGCTGGCCCGGCTCGGCGACGGCGAACTGCGCCACCTGGCGCTCTGCCTGGTCCTCCTCACCGGGCCGGGTGTGCTGGAGTTCGACCCGGCCGCCGAGGTGCCCCACGCCTACCAGAGCCTCACCGTCCTCGCCGACAGCCTCGACCGCGACCTGGACACCCGGCAGTTGCGGGGGCTGGTCACCCTGGCCGGGCGGGCGGTGTCGCGCGGGCACATCCGGCTGATCGGGACCGTCCGCGACGCCGGGGAGGCGCTCGGGGCGGACGGGGCGGCGGTCGAGGGGCTGACGGTGGTAGACCTGACGCCGGACGGGGCCGGGAACGGATGAGGAGCGGGGCAGTGGACGCAGCGGAGCGGGCGGGGCAGGGGCCACAGGCGGAGCGGCCGGCCGGGGCGGGCGGGCTCACCGCGGAGGAACTCCAGAAGCGGCTGGCCCGGTTCGCCGCCGCGCGGGAGTGGGGGCAGTACCACACGCCCAAGAACCTGGCCGCGGCGCTCAGCGTCGAGGCCGCCGAACTCCTGGAGATCTTCCAGTGGCTGACGCCGGAACGGGCGGCGGCCGTCATGGACGACCCGGAGAGTGCCTTCCGGGTTCGGGACGAGGTCGCGGACGTGCTCGCCTACACGCTCCAGCTCTGCGAGGTGCTGGGGATCGACGCGCTGGAGGCGCTGGCCGCGAAGATCGACCGCAACGAGCGCCGCTTCCCCGCCGGGCCGTATCCGCTCGACCGCTGAACCCCCGGCCGCACGGGAGCACTCCCAGTCCTCTTCCGCGCCATCTCACTCTCCGGAGTGATCGAGTTGTCCACAATCGATCCTGTGTCCACAGATTTCCGATTTCCTCTGGTGTTTCGGCGCGCAGTACCTCACTCTGGGTAGTGGACTGTTGCGCTCGGGGTCTCCGCCGGGCGCCCGGCGCCACCGCTCCATGCCCGCCCGCGGGTGCGTGGCGGTGAGCGCCGGGCGCCGGCGGCTCCCGGGGCGCGGTGAGCGAACGGGGGAGCGGCATGGACGCGTTGCGACTGATCACCATGAACCGGCAGGCGCTGCTGCACGGCCACAGCCTGGAGACCATCACCGCGGAGGTGTGGGAGGCGCAGGCGCTGAGCCGGGCCGTCGGGGCCCTCCTCGCCGAGGAGGGCCCGCGTGAACTGCGCGAGGCCGCGCTCGCCTTGAGCAGCCCCGGCGGCCGGGCCGCCGAGGCGACGGAGCTGCCGGTGCCCTGCCGCGGCGACCCGCGAGCGGTCCGGCTCACCCGCGCCCCGGACGTGGAGGCCACCCTGCTCGCCCTCGCCGAACTCCTCGGCGAGGTGGGCATCGCCCTGGTCGGCCTCGCCTGCGGGGTGTACCAGGAGGCGCTGTACTGGGCCTCGGTCGAGGCGATCGACGCGGCCGACGAGGCCCGCGACCGTGTCCTCGACATGCTCCGCGCCCTCGGTGAGAGTTCGGGCCACTCCGGGCGCGGCTCCGCCGCCGAGCTGCGATGAGGGGCGCCGTGCGGGCACCGGACAGCGGCTGGGGCCCCGCCGGGCTCCCGCCGGCGCGCGTGCGGCGCGGGAGCCCGGCCCGGGGGTCAGGAGAGCTGCGGCATGACCTCGGCGGAGATCAGCTCCAGCTGGTCCAGGTCGTCGAGGTCGAGCATCTGGAGGTACATGCGCTGCGAGCCGACCGCCTCGAAGGCCGCGATCCGCTCCACCACCTCGGCCGGGGAACCGGCCAGCCCGTTGGCCTTCAGCTCGTCCACGTCACGGCCGATCACCTCGGCGCGCCGCTTCACCTCGGCGTCCGTCCGGCCGACACAGGCGACCAGGGCGTTGGAGTACACCAGGCTGTCGGCGGGGCGCCCGCGCTCCTCGGCGGCGGCCCGCACCCGGCCGAACTGCGTCGCGGTGTCCTCCACCGAGGCGAACGGGATGTTGAACTCGTCGGCGTACTGCGCCGCCAGCGCCGGCGTCCGCTTGGCGCCGTGGCCGCCGATGAGCACCGGCACCCGCTCCTGGGCGGGCTTCGGCAGGGCCGGGGAGTCCTTCAGCTGGTAGAAGGTCCCGTCGAAGTCGAAGCGGTCGCCGACCGGCGTCTTCCACAGCCCGGTGACGATCGCCAGCTGCTCCTCCAGCCGCCCGAACTTCTCCTTGGGGAAGGGGATGCCGTACGCGCTGTGCTCCTCCTCGTACCAGCCGGAGCCGAGCCCGAGCTCCACCCGGCCGCCGGACATGGCGTCGACCTGGGCCACCTCGATGGCGAGGACCCCGGGCAGCCGGAAGGTCCCGGCCGTCATCAGGGTGCCGAGGCGGATCGTCTCGGTCTCCCGGGCGAGGCCGGCGAGGGTGATCCAGGCGTCCGTCGGTCCGGGCAGGCCGGAGACGGAGCCCATGTGCAGGTAGTGGTCGGAGCGGAAGAAGGCGGAGTAGCCCAGCGACTCGGAGGCCCGCGCGACGCGGAGGAGCGTGTCGTAGGTGGCGCCCTGCTGGGGTTCGGTGAATACGCGAAGATCCATGACTCCATCTTGCCTCCGCCGCCCTCGCGGCGCGGACGCCCCACCGGACCCGTCCGCCGCGGATGCGCACCTTCGAGTGGTCGTGCGGCGAACCCCCGGTGCCCGGCCCGCCGCACGGTCCAGGGTGGGAGCCATGACCGACACCACCCTGGCCGACTCCCCGGCCCGCCTCTCCCGCGCCGACTGGCTCGCCTCCCTGCCCCGCAACACCGCCTGTTCGGCCCTGGTCCTGCACGACGCGGAGTACCGGCTGCTCCTGGTCCACGCCACCTACGAGGACAGCTGGCAGTTCGTCGGCGGGGTCAGGGACGCCCAGGACGACCCGTGGACCACCGCCGTCCGCGAGGCCCGCGAGGAGATCGGCTACGAACTGGTGGGCCCGCCCCGGCTGCTGGGGTACGACTGGGTGACCTTCGAGGACAGCGAGCCGGCCGTCCAGCACTTCTTCCGTGCCCCCGTCCTGGAACCGGAGCGGCTGGACAGCATCCGCCTCTCGGAGGAGCACGACGACTGGCTCCTGCTCTCGGTCGAGGAGTGGACACGGCACCTCGGTCCGCACCGCGCCCGGCGGCTCCGCCCGGTCCGCGACGCGCTGCGCACCGGCCGTCCCCTCTGCCTGCGCGACGGCTACCCGGTGACCTGACCGGCCCGCCGCCGGCCCCGGAAAACAGCTCGCCCACCGGTGCTCACCTGGCCATAATCGGCCTGGTGTTCCTCACCCTGACCACCCAAGGCCGCCCCGGACGTCCCGCCTCCGACCTCGGATTCCTGCTGCACAAGCATCCGGAGAAGGCGCAGGCGTTCACCACCTCGCACGGCACCGCGCACGTCTTCTACCCGGAGGCGTCGAACGAGCGGTGCACGGCCGCCCTGCTGCTGGAGGTGGACGCGGTCGCGCTGGTCCGCGCCGGCAAGGGCAAGGGACGCGGCGGCGCCCCGGACTCGTCCCTCGGCCAGTACGTGAACGACCGGCCCTACGCCGCCTCCTCGCTGCTGGCGGTGGCGCTCGGCGCCGTCTTCCGCAGCGCGGGCCGTGCGCCGGGGAACTTGGCGTTGACCTTCACCGTGTACGCCTCGACGCCCGGCAGGAGCCCGGGGAGCAGCGCGGTGGCCGTACCGGGGAACGGCAGCCCGGTCACGACACGCTGCCCGGGGACGGGGGAGGCGCCGGCGGTGCGGAAGGCCCCGCGCAGCGCGGCCAGGCAGTCCGCCGGGGCCAGCAGGGTTTCCAGGTCGTTCCTGGTCAGCAGGAGAGTCACCCGGCCATGGTCGGGGAGACGGGGAGACGGGGAGTACCGGCGTACTCGCCCCCCGTTCGCCGAGTGAACCGCTCGCCGGCCGGTGAGGATGAGGGGCATGGGATTCCATGTCGACTCCGAGGTCGGGCAGCTGCGCCGGGTCGTCCTGCACCGGCCGGGGCTGGAGCTGAAGCGGCTGACGCCCACCAACAAGGACGCGCTCCTCTTCGACGACGTGCTCTGGGTGCGCCGGGCGCAGCAGGAGCACGACGGGTTCGCCGAGGTGCTGCGGGACCGGGGGGTGCACGTCCACCTCTTCGGCGACCTGCTGCGGGAGAGCCTGGAGCTGTCCCCGGCGCGGGAACTGGTGCTCGGGCGGGTCTTCGACGAGCGGGAGTTCGGGCCGCTCGCCACGGGCCATCTGCGGGCCGCCTTCGAGACGATGGAGTCGGGGGAGCTGGCCTCGGTCCTGGTCGGCGGGATGACCAAGCGCGAGTACCTGGCCCTGCACCCGGAACCGCTCTCGGTCCGCTTCCATGTGATGGAGCAGGACGACTTCCTCCTCCAGCCGCTGCCCAACCACCTCTTCACCCGGGACACCTCCGCCTGGATCTACGACGGTGTCTCGGTCAACGCCATGCGCTGGCCGGCGCGGCAGCGCGAGACGGTCCACTTCGAGGCGGTCTACCGCCACCACCCGCTCTTCGCCACCGAGCAGGCCCGCCCCTTCCACACCTGGTCCGAAGGGCAGGAGTGCTACCCCTCGACCATCGAGGGCGGTGACGTGCTGGTGCTGGGCAACGGCGCCGTGCTGATCGGGATGAGCGAGCGGACCACCCCGCAGGCGGTGGAGATGCTGGCCAGACGGCTCTTCGCGGCAGGCTCGGCCCGCACCATCGTCGCGCTGGACCTGCCGAAGCGCCGGGCCTTCATGCACCTGGACACGGTGATGACGATGGTCGCCCCGGAGGTCTTCACCCAGTACGCGGGGCTCGGCATGCTGCGGTCGTACACCATCGAGCCGGGTGTCGGGACGCACGATCTGAAGGTCACCGACCATCCGCCGGAGCACATGCACCGGGCGATCGCGGCGGCGCTGGGGCTCGGGGCGATCCGGGTGCTCACCGCCACCCAGGACGTGCACGCGGCCGAGCGGGAGCAGTGGGACGACGGGTGCAACGTGCTGGCGGTCGAGCCGGGGGTGGTGGTCGCCTACGAGCGGAACGCCACCACCAACACCTACCTGCGGGACGAGGGGCTGGAGGTCATCGAGATCCAGGGCAGCGAGCTGGGGCGCGGGCGGGGCGGGCCGCGCTGCATGAGCTGTCCGGTGGAGCGGGACGCCGTCGGGGGGTAGAGGGGGGTAGAGGGTCGGCGCGACGGCGGTCGTATATTCATGTGGGTGGTCGTATAGACTTCCATGGTCATCGTATTCGCACCCCAGGAGCGCCCCATGGCGACAGACCTCACCGGTCGCAGTTTCCTCAGAGAGCTGGACTTCACCGCCGAGGAGTTCCGCTCACTCGTCGCGCTGGCCGCCGAGCTGAAGGCGGCCAAGAAGGCCGGGACCGAGGTCCAGCGGCTCCGCGGGCGCAACATCGCGCTGATCTTCGAGAAGACCTCCACCCGCACCCGGTGCGCCTTCGAGGTGGCCGCCGCCGACCAGGGCGCCTCCACGACCTACCTGGACCCGTCGGGCTCGCAGATGGGGCACAAGGAGTCCGCCAAGGACACCGCGCGGGTGCTGGGCCGGATGTTCGACGGCATCGAGTACCGGGGGGACAGCCAGGCCACCGTCGAGGAGCTGGCCGCCCACGCGGGCGTGCCGGTCTTCAACGGGCTGACCGACGACTGGCACCCCACCCAGATGCTCGCCGACGTGCTGACCGTCGTCGAGCACACCGCGAAGCCGCTGGAGCAGGTCGTCCTCGCCTACCTGGGCGACGCCCGCTTCAACATGGGCAACTCCTACCTGATCACCGGCGCCCTGCTCGGCATGGACATCCGGATCGTCGCCCCGCGCGCCTACTGGCCCGCCCAGCACATCGTCGACGAGGCCCGCCGCCTCGCCGGCCGGAGCGGTGCCCGGATCACGCTGACCGAGGAGGTCCACGTCGGGGTGCGGGACGCCGACTTCGTCGCCACCGACGTCTGGGTCTCGATGGGCGAGCCCAAGAGCGTCTGGGACGAGCGGATCGCCGCCCTCGCGCCGTACGCGGTCACCAGTGAGGTGCTGGCGGCCACCGGCAACCCGGACGTCGTCTTCCTGCACTGCCTGCCCGCCTTCCACGACCTCGGCACCGAGGTCGGGCGGCAGATCCACGAGAGCCACGGCCTGACCTCGCTGGAGGTCACCGACGAGGTCTTCGAGTCGCCGCACTCCGCCGTCTTCGACCAGGCGGAGAACCGGCTCCACACCATCAAGGCCGTCCTCGTCGCCACCCTCGCGGGCCCGGCGGGCGGTGCCGGGGTGAGTGGATAGTCATACGCTCGGTGGTAAATATGCGCATAACCATCCGTTAGGGTGGTCGTGCGACTGCGTGGGGGCCCGGACCGACCGTCCGGGCCCTCGCCCGTTGCGCCCGCGGCCCGCGCCCCACCCCGGAGGCGGGCCGTCCCCCCACGCACCACCGAAAGCGAGCACCACCCCATGCGCCCCACCGCAGCGCGCGTCAAGTCGCCGGAACTGCTGGTCGCCGAGTCCGGCGCCGACCTGGAGGGCCACGGCCTCAAGCGGACCATGGGCCTGTTCCAGCTGGTCTGCTTCGGCATCGGCGCCGTGGTCGGCACCGGCATCTTCGTCGGCCTCTCCGACACCGTCGCCGAGGCCGGTCCCGCCGTCGTGATCTCCTTCGTGCTCGCCGCCGTGACCTGCGTCTTCACCGCCTTCTCCTTCGCGGAGCTGGGCGGCGCCATGCCGGTCTCCGGCAGCTCGTACTCCTTCGCCTACGCCAGCCTCGGCGAGCGCGCCGCCTTCCTCACCGGCTGGTGCCTGCTGCTGGAGTACGGCGTCTCCATCTCGGCGGTGGCCGTCGGCTGGGGCCAGTACCTCAACGAACTGCTGCACAGCCTGGTCGGGCTGCGGCTGCCCGAGGCGCTCTCCAACCCGCCCGGCGAGGGCGGTGTGGTCAACCTCCCGGCCGTCGTGGTGATGCTGCTGGCCGCCGTCCTGCTGGTGCGCGGCGTGCGCGAGAGCGCCCGGGCCACCGCGATCATGGCGGTGCTGAAGATCGGCATCCTGCTGCTCTTCTGCGTCATCGCCTTCAGCGCCTTCCAGCAGGACAACCTCGCCGACTTCGCGCCCGCCGGGGTCGCCGGTGTCACCTCCGGCGCCTCGCTCGCCTTCTTCTCGTACATCGGGTTCGACGCCATCACCACCGCCGGCGAGGAGGTCAAGAACCCGCGCAAGAACATCCCGGCGGCCGTGCTGATCTGCATCGGCGTCGTCACCGTCCTGTACTGCCTGGTCGCGGTCGCCGCCATCGGCGCGCTCTCCGCCGACGACGTGGCCGACCAGCCGGCCGCGCTCTCGCTCGTCGTCAACCAGGTCACCGGCTCCGCGATCGGCGGCGGCGTCATCGCCTTCGGTGCCGTGGTCGCCATCGCCTCGGTGGTGCTGGCCGTGATGTACGGCCAGACCCGCATCCTGATGTCGATGTCCCGGGACGGCCTGATCCCGCGCGTCTTCGAGCGGGTCTCGCCGAAGACCTCGACGCCGGTCGCCAACACCTGGATCGTCACCGCCGTCTTCGCGGTCCCGGCCGCCGTGGTCCCGCTGGACGTGGTCATCAACCTGACCACCATCGGCACCCTGGCCGCCATGGCTGTCGTCAACGTCGCCGTGATCGTGCTCCGCCGCACCCGCCCCGACCTGCGCCGCAGCTTCCGGGCCCCGCTCTTCCCGCTGACCCCGCTCGCGGGCATCGCCTTCTGCGCGTACCTGATCTACGGCACGGGGCCGCTGACCTGGCTCCAGTTCGCGGTCTTCCTCGCGGTCGGCGTCCTCGTCTACTCGCTCTACGGGCGGCGGCACTCCACGCTCGCCGCGCGAGCGCTCAGTGAGGCCCCGGCCGGGCCCCGTCAGGACGGTCCGCCGTCGGCAGGGTGAACCAGATCGCCTTGCCGGTCTCGGTGGGGCGGTGCCCGCACGACAGGCTGAGCGTGCGGATCAGCAGCAGCCCGCGGCCGCCCTCCGCCCACACGTCGGGCGGCTCGGGCGGCAGCTCGCCCACGAGGCTCGGCGGGGTGGCGCGGCTGCGGTCGTGCACCTCCACCTGGCACCGCTGCTCCAGCAGGTCGACCACCAGCTGAATGGGGTCGTCGCCCTCGGTGTGCTCCACCGCGTTGGCGACCAGCTCGGCGGTGAGGAGTTCGGCCGTGTCGCTGTCCGCCGACGGCTGGATCTCGGCGAGCGCCTTCCTGATGAGCGCACGCGCGATCGGCACGGCCGCGGTCGAGTGCGGCAGCGAGACACGCCACGACGTGGTGGCGGGGGCTTCGGACACGGGCGTAATCCGTTCAGCGGGGTACGGCTCCCAGGCCGTGGCTCTTCGGGTGGTGCGCCGCCCGGGGTGGTGCTGTGCAGTCTTCAACCACGGGCTTGCTCCAGCGTACGAAGACGCGGCCGGTCCCTGGAAAGTCTCCCGCCCGGGCGGGGCGCGGGCCACCGGAGTGCGGCGGAGGGCTCACGGCCACTCCCACCGGGACTTTTGCGGATTCCGCGGGTCCCGCCCGGGCCCCGTCGGCGCCCCTCGCGTGTGACGCGCCTCACGTCCCCCATTCTTCGTCATACGCCCCGATCATTCCTTTCTGTCCCTCTCTGTCGCCTCCTGTGCGCATACCGTTCCCGCCGGTGCGGCCCCGGGGAGAACCGGGGCGCGCCCCACCCGTCCCGTCCGCCCCACCGGTCACCGGCCGTCCGTCAGGTTTGAGACCGCCTGGCGCGGTGATACGCGCCCGGTCGGGCCCCGGAGGGCGAGGAGGTTGCCGCAGGTGTGCGCAGAGGCACGGAGCCGCGCCGCGGCGCCCCCTTCTCCGTACCGGGCGCTCGTTCCCGGAGGAACCGGGCCAAGTGGTGCCCACGCTGGGTGGCCTGATCGTGACGGTGTGCGCGAACGGGTGCGGGGGCACTGCTTCCGCTTTTCGCCGACAAGGTTACGATCAGTCAAGATCACTTGCTGGCAAGGCAGTTCGCCCTTGTCGGCGCGGTCCGGCCGTCCCGTGGGACGGACCGGCGCCACGGGAGCGGCCGCACGGAGCCGCGGCTGACCCTCCGGACCCGTACACCCGCCGGCCGACACGATCCACCCTGCGAAGGTTCTCCATGGCTCGTTCCCCCCTGCACGCCCCCGGCCCCGGCTCCGGCCGCGCGGCGCGCACGGCCCGGCTGCTGTGGCCCCTGGCCCTGACGCTCGCCCTCGCCACCTTCCTCACCGGCGCCGCCCTGATCGCCCGGTACGGCCCGGTCGCCCCCGCGCTCGGCACCGGCGTCGCCGGAGTGGCCGCCCTCGCCCTGCTGGAGCGGCTGCGCCGCGACCACCGGGCCGCGCTCGACGAGGCGCGACGCCAGGCCGGACTGGTCGCCGCCCGCGACGAGGAGGCCGTCCGCCGCGACGCCGGCTGGCGCGCGTACACGGAGGAACAGGCCGGGTACGTCCGCGACGAGCTGGTGCACCTGCTGAAGGAGCGGCTGCCCGCCGCGACCTCCGGGACCGGGGGGATCCCGCCCGCCGGACCGGCCGCCGCGGCGCTGGCCGGGACGATGCCCGAGGTCCCCGGCCTCCTCGACCGGCTCCTCGCCGAGGTCGCCCAGGAGGCCGCCGACCAGGCCGAGTCGCAGCGGCTCTCCCTGGTGGAGCTGGCCAGCCGGGTGCAGACCTCCGCCCACCGCATCCAGGCCACCGTGACCGGCCTCGCCGAACGCTTCCCCGGCGACACCGACCTGCTCGAAGCCACCATGCAGGTCGACCATGCCGCCACCCAGCAGGCCCGCCACGCCCAGAGCCTCAAGGTGCTCTGCGGCGAGTGGCCCGGCCAGCAGTGGCAGAAGCCGCTCGCCCTGGTCGACGTGGTGCGCGCCGCCTCCGGCCGCATCGTCGCCTACCGCCGGGTGACCGTCACCGGAGAGCCCGACCTCGGCGTGCACGCCTCGGTGGTCGAGCCGCTGATCCACCTGGTCGCCGAACTCCTCGCCAACGCCACCGAGTACTCGCCGCCGCGCACCAGCGTGCTGGTCACCGTCCGCGCCGTGCAGCGCGGCGCCGTGATCGAGGTGGACGACGGCGGCCTGGGCCTCGACGAGTACCGGCTCGGCCACGCCCGCGAGATCGTCTCCGGCCGCCGGCTCCTCGGCGTCGGCGAGGTCGGCGAGATCCCGCAGACCGGCTTCGCCGTCGTCGGCCGCTTCGCCGACCGGCACGGCTTCCAGGTCGACCTCGGCCCCTCCCCGTACGGCGGTGTCCGCGCCGTCGTGCTGATCCCGCTGGAGCTGCTGGAGACCCTGGAGCCCGCCGGGTCCCGCTCCGCCCAGCCGCCCGCCGCCGCACCGCCCGCCCCCGCGCCGGCCCCCGCCGCCGAGCCGCCCGCGCCCCGGGAACGCCCCCGGCGCGCCCCCGGCTCCCGCCTGCCCCAGCGCCGCTCCCGGCGCGGGGAGGGCCCCGGCCCCGCCGGTGAGGCGCCCGCGGGAGCCGCGGCCCCCGCCCCGGGCACCCCCGAGGAGGCCGGCGACTGGATGGACGCCTTCTTCGCCGGCGGCCGTGGCGAGCCGGACCCGCCGCCCGCCGGGCCCACCGACCCCCACCCGCACGATTCCGCCGATCCCCCCGAAGGACAGCCCTGACCATGACTTACGTGGAGAACCCCGAGCAGCGGGCCTGGATGATCGCCGACGTCGCGACGGTGCCGGGCGTGCGCCAGGTCATCGTCTTCAGCGGTGACGGGCTGCTGCTCGCCAAGTCCGACTCCATGGACCGGGACGCCGCCGACCGGCTCGCCGCCAACTGCTCCGGCCTGCAGTCCCTCGGCCGGAGCCTGGGACGGGAGCACGGCGCGGAGGGCGGCGCCGTCCACCAGCAGATGGTCGAGTTCGAGGGCGGTTTCCTCTTCATGCGCAGCGCCGGCGGCGCCCACCTCGCCGTCCTCACCGGGCCGGTGGTCGACCCCAAGCAGGTGGCTCGCCAGATGCAGGCCCAGGTCCTGAAGATCGGCGCGGGCAACCTCAGCAGTCCGCCCCGCCAGGAGCCCACCCGGTGACGGCCCCGGGGGAGCAGCCCGAGCGCGCGGTGCGCTCGTACGTCATCACCAAGGGCCGGGCCCGGCCCAGCCGGAACACCATCAACGTCGACACGCTGCTGGTGGCCGCCGACCCGGGCCGCCCGCTGCCGGTGACCGCCTCCCGCGAGGAGACGGCCCTGGTGCGGATGTGCGCCCGGCTGCTCTCCCTGGCCGAGGCCGCGGCCCACCTCTCGCTCCCCGTGAGCCTGGTCAAGGTGGTCGCCTCGGACCTGGTCGACTCCGGCCATCTGGCCGCCCGTTCCGGCATCCCCGAGGCCGCCGGGCCCGACACGCAACTGCTTCAGGAGGTACTGGATGGGCTCCGCCGGCTCCGCTGACCGCTATCTGCCCGACACGGTCCAGCAGGCCGTCAAGATCCTCGTCGTCGGCGCCTTCGGCGTCGGCAAGACCACCCTGGTCGGCTCCGTCAGCGAGATCGAGCCGCTGCGCACCGAGGAGCACATCACCGAGGCCAGCGCCGGCGTGGACGACCTGGCGGGCGTCGGCACCAAGCACACCACCACCGTCGCCATGGACTTCGGCCGCATCACCCTCAACCCCCGCATCGCCCTCTACCTGTTCGGCACCCCCGGCCAGCGGCGCTTCTGGGACCTGTGGGAAGGGCTGGCCGAAGGCGCCCTCGGCGTCCTCGCCCTGGTCGACACCCGCCGCATCGAGGACAGCTTCGACGTGCTGGAACAGCTGGAGCTGCGCGGACTGCCGTTCGCCGTCGCCGTCAACGAGTTCCCGGACAGCGAGACGTACGAGATCGGGGAGATACGTTCCGCCCTGGACCTCCTCGACGAGACCCCGGTGGTCCTCTGCGACGCCCGCGACCCGCGCTCCTCCGTCGAAGCCCTCATCACCCTCGTCCAGTACGTCTTCGAGCGCGCGGCCCGCCCCGCCGCCCCGCAGGAGCCCGCCGTATGACCGCCGCCCCGCCTCCCGGCTGCCCCGCCCACGCCTCCACCGGCCTCGTCCCCCTCACCGCCGCCACAGGCGCCCCCGACCACCGCGAGGTCTACCGCAGGCTGCGTGCGGAGTGGGGCGACGTCGCCCGCGTCGAACTGGAACCGGGCGTGCCCGCCTGGCTGGTGATGGGCTACCGCGAGATGCTCACCCTCACCCGCAACGAGCAGCTCTTCTCCCGCGACGCCCGCAACTGGCGCGACCTGCGCGAAGGCGTCGTCTCCCCGGACTCCGGGCTGCTGCCCATGATGGGCTGGCGGGCCAACGTCATCGGCGCCGACGGCCCCGAGCACCGCAGGCTGCGCGCGCCGCTCGACGACGGCGTCGCCCGCATCGACCAGCGGCGCGCCCGCCGCCAGGTCGAGGCGCTCTGCGAGGAGCTGATCGCCGAGTTCGCCGCCCGCGGCAGCGCCGACCTGGTCGGCGAGTACGCCACCATCGTGCCGATGCTCGCCCTGGCCTCCCTCTTCGGCCTGGACAGCGCCGGCGGCCACGAACTGCTGCGCGCCCTGATCGCCCTCTTCGGCAGCGCCGACGACTCCCAGGCGGGCAACCGCCAGTTCGAGGAGATCCTCCTCGACACCCTCCGCGAGCGCCGTGCCCGCCCCGCCGACGACCTCACCACCGCCTTCCTCGACCACCCCGACCTGCACAACGAGGCCGAGCACCTCCAGTCGGTGGTCGTCATGATCTCCGCGGGCAACGAGACCGTCACCGCCTGGATCGCCCACACCCTGCGGCTGCTCCTGTGCGACCCGCGGTTCGCCTCCCGGCTGCACGGCGGCCGCCTCGGCATCGACGACGCCCTCGACGAAGCCCTCTGGCGCGACCCGCCGATGAACAACATGCCCGCCCGGTACGCCCTGCGCGACACCGAGCTCGGCGGCCACCGCATCCGGCAGGGCGACTGCCTGATCCTCGGCATCGCCGCCGCCAACGACGACCCGCTGATCCGCCCCGAGGACGAGCTGACCGAACCGGGCAACCGCGCCCACCTGGCCTTCTCGGCCGGCCCGCACGTCTGCCCCGCCCAGGTCCCTGCCCGCCTCATCACCCGTACCGCCGTCAAGACCGTGCTGCACCGGCTCCCCGGGCTCCGGCTCACCGTGCCCGCCGAGGAGATCGGCTGGCGGTCCTCGCCCTGGACCCGCGTCCCCACCGCGCTGCCCGTCGCCTTCCCGCCCGCGCCCCGACCGTCCAAGGAGAACCGGTGACCACCACCCCCGACGCCGCTGTCCCCGAGATCACCCTCGACCCGTACGGCAGCGACCACCACGGCGAGGCCGCCCGGCTCCGCGCGCTCGGGCCGGTGGTCCGCGTCCGCCTCCCCGGAGACGTACGGGCCTGGGCCGTCACCCGCCACGACCTGCTGGCGGAACTGGTGGCCGACCCGCGCATGAGCAAGGACTGGCGGAACTGGAACGCCATCCGCCGCGGCGAGATCGAGGACGGCTGGCCGCTGATCGGCATGGTCAAGGTGACCAACATGGTCACCGCCGACGGCCAGGAACACCGCAGGCTGCGCAAGCTCGTCATGCAGACCTTCACCCCGCGCCGGGTGGCCGAGCTGCGGCCCCGCGTCGAGGCGATCGTCGCCGGACTGCTGGACGAGCTGCCCTCGCACGCCGACGCCGACGGCGTCGTGGACCTCCGCCGGTACTACGCCAACCCGGTCCCGATGCGGGTCATCTGCGAACTCTTCGGCGTCCCCAGCCACGAGCAGCCCCGCCTCAAGGAGCTGATGGACAACATCTTCCGCTCCGACCTCGGCCCCGAGGAGGTGACGGCCAGCCAGGTCGAGCAGTACCAGCTGCTCGCCCGCGTCGTCGCCGCCCGCCGCGCCGAGCCCGGCCCCGACCTGACCAGCGCCCTGATCGCCGCCCGCGAGGCCGACCCGGACGCGCTCAGCGAGGAGGAACTGGTCGGCACCCTGCTGCTGATGCTCTCGGCCGGGCAGGAGACCACCCTCAGCCTCGTCACCAACGCTGTCCGCGCCCTGCTCACCCACCCCGACCAGCGCGCCCTCGCCGAGGCGGGCGGCGAGGAGGTCTGGGAGGCGGTGGTCGAGGAGACCCTGCGCTGGGACGCGCCGATCGGCAACTTCCCCTTCCGCTACCCGCTGGAGGACGTGGAGATCGCCGGGGTCCCGATCGGGAGGGGCGAGGCGATCATGGCGCCGTACAGCGCGGTCGGCCGCGACCGGGCCCAGCACGGAGAGGACGCCGACCGCTTCGACCTGACCCGCGAGCAGAACCGCCATCTCGCCTTCAGCCACGGCCCGCACTTCTGCCTGGGCGCGCCGCTGGCGCGCCTGGAGGCGGCCCTCGCCATCCCCGCCGTCTTCGCCCGCTACCCCGGGCTCTCCCTCGCCGTCGACCCCGCCACCCTCACCCCGGTGCCCTCGATGTTCTCCAACAGCTCCGCCACCCTCCCCGTCCGGCTCGCCCATGACACCTGAGCACCACCGGTCCCACCCCCGTCCGGCCCGGCGCCCGGCGCGCCGGGCCCGGAACCCGAGGAGCGCGATATATCACTATCGGGTGCATTACGTTCCCTCTGTGACCTGTAGGCGACCCGAGCGACCCGGCGCCCTATGATCGCGCTCGTCGCCGCCCACTTCGTCCTCGCCATGTGCGCCAGGCCGCTGGTCCGGTGGCTCGGCACCAGGGCGTTCCTCGTCCTCGCGCTCCCGCCGCTCGCCGCCACCGTGTGGGCCGTCGCCCAGCTGGGGGACACCGCCGACGGCGCCTCCACGGACTGGAACTGGGAGTGGATCCCCGCCTACGAGGTCTCCCTCGCACTGCGCCTGGACGCGCTCTCCGAGCTGATGGTCCTGCTCGCCGCCGGCATCGGCACGCTGGTCCTCGTCTACTGCGTCCGCTACTTCCACGACGGCACCCGCGGCCTGAGCCGCTTCGCCGGCACCCTGCTCGCCTTCGCCGGCGCCATGCTCGGCCTGGTCCTCGCCGACGACCTGATCCTCCTCTACGTCTTCTGGGAGATCACCAGCGTCCTGTCGTTCCTGCTCATCGGCCACGGCAGCGAGTACAAGCAGAACCGGCGCTCCGCCCTCCAGGCGCTCACCGTCACCACGCTGGGCGGACTGGTCATGCTGGTCGGGTTCCTGATGCTCGGCCACGTCACCGGCACCTACCGGATCTCCGAGATCCTCGCCTCCCCGCCGCCCTCCTCCACCCTGCTGGAGATCGCGGCGGTGCTCATCCTCTGCGGCGCCTTCTCCAAGTCGGCGATCTGGCCGTTCAGCATGTGGCTGCCGAACGCCATGGCCGCCCCCACCCCGGTCAGCGCCTACCTGCACGCCGCCGCCATGGTCAAGGCCGGCATCTACCTCGTCGCCCGCCTCACCCCCGCCTTCGGCGACCTCTCCCTGTGGCGCCCGCCCATCCTGGTCCTCGGCTGCGCCACCATGCTCCTCGGCGGCTGGCGCTCGCTGCGCCTGCACGACCTGAAACTGGTCCTCGCCTACGGCACGGTCAGCCAGCTCGGCTTCCTGATCGTCCTCGCCGGCGACGGCAAGTACGACGTCGGGCTCGCCGCCGTCACCATGATCCTGGCCCACGCCGTCTTCAAGGCCCCGCTCTTCCTCGTCACCGGGATCATCGACCACGCCACCGGCACCCGTGACCTGCGCCGCCTCTCGGGGGTGGGCCGCACCCTGCCCTGGGTGGCCGGCACCGCCGTGGTCGCGGCCCTCTCCATGGCCGCCCTCCCGCCGATGCTCGGCTTCGCGGCCAAGGAGGCCGCCTTCGAGTCGCTGCTGGAGGGCGACACCCCCGACCTGTGGGCGCTCGGCGTCATCGTCGTCGGCTCCGCGCTCACCACCGCGTACAGCCTCCGCTTCGTCTGGGGTGCCTTCGCGCGCAAGACCGGTGTCCCCGACACCGCCGCCCAGAAGGTCGGCTGGCTCTTCCTCGGCCCGGCCGCGATCCTCGCCGTCTGCGGGCTGGTCCTCGGACCCGGCGTCAGCTCGGCCGAGGACCTGTTCGCCACCTACGCCGCGCAGTACACGGTCCCCGCCAACCCCTACCACCTCGCCCTCTGGCACGGCTTCGGCACCGCGCTCGGGCTGTCGGTCGTCGCCTGGGTCGCCGGTGTGCTGCTCTTCCTCGCCCGCAAGGAGGTCCGCACCCTCTCCCGGCGCATCGCCTGGCCGACCGCCGACGCCGTCTACGGGCAGGTCCTCCTCGGCCTGGAACGCGTCTCCCTCCAGGTCACCGGCTTCGTCCAGCGCGGCTCGCTCTCCGTCTACCTCGCCGTCACCCTGCTGGTGATGCTGGCCGGACAGCTCGCGGTCCTCGTCACCGACCAGCCGTGGGACGGGGCCCGCGCCCCCGCCCGCTGGGACTCCCCGCTCCAGGGCGCCATCGCCGTCCTCACCTGCGCCGCCGCCCTGATGTGCCTCACCGTCAGCCGCCGTATGAAGGGCGTCGTCCTGGCCGGACTGACCGGGTACGGGGCGGCGCTGCTCTTCGTCCTCCAGGGCGCCCCCGACCTCGCCCTCACCCAGTTCGGCGTCGAGACCGTCTCGATGATCGTCTTCATCCTGGTGCTGCGCCGGATGCCGGTCCACTTCGAGGAGTCCTTCAGCCCCTGGCGCCGCTGGGCCCGCATCCCGGTCGCCCTCGCCAGCTCCCTGGTCGTCGCCGTCGCCGTCTGGGTCGCCGCCTCCGCGCGCACCGCGCGCCCGGACGGCGAACCGATGGTGACCGAGGTCGCCCACCACGGCCTGAAGAACGTGGTCGCCACCATCCTCGTCGACCTGCGGTCCTGGGACACCATGGGCGAGTCCGCCGTCCTCGCGGCCGCCGCCGTCGGCGTCACCAGCCTCATCTTCCTGCACCGCCGCACCGACAGCGCCGGCCAGGAGATCCCGTACGACCGGACCATCTGGTCGCTCTCCTCGCGCGGCGTGGGGCGCCCCGGGCCCGGCCCGGACAGCACCCGTGAGCGGACCTGGCTGGCCGCCGGGCGCTCGCTCGCCCCCGAGCACCGCTCGGTCGTCTTCGAGGTGCTGGCCCGGCTGATCTTCCACCCGATCCTGGTGCTCTCGGTCTACCTGCTCTTCTGCGCCGAGAACCTGCCCGGCGGCGGCTTCATCGGCGGCCTGGTCGCGGGTGTCGCCCTGATCGTTCGGTACCTGGCGGGCGGCCGCTTCGAACTGGCCGAGGCCGCGCCGCGCCAGCCCGGCCTCTTCACCGGGCTCGGGCTCTTCGTCATGACCGCCGTCGCCCTGCTCGGCCTGATCGACGGAACGGTCCTGCACGCCTTCGAGTACCACGGCCACCTGCCGCTCTTCGGCGAGTACCACCTCGCCACGCCCGTCCTCTTCGACTTCGGCGTCTACCTGCTGGTCCTCGGTGTCGTCCTCGACATCGTCCGCGCCCTCGGCGCCAAGGTCGACCGCCAGATCGAACGGGCCGCGGCGGAGGGGACCGCCGGGGTCAGGGGCGTCCTCTCCACCCGGAGCGGCGAGGACCCGACCGACCCCGCCACCGGAGGAGGAGACGGCCGATGACCATCAGCCTCGCTCTGCTCGTCACCGCCACCGTGCTGATCGCGGTCGGCGGCGTCCTGCTGCTCACCCGGCCGCTGACCCGCATCCTGCTCGGCGCGGTCATCACCTCCAACGGCATCAACCTGCTGCTGCTCGCCGTCACCGGCCTCTCCGGGCCCGCCCCGCTGCTCTACCCGGGCGTCGACCCGGCCTCCGTCACGGACCCGCTGCCGCAGGCCATCACGCTGACCGCCATCGTCATCACCCTCGCCACCACGGCGTTCATCCTCGCCATGGCCTACCGCTCCTACCAGCTCACCGGCACCGACGAGGTCCACGACGACATCGAGGACCGCCGGGTCGCCCTCCGCAGCGAGGTCTACGACCGGCGCAGCGAGCTGCGCAGCCGGTACCGGGAGGCCGACCGCGACCCCGAGGTGCGCCGCCGCTACCGCGCCGAACGCCGCCAGCTCAGCGCCCGCCTCCGCGCCGACCGCGCCCTCCAGGCACGCGGCCGCGACGCCTCCGGCGACCTCTGGAACGACATCCTCGGCGCCGACCCCGCCGACTACCCGCAGGGTCCCGAGAGCGGCGAGGAGGGCGGCCCCGAGACCCCGGGCCCCGGTGGCAACGGCCCCTCCGGCCCGGACACCGGCCCCTCGGGCGCCCCCGACACCTCCGCCCCCGACGAACCGGCCGCCGCCCCCGCCGAACCCGGCGCCACCGGCCAGGAGGCCCCCGAGTCCACCGGCCCCCAGGCCACCGACACCACCACCCGCCCCGAACCCCCCACCCCCGGCGGCCAGGCCCCCGGGTCCGGGGGCGCCACCCCGTCCCGCCCGGGCGAGACCCCGGTCCCGGGCGACGACAGCGGGGCCACCGCGACCCGGCCGCGCCGCGTCGTACCGCCCCCCGACGCCCAGCACCCCCCGGAGGACCCCGTCCCCGACGGCCATCCCGAGGCGGTCCGCCGCCGGCCCCGCCCCCAGGACCACCCCGCTCCCGACCCGCACCCGGGCCCCGCCCCCTACCCCTCGACCCCGCCCGGTCCTGAGAGCGCCCGCAAGCCGTACCCCCGCCCGGGCCGGGCCGACCGCCCGCAGCCCCCAGGAGACCTCAGGTGAACGCACTCGTCCCCCTGCCGGTGCTGCTGCCGCTCTTCGCCACCGGCCTCAGCCTCGCGGCGGGCATCCGGCTCAAGCGGTTCCAGCGGTTCATCAGTGTCGCCGTGCTCACCGCGGTCGTGGTGATCTCGGTCGTTCTGATGATCGCCGCCGACGACGGCCCGCTCTCCGTCCACCTCGGCGACTTCGCCCCGCCGCTCGGCATCACCCTGGTCGCCGACCGGCTCAGCGGGCTGATGCTCACCGTCTCCTCGCTGGTCACCCTCTGCGTGCTGGTCTACTCGCTCGGCCAGGGCATGGCCGACAAGGACGACGAGACCCCGCTCGCCGTCTTCCACCCGGCCTACCTGATCCTGGTGGCCGGGATCGCCTGCACCTTCCTCGCCGGCGACCTCATGAACCTCTTCGTCGGCTTCGAGATCATGCTGGTCTCCAGCTTCGTCCTGCTCACCCTCGGCGGCACCGGCCCCCGGATAAGGGCCGGTTCGACCTATGTGATCATCTCGCTGCTCTCCTCGATGATCTTCCTGGTGGCCATCGCCATCACCTACGCGGCCACCGGCACCGTCAACTTCGCGCAGCTCGCCGAGCGGTTCGACGACCTCTCCCTCGGCGTCACCACCCTCATCCAGGCGATGCTGCTGACCGTCTTCGGCATCAAGGCCGCCGTCTTCCCGGTCGCCGCCTGGCTGCCCGACTCCTACCCGACGGCGCCCGCCCCCGTCACCGCCGTCTTCGCCGGCCTGCTCACCAAGGTCGGCGTCTACTGCATGCTCCGCACGGAGACCCTGCTCTTCCCCGGCAACCGGCTGGGCAACCTGCTCCTGGTCGTCGCGCTGGCCTCGATGATCATCGGCATCCTCGGCGCCGTCGCCCAGACCGACCTGAAGCGGCTGCTCTCCTTCACCCTGATCAGCCACATCGGCTACATGGTCTTCGGCATCGGCCTCGCCGACCGCGAGGGCATCGCCGGAGCCATCGTCTACGTCGTCCACCACATCACCGTGCAGACCACGCTCTTCCTCGTCGCCGGGCTGATCGAACGCCGGGGCGGCACCACGGAGCTGACCCGGCTCGGCGGCATGGCCCGCAGCGCGCCCCTGCTCTCCCTGCTCTTCTTCGTCCCGGCCATGAACATCGCGGGCATCCCGCCGTTCTCCGGCTTCATCGGCAAACTCGCCCTGATGCGGGCCGGCGTCGACAACGGCTCGGTCCTCGCCTGGGTCCTGGTCGGCGGCTCCACCCTGACCAGCCTCCTGACGCTCTACGTCATCGTGAAGGTCTGGAACCTCGCCTTCTGGCGCAGCGAACCGCCCGGCCAGGCCGCGGAGGGCACCGTCATGGAGTCCCAGGAGGACGACGCCGACGCCGACGACGCCGACGACGAGGCCGACGTGGGCGGACCGGCCGTCACCCCGCAGGACGACCAGGGCATCCCGGTGCGGCCCGGCGGCGGCCAGGTCGTCGCCACCAGCATCACCGGAAAGGCCGTCACCACCACCAAGCGGCCCCCGCGCACCATGCTCGCCGCGACCGCCGCCACCGTCGTGCTCGGCCTCTCCTACACCGTGCTCGCCGGGCCGCTCGCCGCCTACACCGACCGCTCGGCGCAGGAACTGCTGACCCGGACGCCGTACATCGAGGAGGTGCTCAGGCCGTGATCACCTGGTCGGCCCGGTCTCCCGAACTCCCGCCCTACTCCGTGGCCTTCGGCCACGGGCGGCACCGCAGGGTGCTCGACCTGCCCCTCGTCGTCTGGCTCGCCGTCATCTGGGTGCTGCTCTGGGGAACGTTCTCCTGGGCCAACCTCGTCAACGGCGTGGTCGTCGCCGTCCTGCTCTGCCTGGCCTTCCCGCTGCCCCCGGCCGACCTCGGGCTGCGGCTGCACCCCTGGGGCATCCTCAAGCTGCTGCTGTACCTGCTCTGGGACATGTGGATCTCCGGGGTCCGCGTCACCAAGCAGATTTTCGTGGACTACCCGCACCGCGCGGCCGTCCTCGCGATCCCGCTGCGCTGCCGCTCCGAACTCATGCTCACCGCCACCGCGGTGGCCGTCTCCAACGTGCCCGGCGGCTCGGTGATCGAACTGCGCCGCGCCACCGCCACCCTCTTCGTCCACGTCCTGGACGCCGACGATCCCAAGGCGCTGGAGACCGCCCGCCGGTCCGTCTGGCGGACCGAGGAACTGACCGTCCGGGCCTTCGGCAGCCGCGAGGAGATCGCCCGCGTCTCGGCCGACCCCCGGCAGGAGGATGCGACATGACCGTCTTCGAGTGGATCGACCGCGTCCTGCTGACCGCGGCGGTCGTGATGATCCTGCTCGCCGGAGCCCTGCTGCTGGTACGCCTCTGGCTCGGCCCCTCCATGCTCGACCGCGCCATCTGCCTGGACGTCACCGCCGCCCTGATCATCGCCGGCCTCGGCGCCCAGGCGGCCTTCAGCCGGGACCCGTTCTACTTCCCGATCATGCTGGTGCTGGCCTTCCTCGGCTTCACCGGATCGGTGGCCATCGCCCGGTTCATCGCCGTACGCGACCGGCCCACCGCCGCCGGGCGGGAAGCCACCGTGGAGGAGGACCGCAGCGCATGAACCCCACCCCCTGGGCCCAGGCCGCGGACACCGTCGGCGCCTTCCTCGTCTTCCTCGGCGCGGCCATCTGCCTGCTCGGCTCCATCGGCCTGGTCAAGCTCCCCGAGGTCCTCTCCCGCAGCCACGCCGCCACCAAGCCGCAGGCCCTCGGCATCCTGCTGGTCCTGGTCGGCGTCGCGCTGCGGCTGCGCACCGGCATCGACGCCGGCACCCTCGCCCTCATCATCTTCTTCCAGCTGCTGACCGGTCCCGTCGCCTCCCACCTGGTGGCCCGCTCGGCGTACCGCACCGGCGGCGTCCACGCCGACCTCCTCTTCGACGACCTCGACGAACAGCTCAGCGAGGAACCCGACATGCCCCGGAGCCACCCCCGCCCCGACCCCGACCGCGAGGACGCCGCCCCCAAGGACGGGCCGGAGGACGGGCACACGCCGGGCGGGGGCTGAGGGGGCGGGCGTCGCCCTCCGTGGGGACGGGCGGCCCCGTCAGAACGCGACCGCGTCGCGGATCAGCGGGCAGGTCATGCAGTGGCCGCCGCCGCGTCCCCGGCCCAGCTCCGCGCCGACGATCGGCAGGACCTCGATGCCGGCCTGGCGCAGGAGGGCGTTGGTCTGGGTGTTGCGGTCGTAGGTGAAGACGACGCCCGGTTCGAGGGCGACGGCGTTGTTGCCGCTGTCCCACTGCTGGCGTTCGGAGGCGTAGACGTCGCCGCCGGTCTCGATGGCCCGCAGCTGGGGCAGGCCGAGGGCGCGGGCCACCACCTCGGTGAACGGGCGGTCGCCCTCGTCGGTGATCTCCAGGCCCGGCGCCCGGTCGGCGGGGCGCAGCGAGAAGGTGTGCACCGCCTCCATGATCTTCGGGTAGAGGGTCACCACGTCGCGGTCGGCGAAGGTGAAGACGGTGTCCAGGTGCATCGCCGAGCGCAGCCGGGGCATCCCGGCGACGATCACGTGCTCCGCCGCGCCCCGCGCGAAGAGGGCCGTCGCGACCTGCGTGATGGCCTGGCGCGAGGTGCGTTCGCTCATGCCCATCAGGACGACCTTCTCGCCGACCGGCATGATGTCGCCGCCCTCGAAGGTGGCCTGCCCCCAGTCGCGCTCCGGGTCGCCCCACCAGACGGTCGCGCCGGCGAAGTCGGGGTGGAAGAGGTAGACGGCCTTCATCAGCATCGTCTCCGCGCGCCGGGCCGGCCAGTACAGCGGGTTGAGGGTGACCCCGTCGTAGAGCCAGCACGTGGTGTCGCGGGTGTAGAGGGTGTTGGGCAGCGGCGGCAGCAGGTAGGCGTGGCCGCCGGTCGACTCGCGGGCCAGGGCGACGAATCCGGTCCGGTACTCCTCGGGGAGGTCGGTGGTGGCCAGGCCGCCGATGAGGTGGTCGGCGAGGCGCCGGTCGTCCAGGGTCTCCAGGTAGGCGAGGGTGGAGTCGATCAGGCCGATCCCCACCTGGTCGGCGGTGACCTTCCGCTCCAGGAGCCAGTTCCGCGCCCCGGGCACGGCCATCGTCTCGGCGAGCAGCGCGTGCAGCTCCACCACGTCCACCCCGCGCCGGCGCAGCTCGGCGACGAAGGCGGCGTGGTCGCGCTGGGCGTTCTCCACCCACATCACGTCGTCGAAGAGCAGGTCGTGGGAGTTGGTCGGGGTGAGCCTGCGGTGGGCGAGCCCGGGGGAGCAGACCAGTACCTTGCGCAGGCGGCCCACCTCGGAGTAGACGCCGAGCGCGCTGCCGGGCGGGGTGGTGGACATGGCGCGCTCCTCCTCCGCTCGCTCCCCGGCGCGGGCGCCGCCGACATCCGGAACGTACCCGCTCACCCGCCCGGGCGCCTGTCCTGCGGGGCCGCCCGGTGGAGAACCCGGAGGCCACCCGGGTGGCCCGATCCGGCTGCGGGCTGTTGTGCGGGACCGGCCGGGGGCGGCACCCTGCCGGTAGCCACGCGCGGGGGAGAGGGCGGCTGATGCACCTGCTGTTCAGCAGCGACGAGGTGGCGCCGGGGGAGGGCCTGGCGGTCCTGGACGAGCTGTACACGACCAGCGAGCATCCGATGCGCATGTTCGCCCCGGCCCCCGAGAAGTTCCGGGCCACCGTGCGCTCCCTGGACCTTGCCGCGGTGAACGTGGTGGAACTGACCGCCTCCCCCTCCGAGGTGGTCCGTACGCCACGGCTGGTCCGGCAGGCCGACCCCGAACTCTCCAGCGTGCTCGTGCCCCTGCGCGGCCGCGTCGGGCTCGGCCAGGCGGGCCGGGAGGCCGTCCTCGGGCCGCGCGAACTGGCGCTCTACGACAGCTCCCGCCCCTTCGAGCTGCGGCTCGCCCCCGGCGGGGAGAGCGCGGCCCTGCTCCGCGCCCACGTGCCCCGGGCCCTGCTGGATCTGCCCGCCGGCCGCCTCGACGGGCTGCTGGGCACCGCGCTCGACGGGCGGGCCGGGGTCGGCGGCCTGCTGACCCAGTTCCTGGCCGGGACGGCCGCCGGCTCCGCCGCGTACTCCACCGGGGACCTGGCGCGGCTCGGCACCGTCGCCCTCGACCTGCTGCGCGCGGTCCTCGCCCACCACCTCGACGCCGAGGACGCCGTACCGGAGGACTCGCACCGGCGCGCGCTGCTGCTGCGCATCGAGGCGTTCGTCCAGCGGAACCTGCACGAGCCGCAGTTGTCGCCCGCGGCCATCGCCGCCGCCCACCACATCTCGTTAAGCCACCTGCACCGCCTCTTCGCGGGCCGCGACACCACGGTGGCCGCCTGGGTCCGCGGCCAGCGCCTGCAACGGGCCCGCCGCGACCTGGCCGATCCCGCGCTCGGCGCGGTCCCGGTCCACCACATCGCGGCCCGCTGGGGCTTCCGCGACCACTCCACCTTCACCCGCGCCTTCCGTGGCGCCTACGGGATGGCCCCCAGGGAGTACCGCCGGAGCTACACCCCCAGGTGAGCGGGCAGGATCCCCTCTGGACCGGTCCGGGCGCCCCCGCGTCCCCCCGGCGTGCGAGTGTGGGGGAGAGGAGCCCCGCCGGCCCGGCCCGCAGAGCCGAACGGAGAAGCCATGGAAGACCCATCCCCCTTCGACGCCCAGTCCCTCCTGGTGGAGAGCGAGACCCTCGACGCCTTCCTCGCCGAAGTGGCCGCCGAGGCCAAGCGCCGCATGCCCGGCGCCAACGGCTGCGGCGTCACCCTGGAACGCGACGGGCGCCCCTACACCGTCGCCAGCGCCGGCAGCAGTGCCCCGCCGCTCGACGAGATGCAGTACACCATCGACGACGGGCCCTGCCTGGAGGCGCTGCGCCACGACAAGGAGGTGTACGTCACGGACATGGCGGAGGAGACGCGGTGGATGCCCTACCCGCCGTTCGCCGTCGATCGCGGCACCCGCTCCTCCCTGTCCCTCCCGCTGAAGGAGCGCCACGGCATGGCGGGCGCCCTCAACCTCTACGCCGAGCGGCCCGGCGCCTTCGCCGAGGCGGACAAGGAGCGGCTGCGGCTGATCGCGGCCCAGGCGTCCGGCGCCCTCGTCCTCGCCGTCCGCATCGCCGACGCCCAGCAGTCCGCCGCCGACCTCCAGGCCACCCTGCGTTCGCGGACCGTCATCGACCAGGCGATG
Organism: Streptomyces albidoflavus; assembly: GCF_000719955.1. Classification (GTDB taxonomy): domain Bacteria; phylum Actinomycetota; class Actinomycetes; order Streptomycetales; family Streptomycetaceae; genus Streptomyces; species Streptomyces albidoflavus. The sequence continues at coordinate 226,748 of NZ_JOII01000008.1, forward strand.
GGCGTGATCATGGGGCAGCAGCGGTGCGGCGCCGACGACGCCTTCGCCTTCCTCCGCGCCGCCTCGCAGAACCGCAACATCAAGCTCCGGGACCTCTGCGTCCAGCTCATCCAGAACGTCACCGGCGAGCCACCGCAGGAGGGCGCTTTCCAGCCGCGCAAGTGAGGAGGGCCACCGGCGCCCCACCTGGCACACGCGACCCCGGGTGATCCTCTAGGGTGGACCCGGGTCCAGCAGCGTGGCCCGTCGCTTCGCGCTGCTCAGGAGATCTTCCGTGGCCCCCACTCCCTTCACGCTGTCCAGTACCACGCGGTCGTGGCCGTCCGCCCAGGTGACGACGGTGCGCCTGACGGGGCACGTGGACGCGGAGACCTGGCCCCGGCTCGCCGCCTGCCTCGAACAGGCGCTGGCCATCTCGGCCGGTCCCTACGTCGCGGTCGAACTCGGCGCCGGCGCCGAACTCTCCGACGCCGCCGCCCGCAGACTGATCCGCCTCGTCCTCGACGGCGCGGGCAACACGCCGCGCCTCGTCCTCACCGGCGGATGGAGCTCCGCCGAGGAGACGGCCCCGGGTCCGGAGCGGACGCCGGCCGGCGCCGGGAGCCAGAGCGAGGCCGAGGTGCACGACCTGCGCGCCAGCCTCCGCACCCGCCCGCTCATCGCCCAGGCCCAGGGCATCCTCCAGGAGCGCTACGGACTGCGCGACGCGGAGACCGCCTTCGACCTGCTGCGCGACAGCTCCCAGCAGCACAACGTCAAACTCCGCACCCTCGCTTCCGTCTTCCTCAGCGCCCCCCGCCCGGCCGACGGCCCCCAGTGGTTCCCCGGGCGCACCCGCGCCCCCGCCCCCGAACTGAACTTCGCCCCCTGGCTGAGACGCAGCCGGGTGCCCCGGAGCGCCTTCGCCGAGGCGGTCCTGAGCACCGCCCTGCGCTGCGTACGGAGTTCGCGCGGGCTCCTGCACGTCGCCGACCCGCTCATCGGCCCCCAGCTGGAGGCCCATCAGGGCATCCCCGACGCCCTCCTCGACCACCTCACCCGGGGCCCGGACGGCGCGGGCCGGGGCCCCGCCACGGACGCCATGCGCGAAGGCAGACGCGGGGCCCTGACCGACGGGCTCGCCGACGCCCGGCTCACCGAGGAGACCCGCCAGGCGCTGCGCGCGGCGGGCATCGGCCACGCCTGGTACGCCCCGCTGCGCTCCGCCTCCGGCGAGAGCTCGGGCGTCATCACCCTGTACGGCCCGCCGCCGGGCCCCGCCCCGACCGAGACCGAGTGGAAGGCCCTGGACCTGGTCGTGGCCCAGGCGGGGGAGTGGCTCGACTGGCACCGCCGCACCGTCATGCTCGACGCCCTGGAGCAACTGCACGGGCAGGGCCGCGCCCTGGCCGGGAAGGGCCGCGGCTGACCGGGCACCGGGTCCGCTGCGGAAGACGGCCTTTCTTTCCCGCATGGTCCGCGAGGTCCGGGGCAGGTTCGACCTGAGGTCAGGCAGCGGCCCACAAGGAGACCACCCGTATCCGGAGGGTTCCATGAGGGATTCCGCCATGTCCGCCGACCGCACCCCTGTGACCGTCGTCCCGCTCGACGTCATCGTCGACCCCGAGAACGAGGAGGCCGTCGAGGCGGAACTCCGCGCGTTGCAGGCGGGTGCGGGAACGAGCGTCGTGGTGGTGCACGTGCGGGCGCGGGTGGTGACACCCCGTGCGCTGCACCTGCTGCTGCGCGCCAGGGAGCGTGCCGCCGACGCGGGCGGAATCCTCTGCGTGGCGGCCCCCGGCCCGGCGGCCCGGCGCGTTTTCCACCTGACCGGGCTCAGCCGCGTGCTGCGCGTGGCGGCGACCGTCACGGGTGCGGTCCGGCGTAACGCCGGTGCGGGCTGCGGTCATCCGGGCAGCGCCTCTCCCCGGAGCCGGGCCATTCCCTCCCCGCGCCGCCCCGGCCCGCCGCGCCCGGCCCGTTCACTGAGCCGACTCGCCCGGCCGGACCGTACGCGCCGCCCCTGAAGGACCGCCGCGACAGGAGCATCACACCCCCCGCACGCCACCCGAAGGAATGATCGATTCCGCGCCGCGCCGCACCGTCCTGCGCGGACTCGGCGCCGGCGCGGCCGCCCTGGCCGGGGCCGGTGCCCTCGGCGCCTGCTCCTCCCGCGAGCCACGGCAGGAGGTGAAGGCGGGGGCCGCCGGATTCACCCTCACCGACCAGCGCGGCCAGAAGATCCGGTTCGACGGTCCGGTCGAGCGGATCGCCACCGCGATCATCCCCGCGCCCTCGATGATCGCCGCCGTCGACGGCTCCCACGCCCGCATCGTCGGCATCAACGAATCCACCCTCCAGGCCAACAAGGAGGGCATCTTCGGCACCCTCTTCCCGGAGTCGAGGAAGACCGCCACCATCGCCGGCGCCGACTTCCTCCCCAACGTCGAGACCGTCGTCGACCTCGCCCCCGACGTGGTCGTCCAGTGGGGCGACCAGGGCGAGGAGGTCATCGCGCCCCTGGAGAACGCCGGGTTCAAGGTCATCGGCCTCACCTACGGCACCCAGGAGCAGATGGAGACCTGGATCAACATCTTCGGCACCCTCCTCGGCAAGGAGAAGCGCGCGAGCGGACTGGTCGACTGGATGCACGAGGAGGACGCGGCCGTACGCAAGCTCGTCGCCTCCCAGGACCGCGCCGGCGACCCCGTCCCCGTCCCCGTCCCCGTCCTCTACCTGCGCACCGCCGCCGACGGCTGGACCACCGCCAACAAGACCCAGTACATGAACCACTGGACCGAGCTGGCCGGCGGCGTCAACGTCGCCCGCGACGAGGCCACCGGCACCCCGCAGGTCTCCGTGGAGCAACTGCTCGCCTGGGACCCGGAGGTCGTCCTGCTCTCCGGCTTCGACCCCGCCACCCCGGCCGCCTTCTACGCCGACAAGCGCCTCGCCGGTCTCCGCGCCGTCCGTGAACGCCGCGTCTACAAGATCCCGCTCGGCGGCTACCGCTGGGACCCGCCCTGCTGCGAGTCCCCTCTGATGTGGCGGTGGACCGCGCAGATCCTCCACCCCGCCCTCGCCCGCCGCATCGGCCTGCGCACCCGGCTCGCCGAGACCTTCCGGAAGCTGTACGGCCACCGCCTCACCGAGGCCGAGGCCGACGCCGTCCTCCACCTCGACCTCAACGCCAGGAGCAGCGGCTATGACGGCTTCCGCGCCTGAGGCCCCGGCACCCGCGGGCCGGGCCGGGGAAGCGGAGCGGCGGGCCGGGCGCCTCCCGGGCCGCCTGCGCCTGCCGCTCCTCGCCGTCCTCACCCTGCTGGTCGCCCTCGCCGCGCTGGCGCTGGGCCGCTACGTCGTCCCGCCCAACGAGATCGTCCGCCTCCTGGCCGGACAGTTCCTCCGCGTCGACCGCACCTGGACCGGCAACGAGGAGACCGTCGTCCTCGACGTCCGCCTGCCCCGCGTCCTGCTCTCCCTGCTGGTCGGCGGCGGCCTCGCGCTCGCCGGCGCCGCCCTCCAGGGCGTCTTCCGCAACCCGCTGGTCAGCCCGGACGTCATCGGGGTCGCCTCCGGCGCCTCCTTCGGCGGGGTCCTCGCCATGCTGCTGGGCATCGGCTCCCTCGGCGTGGTCACCGGCGCCTTCGGCTTCGGCCTGCTGGCCCTGGCGATCGTCATGTGCATCGGGCGGCTCGGCAGCGGCAGCCCCGTCCTGATGATCGTCCTCGGCGGCACCGTCACGGCGGCCTTCTTCTCCGCCCTGGTCTCCTTCGGCAAGTACGTCGCCGACCCCGAGTCCCAGCTCCCCTCCATCGTCTTCTGGCTGCTCGGCTCGCTCGCCACCGCCACCTACGCCAAGGTGGTCACCGCCGCCGTCCCCGTCCTGCTCGGCGCCGCTGTCGTCCTCGCCCTGCGCTGGCGGCTGAACATCCTCTCCCTCGGCGACGAGGACGCCACCGCCCTGGGCGTGCCGCCACGGCTGACCCGGACCGTGCTGCTCTGCGCGGTCGCCCTGATGACCGCCGGTTCGGTGGCCGTCGCCGGGCTGGTCGGCTGGGTCGGCCTGGTCGTCCCGCACCTGGCCCGGCTGCTCACCGGCAGCGACCACCGCGTGCAACTCCCCGCCGCCTTCCTCATCGGCGGCGCCTCCCTCACCGCCATCGACACCCTCTCCCGCACGCTGACCGCCTCCGAGATGCCGCTCGGCATCCTCACCGCGATCATCGGCGCCCCCTTCTTCGTCGTCCTGCTCGCCAGGTCGCGCAACCGGATGTGGTCGACGTGAACCCCGACTCCCGCACCCCGGCGGCGGATCACCCGCCCCTGGTCGAGGCCAGGGGCCTGGGCCACCGCTACACCAAGGACCGCTGGATCTTCCGCGGCGTCGACGTCGAGGCCCGCCCCGGCCGCGTCCTCGGCGTCCTCGGGCCCAACGGACGCGGCAAGTCGACCCTGCTGCGCCTGCTCGCGGGAGTCGCCCGCCCCACCGAGGGAACCGTCACCGCGCACGCCCCGGTGGCGTACGTACCGCAGTCGCACGCCTCGCCGTTCACCTACCCGGTCACCGACATGGTCCTCATGGGCCGCTCGCGCCACCTCAAGGCGTACGCCACCCCCGGCCGCCGCGACCGCGAACTGGCCGAGGCGGCGCTGCACCGGGTGGGCATCGCGCACATAGCCCACCGTTCGTACGCCGAACTCTCCGGCGGCGAGCAGCAGATGACGCTCATCGCCCGCGCCCTGGCCGCCGAGTGCCGGCTGATGGTGCTGGACGAGCCGGTCTCCGCGCTCGACCTGCGCAACCAGGCCCGCGTGCTGACGCTCCTCCAGGAACTGGCGGCCGACGGCCTCGGCATCGTCCTCACCACCCACCACCCCGACCACGCCCTCCACCTCGCCGACGACGCCGTCCTCGTCCTCGGCCCCGACGACGTCCGCACCGGACCCGCCGCCGCCCTCCTCGACGCCGAGGCACTCGGCGAGCTGTACGGCCTGCCCGTCACCACCGCCCAGGTGACCGGCCCGCGCGGCCCGCGCACCACCGTCGTCCCGGACCTGGGCCCCGCCCGCACCGGCCTTCCCCGCCCCGCCCGCTCCCAGGAGACCCCCGCATGAGCGCCGTCCGCGCCGTCACCATGGGGCCCGCCCCGGCCACCCCGCCGGGCAGCCCCCGCATGAGCACCCACCCGCGCCCCGCCCCCGTCGACGTCTACGACCTCACCGAGGAACTCCTGCTCGGCGGTACGGTCAAGGGGCTGACGATCACCGGCAACGCCGACCAGATCCACCTCCAGCGCCAGGCACCCCTGCTGGAGGAGTTCGTCCGGCGCGGCGGACGCGTCCTCGTCAACGGCCACGTCGTCCGCCCCTTCCTCCCCGGCCTCACCCCGTGGCGCGCCCTCGACCACCGCGGCCCGGCCGACCTGGTCATCACCCCCGTCACCCCGCACCCCGTCTTCGAGGGCGTCGACCCGGCCGAACTCCTCTACCGCACGGGCGTCCCGGGCACCCCCACCGGCGAGGAGCTGACCCGCGTCGGCGTGGCCGGTTTCTACGGGCGCGGCTACCAGACCCACCTGCCCGAGGGCGCCACCGTCCTCAACGGCATCGGCCCGCACGCCCTGCCCGTCGACGTCGTCCACCCGCTCGGCCGGGGCCAGGTCATGGTCCACGCCGGCAACGACCTGCTCTCCTTCTGCGACCCCGACCGCTCCACCCGCCACCTCGGCCCGCGCCTGCTCGCCTGGCTCGAAGGGACCCTCTGATGCCCGCCCCCGCCCCCGAACCGGCCCTCGGCTTCCTGCACGGCGGCTCCTTCAGCCAGCTCGCCACCCTCGCCGACCCGGCCGTACGCCTCTGGCGCCCCCGCGAGATCTACCTCCCGGACGCCACCGAGGCCGACTTCGCCGGGCTCACCACCCTGATCGTCTCCGACCGCCTCCACCTCGGGCTGCTGCCCCGGGTCACCGCGTGGGTCAACGGCGTCGCCGAACGCGGCGGCACCGTCGTCGTCCTCGGCGAGAACGGCGACTGCTCCTGGGTGCCGGGCCTCGGCGCCCTGACCCCCGCCGAGGTCAACTTCTGGTGGTGGCGGCTGCCCGACGGCGACAACGGCGTCCGCCGCGCCGCCGAGGACCACGAGGCCTGGGCCCACCTCACCCCGCGCGCCGTCCGCTGGCACTACCACGGGCTGCTCACCCCGCCGCCGGGCGCCACCGTCCTCGCGTACACCGACCACGAGACCGCAGGCGACCCCGCCACCGAGCAGGTCCTCCTCTACGAGGACCGCGTCTCCACCCCCGGCCGCCTCCTCGTCATCACGATGGACCCGGTGTACCACCACGGCTCCCGCTTCATGCCGGGCGCGACCCAGCTCCTGCTCGGCCTGCTGCGCTGGACCGGCGTCAAGAGTTGAAGGAACGACCGGGCCCAACTCCCGTTCCCGCGCGATGTATTGACAACAGATTTCGAAGGTTTTACTTTTCCGTCACCTGAGAGCGCTCTCAGGCCGGGCTCTCGCACCCTCTGTCCCGGTTCCGCGGCGCGCCCCCCACCCTGTTCCCCCGGCTGTCCGCGGCCGCCTCCGACGAGCCCGTCCCCACGACGACACGAGGTGCCCCATGCCAACCCCCCGATCGCGGCCGGCCGCCGCGGTGGTCCTCGCCGCCGCACTCGCCGCCGTGAGCCTCGGCCCGGCCGCGAGCCCGGCGTCGGCCGCCACCGTGCCCGTGGGCGCCGGGAGTTACTCCGACACCCGGCCGCCCGGCACCACCGGCCCCACGACCAACACCGGCGCGCCGGTCACCCCGAAGGTCACCGAGGCCGCCAAGGACAAGCCGGTGCCCACCAACGACTGGTGGTCCTCGCTCGCCTTCCAGCGGTACGACGACAACCCGTACTCCACCCCCATGTACGGCCACCCCCTCACCTACCAGGCGGTCTCCGGCGGCCTGGAACTCGGCTACCCGACCAGCCCCACCGTCGTGGGCGAGGGCCGCCAGTACGAGTACGCGCACAAGGCCGACCTGACCCTCGGCCTGAGCGGGCTCAACTCGCCCGACACCAAGGCCGACGACTGGTCCGACTGGACGGTCACCCCCTACTGGTCCGACGGCGACCGCACCCTGCGGACCACCATCGGCCACGGCATGCCCTTCGTCTACGCCGAGGGCGAGGGCGGCGACGCCCGTGTCACCACCGCCGGGACCCCCGACGTCTTCGCCGACGACGGCAACGTCGTCGGCATCACGGTCGCCGGCCACCACTACGCCCTCTTCGCCCCGACCGGCAGCGACTGGAACGTCTCCGGCACCGACATCACCGCCGGCCTCGGCGACAAGGACTACTTCTCCGTCGCCGTCCTGCCCTCCACGGACGCCCTGGAGACCTACCGGAAGTACGCCTTCAGCTTCGTCACCGGTTCACAGGTCGACTGGAACTCCTCCGGCGGCACGGTCGGCGCCACCTACGAGCTGACCACCGAGGCCAAGGAGGGCACCGAACGCGGCACCCTCCAGGCGCTCTACCGGCACCAGTGGATGCACACCACCGACGCCCTCACGCCGTACACCTACGTCTCCCCCCGCGGCACCATGAAGGTCCGTGAGGGCACCTCCTTCACCACCAGCCAGAAGGCCGCCCCGGTCCTGCCCGGACTGCCCGGGAACGACGCGGTCGAGACGGACCGGCTCCGCGGCTACCTGGCCGAGGTCGCCGACTCCTCCGACCCGTTCTCCGGCGCCTCGGACACCTACTGGACCGGCAAGGCCCTCGGCAAGCTCGCCCAGCTGGTGCCGCTCGCCGACCAGATCGGCGAGACCGCCACCCGCGACAAGCTCGTCGGCCTCCTCCAGGACCGCCTGGAGGAATGGTTCACCGCGGGCGGGGCGAGTGAGTTCTCCTACGACACGGACTGGAAGACCCTCACCGGCTACCCGGCCTCCTACGGCAGCGACAGCGAACTCAACGACCACCACTTCCACTACGGCTACTACGTCTACGCCGCCGCGATCGTCGCCCAGTACGACGCGGACTGGGCCGCGGACTCCGCCTGGGGCGGCATGGTCAAGACCCTGATCCGCGACACCGCCAACCCGAGCCGCACCGACGACGCCTTCCCGTTCCTGCGCGGCTTCGACGTCTACGCCGGCCACAGCTGGGCCTCGGGCCACCAGGGCTTCGCCGCCGGCAACAACCAGGAGTCCTCCTCGGAGTCGACCAACCTCAGCGCCGCCCTGGTGCTCTGGGGCTCGGCCACCGGCGACTCCGACCTGCGTGACCTCGGCAGCTACCTGCTCGCCACCGAGGGCGAGTCGATCGCCCAGTACTGGTTCGACGCCGACGAGGAGGTCTTCCCCGGCGACTTCGGCCACGACACGGTCGGCATGGTGTGGGGCAGCGGCGGCGCGTACTCCACCTGGTGGACCGCCAACCCCGAGGAGATCCACGGCATCAACGTCCTGCCCGTGACCGCGGGCGGCTCCCTGCACCTGGGCGGCCACAAGGACGCGATCCGGCGCAACATCGCGGAGATGGAGCGCGAGAACGGCGGCCCCGCCGAGGAATGGCGCGACATCCTCTGGGAGTTCGAGTCCCTGGCCGACCCCGGCGCCGCCAAGGCCAAGTGGGACGCCGGCAACGCCGGATACACCCCGGAGGCAGGCGAGTCCAAGGCCCACACCTACCACTGGCTCACCACCCTGGACACCCTCGGCGCCCCTGACCCCTCCATCACCGCCGACCATCCGACATCCGCCGTGTTCAGCAAGGACGGCACCCGCACCTACGCCGCCCACAACCACGGCTCCGACCCACTGACCGTCACCTTCTCGGACGGCCACGAACTCACGGTGCCGGCCCGGTCCACGGCGACCGGAACCGGCTGACCTGCCGAGCGCTGCATGGCGCGCCGCCGTCCACGTCCCGGGAGTTCAGGGACGTGGACGGCGGCGTCATGGGCAAGTGTCGGGTCCCGCTGGTCGGGAAGAGGTGACGGACCTCTGGGGCCCGTCACCATCGGCTCAGAAGAGCCAGCTGACGAGTTCGTTGACCAGGACACGGATCACCGTGCTGACCACCACGCGTGAGACCTCGACGAGGACCTCACGACGCAGGACGAACTTCCGCAGGAATCGCGACATTGTCTCTCCGTGGCGTCCTTCTGGGGCGAGGTTCTCGCGCCACATCCCTCGCGAGGGTCGTGGGTTCAACCTGCCCTGTCGGCCGGAGAGCCAATGAGATTCCGCGCACCTCCCAGAGAGGCGTGCAGCGGTAAGTACTCTAAGCGATAGCAAAATTGGTCTGGCCGCGGTTGACCGAATTCACCTCCGCCCGTTTTACCGAGCCCGCCCGCACCCGCCAGTGACAAGGAGCGCCATGCCTCTGGATTCCCGAATCTGGGGCAAGGGGGCCGGGCTCGGCAAGGACGCCCACGGTGGGGATCACGCGCATCCTCTGGTCTGTCACCTGCTCGACACGGCGGCCGTCGCCGAGGTCGTCTGGGACGAACTGCTGACCGAGCACCAGCGAAACATCGTGGCGGCGGCACTGCACGTCACGAACGAGCAGGCGCGAGCGATTGCGGCATTCTGGGCCGGGTTGCATGACATCGGGAAGATTCGTGTGCCCTTTCAACTGCACGAGAACGGACCGAGGCGCGGGGACAGCGGGAAGACACCGCGGGCCCACGAGCTGAGCGTCGAGCCGGGGTACGCATTCGGGGACCAGGCCGCGCGGGACGGACAGTCGCACGAAGCGGCGGCCCACTGGTGGCTCGCGGGGGCCTTCCAGGAGATCGGCTATCCGTCGTCGCGGCGGCGTCCGCAGTCGCAGCTCAGCCACGCGGTGGCCCAGCTGCTCGGGGGGCACGGCGGGCGTTTCCACCCGGTGGTCCACGAGAAGGACGCGCGGTGCCCCCTGGCGCGTCACCCCGGGCTGGGTGCCGGCAGCTGGGAGGAGCAGCGCCGGGTCCATTTCGACGAGGTGCGCCGAGTGGTCGGGGCGACGTCGGTTCCGCAAGGCCGGATGACACCGGAAGCCGCTGTCGTGCTGACCGGAGTGGTGACCTTGTCCGACTGGCTGGCCAGTGTCGAAGAGGGAATCCGGGCCCGGCTCAGGGAAGAGGGATGGGCCGGCACACCCGAGGACCTGGACGCGTACTGGCAGGTCGCCCGGGCGGCGGCTCCCGGCCTGCTGCGGCAGACGGACCTCCTCGGGACGGGCTTCGCACAGCCCCCGGCCCCAGCTCCGGGTATGGAATCCGGTCTTCTGGCGAGCATGGCCCGGCAGGTGCCCGACCTGATGGCCGAACAGGGGCCGGGCATGGTCGTCGTGACGGCCGCACCGTCGGAGGAGCGTACGGAGGCGATCCTTCGCGCGGCGGCGGTGCTCGGGCACGCGGCGAACGCCCGGGGCCTCTTCTACGCGCTGCCGACCGGGTCGGCGGCAGACACGCACATGGCGCAGGTGAACGATTTCGCCGAGCGGGCACTGACCGGCCCCTGGCGCTCGCTGCTGCTCCACAGCTCCTCCCGGCTGAAGCCGGCGGAAGCCGCCGCCGGGTGGGCACATGCCCAGATGACCGACGAGATCAACGCGGAGCCTGGTGAAGAGTGGGTCGCGTCGGCGAACAGCTGGCTCAACTCCCATCACCGCGCGCTCCTGGCCGCGCTCGGCACGGGGACGGTGGACGAACTCCTCCAGGCCGTCCTGCCGGTGAAGTTCAACGTGATGAGGCTCTTCGCGCTCTCCAGCAAGGTCGTCGTGGTGGACGAAGCCCACGCCCGGGGTGCCTGGGGACACCAGTTCATGCTCCGCTTCCTGGAGTGGGCCGCCGCGCTGCGGATTCCCGTGGTCCTGGCCGCGACGGCGGCGGACCGGTCGGTGGACGCGATGCTGGCTGCCTACCGGCGGGGCGCGGGAGGAGGCAGCGAGCCGGTGGAGCAGCCCCGCCGGTTGCCCGCGTGGTCGTTCGTGGACGCCGGCTCCGGAAAGGCGCACCTGCCCCAGCAGCCTGCCGGGTCCTGCCGGGACAGCACGCTCAGCATCACCGTCGTCGACGGGACGCCGTACGCCGAGATCCGGGCGGCTCTGGCGCCGATGGTCGCGGCCGGCGAGGGCAGGGCGGCTGTCTACCGGCCGACGCCCGCCGAGGCCGTCCGTACGTTCCGCCGGCTCAGCGAGGATCTGCCCGGGGCCCAGGTGATCCTGATCCACGAGCAGATGCGCAACAAGGACCGGTGGCGGCGTCTCGCGGCCTGTCGGCGTGCCTTCGCCGCTGAGGGCGGGGGCTGTGGGCCCTCCGTCCTGGTGACGACGCCGATGCTGGAACACTCCCGGGGCCTGCCTGCCGACCTCGTCGTGTCCGGCCCCGCACCCCTCGCCAACCTCTTGGCCCGGGCCCCGCAGAGCGGGCGTGACCGGTCGAGGCTGGTGGTGCTCCGGGCGGACGCCGCGTCGGTACTGGACGACCCCGCGCTGGTGAGACGCACCGCCATCCTCCTGGGGGCCGGCAGGGCGATCGCTCTGCCCGGAGACCTCGCCGAGTTGCTCGACGAGGTGTACGCCGACGAGTTCGCCGACAGGCTCGGGGGGACTGCGGCGCGTGAGCTCCGGCAACTCGACAATCGGCGCGTGGTGCGTGAACGCAGAGCGAGCGGTACGGCCCGTTGGCTCGCGGTGCCGGGGCCCCGGGAACTCGACGGTGACCTCGCCCTGCTGAGCCGCGATCACCCAGGCCTGGAGCCCGAGCTGCTTTCCTCCGTGCTCGGTGAGGAGCTGGCTCATGTCGTCTGCCTGTACCCCGGAACGGACGAGAAGCGCACGTCACCGCGTTATCTGGAGTATGGCGTCCCGGGGCAGAAACTCGATCAGCCCGGCAAGAAGAAGAGGCCGAAGCCGGGCCAACTCGTCCCCCACCTGATTCCCGTCCCGAAGCGAGTCGCCGAGACCGTGGAGGGGGATGCCAACGAGACATGGCGCAACATGGCCGCCCTCAAAAACGTCATCCGGCTGAACATGACAGAAGAGGGCGGTGAATGGGTCCACTTCAGCTCGGAGTACCGATTCTGCATGACTGAAGATGGCCTGATAATCGATCAGCTGCCATAAACTCCCGCACCGCCCCGGACGTCCGTCTACCATTCGGGGACGTCCGACCACGGGGGGAGGGACGTGGCCGAGCGCGCGTCCGATCTGATCGACCAGCCATGGATTCCGGTGGCATGGCTGGAGGAGAAGTCCGGCCCACCGCAAGTGAGCCTCAGAAGCCTTTTCCTGCGTGCCCGGGAGATTCGCACTTTGCTGATCCCGGAAGCCCCGACGCACTCGGCCCTTCTGCGCGTGCTGTACGCGCTCACCGCCCGGATCACAGCCCTGGACGAGGCCGGCCCCGGGAGCTGGGGGGACCGGCGGGAGGAAGTCCTTGAGCGGGGTTTCTGTGCGGAGAGCTTCGAACTCCCCGACGGCCGCAAGGCCGGCATCGCCGGCTACTTCGACCGGTGGGCCCACCGTTTCGACCTCTTCGACAGCGAGCGCCCCTGGCTCCAGGACCCTCGCCTCCCCGACCAGTGCGACCGGAACCAGACTGCCGGGCTGCACAAGCTGGCCATGAGCCGGTCGGCGGGCAACAACCACTCCTGGTTCGGGCACCGGGGGGACGACAAGCTCGTACTCCCCACCGTGTCGCAGGCCGCGCTGTCGCTGCTGACCTGGCACTACTGGGGATCTCCCGGTGGCCTCTCCCGGCGGGCCGTCGGCCAGGTGAGCCACCACTACGCGAAGGCGTCACCCCTGCGTGGCGCCCTGTCGTACCACCCGGAGTGCGACAACCTCTTCCTGACCCTGCTGGCAGGTCTCACCCCGCCGGACGGCGACGTGAGCCGGCAGACCGACCTCTGCCCGTGGGAGCGGGAGGATGTGCCGGACCCGCTCGCACCGATGGCCGAGCCGCTGGGCCCCTGCTCACGACTGACCGCCTGTTCACAGCACGCGCTGTACCTCGTCCCCGCCGATGACGGCGAGCACGCGGCCGACGCCTACATCACCTGGGCGTACCACGCCGAGCGGCTCCGGCCGGAGGACGACTATCTGATCTGGGACATCGGCAAGGACGGAGAGACCTCCCCCCGGCTGGCACGCTCCTCCCGTTCCCTCTGGCGGGACGTCGACGCCCTGCTGCTCAAGCAACTGGACGACGCTAGCCCCATCCAGCCGAAGGTCATGGACCACGCCTTCGACGTCAGTGAGTACCTGCGGGTGCGGGCGCTCGGATTCGAACAGGACACCAGCCAGTCGGCCAACTACCAGTACGTCGACTCCACGACGCCGGTACTCCTTTCCCGGGTGGAGGAAGACGTGGTCAGCTCCGACCTGCCCGTGCGCCAGCTCCGTGAACTCGGCGAGCTTTTCGGGGGCCGGCTGGAACATGCTACGAAGGAAGCCTGGCTCACGTACACGGATGACAAGAAGAACAGCCCCGGCGCCTGGCTGGACGCGGTGGCGGCGCGGTACTGGCCGGCGGCGGAGGACGAATTCTGGTCGGCCTTCCGGAAGTTGTCCCGCTCCGACGCTGCTGTGGACCCCGCCTTCGACTTCGACGCCGCGTGCCGGGCCTTCGGGCGGCATGCCCTCGACGCGTACGAGGCGGTGACCGACTCCGTGCTCCGCACCCCACGGGGCGTGAAGGCCGTCACGGGGGCGAAGGCGATCATCCTGGCGGCCTTGCGCGACCCGCGCAAGGCGATGCGGCAGGCGAAGACCCGCAGGACGCCCAAGAAGTCGTGACCCGCGTTCACCGACCCGAGGACGGACAGTGACATTCCCAGCCCCTGACGCGAGCACACGCCAGACCCCTCGTGCCTCGTATGCCGCTTTCGCCCAGGACATCGAACGCCTGTGCCGCGCGGACCCCGGTGCTCGCGGGGCCCTGCGAGCGGGCCTGCGCCGCGATCTGGACCACCCGCGCGTCCGTGTCATGCACCGGCTGCTGACGCCGCGCCTGCCGGAGGAGTGCGACGACAGGACGGCACAGGCCCACTACACGGTGGCCGCACTGATCGCGGCCCAGCCCCGGCACGCCTTCGCCCTCGGCCAGGAGGACGACGAGGACTCCGCCGACGAACAGGGGCAGGAGGTACTGGGGGAGAGCGGCGAAACCGACGAGGCGGCCACCGCGTCACAGCGCACCCCGTACGGCACCTCCTTCGGCGCCGCCCTCGGACAAGCCGTCACGGCGAAGGGCACCTCGATGCGGCTGAGCGCCGCGGAGAGCCGCGTCAATCTGCTGACGAGGCAGAGCCCCCGCGGCCTCCACCTGCACCTGCCCTCCGCTGTGAACCAGGTGCGCGCCACCGACACCGCTGTCGACTGGGGGCAGTTGCTGGCGGACCTCGTCCACTGGCCCACTCACGCGGGGCAGATCAGTCGCCGCTGGTTGCAGGACTTCTACCGGATCACCGCCGCAGCGGACCAGGACTGACCTTCTCACCCACAGGAGACCCCCGATGGACCCCAGGCCACGCTTCCTCGACATCCACATCATCCAGCCCGTGCCGTACGCGAACCTGAACCGGGACGACACCAACTCGGTGAAGACCATGCTCTACGGGGACGCCCTGCGTACCCGTATCTCCAGCCAGTCCTGGAAGCGGGCGGTTCGCGAGCACTTCCAGAACGAGCTGGGCGACAACGCGCTGCGTACGCGCCGCATCGGCGAGAGGGTCGCCGAAGTGCTCCGGGGACGTGGGTGGGACCAGGCGCTCGCTGAACGGGCAGGCGCCCATGTAGCGGCGGGGAGCAGCATCAAGTGGGAGGTGGCGAAGGGGAAGGACAAGCAGCCCATCACCAACAAGGTCCTGACCAACGCGCTGGTCTACCTCCCCGAGGACGCCGTCGAAGAACTGGCAGACATCGCCGAAGCGCACAAGGACTCGCTCACCACTGACTTCACCGGCAAAGGGAAGAGCAAGCCGGAGAGTGCTCTGAAGGGGAAGATCGACAAGGTTCTGCTCAGGAGGAACGGCGTCATCAACCTCTTCGGCCGCATGCTCGCCGAGGTCGATCAGGCCGGGGTCGACGGGGCCGTCCAGGTCGCGCACGCCTTCACCACGCACGCCACCGAGGTCGAACTCGACTACTTCGCGGCCGTCGACGACGTCACCGCCACGAGGGACGACGAGACCGGCAGCGGTCACATGGGCACCGCGGAGTTCAGCACCGGCACCCTGTACCGGTTCGCCACCATCGACCTCCAGGAACTCACGAAGAACCTGAGCGACGACAACGACACCGCCGTCGGCGCCGCCCGCGACCTCGCCGGCCAGTTCCTGCTCTCCTTCATCGAGTCGCTGCCGCAGGCCAAGAAGAACTCCACCGCCCCGCACTCGCTCCCGCACCTGGTACACGTGGCGGTCCGCTCCGACCGCCCCCTCTCCTTCGCCGCGGCCTTCGAGGAGCCCGTCCGGTCCGCCGAGCAAGGCGGGTACGTCACGCGCTCCGTCGAAGGTCTGGACGCCTACTCCAAGGCCGCGAACACCCTCCTCGGCCCCGGCCGCGTCCTGCACGCGGCACACGCCTCCCTCCAGTTCGACAAGCTGGAGCACCTCGGAGAGCGCCAGCCGTCCTTCGCGGCTCTCGTCGCCGCGGCCCTCGACGCGGCGCTCACCGAGGCACCGCAGTGACCGGGAAGCACTCCTCCGGGCTGTTGTTGCGGCTGGCGGGACCGCTTCAGTCCTGGGGCACGCACAGCAAGTACCTGTGGCGCGACACCGCCCGGTTCCCCACGCGCTCCGGCGTCGTGGGCATGCTGGCCGCCGGACTCGGGCGGGAGCGCGAGGCTCCCGTGGACGACCTCACGGCACTGTCGATGACGGTACGAGTCGACCGCCCCGGCGTTGTACTGACCGACTTCCACACCGTGGGCGGGGGGCTGCCCGCCGACGAGACGGTGATCACCGTCGACGGGAAACGCAGGGGCGAGGGCAAGGGCACGCTGGTGTCCAAGCGCCAGTACCTGGCCGACGCGGTCTTCACCGTCGCCCTCACCTCCGACGACGCGGAGCTGCTCCACCGGTGCGCCGCCGCTCTGCGTGACCCGCACTGGCCGCTCTTCCTCGGCCGCAGGTCCTGCCCGCCGGAGGGCCCGATTCTGCTGGGCACCGTGGAAGATCCGCTGGACCACCTGGTGCGGCTGCCACTGGCGGCCAGGAGGCCGCGCGGCGGCCCGCAGCCCACCGAGTTCTACGGCGACAGACCGCTCGGGGTGCTCCCCGTCGTCTCCGACGCCCCGGACCGGGAGGACGGGGATCACCACAGCGGCGAAGTCGCCGACGAGCCACTGTCGTTCGCGCCGCTGGGCCGTCAGTACCAGCCCCGGCCGTTGTACCGGCGCGCCGTGCGCCTGCCGGATGCCACGTACGCGGGCTTCGGCACCAGGTACCTCGAAAGGCTCCGCCACTACATCGACCAGCACGTCGTCGCACCGGAGAGGAGCGCCCGGTGACCCTGTGGCTGACCCGCATCGTGCCGTCGCCCCGTTCCCGGGAGGCCCGACGGGACCTCGCCGGCAGCGACCAGGGAATCCGGCTCCACCGGCGCATGCTGCTCATGTTCCCCGACGGTGTCGAAGGCCCGCCCCGGGCCGCGTTCGGAGTCCTGTTCCGGGCCGAGGAGAGCCGGTCCGGACCGCGCATTCTCCTCCAGAGCCACACGGAGCCTGACGCCTCCCGCCTGCCGGGCGACTACGGCAGTGTCGAGACGCGCTCTCTCGACACCCTGCTGTCGAAACTGCACAAGGGGATGATCGTCAACTACCGCTGTGTGGCCAACCCCGTCCGGAAGCCGGGCTCCGCCTCCCGGGAGGCCTACGGGCTCCCGCCCGTCGTCGCCCTGAGCGGCAATGCCGCCGTGGAATGGTGGGAACGCCAGTCGAGCGCGGCCGGACTGGAAGCGCTGCACATCAACGCCGAGCCGCTCCCGGCGGTACGTGGCCGTCAGCGCACCAGCGGCCCCGCCGCGGAACGACGCATTCGGCACGCCCGCACCCAGTTCGACGGATCGGCCCGCGTCCTCGACGCCGAGCTTCTTCGCGAGAAGCTCGCCACGGGCATCGGCCGGGGCAAGGCATACGGCTGCGGGCTGCTCAGCGTCGCTCCCGCCCGGTGAGTTCATCCGCTCGACGCGATCCCGGTGGTGTCGCCGCGCCCCGTCCCCGGCCCGCTCAGGGGTAGGCCCGAAGGGGAGATGGGGCGCGGCGGCACCCTCGCTCAGATGTCCCGGAACGTCTCGATCTGCGCCCCCACCGAGTTGAGGCGTTCGGCCAGGTCCTCGTAGCCGCGGTTGATGACGTAGACGTTGCGCAGGACCGAGGTGCCCTCGGCGGCCATCATGGCGAGGAGGACGACGACGGCGGGGCGCAGGGCGGGCGGGCACATCATCTCGGCGGCGCGCCAGCGGGTCGGGCCCTCCACCAGGACGCGGTGGGGGTCGAGGAGCTGGAGGCGGCCGCCGAGGCGGTTGAGGTCGGTGAGGTAGATGGCGCGGTTGTCGTAGACCCAGTCGTGGATGAGGGTCTGGCCCGAGGCGGCGGCGGTGATGGCCGCGAAGAACGGGACGTTGTCGATGTTCAGGCCGGGGAACGGCATGGGGTGGATCTTGTCGATCGGTGCCTCCAGCTTGGAGGGGCGCACGGTCAGGTCGACCAGCCGGGTACGGCCGTTGTCGGCGGCGTACTCCGGGGTGCGGTCGTGGTCCAGGCCCATCTCCTCCAGGACCGCCAGCTCGATCTCCAGGAACTCGATCGGTACCCGGCGCACCGTCAGCTCGGACTCGGTGACCACGGCGGCGGCCAGCAGGCTCATCGCCTCGACCGGGTCCTCCGAGGGGGAGTAGTCCACGTCGACGTCGATGACGGGGACGCCGTGCACGGTCAGCGTGGTGGTGCCGATGCCCTCCACGCGGACGCCCAGCGCCTCCAGGAAGAAGCAGAGGTCCTGGACCATGTAGTTGGAGGAGGCGTTGCGGATGACGGTGACGCCGTCCTTGCGGGCGGCGGCCAGCAGCGCGTTCTCGGTCACCGTGTCGCCGCGCTCGGTCAGCACGATCGGCTTGTCGGAGGGCTCGGGCGTCTCCACCTCGGCGTGGTACAGCCCTTCGGTGGCGGTGATGGCCAGGCCGAAGCGGCGCAGCGCGATCATGTGCGGCTCGATGGTGCGCGTACCGAGGTCGCAGCCGCCGGCGTACGGCAGCTTGAAGCGGTCCATGCGGTGCAGCAGCGGGCCGAGGAACATGATGATGGAGCGGGTGCGGCGGGCGGCCGTCTGGTCCATGCCGGCCATGTCCAGGTCGGCGGGCGGGACGATCTCCAGGTCGTGCCCGTCGTTGATCCAGCGGGCCCGCACGCCGATGGAGTTGAGCACCTCCAGCAGGCGGTAGACCTCCTCGATGCGGGCGACCCGGCGCAGTGTGGTGCGCCCCCGGTTCAGCAGCGAGGCGCAGAGCAGCGCGACACAGGCGTTCTTGCTCGTCTTGACGTCGATCGCGCCGGACAGACGTCGCCCGCCGACCACCCGCAGATGCATCGGCCCGGCGTAGCCCAGAGAGACGATCTCACTGTCCAGAGCTTCACCAATTCGAGCGATCATCTCAAGGCTGATGTTTTGGTTGCCGCGTTCGATGCGGTTGACCGCGCTCTGGCTGGTGCCGAGCGCCTCGGCGAGCTGCGCCTGTGTCCAGCCGCGATGCTGACGGGCGTCACGGATGAGCTTGCCGATGCGTACCAGATAGTCGTCTGCCATGCCCGCAGGCTATCTCAGATATGAGATGCCAGCCTGTTGGGGGGTCCGTTCGGGTGAGGCGCCCGTACGGGGCCCTGGAGCCACGGCGTCTGACGGCGAGTCGGGCAGTCGGCTGCCCCCGTGTCCACCGGCTGGCAGACTCCGCCGCATGACCACACAGGGGGAGACGACGGGACGGTACGGCGCGGGGGAGGAGGAGGTGCCGGCCTGGGTGACGCTCGGCCTCCTCGGGGCCTGGGCGCTGCACGACGTGGAGGAAGTGCTGGCGATGCGGTACTGGCCGGCCCGGGTGCCCGAGTTGCGTGAGCGGTTCCCCCAGGTGCCGGAGCGGCTCTGGCGCGAGATGGCGGAGCTGGACGTACGCCGCTTCGGCCTCGCGGTGGCGGGTGTCGGCCTCGTCGTCGGCGCGGCGGCCGTCGAGGGACGCCGCACGGGCGGCCGTTCGGCTGTCTACCAGTCCGTCCTCGACGGTTTCGGCCTGCACGGACTGGTCCATCTGGCCCAGTCCGCCCTCGTACGCGGCTACACCCCCGGCGTCGCCACCACCCCGCTCCTGGTCCTCCCGTTCACCCTGGCGGCCCGCACCCGCCTACGCCGCGCCGGACTCCTGCGCCCCACCCGGGCCGGGGACGCGGCGCTCAGCCTGGGGCTCGCCGGGGTGGTGACGGCGGGCGCCCATGTGCTGGCGCGACGGCTGAGCGGCGGGCGGGTGCGCGCCTGACGGCCGGGCCTCTACAACCCGACCCGCGCCCCCCTCCCGCCGTTCGCCGAGGCCATGCCCAGCCAGGTGTGTGGGTTGCCCTCCCAGCACCAGCCGAGTTTCGGGGCGTCCTGGCTGATCCAGAGGGCCGGGACGCGTCGGTCGCCGGCGCGGGTGGCGCCGAGGGAGAAGCACTTGTTCTTGGCGAGGGCCGCCGGGTACTGGGTGACCAGGGCGAGGCCCTCCTCCATCGTCAGGGGGGTCCGGCCGCGTCCTGCGATCTCCGCCATGGCGTCGGCGGGGACCGCGCCGCAGAACTCCTCCCCGCGCTCCACGCCGAACAGCAGGTGGGCGGCGGGTTCGCCGGGCGGCCGCAGTTCCTCCAGGGTGGTGAACCGCTCCAGCTCGCCCGGCTTGTAGTGCCGGTCGACGATGCCGGGCTTGCTCTTCCCGGCGAGCGTGGTCCGCGCCACCGCCTCCTCCACGGGGACGAGGGCGCGGGAGATCACGAGCAGGAACGGCACCCGGCCGTTCTCCGGCTCGGGGGCGGAGAGTCCCGCCGTCCGGTCCACGACCACCTTGCGCAGCGGCGCCACCCGTGCTGCGAACTCCTCCTCCGGTACTCCGGCCACCGCCGGGTACCCCGCCTCCAGCAGCCTCGCCACCTGCCGGTCGAACTCCCCGCCCGCGTCGAACTCCGCCGTACCGCCCGCCTGGACCTCGCCCACCTGGGACTCCCTCCCCGTGCCGGAATCGTGTGCGGCCTGTTCAAGGGTGGTGCCCGCGTGGTTATTCCCCTTCAGGTGCGCGCCTTCCGGTGGGCGGCCACCCGTTCCCGCGTCGCGCACCGGCGTGAGCAGTAGCGGCGGGTGGGTCCGGCGCCCTGGGTGAGGAAGACGTCCTGGCAGCTCACCGAGGCGCAGACGGCGCCCGGTGGCCGCTGGCGGTCCCAGAGCAGCACCGCCAGCGCCATGCAGGAGGAGGCCAGCAGCCACTCGCCCCACGCCGCGTCGTCGTCGCTGTCGAGGTGCGGGTGCCAGGGCGCGGTCCCGGCGTGGCTGGTCAGGCGCAGGGGGCCGGTGCCCTGCGCCAGCAGGCGGTTGAGGGCGTGGGCGGCCGTGTCCGTGTCCCTGGCGGCGAGGACCTCGCGGAGCTGGAGTGCCGCCGACCGCATCGGGGCGACGTCGGTCTCGGTGAGGGTGAGCGGGCCGCGCTCCCCGTGGCGGAGCAGCAGCCCGGCGACGGCGGCCGGGTCGGGGTGGTCGGGGGTCAGCGCGTTGACCAGGGCCACGGTGCGTTCTGCCACCGCCCGCAGCGAGTGCCGCGTGGACCAGTCGTCAGGAGTTCGGGAGGGACTGGAGAGAGCCGAGAGACCCGAGGGGCCCGAGGGGCCGGAAGGGCCTGAGGGAGGGGTGGGGGCAGCCATCGGGGGAGTGTAACGCTTCTTGTGCCGTTTTCCGTTACCTCGGTAACGTCCGGCGGATGATGAAGCGTTACGCGGTGCGGTGGTTCCTGGCCGGGGGTGCTCTGGCCCGGACCGGGGACGAGCTGGCGGGCCCGGCGCTGCTGCTGGCCGGGTTCGCGGTGGCCGGCTCGCCTGCCACCGGCGCCCTGCTGCTCGCCGCCCTCACTGTCCCGGCGGTTCTGGGCGGCCCGCTGGTGGGGGTTCTGCTCGATCGCGCCCGGCGCCCCGGCCGCCTGCTCGCCGCCGCCCTTCTGCTGTACGCGCTCGGCCTCGGGTCGGCTGTCGCCGTCGCGGGCCGGGCGCCGACGGCGGTGACGCTGGCCTGCGCGGTGGCCGCCGGACTCTTCGCCCCCGCGCTCGCCGGGGGCTGGAGCGCCCAACTGCCGCGCGTGGCCGCCCCCGGCGGCCTGCCCGCCGCCACCGCCCGCGACGCCGCCACCTTCCACCTCGCGAGCCTGGCCGGACCCGCCCTCGCCGCGTCGCTCGCCGCCGGGACGCTCCCTTGGGCCCCCGCCGCACTCGCCGTCGCCCTGCTCCTGCTCGCCGCCCCTCTGGCCTGGCGGTTGCCGGGCAGCCCTCCCGGGAGGGCCTGCGTCGGCGCCCCCGCCGCCCGCTCCGGCGTGGCCGCTCTCCGGGCCGGGCTGCGCCTGACGGCCCGTAACCCCGCTCTGCGGGGTGCCACCGTGACCTCGGTGCTCTCCTGTGCCGCCCAGGGGATGCTGACGGCCTGCGCGGTGCCGCTGGGGGAGCGGGTGCTCGGGGGCGCCGCCCGGGGGGTCGCCCTGCTGGCCGTCGTCGCCGGCGCCGCGCTCCTCGCCAACGCCGTACTCGCCCGGTACCCCCTGCGCGCCACGCCGGACGCGCTCCTGCGGTGGACGGCGTTCCTCCAGGGCGCGGCCCTGCTCCTGGCCGCCGCCTGTCACCCCGTCCTGGTCCTCGCCGCCGCCCTGCTCGCGGGAGCCGGGGAAGGCCCGCAGCTCACCGCCCTGTTCGCGGTGCGCCACCGGGAGGCGCCCGCCCGGTTGCGGGCCCAGCTCTTCACCACCGGGGCGAGCCTGAAGACGACCGGGTACGCCGCCGGGGCCGCCCTGGCCGGTCAGCTGGCCGACGCCGCGCTCCCGGCCGCCCTGTTGGTGGCGGCCGCGCTCCACCTGCTGGCCGGAGCCGTCCCCGGGGAGCGGGAGCGGGGGCGGGTCAGCCGTCCTCGGCGAGGAGGCGGGCGGCTGCCGGATGCACCCGGCCGGGGGTGAGGGTGGTGGTGACGTCGTGCCCCGCCACGCCGTGGGCGACGAATGGATCCTCGGCGGCGATCCGCTCGATCCCGGTGCGGTGGAGTCTGAGCAGATGCGGCACGAGGGCCTCCGGCGTCTCATGGGCCGTGCCCCATGGTGCCCGCGCGGCCGTCCGCCGCTCACGCCGCACCCGGGGGCGGGGCAGCGCGAGGCGCCCCGGCGCGGCACATCACCAACCCCGGGGCATGCCTCGTACGCGGTCATGTACTAGAGTTATCTCGACATCGAGATATCTACCCAGGGCGAGACCGCGACCGCCGCCGGTAAGGCTTACCTAACTTAGCCCTACCTTAGCTGACTGGTGCGAGTGCGGGGCGGCAGAATTGCGGTAGAACGCGCACATTGATGAAGGAGACTGTCGTGTCGGCGAACAGCTTCGACGCCCGCAGCACGCTGCGCGTGGGCGACGAGTCGTACGAGATCTTCCGGCTGGACAAGGTCGAGGGCTCCGCGCGCCTCCCTTACAGCCTGAAGGTGCTGCTGGAGAACCTGCTCCGCACGGAGGACGGCGCGAACATCACCGCCGACCACATCCGCGCGGTCGGCGGCTGGGACTCGCAGGCCCAGCCCAGCCAGGAGATCCAGTTCACCCCCGCCCGCGTGATCATGCAGGACTTCACCGGTGTGCCGTGTGTGGTCGACCTCGCCACCATGCGTGAGGCCGTGAAGGAGCTCGGCGGCGACCCGGCGAAGATCAACCCGCTGGCCCCCGCCGAACTGGTCATCGACCACTCGGTCATCGCCGACAAGTTCGGCACCGACCAGGCGTTCGCGCAGAACGTCGAGCTGGAGTACGGCCGCAACCGCGAGCGCTACCAGTTCCTGCGCTGGGGCCAGACCGCCTTCGACGAGTTCAAGGTCGTCCCCCCGGGCACCGGCATCGTCCACCAGGTCAACATCGAGCACCTGGCCCGCACCGTCATGGTCCGGGGCGGCCAGGCGTACCCCGACACGCTGGTCGGCACCGACTCGCACACCACCATGGTCAACGGCCTCGGTGTGCTCGGCTGGGGCGTCGGCGGCATCGAGGCCGAGGCCGCCATGCTCGGCCAGCCGGTCTCCATGCTCATCCCGCGCGTCGTCGGCTTCAAGCTGACCGGTGAGCTCAAGCCCGGCACCACCGCCACCGACCTGGTCCTCACGATCACCGAGATGCTGCGCAAGCACGGCGTCGTCGGCAAGTTCGTCGAGTTCTACGGCGAGGGCGTCGCCGCCACCTCGCTCGCCAACCGCGCCACCATCGGCAACATGTCGCCGGAGTTCGGCTCCACCGCCGCGATCTTCCCGATCGACGACGAGACGCTGAACTACCTGCGCCTGACGGGCCGCAGCAAGCAGCAGGTCGACCTGGTCGAGGCGTACGCCAAGGAGCAGGGCCTGTGGCTGGACCCGGCCGCCGAGCCGGACTTCTCCGAGAAGCTGGAGCTCGACCTCTCCACGGTCGTCCCCTCCATCGCCGGCCCCAAGCGCCCGCAGGACCGCATCATCCTCGCCGAGGCCGCCACCCAGTTCGGCCAGGACGTGCGCAACTACGTCTCCGAGGCCGACGTGGACGAGGCGGGCAAGGAGTCCTTCCCGGCCTCCGACTCCCCGGCGGTCTCCAACGGCACCCCGTCGAAGCCGGTCACCGTGACCGCCCCCGACGGCTCGACCTACGAGATCGACCACGGTGCCGTCACCGTCGCCGCCATCACCTCCTGCACCAACACGTCCAACCCGTACGTGATGGTCGCCGCCGCCCTCGTCGCCAAGAAGGCCGTGGAGAAGGGCCTGACCCGCAAGCCGTGGGTCAAGACCACCCTCGCCCCGGGCTCGAAGGTCGTCACCGACTACTTCGACAAGGCGGGCCTGACCCCGTACCTCGACAAGGTCGGCTTCAACCTCGTCGGCTACGGCTGCACCACCTGCATCGGCAACTCCGGCCCGCTGCCGGACGAGGTCTCCAAGGCCGTCAACGACAACGACCTGGCCGTCACCTCGGTGCTCTCCGGCAACCGCAACTTCGAGGGCCGGATCAACCCCGACGTCAAGATGAACTACCTGGCCTCCCCGCCGCTGGTCGTCGCGTACGCCATCGCGGGCTCCATGAAGGTGGACATCACCAAGGACGCGCTCGGCGTGGACCAGGACGGCAACGCCGTCCACCTCTCCGACATCTGGCCGACCGAGGCCGAGGTCAACGACGTCGTCGCCAACGCCATCGGCGAGGACATGTTCAACAAGTCCTACCAGGACGTCTTCGCGGGCGACGCCCAGTGGCAGGCGCTGCCGATCCCCACCGGCAACACCTTCGAGTGGGACACCGAGTCCACCTACGTCCGCAAGCCCCCGTACTTCGAGGGCATGGAGATGGAGCCGGCCCCGGTCGAGAACATCACCGGCGCCCGGGTCCTCGCCAAGCTCGGCGACTCGGTCACCACCGACCACATCTCCCCGGCCGGTGCCATCAAGGCCGACACCCCGGCCGGCAAGTACCTCACGGAGCACGGCGTCGAGCGCCGCGACTTCAACTCCTACGGCTCGCGCCGTGGCAACCACGAGGTCATGATCCGCGGCACCTTCGCCAACATCCGCCTGCGCAACCAGATCGCGCCGGGCACCGAGGGCGGCTTCACCCGCGACTTCACCCAGGCCGAGAAGGCCGCCGACGCGCCGGTGTCGTTCATCTACGACGCCTCGCGCAACTACATCGACCAGGGCATCCCGCTGGTCGTCCTCGCGGGCAAGGAGTACGGCTCCGGCTCGTCCCGCGACTGGGCCGCCAAGGGCACCGCGCTCCTGGGCGTCAAGGCCGTCATCGCCGAGTCCTACGAGCGCATCCACCGCTCCAACCTCATCGGCATGGGCGTCCTCCCGCTCCAGTACCCCGAGGGCCACTCCGCCCAGACGCTCGGCCTGACCGGTGAGGAGACCTTCTCCTTCAGCGGCGTCGACGAGCTGAACAACGGCTCCACCCCGTCCACGGTCAAGGTCACCACCGACACCGGTGTGGAGTTCGACGCGGTCGTCCGCATCGACACCCCCGGCGAGGCCGACTACTACCGCAACGGCGGCATCATGCAGTACGTGCTGCGCAACCTGATCCGCAAGTAGCGGCGCCGCGCCCCCACCGGGGCGCGACCCGCGCGGTCAGCCGCACAGCGGCCGAGGGCCGCACCCCCGCTCCGGCGGGGGTGCGGCCCTCGTCGCGTCTGCCGGGCCGCCGGACCCGCGCCACCCGTCCCGCTGACCAGAATGCCCGACTCCGTTACGGCCGGGGCGTGTTGAGCCGACGACCGGCCGGAGGTCTCAACTCGGGAAAGAGTGCCGGTCAATACTGTGTTCGATCTTGCCGCCCGCGCGAAGAGTGGACTATACCTGTCGGCGTCCGCCCGGAGTCTTCGCCCCGGGCCGGACGGGTCAGGGGGAGCCCCGGGGGACCCGGGGAGCACAGTGTCTCCCCCGGCCCCCCTTCGCGTCCCGTGAACCCAGCACCGTCGCACATCCAGCACGACCCCAGCTTCACATCACCAGCGGTGCCGGGGAGGTTCCGGTTCACCGCCTGAGTCCTGGAGAAAGCGAGGACTTGAGCATGGGTTCCACCTCAGGAATCGACCGGCGCTCTCTGATCAAGCGGTCGGCGGCCATCGGGCTGATCTCCGTCCCCACGATGAGCTTCCTCTCGGCCTGCGCCAGTGGCGACTCGGCCGACAACAAGGTCGAGAAGGGCGAGAAGAGCACCGACAACCCGCTCGGCGTCAACGCCTCGGCCCCGCTCGACTTCGTCCTGTTCGACGGCGGCTTCGGCGTCGAGTACGCCGAGGACGCGGTCAAGGTGTACGAGAAGACGTACCCGAAGGCCAAGGTCAAGTTCGGCTCGACGCAGAAGATCCAGTCGGAGCTGCAGCCCCGGTTCAACGGCGGCACCCCGCCGGACCTCATCGACAACTCCGGTGCCGAGCAGATGGACATGGGCGTCCTGGTCGGCAAGGACCAGCTGACCGACCTCACCCCGCTGCTCGACGCCCCCTCGATCGACGACCCCTCGAAGAAGGTCCGCGACATCCTGCGGCCCGGCATCATCGAGATGGGCCAGTACGACGGCGACGCCTGTTACATCCTCAACTACGCCTACACCGTCTACGGCGTCTGGTACTCGCAGACCGCGCTCGACAAGCTCGACGCGGAGTACCCCGAGGACTGGGACGCCATGCTGGCGCTCTGCGCCAAGGCGAAGAAGAAGGGCATCGCGGGCTGGACGTACGCGGGCAAGTACCCGTACTACATCCCCTTCTCGCTCTACCCGTTCATCGGGAAGATCGGCGGCCGTGAGGTCCTGGACGCCATCGACAATTTGGAGCCGAACGCCTGGAAGCACCCGGCGGTCAAGGCCGGTTTCGAGGCGTACTACGAGCTGTTCAAGAAGGGGTACGTCCTCAAGGGCACCCCCGGCATCGACCACGTCGAGTCGCAGACCGCCTGGACGCAGGGCAAGGCGCTGTTCCTGCCCAACGGCTCCTGGGTGGAGAACGAGGCGGCCGGCACCACGCCGGACGACTTCGAGATGAAGGTCGCCGCCCCCTCCAGCCTGGACAGCTCCGACAAGCTGCCCTTCGGCACCCTGTGGGCCTCGGGGGGTGAGCCCTTCATCGTCCCGAAGAAGGCGAAGAACCCCGACGGCGGCATGGAGCAGCTGCGCATCATGCTCAGCGAGAGCTCCTCGAAGAACTTCACCGGCAAGGTGAAGTCGCTGACCGCCCTCGACGGCGGCACCGACGGCCTGGAGCTGACCTCCGCCCTCAAGTCGGCCGTCGCCGCCCTGGAGAAGGCCGGGGAGAACATCCTCAACCCGCGCCTGCAGGACTGGTACGTCGAGCTGCAGAAGCAGCGGATCGGCGCTGGCGCGATCGGCGAGATGATGGCGGGCCGCATGACCCCCGCCGAGGCCATGAAGAAGTGCCAGGAGTTCGCCGACGCGGCGGCCAAGGACGACTCCATCAAGCACTACCGGCACAAGTGAGACAGGCGGTCGCGGGCCCGCCGCTTGCGGGCCCGCGACCGCGGCAGCGCGGCGGCACCCGCCGGGGATTCGGGGTCGACATCACATGCAGCACGGCAAATACCGCTTCATCGCGGGCTTCCTGATCGTCCCTCTGACGATCTACGCACTCTTCGTCATCTGGCCGTTCGTCCAGTCCATCTTCTACTCGTTCACGGACTGGACCGGGCTCAGCCCGGAGTTCTCCCTGGTCGGGTTCGACAACTACACGCGGATGTTCGGCGACGGCACCTTCTGGAAGGCGCTCCAGCACAGCGTGACCTTCGTGCTGCTGCTGCCCGTGGTGACGCTCGGACTCGCCCTCTTCTTCGCCTTCATGATCAATGTCGGCGGGCGGCGCCGGAAGGGCGCGGCCATCGCGGGCGTCCGCGGCTCGTCCTTCTACAAGATCGTCTACTTCTTCCCGCAGGTGCTGTCGATCGCCATCGTCGCCCTGCTCTTCCGCTTCGCCTACAACCCCAACAGCGGCGCCCTCAACTCGGCGCTCGGCATCCTGGGGCTGGACGGCCTGCAGAGCAACTGGCTCGGCGACCCGAAGCTCGCCCTCTGGTGCGTCATGGCGGTCATCGTCTGGTCCACCACCGGCTTCTTCGTGGTCCTCTTCTCCGCCGGGATGGCCTCCATCCCCAAGGACTACTACGAGGCCGCGCTGCTCGACGGGGCCGGGCGCTTCACCACCTTCTTCCGCATCACCCTGCCGCTGCTCTGGGACACCGTGCAGTCCGGCTGGATCTACATGGGCATCCTCGCCCTCGGCGCGGAGTCCTTCGCCATCGTCCACATCATGACCGTGGGCCCGGGCGGACCGGCCGATTCCACCACCGTCCTGCCGCTGCTCGTCTACCAGAAGGCGTTCGTGGGCGGCCAGGCGGCCTACGCGACCACCATCGGCGTCGCCCTGCTGATCGTCACCCTGGCCTTCGCGGCCCTGGTGTCGCGGGTCGGCCGGCGTGAACGGCTGGAGTTCTGAGATGAAGACCACCGATCCCGACCTCCTGCGGAAGAGCGACGGGCCGGGCGGCCCCGGTCTCCCGGCCCAGCGCCCGGCGCCCGCCACCCCGCCGCCCTCCTCCGAGGGGCAGTCCAAGACCGGCGGCACGCTCAACGTCTTCTCCCACGGCGTGCTGGTCATCTGGGCGTTCCTGGTGGCGATGCCGCTGCTGTGGGCCGTCATGACCTCGTTCAAGGACGACAAGTCGATCTTCGACTCGCCCTGGTCGCTGCCGGACCGGCTGCACTTCGAGAACTGGTCGCGCGCCTGGACCCAGGCGCACATGAGCGAGTACTTCCTCACCACCGTGATCGTGGTGGCCTGCTCGCTGGTCGGCACCCTGTTGCTCGGCTCGATGGCCGCCTACGTGCTGGCGCGGTTCGACTTCCCCGGCAACCGGTTCCTCTACTTCCTGTTCATCGGCGGCCTGAGCTTCCCGGTGATCCTGGCACTGGTCCCGCTCTTCTTCGTGATGAACAACCTGGGGCTGCTCAACACCACGCACGGCCTGATCCTGGTCTACATCGCCTACTCGCTGCCGTTCACGGTGTTCTTCCTGACCGCCTTCTTCCGCACCCTGCCGACCTCGGTGGCGGAGGCGGCGCTCATCGACGGGGCCTCGCACAGCCGGACGTTCTTCCAGGTCATGCTGCCGATGGCCAAGCCGGGGCTGATCAGTGTGGGCATCTTCAACTTCCTCGGCCAGTGGAACCAGTACCTGCTGCCGACCGTGCTCAACACCGACCCCGACCGCAAGGTCCTCTCCCAGGGCCTGGTCCAGCTCGCCGTCAGCCAGGGGTACAAGGGCGACTGGTCCGGCCTCTTCGCCGGGCTGGTGATGGCGATGCTGCCGGTGCTCGGCGCGTACATCGTCTTCCAGCGGCAGGTGGTCGCCGGGCTCACCGCCGGTGCGCTGAAGTAGCGGCGCGCCACCTCCCGCGGCCTCACGGGCCCGCCCCCGGGAACTTCCGGGGGCGGGCCCGTGCCCGTGCGCCCGCCCCTTCTCCCCGTCCGTGTCGAGCCCTTGACGGATTCCGCGCCGCAAGCTGTGCTTGAGTTTCAGAACTTGTACACAGTGCGGACCGCTCCGCCGGGGCTGGTCGGCCGGCGGGCGGCCGCGGGGCCGCCCGGCACCGGGCAGGAGTGGATAGGCCGATGGAGACACCGGGGTCGCAGTCGTCGCTGCACAGGGCCAATCTGGAGCGGGTGGTGCGGGCCGTGCGGCTCTCCGGGTCGCTGACCCAGGCGGAGATCGCCCGGACCACCGGCCTCTCCGCGGCCACCGTCTCCAACATCGTCCGGGAGTTGAAGGAGAGCGGCACCGTCGAGGTGACCCCCACCTCGGCCGGCGGCCGGCGCGCCCGCAGCGTCTCGCTGAGCGGGGACGCCGGCATCGTCATCGGCGTCGACTTCGGCCACACCCACCTGCGCGTCGCCGTCGGCAACCTCGCCCACCAGATCCTCGCCGAGGAGGCCGAGCCGCTCGACGTGGACGCCTCCGCCGAGCAGGGCTTCGACCGCGCCGAACTGCTGGTCGGCCGCCTCCTCGACGCCACCGGCGTGGACCGCGCCAAGGTCGCCGGGGTGGGCCTCGGCGTGCCGGGCCCCATCGACGTCGCCTCCGGCATGCTCGGCTCCACCTCGATACTGCCCGGCTGGTCCGGCACCCAGCCCGCCTTCGCCCTCGGCGAGCGGATCGGCGTGCCCGTCGCCGTCGACAACGACGCCAACCTCGGCGCCCTCGGCGAACTGGTCTGGGGGAGCGGGCGCGGCGTGCGCGACCTCGCGTACATCAAGGTCGCCGGGGGAGTGGGCGCCGGCCTCGTCATCGACGGGCAGATCTACCGCGGCCCCGGCGGCACGGCCGGCGAGATCGGCCACATCACCCTCGACGAGTCCGGCCCGGTCTGCCGCTGCGGCAACCGCGGCTGCCTGGAGACCTTCACCGCCGCCCGGTACGTGCTGCCGCTGCTGGAGCCGACCCACGGCACCGGGCTGTCCATGGAGAAGGTCGTCGCCCTGGCGAAGGAGGGCGACCCCGGCTGCCGCCGGGTCGTCGCCGATGTCGGCCGGTACATCGGCAGCGGGGTGGCGAGCCTGTGCAACCTGCTCAACCCGAGCCGGGTGGTGCTCGGCGGCGACCTGGCCGAGGCCGGTGAACTGGTGCTGGGCCCGATCCGCGCCTCGGTGGGCCGTTACGCCATCCCGAGCGCCGCCCGCCAGCTGGAACTGGTGCCGGGGTCGCTGGGGGGCAGGGCCGAGGTGCTGGGCGCGCTCGCCCTGGCGCTGCGCGAGATGGGCGATTCGACCCTTCTGGACGGGGCGGCTCCGCAGCCTACTCCTGCCTTCATTTAGAGAACGTATGGCACCGTTGTCATCTCGTTAAGGATTTACTCCTTGACGCCGCTCTGTGGGCCGAGTTGACTTCCAGCCACCTCGGTCGCATCGGCGCGGCCATGTCAGGGAGGTTGGACAGATGAACACCCAGCTGCGCAGGGCCGCGACCGCCGCCACCGCTCTCACCATGGCGATGTCCCTCGCCGCGTGCGGTGAGGCAGGAAGCGGCAAGGAGGACAAGGCCGACAACAAGACCATCGGCCTGCTCCTGCCCGAGAGCCGCACCACCCGCTACGAGGCCTTCGACTACCCGCTGATCAAGGCGAAGGTCCAGGAACTCTGCGACGACTGCAAGATCAACTACAAGAACGCCGCCGAGAACGTGTCGACGCAGAAGCAGCAGTTCGACGACCTGGTCTCGTCCGGCGTCAAGGTGATCATCCTGGACGCCGTCGACTCCGGCGCCACCAAGTCCTGGGTCGACGGCGCCGAGAAGAAGGGCGTGAAGGTCGTCGCGTACGACCGCCTCGCCGAGGGCAACGTCGCCGCCTACGTCTCGTTCGACAACGAGAAGATCGGCAAGCTCCAGGGCGAGGGCATCGTCCAGGCGCTGGGCGACAAGGCCGCCGACGCCCGCGTCGTGATGATCAACGGCAAGGAGTCGGACCCCAACGCCGCCATGTTCAAGAAGGGCGCCCACTCCGTCCTGGACAAGCAGGTCAAGGAGGTCGTCTACGAGCAGACCGGTGAGTGGAGCGCCGAGATCGCGGGCCAGAAGATGGGCGCCGCCATCACCTCGCTCGGCAAGGACGGCTTCGACGCGGTCTACTCCGCCAACGACGGCATGGCCGGCGGCATCATCGCCGCCCTGGACTCCGCCAAGGTCAAGGACATCCCGGTGGGTGGCCAGGACGCCGAACTCGCGGGCATCCAGCGCATCCTGAAGGGCACCCAGAGCTTCACCATCTACAAGCCGTACAAGCCGGAGGCCGAGCCCACCGCCGAGATAGCCGTCCGGCTGCTCCAGGGCAAGTCCATCGACGACCTCGCCAACACCAAGATCGACAGCCCCTCGACCAAGGGCATCCCGGCCGCCCTGGTCGACGCCTTCGTGGTGACCGAGGACAACATCAAGGACACGGTCATCAAGGACGAGCTCTACAAGGTGAGCGAGATCTGCAAGGGCGAGTTCAAGAAGGCCTGCGCGGACGCGGGCATCGAGTAGCAGCCCTCCGCCCCGGAACGCCGGGGCGGCGGCCCACCCTCCTCGGGCCTCCGCCCCGGTCCGAAGACCCGTACGGCGCCCCGCCGCTCCCATGTCCAGGCCCCGCAGCCCGGAGCACGGGGCGCCGTACGCACCACCCCGCCGGACGGCCCGCCCTCCTCGTGAGGCCGGCCGCCCGGCCGCCCGCCGCTCTCCCCGAGTCGCCCGGGCCCTTGATCCGACCTGCCCGCCGGGCCCCGAGCCCGGCCCACCCCCCGCCCGTCCCCGCCCTGCCCGCGCCCCTGCGCGCCGAGGGGGCCGGGGCGGCGAAGGAGATGGTTCTCATGTCCGCTGCGCCCGTGCTGGCGCTGCGCGGAATCTCCAAGCGCTTCGGTGCCGTTCAGGCGCTCACCGAGGTCGACCTGGAAGTCCGCGCGGGCTCCGTCCTCGCCCTCGTCGGCGACAACGGCGCCGGCAAGTCCACCCTCGTCAAGACGATCGCCGGGGTGCACCCCATCGACGACGGCACCCTGGAGTGGGAGGGCCGCCCTGTCACCGTGGCCCGCCCCCAGGACGCCCAGCACCTCGGCGTCGCCACCGTCTACCAGGACCTCGCGCTCTGCGACAACCTCGACGTCGTCGCCAACCTCTTCCTGGGCCGCGAGGCGACCCGCGGCAAGGTCCTGGACGAGGTCGCGATGGAGAAGCGCGCCCAGGAGCTCCTGGACTCCCTCTCCATCCGCATCCCCAGCGTCCGCATCCCGATCGCCTCGCTCTCCGGCGGCCAGCGCCAGGTGGTGGCCATCGCCCGCGCGCTGGTCGGCGACCCGAAGCTGGTCATCCTCGACGAGCCGACCGCCGCCCTCGGCGTGGAGCAGACCGCGCAGGTCCTCGACCTGGTGGAGCGGCTGCGCGAGCGCGGCCTCGCCGTCATCCTCATCAGCCACAACATGGCCGACGTCCTCGCCGTCGCCGACCAGGTGGCCGTCCTGCGGCTCGGCCGCAACAACGGCGTCTTCGACGTGGCCGACACCAGCCACGAGGAGATCATCTCCGCGATCACCGGCGCCACCGAGAACGCGGTGACCCGGCGCAAGGCCCGCACCACGGAGGCAGCACAGTGAGCGACACCCAGCCGGGCAAGCAGCCCGGGCAGAGCCCCGCGGCCGCGGACCAGGCCCCCGCCGAGGCCGAGGGCACCACGAAGACCACCGTGCCCGCCCCCGCCGGGCCGGTCGACGCGGGCGCGCCCGCCACCGACGCGCTGACCCCGGTCGACCCGCGGCTGCTCGTCCGCGAGCAGGGCTTCGCCGGATACCTCACCGACTTCAAGCGGCGCATCAAGGGCGGCGAACTGGGCTCGATACCGGTCCTCGTCGGCCTCGTCGTCATCTGGGCGATCTTCGAGACCACCACCGGCCGGTTCCTCGACCCGTCCAACCTCACCAACATCGCGCAGTACATCGTCGGCCCCGGCCTCATCGCCACCGGCATCGTCTTCGTCCTGCTGCTCGGCGAGATCGACCTCTCGGTCGGCTCGGTGGCGGGGCTGACGGCCGCGCTGACCTCGGTCCTCGCGGT
The DNA here is from genome assembly GCF_000719955.1 of Streptomyces albidoflavus. Classification (GTDB taxonomy): domain Bacteria; phylum Actinomycetota; class Actinomycetes; order Streptomycetales; family Streptomycetaceae; genus Streptomyces; species Streptomyces albidoflavus. The sequence goes on from NZ_JOII01000008.1 coordinate 260,129, forward strand.
CAAGCAGGACCTGAACGAAGGGCTCGCCGTCCTCCTGGGCCTGCTGGCGGCCGGCGCGATCGGCGCCCTGCACGGCTTCTTCTTCGCCCGGATCGGCGTCCCGGCCTTCGTGGTCACCCTCGCCGGCTTCCTCGGCTGGAGCGGCCTCCAGCTCTACGTCATGGGCAACACGCTCAGCATCAACAACATCTCCGGCGGCGTCGTCCAGGGGCTGAACAACACCTACTTCAGCGACATCGCCGCCGCCTACGGCCTCGCGCTGGTCGCCGTCGCCGCCCACCTCGGCAGCCAGCTCCTGGACCGCAAGCGGCGCCGCGCGGTCGACCTGCCGCACCGCCCGCTCAGCGAGGTGCTGCTGCGCTCCGGCGTGGTCGCGGTCCTCGCCTTCGCCACCGCCTGGATGCTCAACCAGGAGAGCGGCCTGCCGCTCGGCCTGACCGTCTTCGTCGGCGTCGTCGTCCTCGCCGCCTTCGTCCTGAAGCGGACCAGCTACGGCCGCCAGGTCTTCGCGGTCGGCGGCGGCGTCGAGGCGGCCCGCCGGGCCGGCATCAACGTCGTCTGGGTCCGGATCTCCGTCTTCACCATCTCCGGGTTTCTCGGCGGCCTCGGCGGCCTCTTCATCGCCTCCCAGGCCGGCGTCGCCGACTCCAACCTCGGCGGCGGCGACACCCTGATGCTCGCCATCGCGGCGGCCGTGATCGGCGGCACCAGCCTCTTCGGCGGCCGGGGCACGCCCTGGTCGGCGCTGATCGGCATCCTGGTCATCCAGTCGATCATGACCGGCCTCTACATGTCCGGCAGCTCCAGCGACGCCGTCCAGTCCATGATCACCGGTGTGGTCCTGCTGGCCGCCGTCGTCATCGACTCGGTCTCCCGCCGCACCCAGAAGACCGCGGGCCGCGCCTGACCAGGCTCCGAGCCCGCCGCGGCCGGACCGGGGCCACCCCCAGAGGCCCCGTCCCGGCCGCCGCGCACCGCCCCGCCGCCGCGCCCGGTCTCCCCGCCAGGAGGCCGGGCGCGCCGGTGCGCCGCCCGGCCCGCCCGGGGGCGTCCGGGGGCGCCCGCACACCCGTCCGGCCCCCCGGGCATACCCGTCCGGGACCGGACAGGACTAGCATCGCGGCGAGTCCGCGTGACGCAGATCCCGGCCGCCCGGTGCGGGGCGGGGGAAGCGGAACATTAGACTCGACAGACCCGGCAAAGCTCGAAAACGCTCTACTGCAAGGAGGCACGGGTGCCGCTGCTGACCCGCATCACGGGACCGCGCGATCTGGACCGTCTCAGCCCGGAGCAGCTTGACGAGCTGGCCGCAGAGATCCGGGCCTTCCTCGTCGACGCCGTCTCCAAGACCGGCGGCCACCTCGGCCCGAACCTCGGCGTCGTGGAGCTGACGATCGCCCTGCACCGGGTGTTCGACTCGCCGAAGGACAAGGTCCTCTTCGACACCGGCCACCAGTCGTACGTCCACAAGCTGCTCACCGGCCGCCAGGACTTCTCCGGCCTGCGCACCAGGGGCGGCCTCTCCGGCTACCCCTCGCGCGCCGAGTCCGAGCACGACGTCATCGAGAACAGCCACGCCTCCACGGTGCTCGGCTGGGCCGACGGCTTCGCCAAGGCCAACGAGGTCCGCGGCAAGGACGACCACGTCGTGGCCGTCATCGGCGACGGCGCCCTCACCGGCGGCATGGCCTGGGAGGCGCTCAACAACATCGCCGCCGCCAAGGACCGCCCGCTGGTCATCGTCGTCAACGACAACGAGCGCTCCTACGCGCCCACCATCGGCGGCCTCGCCAACCACCTGGCGACCCTGCGCACCACCGACGGCTACGAGCGCTTCCTCGCCCGCGGCAAGGACTTCCTGGAGCGCACCCCGGTCGTCGGCCGCCCGCTCTACGAGACGCTGCACGGCGCCAAGAAGGGGCTCAAGGACTTCATCGCCCCGCAGGGCATGTTCGAGGACCTCGGCCTGAAGTACGTCGGCCCGATCGACGGCCACGACATCGAGGCCCTGGAGTCGGCGCTGGCCCGCGCCAAGCGGTTCGGCGGCCCGGTCATCGTGCACTGCCTCACCGAGAAGGGCCGCGGCTACCAGCCGGCCGTCCAGGACGAGGCCGACCGCTTCCACGCGGTGGGCGTCATCCACCCCGACACCGGCCTGCCCGTCTCCGCCTCCGGCGCCGACTGGACCTCGGTCTTCGGTGAGGAGATGGTCCGGCTCGGCAAGGAGCGCGAGGACATCGTGGCGATCACCGCCGCCATGCTCCAGCCGGTCGGCCTCCAGAAGTTCGCCGACGCCTTCCCCGAGCGGGTCTACGACGTCGGCATCGCCGAGCAGCACGGCGCGGTCTCCGCGGCGGGCCTGGCCAGCGGCGGCGTCCACCCCGTCTTCGCCGTCTACGCCACCTTCCTCAACCGCGCCTTCGACCAGCTCCTGATGGACGTGGCCCTGCACCGTTGCGGCGTCACCTTCGTCCTGGACCGGGCCGGGGTCACCGGCACCGACGGCGCCTCGCACAACGGCATGTGGGACATGTCCATCCTCCAGGTCGTCCCGGGCCTGCGGATCGCCGCCCCGCGCGACGCCGACCAGCTCCGCGCCCAGCTGCGCGAGGCCGTCGCCGTCGAGGACGCCCCGACCGTCGTCCGCTACTCCAAGGGCGCCGTCGGCCCCGCCGTCCCCGCCCTCGGCACCGTCGGCGGTATGGACGTACTGCGCGAGCCGGGCACCTCCCGCCCCGACGTGCTCCTCGTCTCGGTCGGCGCGCTCGCCCCGATGTGCCTGGAGATCGCCGGTCTCCTCGACAAGCAGGGGATCTCCACCACCGTGGTCGACCCGCGCTGGGTCAAGCCGGTCGACGAGGCCCTCGCCCCGCTCGCCGAGCAGCACCGCGTGGTCGTCACCGTCGAGGACAACAGCCGCGTCGGCGGCGTCGGCTCGGCCGTCGCCCAGGCGCTGCGCGACGCCGGTGTGGACGTACCGCTGCGCGACTTCGGCATCCCGCCGCGCTTCCTCGACCACGCCACCCGCAAGGAGGTGCTGGCCGAGATCGGCCTGACCGCCCCGGACATCGCCCGGCAGGTCACCGGCCTCGTCGCCAAGCTCGACGGGCGGTACGAGCACGGCACCCCGGCCCAGGCCGTCGAGCCGGCCCGCGACTGACCCCTCCCGCCTCCGGGCAGGCCATGGGCCGGGCCCACCACCCCGCACGGGTGGTGGGCCCGGCCCATTCGCGTGAAGCGGGCCGCGTCGGGGCATGCGCTGCGCACCGCCCTCCGATCATGGCGGGGACGACCAGCGCGGGAGGTACACCCTTGAGCAGCCTCTTCAGGACGAAGAGTGTCGAGCAGTCGATCCGGGACACGGAGGAGCCGGAGACGGCCCTCAAGAAGTCGCTGTCCGCCCTCGACCTCACCGTCTTCGGCGTCGGCGTCATCATCGGCACCGGCATCTTCGTCCTCACCGGCAAGATCGCCAAGGAGACCGCGGGCCCCAGCGTCGCCATCGCCTTCGTGGTGGCCGGCCTGGTCTGCGCCCTGGCGGCCCTCTGCTACGCCGAGTTCGCCTCCACGGTGCCGGTGGCCGGCTCGGCCTACACCTTCTCCTACGCCTCACTGGGCGAGTTCCCGGCGTGGATCATCGGCTGGGACCTCATCCTGGAGCTGGCGCTCGGCTGCGCCGTGGTCGCCGTCGGCTGGTCGGGGTACATGCGCTCGCTGCTGGACACGGCGGGGCTCCACCTGCCGCAGTGGCTCTCCGGCACCCACAACGGCGACTTCGGGTTCGACCTGCTCGCCGCCCTCCTCGTGGTGGCGCTCACCCTGGTCCTGGTGGCCGGGATGAAGCTCTCCTCGCGGGTCACCGGCATCGTCGTCGCCGTGAAGGTGACCGTCGTGCTCCTCGTCGTCATCGTCGGCGCCTTCTTCATCACCGGCTCCAACTACGACCCGTTCGTGCCGCCCAGCCAGGAGGTGGAGGGCGGCGGCGGCATCCACGCCCCCCTCATCCAGCTCATGACCGGCTTCACCCCGGCCAACTTCGGCGTGATGGGCATCTTCACCGCGGCCGCCGTGGTCTTCTTCGCCTTCATCGGCTTCGACATCGTCGCCACCGCCGCCGAGGAGACCCACAACCCGCAGCGGGACGTGCCGCGCGGCATCCTCGGCTCGCTCTTCATCTGCACCCTGCTGTACGTCGCCGTCTCCATCGTCGTCACCGGCATGCAGAAGTACACCGAGCTGTCCACGGACGCGCCCCTGGCCGACGCGTTCAAGTCGGTCGGCCACCCGTTCTGGGCCGGCCTGATCAGCTTCGGCGCCGCCGTCGGCCTCACCTCGGTCTCGATGATCCTGCTGCTCGGCCAGACCCGGGTCTTCTTCGCCATGAGCCGCGACGGTCTGCTGCCCCGCGCCTTCTCCCGCGTCCACCCGCGCTTCGGCACGCCGTACCGCTCCACCCTGCTCCTCGGCGGCGTCGTCGCGCTGCTCGCCGGGTTCACCTCCATCGACGAACTCGCCGAACTGGTCAACATCGGCACCCTCTTCGCCTTCGTCGTGGTCGCCCTCGGCGTGATCCTGCTCCGCCGCCGCCGCCCCGACCTGCCGCGCGCCTTCCGCACCCCGCTGGTCCCGCTGGTCCCGATCCTCTCGGTGCTGGCCTCGTTCTGGCTGATGCTCAACCTGCCCGCCGAGACCTGGCTGCGCTTCGCCGTCTGGATGCTCCTCGGCGTCCTCGTCTACTTCGTCTACGGCCGCACCCACAGCCGCCTCGGCCGCGGCACCCAGGCCGGCGACCTCTGACCGCCTTCGCCCCGGCCCCGTATGTCCTGCCACATCCGGACATACGGGGCCACTAGGGTGCCGCCACGGGGGCGGACGCTCCCCGCGACCACCCGGGCCCGAAGGCAGGCATGCGCGACCAGCACCCCCCGGCGGCCGACGCCCCGGCCGCCCCCACGCTCACCCCGGAACGCCCGGCCCGCACCGGCCCGCCCGCCGCCCCACCGGCCCTGCTGCCGCCACCGCGCACCGCACCCGCCCCCACGCCCCACCGGCCCCCGCCGGCCGCCCCCGCGCCCCGCGCCCGCGCCCTCGCCCCCTGGCTGCGCCTCCTCCCCGGACTCGCCCTCGTCGCCTGCGCCACCCGGCTGCCCTCCTTCCGGCTGCCGCTCTGGAACCCGGACGAGGGCTTCCTCGCCATACAGGCCCGGCTGCTCGCCGACGGCGGCACGCTCTACCTCGACGTCGTCGACCGCAAACCCCCGCTCCTGCCCTGGCTCTACGAAGGGGCGTTCACTCTTTGGGGCGACACCTCGCTCACCCCGGTCCGCGTCGCCGCCGTCCTCGCCCAGCTCGCCACCGCCCTGCTGATCGCCTCCCTGGCCCGCCGCCGCTGGGGGAGCGCGGCCGGGCGCACCGCGGGCCTGCTGCACCTGCTGCTCTCCGTCGGCCTCAACCCCGAGGACACCCAGGCCGCCGCCTTCGCCGTCTTCCTGCTCCCGGCCACCGCCGCCGCCCTCTGGTGCGCCGACCGCCACCACTGGGGCACGGCGGGCGCCGCCCTCGCCGCCGCCTTCCTCGTCAAGCAGACCGGCGCCGTCGTCCTGCTGCCCGTCCTGCTCCTGTGGTGGCGCGCGGGCGCCGGCGCCCGCGACCTGGCCCGCCTCGCCCTCGGCGGAGCCCTGCCGGTCCTCGCCACCGCCCTCGCCACCGACCCGGCCGGCTTCCTCTTCTGGACGGTGACCGGCTCCGGCGCCTACGCCTCGTTCTCCGGCTCGGTCCCGCACGTGCTGGCCCGCGCCCTGGTCAACGCCGCCCTGCTGGCCGCCGCCTCGGCCGCGCTGCTGCTGCCGCTGGCCCGGGCCGGCCGCGCCCCCGCCGAACTGCGGCTCTGGCTCGGCGGCTCCGCCCTCGCCGTCGTCACCGGGCTGCACTTCTTCGGCCACTACTACCTGCAACTGGTGCCGCCCCTGGCCCTGCTGGCCGCCCGCGCCCTGCACCGCCGCCCTCCCGGCGCGCGGGCCGGGGCGCTGCGCGCCACAGCGGGACTCGCCGCCCTCTTCGTCCTGTGGGGCCTGCTGGCGCCCCGCCCCGACACCGACCACGCCGTCCGGCTGGCCCACGCCGTACGCGACCGCACCGCGCCGGGCGAACGCGTCCTGGTGTGGACCATGCACCCCGAGACGTACTGGTTCGCCGGACGCCCGCCCGCCAGCCGCTACCTGACCGCCGGTCTGCTCACCAACCACAGCGGCGGCCGCTCCGGCGCCCGCACCGGCGAGCCGTACGCCGTCCCGGGCACCTGGCACGTCTTCCGCGCCGAGACCGCCGCCGACCCGCCGCACCTGCTCGTCGACGACTCACGCGGCGGCGACTGGTCCCCCCGCCACCTGCCCACCTTGCGCGCGCTGCTCGCCGAGCGCTACCGCCCGGCGGGCACCGTCGACGGGGCCCGGCTGTACGTCCTGCGGGACCGCTGACGGCGTAAATCCCGTGCCCCGGCCCCGGGAACGGGGCAGACTCCCCGGCATGGCGGAGACGAGCGCGTTCCGGGAAGCGGTCGGCGGCAGGGCGAACGGCGGACCGGGTGAGCGGGCGCGGGAACTGGCAGGACGGCTCGGCGTACGCGCGGCGGTGCTGCTGGAGGGGCTGAGCGACCTGGCGGCCGTCGAGACGCTGGCCGCACGGCAGGGCCGCGACCTGGCCGCCGAGGGCGTGTGCGTGGTGCAGATGGCCGGGGCGATGAACGTCGGCCGGTACGCGCTCACCCTCGGCCCGCCCGGCCTCGGCCTGCGCCTGACGGGCCTCTGCGACATCCGCGAACGCCCCTTCTACGAGCGGGGGTTCGGCCGCGCCGGCGCCCCGGCCGACGCCGTCTTCGCCTGCTCCGCCGACCTGGAGGACGAACTGATCCGCGCGCTGGGCACCGCCCGCGTCGAGGAGCTCGTCCACGCCGAGGGCGACGACCGCGCCTGGCAGACCTTCCTCCGCCAGCCCGCCCAGCTCGGCCGCCCCCGCCCCCAGCAGCTCCGCCGCTTCCTCGGCACGAAGAAGGGCCGAAAGATCCGCTACGGCCACCTCCTCGTCGAGGCCCTCGGCCCCGGCCAGGTCCCGGCACCCCTGACGCACCTCTTCGCGAGCCTGTAGCCCCCGGTCCTCCGGGCCGGGCCGTCGTGCGGCGGGGCCGCTCATCCCGCCCCGCGTACCGCCCTCGGCCCCACCGACCGCGCCCCGTGCGCCGCGACCCGCTCGCGCAGTTCGCGGTCGGCGGTCACCACCACGCACTCCTGGCCCGGGGCGGCCGAGGCGGCCACCGCCACGATGTGGTCGTCCCCGCTGCCCGGCGCCGACTCCACCCGCACCCCCGGCACCGGCTCCACCCCGCGTGCCGCCCCCTCCACCACCAGCACCACCTCGACCGGCCCGGCCACCTCGGCCACCCCCTCCTCGGCCACCCGCACCAGTCGGTCCCGCAACCGCTCGGCCGCACCCCGCCGGTCCCGCCACCACCCGTCGGGCACCGACCCGACGACATTGGCCCCGTCGACGACGAGGAGGGGGCGGGGGGCCGGGGCGGGGTGGGTGTCCATGGCCCCATCCTCCCTCCCCGGCTCCGCCCCGCCACACACCGAAGGGGCCGTGCCCGGGAATCCCTCCCCGGACACGGCCCCTTCCGCTCACCCCGTCACGGGGGCGCGCGGCGCCGCTCTTGCCTTACGCGGGTACGCTCGCCACGCCCGGGGCCAGGAACGGCTTGCCGTTGACGCGCTCGGCGACGCCGGCCCGGTCCAGGTAGGGCGTGATGCCGCCCAGGTGGAAGGGCCAGCCGGCGCCGGTGATCAGGCACAGGTCGATGTCCTGGGCCTCGGCGACGACGCCCTCGTCCAGCATGAGGCCGATCTCCTGCGCGACCGCGCCGGTGACCCGCTCCAGGACCTGCTCCTCGGTGAGGACGGTGTCGCCCTGCTTCAGCAGCGCGGCGACCTCCGGGTCCAGCTCGGGCTTGCCCGAGTCGTAGACGTAGAAGCCGCGCTTGCCTGCCTCGACGACCGCCTTGAGGTTCGGCGAGACGGTGAAGCGGTCCGGGAAGGCGCCGTGCAGCGTCTCGGAGACGTGCAGGCCGATCGCGGGGCCGACCAGCTCCAGCAGGACCAGCGGGGACATCGGCAGGCCGAGCGGCTCGACGGCCTTCTCGGCGGTGGCCACCGGGGTGCCCTCGTCGATGATGTTCTGGATCTCGCCCATGAAGCGGGTGAGGATGCGGTTGACCACGAACGCCGGGGCGTCCTTGACCAGCACGGCGGTCTTCTTCAGCTTCTTCGCCACGCCGAAGGCGGTGGCGAGCGAGGCGTCGTCGGTCTGCTCGCCGCGGACGATCTCCAGCAGCGGCAGCACGGCGACCGGGTTGAAGAAGTGGAAGCCGACGACCCGCTCGGGGTGCTTCAGCTTCGACGCCATCTCGCTCACCGAGAGCGAGGAGGTGTTGGTCGCGAGGATCGCGTGGGCCGGGGCGACCGCCTCGACCTCGGCGAACACCTGCTGCTTGACGCCCATCTCCTCGAAGACGGCCTCGATGACGAAGTCCGCGTCCGCGAAGCCCTCGGCCTTGTCGAGCACACCGGAGACCAGGCCCTTGAGGCGGTTGGCCTTGTCCTGGTTGATGCGGCCCTTGCCGAGCAGCTTGTCGATCTCGGCGTGGACGTAGCCCACACCCTTGTCGATCCGCGCCTGGTCGATGTCGGTGAGGACCACCGGCACCTCGAGGCGGCGCAGGAAGAGCAGCGCCAGCTGCGAGGCCATCAGGCCCGCGCCGACCACGCCGACCTTGGAGACCGGGCGGGCCAGGCTCTTGTCGGGGGCGCCGGCGGGACGCTTGGCGCGCTTGTTCACCAGGTTGAAGGCGTACAGGCCCGAGCGCAGCTCACCGCTCATGATGAGGTCGGCGAGCGCGGTGTCCTCGGCGTCGTAACCGGCCTGGAGGTCACCGTCCTTGGCGGCGGCGATGATGTCCAGCGCGCGGTAGGCGGCCGGGGCCGCGCCGTGCACCTTGGAGTCGGCGATCGCGCGCCCGCGGGCCACGGCCTCGTCCCAGGCGGCACCCCGGTCGACCTCGGGGCGGGAGACCTCGGTGTCGCCGTTGAGGACGGAGGCCGTCCAGGCCAGCGACTGCTCCAGGAAGTCGGCACCCTCGAACAGGGCGTCGGCGATGCCCAGTTCGAGGACCTGCTTGGCCTTGAGCTGACGGTTCTGGTTGAGCGAGTTCTCGATGATGACCGAGACCGCGCGGTCGGCGCCGATCAGGTTCGGCAGCAGCGTGCAGCCGCCCCAGCCGGGCACCAGGCCGAGGAAGACCTCGGGCAGCGAGAAGGCCGGGACCGCCTTGGAGACGGTGCGGTACGCGCAGTGCAGACCGACCTCGACGCCGCCGCCCATGGCCGCGCCGTTGTAGTACGCGAAGGTCGGCACGGCCAGCGTGGCGAGACGCTTGAAGACGTCGTGGCCGCCCTTGCCGATGGCGACGGCGTCCGCGTGCTGCTTCAGCAGCTCGACGCCCTTGAGGTCGGCGCCGACGGCGAAGATGAAGGGCTTGCCGGTGACACCGACGCCCACGATCGAGCCCTCGGCGGCCTCCTTCTCGACCTGGTCGATCGCCTTGTCGAGGTTGGCGAGCGACTGCGGGCCGAAGGTGGTCGGCTTGGTGTGGTCCAGCCCGTTGTCGAGCGTGACGAGCGCGAAGCGCCCGGCGCCGGCGGGCAGGTCCAGGTGGCGTACGTGCGCCTGGGTGACGACCTCGTCCGGGAACAGCTCGGCCGCGCCCTTCAGGAGTTCGGCGGTAGAGGTGCTCACTTGTTGCCTCCGGTGAAGTGCGGGTTCTCCCAGATGACCGTGGCGCCCATGCCGAAGCCGACGCACATGGTGGTCAGGCCGTAGCGGACCTCCGGCTGCTCCTCGAACTGCCGGGCCAGCTGGGTCATCAGGCGGACGCCCGAGGAGGCCAGCGGGTGGCCGTAGGCGATGGCGCCGCCGTACTGGTTGACGCGGGCGTCGTCGTCGGCGATGCCGTAGTGCTCCAGGAAGGCGAGCACCTGCACGGCGAACGCCTCGTTGATCTCGAAGAGACCGATGTCGTCGATGGTCAGCCCGGCCTGCTTCAGTGCCTTCTCGGTGGCCGGGATCGGGCCGTAGCCCATGACCTCCGGCTCGACACCCGCGAAGGAGTACGAGACGAGACGCATCTTGACGGGCAGGCCCAGCTCGTTCGCCACGTCCTCGGCGGCGAGCAGCGAGGCGGTGGCACCGTCGTTGAGACCGGCGGCGTTGCCCGCGGTGACCCGGCCGTGGGTACGGAACGGGGTCTTCAGCCCGGCCAGCGACTCCAGGGTGGTGCCCGGGCGCATCGGCTCGTCGGCGGTGGCCAGGCCCCAGCCGGTCTCGCCGGCCTCGGCGTTGGTGCGGCGGACCGACACCGGCACCAGGTCCTGCTGGATCTTGCCGTTGGCGTACGCCTTGGCGGCCTTCTCCTGCGAGCGGACCGCGTACGCGTCGGCGCGCTGCTTGGTGATGGTGGGGTAGCGGTCGTGGAGGTTCTCCGCGGTCATGCCCATGAACAGGGCCGACTCGTCGACGAGCTTCTCGGAGACGAACCGCGGGTTGGGGTCGACGCCCTCACCCATCGGGTGGCGGCCCATGTGCTCGACACCGCCGGCCACGACCACGTCGTAGGCACCGAAGGCGATGGAGCCGGCCGTCGTGGTGACGGCCGTCATGGCACCGGCGCACATCCGGTCGACGGAGTAGCCCGGTACCGACTGCGGCAGCCCGGCGAGGATGCCCGCCGTGCGGCCCAGCGTGAGGCCCTGGTCGCCGATCTGCGTGGTGGCGGCGATGGCCACCTCGTCGATCTTTTTGGGGTCCAGGTCCGGGTTGCGGCGCAGCAGCTCCCGGATCGCCTTCACGATCAGATCGTCGGCACGGGTCTCGTGGTAGATGCCCTTGGGGCCCGCCTTGCCGAACGGGGTGCGGACGCCGTCGACGAAGACGACGTCCCGGATGGTACGAGGCACGATGGCTCTCCTCCAGGGTGCGGGGTGGCACTGCTGCGCGGCGCGCCGGAACGCGCCTGCGATACCGCCATGCTACTTGCGGGTAACCAAGCTGCCCAGTCCCCCCGGCCACAGCGGCGAAGCTCACACGCGAACGGCCCCCCGGCGCGGGGCGCCAGGGGGCCGTACCGAGTTCGCCGGGGGCTACGCGGCGGGCGCGTCCAGCGCGTCGACCAGCAGCGGGGTCACCTGCTCGATCTGCCAGGGCCGCGCCCCGTACCCGGCGAGCGCGGCCGAGACCGCCGCGGGCCCGTGGTCGGCCGGGGGCTCCCAGCACAGCCGTCGCACGGTGTCGGGGGTGATCAGGTTCTCCTGCGGCAGCCGCAGCTCCTCGGCGCGGGCCGAGATGTCCGCGCGGGCCTTCGACAGCCGGGCGGCGGCGGCCGGGTCCCGGTCGGCCCAGGCACGCGGCGGCGGCGGGCCCGACGGGGCGGCGCCGGGCTGCGGCAGCTCCGTCTCGGTCAGCGCCCGCGCCCGGTCCACGGCGCTCTGCCACTGGTCGAGCTGGCGCCGGCCGGCCCGTCCGCTGAAGCCGCGCAGCCGCCCCAGCGCCTGCACGTCCACCGGCAGGGCGAGCGCGGCCTCCACGATGGCGGCGTCCGGGAGCACCTTGCCGGGCGAGATGTCGCGCCGCTGGGCGATCTTGTCCCGGGCGTTCCACAGCTCCCGCACCACGGCGAGCTGCCGGCGGCGGCGCACCTTGTGCATGCCGGAGGTCCGCCGCCAGGGGTCCTTGCGGGGCGGTGCCGGGGGAGCGGAGGCGATGGCGTCGAACTCCTGGTGCGCCCACTCGAGCTTGCCCTGCCCGGCCAGCTCCTCCTCCAGCGCGTCGCGCAGGTCGGCCAGCAGCTCCACGTCGAGCGCCGCGTACCGCAGCCACGGTTCGGGGAGCGGGCGGGTCGACCAGTCGACGGCGGAGTGGCCCTTCTCCAGGGAGTAGCCGAGGACGTTCTCCACCATCGCGCCGAGACCCACCCGGGCGAAGCCCGCGAGCCGCCCGGCCAGCTCGGTGTCGAAGAGGCGCTGGGGGACCATGCCTATGTCGCGCAGGCAGGGCAGGTCCTGGGTGGCGGCGTGCAGCAGCCACTCGGCGTCCTCGACGACCTCGCCGAGGCCGGAGAGGTCGGGGCAGGCCACCGGGTCGATCAAGGCCGTACCGGCGCCCTCACGGCGCAGCTGCACGAGGTACGCGCGCTGCCCGTAGCGGTAGCCCGAGGCCCGCTCGGCGTCGACCGCCAGCGGACCGCTGCCGGCCGCGTACCGCGCCACCGTCTCCGCGAGGGCCGCCTCGGAGGCGACCACCTCGGGCACTCCCTCGCGCGGGGCCAGCAGCGGGACCGGAGCCGGGAGGGCGGCCGGTGGGCCGTCCGCGTCGGACGGGCTCGGCGGCTGGGACGGGGCGAGCGGCGAAGGGTCGGCTGCGGTCTCTTGGGCGTCGGTCACCGGTCAAGGGTATCGGTGTACACGCCACGTCCGCCGACGGAACGTTCCCTCGGCGGACGGGTGCGCACGACGCGGGTCAGTGGATGATGCCGGTACGCAGGGCCACCGCCACCATCCCGGCGCGGTCCCCGGTGCCCAGCTTGCGGGCGATCCGGGCGAGGTGGCTCTTGACGGTGAGCGCGGACAGGCCCATCGAGACGCCGATGGCCTTGTTGGACTGGCCCTCCGCCACCAGCCGCAGCACCTCGACCTCACGGCCGGAGAGTTCGCGGTAGCCGCCCGGGTGGCTCGGGGCACCCGGGGGACGGCGGTGCATACGGGCGGCGGCGGAGCCGATCGGGGCGGCGCCGGGCCGGGTGGGGAGCCCGATGTTGGTACGCGTACCGGTGACGACGTACCCCTTGACGCCCCCGGCGAGGGCGTTGCGCACCGCGCCGATGTCGTCGGCGGCGGAGAGGGCGAGGCCGTTGGGCCAGCCCGCCGCGCGGGTTTCGGAGAGCAGGGTCAGTCCCGAACCGTCGGGAAGGTGGACGTCGGCGACGCAGATGTCGCGCGGGTTGCCGACGCGGGGGCGGGCCTCCGCAATGGACGATGCCTCGATGACATCGCGAACGCCGAGCGCCCACAGGTGGCGGGTGACCGTGGAACGGACACGCTGGTCGGCGACGACGACCATGGCCGTCGGCTTGTTCGGGCGGTAGGCGACCAGGCTTGCGGGCTGCTCGAGAAGAACGGACACCAGGCCTCCTGAAGGGGATGGCGGGACGGGGCCGGCTCGGGGAAGAAGCCGGGGCGATCCGTGCTGACTAGGTCAATAGGGTCTTCGGCAGCATTGGACGCGTCCTTTAGGGAATGATCACGATTTGGTGACCCGCGGGCGCCCACAGGCGAACATCCGTACGGCCTTCCGACGGACGACCCTGGACGCCCGGCCACGCGTACGAGTCCTTCCGGTCCCGCCCGCGGCCCCCTCACCCGTGTGGTCGCGGCCCCCGGCGCTGGGGGAGCGAGACCACCGAGGCGTCCGTCGCCGCCACCGGCGGCAGCCCGGCGATGCGGGCCAGCAGATCGGACCAGGCCGTGAGGTGGCCGGCGGTGTCGGGGGCGCCGCCCGGGCCCTCCTGGGGTGTCCAGGAGGCGCGGATCTCGATCTGGGAGGCCGGGCGGCGGGCGGAGAGGCCGCCGAAGTGGTGCGAGGAGGCGCGGGTCACCGTGCCGCTCGCCTCCCCGTGCACCAGACCACGGGCCTGGAAGGCGCCGGTCAGCCAGGACCAGCAGACCTCCGGCAGCAGCGGGTCGGCCGCCATCTCCGGCTCCAGCTCGGCCCGTACCAGCGTGACCAGACGGAACGCGCCCTTCCAGGCGTCGTGCCCGGCCGGGTCGTGGAGCAGCACGAGACGGCCGTCGGAGAGATCCTCGCCGTCCTGGACCACCGCGGCCTCCAGCGCGTACGCGAACGGCGCCAGCCGCCGGGGCGCGGGGGTCGCCTCGACCTCGATCTCCGGCCGGAGCCTGGCCTCCTCCAGGGCCCGTACCGCCGCGCGGAAACCCGGTGGCGCGTCGTCCGCGCCGGCCCCTGGCCCGCGTGCGCCCCCCGTGCCGTCCGTACCGTCAGTGCCGTCCGATAGATGTCCCTGAGCCGCAGCCATGCCGGGAAGGTTAAGGGGAACGGCGCCCGTGTGCAGGGAGGACACCCGGCCGGGTGGTCCCGCGCGCCGTGGCGGTGTCCACAACCTGTCGGTAAGCGTGTTCCGGGCTCGTGCGAGACTTCAAGGGTGAGCGCCAACGACCGCCCGACGGGCCAGCCGACCGCACCCCACGACTCCGCCTTCCTCAAGGCGTGCCGGCGTGAGCCGGTGCCGCACACCCCGGTGTGGTTCATGCGCCAGGCGGGCCGCTCACTGCCCGAGTACCGCAAGGTCCGCGAGGGCATCGCGATGCTCGACTCGTGCATGCGCCCCGAGCTGGTCACCGAGATCACGATGCAGCCCGTCCGCCGCCACGACGTCGACGCCGCCATCTACTTCAGCGACATCGTGGTCCCGCTCAAGGCCATCGGCATCGACCTCGACATCAAGCCGGGCGTCGGCCCCGTCGTCGAGCAGCCCATCCGCACCCGCGCCGACCTGGCCCGCCTGCGCGACCTGACCCCCGAGGACGTCTGGTACGTCACCGAGGCCATCGGGCTGCTCACCGCAGAACTCGGCGCCACCCCGCTCATCGGCTTCGCCGGCGCCCCGTTCACCCTCGCGAGCTACCTCGTCGAGGGCGGCCCCAGCCGCAACCACGAGCACACCAAGGCGCTCATGTACGGCGACCCGGAACTCTGGGCCGACCTGCTCGACCGCCTCGCCGACATCACCGCGGGCTTCCTCAAGGTGCAGATCGAGGCCGGCGCCTCCGCCGTCCAGCTCTTCGACTCCTGGGTCGGCGCGCTGGCCCCCGCCGACTACCGCCGCTCGGTCATGCCCGCCTCCCGCAAGGTCTTCGAGGCCGTCGCCGGGTACGGCGTGCCGCGCATCCACTTCGGCGTCGGCACCGGCGAACTCCTCGGTCTGATGGGCGAGGCCGGGGCCGACGTGGTCGGTGCCGACTGGCGCATCCCGCTGGACGAGGCGTCCCGCCGGATCGGCCCGGGCAAGGCCGTCCAGGGCAACCTCGACCCGGCCGTGCTCTTCGCCCCCACCGAGGCCGTCCGCGCCAAGACCGGCGAGGTGCTCCAGGCCGCCGAAGGGCTGGAGGGCCACATCTTCAACCTCGGCCACGGCGTCCTGCCCGACACCGACCCCGACGCCCTGACCCGCCTGGTCGAGGACGTCCACACCCGCACCGCGCGCTGAGCCGCGAGCCCTGGTGCCGGCCGCCCCACCGGGGGACCGGCCGGCACCTGAGGCTCAGCCCGCGCCGTGGGCCCGTACCGCCTGCGTCGCCTTGCGGGCCGCGACCAGGACCGGGTCCCAGACCGGGGAGAACGGCGGGGCGTAGCCGAGGTCGAGGGCGGTCATCTGCTCGACCGTCATACCGGCCGTCAGCGCCACCGCCGCCACGTCCACCCGCTTGCCCGCGCCCTCGCGGCCCACGATCTGGGTTCCCAGCAGCCGCCCGGTGCGCCGCTCGGCCAGCATCTTCACCGTCATCGAGGCGGCGCCGGGGAAGTACCCGGCGCGGCTGGTCGCCTCGACGGTCGCGGTGACGAACTGGAAGCCGGCCTCGCGCGCCTCCGCCTCCAGCAGCCCGGTCCGGGCGATCTCCAGGTCGCAGACCTTGCTGACGGCGGTGCCGACGACGCCGGGGAAGGTCGCGTAACCGCCGCCCACGTTGGTGCCGATGACCTGGCCCTGCTTGTTGGCGTGGGTGCCCAGCGGGATGTGCCGCTGGCGGCCGGCAACCAGGTCCAGCACCTCCACACAGTCGCCGCCGGCCCAGATCGCGCTCTGGCCGCGCACCCGCATCGCCTGGTCGGTGAGGATGCCGCCGAAGTCGCCCACCGGCAGCCCCGCCGCCTCGGCCAGCTCCGACTCCGGGCGGACGCCGATCCCCAGCACCACCACGTCCGCCGGATACTCGGCGTCCGAGGTCACCACGGCGCGGGCCCGGCCCTGCTCGTCGGTACGGATCTCGGTCACCTCGGCCTCGTTGACCATCCGGATGCCGAGCCCGGTGACCGCCTCGTGGACCAGCCTCCCCATGTCGGGGTCGAGGGTCGTCATCGGTTCCGGGGCCCGGTTGAGCAGCGTCACCTCGTAGTCGCGCCGCAGCAGCGCCTCCGCCATCTCCACGCCGATGTACCCGGCGCCGACCACCACCGCCTGCCGCCCCTTCGTCCCCCGCAGGGTGTCCAGCAGGGCCTGCCCGTCGTCGAGGGTCTGCACGCCGTGCACGCCGGGCGCGTCGATGCCGGGCAGCGGCGGCCGGACCGGGCGCGCGCCGGTGGCGACGACCAGCTTGTCGAAGCCGGTCCACACCTCCTGCCCGTCCGGCAGCCGCCGCGACCGGACCCGGCCGCCGGCCACGTCGATCTCGGTGACCTCGGTCCGCGTCCGCAGATCGATGTGGCGGGCCCGGTGCTCCTCCGGCGTCCGCGCCACCAGCTGCTCCGGGTCGTCGACGTCACCGGCCACCCAGTACGGGATGCCGCACGCCGAGTACGAGGCGTGGTGCCCGCGTTCGAAGGCGACGATCTCCAGCTCGTCCGGGTCCTTGAGCCTGCGTGCCTGTGACGCGGCGGACATCCCGGCCGCGTCCCCACCGATGACCACCAGTCGCTCTCTCATGCCGCCACGCTACGCGGGCGGCCGCCGTCCCGGCCGGGGCAGCCGGCCGGGACGGCGCGCCAGCGGGGTCTCAGTCCCGCTCCTCCCGCGCCGTCGGCACGGCCGGCTCCGCCGTGGAACCCTCCGCGTCCGTCCCGTCGCCGGCCTCCCGCACCGCGGGCACGGCGGCGGCCGGACGCCGCAGGCGGCGCGTGAACCGCCAGGCCAGCAGGGCCAGTCCGAGGGCGAGGACGAACGGCAGCGCCGCCCCGACCACCACGGTCAGCCAGCGCAGCGTCGCCACGAACGCCGACCAGCCGCCGG
The DNA here is from genome assembly GCF_000719955.1 of Streptomyces albidoflavus. Taxonomy (GTDB): domain Bacteria; phylum Actinomycetota; class Actinomycetes; order Streptomycetales; family Streptomycetaceae; genus Streptomyces; species Streptomyces albidoflavus. The sequence continues at coordinate 277,248 of NZ_JOII01000008.1, forward strand.
AGAGCGCGTCGGTGAAGGTCGGGCCGTCGTCCTCCCGCGACTCCGTCTTCGCCGTCCGCTCGGTCAGCTGGAGGGTGACCGTCGCCATCGAGGTGCGGTCTTTCAGCGAGGACTGCTGGGCCAGCAGCGCCTCCAGCTCCATCTGGCGGCTGCTCAGCTCGCCCTCCAGCGAGACGATGTCGCTCAGCTTCTCCGCCCGGTCCATCAGCTCCCGGACCCGCGCGACGCTGGCGCGCTGCGACTTCAGCCGGCTCTCGACGTCCACCACCTCCTCGGTGACGTCCTCCGCGCTGGTCCGCCGGGACACCACCTCGCCGCCCTCGCCGAGCGAGTCCAGCACCGCGTCGTACTTCTCCTGCGGGACGCGGACCACCACGGTCGACCGCTCGTGGTCCTGGGAGTCGCGCCGGGTCGACTCGTTGCCGACGTAGCCGCCCGCGCCCTCCACCACCGAGCGGGCCGAGGCCAGCGCGGCGGGCACGTCCTCCACCCGCAGGTGCAGCTCGGCCGTCCGGACCAGGTGGACGCCCTTCAGCTGGGGGCGCGCCTTCCCGTCCGACGCCTCGTCCGCCGACTCCCGCTTCGCGCTGTCGGCCTGACCGCCGCCCGCGCCGTCGGCGGCCGACGGCGCGACCGCGCGGTCCGCCGCCGACGACGCGCCGGAGTCCGGCCCGGCCGAGCACCCCGCGAGCCCCAGTACCGCCACAGCCAGCACCACGGCCGCCCGCCGCCCCGCGATCCGGCCGCCGCTCGATCCCCGCATCCGGCTCATCCGCCGCCCCCCTTGTCCTTCCGCGCCCACCCCTCGGGGGCGCCTGTGCCGCTACGACGGAGCAGCGCACCGGCGGGTTTCGCCTCCCGGGTCGCGAACCGGTAACGGAAGCGCGCCGCCCCGGCGGCCGCCCGCCGCGTCCGGTTTGAGACAGTGGCTCCATGCGCGCGGAAACAGAGGGAAACCCGGCGGGAGCGGGTGGCGCGAGCCCCCGTGTGGTGGTCGTCGGAGGCGGCGTCGCGGGGCTCACGGCCGCGCTGCGCCTGCTCGACGCCGGGGCCGGCGTCACCCTCCTGGAAGCCTCCGAGCGGCTCGGCGGCAAGCTCCGCACCGGCGAGATCGGCGGCGTCCGCGTCGACCTGGGCGCCGAGTCGATGCTGGCCCGCCGCCCCGAGGCGGTCGGCCTCGCCCGTGAGGCGGGACTGGCCGACGCCCTCCAGCCCCCCGCCACCGCCAGCGCCTCCCTGTGGACCCGCGACGCCCTGCGCCCCATGCCCAAGGGCCACGTCATGGGCGTCCCCGCCGACCCGGCCAGCCTCGCCGGGGTCCTCTCGGAAGAGGGCGTCGCGCGGATCGCCGAGGACCGCGCCCTGCCCCGCACCGAGGTCGGCGAGGACATCGCCGTCGGCGAGTACGTCGCCGCCCGGGTCGGCCGCGAGGTCGTCGACCGGCTCGTCGAACCCCTCCTCGGCGGCGTCTACGCCGGCAACGCCTACCGCATCTCGCTGCGCGCCGCCGTCCCCCAGCTCTTCGCCGCCGCCCGCGAGCACACCTCCCTGACCGAGGGGGTCCGCGCGCTCCAGGCCCGCACCGCCGCCGACCCGCGCACCGACCCCGTCTTCATGGGCATCGACGGCGGGGTCGGCCGCCTCCCGCTCGCCGTCGCCGACACCGTCCGCGCCCGCGGCGGCCGCATCCGCACCGGTACGCCCGTCACCGGCCTCGCCCGCATTCCCGGCGGCTGGCGGCTGACCACCGGCACCCCCGACGCGCCCGAGTCCCTGGAGGCCGACGCCGTCGTCCTCGCCGTCCCCGCGCCCCAGGCGGCCCGGCTGCTCGCCGCCGAACTCCCGGCCGCCTCCGCCGACCTCGCCGAGATCGAGTACGCCTCGATGGCCCTGATGACCTTCGCCTTCCGCGCGGACGAGGCCGAGCTGCCGCAGGGCAGCGGCTTCCTCGTGCCGCCGGTCGACGGACGCACCGTCAAGGCCGCCACCTTCGCGGGACGCAAATGGCGGTGGATCGCCGAGCAGGAACCGGGGCTGCACGTCGTCCGCACCTCGGTCGGGCGCCATCGCGAGGAGGAGATCCTCGGCCGCGACGACGCCGGCCTGCTCGCCCTCGCCCGACGCGACCTCAAGGCCGCCACCGGCGTCGACGCCGAGCCCGTCGACGCCCACGTGACCCGCTGGGACCAGGGGCTTCCCCAGTACCCGGTCGGCCACCTCGCCCGCGTCGCCCGCGTCCGCGACCAGGTCGCCAAGGCCCCCGGCCTCGCCCTGTGCGGCGCCGCCTACGACGGCGTCGGCATCCCCGCCTGCGTCGCCTCCGCCACCGAGGCGGCCCGCCAGGTCATGGCGGCCCGCCCACAGGGCGACCCGGCGTCGGGCCCGTCCGGGCACGCGGGAGAATGACCCCATGAGTGCTGCTCCCGAGAAGATCCCCAACGCGGGCAAGAAGGCCAAGGACCTCAACGAGGTCATCCGCTACACCCTGTGGTCCGTCTTCAAGCTCCGCGACGTGCTCCCCGAGGACCGGTCCGGCTACGCCGACGAGGTCCAGGACCTGTTCGACAAGCTCGCCGCCAAGGACGTCACCGTCCGCGGCACCTACGACGTCTCCGGTCTGCGCGCCGACGCCGACGTGATGATCTGGTGGCACGCCGAGACCGCCGACGCCCTCCAGGAGGCGTACAACCTCTTCCGCCGCACCCGCCTCGGGCGCGCGCTGGAGCCGGTCTGGTCGAACATGGCGCTGCACCGCCCCGCCGAGTTCAACAAGTCGCACATCCCGGCGTTCCTCGCCGACGAGACCCCCCGCGACTACATCAGCGTCTACCCGTTCGTCCGCTCCTACGAGTGGTACCTCCTCCCCGACGAGGAGCGCCGGGCGATGCTCGCCGACCACGGCAAGATGGCGCGCGGCTACCCCGACGTCCGCGCCAACACGGTCGCCTCGTTCTCCCTCGGCGACTACGAGTGGATCCTCGCCTTCGAGGCCGACGAGCTGTACCGCATCGTCGACCTCATGCGCCACCTGCGCGCCTCCGAGGCCCGCCGCCACGTCCGCGAGGAGGTGCCCTTCTACACCGGGCGCCGCAAGTCCGTCGCCGACCTGGTCGCCCAGCTCGCCTGAGCCCCGCCCCGCCTCACCGGGCCGCCGGGAACCACCCGGCGACCCGGGGGAGCGCCGGCCGCGCCCCGCCCCCGGCGGCCCGCGTCCCGGCCTCCTGCGCCTCCGGCTCGGGGGCCGGCCGGGCCGCGCAGTCGGTGGAGCGCGCGGGGAGCTTCCCGTCGATCAGGTAGGCCTCCACGTGCCGGTTGACGCAGGCGTTCGGCCCGCCCGCCAGCCCGTGCGTGCCCGCGCCCCGCTCGGTCACCAGCGCGGCGTCCGGCTGCCGCCGCCGCAGCTCCAGCGCGCCCGCGTACGGGGTCGCCGCGTCCCGTTCCCCGGCGAGGATCAGCGTCGGCGGCAGCTCACCGGGGGCCACCCGCACGTCCATCGGCGTCTGCCGGGGCTCCTTCCAGTACGCGCACGGCAGATTCATCCAGGCGTTCTCCCAGGTCTCGAACGGCGCCGTGCGGGCGAGCCGGGTGTGGTCGCGGTCCCAGGTCTGCCAGCTGGTGGGCCACGGCGCGTCGTTGCACTCCACCGCCGTGTAGACGGCCCGCGCGTTCTCCGCCTCCACCCGGCCCTCCTCCAGCGGCGTCGCCAGATTGACCAGCGGCTGCGGATCACCCTTCAGGTACGCCGCGAGCGCCTCCGCGTGCGAGGGCCAGTAGTCCTCGTAGTACTGGGCCCGCAACATCACCGCCTGGAGCTGCGCCGGGCCGACCGTGCCCCCGGCGGGCTCGGCCGCCAGCTTCTCGCGCGCCCGCCGGTACCCCGCCAGCACCTGGGCCTCGTCGGTGCCCATGCCGTACGCCGCGTCGTGCGAGGCGATCCACCGCCGGAAGTCCGCCCACCGCTTCTCGAACGCCGCCGACTGCGCCATGTTGTTCCGGTACCAGACACGCGAGGGCGAGGGGTCGACCGCCGAGTCGAAGACCATCCTGCGCACGTGCGAGGGGAAGAGCTTCGCGTACAGCGCCCCGAAGTACGAGCCGTACGACGCGCCCATGAACGTCAGCTTCCGCTCACCGAGGCCGGCCCGCACCACGTCCAGGTCGCGGGCGTTGTTCAGCGAGTGGATGTGCCGCAGCCGCTTCCCGCCGCGCTCGGCGCACCCCCGCGCGTACGCCTCGGCCTCGGCCTTCCGGCCGGCCTTCTGCTGCTCGGTCGGGTGCTCCGGGGCCTGCCAGTTCCCGTCCGGCTTCTCGCGCGGGTCCCGGCAGGAGAGCGGCGCCGACCGGCCGACCCCGCGCGGCGCGTACCCGACCAGGTCGTAGACCGAGGCCAGCCGCTTCCACTCGGGGAAGATCCCCACCAGCGGGAAGAGCATCCCGGAGGAGCCGGGACCGCCCGGGTTGAAGACCAGCGCGCCCTGCCGCTCGTTCTTCGGGCCCGCCGCTTTGGCCCGGCTCACCGTCAGGTCGATCTGCTCGCCGTCCGGCCGCGCGTAGTCCAGCGGGACCCGTACCGTGCCGCACTCCAGCGACCGGGGCAGCCCCTCCTCGTCCGGGCACGGCCCGAAGGCGATCGGGGTCCGCGCCGCCCGCTCGGCCGCCAGCGCCACCCCGCGCGCCTCGGGGCCGCCGGGCGGAGCCGGAGCCCCGGCCGCGGGCGCCTGCGGGGGAGCCGCGAGCGGGGTGAGGAGCAGCGCTCCGGCGGCGGTGAGGATGAGCGGCGCGCGCATCGCGTCCCTTTCGTCCGGCCGATGACAGCCCTAGGGATGATTCGCAGGCCGGTCGGCAGGGGCAAGCACCGGGGCGCGTGTTGGACGGACCCGCTCGGATCGGCCCAACACGGCCGCCGGGTTCAGCGCCCCAGCAGGGCGAAGCGCGCCACCCTGGCCCACCGGGCCCAGGGCCTGCCCACCAGGGAGGCGCGGCCCGAGCGCTCGATCCACCAGTCGCGCAGGGCGCGCCGGACCGCCCGCTCGGCCGGCGGCTCCTCCCGCAAGGTGTGCAGCGCGAAGGCGAGCGCGTCCGCGCGGTACCCGCCGGTCAGCGGCCGGCCCGCCGCGTACCGCAGGAAGCGCGGCCGGTACGTGTCGCCGAGGATCTGCTCCAGCTCCGGGGCGAGGGAGACCACCACGGAGCCCCGCTTGGCGGTCAGCATCCGGCTCTGCACCCGCAGCCGCCCCCGGTCGAACCCCTCCGGCGCCGGCGTCCCCGCCACCAGCGCCGACAGCAGCGCCGTCTGCCCGAGGGCCAGCCGCGTCCGCGCCGCCTCGTCCGCCACCGGGCCGGTCGCCGCCCCGGCCCCCGACGCCGGGGCGGACCCGGGCCGGGCCCCCGCCCCCACCGGGACCCGGTCCCGGCCGGCCACCGCCACCGTCCGCCGGATCTTCGCGACCTCCGCCTCCAGCTCGGCCGCCGACGGGAACCGCTCGTCCCGCTCCAGCAGCACCCCGGGCGGCCGCACCCGCGAGGCCAGCTCGGCCAGGACCGCCAGCACCGGCTCCGGCACCGGGTGGGCGTGGCTGTCGTGCCACACCCCGTCCCGCTCGAACCCGCCCGCCACATGGACGTACGCCAGCGCCTCCAGCGGCAGCGCGTCGAGAGCGGCTGCGGGGTCCTCGCCCTGGTTGACGTGGTTGGTGTGCAGGTTGGCGACGTCGATCAGCAGGCGCACCCCGGTCCGGTCGGCCAGCTCGTAGAGGAACTGCCCCTCCGTCAGCTCCTCGCCCGGCCAGGAGAAGAGCGCCGCGATGTTCTCCACGGCGAGCGGCACGGGCAGCTGGTCCTGGGCGATCCGCACGTTCTCGCAGAGCACCGCGAGCCCTTCCCGGGTGCGGGGGACCGGCAGCAGGTGCCCGGCCTCCAGCCCGCGCGACGCGGTCCGCTCCCCGCCCGCCCGGACGAACGCGATGTGCTCGGTGACCAGCGGCGACCCCAGCGCCTCCGCCCGCTCGGCCAGCGCCGCCAGCCGCACCGGATCGGGCCGCTCCGCGCCGCCCAGCCCCAGCCCCACCCCGTGCGGCACCACGGCGACCCCACGCTCCCGCAGCCGCAACAGGGAGTCGGGGAGGTGACCGGGACAGACGTTCTCCGCCACCACCTCCACCCACTCGATCCCCGCCATCGCCTCGACGGCCTCCGCGATCGCGGGCCGCCAGCCGATCCCCGTTCCCAGCCGTTCCATACCGCCACCCCCTCCAGGAACCCCCCGGTCCCTGCGGCCACCCTGCCCGCCGCCGTCCGCCCCGGAACCGTCACCCGCCCTCTTCAGAGCAGGATTTGAGCTTCGCCGCCCTCACCCCACCAACGCGGGATGCTCCGCCACCACCGTGCACGACCCGGGCGCGATCTCCGTGAACCCGGCGTCCCGCACCACCGGCAGCCCGCTCTCCACCAGCTCCTTCCAGCGCTCCGCGCCGGCGGTCCGCACCGCCAGCGGGAAACCCTGCTCGCGCCAGGCGCCCCGTTCCGCCCCCGACAGCTGCCACCAGGCCAGCTGCGCCCCGTGGCCCGCCTGCGCCATCGCCTTCCCCGCCGACATGGGCACGTCCGGGTTGAGCCAGAGCACCGGGACGCCGGGCGCGGGCTCGCCCGGCTCCTCGGGGTCCTCCAGCTCGGTGCCGGAGACCTGGAGCTTGGCCAGCTCCCTGGGCCAGCCGTCCAGCGGCACCGGCGGGTAGACGCGCACCTCGGCACCGCCGTCCTCGACCGTGATCCCCGGCAGGGCCGCGGCCTTGCGCCACTCCGCGCCCCGGGCCCGCCGCACCACCTTGCGGATCCGCGCGTCCTGCCAGTCCCGCACCGCCTCCGCCCACACGCCGTCCCCCTCGGAGCGGGGATCACTGAGCAGCGTCAGGACGGCCCGGGCGGCCGTCTGGAGCGCGTCGGTGAGGGCGGGCGGCTCGGCGCGCTCCAGCCGGACGACGAGCGGCAGCACGAACTGCGGTGCCTCGTCGCGGGCGGTGCGCTCGTCACGGAAGGGACTGTCGGAGAGGGGTTCGCTGGTCACGGAGCCAGTCTGCCAAACCGCGGGCGACCCTCACCCCTTCCGCGAGGCCGCCCCGATCAGCTCGGACACCTTCACGAAGCGGTACCCCTGCTCGCGCAGGGCGGGCACGATCCGGCGCAGCGCGCGCTCGGTGGTGGGGGCGGCACTGCGGGTGCAGTGCATGACCACGACCGAGCCGGGGCGGACCCCGTCCAGCACCTGCTGCGCCACCGCGTCGGCGTCGGTGGCGAAGGCGTCCCCGCTCACCACGTCCCACTGCACGGCCGTCACCCCGGCCGCGGAGACCTCCCGCAGCGCCGCGTCGTCGTAACACCCGCCGGGGAAGCGGAAGTACGGCATGGCCTTCTTCACCCCGGCCGTGCGGAACGCGGTGTACGCCCGTTCCACGTCGGCCCGCATCTCGCTCTCGGCGACGCGCGGCAGGCCGTAGCAGTCACCGGTGAAGGCGTGGTGGCTGTAGGAGTGGTTGGCGATCTCGAAGAGCGGGTCGGCGCCGATGGCCCGCGCCTGGTCCGGGTACTCCTCGGCCCACCGCCCGGTCATGAAGACGGTGGCGGGCACCTTCAGGCGGCGCAGCGAGGCGATCAGCTCCGGGTGGTCGAAGCGCTCGCCGCCGGCCGCGCGCTCGCCCTGGTCGGCCGTCATGTCGGCGTCGAAGGTGAGCGCGACGGTCTTGCCGTCGTTCCGGGGCCCGTTGGCGAAGACCGGGGCGAGCCCGCCGGGGCCGGGCGCCAGCGTGGGCGGCGCCGTCGGGGCGGCGGGGGAGGCGGAGTGCGAGGCCCGTGGCCCCGGCGCTGTGTAGTGGGGGTCCGGAACGGACTGACCGCACCCGGCCACCGCGCCCAACGCCATCAGGGCGCCCAGCGCCGTACCAGTCCGGAGCTTCGCCTTGCGCACCATGCTGATCACGCCGTGACCCTAGGATGCGAAAAGCTGAATATCGGGCAAAACGCCGCCCGTGGCGTGCGGTCTCACCCGTCTCGCCCCGCCACCCTCCGCTGTCCGGGCGCCCGGACAGGCCCACGAGGCGGGGGTGGGGGCGGGAACCCGCCCCCACCCCCGCTCAGGTCACCTGTGCCAGGGCCCGGTGACCGCGAAGGTCGTCCCGGGCGTGTAGCAGTTGACGAACATCGTGTCGTAGTCCGGGGAGAAGCAGACGCCCGCGAACTCACCCCACGCCGGCTCCTCGGGCGTGCCGATGTTCTGGCGGCCCCGTGCCATCGGGTAGACCTCGCCGCGCGTGGTCACGCCGTAGACGTGCTGGGCGCCCTCGCCGTCCTCGGCGACCATGAGGCCGCCGCTCGGGGCGAGGCAGATGTTGTCCGGCTCCTCGCCCGGGAGCTGCACGTCGGTGTCGGGGCCGAAGACGATGACCAGGGTGAGGCGCCGCCGGTCCGGGTCGTAGCGCCAGATCTGCCCGTAGTGGTCGGCGGCCGAGCCCTCGCTGCTCCGGGCGAAGCTGGAGACGAAGTAGACCGAGCGGCCGCCCCAGTAGCAGCCCTCCAGCTTCTGCGCGTGGGTGATGCCCTTCGGGCCGAAGTCCTGGAAGCGGATCGGCGTCTCCTCGGCGAGCGGGTCGGGCACGTCCACCCACTCCACCCGGTCGAACGAGGCGCCCGTCTCCTGGATCGCCGAGAGGTCGGGCACCCCGGGCACCCGCATCGCCTGGAGCGCGCCCCCGGCCCGCAGTGAGCCGAGGCCGCCGCGCGGCCTCTCGGGCAGGAAGCGGTAGAAGAGCCCGAACGGCCGCTCGAAGGCGTCCTCGGTCTCGTAGACGATCCCGTGGCGCGGGTCGATCGCGATGGCTTCGTGCTGGAAGCGGCCCATCGCCTTCAGCGGCACCGCGCCGGTCCGGTGCGGGTCGACCGGGTCGACCTCGAAGATGAAGCCGTGGTCCTTGGTGTAGCCGTTGGTCCCGGCCTTGTCCTCGGTCTCCTCGCAGGTCAGCCAGGTCCCCCAGGGGGTCGGCCCGCCGGCGCAGTTGGTCGAGGTCCCGGCGATGGCGACCCGCTCGCCGAGAACCCGGTGCCCGGGGTCGAGGGTGAGCGCCGTACAGCCGCCCATCCCCTCCGGGTCGTACGTCAGTCCGCGTACGGGCGGGACGCGGATCGGGGCGGTGGGCCGGTTCTCGTGGTTGCGGACGAGGTGGACCTGGCCCCGGCGCCCGCCGAAGGCGGACATCCCGTCGTGGTTGCTCGGCACCTGGCCCTCGCCGGAGAGCATCCGGTCACCCTCCCGGGACAGCACCCGGTAGCGGAAACCTTTCGGCAGGTCCAGCAGACCCTTCGGGTCGGGCACCAGCGGACCGTACCCGGCCTTCCCCATCCCCTTCGCGGCGGCCGTGCCCGCGAAGAGTTCGGAGAGACTGCCGGTGAAGGCGATACCGGCGACGGCACCGGTGCGGGCGAGGACTTGACGGCGTGTCGCGGACATGGGCAACTCCCTGCTGCGGCTCTGCGGACAGGAATGTGACCCGCACGTGTGTACCACGCACCCAGCCCCACCGGAACCAGGCGTGGCCCTGGACACGGCCGTCACAGCCCGCCTGGCCTGCTGGGAACGCCCCTGACGCCGGGTACGGCCGACGGCCCGGCCTCACCGCCGGACCAGAGCCACCAGACTCGCCCCGAACATCAGCACCCCCAACGGCACATGGACCGACGACAGGTGCGCGATCCCCGACACCACCTGCACGGAGGCCAGTACGAGGAAGCCCGACGCGTACCCGACCGCCTTCGGCGAGCCGCCGCCCGGCTTCCAGGCGAGCACCGCGGCGAGCAGGTACAGCATCGACGCCCCGTACATCACCCGCGCCCCGGCGCTGTGCAGGAGTTCGCCGTACTCCGTGCTGAGCAGCAGCCCCGCCGAGACCGCCTGGACGAAGACCGTCAGGGTCTGGAGGGCGAGCGCGATCCGCAGGAACGAGAAGCGGGCCTGAACGGGCGTGCGGGGTGTCGCCTGGGTCGTCGTCATGCCGGGTCCCCCTTTTCCGCGCCCGAGGGCAGCGGCCGATGTCGAATAAGGTCTCACCAGCCCGACGACACGGGCCTCGGAAAGGTAAGGCGAGGGGGCGCGGGTGGGGGACGGGGTCGTCGGCGAGCGGCGTCAACTCATCAATGTGGCCTACCGGTTGCTGGGCTCGCTGGCCGAGGCCGAGGACGCCGTCCAGGAGGCGTACGCCCGCTGGTACGCGCTGCCGCCCTCGCGCCGGCACGAGATCGCCTCGCCCGGCGCCTGGCTCACCACGGTGACCGGCCGGATCTGCCTGGACGTGCTGGGCTCGTCGCGGGCACGGCGGGAACGTTACGTCGGGGCGTGGCTGCCCGATCCGCTGCCCGGCCGGGCCGGGCGGCCGCACGGCACGAGCGGCGACCCCGCCGACCAGCTGGTCCTGGACGATTCCGTCACCATGGCCTTCCTCGTCGTCCTGGAGACGATGACCCCCGCCGAGCGCGTGGCCTTCGTCCTCCACGACGTCTTCCGCTACCCCTTCGCCGAGGTCGCCGGTGTCCTCGACCGGACCCCCGCCGCCTGCAAGCAGCTCGCCGCCTCCGCCCGGCGCCGGGTACGGACCGGCGCCCCCGCACCGGCCGGCGGACAGGCCGAGACCGTGCGGCGCGTCAAGGAGGCGTGGGAGGCCAAGGACATCGCGGCCCTCGTCGACCTCCTCGACCCCGCCGCCGTGATGACCGCCGACGGCGGCGGCCTGGCCGGCGCCGCCCTGCGCCCCGTCGAGGGCGGCCCCCACATCGCGCGGTACATGGCCGGCATCGCGGAGAAGGCCCCTGGCCTCGAACTCCTGGAACGCCCGGTCAACGGCACCCCCGGCCTGGTCGCCCGCCGCGCCGGCACCGTCCTGACCGTGGCCGCCTTCGACCTCGCCGCCGACGGACGCGTCGCCCGCATCTGGGTGATCCGCAATCCGGAGAAACTGCGGGTCTGGGCGGGGGACGGCGCCCCGTCGCCACGTTGACCGCGGCGATCCGGGGTAGCTTCCCCGGCATGGACTTCCGAACCACCGTCGAGCGCGCTCAGCGCCTTCAGCAGCTGCACGCCGACCATCAGCCGCTCGTGCTGCCGACCGTCTGGGACGTCTGGTCCGCCCGGACGGCGGCCGACGCCGGATTCCCCGCGCTGACCGTCGGCAGCCACCCCCTCGCCGACTCCCGGGGCGCCTCCGACCAGGAGGGCCAGAGCTTCGAGGAGGTGCTCGCCGCCGTCCGGCCGATCATCGCCGCCGTCGACGTCCCGGTCTCCGTCGACCTGGAATCCGGCTACGGCCAGGACCCCGCCGACCTCGTCGCCGGCCTCACCGAGGCGGGCGGCGTCGGCCTCAACATCGAGGACACCGTCCACTCGGAGGGCGGCCGCGTCCGCACCACCGAGGAGCACGCCCGCTACATCGCGGGCCTGCGCGCCGCCGCCGACGCCGCGGGCGTCCCGGTCTGGGTCAACGGCCGCACCGACCTCTTCCTGCACGCCGGGGACGCGGGGGCCGTCCTCGACGAGGCGGTCGCACGCTTGCGCGCCATGGAGGAGGCGGGCGCCGACAGCGTCTACCCGGTGCGCATCCAGGACGACGACGAGCTGCTCCAGGCCGTCGTCGCCGCCGTCACCGTGCCCGTCAACTCCACCGCCCACCCCGTCAAGCACGACCTGGACCGCTTCCGCCGCCTGGGCGTCGGCCGCATCACCTTCGGCCCGCTGCTTCAGATGGCGGCGACCGACGCCGTCAAGGACATGCTCCGGCCCTGGGCCCCCTGACCGGCCGCCCGGCCGGCCGCGCCTTGCGGCTACGCCGCGCCGGGCCCGACCAGTCCCTTACCGTCCCGCGCCAGCGCCGTGAGCCGGGATATCGCCCGGAAGTACTTCTTCCGGTATCCGCCGTTCAGCATCTCCTCGCTGAACAGCCGGTCGAACGGCACGCCCGAGGTCAGTACGGGCACCTCACGGTCGTACAGCCGGTCCGCCAGGACCACCAGGCGCAGGGCCGTCGACTGGTCGGGCACCGGGCGTACGCCGGTGAGGCAGACGGCGCGCAGATCGTCGGTGAGCGCCCCGTACCGGCTGGGGTGGACCCGCGACAGGTGGTCGAGCAGCTGTCCGAAGCCGTCCAGGCTCGCGCCCGGCGTCGCGTACGCCGCCCGGGTCACCTGCTCCTCGCTGTACGGCTCGGGCGCGGCGGGCAGGCCGCGGTGGCGGTAGTCCTCGCCGTCGATCCGCAACGGGCGGAAGTGCGCCGACAGGCCCTGGATCTCGCGGAGGAAGTCGGCGGCCGCGAACCGGCCCTCGCCGAGCTTGCCCGGCAGGGTGTTCGAGGTGGCGGCCAGGGCCACGCCGGCCTCGACCAGCTTGGCCAGCAGCGAGGAGACCAGCACGGTGTCGCCCGGGTCGTCCAGTTCGAACTCGTCGATGCAGAGCAGCCGGTGGCCGCTGAGGGTGCGTACCGTCTCCTGGAAGCCGAGCGCGCCCACCAGGTTGGTCAGCTCCACGAAGGTGCCGAACGCCTTGTGCTCCGGCGCCGCCGGGGTGGCGTGCCAGAGCGAGGCGAGCAGGTGGGTCTTGCCGACGCCGTAGCCGCCGTCCAGGTAGACCCCGCGCGGCCCGGCGGGCGTGGCCGCGGGCTTGCGCGCGAACCAGCGGCGCTTGCCCGCCCCGGTCGCGCTCGCCCCGCCGAGCCCGGTCGCGAACCCCTCCAGCACGGTGACCGCCTCCGCCTGACTCGGCTGGTTCGGGTCCGGGATGTACGTGGAGAAGCGCACCTGGTCGAAGCGGGGCGGCGGCACCATCTCGGCCACCAGCCGTTCGGCGGGCACCTGCGGCTCACGGGCGCACAGGGAGAGCGGCGCGGACTCGTCGCCGCGCGGCGCGGACGAGGAGGCCGATGACGGGGGAGTGGAGGAGGACGACACAACTCACCAGCTTAGAGGGGCGCACGGAACGCCCCCCTCGCCGGGCGCCCGCCACCCGCCGCACGGCCGTGCGAAACTGCACGTCATGCGACGCCTGCTCCCCGTGACCGACGATGTGGCCGACCGTGAGTGGACCCTGGCGGAACTCGCCGACGCCTACGCCTACCCCGAGACCGACGGCCCCTGGCTGCGCGCCAACATGGTCAGCACCCTCGACGGCGCGGCCCAGCACGAGGGCCGCTCCCAGCCCATCTCCGGCAGCGCCGACATGCGGATCTTCGGCACCCTGCGCGGCCTGGCCGACGCCGTGGTCGTCGGCGCCGAGACGGTACGCCAGGAGGGATACCGCCCGGCCCGGGCCCGCGAGGCCTTCGCCCGCCGCCGCGCCGCCGCCGGGCAGGCCCCCGCTCCGGCCGTCGCCGTGGTCAGCGCGAGCCTCGCACTCGATTTCGACCTGCCCCTCTTCAGCGCCCCGCTCACCCCCACCCTGGTCCTCACCGGAGCCGCCGCACCGGCCGACCGGGTACGCGCCGCCGAGGCCGCCGGCGTCCACGTGCTGATCGCCGGGACCGGCGCCGCCGTCGATCCGGCGCGCGCCGTCGCCGCGCTCGCCGAACACGGCCTGACCAGGCTTCTCACCGAGGGCGGCCCCCGGCTGCTGGGCCAGTTCGTGGCCGCCGGAGTCCTCGACGAGCTGTGCCTGACCGTCTCCCCGATGCTCACCTCCGGGGACGCCCAGCGCATCGCCGGCGGACCCTCCGTCGCCCTGCCGAAACGTTTCTTGCCCGCCTCGGTCCTGGAGGAGGCCGGGTTCCTCTTCACCCGCTACCGTCGGACTGACATCAGCGGAATGACCCGTTCCGCTTAGCGCTCCGTGGGCAGACTAGGGACACCGCGTCCCGTGTGATCACGGGGCAGGATGGTTTCCGCACGGGCTCTTCGGGGCCCGCGATCCGAAAGGGCGCCTGACGTGTTCACGAGCGTTTTGATGATCGAGCAGCCGCTGTCGGCACCCGACGTGGAGTTCGTCACCACGCTCCACGGGGACGAGCCCGTCTCCTTCGTCCTCCTCATGCAGCCCCGCGGCGACCAGGACCGCCTGCTGCGCGCCATCGACGACGTCGCCCTCGGCGAACTGGGCGAGGCCGTACGCGAGGCCGAGGAGCCCGAGGGCGAGGTTGACGGCACCCCCGCCGCCCGCGCGCTCGACCACTCCCTGCGCGCCCTGCGCGCCGCCGGCAGCGAGGCCACCGGCCGCCTCGTCGAGGACGAGCCCCTCGACGCCCTCACCGCCCTGGTGGCCGAGACCGGCGCCGACGAGGTCATCGTGCTGACCGAGCCCCACTACGTCGAGGAGTTCTTCCACCGCGACTGGGCCACCCGCGCCCGCCACAAGGTCGGCGTCCCCGTCCTCAGGCTCTACTCGCACGCCCCCGCCGACGGCGCCGACGCCCCCACCCACACCTCCTCGGGATCCGGCGCCACCGCCGCCGGAGCCGTCGAGGACCAGGGCACGGCGACGGACCCGGCCGCCCGCGCCGACTGAGCGCCGCCCGCTCCGCCACCGGCCGCGGGCGGTCCGCCCGGCCCCGTCCCACGGCATAGGCTGATCCCGCCCCAGCACGACCGTGCCCCTCGACCCCGGGAGAACCACAGATGGCATCCGGCCTTCCCCCCGCCATGGACCGACCGCACTTCATCGGCATCGGCGGCGCCGGAATGTCGGGGATCGCCAAGATCCTCGCCCAGCGCGGCGCCCGCGTCGCCGGCAGCGACGCCAAGGGCTCGGCCACCGCCGAGGCGCTGCGCGCCCTCGGCGCCACCGTCCACCTCGGCCACGCCGCCGGCCACCTCGCGGACGACACCACCGCCGTCGTCGTCTCCTCCGCGATCCGCCCGGACAACCCGGAGCTGGTCCGCGCCGCCGAACTCGGCATCCCCGTCGTGCACCGCTCGGACGCGCTGGCCGCGCTGATGGACGGCACCCGCCCCATCGCCGTCGCCGGCACCCACGGCAAGACCACCACCACCTCGATGCTGGCCGTCTCCCTGGCCGCGCTCGGCCGCGACCCCTCGTACGCCATCGGCGGCGACCTGGACGCCCCGGGCTCCAACGCCCTGCACGGCACCGGCGAGATCTTCGTCGCCGAGGCCGACGAGAGCGACCGCAGCTTCCACAAGTACGCCCCCGAGGTCGCCATCGTCCTCAACGTCGAGCTGGACCACCACGCCAACTACGCCTCGATCGAAGAGATCCACGAATCCTTCGAGACCTTCTCGGCCAGGATCGTGCCCGGCGGCACCCTGGTGATCTCCGCCGACCACGAGGGCGCCCGCGAACTCACCCGCCGGCTCGCGGCCAAGGGCCTCCCGGGCGTCACCGTCCGCACGTACGGCGAGGCCGCCGACGCCGACGTGCGCGTCGTGTCGATCGTCCCGCAGGGCCTGCGCAGCGAGGTCACCGTCCGCATCGACGGCGCCGAGCTGACCTTCGGGGTCTCCGTCCCCGGCCGCCACTACGCCCTCAACGCCGTCGCCGCCCTCACCGCCGCCGTGGCCCTCGGCATCCCGGCCGCCGAGATGGCCCCCGCCATCGCCGCCTACACCGGGGTGAAGCGCCGCCTCCAGCTCAAGGGCGAGGCCGCGGGCGTCCAGGTGATCGACTCCTACGCCCACCACCCCAGCGAGATGACGGCCGACCTGGAGGCGATCCGGGGCGCCGTCGCCGCCGACGCCCGCCTCCTGGTCCTCTTCCAGCCGCACCTCTTCAGCCGCACCCAGGAACTGGGCAAGGAGATGGGCCAGGCCCTCGGCCTGGCCGACGCCTCGGTCGTCCTTGAGATCTACCCGGCCCGTGAGGACCCGATCCCCGGCGTCACCAGCGCCCTGATCATCGACGCCGCCCGCGCCGCCGGCGCCGATGTGACCGCCCTGGCCGACCGCTCCGCGGCCGCTTCGGTCCTCGCGGGAATGGCCAAGCCCGGCGACCTTGTTCTCACCATGGGCGCCGGCGACGTGACGGAGCTCGGGCCCGACATCCTCGACCACCTGTCGAAGTGAGGAAGTGACCGACATGGCGTACGACGTCGAGAAGCCGGACGAGCAGTGGCGCGCGGAGCTGACCCCCGCCGAGTACCAGGTGCTCCGCCAGGCGGGCACCGAGCCGGCCTTCGTCGGTGAGTACACCGACACCAAGACCGAGGGCGTGTACTCCTGCCGGGCCTGCGGTGCCGACATCTTCACCTCCGACACCAAGTTCGCGTCGCACTGCGGCTGGCCGAGCTTCTACGACCCGAAGGACTCGGACGCCGTCGAGCTGATCGAGGACCGGTCCCACGGCATGGTCCGCACCGAGGTCCGCTGCGCCAACTGCGGCTCCCACCTCGGCCACGTCTTCGCCGGCGAGGGGTACGACACCCCCACCGACCAGCGCTACTGCATCAACTCGATCTCCATGCGGCTGTCCCCGACCGAGAGCTGACACCAGCCTCCCCGACAGCTCCAGGGCCCGTGCTCCGTCACAGGAGCACGGGTCCTGCTTGACTTCGTTCCCGCCGATGCGTAGTGTTCAACGAGCTGCCGTCCAGCCCCAAGGGCTGGGGAAGCACCTCAGCCGCGCAGAGCGCGGCTCACTTCAAAACCTCAGCAAGAACCCTCCAGAAATACCTTTCCTCAGGCATGCCCTCGGGCAGGCCCGGATTTCTTTTTCCGGAGGTCCTCTTGTCATCTCTGTACGACAGTCAGAGCCATTCGGCCCCGATTGTGAGAGATCAAGAGAGTCCGCTATGGTTCTGGACGTCGGAACGGCCCAACAGTCGTGAAGACGAAACCCGCTGACTGGGAATCAGGCCCGAAAGGATCTGATAGAGTCGGAACCGCCGGAAAGGGAAAAGCGAAGCGGAAGCGCGGAGCTGGAACCGGAAAGGCGGCGAGGAAATCGGACGCGAAAGAGTCTGATAGAGTCGGGAACACGAAATACCGAAGGGAAGCGCCCGGAGGAAAGCCCGAGAGGGTGAGTACAAAGGAAG
>NZ_JOII01000009.1 GCF_000719955.1 Streptomyces albidoflavus
GTCCAGCGCCTCGAAGAACCTCGCCTTCAGCGCCTCAAAATCCACGACCCCCGCAACTCCCTGAACTCCAGGGTGTTGCGGGGATCAATAGAACCCGCCTGAGGACTCCGGGGGCGCGGCCGTGTGCCGGTATGCGGAACGCGTCAGTCGGCCTGGCCGTACATGCGGTCGCCGGCGTCGCCGAGGCCGGGGACGATGTAGCCGTTCTCGTTGAGCCGCTCGTCGACGGAGGCGGTGACGACGGTGACCGGGGTCCCCTCCAGCTCCCGCTCCATGATCTCGACGCCCTCGGGGGCGGCCAGCAGCACCACGGCGGTGATGTCGTCGGCGCCGCGCCGGATCATCTCCTTGATGGCGGCGACCAGGGTGCCGCCGGTGGCCAGCATCGGGTCGAGGACGTAGACCTGCCGGCCGGTGAGGTCCTCCGGCATCCGCGCGGCGTAGGTGGACGCCTGGAGCGTCGACTCGTCGCGGATCATGCCGAGGAAGCCGACCTCGGCGGTGGGCAGCAGCCGCACCATGCCGTCGAGCATCCCGAGCCCGGCCCGCAGGATCGGCACCACCAGCGGACGCGGGTACGACAGCTTGACGCCGGTCGTCCGCGCGACCGGGGTGTCGATGTCCACCTGCTCGGTGCGCACGTCCCGCGTCGCCTCGTACGCGAGCAGGGTGACCAGCTCATCCGCCAGACGACGGAAAGTGGGGGAATCGGTGCGCTTGTCGCGCAGCGTGGTGAGCTTGTGCGCCACCAGAGGGTGGTCGACGACGTGTATCCGCATGCCATCCACAGTAACGGGCAGGTCGGAGCGGGCATCCCTGGCGCCCGGGATGGCATCAAGGCGGCGCGTCGGGGGAAAGTGGAGGAAAGCTCCCCCGGCTCGCGCGGGGGGCGTGAACAGCAGCCCAGGGACGGGGGCCTGATGCCGGAACCGGACGGACGCCGCACGGAGCGCGACGACGCCCGCGACCGCGGTGGTGTGCCCGACGCCACCCCCGGCCCCGGCCGTGACCGTGACCGCGAGGAGGAGCTGTCCCGGCGCCGCGCCCGGGCCCGGCTCCGTGAGCGGGCTCTCGAACGCGCCCGGGAGCACGCCCCCGCCCGGGAGACCGAGGGCGGCCCGGCCGACCGCCACCGGCGCGCGACGGGCGCCCCACAGGCGGAGGGCGCCCCCGAGACACCCACACCGCCCGCACCGGACACCGAGGGCCCCGCCGGGCCCGAGTCCGACGCCGAGCGACGCCGCAGGCGGGCCGCGTTCCTGCGCGAGCTGACCGAGGCCAAGGAGCTGCGCGCCCGGGTCCAGCCGCGCCGCGCCCGCGCCGCCCGGATGCGCCAGCAGATGCGGATGCGCACGTTCCGCTGGTGAGGGCCGCCGGGGCCGGCCCGCCGGCACCCCGCCCGCCCCAGACGCCCCACCGGCCCGGCACCCGCCGCGCCGCGCTCCCGTACCCGGCCCGGTGCGCCCCCCGGACGCCCCCGATCCACCCCGCCGGACGCGCGACGCGCACACGGCACGCGGAAGACCTCACCTGACGGGTTCCTTTCTGCCACGATTCCGGTGGGCGGGGCACCCCGCCTGCCTCCGCCGGAGGAACCGCCGACCGGCACACCTAGGACAGTGGGAGAGTCACGGTGTACTTCGCCGCACTGCTCGCGCGCACCGAAGTCGGGTGGGAAGCGAGCGACACAGACCTCGACGACGTGGAGACCCTGTCGGACCTCACCGATCTGGCCCGCGAGGCCACGACGGACGACGACACGGTCCTGGCCTACATCGAGCAGGAGGACACGTGGTTCGGCATCGTCCGGGTGGACGGTGAGGACGACCCGCGGATCTACGTCTCCGACGCCGCGGCGGCCGCCCGCAGCTCGTACGGGGAGATGCTGCTCACCGACGAACTGCTCGGCCGCACCCCCGAGGACGACGACGTCCTCGCCGACCTCGACCTCGACGGTACGGAGGAGGGCGAGCCGTACCGCGAGGACCAGGACGACGACACCTACGACTCCGGTGACCCGGACGGCCAGGCCGGGGCCGGGCCCCTCGGGGACGGCGGGCTCCTCGCCGACCTCGGCGTCGGCGAAGGGGAACTGCGCGCCCTGCGCCCCGGCGACGCGCTCGGCGAGATCGCCGAGGTGCTCGGCGCCTCGGAGGTGCTGGAGGCGGTGCGCTGACCGCGCGGGCGGCCGGACGGCCGGGCCGGTAGGTTCCGAGTGTGAAGAGCACACGCCCGGAGCCGCCCGGTCCGGCCGGCCCCGCCCCCGACCCCGTCCGCACCCCCTGGGAACCCGCCATGCGGCAGGCCCTCGCCGAGGCCCAGCGGGCGGGACGCGGCGGCGACGTCCCGGTGGGCGCCGTCGTCCTCGACCCGGACGGCCGTCTGCTCTCGGCCGCCCACAACGAGCGGGAGGCGGACGGCGACCCGACGGCGCACGCCGAGATCCTCGCCCTGCGCCGGGCCGCCGCCCGTTCGGGCCGCTGGCGGCTGACCGACTGCACGCTGGTCGTCACCCTGGAGCCGTGCACGATGTGCGCGGGCGCCGCCGTCCAGTCCCGCGTCGACCGGGTGGTCTACGGCGCCCGCGACGAGAAGGCCGGAGCCGCCGGCTCCCTGTGGGACGTGGTCCGCGACCGCCGTCTCAACCACCGCCCCGAGGTGATCGAGGGCGTCCTGGCCGCCGACTGCGCCGCGCTCCTGACCGAGTTCTTCCGCGCCCGCTGACCTTCCGCGCCCGCCTGAGGGATACGGATTTCGGTCCACGGCCCCCGATGGTCTAAGCTCTCTCTCGGTAGCGTGTCCGAGCGGCCGAAGGAGCTCGCCTCGAAAGCGAGTGTGGCGCAAGTCACCGTGGGTTCAAATCCCACCGCTACCGCCTCTGAACCGCCCCCGACCTGCACGCCAGGCCGGGGGCGGTTCTTCGTGCGCCCGGCGCCCTACTCCGCGACGGCCGGGGCGGGCGTGGCGAGGATGCCGTTGACCAGGACGTCGAAGCCCCAGCGGAACCGCTCCTCGGGACTCCCCGCGACCAGCGCGGGCATGTGCGCCGAGATCGCCGGGTGGGTGGCCTCGCTCGCGGCGCCCAGCGTGTGGACGGTGGCGTTCCACTCGTCGGTGGCGGCGGGGTCGCTCTCCCGGGTCGCCTGCTCGGCGGCGGTGGCCGTCGCGTTCTGGAGCAGCGTGTCCACCCCCCAGGCCGCCTGTTCCCGCCCGGCCCCGCCGCGCGAGAGCAGCACCAGCACGCGCTCCACCAGCCGCAGGTAGTTCTCGCCGCTCGGCCGCGCGACCAGAGCGGAACGGGCCAGCTGCGGATAGGCGAAGAGCACGAGCGTGTACGAACGCAGCACCGCGCGCAGCTGCTCGCGCCAGTCGCCGTCCCCGCCGTCCCCGCCCTCGTCGTCCCCCGCCAGGTCCACGTCGCCCAGCAGGGCGTCCAGGACCGCCGCGTGCAGGGCCGCCGTGTTGGCCACGTAGACGTAGAGCGAGGCCGGGCCGGTGTCCAGCTCCTGGGCGAGGCGGCGCATCGTGACCTTCTCCAGCCCCTCCTCGCGCATGATCCCGAGGGCGGCCGCCACGATCCACTGCCGGGACAGGGCGGGCTTGGCCGGGCGGTCCCGGCGGCTCGTCGGCTCTCTTCTGGCGGTCATGGCCCCGAGCGTAACGAACATGTTCGTCGCGGTGGCCGGGCCGTGCCCGCCGAGTGAGGGTCGGAGGGGACGGCGACGGGCGAGGAGCCGCCCGGGGAGCGGAGAACGACCCCTTCCACGGGGCCGTTGGTCCCAGAAACCTCACCCGCCGCACCCGCCGATGATCGGTTGATCGCGTTAAACTTCCGCGATCCGCCGCACCGACGACCAGTCGGGTGGCGGAACCGGGACGGCCGGCCGGGGCGTCCCCGGCACGGAGAGTCGGACGCCAGGGGAGGCGGCAGGGGTGGTGCAAGCCAAGAAGGTCGCGCTGTACTTGGTGGTGGTCTTCGTGCTGTACGTGATCATCAGCGACCCCGACACGGCCGGGGACTACGTCACGATGGGCTTCGAGGGCATCTCCAACGCCGCCTCGGCGGTCGGCGACTTCATGACCTGGATCGCCAACGGCGGGAATTCCTGACCGGTCCCGTCCCCGGATGCCGCTCGCCCGGCATCACCCCCGAGTGGCGGCGGCCATCCGGAGGGAGTCCGCCCGTTCCGGCCCCCGGACGCGGCACCGCGTGCGCCGCGCACCCCGGCGCGCACCCCCGTGCTCGTACACTCCGCACACGTCGCGCGTGCTCCAGCACGTTTGCGTCGATCGCGCCAACTTGCCCCTCAACACGGCTTTATACGGTGCTTGCACACAGTGCGTCCGTCTTGTGATGCTATGACCGCTTTTGACGGATAGTGGACGATCAAGGGGTGGCGTTGCCCGTGCCGGCCAGAACCGCGCCTCACGCACCGCCCCAGGACGGTCCCGGCCCCGGCGGCGCGAACACCGTGCCCGGCGCCGGAGCCGCCCCGGGCGCCGAAACCGTGCCCGGTTCCGGGACGGGCCCGGGGCGGACGCAGCGCAGCGCGCCCTTCCGGCCGGGGCGCGCCTCCGACCCGGCCGCGCGCAAACGCGGGGCGGACACCCGCGCGCTCACCCAGCTCCTCTTCTCCCAGCTCAAGGAGGTGGAGCCGGGCACCGCCGAGCACGCCCGGGTCCGCAGCGCCCTCATCGAGGCCAACCTGCCCCTGGTCCGGTACGCCGCCGCCCGCTTCCGCAGCCGGAACGAGCCGATGGAGGACGTGGTCCAGGTCGGCACCATCGGCCTGATCAACGCCATCGACCGGTTCGACCCGGACCGGGGCGTGCAGTTCCCGACCTTCGCGATGCCGACGGTGGTCGGCGAGATCAAACGGTACTTCCGGGACAACGTCCGCACCGTCCACGTACCGCGCCGGCTCCACGAGCTGTGGGTGCAGGTCACCAGCGCCACCGAGGACCTCACCACCGCGCACGGCCGCTCCCCGACCACCGCCGAGATCGCCGAGCGGCTGCGGATCAGCGAGGACGAGGTGCTCGCCTGCATCGAGGCCGGCCGCTCGTACCACGCGACCTCGCTGGAGGCGGCCCAGGAGGGCGACGGGCTCCCGGGCCTGCTCGACCGGCTCGGCTACGAGGACCCGGCGCTCGACGGCGTGGAACACCGCGACCTCGTCCGCCACCTGCTGGTCCAGCTCCCCGAGCGCGAGCAGCGCATCCTCCTGCTGCGCTACTACAGCAATCTGACGCAGTCCCAGATCAGCGCGGAGCTGGGCGTCTCGCAGATGCACGTCTCGCGTCTGCTGGCCCGGAGCTTCGCGCGGCTGAGATCCGCAAACAGAATCGATCCCTAACCGGAACGGGTTGACTCGATTCGCGGCCCGGGCTGCGCGAAAACCCCTCACACCCCCTGTTTACGGGGCCAACTCCCCCGTTTTTTGTCGACTTACCGCTACAGCGTGTTGCCGACATGTGACATTCTGCGGGAACGGCGTTTGCCGCAGGCTCACCGCCGGTATTCAGGTGGAGGCTGCGTTCCTCGACGAGGGCGTCGCCGCGACCGTCCGCGACCTCAAGGGGGTGGCATGTCCGCAGAACAGGGCAGCTCGAAGGTGCTCACGCTCAGCAAGAGTGCCCCCGGTGTGCTCGACCGTGCGGAATTCCCGCATGGCCTGCCGCCGGAGACGACCCGTCAGGAAGACGCGCTCCGGGCCACGGTGCCGGCGCAGGCCGCCCACCCGGCCGGGCCCCCCGGCGCCGCGGACACGGTCACGCCGCTCCCGGAGGCCGACGAGGCGGTCCCGGCCGACCTCCCCGAGCCCTCGGGCGCGCTCGACACGCGCACCCTCTCCCGCTCCCTCTTCCTGCGCCTGCGCGAGCTGGCGGCGGAGGACTCCGGCGGCCAGGACAGCCCCGAGCGGGCCTACGTCCGCGACACCCTCATCGAACTGAACCTCCCCCTCGTCCGGTACGCGGCGGCCCGCTTCCGCAGCCGGAACGAGCCGATGGAGGACATCGTCCAGGTCGGCACCATCGGCCTGATCAAGGCGATCGACCGGTTCGACTGCGAGCGCGGGGTGGAGTTCCCGACCTTCGCGATGCCGACGGTGATCGGCGAGATCAAGCGGTTCTTCCGGGACACCAGCTGGTCGGTGCGGGTCCCGCGCCGCCTCCAGGAGCTGCGGCTCGCGCTCACCAAGACCAGCGACGAGCTGGCCCAGAAGCTCGACCGCTCCCCGACCGTGCCCGAGCTGGCGCACGCGCTCGGCGTCTCGGAGGAGGACGTCGTCGACGGCCTCGCCGTGGGCAACGCCTACACCGCCTCCTCGCTCGACTCCCCGGCCCCCGAGGACGACGGCGGCGAGGGCTCCCTCGCGGACCGCCTGGGGTACGAGGACACGGCGCTGGAGGGCGTGGAGTACCGCGAGTCGCTCAAGCCCCTGCTGGCCAAGCTGCCGCCGCGCGAGCGCCGGATCATCATGCTCCGCTTCTTCGCCAACATGACCCAGTCGCAGATCGGCGAGGAGGTCGGCATCTCCCAGATGCACGTCTCGCGCCTCCTCACCCGCACCCTGGCCCAGCTCCGCGAGGGCCTGATCGCGGACTGACCGCCTCCACCCGGCCGCCTTCGCATGTGCGCACAGAAAGAAGCGCGCCCCTCGGGAAGAGGGACGCGCGTCTGCCGCCCGGCCTGCCGTGCCTGCCAGAACGGCGACTAGGCCAGAGCTTCGGGAGCCAAAGGGGCGCGTGGCGCCCCGGCGGCGAGCGAAGCTCCAAAGATCACGAGAAGGCGAGCCAGGCGACGGCGGCGAGGATCGCCACCACGGCGACGACGCCGACGATCAGGCCGACCCGGGGGCCGGAGGACGGGGTGGCCTGCGTCTGCTGTCCGGCGGGGCCGGGCTCGTCGACGAAAGCGCGGAACATCTGCGTACTGCCGGCCGGGTCGTGACCCTGGGGACCCTGCGGCGACTGGGGGTTGTGTGCCATGGGCCAGGACACTAGCGAATCCGGGCCGCCCGCCCAACCCTCGGGCGATGTGGGCCGGTTCGCCCGGCCCGGCGGGCCGGCGCGCGAGGGTGCCGCGAGGGCGTCGCGAGGGGGCGTCGTACCGTGCGGAATCGCCTGTTCACCAGGCGCGTCCGGGGTCTTTGCCAAAGGCCCCCCGGGCTTTGCACCCGCACCCCCAGACCTTTGCCGACTCTTTAGCGCGATTGCCCCAGTTTCGTTTGCCTGCGGCAACCATCCAGTTCTATCGTTGCCCTAAGCAACAAACAGGAGAGGCCGATGGCTGCTCAGTCCCAGTACGAGCAACTGGCCCGTCAGCTCAGCGCCATCGGAGCAGTGAAAAGAGGACTCGCCCGCGTCCTGCCGAACGACTGCCCGCCCGGTTCCATCGCGGTACTCAACCTTCTCGACCTGCACGGCGAGATGCGGATGAGCCGGATGGCCGAGCTGCTGGCCGTCGACATGTCGGTCACCAGCCGTCATGTGGCACACGTGGCGGACCGTGGCTGGCTCGACCGGTCCCCGGACCCGTCGGACCGCCGGTCCCGGATCCTCCGTCTCACGCCCGAGGGCAAGCTCCTGCTGACCGAGCTGTCCGAGCGCTACGTCAGAGCGCTCGGCCACTACATGGAGAACTGGTCGGACGAGGAAGTCGACCAGCTCATCTCGCTCCTCGGCCGCCTGCGCGAGGACTTCGGTGACTGCCGCTCGATCCCGAGCCGGCTCACCGACGAGCCCGCGCCGGCACCGAGCGACCCGCCGACCGCCCGTACGTCCCTCTAGGACGCGCGGGCGGCGGGCCGGTCCGGCCGCACCCGCGGTGGGGACCGGCCCGCCGTCCGTGTCCGTCCGGACGGGGGACGTACATCCGCGCACGATGTAAGAGAAGGATTTTCATGGCAACAACCACGCCGGAAGGTGTGCGGGGCAGCCATGCCGCCAAGCACGGCGGCGCCGCCGCGGCGTCTGCCGGTGCGCCCATGTCGCACCGGCAGATCATGGAGGCGCTCTCCGGGCTGCTGCTCGGCATGTTCGCCGCGATCATCTCGTCGACGATCGTCTCCAACGCCCTGCCCAAGATCATCGGAGACCTGGGCGGCGGCCAGAGCGCCTACACCTGGGTCGTCACCGCCTCGCTGCTGACCATGACGGCCTCCACGCCGCTCTGGGGCAAGCTCGCGGACCTCTACAACAAGAAGGTCCTGGTCCAGATAGCCCTGGTCATCTTCGCGATCGGCTCGGTCGTCGCGGGACTGTCGCAGGACCCGGCCATGCTCATCGCCTGCCGGGCGGTCCAGGGCATCGGCGCGGGCGGTCTCGCCGCGCTGGCCCAGATCATCATGGCCGCCATGATCGCCCCGCGTGAGCGCGGCCGGTACAGCGGCTACCTCGGCGCCACCTTCGCCGTGGCCACCGTCGGCGGCCCGCTGCTCGGCGGCGTCATCACCGACACCTCGTGGCTCGGCTGGCGCTGGTGCTTCTACGTGGGCGTGCCCTTCGCCCTGATCGCCCTGGTCGTGCTCCAGAAGACCCTGAAGCTGCCCGTGGTCAAGCGGGACGTGAAGGTCGACTGGCTGGGCGCGTTCTTCGTCGTCGCCGCGGTCTGCCTGCTGCTGATCTGGGTGACCTTCGCCGGTGACAAGTACGACTGGATGTCGTGGCAGACCGGTGTCATGGTCGGCGGCTCCATCGTGCTGGCCCTGATCTTCATCCTGGTCGAGTCGAAGGCCACCGAGCCGATCATGCCGCTGCGGCTCTTCCGCAACCGCACGATCACCCTGGCCTCGCTGGCCTCGCTCTTCGTCGGTATCGCGATGTTCTCCGGCACCGTCTTCTTCAGCCAGTACTTCCAGCTGGCGCGCGGCGAGTCGCCGACGATGTCCGGTGTCATGACGATTCCGATGATCGCGGGCATCTTCGTCTCCTCCACCGCCTCCGGCATCATCATCACCAAGAACGGCCGCTGGAAGGCGTGGCTGGTCTCCGGCGCGGTGCTGCTCACCGCGGGCCTCGGCCTGCTGGGCTCCATCCGCTACGACACCCCGTACTGGCACATCGCGCTCTTCATGGCGCTGATGGGTCTGGGCGTCGGCATGATGATGCAGAACCTCGTGCTCTGCACCCAGAACCAGGTGGCCCCCTCGGACCTCGGCTCCGCCAGCTCCGTCGTCACCTTCTTCCGCTCGCTCGGCGGTGCGGTCGGCGTCTCGGCGCTCGGCGCCGTCATGGCCACCAAGATCACCGACTACGTGACCGACGGCCTCACCGCGCTCGGCCCGAAGGCCGCCGCGGCGGCCCAGCAGGGCGGCGGCTCCAGCGGCGGCTTCCCCGACCTGGACGCCATGCCGGCCCCGATCCGGACCGTCTTCGAGTCGGCCTACGGCCACGGTGTCGCGGACGTCTTCCTGATCGGCGCCCCGATCGCGGCCCTCGCCCTGATCGCCGCGATCTTCATCAAGGAGGTCCCGCTGCGGACCCAGGGCGCCCTGGCCCAGACCGAGAGCGAGGGCGGGCAGACCGCCCCGGTCCCGGCTCCGGCCGAGGCCCGCGTCCCGGCCGCCGTCGGCGCCGCCACCGCGGAGACCACCGCGCTCGGCACCGTCGCAGGCCAGGCACCGGCGTACGAGACGGCCCCGCCCGCCTCGAACGGCATCACCGTCCACGGCACGGTCCGGGGCGCGGAGGAGGCGCCGGTGGTCCACGCCACCGTCACGCTGATCTCGCTCGGCGGCCGCCAGCTCGGCCGCGCGGTCGCCCAGGGCGACGGCTCCTACGCGCTGGACGCCCCCGAGCCCGGCAGCTACGTGCTGATCGCCTCGGCCGACGGCTTCCAGCCGCAGGCCAGCACCGTGGTGGTGGGCGAGCAGCCGCTCGGCTACGACATCCTGCTCAGCGGGACCAGCGGCCTGACCGGCACGGTCCGTGCCGAGAACGGCGGCCCGGTCGCCGGAGCCATGGTGATCGTCACCGACGTGCGCGGCGACGTGCTGGCCACCGGTGCCAGTGACGAGGCCGGCGCGTTCACCTTCACCGAGCTGGTGCCCGGCCCGGTCACGATCACGGTCAACGCCGAGGGCCACCGCCCGGCGGCGCTCCCGGTCGAGATCGGCGCCACCGGCGTCACCCACGTCGAGGTCGCCCTGCACACCGGGGCCCGCGTCCAGGGTGTCGTCCGGGCCGCCGGCGGCCCGCTGGCCGGGGTGCGCGTCACCCTGGTCGACGCCGCGGGCAACGTGGTCGCCTCCCGCACCACCGCCGAGGACGGGGCCTACGGCTTCGCCGACCTCGACGGCGGCGAGTACACCGTGATCGCGACCGGCTACCCGCCGGTGGCCACCGCGGTCACCCTCAGCGGGCCCGGCACCGACGGGCACGACATCGAACTCGCCCACCCCGGCGAGTGACCCGCCCGCGCCCGGCGCCCTCCTCGTGAGCGGCGCCGGGCGCGGCCACAGGCCACGGGTCCGGCGGGCGTCCCCAGCGGAGGCGCCGGGCAGAACCCGTGGAAGGGCCCCGGACAGCGCGGCGGACCGGCAGGGGACGGCCGGTCCGCCACGTCCGGGGCCCGTCGTCGCTCTACCAGGCCGGGCCCCCGGACCACGGCACGGTTCCACCCGTAAGGGTCGCCTCGGGGCGAATGGGGTGCCGGGGGCGAACCGTTTCGGTACGGAGGAGTCGTACGGGAGCGGAAGGCGGGGCCTCACCCGGGCGGGAGCCGGGGGGGCGCCGGGGGCGGCCGGGGGGTGACACGCTGCGGGGGCGGCGGCGACGGGGCGGACACGGGGGCGCGCGGGCGGCGGGACCGCCGGCGCACAGACTTCCCGCCAGGCGGCCACCGGGCCACGGGCCCGGGCGGCACCAGGGCGGACAGGGACATCGGGCGGACGGCGCCGAGAGCGGCGGCCGCACACCGAGAACAGCGGAACTGCGCAAGGAGAGAGACCGGATGGGACTCACCGCACGGATTCGGACGCGCGACGGATGGGCAGTGCCCCACGCCGTCGTCACCGTCACGGACATGACCGGACGCCAGGTCATCCGTGCCGACGCCGACACGGACGGCCTGGTCGAGGAGGCGGCCGAGCTGGTCCCCGGCCCGTACACGGTCATCGTCACGGCGGTCGGCTACGGACCCTCGGCCTCCACCGCGCTGGTCGGCGCGGGCGGCAGGGCCGACGCGGGCACCATCGTGCTCACCCGGCAGGGCGGCACCGAGCTGCCCGCGCCCGGCACCTGGACGGTCGACCCGGCCCACTCGACGGTCGGCGCGGTCGCCCAGCACCTGGGGATCTCCAGCGTGCGCGGCCGGTTCACCGACTTCACCGCCCGGATCGAGGTCGGCGGGGAGGACGGCTGGTCCAAGTCCCGCGTGGAGGCGGTCATCCAGGCCGCCTCGATCGACACCGGCAACCAGATGCGCGACGGGCACCTGAAGTCCCCGGACTTCCTCGACGTGGTCAACTACCCGCAGATCACCTACCTCAGCTCCGGCATCGAGGTCGCGGGCGAGGACCGCTGGACCGTCCACGGCGACCTGCGGATGCACGGCGTCTCCCGCCCGGTCGACCTCGACCTGCGCTACCTCGGCACCGGCTCCGACCCCTGGGGCGGCACCCGCGCCGCCTTCACCGCCACCGCCGAACTGCGCCGCGAGGACTTCGCGATGAACTACAACCAGGTCATCCAGGCGGGGATCTCGGCGATCGGCACCAAGCTCCGGGTGGAGATGGACATCCAGGCCGTGCAGGGGGACACCCTGCCGGGCTGAGTCTTCCGGCCGGGCGGGCTGAGATCACGGCTCGCCCTCGATCCGGGTGCCGGTCAAAGATGGCCTCAAGCGCCGGCCGGGCTGATTTTTCCCGCTCCGGGCGTCGCACGCTCAGGCGGGGGAGCCCCGCGTAAGGTGCGGCCATGTCTCCCTCCATCGCCACCAACACCCGGGTCGACCGCGCCGAATTGCTGGACTTCGTCCGGCCGAGGCACCGGGCCCTCCTGCTCACCGCCCGTGCCGACGGCTCCCCGCAGGCCTCCCCGCTGACCTGCGGGGTCGACGGCGAGGGCCGGATCGTCGTCTCGACCTACCCGGAGCGCGCCAAGACCCGTAACGCGCAGCGGAATCCGAAGGTCAGCGTGGTCGTGCTGAGCGACGAGTGGAACGGGCCCTGGGTCCAGATCGACGGCACCGCCGAGGTGATCGACGCCCCGGACTCGGTCGAGCCGCTCGTCGAGTACTTCCGGGTGATCTCCGGGGAGCACCCGGACTGGGACGAGTACCGCGCCGCCATGCTGAAGCAGGGCAAGTCCCTGATCCGGATCACCCCGGAGCGCTGGGGCCCGGTCGCCACCGGCGGCTTCCCGGCCCGGCTGGCCTGAGGCGCGGGCGGGGCCCGCCGGGCGCGGGTCCCGTCACTCCTCCCGGGCCACCATCGCCTCGATCCCGGCGACCAGCAGGTCGAGGGCGGTGGCGAAGTCCCGCTCGCGCATCTCCTCCACGGTGTGCCCGCCGCGCTCGGCCCGCAGCCGGCCCGGCTCGGTGAAGTCGCCCTCCAGGCCCGGGTGCCGGCGGATCGAGCCCATCGCGTGGCGGAAGTAGGCGTCCTGCGTCATCCCCGCCTCCCGCGACCGTTCGACGTAGTGGCCCTCGGCGGTGCCGAAGCCGTAGACGAACTGCGAGACGGCCTCCATGGCGCCCTGCTGCCGCTCCGGTCCCAGGCCGGTCCGGGCCAGCACCTGGCGCAGCCGGCGCGCGAACGCCATCGAGTGCGGCCCGATGTTGAGGTACGTGCCCGCCAGCGCCGACGCCCAGGGGTGGCGGACGAGCAGGGCCCGGTACCCGGCGGACAGGGCGCGCAACTCCGCGCGCCAGTCGTCCGCCCCGCCCTCCGTGCCCGCCCCCGCCAGCTCGGCGAAGGCCGCGTCGAGGGCGAGTTCCAGCAGGTCGTCCTTGGTGTCGACGTACCAGTACAGGGACATCGCGGTGACGCCCATCTCGCCCGCGAGGCGCCGCATCGAGAACTTGGCCAGCCCCTCGGCGTCCAGCAGCCGCACCGACGCCTCGGTGATCCGCTCCCGGTCGAGCCCGTTGCGGGCGGCGGACCTGGCCGGTTTCGCCGGCTCCTCGTCGGCGGCCAGCCAGATGCTGGGCCGGGGCGGCAGCGGCTCTCCGGGTTCACCGGGTCCACCGGCTCCGGCGGCGGGTTCGCCGGTGGCGGGGCGGCCGGGTTCACGCGACACGGGAGGCTCCCTCCTCGGACTTCCCGGCCGGGACGGGCTCCGGCCCGGCGGCGCGCTCGGCGCGGCTCAGCAGGTACGCGGCGAGCAGGCCGCCGGTGAGGACGGCGGCGGCGCCGACGAACTGGCTGGTGGACAGGCCCGTCGAGAACGAGTCGGTGACCCGCTCCCGCGCCGCGCCGGAGTCGGCCGCCGCCATCGCCGCCGGGAACGACCCGGCCGCGCCGGCCCCGAGCAGGGCCGCGAACCGGGAGTTGAGCACGGCACCGAGGACCGCCACCCCGAGCCCGTTGCCGAACTCCGCGAGGGTGCCGTTGATCCCGGCGCCGACACCGGCCTTCTCCTTCGGGATGGAGCTCATGATGGCCAGCGCCATGGCCGGGTTGGCGATGGCGCAGCCCACGCCGATGAAGAGCAGACCCGCCAGCACCCCGGCGTACCCGTCCGAGGCGAACAGGGCGATCGAGGTCACGCCGACGGCCAGCATCGACATGCCGACGCCGATCGCGGCGGGGGTGCCGAGCCGCTTGGTCCAGCGGGCGGAGATCCCGGAGAAGTTGAGGACGACGACGGTCAGCGCGAGCGGCGCCGTCCGCAGACCCGCCTCCAACGGCCCGTAGCCGAGCACGAATTGCAGGTGCTGGGTGAGGAGGAAGAGCGAGCCGCCCATGCCGAAGGTGATGAGCACCGCGCCAGCGACGGCGCCGGTGAACCGCTTGTCGCGGAAGAAGGACATGTCGAGCATGGGGTGCGGAATGCGCAGTTCCCACAGGACGAACCCGGTCAGCACGGCGAGGCCGAGCCCCGCCCCCGCCAGTACGGCCGCCGAGCTCCAGCCGTGCTCGGGGCCGGAGATGATCGCGTAGACCAGCGAGGTCATGCCGACGGTGGAGAGCAGCGCGCCGACGAGGTCGGGCCGGTCGCCGCGCGGGTTCTTCGACTCCGGGACCAGCGCGACCACGGCGACGAGCCCGATCAGCACGACCGGCACGTTGATGAGGAAGATCGAGCCCCACCAGAAGTGGTTGAGCAGCACCCCGCCGATCAGCGGACCGGCCGCGAACCCGAGCGCGTTGACCGCCGCCCAGATGCCGATCGCCCGCGCCTGCTCGTGCGGGGCGAAGATCTGCATGGCGACCGCGAGGGTGGTGGTCAGCAGCAGCGCGCCGCCCACCCCCATCCCGGCGCGGGCCGCGATGAGCTGCGCGGAGGTGGTGGCGAGCCCCGCCACCACCGACCCGATCCCGAAGAGCACCAGGCCGGTCAGGAGCATCTTGCGGCGCCCGTACCGGTCGGCGGCGTTGCCCGCGGTGAGCAGCAGCCCCGACTGGACCAGCGCGTACGCGTTGATCATCCACTGGATGTCGGA
This sequence comes from Streptomyces albidoflavus, assembly GCF_000719955.1. Classification (GTDB taxonomy): domain Bacteria; phylum Actinomycetota; class Actinomycetes; order Streptomycetales; family Streptomycetaceae; genus Streptomyces; species Streptomyces albidoflavus. The sequence goes on from NZ_JOII01000009.1 coordinate 14,612, forward strand.
GGTGGAGGCGGCCAGTTCGCGGGTGAGCGAGGGGATGGCCACGGTCAGCACGGTGTTGTCGAGCAGCACCACCAGTTCGGCCAGGCAGATCACCCCCAGGATCAGCCAGCGCTGGGGGTGCCCCTGAGCCTCGGTCGTCGGGACGGGTGCGGGCGCGGGGGCCGGGCTCTCGGCGGCTGCCGTCATCCGGGGGCTCCTGGTTCGAGGGCGGTCGGGCTCACTTATACACCGTAAAGCTCTCCTTCTACGGTGTAAAACCGCTGCCTCCCCGGTACCTTTCCCGGGCTCACCCCTCACCCGGAAAAGAGGCAATCATGCGTATCCACCTGGCTTTGAGACGCCATGTCGTACCTCTCCTTCTGGCCGTCGGGCTCGTCCTGACCGCCTCGGCCACCGCCCATCCGGCCACCCCGCGCCCCGTCCCACTCCGCGTCGCCACCTACAACATCCACGCGGGGGCGGGCGAGGACGAGGTCTTCGACCTGGACCGGCAGGTACGCGCGCTGCGCTCGCTCGACGCCGACGTCATCGGCCTCCAGGAGGTGGACGTGCACTGGGGCGAGCGCAGCCAATGGCGCGATCTCGCCCGCGAACTCGCCCACCGGCTGGGAATGCACGTCGCTTTCGCGCCGATCTACAGCCTCGACCCCGAGCCCGCCGCCGGCACCACGCCCCCGCGCCGCGAGTTCGGCGTCGCCGTGCTCTCCCGCCACCCCGTGCTCCGCGTCCGCAACCACGAGATCACCCGGCTCTCCACCCAGGGCGAGAACCCGCTCCCCGAACCGGGCCCCGGTTTCCTCCAGGCCACCGTCGCCGTCCGCGGCATCCCCCTCGACGTCTACGCCACCCACCTCGACTACCGCCCCGACCCCGCCGTCCGCGCCGCCCAGGTCGCCGACATGCTCCGGGTGATGGACCGCCCCTGCCCGTTCCGCTGCCCCGCGCACCTCCTCCTCGGCGACTTCAACGCCCGCCCCGACGCCCCCGAACTCACCCCGCTCTGGGCCACCTTGCGCGACGCCGACCCGGGCGCCCCGACCTTCCCCGCCTCCGCACCCGACCGCCGCATCGACTACGTCGCCACCAGCGCCGGCATCGACCTCCGCAGGGCGTGGACCGCCCCCACCGGCATCGCCTCCGACCACCTCCCCGTCGTCGCCGACCTCCACCTCACCCGCCGCTGACGCCGCCGGCCCGGGGGCGGAGCGCCCTAACGGGCATCCGCCCCCGGGTCCGCCGCCTTCAGCACGTACCCGGCCCCCCGCCGCGTGTGGATCATCGGCATCCCTCGCCCCGCCCCCACGTCGATCTTCCGCCGCAGGTACGAGATGTAGAGCTCCACCAGGTTCCCGCGCGCCCCGGCGCCCGCGCCCCAGACCCGCTCCAGGATCTGCGCCTTGCTCAGCACCCGGCGCGGGTTGCGCATGAGGTACCGCAGCAGCTCGAACTCGGTCGCGGTGAGCCGCACCGGCACCCCGCCCCGCGTGACCTCCCGCCCCTCCTCGTCCATCACCAGGTCCCCCACGGCCAGGTGCGGCGCCCGCTCCCCGGCCGACTCCACCAGCGCCCGCACCCGCGCGACCGCCCGCGCCACGTCCCCGCTCACGAAGAGCACCGGCACCTCGGGCACCACCTCCTCCAGCTGCGCGAGCCGCCCCCGCAGATCCGCCGGAATCCCGTGCAGCACGACGACATCGGGCCGGAACTCCCGCGCCACGGCCACGAACTCCACCCCCGCACTCACCACGCACCACCCCTCCCCCCGCAAAGCCACCCCGAGCGCCCGCCCGTCACCACCCCCGGCCACCAGCAACACCCGCACGGCCGCCGCCACCGCACCGGACTCCCGCCGCACCGCGCCTCCGGACACCGACTCCTGCCGTGCCGCCCCTGCCGGCACCGACTCCCGCCGCGCCGCCGCGATCTGCTCCGTACCCATCGTCAGGCTCATGAGCGCCAGCGTGGCCGGGGGCCGTGAGAGGCCACTGAGTGGAACCTATGATTCCGCTGAGAATCGCGGGGACAGCGCCCACGCGCCTCGCTCAGAACAACCCGCCCTGCCGATGCGCCGGCTCCAGCGCCCGCACCTCCACCCCGTCGGTGACCGCCCCCTCCCCCACCGCCTCCAACTGCCACCCGGCCATCAACCTCGTGTCGACCACCAGCACAGCCCCCCGGCTCCCCTCCCGCGCCAGATGCAGATCGGGCCCGGCCGCCCCCACCAACCGCCCGGCCACGACAGCCCCGTCCCGCAACCCGCCCACCAGCGCCCCGGCCCCGCCCCACTCGGCCTCCGCCAGCCGGAACACCACGCCGTGGTCCACCACCGCGAACTCCGCCCGCTCCAGCGCCTCCGGCCACCCGGCCAGCCCCACCGCCCGCCCGTGCCACTCCGCCAGCTCCGCCGCCCGCACCCCGGCCGGCGGCAACTCCCCCCGCACCGCCCGCTTCCGCGCGTACGACACCCGGTCCGGCACCCCCAACGCCGACCGCAACAACTCCTCCGCCCGCCGCGCCGCCATCAACGGCCCTCGCCCGAGCCAGGCGAACGCCACCGCCCCCTGCTCCAACAGCCGCGCCGCTCCCCGGTCCTCCCGCGTGATCCCGACCTTCACCATCCCCGGCCCGAACCACGCCAGATACACGGCATACGCCCGCGGATCATCCGCCATCGTGTCCGCCGCCACCGACCGCGCCCGGTCCAGCCGCGCACACCCCTCACACTGCGCCCGCGTACTCCCGGCCCCCACCTCGGCCCGCTCCGGACAGACGGTCCGCCGCCCACCCCGCCACACCCCGAGACACCGCCGCACCCCCGCCACCCGAAACCCCAGCCCTTCCCCGACCCTCAGCGCACTCCCCCGCTCCCCACGCCCTTCGCCCCACCACCCGAGCACAGGCAGGCCCTCCCGCCACCCCATCCCTGTGCACCACCACGCAGTCCCCACGCCGTCACCCCACCACGGGCTCGGCGGTCACCAGGTACCCGACAAAGCCGACCCCGGGCCGCTCCACCGCCCACCCGGCACCCGCATGATCCTCGATATCGGCCTCGACCACCGGCCACTCGACGACAACCCCAGCCCGAAAGCACACCCCACAGCACTGCATCTGCCAGCCGTCGATCCGGATCGTCACAGTCACCCGGCCATTCTCCGCCGCACCACTGACAACACGAGAGGCCCCCAGGATCTCTCCTGGGGGCCTCTCGCCTGCTGTGCACTCGGCAGGATTCGAACCTGCAACCTTCTGATCCGTAGTCAGATGCTCTATCCGTTAAGCTACGAGTGCTTGTGCTTCCCGGGTTTTTTTCGCCCCGGTCGGCGTTGCGTGGACAACATTACCCCACCTGCGGCGTGAGGCGAAATCCGATTAGCCCACCCCGCCTGACCTGCGGAAACGTTCAGACGGGCTGAGGTGGGAAGTCGGGCCGGCCGTGGGGCCGAGGGGCGGTTTCGGGGTGTCGGCGGGGGTGAGCGCGGGGATTCCGCTTCTGGGCGGCGTCGGAAGGCAAGCCTCGCGGCGCGGCTCTTCTTCTTCCGGACACGACGAAGCCCCGACCGCTGGGCGATCGGGGCTTCGGTGAGGCGGAGGCGGAGGGATTTGAACCCTCGATGGGGGGTAAACCCCAAACCGCATTAGCAGTGCGGCGCCATAGACCGGACTAGGCGACGCCTCCAGCACACCCTCGCGTGGCGAAGGTGCGTCCAGATGATGACACAGCCAGGTGGCCCGTCACCAATCGCCACCCAAGGTACTAGGCGTGATGCCCGCAGGGCAAAGCATTCTTGGCGCGGTGCGTAAGCGGAACGTCGGCGGCCGTGGGGCGTTAGGCAGGGCGCCGGAGTGCCCGGCGATCTGTACCGGACGACCTGGAGCCCCCTTGCTGCGCCGTACCGCCCTCGTTCTCGCCGCCTCGGCCGCCGCCCTGCTGGGTACCGTCCCGCCCGCCGCGCAGGCGCACTCCGGGCCCGGCGGCCCCGTACTGCCGTCGGTCGGGGTGCCGTCGGTCAAGGTGCCGGGGCTCGGTGCGGGGCCCGGCTTCGGTGCGGGGCAGGACCGGCTGACGGTGACCGTGCGGGACGCGGGGGCGGGGGACGGGACGTACGTCCTGCGGTGCCGGCCCGCCGGGGGAGACCACCCGGACGTGAAGGGAGCGTGCGGGCGGCTGGCGGAGCTGGCGGCCCAGGGCCAGGACCCGTTCGCGCCGGTGCCGAGGGACGCCATGTGCACCATGCAGTACGGCGGGGACGCGACGGCGCGCGTCGAAGGGAGCTGGCGGGGGCGGGCCGTGGACGCCTCGTTCGCGCGTACGGACGGCTGCCGGATCGCGCGGTGGGACCGGCTCGTTCCCGTCCTGCCTTCGACCGGATCATGACGCGACCCGCGCACAAGGCACACACCTCCTCCGTGCGACCTCCCTCTCATCCGGCACCCGGGGACCGGTCTGCCCGTAGACTCCCTCCCGTGACAGGCTGCGGACCCGGGGGCAGGATGACCCGAGAGGTCGGCAAACCGCAGTGATCAGGGAGGAACCGTCGTCGTGAGCAGCAGGCCATCACGAGGCGCTGCTCGCCTCGCAGCAATACTCGACGCGCTTCCCGACGCCCTGGTGCTCGTCAACTGCAACGGCACGGTCGTCAACGCCAACACCATCGCCCTGGAGCGCCTGGAGGCGCCCGGTACGGCGCTGGTGGGGCGCGGACTGCTCGATCTGCTCCCGGAGTTCGACTCGCGGCTGATCCCCGGATCGATGCGCCGTCCGGACACCATCGACGAGCAGGGCCGCACCAGGCCGACGCGGATGACGGCCCGGCGGACCGACGGTTCCGAGTTCCCCGTCGAGGTGACCAGCGCCAGCCTCGCCGAGGGGCGCGAGTCCGGCTGGGGTGCCCCCTCGCAGTTCGGCACCGGGGCGGCGGACCAGCGGTACACCGGCGACGAACTGCTGATGATCGTGGTCCGGGACCTCTCCGGGACCGTCGACACCGAGGCGGAGCTGGCCCGTTCGCAGCGGCAGACCGAGATGATCCTGCGCGCGGCGGCCGAGGGCGTCGTCGGCACCGACACCGACGGGCGCGTCGTCCTGGTCAACCCGGCGGCGGCGCAGATCCTCGGCTTCCGCGCCGGGGACCTGGGCGGCCGGGAGTTCCACACGCTGGTCCTGCACTCGCGGGCCGACGGCGAACCCTTCCCGTACGCCGAATCGCCGCTCGCCGACACGTTGCGCTCCGGGCGCAAGCACCGGGTGCGGGGGCAGGTGCTGTGGGCCAAGGACGGCTCGCCGGTGCCGGTCGACCTCACCACCGCGCCCGTGCGCGACGGGGACCAGCTGGTGGGCGCCGTCGTCACCTTCACCGACCGGCGCGCCCACGAGGCGCTCGTCGCCGAGCACGCCGAGGAGCAGGCCGCCGCCGAGAAGCGCTACGAGGAGCTGGCCGAGCGCGAACAACGGCGGTACGAGGAGCTGGAGACCTCCTCGGCCGAGAAGTACGAGACGCTCGACCGCACCTCACGCGAGCGGTACGAGGAGCTGGAACGCACCTCCACCGCGAAGTACCAGGAGCTGGAGCGCACCTCCCGCGAGCGGTACGAGACGCTGGAGCGCGAGTCCGCCGAGCGGTACGAGGCGCTGGCGGAGCGGGAGAAGGAGCGGTACGCGGCTCTCGGCGAGCGGGAGAAGGACCGCTACGAGGCGCTCGCCGCCCGCCACGACCAGCTGGTCGCGGTGCTCTCCGAGTCGCTGCGCGGTCCCCTCGACCACCTGCGGAGCGAACTGGGTTCGCTCGCCGCCGACCCGGCGGGCCAGCTCTGGCCCGAGGCCAACCAGATCCTGCACCACCTCTCCGCCGGCTACGCGCGGATGACGACCCTCGTCGACAACGTCCTCGGCTACCAGCGGCTCGACGCCGGTCAGGACAGCCTGGACCGCAAGAAGGTGCTGCTCGACGAGGTCATCGCGGCCGGTGTCGAGGGCGCCGTCGAGCTGATCGGCCCGGGCCGCGCCCAGTTCGCCGTGCACGCCCCGTCCATCGAGGCGGAGATCGACCCGCACCGCTTCGCCACGGCGCTGGCCCACCTCATCGCCGACGTGGCCGGCATCGACGCCACCGGCAACGCCCGGCAGACCCCGCAGGCCATGGCCGGCGGGTACATCGACTCCACGGTCGTCGTCGCGGCGGCCCTGCGCGGCAACGCGGTACGCATCGAGGTGCGCGGCCCGTTCGCGGGCGGCGACCCGGTGCACGAGCCGCTGGTACGCGGCATCGTCCGGGCCCACGGCGGCGTCCTGCAGACCCACGCCATGGCCGGCATGAGCGGCAGCGCCTACGTCCTGGACATCCCGCTCGGCGAGGGCGCCGGGGCGGTCCAGGCGCCGCCGCAGGCCGAACTGCCCGCCGGCGGGACAACCGCGCAGGCACCCGAGGGCGCCGGCCCGGACACCGAGTCCGACCGGCCGCACGGGCGGCGGCGCCGGCGTGCCGCACCACGCTCCTCCGTCGACTCCTTCCTGGGCACCTCCGCCGACGGCACCCCGGCCGCGCCTGAACCCGCCCCCGCGGCCGCCCCCACCGGGCGCCGTCGTGGCCGCCGGGCGGCCGACGAGACGCCGGTCGAGGCCGTACTGGCCGGGCAGGACGGCGGGGAGACCCCGGCCGCCGGCAGCGCGGTCGCCCTGCCCGCACCCACCGGCGCCGCCGAGGGCGGGACCGGGCGCAGGCGCCGGCGCGCCGCCGCGCCCCAGGACGGGAACGCCCCGACCTCCGAGGGCGCGGTGACCACCGCGGCGGAGCACGCCGCCGGCACCGCGGCCTCCGCCAGCGCCCTGGGCGGAACGGTGCCTCCGCAGGGGGTGCCCCCGGCCGGGCTCCGCGCCGCGCAGCCCGCGCTGCCGCCCGCCGGTTCGACCGGTCCGGGCGCGGCCGTCGTCATCGCCCCGGGGGTCCGCCCCGGACTCAGCGCCGCCGTGCCGCGCCCGGCCCAGGCCCCCGACGACCAGCAGGGCCGCGCCGCCCAGCGCCCCGCGCCCTCCGCCATGCCCGCGCTGCCACCGGCCGGAGCCCCCGCTCCCGCCCGGCCGACACCGCCCGGCATGCCCGACACCCCGGCGGCACCCGCCGCACCGGCCCCCGCGGTGGGCACCCCGGGCGAGACGGTCCAGGCCCTGCCCTCCGGGCAGCCGCATGCCGCGCCCGCTCCCGGCCAGGTGGCCCCCGCCCCCGTGCCCCCGCAGTTCGGGCAGCCGGCCGGCCCGACCGCCGCCTCCACCGGCACCGCGGTCCCCGCGCAGCCGGGCGTCCAGAACCCGGCCACGGCTCCCGCCCCGGCTCCGGGCCCGGCTCCCGTCCCGCCGGTCACGGCCGCCCCCGGTGTGCCGGTACCGCCCGCCCCGGCGGCCCCCGGCACCGCCGCGAGCCCCGCGACTCCGCCGCCCGCCGCCGGTGTTCCGGCCGCGCCCACCGAGGCGCAGGTCCCGGCGGCGAACCCCGCCGGCCCGCAGGCTCCGGTCCCGCCCGGCTTCCCGGCGGGTACGGCCCAGCCGGTCCAGCCCGGGCAGCCCGCGCCCCAGCCCCCCGCTGCCGGCCCGTTGACGCCGCCGTTCGCCGTCGGCCAGGCGCTCCAGGCTCCCGTGTCGGGCTCGCCGGTGCCGCCGGCGGAGCCCGCGACGGAGCAGGCGGCGCCGGCTCCCGGTGCTGCCCCCGCTCCGGACCCGACGGCCGTGCGCCCGCAGCACCCGCTCGCCCCGCCGCAGCTCCCCGCCGCGTCGCAGGGCGGCCCCGCCTCTTCCATGCCGCTCCCGCCCGCGACCGGCACGCCCACGGCCCCCGGGGCCCCGGGCACCCCGCCCGCACCCGTGGGGCAGCAGACCCCGCCCGCCGGGCTCCCGGCCCAGCAGCCCGTGGCACAGCCGGGCGTGCCCGGTCAGCAGCCTGCCGGTTCGCCGGTCCAGGTTCCGCCCGGCGCCGCCTACCCGGCCGCTCCCGTGGCTCAGCAGCCGCAGCCCGCGCAGGCGTTGCCCGGGCAGCAGGGTGCGGGGCCCCGGCGGGCTCGGCGTGCCCTCGCCGACGGGCCCGGGCAGGTGCCGGGCGAGGTGGCGGAGACCGGGCCCGGCCTGGCCCTCCCCTCGGCGGAGGACGCTCACGGGCCGGCCGGTCACCCCGCGCTCGACCACACCCCGCCGCAGGCACATCCGCTGCCGACCGCCTCGGCTCCGCTGCCGGAGGCGACGCCGGCCGGGGGGACGCCCGTCTCCCCGCCCGCCGCCGACGGCTGGGCGGTGCCCACGGCGGCGACGGGTTCCGTCCCCCTGCCCGAGGCGGCTCCCCCCGTCGAGGGGCAGGAGCCGGCCGCCGGGCCGCAGACGGGAAACGTGCCCGGACTCCAGGCAGGGCCTGAGGCGGTTTCACGTGAAACATCACCCGTCGCCCCCACGGGCGGCGAGGCGCCCGTTTCACGTGAAACATCCGACGAGGCTCCGGTCGCCCCTGTTTCACGTGAAACATCGGCTGAGGACCCGGCTGAGCCTGTTTCACGTGAAACATCCGCCGCCACCCCGGCTCCGGCACCGCAGCCGCAGCGCGTGGCCCAGCCGCTCCCGGCCGAGTCCGCCGAGCAGCAGGCCGCCTCCGCGCAGAGCCGGGCGTTCAGCGTGCGCACCCTCGGCCAGGGAGTGCCCTTCGCGGCCCCCGGCCGGCCGGCCGAGCCGCAGCGCCGTCCGCTGAACAACCCGGCCCAGCCGCCGCAGAACCCGCCGCCCCCGGCCCCGGCCACGGCCGGCCGCCGGCGGAAGCTGGGGACGCCCCCGGCGGCGGAGGAGGCCGCGACGCCTCCCGCACCGCAGCAGGCCGCTCCGCAGGCGCCGCCGCAGCAGGCAACTCCGGCGGCCAGCGCACCCGTACCGGCGCCCGCGCCCGAGGCCGACGGCTATCCCGCTCAGGGCCGGTCGTACGCGATAGGCGCGCCCGACGAGGGGGCCGAGGGGCCGGAGCCGCTGGACGGGCCCAACGGCGCCGTCGAGGTGGCCAACCAGCCGCAGCCTCAGCCGCAGGACGCCGAGCTGCCGCCCGAGCCGCTGGACAACCCCCGGCGTCTGCTCGTCTGGCCGGCACCCGACGTCTCCACCCAGCAGGCGCTCAGCGACCGTGGATACCGTCCGGTGATCGTGCACTCCCGGGAGGAGGTGGACGCGCAGATCGCCGCCTTCCCGGCCGCGCTCTTCGTCGACCCGCTGACCGGGCCGATCACCCGGACCGCTCTCCAGTCGCTGCGCCAGGCCGCGGTGGCCGCCGAGGTCCCGGTCCTGGTGACCGCGGGGCTGGGGCAGGCGACGCGGGAGGCGGCGTACGGGGCCGATCCGGCGGTGCTCCTCAAGGCGCTGGCCGCCCGCGACAGTGAGCAGCACCCCTCGCGGGTCCTGCTCATCGAGGAGCGCGAGGAGATCGCGCTGGCGCTTACGGCGGCGCTGGAGCGCCGGGGCATGCAGGTCGCCCGGGCCACCACCGACACCGACGCGGTCAACCTGGCCACCCAGATGCACCCCAACCTCGTGGTGATGGACCTGATGCAGGTCCGCCGCCGCCGGGCCGGGGTGGTGGACTGGCTGCGGGCCAACGGGCGGCTCAACCACACCCCGCTGGTCGTCTACACGGCCGCCGGTATCGACCCGTCGGAGCTGCCGCGGCTCGCCTCCGGGGAGACCGTCCTCTTCCTGGCCGAGCGGTCGACCACCGACGACGTCCAGGCCCGGATCGTCGACCTGCTGGCGAAGATAGGCACCAACTGAGCCGGGAGCCGACGTGAGAAGGGGCGGTGTCCACGGACACCGCCCCTTCTCACGTACCGGGCCGGCTACAGGGTCGTGACGTCCAGACCGCCCTCGGCGTACTGGCGGCGCAGGACCTTCTTGTCGAACTTGCCGACGCTGGTCTTCGGGACGGACTCGATGACCGTCCACCGCTCGGGCAGCTGCCACTTGGCGACGGAGGCGGCGAGGAACTCGCGCAGCTCGGTGAAGCCGGTGGTGGCGCCCTCCTTGAGGACGACCGTGGCCAGCGGGCGCTCGCCCCACTTGTCGTCGGGGACCGCGACGACGGCGGCCTCGGCGACGTCGGGGTGGGACATCAGCGCGTTCTCCAGTTCGACGCTGGAGATCCACTCACCGCCGGACTTGATCACGTCCTTGGCGCGGTCGGTGAGGGTGAGGAAGCCGTCGGGGGTGATGACGCCGACGTCTCCGGTCTTCAGCCAGCCGTCGGCGCTGAACTTGTCCTCGGGGCGGAGCGGCTCACCGTCCGCGCCCCCGTAGTAGGCGCCGGCGATCCACGGCCCGCGGACCTCCAGCTCACCGGCGGAGGTGCCGTCCCAGGGCAGGTACTCGCCGCCGGGTCCGGCCAGCCGGGCCTCGACGCCCGAGGGGAAGCGGCCCTGGGTAAGGCGGTAGGCCATCTCCTCCTCGGTGCCGACGGCGTGGGCCGGGGGCCGGGCGATGGTGCCGAGCGGCGAGGTCTCCGTCATGCCCCAGGCGTGGCAGACGCGCATGCCGAGCCGGTCGAACTCCGCCATCAGCGAGGGCGGGCAGGCCGAGCCGCCGATGGTGACCTGGGTCAGCGAGGAGACGTCGCGGGGCTTGGCGGCCAGTTCGGCGGCGAGCCCCTGCCAGATGGTGGGAACGGCGGCGGCGTGGGTGGGCCGCTCGGTCTCGATCATCTCGGCGAGCGGGCCGGGCTGGAGGAAGCGGTCGGGCATCAGCATGTTGACGCCGGTCATCAGCGTGGCGTGCGGCAGGCCCCAGGCGTTGACGTGGAACTGGGGGACCACCACGAGGCTGGTGTCCGCGTCGGTCAGCCCCATCGACTGGCTCATGTTGACCTGCATGGAGTGCAGGTAGATCGAGCGGTGGGAGTAGACGACGCCCTTGGGGTCGCCGGTGGTGCCGGAGGTGTAACACATGGCGGCGGCGGCCCGCTCGTCCAGTTCCGGCCAGTCGTAGCGCGTGGCGCGGCCGGCCAGCAGCTCCTCGTACTCGTGGACGCGGGGGGCGGCGCCCTCCAGCAGGGAGCGGTCGCCCGGGCCCGAGACGACGACGTGCTCGACGGTGGGCAGATGCGGCAGGAGCGGGGCGAGCAGCGGCAGCAGCGAGCCGTTGACGATGACGACCTTGTCGGCCGCGTGGCCGACGATCCAGGCGAGCTGCTCGGCGGGCAGCCGCAGGTTGAGCGTGTGCAGGACCGACCCCATGCACGGGATGGCGAAGTACGCCTCCACGTGCTCGGCGTTGTTCCACATCAGGGTGGCGACCCGGTCGTCCGGCAGGACACCCAGCTCGTCCTTGAGGGCGTGGGCGAGCTGCGCGGACCGCTCGCCGATCTCACGGTAGGAGCGGCGCTGCGGCTCGGCCTCTCCCGTCCATGTCGTGACCTGCGAGTTTCCGTGGATGGTCATGCCGTGCATGAGAATCCTGGTCACGGTCAGCGGTACGTCCTGCATGGTGCTCAGCACGGCGTCCTCCCGGGGGCGCTACGCGGCAGTAGGGTTTGGCCTGATTCTCAGCCCATACCGCTTGGTATGTCACTAGCCCGGGGGTCTTGAAATCAGAGCGAAGGGTGCTGTACAGGGCAGCCGAGGACGAGGGCGACGTGTCGACCGGTACCGGGTGGCTCCGGACCTCGCGGCGGCGGCCGTCAGCGGGCGGCGGTCAGCTCCGGGTCGGTGCGCAGCTTGGCGAGCGCGCGGGAGACGGCGCTCTTGACGGTCCCCACCGAGACCCCGAGGATCGCGGCCGTCTGGGCCTCGCTGAGGTCCTCGTAGTACCGCAGGACGACCATGGCGCGCTGGCGGGCGGGGAGTTTCATGATCGCGCGCCACATGGCGTCGCGCAGGCTCTGCGCCTCCGCCGGGTCGATCCCCGGGCGCACTTCGGGCTCGGGCAGTTCCTCGCAGGCGTACTCGTCGACCTTGCGCTTGCGCCACTGCGAGGTGCGCGTGTTGACCAGGGCGCGGCGCACGTACCCGTCGAGCGCGCGGTGGTCCTCGATGCGCGGCCAGGCCACGTACGTCTTGGCCAGCGCGGTCTGGAGGAGGTCCTCCGCGTCGTTCGGGTTGGGCGTCAGCGAGCGGGCGGTCCGCAGCAGCACGGGCTGGCGGGCCTCGACGTAGGAGGCGAAGGACGGGTAGCGCGCCGGGGAGGCGCCGCCCGCCGTCGACGTGCCGGTGCGGACGGACACCTGGGTCACTGTCATGGCTCCACGCTAGGAGCGCGGGCCCCGCGGCGGATCGCCCACAGGTCCCGAAGCCCCGTCCCCCTGTGGGTGTAGGACGGGGCCGCCGCGCACCTCCTGAAGGTGGAGGCCCGGCCGAGGGCCGGTCAGGGAGGTCCCGGAGGCCGAAGGCCCCCGCTTGCGGCCGCTGTTCAGCCGATACGGGCCACCGGGGCGCTGACCTGGTTGCGGTCGATCGTCAGGGTACTGCCGCCGTGCGTCTCCGTGACGTTGCCGGCGTACTGGTGGATGCGGGCGTCCGGCGCCCAGGCCTCCCGGTCGAGGACGGGCTCGCCCCAGAGGTCGGGCTGCGGCTGCCAGCGCGCGAACCAGATGGCCGCCGGCAGGTCAGTGGTCCCGGCCCGCCGCTCGCTCTCCAGGTGGCTGATGCCGGAGGAGGCGCTGGAGTAGAAGCCCGGCACGTAGCCGCTGTCGGTGACGGCGCGGTTCCAGGCGCGGACGAAGGCGAGGGTGGTCGCCGCGCAGTCGGCCTTCCGGTGGTCGTACGCCTCCATGTCGAGGTAGAGCGCGCTGCCCCGCTCCATGCCGAGGGCGGCGGCGCGGTCGACCGCGTCCGCGCCCTCCGCCGCGCCCCGCTCGACGGGGTCGCCGGTGATCCGCACGTTCTGCTTGTTGGACGCGATGACGCAGGGCGACTGCGAGCCGACGTAGATCGGCAGGAAGTTCCAGCCGATGCTGTCGCCCTCGGTCAGGTACTCCGGTGTCAGGTTCGGCTGGTTCGGGCAGGCGCGGCCGCGGCCGCCGAAGTAGACCCCGACGGCGCGGTAGTCGGAGGCGCGCCAGTTGCGCAGGACGCCCATCGAGGGGGCGTGGCAGGTGTCGAACGCCTTGCCGCGGAAGACGTTGGCGTCCGCCGGCAGCTCCTGGCGGGCCTCCGGGAACTGCCAGGAGGGCGGGAACTCCGGTACGCCCGGCACGGGCTGGGCGGCGACGGCACCGGGCTGGGGTGCCGGCCGGCCCTCGGAGGCGGGGAGGGGGCGGGGGCGCAGGGACGGTTCGGGCGCGGAGTCCGCCTCGGAGGGCCCGGGGGCCACCTCACCGAGGACCTGCTCCGGCGACGGCGGCGGGGCGGCGCTGTCGCCGTACGCGGCCGTCACCCCGGCACTCGCGGCGGACGCCACGGCCACCGCCAGTGCGACCCATCTTCTGATCATCATTCGGCGTCTCATGTGACGAGTGAAGATCCCACCGGGCGCGACGCGGTGGGGGCGCGCCCCGCGTCATCCGTACGGGGTGGCGAAACACCTCGTACGCGGGCTCCCGGGTCGCGGCCGCGCGTGGAATGTGCTGGGGCCCTTCCCCGCGCTCCCCGGCTCGTACGCCCGCTCGCCGACGGTCCGGCTCCGCGCACAGCACTGCGCGGCGGTGCGTGGTGCACCGCCGCGCAGGCCGGTCGCCCCATGGCCTTCGACCCCCGTACGGACCATGAGCCCCGGGAGGGGCCTACCAGAGCCGGCTGAAGCTCACCCAGACGCTCTTGTCGGACTGGTCGATCGAGGTGAAGGCCGAGTCGCTGACCTGGGCGGAGTTGTTCTCGTTCGAGGCGCCCGAACCGACGGCCTGCTGCTGGGTGGTGGCGGAGTTGCCGCTGTTGTCGTCGCCGACCCCGCTGCCGCTGACCGTCGCCACGGCGGCGTTCGATCCGTCGTTCGCGAACGAGCCGTTGTCGGCGACGGCGACGCCCGCGCAGAGGGCGGCGGCCAGCGGAAGAGCGGCGACGGCGGCGAGAACGCGAGCGGTGCGGATGCTTGCCATGTGTTCCTCCATAGCCCGGGCTGACCCGGTAAGTGCCTTGTCGCACCGGGCAGTTGGCCGACCGCCCGGATGCGCTGCGATTGCTGGATCAGAATTGCCCAGCCCCACGCCCAGGAACCACCCGAGACCCCCCGCTTCCCCCGCAAGTGTGAGCGGTTTCTTCTAAACCCGCCACGCGCCCCCAAAGCGACCGCACCGGCGCCCGACCGGCCACCGTCCCGCGTCCGCCCACGCGAAAGGGGCGCCTCCACCGGAGACGCCCCTTCTGCTGCTCACGCTCTTCAACCGCTGCGGAGGGTGTGGGATTTGAACCCACGGTGATGTCGCCACCACGACGGTTTTCAAGACCGTTCCCTTAGGCCGCTCGGGCAACCCTCCCCGCGCCACCGGGCCCTTCGGGGCGTGGTGGCGCGGGGACAAGAGTAACGGCTCAGTCGTCGCCCACGCGATCGCCCAGCGTGACGTCGACCGTCTCGGTCTTGCCGCCGCGCTCGTAGGTGATCTTCACCGTGTCACCGGGCTTGTGGGTCCAGATCTCGCCGATGAGGGTGGGGCCGCTGTCGATGATGGTGTCGTCGAGCTTGGTGATCACGTCGCCGGACTTGAGACCGGCCTTGGCCGCGGGCCCGTTCGGGGAGACGGCGGCGGAACCGCCGGGCCCCTCGTCGGAGATGGTGGCGCCCATGCGGTTGTCCTCCAGGGAGACCGAGGCGCCGATGACCGGGTAGACGGGCTTGCCGGTCTTGATGAGCTGCTCGGCGACGTTCTTCGCCTGGTTGATCGGGATGGCGAAGCCGAGGCCGACCGAGCCCGCCTGGCCGGAGCCGCCCATGCCGTTTCCGGCCGACTGGATGGCGCTGTTGATGCCGATGACGGCGCCGCCGGAGTCGAGGAGCGGGCCGCCGGAGTTGCCCGGGTTGATGGAGGCGTCGGTCTGCAGGGCGCTCATGTACGAGCTCTTGGAGTTGCCGCCGTCGCTGGAGGCGACCGGGCGGTTCTTGGCGCTGATGATGCCGGTGGTGACCGTGTTGGACAGGCCGAAGGGGGCGCCGATGGCGATGGTGGAGTCGCCGACCGCGACCTTGTCGCTGTTGCCGAGCGGCAGCGGGGCGGGGCCGTCACTGTTGCGCAGCTTGAGCACCGCGACGTCGTACCCCTCGGCGCGGCCGACCACCTCGGCCACGTACTTCTTGCCGTTGGAGAAGGTGGCGGAGAGCTTGCCGCCGTCGGCCGCCGAGGCGACGACGTGGTTGTTGGTGAGGATGTGGCCCTGCTTGTCGTAGACGAAGCCGGTGCCGGTGCCGCCCTCGCCGTCGCCGCCCTGGGCGTCGATGGTGACG
The DNA here is from genome assembly GCF_000719955.1 of Streptomyces albidoflavus. GTDB lineage: Bacteria > Actinomycetota > Actinomycetes > Streptomycetales > Streptomycetaceae > Streptomyces > Streptomyces albidoflavus. The sequence continues at coordinate 29,985 of NZ_JOII01000009.1, forward strand.
ACGCTCGGCAGCGCCTTGGCGGCGACGCCGGCCACCGAGCCGGCCTCGCGCTTGACGCTCGTCGGGGTGTCGGAGGCGGAGACGGTGGTGGAACCGGAGTTCCCGTCTCCGTCCCTCGCCGCCCAGTAGCCGATGCCGCCGCCGACGCCGCCGGCGATCAGCGCCGCCGCCAGCACCGCCGCGACCAGCCCGCCGCGCCGGCCCTTGGCGGGAGCGGGCTGCTGGTACGAGGCGCCCCAGGCGGGGCCGCCGCCGGGGGTCGCGTAGGAACCGCCACCGGCGTAGGCCGGGGTGGCGGGGGGTTCGGCGTAGGGGGAGGGGGCGCCCTGTGGTGGGGGCGGGGGCCAGTCCCCGGCCGGTGCGGACTGCTGCGGGCCGCCCCTGGCGGGGTCCACCGGGGCGGGGGGTACGGACGGGGCAGGCGGCACGGAGGGGGGTACCTGCTGGCCCTCGGTCCCGGCGCCCTCGGTCCCTGAGCCCTCGTTCTCGGTGCTCACAGCTGGTTCTCCTCGGTCCACGGCGATCGGTCACGGTCGCGGCCCGGTACGGCCCGACTGTCCAGATGTTCGCAGTCAGCTTTTCCCACCGGACGTCAGGGCACCGTAAGGCGACCCTGTGCACCCACCGCCATTCTTTTACTTCCGGCAAAACGGGCGCGCGCCGGGGAAAGTTCCCTGCCACGCTCCTCACACCCTGCCGGAGACCGGCGCCGGGTGCTTCTTTTGTGCGTCTGCCCGCCGGTGGTGACACCATGACCGGGTGATGCCCACACCCCGGGAAGCCATCAAGGTCATCGCCCACCGAGGCGCCTCCGCGGACGTGCCGGAGCACACCCTGGCGGCGTACCGCAAAGCGATCGAGGACGGCGCGGACGGCCTGGAGTGCGACGTGCGGCTGACCTCCGACGGGCATCTGGTCTGCGTCCACGACCGCCGGGTCAACCGCACCTCGAACGGCCGCGGGGCCGTCTCCGCGCTGGAGCTCGCCGATCTGGCCGGCCTCGACTTCGGCTCCTGGAAGGACACCACCCGGGTCGGCCCGGTCGGGCCCGGGGCGGGGCGCGACACCGCCGTCCCCGTGCCGCCGGTGAGCGAGCGGCCGCAGTGGGACGCGGAACGCACCTCGGTGCTGACCCTGGAACGCCTGCTGGAGCTGGTGAGCGACGCGGGGCGCCGGGTGGAGCTGGCGATCGAGACCAAGCACCCCACGCGCTGGGCCGGGCAGGTCGAGGAGCGGCTGATGGCCCTCCTCCACCGCTTCGGCCTGGCCGCCCCGGCCTCGGCCGCGGCCTCACCGGTCCGCGTGATGAGCTTCTCGGCCCGCTCGCTCCACCGCGTCCGCGCCGCCTCCCCCCACCTGCCGACGGTCCAGCTGATGCAGTTCGTCGGCGTACGCCACCGGGACGGCCGGCTGCCGCCGGGGGTGGGCATCTCCGGGCCGAGCATCCGCATCCTGCGCGGCCACCCCTCTTATGTGGAACAGGTCCACCGGGCCGGCAACCGCGTCCACGTCTGGACCGTGGACGAACCGGCCGACGTGGCCCTCTGCGCCGACCTGGGGGTGGACGCGGTGATCACCAACCGGCCGCGGGCGGTGCTGGAGCAGCTCGGCCGGGGCTGAGAACCCCCCGCCCCGCCTTGGGTCCCGCCGGGGCGCGTACGGCGTGCTTTCCGGAGAGCGTGGGGCGCCGTCCGCGCGCCGGGTGTGCGCTGCCGCCGAGCGGAACCGCTGCTCACGCGCCTGCGCAGGGGGAGGGAAAGTGTGAAAGGGGCCACCATGGCGGAAGCGGTTGTTTCGCTTCCAGGCCGGCTCAGGTGTTGCGCAAATAGGGCGATAACCGTCCACACCCACTCGCCAATCTTCTGATTTACCTCACGGGGAGTACACCGGCGCGTTCTTTGGGTGGCTGCGCCCGCTGAATGCGTCACCGGGAGCGGATTGGCCGGTTTCCGGTCGGATGCAATGGGGCATTCACCCTCTGGCGTGGGGCAAAGGAGGTCCGGGGGTGGCGTTGGTGGTGGCACAAGAAGTGCCCACGTCGTCGAGCATGGCTGTTCCTCACGGCCCTGCGGGCGTGGGAAAGGCGCGACGCCGTATGCGCGAGCAGCTGCGGCTGAGCGGAGTATCGGATTCAGCCATAGACGACGCCGTACTGATCCTGTCCGAACTGCTGAGCAACGCCTGCCGGCACGGCCGTCCGCTGGACGACGCGCCCATCGGCGACGGCGACGTCCGGGCCGCCTGGCGGGTCGACGACCGCGGCCGGCTGACGGTGGAGGTCACGGACGGCGGCGGCCCGACCCGCCCGGTCCCGTCCACCCCGTCGGTGACGGCCAAGGGCGGCCGCGGGCTCAACATCATCACGGCCCTCTCCGAGGAGTGGGGCACCCGGGACGGCGCCTGCGGCGAACTCACCGTCTGGGCCCTCCTCTCCGCGAGCCACCGGCGCGAGGACTTCGCGGAGCGGATCACCGCCCCGCCGGTCTCCGCCCTGGCCGGGCTCGACTTCAGCGAGGCCCTGGGCGCCCTCGACGACCTGACCTGAGCCCACTCCCGGAACTCCCCGCGGGCGTGGGCCCGTACGACCGCCGAGCGGTGGCGCGCACGCGGGGGTGACGGCCCCAAGGACGCCGCCTTCGCCCGGCGGGGAACGGTTAGGCTCGCGCCGTACCAGACGAGCCGTACCCGGGAGAGATCCGATGGCCAAGAAGCGTCCGCAGAAGCCGGGCAAGAAGGCACAGCTCGCCGACGGGGAGATCCCGGTCGTCGGCGCCCGTGAACCCTGCCCCTGTGGTTCGGGCCGCCGCTACAAGGCGTGTCACGGGCGGGCCGCCTCGCACGCCGTGACCGAGCTGGTGCAGCGCCCCTTCGAGGGGCTGGCCGGTGAGGGCGACTGGGTGGCGCTGCGCGAACTGGTGCCCGCGGCCACCGTCGAGCTGACGCTCAAGGACGGCCTGCCCGAGGGCGTTCCCTCGGTGACCCTCGCCACCGTGCTGCCGCTGGCCTGGCCCGCGCTGCGCCGCGAGGACGGCTCCGTCCTGCTCGGCCTGCAGAACGACACCCCCTCCGGCGACCTCAGCCGCGACCTGGCCGACACCCTGCTGCGCGCCCTGGAGGCCAAGCCCGGTACGCCCGTCGAGGCGCGGCGCCTGCCCGCCCAGTCCGCCTCCCCCGCCGAACGGCCCCGGCTCCAGGAACTGCTGGACCCCGAGGCGCCGTTCGCGCCGCAGGTGCACAGCGGGTTCGAGTTCTGGGTGCCGGAGGCCGAGGCCGGGCAGACCTCGCCGGAGGTCACCGCCTCCCTGGAGCGGGCCAACGAGGCCGCCATCCCGACGGCCCGGCTGACCGGCGTCGAGTGGGCGTACTGGTGCCGGACGCCGGAGAAGAACCACCTGCGCTGGGTCATGCCGCACAGCGAGGAGCGGCTGCTCGACGCGCTGGCGCGGCTGCACGCGGCGGGCACCTCCTCGCTCGGCGAAGGGACGCGGCTCGTCGGGTCGTTCCGGGCGCACGGGCTGACGGTGCCGGTGTGGGACCTGCCCACCTCGATGGAGGCCGAGGACGTGGAGAAGCCGGCGGCGGAGTTCGCCGAGCGGCTCGCCGCCGCGCTCGCCGAGGAAGCACCGCTCACCGCCGAGGAGCGCCGGGCCCGCGGCGGCCTGACCAACCGGCAGGTCACGCTCAACTGAACCCGGCCCGCCGGTCGTACCGGACTCCCGGAGTCCGGCGGCCGGGCGGGCGGTGACTCCGGTCACATCCGCCCGTCTCCACGGGGGAATCCCCTCGCGGGACAGGCCGATCGAATTTGCTAACCGGCGATCTCTTGTTACGGTTCAAGTAGCCCGGTTGCTGGTGCATCCCCCGTCGCCAGCAACCGGGCCCTTCCATGTCCGGAGCTCTTCCGGACGGGCCGGGCCCCTGGCCGCGCCGGTGCGCGACGCCTCAGCGGCCACGTTCGCCCCCGCACACGGACACCCCGCACGCCACGGTCAGTTGGCGTACGCCCCCGGCGCTCGCGCGCTCCGGCCGCCCCGCACAGGGGCCGCTCGCGCCTGGTCCGGGGGCGGTCGGGTCCTACAGGTCGGTGGCGTTGACGCCGGTCTCGTTGAGCGTGTCGACGAGGGCGTCGAGTACGGCGCCGATCTCCGGCAGGGCCGGACCGCCGGGGGCCTCGGCCGGCCGGCGCTCCCAGCGGACCCGGCCGGCGTCCTTGGCCGACGGGGGCAGGAGCAGATAACCGCCCTCCCCGTGGAAGCGCAGCGAGCCGGGGACGTGGTCCTTGGCGTACAGCAGTTCGCCGAGGCGCGGCAGGGAGTACGGGGCGACCAGCAGCGCCCAGCGGTCCCGCGTCGCGAGGACGGGGCCGGTGGCGACGCCCGCCCGGTCGAGGGCGGCGAGGGCGCGGGCGGCGGCCACGGCGGGGAGGCTGACCGCGCTGGCGCCGCGCCCGGTGGCGAGGAGGACGGGGGCGGCCGGACGCTCGCCCCACCACCAGCGCACCATCCGCTCGTCGGTGGTGGCCGCGAGGAGTCCGGGGTCGGCCGGGTGGTCGCCGGGCAGGGCGCACTCCGGGTCCGGGCAGCCGCAGCCGGTCGGGCTCACGGGGTCGGGCCGGGCACCGGGCACGACCGGCCAGTGCCGGTGGACCGCCGCCACCGCCACACCGGTCAGGTCGGGCTGGTCGGTCGGGTGGGTCAGGTCGGGACAGGCCGCCGGGGCGCTCCCGCGGGTGCGCCGGGACCGGAGCTTGCGTCGCCTTCCGAGGATCTCGCGCATGAGCGCTCGTTCCTTTCCGTTGAACGCCGAGGGTCATCACACTGGACGTGCGTCACTTCACCGTGCGTACAAACTGGCGCATCACATCCCCGGCCTGCGGCAGGGGGCGCCCCGTGGGGCCGTGCGTGGAACCAGGCGGAGGACGGCGACGCCTGGCACTTACCGGATCCGCGCTTGCCGGACCGGGGACTCCTGTCGCCTCCGCCGCGGGAGGATGGGGCGCGGTCGCTGTCGACTGGGACGCCCGGGGCGGCTGCCAGGTTCCCTCAAGGTCCCTGCCTGCCCCCGGTCCACACCCTCTCGGTGTTCGTACCCGGCACGGCCGTTGTGACGCGTCCTCCCGAAGCATTCGCCCGGGGGCCGTCTGCGCTCCCTCGGCCGAACGAGGTCAGTCGACCGCAATATGCGCTTCCCGCTGACACTTTCGAGCCAAGTTCGCCTTTTTGGGCCAGGTTCCTCCGGGCTCGCGCCACCCGCAGGAACCTGGGGAATCCCCGCAGGACAATGCTGGACATCTCGTCTTCATTGCGTGTAGATGTGGACCATTGTCGGCGGCGCGGAATCACCTGGGGGTTTGCGATGCTTTTGAGCAATACGCACCGGCCGGAAAACCGTAGAACATGACAGCGCCCCACTCTCCCAATGTGGCCGGAATCGATTCTGCTGTTCCCGCCCCCGCGCAGACTGTCGCACCCTCTCCGCAGCCTCCGGCGGCGCCCGCCCCACCCCCCTCGACGGCCGTCCAGGACCGCCTCGCCGGCTGGGTCTCCGACCTCACCACGCTGCACGAACTCACCGAGCGGCTGATCGCCACCGCCACCGTCGACGCCGCCCTGCGGGAGTTGCTCCACGCCGGAGCCTCGCTCGTCGGCGCCCGCCGCGGCCTCGCCGCCCTGGAGCCGGGCGGCCCCGGCGGGCCCCGCGCCGCCTTCACCGGGCTCGGCCTCGGCCGTGCCGACCTCGGCCACATCGAGACCGTGCCGCGCGCCGCCTCCTGCCACGGACGGCTCCTCGACGAGCCGCCCGGCGGACGCCGCGAGATCTGCCACCCCGACCTCGCCACCGACCACACCGCCGACCCCCGCCACCGCGAGGTCGCCGCCCGGCTCGGCTGGGCGGCGAGCTACGCGGCGGCGCTGGAGACCGGGAGTGAGGGACGGTTCGGCGCGGTGGTCTGGCTCTACGACGAGCCGGCCGAGCCCGACGAGCGCCGCCGCCACCTCACCGGGCTCTACCTCCGCCAGGCCGGGGAGCACCTGGCCCGGCTGCTCACCCTGGACGCGGCCCGCGCCACCCTCGCCACCCTCCGCGAGGAACTGCTGCCCAGCCGCCTCCCCCGGGTGCCCGGGGTACGGCTCGCGGCCCGCCACCGGACCGGGCCGCGCGGGGGCGGCGACTGGTACGACGCGCTGCCGCTTCCCGAGGGCGCCCTCGGCCTCGCCATCGGCTCCGTGACCGGGTCCGGCCCGAGCGCGGTCGCCGCCATGGGCCGGCTGCGCGCCTCGCTGCGGGCGTACGCGGTGATGGAGGGCGAGGACCCGGTCGCCGTCCTCTCCGACCTGGAGCTGCTGCTGCGGCTCACGGAGCCGGCCCGCTCGGCGACGGCGCTCTTCGGGTACTGCGAGCCGGCCGAGGGCCCCGGCCCGGAGCGCAGGCGGCGGCTCGTCCTGGCCGGGGCCGGGCACTGCCCGCCGGTGGTCGTCAGCGAGCGCGGCGCCGAGTTCGTGGAGACCTCGCTCTCCGCGCCGCTGGGCATGCTCGCCTGCTGGGAGGCGCCCAGTGTGGAGCTGCGGCCCCGGCCCGGCGACACCGTCCTCCTCTACAGCGACGGGCTGCTGCGGCGGACCGGCGACGCGATGGACCGGGCCTTCGCCCGGCTGCACTCGGCCGCCGCCTCGGTCCCCCGGGGCCGGCGGGAGGACCCGGGGGCCGTCGCCGACCACATCCTCACCACCCTGCTCCCCGAGGGGCTCGACGACGAGGAGAGCGAGGAGGACGTGGTCCTGCTCGCCGTCCGCTTCGACTGACGCGCGGCACCAGGCCCCGCGCCCCCGGGTGACGGGACCAACAGCCGCACGCCCCTTCGGCACCGCCTGGAACGGACATACGATGGAGGAACATCCCATGTCACACCCAGGAGGAATGCCGTGGCCGAGGAACTCTCGGAGACCCCGAAGGACGTCGATGAGGCCGTGGCGGACGCCGGCGAGCAGCCGATCAAGCAGCGGAAGAACGGGCTCTACCCCGCCCTCTCCGACGAGCTCGCGGAGAACATGACGCAGGGCTGGGCCGACACCGAGCTGCACGACCTGCAGCCCATCGAGCAGGCCGCCGAGACCGCGGGCCGCCGCGCCGCCCTCTCCGCCCGCTTCCCCGGTGAGCGCCTGGTCGTCCCGGCAGGCAACCTCAAGACCCGCTCCAACGACACCGAGTACGCCTTCCGCTCCTCGGTCGAGTACGCGTACCTCACCGGTGACCAGACCGAGGACGGCGTCCTCGTCCTGGAGCCGACCGAGGCCGGCCACGAGGCCACGATCTACCTGCTGCCCCGCTCCAACCGGGAGAACGGCGAGTTCTGGCTCGACGGGCAGGGCGAGCTGTGGGTGGGCCGCCGCCACTCGCTGACCGAGGCCGAGCAGCTGCTCGGGCTCCCCGCCAAGGACGTGCGCGAGCTGGCCGGTGCGCTGGCCGAGGCCACCGGCCCCGTCCGCGTGGTCCGGGGCTACGACGCCGGCATCGAGGCCGCCCTCACCGACAAGGTCACCGCCGAGCGGGACGAGGAGCTGAAGGTCTTCCTCTCCGAGGCCCGGCTGGTCAAGGACGCCTTCGAGGTCCGCGAGCTCCAGAAGGCGGTGGACTCCACCGTCCGCGGCTTCGAGGACGTCGTCCGCGTCCTCGACAAGGCCGAGGCCACCTCCGAGCGGTACATCGAGGGCACCTTCTTCCTCCGCGCCCGCGTCGAGGGCAACGACATCGGCTACGGCTCGATCTGCGCCGCCGGCCCGCACGCCACCACCCTGCACTGGGTCCGCAACAACGGCCAGGTCCGCTCCGGCGACCTGCTCCTGCTCGACGCCGGCGTGGAGACGCACACCCTCTACACCGCCGACGTCACCCGCACCCTGCCCATCAACGGCACGTACTCCCCGCTCCAGCGGAAGATCTACGACGCCGTGTACGAGGCCCAGGAGGCGGGCATCGCCGCCGTGCGGCCCGGCGCCAAGTACCGGGACTTCCACGAGGCCTCGCAGCGGGTGCTGGCCACCCGGCTCGTCGAGTGGGGCATCCTCGAAGGCCCGGTCGACCGGGTGCTGGAGCTGGGCCTGCAGCGCCGCTTCACCCTCCACGGCACCGGCCACATGCTCGGCATGGACGTCCACGACTGCGCGGTCGCGCGGACCGAGACCTACGTCCAGGGCACCCTGGAGCCCGGCATGTGCCTCACCGTCGAGCCCGGCCTGTACTTCCAGGCGGACGACCTGACGGTGCCGGAGGAGTACCGCGGCATCGGCGTCCGGATCGAGGACGACATCCTGGTCACCGAGGACGGCAACCGGAACCTCTCCGCCGCCCTGCCGCGCACCTCCGACGAGGTCGAGCGCTGGATGGCCGAGCTGAAGGGCTGACGCCCACCTCCCCTTCCGAAGGGGCCACACCCTGCGAGGGGCGTTGTTTCACGTGAAACAACGCCCCTCGTGGTGTTTCACGTGAAACGTCCGTCGGGGTCATGTTTCACGTGAAACATGGCGTGGCTCCAGCGGTGCGGAGCTTGTTCGTGTTTCACGTGAAACATCGCCCACCGTCCGGACCTGTCAGACGGCGACCAGCGGGGCATCCTTGCGCCACTTCAGGATCTTGTCGAAGGAGACCACGGCTCCCGCCCGGCCCGGCTTGTTGCCGAAGTGGGCGTGGTCCGAGAGCTGCTCGATGAGGTCCAGGCCGCGGCCGCTCTCGTCCTGCGGAGCGGTCATCGGCACGCTGCGGGCGGGCCGGGCGGGGAATCCGGGGCCGGAGTCGGCCACCTCGATCCGACATCGCTCACCGTCGAGATAGGCGGTGACCCGGTAGGCGCTCTCCGGCGCGGGCGACCCCGCTCCTCCGTGTTCCACCGCGTTGGCGCACGCTTCACTCAGGGCGACGGACAGGTCGTAGGAGATGTCGGGATCGACACCTGCGGTGTCCATCGACCCGATGAGCAGGCGACGGGCGAGCGGCACACTGGCGGCATCGCGCCGCAAATGGAGTGACCACATGATGCTCATGCTCCAGCCTCCTGACTGCGGCTCGACATACCGATACGTATTGCCCGGCCGTCCGCGAGGTAAGCCCCCCGGCTGCCGGCGCCTGCCCGGACCGCACCCGGGTCCCCTCGCGTCGGGGGGTAAATACGCATACGCCCGCACCGCTGGGCCGAGAAGCTGAGGTACCCGGACTTTGCGGACCTGCCGTACCGCCGAGGGGGCGCCGGTGCGATGATGAGCCGGTCATGGCTGCCCCCCACGCGTACGCGCAGGCCGGAACAGGTCTCCGGCTCCTGAGGGCCGCGGTGTTCACCGCGGTCTGCGTCGTGGTGTCCGCGGCCGGGCACGTCTTCGCCTCCTGCCTGGCCCTGCCGGGCTGGACCCTGGCCGCCGCCTTCCTCGGGGTCTTCCTCGTGACGGTGGCACTCGCCGGACGGGAACGCTCCCTGCCGGGCATCGTCCTCACGCTGGCCGCCGGACAGATCGGCCTGCACGCGCTGTTCGGCCTCGCCCAGCAGGGCGCCGCCCGGGCCGCCTCCGAGGCGACCCTGGTGGCCCGCGCCGGGGAACTGACCTGCGGGCACAGCGGGGCCATCTCCCCGCACCAGGCGGAGCAGATCCTGACCACGGCGGGGCTCGACCCGCACAGCGGCTCCATGCACCAGCACACGGGGCTCGCCGGGCTGCTCCCCTCGTTGCCGATGCTCCTCGGCCACCTGCTGGCCGCCCTCGTCGCGGGCTGGCTGCTGCGCCGGGGCGACCTCGCCCTCTTCCGGCTGGTGCGGCTCTCCGCACTCGGCCGCGACGAACTCCGCGTCCACGGGGCGCCGGTGCGCGCGCTGCGGACCGCCCTGCGGCTGGTCCGCGCGCTCCGTGCGGGCCTCGGGGCGGACGGCTCGCCGTGGGCCCGCCATCTCGCTCCGCCCGAGCCGCCCCGGCTCCGGACGGCCGAACTCCAGCACTCGGTGAGCAGGCGGGGTCCCCCCGCCGCCGAGGTGTACGTACTCGCAGTCTGACGCGGCACTCCGCAACGCCCGCGCGCACGCCCCCTGGTGTGCCCCGGACGGGACGGCAGGGGTGCCGCGAGGTCCGCGCGCACGCGCGCCGGACACGTACCGCCTCATCCGTTCACCACTGCCGAAAGTGGAGTTCCTTCATGTCTGTCGACAACGTGACCGCCGTCGCCCCTGCCTCCTCGCGCCGCCCCTGGGCCGTGCGCGGCTCCGTCCTCGCGGTCGCCGCGGCCGCCGGGGTCGTCCTGCTCGCCGGTCCCGCCTCCGCCCACGTGAGTGTGCAGCCGCAGGGCGAGGCCGCCCAGGGTGGCTACGCGACGGTCAACTTCAAGGTCCCCAACGAGCGGGACGACGCCTCCACCGTGAAGCTGGAGATCAACTTCCCGGCCGACCACCCGCTGACCTCGGTCATGCCGCAGCCGGTCCCCGGCTGGGACGTGAAGGTGACCAAGGAGAAGCTGGACAAGCCGCTGGAGAGCCACGGCAACAAGATCACCGAGGCCGTCTCCAAGGTCACCTGGACCGCGGAGAAGGACGGCGTCGCGCCCGGCACCTTCCAGCAGTTCCCGGTCTCCCTCGGGGCGCTGCCCGACGACGCCGACCAGCTCGTCTTCAAGGCCATCCAGACGTACGACAGCAAGGAGGTCGTGCGCTGGATCGAGGAGCCGAAGGAAGGCGAGGAGCCGGAGTCCCCGGCGCCGGTGCTGGCCCTGACGGCCGCCTCCGGTGACGGCCACGGCGCCGCCTCGGACGACAAGTCCGCCAAGCCCGCCGCCTCCGGCCACGGTGACGACGCCGAGAAGGCGTCGTCCGAGCAGGCCGCCGAGGACTCCAGCGACTCCACCGCCCGCATCCTCGCGGTCGTCGGCATCCTCATCGGCCTCGCGGGCGTCGCCTTCGGCGTCCTCTCCGGCCGTCGGCGTACCACCAGCTGAACCCTGCGGTGTGCACCGGGATCATGACCGTGGAACGGTCACCCGGTGCACACCGCACCCGATCCCTGGGACATCACCATGCGCAAGAAGACCCTGCTCGCCGCCGCCCTGCTCTCGGCGTCCGCGCTCACCCTGACCGCCTGCGGCGGCTCGGCGGAAAGCGACAAGCCGGTCGCGTCGGTCTCCTCCGACGTCGCCACCGAGAAGGCGGCCACCGTTCTCGACCAGCCGTTCAAGAAGCCGGACCTCGTCCTCACCGACACCCAGGGGAAGAAGTTCGACCTGCGCGAACGGACCGCGGGCAAGCCCACCCTCATCTACTTCGGCTACACCAACTGCCCGGACGTCTGCCCGCTGACGATGAGCAACATCGCCATCGCCAAGAAGGCGCTCCCCAAGGCCGACCAGGAAAAGCTCCAGGTGGTCTTCGTCTCCACCGACCCGGAGCACGACACCCCCGAGGTGCTCGGCTCCTGGCTGAAGGGGCAGGACCCCGACTTCATCGGCCTCACCGGCGACTTCGCCACCATCCAGGGCGGCGCCCGCACGATCGGCATCTCCATCGACGAGCCGACCAAGGACAAGAACGGCAAGCGGGTCTCGATGCACGGCAAGCAGGTGATCGCCTTCTCCCCGAAGGACGACGCCGGGTACGTGATGTACGGCGACGACGCCACCGCCGACGACTACCAGAAGGACCTGCCGAAGCTCCTGACCGGGGCCAAGCCGTGAGGCGCCGGCTGCTCGGCGCCGCGCTCGCCCTGGTCGCGGCGGCCTCGCTGGCGGGCTGCTCGGACGGCGGGGCCGAGGCGTCGGGCGCCCCCGAACTGTCGGTGGACGGCGCCTTCATGCCGCAGCCGGTCAACGCCGACATGGCGGCCGGCTTCTTCAAGGTCACCAACAAGGGTTCCGCCGCCGACCAGCTCACCTCGGTGACCAGCCCGTCGGCCGCGCGGGTCACGCTGCACTCCACCAAGGACGGGACCATGCGCGAGCAGGACGCGTTCGAGGTCCCCGCCGACGGCACCCTCGACTTCAGCCGCGGCGGCAACCACCTGATGTTCGAGGAGCTCACCGGGCGGCCCGCGGTCGGCGACACCGTCGAGGTCACCCTGCACTTCAGCGAGTCGGGCGAGATCGAGGTCTCCCTCCCGGTGAAGGAGGCCACCTACAACCCGGCCAAGGCGTCGGGGCCCGGGCACGGCACGGCGCATCCGGCACAGGGCCGGACTGCTCAGGAGCACCACGGCACAGTGAGGAGCTGACCGCTGATGACCTGCACGGAAACCGGCCTCCGCAGAGGTGGCGCGGCGCCACGGAGCGCGGTGGCCGCACGGCTGCTGCCCGTCCTGCTCGCCGTGCTCCTTGCCGGGCTCGCGGTACTGGCCGGGGCCGGGAGCGCCGGCGCGCACGCGGCGCTGACCGGGAGCGATCCGCAGCAGGACTCGGTGGTCGAGCAGGCGCCGAAGGAGGTCGCGCTCACCTTCTCCGAGCAGATCGCCGTCGACGAGGACGCCATCCGCGTCCTGGACCCGGCGGGCAACCGCGTCGACACCGAGGAGACCCCCCGGTCGCTCGGCTCGGGCGGCGCGCAGTACGCGGTGAAGCTGCGCGCCGGGCTGCCCGACGGCACCTTCACCGTCGCGTACCAGGTCGTCTCGGCCGACAGTCACCCGGTGGCCGGCGCCTTCACCTTCTCCATCGGCGCCCCCTCCGAGACCAGCGCGGCCGTCCCCGACCAGACGACGGGCGGCGGGGCCGTCGGCGCCCTCTACGGCATCGCCCGCTACCTCTCGTACGCCGGGTTCACGCTGCTGGTGGGCGGGGCCGCCTTCGTGCTGGCCTGCTGGCCGCGCGGGGCCGGGGTGCGGCCGATGCAGCGGCTGGTGGCGTTCAGCTGGGTCGGGCTGACGGCGGCGACCCTCGCGATGCTGCTGCTGCGCGGTCCCTACGCGGGCTCCGGCAAGCTCGGGGACGTCTTCGACCTGGAGGTGCTGGGGGGTGTCCTGGAGACCAAGACCGGGGCGGCGCTGGTCTCCCGGTTGCTGCTGCTGGCCGCCGCCGCGCTCTTCGTCGCCGTCCTCTTCGGCGCGTACGCGCGGCGCGAGGACCCGAAGGAGCGGCGTGACCTGACCTTCGGTCTGACGATCGGCGGGACCGTGGTCGCGGTGGGGCTCGCGGCGACCTGGGCGATGTCCGAGCACGCGTCGACCGGGCTGCAGGCGGGCATCGCGATGCCGGTGGACGTGCTGCACCTGCTCGCGGTCGCGGCGTGGCTCGGCGGGCTGACGGCGCTGCTGGTCGCGCTGTACCGGGGCCCGGCCGTGGAGCGGGCCGCCGTGCGGCGGTTCTCGCGGGTGGCCTTCGGCTCCGTGGTGGTGCTGGCGCTGACCGGCCTCTACCAGTCGTGGCGCCAGGTCGGCTCCTGGTCGGCGCTGACCGGGACCTCGTACGGGCAGTTGCTGCTGGTCAAGGTCGGGCTGGTCGCCCTGCTGGTCGCGGTGGCGGGGCTGTCGCGCCGGTGGACGGGGCGGCTCGGGGAGGCGTCCGGGGATTCGGGCGCCCTGGGGTCCGAGGGCGAAGGCGTTTCCGCCCCCGGTCCGGTGGAGCCGGCCACCGGCTCCGCGCCGGACTCCGGTGACGGCGAGCGGGCGGAGGTCGTCGCCGCGACGGGCGAAGCGTCGGAGCGTGCCGAAGCCGAGGGGCGGCCCGCCGCCGGGCGGGGCGCGGAGGCCGAGGCGGGTGCGCCCGGGGCGGAGTCCGCCGCGACGGCGCGGGTGCCGGCCCAGGCCGACCCGGCGCGGGAGGCCCAGTTGCGGCGGCAGCGGGAGGCGGCGTCGGCCGCCACCCGGAAGAAGCGGCGGGACGGCGATCCGGAGCGGTCGGGGCTGCGTCGCTCCGTGCTGCTGGAGGCCGGGATCGCGGTGGTCGTGCTGGCGGTCACCACGGTGCTGACGACGACGGAGCCGGGGCGTACCGAGGAGGAGGCGGCGGCCGGTACCTCGGCCTCCGCCGCCCAGCAGCAGGGGCCGGTCTCGCTCAGCGTGCCGTTCGACACGGGCGGCAAGGACGGCAAGGGCACCGTGCTCCTCGACGTCGACCCGGGGCGGAGCGGCGACAACGCGCTGCACGTCTACGTCCAGGACCCGGGCGAGGAGCCGCTGGACGTCCCGGAGCTGAAGGTGGCGCTGACCCTGGAGGCCCAGGAACTCGGCCCGCTCACTGCTCCGCTGGAGCGCATCTCCGAAGGACACTGGAGTGCCACCGGGGTGCAGATCCCGCTGGCGGGGAGCTGGACGGTCGCGGTCACCGTCCGGACCTCCGACATCGATCAGGTGACCGTGAGCAAGAACGCAAGGATCGGCTGAACCACCATGGCGGACACCCCCCTCCAGCGTCCGGTGACCCGGCGGCGCCTGCTCGGCACCGCCGGGGCGACCGGCCTCGCCCTCGGCGTGACGGGAGCCGCCGCCGGTTACACGGCGGCAGCTCCCTCCGAGACCGTCACCCCGCTGGCCGAGGTGGGCTCCCGGCGCGAGATGTTTCACGTGAAACATCAGCCCGGCATCACCACGCCGCTGCACGCCCGGGGCCATCTGATCGCCTTCGACCTGGCTCCCGGGGCAGGGCGCAAGGAGGCGGCCGCGCTGCTGCGGCGCTGGTCGCAGACGGCGGCCCGGCTGATGGCGGGGGAGCCCGCCCCGGCCGGCGGCCACGACACCGGGATCGCGCTGGACGCGGGGCCCTCCGCCCTGACCGTGACCTTCGGGTTCGGGCACAGCTTCTTCGCCCGTACCGGGCTGGAGAAGCAGCGGCCGGCCGCGCTCGACCCGCTTCCGGAGTTCTCCTCGGACCGGCTGGACGCCCGCCGCAGCAACGGCGACCTGTGGGTGCAGATCGGCGCGGACGACGCCCTGGTCGCCTTCCACGCGCTGCGGGCCGTGCAGAAGGACGCCGGACAGGCGGCCAGGGTCCGCTGGCAGATGGACGGCTTCAACCGCTCCCCCGGAGCCACCGAGAAACCGATGACCACCCGCAACCTGATGGGCCAGATCGACGGCACCAACAACCCGGCCCCCTCCGACGAGGACTTCGCCACCCGCGTCCGGGTCTCCGCCGACGGCGATCCGGCCTGGATGGCGGGCGGCTCGTACGTCGTCTTCCGGCGCATCCGGATGCTCCTCGACGACTGGGAGAAGCTCTCGGTCACCGGTCAGGAGGCGGTGATGGGGCGGCGGAAGGCGGACGGCGCCCCGCTCACCGGCGGCACCGAGACCACCGAGCCGGACCTGGAGCGGGTCGGCAAGGACGGGGAACTGGTCATCCCTCTCAACGCGCACGCCCGGATCACCCGCCCCGACCAGAACGGCGGCGCGGCGATGCTGCGGCGCCCCTTCTCGTACCACGACGGCATCGACGACGAGGGGGTGCCCGACGCCGGGCTGCTCTTCCTCTGCTGGCAGGCCGACCCGCTGCGCGGCTTCGTCCCCGTCCAGCGCAAGCTCGACCGGGGCGACGCGCTCTCGGCCTTCATCCGGCACGAGGCGAGCGGCCTGTACGCCGTCCCGGGCGGGGCGCCGAAGGGCGGGTACGTGGGACAGGAATTGCTGGAGGGGTAGCCGCGCTGTCCGGTGGGTGGTCGCGCCACGGAAGGCCCGCCCTCGGAGACTAGGGTTTCGGACATGTCAGCCACCCGCTACGCGTATCTGGGCCCCGAAGGCACCTTCACCGAGGCCGCGCTCCGTCAGCTCCCCGAGGCCGCCACCCGGGAACTCGCCCCGATGGTCTCCGTGCCCGCCGCGCTGGACGCGGTCCGTGCGGGGAAGGCGGCGGCCGCCCTGGTGCCGATCGAGAACTCGGTGGAGGGCGGCATCACCACCACCCTCGACGAGCTGGCCGTGGGACAGCCGCTGATGATCTACCGCGAGGTGCTGCTGTCGATCTCCTTCGCCCTGCTGGTGCGGCCCGGCACCCAGCTGGCCGACATCAAGACGGTGACCGCGCACCCGGCGGCCCAGGCCCAGGTCCGCAACTGGCTCTCCGCCCACCTCCCCGAGGCCCAGTGGGAGTCGGCCGCCTCCAACGCCGACGGCGCCCGCCTGGTGCAGGAGGGCCGCTACGACGCGGCCTTCGCCGGGGAGTTCGCCGCGGCCACCTACGGCCTCGAACCGCTGGTCACCGAGATCCACGACGCGGAGAACGCGCAGACCCGCTTCATCCTGGTGGGCCGCCCGGCCCGGCCGTCCGCGCCGACCGGCGCCGACAAGACCTCGGTGGTCGTCTGGCTCGGCCCCGACCGGCCCGGTGCGCTGCTGGAACTGCTCCAGGAGTTCGCGGTGCGCGGGGTCAACCTGATGCTGATCCAGTCCCGGCCGACCGGCGCGGGCATCGGCAACTACTGGTTCGCCGTCGACGCCGAGGGACACATCGCCGACCGCCGGGTGGCCGAGGCGCTGATGGGGCTCAAGCGGCTCAGCCCCGACGTGCGGTTCCTGGGGTCGTACCCGCGTGCCGACGTCCGCCCGGAGGAGCTGGCACCACTGCGCCCCGGCACCTCGGACGAGGAGTACGTGTCGGCCGCGGACTGGCTGAACCGGTGCCAGGACGGGCGGTTCTGAGCGGTTCCCGCCCCGCCCGGGGTCACCCGGAGCTGCCCTCACCTGCCGGTTCTTCTTGTCCACAGAGTTATCCACAGGCACGGCTCTCGACCTGGGGACAAGTCGACACGCGAGTCCGACATCGTCGACAAAACGGTGAACCGACTCCAACGGTTCCACCTTGCTCCAAAAGAGGTCCCGTCACCTTAATTCTTGCGATCAACCCTTTGGGGCGAACCATTTCCACTCGAAAGCGCGGGTGCGCGAGGTTTGACCCGGGAATCCGGCGACCCGCACACCCCTTCCGGAAGCCATCACTCCGGCATCCACAGATCAATCCCACAGCCTGTGGATAACTTTCGGTGAGACATCATTCCTGTGGACAACAACAGGAGCGGACACCCCAAGTGGGCGCTTTCGCGGGGCAGTCGGGCCACCCACCACCGCGTCCGGCCGGCCGGTCGACGGGATTGCCCGGCCGTCACGCTTTCCGCACGGCCCGCCCCGGCCTTCCGCGCGGCTTCCGCGCAACGTCCCCGCGAGGGGAATCCCCCGTACCGGTCTCGGGGCCGCCTACGGAGTTCCGCAGTTTCGGAAGGCGCGGAATCCGGACCCGGAATCCGCGCCGCCGGCCCCCGCTGCTTCGTGCCGCCGTCCGGGTCACGCGCTTGGGGCGGCCCCCGGTGCACCGGCGCGCCCCTCGCCGCCCCGGGCGAAGGGGGACGTTTCGCACAGCCTGCGTTATCGGGTCGTAGGGCGCTGGACGGCCCCGGTAGCCTGGAGGGCGTGATTGACCTTCGCCTGCTTCGTGAGGACCCCGACCGTGTGCGCGCCTCCCAGCGCGCCCGTGGAGAGGACGTCGCGCTCGTCGACGCCCTGCTCTCCGCCGACGAACGGCGCAGGTCGTCCGGCGTCCGCTTCGACGAGCTGCGCTCCGAGCAGAAGTCGCTCGGCAAGCTCATCCCCAAGGCCACCGGTGACGAGAAGACCGAGCTGCTGAAAAAGGCCGGCGAACTCTCCGCCGCCGTCAAGGCCGCCGACGCCGAGAAGGACGAGGCCGACCAGGAGGCCAAGCAGCTCCTGCTCCGCCTGGGCAATATCGTCCACCCCGACGTGCCGGTCGGCGGCGAGGAGGACTTCGCCGTCCTGGCCAAGCACGGCACCATCCGCGACTTCGCCGCCGAGGGCTTCGAGCCCCGCGACCACCTGGAGCTGGGCGAGGCCCTCGGCGCCATCGACGTCGAGCGCGCCGCCAAGGTCTCCGGCTCGCGCTTCTACTACCTGACCGGCGTCGGCGCCCTGCTGGAACTGGCCCTGGTCAATGCCGCCATCGCCCAGGCCACCGCCGCCGGCTTCACCCCGATGCTGACGCCCGCGCTGGTCCGCCCGCGGGCGATGGAGGGCACCGGCTTCCTCGGCCAGGCCGCCGAGGACGTCTACCACCTGGAGAAGGACGACTTCTACCTGGTCGGCACCTCCGAGGTCCCGCTCGCCGCGTACCACATGGACGAGATCATCGAGGCCGACAAGCTGCCCCTGCGGTACGCCGGCTTCTCCCCGTGCTTCCGCCGCGAGGCCGGTACGTACGGCAAGGACACCCGGGGCATCTTCCGCGTCCACCAGTTCGACAAGGTCGAGATGTTCTCGTACGTCGAGCCGGAGGACGCCGAGGCCGAGCACCAGCGGCTGCTCGACTGGGAGATCCAGTGGCTCCAGAGCCTGGAACTGCCCTTCCAGGTGATCGACGTGGCCAGCGCCGACCTCGGCTCCTCGGCCTCGCGGAAGTTCGACTGCGAGGCGTGGATCCCGACCCAGGGCAAGTACCGCGAGCTGACCTCCACCTCCAACTGCACGGAGTTCCAGGCCCGCCGCCTGTCCGTGCGAATGCGCGAGGGCAAGAAGGTCCAGCCGCTGGCGACCCTCAACGGCACGCTGTGCGCCGTCCCGCGCACCATCGTCGCCATCCTGGAGAATCACCAGCAGGCCGACGGCTCCGTGCGGGTGCCGGAGGTTCTCCGCCCCTACCTCGGCGGACGCGAAACCCTCGACCCGCAGTAATCACCCAGTCTGGAGCCGTTCACCACGTGAGCCCCGTCCGTCCCGCCCCCGTGTTCCCGTACAAGCTCGTCGCCACCGATCTGGACGGAACGCTGCTGCGGCCGGACGACACGGTCTCCGAACGCACCCGTGAGGCACTCGCCGCGGCCACCGCGGCGGGTGCCGCGCACATCGTGGTGACCGGCCGCTCCGTCGCCTGGACCCGCCACGTCCTCGACGACCTCGGCTACGAGGGCATCGCCGTCTGCGGCCAGGGCGCGCAGGTCTACCACGCGGGGGAGCAGCGGCTCCTCACCTCGCTGACGATGGACCGCCGGCTCGCCGTGCTGGCCATCGAGAAGATCGAGGCGGAGACCGGCCCGCTGCACCTGGCCGCCGCCCGGGACGGGCTGCACGGCGAGGTCCTCATCGGCCCGGGCTACCAGGTCCAGGACGGCCCCCTCGCCTCGGTCCCCTCCACCGACCGGGACAGCCTGTGGGCCGAACCGATCAGCAAGGTCTACCTCCAGCACCCCACCCTGGGCGACGACGAGCTGGCCGCTGCCGCGCTGCGTATCGCCGGTGACCTGGTCGGGGTCGTGATGGCCGGGCCGGGCGTGGTGGAGCTGCTGCCGCTGGGCCTCTCCAAGGCGACCGGGCTCTCGCTGGCCGCCCGGCGCCTGGGCACCAAGGGCGCCGAGACCATCGCCTTCGGCGACATGCCGAACGACATCCCGATGTTCGGCTGGGCGGGCCACGGCGTCGCCATGGCCAACGCCCACCGCGAGCTGAAGGCCGTCGCCGACGAGCTGACCACCTCCAACGCGGAGGACGGCATCGCCGTGGTCCTGGAGCGCCTGCTCACCGGCTGACCTCCCGGCTCACTCCTCCCCGGCCACCGTCAGGCTCCGCAGCTTCTGCCCCGCGTACCAGGTGGCCAGTACGGTCGCCGCCACCAGCAGGATCACGGCGGTCGGCAGCGCCACGTCGGAGGTGACGGCCTCGCCGCCGGTCACCTTCTCGGCCACCGCCAGGGCCCACTGCTGCACGCTGAGGGTGCGGGCCCCGCTGATGAGGGAGGCGAAGAGCCCCTCCCAGATCAGGGCGTAGACCAGGCCGAAGACCACGGCGTGCCGGGTGACGGTGCCCAGCAGGAGGAAGAGCGCCGCGTAGGCGATGGAGGCGACCAGCGCCGCGACCGTGTAGGCGACAGCGAGCTGGCCCCCGTTGCCGTTGAGGATGAAGCCGGCGATCAGGGTCGGTATGGCGGAGAAGGCCATCGTCACGCCGATGGCGACGAACAGCTTGGTCAGGATGATCGTGGGCCGCTTGATCGGCTTGGCCAGCAGATACACCACCGAGCCGTCGTCGATCTCCGGCGCGATGGCGCCGGTGCCCGCGACGACACCGATGATCGGCACCATGACGGCGAGCGAGAACCCGCCGAGGACCGCTTCCGCCGTGCTGTCGTCGGCTCCGGTGAGCAGCCGTACCGCCGCCGCGATGACGAGGAGCAGCGCGGGGAGGACGAAGAGGATGAGGGCCCGGCGGCGGCCGAGCAGCGCCCGGTAGGTGAGCCGGGCGACCGTGGGGTCGTACATCGCTGAAGGCTCCTTACGCCGCGACGAGATAGGAGAAGACCGATTCGAGGGACTCGTCGGACGGCGAGACGGCCAGCAGCCTGATCCCGTGGTCCCGGGCCACCCGGGGCAGCAGCGCGGTGAACCGCCCGAAGTCGACCGCCTGGACGCGCAGCATCCCTTCCTGGGTGTCCACCTCGATGCCGGCGGTGGAAGGGTCCGCTATCAGCGCGGCGGCCAGGGCCCGGTCGTCACTGGAGCGCACCACGTACTGGTGCGGCCGGTCGGTCATCAGCCGCCGGATGCGGCGGAAGTCGCCGGAGGCGGCGTGCCGGCCGGCGACGATCACCTCGATGTGCGAGGCGAGTTGCTCGACCTCCTCCAGGATGTGCGAGGAGAAGAGCACGGTGCGGCCCTCCTCGCCCATCCGCCGCAGCAGTTCCATGAGCTGCATGCGCTGGCGGGGGTCCATGCCGTTGAACGGCTCGTCGAGGAGGAGCACGGAGGGGTCGTGCACCAGCGCCGAGGCCATCTTGACCCGCTGGCGCATGCCCTTGCTGTAGGTGGCGATCTTGCGGTCCTGGGCGTACTCCATGTCGACGGTGGCCAGCGCGCGGGCGGCCGCGGCGGCGTCGAGGCCGTGGAGTTCGGCGTTGGCGACGACGAACTCCCGGCCGGTGAGGAAGTCGTACATGGCCTCGCGCTCGGGGACGATCCCGATCTGCCGGTAGACGGACTCGTTCCGCCAGACCGGGTCGCCGTCGAGGGTGACGGTGCCGGTGGAGGGGGCGAGGAAGCCGCCCATCATGTTGATCAGCGTGGACTTGCCGGCGCCGTTGGGCCCGAGGAGGCCGGTGACGCCGGGGCCGATCGTCATGGTGATGTCGTTGACCGCGACGACGTTCCCGAACCAGCGGGAGGCATGGTCGATGGTGAGGGTGGTCACAGTCCGGCCTTCCGGTAGCGGCGCATCAGCAGGGCGTAGCAGCCGGCGATGAGGCCGAGGACGACAAGGAGATGGACGGCGCCGCCCGCCGTGGACGGTCCGGCCCCGCCCGGGTAGGCCGAGGTGGCGCCGAGGAAGGCGGTCTGCACGCCGTCGATCAGGGTGATGGGGGAGAAGAGGCCGATCCAGCCGACCGCCTCGGTGTTGCCCTGCTGGAAGGCGATGGCCTGGACGGTGGAGACCGCGCCGTAGGTGATGGTGAAGACCGCGATGACCGCGGCGATCCCGAAGCCGCGGCGCGGCGTGACCGCCGAGACCACCAGGCCGATGCCGGCGAAGAGCAGGGAGAGCAGTGCCACGGAGACCATGCCCTGTCCGAATCCCGCCGTCTGGTCGGCGAAGTCGAGTTCGGCGAGCAGCGCGCCCGCGTAGAGCACCAGGAGCGGGACGGCGGTGAGGAGGAAGAGGGCCGAGGCCATCGCCGCGTACTTGGCGAGGACGTAGTCGACGCGCTCGACGGGGCGCGAGAAGTAGAGCGGCACCGTCTTGAAGCGCAGGTCGCGGGAGACCGACTGGGGTGCCTGCGAGGCCACGTAGAGGCCGATGACGGCCTGCATGACGACGGCGTAGCGGGTGTAGTCGACCGGGAGGGTCTTGAGCCCGGCGGTGACCGTGACCGCGACCATGATGGCGGCCGGCAGGCACATCACGGCGAAGAGGAGCATCGGCAGCACCTTGGACTTGGCCGAGCGGCCGAGCCCGTAGGCGCCGCGCAGGCTCTGGGAGTAGAGGGCGCGCCGGGCGTGGGAGCGGCCCAGGCGCGGGCCGTCGTACTTCCGGTAGCCGATGTTGTGGATCTGTGTGCTGTCCACGGTCATGACCGACCGCCTCCCGCCGTGGGTCGGAGGGACTCCGCCGCGGCGGCGGGCGGAGGCTCTGCTGGGTCGTGGTGCGGGGGCTGCCCGGTGCCGGCGGCGTCCGCCTGGAAGACGTCGGCGATGTGGCGGCGGCCCTGCTCCATGCGGACCAGGCCGAGGCCGAGGTCGACGACGAGGTCGCGGACCAGGTCGCGGGTCTCGTCGTCGGCCTCCTCCAGGAGGAGGCTGTGGCCGGCGCCGGGGAGGACGCCGCCCGAGCCGGCCGTGACGCCCCGGTCGCGGAGGGCGGCCAGCAGCGCGGCCGTGCCGTCCGGGTGCGTCTCGGTGTCGGTGACCTCGACCGCCAGCGTGGTGGTGGCGCCGGTGAAGTCGCGGGTGGAGCTGGAGCGGAGCAGGCTGCCGCC
The DNA here is from genome assembly GCF_000719955.1 of Streptomyces albidoflavus. Taxonomy (GTDB): domain Bacteria; phylum Actinomycetota; class Actinomycetes; order Streptomycetales; family Streptomycetaceae; genus Streptomyces; species Streptomyces albidoflavus. Next base: position 52,392 of record NZ_JOII01000009.1, read on the forward strand.
GTCGATGACCACGACGTGGTCGCAGGTGCGCTCCAGCTCTCCGAGGAGGTGGGAGGTGACCAGCACCGAGATGCCGAAGTCGGCGTGGATGCGGCGGATGAGGCCCAGCATGTCGTCCCGGCCGACCGGGTCGAGGCCGTTGGTCGGCTCGTCGAGGAAGACCAGGTCCGGGTCGTGGACCAGGGCCTGCGCGAGCTTGACGCGCTGCTTCATGCCGGTGGAGTAGCCGCCCATGGGGCGGTAGCGCTCTTCGTAGAGGCCCACGTGGCGCAGGGTGTCGGCGGTGCGCTCCCGGGCGGCGGTGGGAGGCAGGCCGGACATCCGCGCCATGTGCACGACGAACTCGGTGGCCGAGACGTCGGGTGGCAGGCAGTCGTGCTCCGGCATGTATCCGACGCGCTCGCGGATGGCGCCGCCATGGGTGGAGACGTCGAGGCCCAGCACCTCCGCCCGTCCCTCGGAGGCCGGGGCCAGGCCCAGCAGAATCTTGATGAGCGTGGACTTCCCGGCACCGTTGGACCCCACGAGGCCGGTCACTCCGGGCCCGACGTCCATGGTCAGCCGGTCAAGCGCGGTCACCTTGGGGTACCGCTTGCTCAGGCTTTCGGTCGCGATCACAGTCACCCCTCGAACGTAGTGGTGCGCGCCACACAGGTCGTCAGACCACGGGGTTGTCCTCGTCTCAGACTCCGGTATTACGAGCCCGTAAGGGGGCCGTACCCGGGTACGGGAGCGCGTCGGGGTCGCGGAACGGAGCGTGGAGCACACGTGTGTGAACGCGGCCCACTATTGGAAGAGTTGTCCACAAGGCTGGTGCACACCTATTGACGGGGCCGCGCCTGGTTGCCAGATTCGTCGGTGCCACGGTGCGTAATCCACCCGTCGCGACGGACGAGAGAGACGGAGTACAGGTCATGGGGGGTCTGAGCGGCGCGCGTGAGCGCTCGGTACACACAGGCGGCGTGGAGCTGCGGGTAGCGGAACTGGGCGACGCGAGCAGGCCCACCGTCGTCCTGGTCCACGGCTACCCGGACTCCAAGGAGGTCTGGTCCGGCGTCGCCGCCCGCCTCGCCGACCGCTACCACGTCGTCCTCTACGACATCCGCGGCCACGGCCGGTCGACCGCGCCCCGCCCGCTGCGCGGCGGTTTCACCCTGGAGAAGCTCACCGACGACTTCCTCGCCGTCGTGGACGCGGTCAGCCCCGACGCCCCGGTCCACCTCGTCGGCCACGACTGGGGCTCCGTGCAGTCCTGGGAGTTCGCCACCGTCGAGCGCACCCGCGGCCGCGTCGCCTCCTTCACCTCCCTCTCCGGGCCGTCCCTGGACCACTTCGGCCACTGGATCAAGAAGCGCGCCGCGCGCCCCACCCCGCGCCGCCTGGCCCAGCTCGTCAGCCAGGGCGCCAAGTCCTGGTACGTCTACATGCTGCACACCCCGGTCCTGCCCGAACTGGCCTGGCGCGGCCCGCTCGGCAAGCGCTGGCCGCGCATCCTGGAGCGGCTGGAGAAGGTCCCGGCGGGCGACTACCCGACCTCCTCCCTCGGCAACGACGCCGCCCACGGCGCCTGGCTCTACCGGGACAACGTCCGCACCCGGCTGCGCCACCCGCGCCCCGACCCGTACGCCCACGCACCGGTGCAGCTGATCACGCCGACCGGCGACATCTTCCTGTCGGAGCGGCTCTACGACGAGCTGGAGTCCTGGGTTCCGCAGCTGGTCCGCCGCACGATCCCCGCCAAGCACTGGGTGCCGCGCACCCGTCCCGACCAGCTCGCCGCGTGGATCGGCGAGTTCGTCGACAGCCAGGAGGCCCTGCGCCAGAGCGGGCGCGCCACCTCACTCACCCTGGTCGAGGGCGGCCGGCCCCGCGGCAGCGCCCGCCGGCGGGCCGCGCTGGCCCGGTACGCCGAGCGGTTCGCGGGGCAGCTCGTGCTGGTCACGGGCGCGGCCGGCGGGATCGGCCGGGCCACCGCGCTCGCCTTCGCCGCCGCGGGCGCCCGGGTGATCGCCGCGGACCGGGACGGCGCGGGCGCGGCCGGCACGGCGCGGGCGGCCCTCGCGGCGGGGGCGCCCCACGCCTGGGCCGAGACCGTGGACGTCGGCGACGAGCAGGCCATGGAAAAGTTCGCCGCCAAGGTCGCCGCCGAGTACGGCACGGTGGACGTCCTCGTCAACAACGCCGGAGTCGGACTCTCCGGCTCCCTCCTCGACACCACGCCCGAGGAATGGCGCCGCGTCCTGGACGTCAACCTCTGGGGCGTCATCCACGGCTGCCGCCTCTTCGGCCGCCAGATGGCCGAGCGGAACCAGGGCGGCCACATCGTCAACCTCGCCTCCGCCGCCGCCTACCTGCCCTCCAAGACGCTCCCCGCGTACAGCACCTCCAAGGCCGCCGTGCTCATGCTGAGCGAGAGCCTCCGCGCCGAACTGGCGCCGCGCTCCATCGGCGTCACCGCGATCTGCCCCGGCATCGTCAACACCGGCATCACCCGCACCTCCCGCTTCGCCGGGGCGAGCAAGGAGGACGAGGCCAAGCACCAGCAGCGCGCCGCCAAGCTCTACGGCATGCGCAACTACCCGCCGGAGAAGGTCGCCGACGCGATCCTGCGCGCGGTGCTCGACAACAGCGCGGTCGTCCCGGTCACCCCGGAGGCGCGAGGCAGCCGCCTCCTCGCCCGCCTCTCCCCGAAGGGCGCCCGGGCCTTCGCGCGGCTCAATCCGCCGGTGTGAGGGGTGCGGAGGAGATGAGGCGTGCGCCAACAGGGCGTGAACGGCGCACGCCTGACGTGCTGTCATGCCGCGCTCAGCGGCGAAGTTGCCCACAGTCAGGGCTAGTTATCCACAGGATCGGCCGCCAGAGCTGTGGATAACGCGGCCTCACTGTGGATCAAACCTCAATACGCCGTGGAATGACGCACAGTTGCGGGGGCTCACCCTGAACGCGCCCCTCACACGGGCTCCTTGCGCTCCGGGGTGTTCCGGCGTCCGGCTTGCCGTCCGGCCCGGGCGCCCGGGCCCGGGATGCCGGGCGGTCGCCGTGGCGCCATGATCGGTGGGTGAGCTATCCGCACCTGCCCACCACGCAGGCGGCCGTCCTGGCGGTCCGCGAGGTCGCCGGGCACTTCCACCGCACCGGGGAGGTGACCGAGGAGATCGGCGCCGACCGCGTCTCACGGCCGCCCTCGACCACCCCGTCCCCCTGGACCGCCGGCGCGGAGGAGCTGCTTCCGCACGAGGCGTACATCGAGCTGAGCGGGACGCCCTCCGTGCAGGTGCGGCTGTACGCGGACGGCGACGCCTCGGTCTGCGTGGAGGGTGTCGACTGCCCCGACCTCGACCGGGACGTCGTCCCCGCCTTCCTCGCCTCGGTCTACGGCGGCCTGGCCCACCTGCGGCGCCGGGCCTTCCCGCCCAGATGCCACCTGGTCGTCCCGCTCCCCTGCGGCACGGAGCACCGCTCGTACGTCTCGCCGCTCGAACTGACCGGCTGGCTGCTGAGCCGGAGGCGGTGAGGAGCCGCGCCTCAGGAGAGCTGCCCGACCGCCTCGGTGGCGATCTTCTCGAAGACGGCCTGGTCGGCGGCGAAGTCCGAGCCGGCGATCGGCCAGTGCACCGCGATCTCGGTGAAGCCCAGCTCCTGATGGCGCCCGGCGAACTCCACGAAGGCGTCGACGGAGTCCAGCGGGCGGTTCCGGTCGGGGGTGAAGCCGTGGAGCAGGACCTTGCCGAGGTCGGCGACGTCCCGCCCGGCCTCCTCGCAGGCCGCCCCGAGCCGCCCGATCTGGCCGCGCAGCGCCTCGACCGACTGCTCGGGGGTCCCCGTCTCGTACAGCTTCGGGTCGCCGGTCGTCACCCAGGCCTGGCCGTGCCGTGCCGCCAGCCTGAGCCCACGCGGGCCCGTCGCGGCGACCGCGAACGGGAGCCGGGGCCGCTGGACGCAGCCGGGGATGTTGCGGGCCTCCTCGGCGGAGTAGAAGGTGCCGCGCTGCGAGACGGCGTCCTCGGTCAGCAGCCGGTCGAGCAGCGGCACGAACTCGGCGAAGCGGTCCGCCCGCTCCTTCGGCGTCCACGCCTCCTGGCCGAGCGCGGTGGCGTCGAAGCCGTTGCCGCCGGCCCCGATGCCGAGGGTGACCCGGCCGCCGGAGACGTCGTCCAGGGAGATCAGCTCCTTGGCGAGGGTCACCGGGTGCCGGAAGTTCGGCGAGGTGACGAGCGTCCCCAGCCGCAGCCGCTCGGTGGCGGTCGCCGCGGCCGTCAGCGTCGGGAGCGCGCCGAACCACGGGCCGTCCCGGAAGGTGCGCCACGACAGGTGGTCGTAGGTGTACGCGGTGTGAAAGCCCAGCTCCTCGGCGCGCTGCCACGTGGCGCGGCCGCCCTCGTGCCAGCGGTCGACGGGGAGGATCACGGTGCTCAGTCGCAGGCTCATGGCCCCGAGCCTACGTGGGCGGCGCCGGGGCCCTCCGGGCGCGCGGGGCGCGGATGGCGCCGGTAGGCGGTCCGGCCGGGTTTCGGCCATCCCGGTGCTCGACCGATCGAAAGCACTCATCTGTGCGAAGGTCCGCACACGCGTGCTGGCATATGCGTCACAATCGAAGAGTGACCTCAGCGACGCCGTTGCCCCGGACCCCGGCCGCCCCGTCCGTCCCGATCCGTCTGATCGCCACGGACCTCGACGGCACACTGCTCCGCGACGACAAGACGATCTCCCCACGGACCCGTGCCGCCCTCGGCGCCGCGGAGCGGGCGGGGATCGGCGTGCTGTTCGTGACCGGCCGGCCGGCCCGGTGGATGGAAGTGGTCCGCGACCACGCCCACGCCGACGCCCTCGCCATCTGCGGGAACGGCGCCGCCGTCGTCGACCTCGCCGCCGACGACGAGAGCGGGCGCCCGCGCTTCGTCCGGGTCCGCCCGCTCCTGGAGGAGACGGCGCTCCAGGTCGTGTCCCGCCTGCGCGCCCACGCGCCCGGCACCAGCTTCGCCGTGGAACGCACCAGCGGCCTCTTCCACGAGATGAGCTACCCGCCGCTCCACCTGGACCCGGCGCAGGGCATCGCCCCCGCCGAGAAACTGCTGGCGGAGCCCACCGGCACCGCGCCCCAGCCGGTGCTCAAGCTCCTCGCCCACCACCACGAGCTGGCCCCCGACGCCTTCCTGACCCGTGCCCGGGCGATCCTCGGCGACCTGGCCTCGGTCACCAGGTCCAGCCCCACCGCGCTGCTGGAGATCAGCGCCCACGGCGTCTCCAAGGCCAGCACCCTGGCGCTGAGCTGCGCGGAACGCGGCATCCGCCCGGAGGAGGTGGCCGCCTTCGGCGACATGCCGAACGACATCGAGATGCTGAGCTGGGCCGGTTCCTCGTACGCCATGGGCAACGCGCACCCCGATGTCCTGGCCGCCGCCACCGGCAGCACGCTCGGGAACAACGAGGACGGCGTGGCCCTCGTCATCGAGCGCCTTCTCGCGGGCGGCTGACCTCAGAGGACGACGCCCCGCTCCGCGAACCACGGACCGGGGTCGACGGCCGAGCCGTAGTACGGGGTCAGCCGGATCTCGAAGTGCAGGTGGGGGCCGGTGGAGTTCCCGGTGCTGCCGGACTGGCCGATCCAGTCGCCGGCCTGGATCCGGTCCCCCTGGTCGACGGCGGGCGCCGACAGGTGCGCGTACTGGGAGTAGTAGCCGCCGTCGTGCCGCACCACGACCTCGATGCCGTACGCGCCGCCGCAGCCGACCCGGATGACCCGGCCGGCCCCGATCGCGCGGACCGGGGTCCCCGTGTCGACGGCGAAGTCCTGCCCGCTGTGCCGGTTGGCCCACCGGTCGCCCTGCCCGCCGTACCCGGCCGAGAGGGTGTAGGAGCGGACCGGCGTCATCCAGGGCCGTCCCGTACGGGCCGGGCTGCCGGCGTTGCCGAGGCGGACGGCGCCGCGGCACTTGCCGGCCGTCACCGAGGTCTCGGCCTGCCGCTCCAGCCGCTGCTGGGCGTCGCGCAGCTGGGTCTCGATCCGCGTCTTGAGCCTGCCCAGCTCGTCGGCGCGGCGGGCCAGCGTCCGGGAGACCTTGACGGCGGTCCGCTCGCCCTCGGCCAGCCGCCGCTCGGCCCGCTGGGTACGGCCGATGGCGTTGGTGACGGCCAGATCGGCCTGGTTGGCGGCGTGCTGACTGCGGAGCAGGCCCTCGGGGTCGTCCGCCAGGAGCAGCCGCGCGGTGTACGGCAGTCCGGCCCCGGCGCGGTACTGGGCGCTGGCGATCCGCCCCAGGTCGGCGCGGTAGGTGGCGAGCACCCGGCGCTCCTCGGCGAGCCGCCGCTCCAGCCGCTGCGCCTCCCTGCGCTGGGCCCGCGAGGCGCGCAGCCCCGCCTCGTACCGCTGGGTGGCGTCGGACGCCTGCTCGTAGAGACGCGCCACCTCGGCACCGGGGTCGGGGGGCGTGTCGCCGCTCGCGTCGTGCGGGGCGAGGTACCCGAGGGCGAGCAGCGCACACAGGACCGGCAGGAAGAGGTGGCGGCGGTCTCGGGAGCTCATGCCCGGATCGTTGCCCGCCCGGCGGGGCCCGCTCTCGCCGGACTCGTACGGGCGAGGGACGGCGTGCCCCGTACGGAGCAGGCGCGTACCGCTGAACAGGGTGGGCGCGGACGGGGCCGCGCCTTCAGAGGGCGGCCTCCCAGACGACGGAGGTGCCGCCGCCGCCCTCGCCGATGCCGGGGCCGTACCAGCTGGAGCCCCCGAGGGACTCGGCGCGCCGCCTGAGGTTGCGCAGGCCGCTGCGGCGACCGCCGGGCGCGATGCCGACCCCGTCGTCGGCGACGGTGAGGCGGACGCCCGGCGTGCCGTCGGGCAGGGCGCGTCCGGCCTCCACGACCACCTCGATGCGGCCGGCGCCGGAGTGGCGGAAGGCGTTGGAGAGGGCTTCGCGGAGCGCGGCGACGAGGTTCTTGCCGGTGGTCTCGCCGACGAGGGTGTCGACGGGGCCGAGGAAGCGGTGGGCCGGGGTGAAGCCCAACGGCACGGCGGCCAGGTTGATCTCGCGCAGGACGCGGGTGCGCAGCCCGGTGGGAGCGTCGGCGGGACCCTGTTGCAGGGCGAAGATCGCGGTGCGGATCTCCTGGATGGTGACGTCGAGTTCGTCCACCGCCTTGCCCAGCTTCTCCCGCACGGCGGGGGCGTCGGAGCGGCGCTGCGCCGTCTCCAGCATCATGCCGGTGGCGAAGAGGCGCTGGATCACCAGGTCGTGCAGGTCGCGGGCGATGCGGTCGCGGTCCTCCAGGACGGCGAGGCGCTCGCGGTCACGCTGGGCCTCGGCCATCCGCAGGGCCAGCGCGGCCTGGGTGGCGAACTGGGTGGCCAGGGTCCGTTCCGTCTCGGTGAAGTGCCGGGCGCCGACGGAGCGCGGGGTGACCAGTGCGCCCAGCACCCGGTCGTCGCTGACCAGGGGCAGCATCATGCTCGGCCCGAACCCGGCACCGACCTCGGTCCGTACGCGGGGGTCGCCGGCGGCGTCGTCCACGAGGACCGGGCGGCCCGCCAGCAGTTCGCGGACGAGCGCGCTGTCGGCGGGGATGACCAGGCCCATGGCGCCGCGTGGCGCGTCCTCCCGCGAGGAGGCGGCGACCACCTCCATCCCGCCCTCCTCGGTGGGCAGCAGGACGAAACCGGCCCGGGCGTCGGCGAGGTGGCGTGCCTGTTCCGCCACGACGGTGAGCGCCTCGTCGGCGTCGCTGCCGGAGAGGAGGCTGGTGGTGACGGCGACCGAGCCGTCGATCCACCGCTCGCGCTGCTTCGACGCCTCGTGCAGCCGGGCGTTGCCGATGGCGATGCCGGCCTCGGTGGCCAGCACCCGCAGGATCTGGAGGTCCTCCTCGGTGAAGTCGGCGCCGCCCTCCTTCTCCGCCAGGTAGAGGTTGCCGAAGATCTCCTCCCCGACCCGGATGGGGACGCCGAGGAAGGACCGCATCGGCGGGTGGTGGGGAGGGAATCCGCAGGAGCGCGGGTCGGTGGCGAGGTCGGCGAGGCGGAGCGGGCGCGGGTCGTGGATCAGCGCCCCGAGCAGTCCTCGGTGTCCGTCGGGGAGGTGGCCGATGGCGCGGGCCGTGGCGCCGTCGACGCCGTGGTGGACGAAGTCCGACAGGCCCTGCCCGTCCTCGGCGACGACCCCGATCGCCGCGTACCGCGCGCCGCCCAGTTCCGCGGCGGTCTCGCAGAGCTTGTCGAGCGTCTGGTGCAGCTCGGTGCCGGAGCCGACGGAGCGCATCGCCGCGAGCAGTTGCGGGATACGGACCGCCAGCTCGGCGGAGATCCCGTGCGGCCCGGGGAGGTCGGCCTCGTCCGGGAGTGAGCCGGAGCGGTTCTCGGCGGGGGGCGGCATGGAGGGAGCGTAGTTTGTCCGGTTGACGGCGAATGGCCGCGGCCCGGACGTGTCGAGTCCCGCCCGGGCCGCGCGGCTCATGCCGGCACCCCGGCCCGCCCGAGCAGCAGCGCGTCCGTGGCCCGCTCCCGCTCCCGCAGACGCCGGAAGGGCCCGTCCTCCGCGCTCAGTTCCTCGTACGTGCCGCGCTGCACGATCCGGCCCTCGTCGAGCACGAGGATCTCGTCGACCGCCTCCAGTCCGGCGAGCCGGTGGGTGATGAGGAGGGTGGTACGCCCCCGGGTCGCGGCCAGCAGGTCGGCGGTGAGGCGGTCGGCCGTCTCCAGATCGAGGTGTTCGGCCGGCTCGTCGAGGACCAGGAGCGGGAAGCCGGCCAGGAGCGCCCGGGCCAGGGCCAGCCGCTGCCGCTGCCCGCCGGAGAGCCGTGCGCCGTGCTCCCCGACCGGAGTGTCCAGCCCCTGCGGCAGCGTCTCGACCCACTCCAGCAGACGGGCCCCTCCCAGCACCTCGCGGAGCCGGGCCTCGGTGGCCGAACGGTCGGCGAGGAGCAGGTTCTCCCGGAGGGTGCTGTCGAAGACGTGGGCGTCCTGCGCGCAGAGTCCCACCAGCCGCCGCACGTCGTCCCCGTCGAGCCCCGGGGCGGAGGCACCGGCGAGCGTGTAGCTCCCGGTACGAGGGTCGAGGAACCTGAGCAGGAGCTGGGCCAGCGTGGTCTTGCCCGAACCGGACGGGCCCACCACGGCGATCCGGCGCCCCTCGGTCACGGTCAGGTCGATGCCGGTGAGGGCGTCGCGCGCCTGCCCGGGGTGGCGGGCGGCCACCCCGCGCAGCTCCACGGGGAACGGGCTCTCCGGCGCCGGGCCGGCCGCCTCGGGCTCGGTGACCGGGACGGGCGCGTCCAGCACCTCGTGGACCCGCTCGGCGCTGCGGCGTACCCGCTGCCGGAACTGGACGGCGAGCGGGAGCGCGGTCACCGCTTCGAAGGCGGCGAGCGGGGTCAGCACCACGACGGCGAGCGCCACCCCGTCCAGGGCGCCCGCGCTCACGCCCCGGATGCCGACGTACGCGGCGGCCACCGTGGTCAGGCCGGTGATGACCGCGGTCAGGCCGGCCCCCAGGGCGTTGGCGGCCGCGCCCCGCGCTCGGATCCGGGTCAGTTCGCGGTCCGCGTCGCCGGTCCGGGCGGTGCGGTGGGCGAGCGCGCCCGCCACCGTCAGTTCACCGGTGCCGGTCAGGACCTCGGCGACCCGGGTGGCCAGCGCTCCCCGGGCCGGTGCCAGCCGCCGTTCGGCGCGCCGGGCAAAGCCACCGCTGACCAGCGGCACTCCCACGGCCGCCGCCAGCAGGCCGATCGCGAGGATGGCCCCGGCCGCCGGCAGCAGCCAGGTCATGAAGAGGACGGAAACGGTGGAGACGAGGGCGGCCCAGCCGGCCGGGAGGAGCCACCGCAGCCAGTAGTCCTGGAGCGCGTCCACGTCGGCGACGAGACGCGAGAGCAGATCGCCCCGTCGCGTCCCGCGCAGCCCTGCCGGGGCCAGCCGCTCCAGCCGCCGGAACACCGCGACCCGGGTGTCGGCCAGCATCCGCAGGACCACGTCGTGGGAGACGAGCCGCTCGGCGTAACGGAAGACCGCCCGCCCGATACCGAAGGCCCGCGTCGCCGTCACCGCCATCATCAGGTAGAGCACCGGGGGCTGTTGCGAGGCGCGGGAGATCAGGTAGCCGGAGGTGGCCATGAGGCCCACCGCACTGCCGAGCGCCAGACTACCCAGGACCAGCGAGAGGATCAGGCGTCCGCGCGCCTCGCGACCCGCCGCGCGTACCCGCACCAGGGCGGAGCCCCGTCCGGGGAGTCGTCGGTCCGCCGTGGCCTCCGCCGCCGATGTTTCACGTGAAACATCGGCCTCGGACTCCTCCGGCCGTGACGTGGTTTCACGTGAAACATCGGAGAAGAACCACTCCCACTCCTCCGGCCGCGTTTCACGTGAAACATCAACGCCCCGAGGGCCGTCCGCCACCGTCATGGAGTCGGCGGCCGAGACGACCGGGGTCCGGACGGTGGCTCCGCGCTGCGCCGGGACACCGCGCTCGTCCTCCCCGGCCGACGCCTTCGTCACCTCGTCGAGCCGCACCACCCGGTCGGCCACGGCGAGCAGCGCGGGCCGGTGCACCACCAGGAGCACCGTCCGGCCCACGGCGAGCCGGCGTACCGCCTCGACGACGGCTTCCTCGCTCGCTCCGTCGAGCGAGGCGGTGGGCTCGTCGAGGAGCAGGACCGGCCGGTCGGCGAGGAACGCCCGGGCCAGGGCGACCCGCTGGCGCTGGCCCGCGGAGAGCCCGGCACCGTCCTCCCCCAGTTCCGTCTCGGCGCCTGCGGGGAGGCCGGCGACGAACTCCCGCGCCCCTGCCTGTTCGAGAGCCCGCGCGACCTCCACCTCACTGGCGTCGGGGCGGGCCAGCCGGACGTTCTCCGCGACGGTGCCGGCGAAGAGCTGCGGGCGCTGGGGGACCCAGGCGATGCGCTGGTGCCACAGCTCCCGGTCGACCTCCGCCAGGTCCGTCCCGCCGACGGTGACGCGGCCCTCGGCCGGGGCGACGAAGCCCAGGGCCGCCTGGAGCAGCGTGGTCTTGCCGCAGCCGCTGGGGCCGACGAGGGCGACGGTCTCCCCCGGCTCGACCGTGAAGGTGGCTTCGCGGACGGCGGGAGCGTCGCGTCCCGGGTAGCGGACGGTCACCCCTTCGAAGGCGAGGGCGCCGGCCGGCGGGGCCTGCGTCCCCGTGTGCGGCACCGGCGTCTCCAGGACGGCGAAGACCTCCTCGGCCGCGGCCAGTCCTTCCGCGGCGGCGTGGTACTGCGCCCCGACCTGGCGCAACGGCAGGTACGCCTCGGGGGCCAGGACGAGGATGACCAGCCCCGTGTACAGGTCCATGTCTCCGTGGACGAGCCGCATGCCGATGGTGACGGCCACCAGGGCCACGGAGAGCGTGGCCAGCAGTTCCAGCGCGAAGGAGGAGAGGAAGGCGATCCGCAAGGTGCGCAGCGTCGCCCTGCGGTAGTCGTGGGTGATGCGGCGGATCGACTCGGCCTGCGCCTTGGCCCGCCCGAAGATCTTGAGAGTCGGCAGTCCGGCGACCACGTCGAGGAAGTGGCCGGAGAGCCGCGACAGCAGCCCCCACTGCCGGTCCATCCGCGACTGGGTCGCCCAGCCGATGAGCGCCATGAAGAGCGGGATCAGGGGGAGGGTGACGACGATGATGGCCGCGGAGACCCAGTCCTCGGTGACGATCCGGGCGAGCACCGCGACCGGCACGACGACGGCGAGACCCAGCTGCGGCAGGTACCGGGCGAAGTAGTCGTCCAGGGCGTCCACGCCGCGGGTGGCGAGGGCGATGAGGGAACCGGTCCGCCGGTCCCCGAGCCAGCCCGGGCCCAGTTGCCCGGCCCGCTCGACCAGCCGCATCCGCAGTTCGGAGGTGACGGCGGCACTGGCCCGGTGGGCGGCGAGTTCGGTCAGCCAGGAGACCAGCGCCCGGCCGAGGGCGACCGCCACCAGGAGGAGTAGCGGCGTGGTCAGGTCACCGGTGTCGAAGCGCTGCTCGAAGGAGGAGACGATCAGCTCCGCGAGGAGCATGGCCTGGGCGATGACCAGCCCGGCGCCGAGCGCGCCGAGCACCACCACCGCGGCCAGGAAGAACCTGGTGGCGCGGGCGTACCTGAGGAGTCGCGGGTCGATCGGTTTCACGTGAAACACCCTCCGGGGGCGGGCCGGGGGCCGGGCCGTACGCTCCGGCCCCCGCGTGAGCGGTCAGTGGGCTTCGGCGATGTGGTGGGTGCCGATGCGCTTGCGGAAGACCCAGTACGTCCACCCCTGGTAGAGGAGGACCACCGGCGTCGCGATCCCCGCACACCAGGTCATGATCTTCAACGTGTACGGGCTGGAGGCGGAGTTGGCCGCAGTGAGGCTCCACGCCGGGTCCAGGGTGGAGGGCATCACGTCGGGGAAGAGCGAGACGAAGAGCATCGCCACACTGGCGACGATGGTCAGCCCCGAGAGGGCGAAGGCCCACCCCTCCCTGCCCTTGGCGACGGCGCCGAGGGCGGCGAGCAGCGCCAGGACGGCGACGGCGAGCAGGACGGCCCCGGCGGTCCTGCCGTGGTCCACCTGGGTCCAGAGCAGGAAGCCCAGAGCCGCCACGGCGGTGACGGCGCCGAGCCGCAGCGCCAGCTTGCGGGCCCGCTCCCGAATCTCCCCGACCGTCTTCAGCCCCACGAACACCGTGCCGTGGAAGGTGAAGAGGGTGAGGGTGACCACACCGCCGAGCAGGGCGTACGGGTTGAGCAGGTCGAGGACGCCGCCGATGTACTCCTTGTCGGCGTCGATCGCCACACCGTGCACGATGTTGCCGAAGGCGACCCCCCAGAGGAAGGCCGGCAGCAGGGAGCACCAGAAGATGGCGTGCTCCCAGTTGGTCTGCCAGCGGTCGTCGCTCCGCTTGGCCCGGTACTCGAAGGCGACCCCGCGGACGATGAGGCAGACCAGGATGAGCAGCAGCGGCAGGTAGAAGCCGGAGAAGAGCGTGGCGTACCAGTCGGGGAAGGCGGCGAAGGTGGCGCCGCCCGCGCTGAGCAGCCACACCTCGTTGCCGTCCCAGACGGGCCCGATGGTGTTGATCAGGACCCGCTTCTCCCGCCGGTCGCGGGCCAGCAGCTTGGTGAGGACCCCGACTCCGAAGTCGAAGCCCTCCAGGAAAAAGTAGCCGGTCCACAGGACGGCGATCAGGACGAACCAGACGTCGTGGAGTTCCATACCTCAGCGCTCCCTCAGTACGAGAAGGCCATGGGCCGGTCGGCGTCGCTGGGATCGCCGCCGATCTTCTTGGGCGGGTTGAGGTCGGCCTCCGTCAGCTCGGGCGGTCCGGCCTTGACGTACTTCACGAGCAGCCTGACCTCGATGACGGCGAGGACGGCGTAGAGCAGGGTGAAGACGATCATCGAGGTGAGGACCTCGCCCTGGGAGACGCCGGGGGAGACCGAGTCGGCGGTGCGCAGGACCCCGTAGACGGCCCAGGGCTGGCGGCCCGTCTCGGTGAAGATCCAGCCCCAGGAGCTGGCTATCAGCGGGAACGCCAGCGTCCAGAGGGTGAGGCGCCAGTAGAGGCGGCTCAGCCGGGGGCTCAGCAGCTTGGTGCGGGTGAGCACGAGGTTCGGGACCTCGTCCTCGCCGGTGCGCAGGCGGTGGGGGAGGAGGAACTTCCGCCGGGTGAGCCAGAGCCCGAGCAGGCCGATCCCGAAGGAGGTCATGCCGAACCCGATCATCCAGCGGAAGCCCCAGTAGGCGACCGGGATGTTGGGCCGGTAGTCCCCGGGCCCGTACTTCTCCTGGTACTGGGCGTTCAGCTCGTTGATGCCGGGCACCCGGTCGGTGAAGTTGTTGTGGGCGAGGAAGGAGAGGAGCCCAGGCACCTCGACGGTGACCACGTTGTGGCCCTTGTCGACGTCGCCGACGGCGAAGAGGGAGAAGGGCGCCGGCTCCTCGCCCTCCCAGAGCGCCTCGGCGGCGGACATCTTCATCGGCTGCTGCTGGTACATGATCTTGCCGAGGGTGTCGCCGCTGACCGCGGTGAGCAGGCCGCCGACGGCCAGGGTGACCAGGCCCAGGCGGAGCGAGAGCCGCATCGAGTCGATGTGCTTCTTCCGCATCAGGTGGTAGGCCGCGATGCCCGCCATGAAGGCACCGCCGGTGAGGACGGCCGCCGCCATGGTGTGGAAGAACTGCGCCAGGGCGGTGTTCTGGGTCAGGACCAGCCAGAAGTCGGTCAGCTCGGCGCGGCCGGTGACCTCGTCGATCCGGTAGCCGACCGGGTGCTGCATCCAGGAGTTGGCGGCCAGGATGAAGTACGCGGAGAGAATGGTGCCGATCGACACCATCCATATGCAGGCGAGGTGGATCTTGGGCGGCAGCTTGTCCCAGCCGAAGATCCACAGACCGATGAAGGTCGACTCGAAGAAGAAGGCGATCAGCGCCTCGAACGCCAGCGGTGCGCCGAAGACGTCCCCGACGAAGCGCGAGTAGTCGGACCAGTTCATGCCGAACTGGAACTCCTGGACGATGCCGGTGACGACCCCCAGGGCGATGTTGATCAGGAAAAGCTTGCCCCAGAACTTGGTCGCCTTGAGGTACTTCTCCTTGCCTGTCCGCACCCACGCGGTCTGGAGCCCGGCGGTGAGACCGGCGAGCGAGATCGTCAGGGGGACGAAAAGGAAGTGGTAGACGGTTGTGATGCCGAACTGCCATCGCGACAGGGTTTCCGGCGCCAGTGCAAGATCCACGTCTCCTCCTTGGATCACCCGTGGACGGCGCCCACTTCGCCCACCTTGATCCCCCGCAAAGGGGTGGAAAACAGGATGCGCTTGTGAACGCGTTCACATTCACAAGCATTATGTCCTACCACCTGACAAGCGAAAGAGGCGGGGCCCCCTTTCCGGGAACCCCGCCTCCGTGCGCCCTGTCCGGCGCCGCCGTCAGCCGCTCTTGCGGAACGCCTCCGCCGCCTTCAGGAAGAGATCGTTCGCCTCGGCCTCCGCGATGGTGACCCGCACGCCCTCGCCCGCGAACGGCCGGACCACGACGCCGGCCCGCTCACAGCTCTGGGCGAACTCGGCCGTCCGCTCCCCCAGCCGCAGCCAGACGAAGTTGGCGTGCGTCTCGGGCACCGTCCACCCCTGCTCCTGGAGCGCGGCGACCACCCGCGCCCGCTCGCCGACCAGCGAGCCGACCCGGCCCAGCAGCTCGTCCTCCGCACGCAGCGAGGCCACGGCCGCGTCCTGCGCGAGCTGGCTCACGCCGAAGGGGACCGCCGTCTTCCGCAGCGCCGCCGCCACCGGCTCGTGGGCGATGGCGAAGCCGACCCGCAGACCGGCCAGGCCGTACGCCTTCGAGAACGTCCGCAGCACGGCGACGTTGGGCCGGTCGCGGTAGAGCTCGACCCCGTCCGGCACGTCGACGTCCCGGATGAACTCGCGGTACGCCTCGTCCAGCACGACCAGCACATCGCTGGGGACCTGGTCGAGGAACCGCTCCAGCTCGGCCCGGCGGACGACGGTGCCCGTGGGGTTGTTGGGGTTGCAGACGAAGATGAGCCGGGTGCGGTCGGTGATCGCCGCCGCCATCGCGTCCAGGTCGTGCACGTCACCCGGCGTCAGCGGCACCTGGACCGACTTCGCCCCGCTGATCTGCGTGATGATCGGGTACGCCTCGAACGACCGCCAGGCGTAGATCACTTCGTCGCCCGGCCCCGAGGTGGCCTGGAGCAGCTGCTGCGCCACCCCGACCGACCCGGTGCCGGTCGCCACGTGCTCCAGCGGCACCCCGAACCGCTCGGCCAGCTCGGCCGTCAGTGTGGTGCACGCCATGTCCGGGTATCGGTTGAGCTGGGCGGCCGCGGCCAGCGTGCTCTCCAGGACACCGGGGAGGGGCGGGTACGGGTTCTCGTTGGAGGACAGCTTGTAGGCCGCCGGGCCCTCGGAGGCGGAGGCGGGCTTCCCGGGCTTGTAGGTCGGGATGCCCGCCATCTCCGTACGCAACGTGGGGGTCGACTCGCTCACCGCGGTCCTCCTCGTGATCACCGGTTCGAATACTTCTCACCTTATGAGGATTGGGCTTCCCGGCGCAGGGGCTCGGCGGAGAGAACACGGTGCGTGCCACGGCGCACACCGAACGGAACCGGGCCGGGGGCGCACGCGAGACAGCCGCACGCCGGTGGCCCACGCCGTGGCGCGCATCCCTCGTGAAGGTGAGTTGAACCTCGGCCGCCCCCTCATCCGATAAGCGTGACCGTTCCTCCAGAGCATCCGATTCACCGGGCCGAAGGCGCCAAGCACCTGGCATTCCAGCGGTGTTGAGCGGAAACGACCATGCAGAAACGTCTCCGTCAACGCCTGCATATGCACCCGGGCCACCCGCCTCCATGAGCCCTACTATCGGCTCGCCATGACAGCAGCAGGGAAGCACCAGGTGAGCCGAGCGGACACGACCCGCCGGGGGAGCCGGCCAGTGCGAGCGGGCATCAGAGATGTGGCCGCCGCCGCCGGCGTCTCCATCACGACCGTGTCCGACGCCCTCAACGGCAAGGGGAGACTTCCGGATGCCACCCGCCGCCACGTCCGTGAGGTGGCGGAACGACTGGGCTACCGCCCCTCGGCGGCCGCCCGCACCCTCCGTACGGGCAAGTCGGGCCTCATCGGTCTGACCGTGACCACGTACGGGGATGAACCTTTCACCTTCACCGAGTTCGCCTACTTCGCGGAAATGGCGAGAGCCGCCACCTCCGCCGCGCTCGCCCGTGGCTACGCCCTGGTGATCCTCCCGGCGACCTCTCGGCTCAGCCCCGTCGACGTCTGGTCCAACGTGGCGCTCGACGGCACCGTGGTGGTCGACCCGGCCGACGACGACCCGGTCGTCCGCGAACTCGCCCGCCAGGGGCTCCCCGTCGTCTCCGACGGGCGTCCCGCGGGCTCCCTGCCGGTCACCGCCTGGGTCGACAACGACCACGAGGCGGCCGTCCTCGACATCCTCGACCACCTCGCCGCGGCGGGCGCCCGCCGCATCGGGCTGCTCACCGGCACGACCACGGACATGTACACCCGCCTCTCCACCGCCGCCTACCTGCGGTGGTGCGCCCGGATCGGCCAGGACCCGGTGCTGGAGGCGTACCCGGCGCACGACCCGTGCGCCGGCGCCGTCGCCGCCGACCGGCTCCTGGCCCGGCCGGACCGCCCCGACGCCGTCTACGGGCTCTTCGACCCCAACGGCACCGACCTCCTCGCCGCCGCCCGCCGCTACGGGCTGCGCGTCCCCGACGACCTCCTCCTGGTCTGCTGCAGCGAGTCCACCGTCTACGCCAGCACCGAGCCGCCCGTCACCACGCTCTCCCTCAAACCCCGCCGGATCGGCACCGCCGTCGTCCAGCTCCTCATCGACGCGATCGAGGGCATCAACCAGGACCAGCCGGTGGAACAGGTGATACCGACCGAGCTGATCGTCCGGACCTCCTCGATGCGGCGCTCCCCGCGCACCACCGTCAACCCGCCCCGCTCCCCCCGACAGGGGTGAGCGACACGGAGAGCGCCGGGGAAAAGTCCTCCCAATTCGGAAGGAATCCCCGGTGAACAGAGGTCCCGTCGTTATTCACCACCCCTGGTGCACCACACAGCGCGATCCTCATTCCTATGATGGGCGGACGACACCGCGGGCCGCTGCGACCAGGCAGTCCGAACCGGTGCAGAGGCGGCGCGATGGTGGTGGAGGGGTCGATGACTCAGGGGGCCAGTCAGGGACCCACGGTGCGCACAGCGACACTGCGTGACTTCCGGGTACCCGCGTACGTCCAGCAGGCGGGGCCCCCGGCGGCCACCGCCCCGGTCGACGAAGAACCGCCGGACGGCTACACGCCGACCCAGCGGGACCTGCCGGTCATCAACCGGGGCGACACCGTGCAGGTGGCGGTGGCCCCGGAGGAGACCGCTCCGCGCCCCGCGAGCGAGGGCCTCGGGCCGCTCTACGCGGTGGGGGACGTCCACGGCTACCTCGACGAGCTGCTCGCCGCGCTCCAGGCGCAGGGGCTGGTCGACGCCGACGGCACCTGGTCGGCGGGGAACGCCCGGGTCTGGTTCCTGGGCGACTTCACCGACCGGGGCCCCGACGGCATCGGCGTGATCGAGCTGGTGATGCGCCTCTCCGCGGAGGCGGCCGCGGCCGGCGGGTACTGCAAGGCCCTGATGGGCAACCACGAACTGCTGCTGCTCGGCGCCAAGCGGTTCGGCGACACCCCGATCGACTCCGGCGCCGGCACCGCCACCTTCCAGGCCGCCTGGCTCCTCAACGGCGGGCAGAAGACCGACATGGAGCGGCTGGAGGACCACCACCTCCAGTGGATGTCCCGGCTGGACGCCATCGTCGAGGAGGACGACCACCTGCTCCTCCACTCGGACACCACGGCCTACCTGGACTACGGGGACTCGATCGAGGCGGTCAACGACACCGTCCACTCCATCCTCACCCGCAACGACGCCGACGAGTGCTGGGACCTCTTCCGCAAGTTCACCAAGCGGTTCGCCTTCCGCGACGAGGGCGCCTCGGCGGCCCGCGAACTCCTCGGCGTCTACGGCGGCCGCCGCGTCGTCCACGGCCACAGCCCCATCCCCTACCTGCTCGGCGAGTCCGGCTCCGAGGACGGCTCGCCCGACAGCGGCCCGCAGATCGACGGCCCGCACGTCTACGCCGACGGCCTCGCGGTCGCCCTCGACGGCGGCGTCACCATGGCGGGGAAGCTCCTGGTCAGCGGATTGCCCCTCGCCGACTGACCCCCGAGACCGGACCCCTCGCAGACGGCAGGCACACGGACGGGACAGCGTACGAGACGGCGCTGTCCCCTGTCCGAATTCCGCAAAGTCCCTGTCGTGGCGGGCCGTTGCCGCTCTACCATCGGGATATCCGTAGCAGGCTCTCCTCCGTTCCCACCGACCCGCCCGCGACGTCGCGAGCGGCGATGCCCTACGGACACCTCGGGGGATGCACATGAACAGCGCTCCGCACCTGCTGAACGAGGACCGTGCCGCGTACGAGCGGCTCCTCGACGAAGCCCTGCGCACCATCACCCACGACGAAGGCCACCAGCGAGCCACCCCGCCCGGCCGGCTCCCCGTCGCCGAACTGCGGCGGCTCGCCCTGGGAGGTACCGCCGCGATCACTGCGGCGGCCGCAACCGAGTACCGGCACCTGCTCTCCCTCCGCGAGGAGCTGGGAGAGACGACCACGGCCGGAGCCGCCACCGGCGACGACCCCGCCCCCGCTCCCGGTGGCACCGGACTCACCACCGCGGTGAGCCAGATGACCGAAGCCACCGGCGCGGGCGCCCTGGCCGTCCTGGCCGTCCTCGCCCCGCTCCTCGCGGGCACGGCGGCCCTGATATTCCTCCTCGTCGGCTACGGGCTGCGGATGCTGGACCCCGCGCCCGCCCTCGCGCAGACCCTGCTCACGACGGGCTGGGTGTTCGCCGCGTTCGCGGCGGCCGCCCTGCTCGCCGCCGGCCTGGCCCTTCTACTCACCGCCCTGCGGAACAAGGCGCTCTTCCCGGCGGCCCCGGTGCCGGCCGATCCGCTCCGCCTCGAGGTGCAGCAGGCCGCCGACGCCTGGGAACGGGCCCTCACCGAACGAGGGATCCTGCCCTTCCTCCGCACCACGCTGGCCGAGGCGGCGGCGTCGGGCCCCGAGCCGAGGCCCGGGAAAGCAGTGGAGCCCGCCGGTTCCACGCCGGCCGACGAGGCGGACCGTATGCCTCAACTCGGCTACGGACGGCCCGGATTCAGCAGCCCTTCGGAAAGCGGCCAGGACCGGCCCGCCCCCGACTCCCGTCCCTCCTACCAGAGCCCCCAGTTCAGCAGCCCCGACTTCAGCGGTCCTGACTTCGACGGGCCGGGGCACGAGTGAACGGCAGGGCGGCCGGGGCTCGGGCCCTGGCCGCCCGCTCGTCATGTTTCACGTGAAACGTCGCACGGGCTGACGTTTCACGTGAAACATCGGCTGTTGGGGTGTTTCACGTGAAACATCGTCTCGGCGGCGGGGCCCGTCAGTCCGCCAGCGGCAGGTAGACCCGGTTGCCGGATTCGGCGAACTCCTTGGACTTCTGGAGCATCCCGGCCTCGATCTCCTCCTGGGAGGCCCCGTCACCGGCCGAGTCCCCGAACCGGGTGGCGATGTCCTGGCTGATCTTCATGGAGCAGAACTTCGGGCCGCACATCGAGCAGAAGTGGGCCGTCTTCGCCGGTTCGGCCGGGAGCGTCTCGTCGTGGAACTCCCGGGCGGTGTCCGGGTCGAGCGCCAGGTTGAACTGGTCCTCCCAGCGGAACTCAAACCGCGCGTCCGAGAGCGCGTCGTCCCAGTCCTGCGCCCCCGGGTGTCCCTTGGCGAGATCCGCCGCGTGCGCCGCGATCTTGTAGGTGATCACGCCGGTCTTCACGTCGTCCCGGTTGGGCAGGCCGAGGTGCTCCTTGGGGGTGACGTAGCAGAGCATCGCCGTCCCCCACCAGCCGATCATCGCCGCGCCGATGCCCGAGGTGATGTGGTCGTAGGCGGGAGCGATGTCCGTGGTCAGCGGTCCGAGCGTGTAGAACGGCGCCTCCTCGCAGATCTCCTGCTGGAGGTCGATGTTCTCCTTGATCTTGTGCATGGGCACGTGTCCCGGGCCCTCGATCATGGTCTGCACGTGGTGCCGCTTGGCGATCGTGTTCAGCTCGCCGAGCGTCCGGAGTTCGGCGAACTGCGCCTCGTCGTTGGCGTCCGCGATGGAGCCGGGCCGCAGTCCGTCGCCGAGCGAGTAGGTGACGTCGTAGGCTGCGAGGATCTCGCAGAGTTCCTCGAAGTGCGTGTAGAGGAAGCTCTCCTGGTGGTGGGCGAGGCACCAGGCGGCCATGATCGAGCCGCCGCGCGAGACGATGCCGGTCTTGCGCCGGGCGGTCAGCGGCACGTAGGCGAGCCGGACACCGGCGTGCACCGTCATGTAGTCGACGCCCTGCTCGGCCTGCTCGATGACGGTGTCCTTGTAGACCTCCCAGGTCAGCTCCTCGGCCTTGCCGTCGACCTTCTCCAGGGCCTGGTAGAGCGGCACGGTCCCGATCGGCACGGGGGAGTTGCGCAGGACCCACTCGCGGGTGGTGTGGATGTTCCGGCCGGTCGAGAGGTCCATGACGGTGTCGGCACCCCAGCGGGTCGCCCAGGTCATCTTCTCCACCTCCTCCTCGATCGAGGAGGTGACGGCCGAGTTGCCGATATTGGCGTTGACCTTCACCAGGAACCGCTTGCCGATGATCATCGGCTCGGTCTCCGGGTGGTTGACGTTGGCCGGGAGCACGGCCCGGCCTGCCGCGATCTCGTCCCGGACGGTACGGGGGTCGAGGTTCTCCCGGATGGCCACGTACTCCATCTCCGGGGTCACCTCGCCGCGCCGCGCGTAGGCGAGTTGCGTGACCGCGCGGCCCGGGACGGCGCGGCGCGGCTTGCGGGGGCGGCCGGGGAAGACCGCGTCGAGGTTGCGGAGCCCACCGCGCGGGCTGGTGTGCTTGATCCCGTCGTCCTCGGGGCGGACGGGGCGCCCCGCGTACTCCTCGGTGTCCCCGCGAGCGGTGATCCAGTGGTCCCGCAGGGGCGTCAGACCCCGGCGGACATCGGTCTCCACCGCCGGATCGGTGTACGGGCCGGAGGTGTCGTACAGCGTGACGGCGTTTCCGTTGGTGAGGTGCACCTGGCGGACCGGCACGCGCAGATCGGGGCGGGAGCCCTCGATGTACGCCTTGTGCCAGCCGATGGACTTCCCGGCCTCGCTCTTCGGTGCGGAGGCAGGCGTGCGTGCGTCCTGTGTGGTCATGAGACCTACTCCCTACGCCGGCATTACCCGGTAACAGGTTCGGCGGTCGACGCAGCGATGTCCGCGATCCTGACCGGTGTTGACGACCGGTCGGCCGGCGGAGGTCAGCGCCCTCTCAGCCCGGTGCTCCGAGCTCCCGCGTGTACAAAGGTGGCTCCACGCTAACGCCCTGTCGGCCGTGCTGAACAGTGGGCCTCGCCGACTCTTGCGATGATCGACCCGTGACCTCGACGACGCCTCCGCCTCCGCCGCCCCCGCAGCCCCCCTCGGGCGGTCCGCCGTCCGGACCCGGCGGCCACGGCGGTGAACCGCCGACGGGCGGCCACGGCCACTCCCACAGCCATGGCCCGGCCGCCCCCGTCTCCCAGCACCTGCGCAAGGTGATCGCGGCTGTCCTGATCCCCTTCGCCGCCGCTGTCGTGGTCGGGCTGCTCGTCCTGTGGCCGGGGGGCGCCCCGTCGCACGAGCGGACCGGTGTCGGCATGGACCGGCAGACGGAGCAGGGGTCGGTCACCAAGGTGGACCAGGTGGACTGCGCCGACGTGAACGTCTCCCAGCCGCCTCCCAACGGCGACACCTCCACCCCCGAGGGCCGCTCGGCACAGGAGCAGGCGACCGGGAAGTGCGAGAAGGCGACCGTCGAGGTGACCTCCGGTCCGCACGCGGGCCGGACCTTCACCGAGATCGTCCAGCCGGACGCCTCCCGCAAGCTCCACCAGGGCCAGGGCGTGGTGGTCGCCTACGCCCCGGACGCGCCGGAGGAACTCCAGTACTCCGTCACCGACGTCGACCGGAAGTTCCCGCTGGCCCTGCTCGCCGCGATCTTCGCGGTGGCGGTGGTGCTGGTCGGCCGGATGCGGGGGCTGATGGCGCTGGTCGCCCTCGCCGCGAGCTTCGCGCTGCTCACCCTGTTCATCCTGCCGGCGATCCTCCAGGGCTCGAACCCGCTGGTGGTCGCGGTGGTGGGGGCCAGTGCCATCATGCTCATCGCCCTCTACCTCTGCCACGGGCTGACGGCGAGAACCTCGGTGGCGGTGCTCGGCACGCTCGTCTCCCTCCTGCTGATCGGCCTGCTCGGTTCGATCTTCATCGGCTGGGCGGCGCTGACCGGCAACACCGACGACAACACCGGGCTGATCCACGGTCTCTACCCGGAGATCGACATGAGCGGCCTGCTGCTGGCGGGCGTGATCATCGGTTCCCTGGGTGTCCTGGACGACGTGACGGTCACGCAGACCTCGGCGGTGTGGGAGCTGCACCAGGCGGACCCGACGATGGGCTGGCGCAAGCTCTACCGGGCCGGTATCCGGATCGGCCGGGACCACATCGCCTCGGTGGTGAACACCCTGGTGCTGGCGTACGCGGGTGCGGCCCTGCCGCTGCTGCTGCTCTTCTCCATCGCGCAGAGCAGCGTGGGCATGGTCGCCAACAGCGAGCTGGTGGCGGAGGAGATCGTGCGGACGCTGGTGGGGTCGATCGGTCTGGTGGCCTCGGTCCCGGTGACGACGGCGCTGGCGGCACTGGTCGTGTCGGCGGACAAGGGCACGGGGGTGCGCGTGGGCGGCGCTCCCGCGGCGCGGGGCGGCAGGGGGCGCCGCAGGAAGCGCTGAGACCACGGTGGGCGCCGGCACGGGATGGGCCGGCGCCGCCTGTTCAGCCGGCGCTCTGCTCCTCGGCGAGGATGCGGTTGAGAGCGTCGTCGAGGTGGCTGTCGAAGTCGGCGTGTGCCCGCTCGCTGCCGAGCGGGACGAGCCGGTCGGTGCGGTCGAGGAAGGCGAGCAGCGGCGCCTTGCCGGCGCGGAAGAGCGCCTGCTCGGAGCCGACCTGGAGGGTGATGTGCACCTCCCTGGTGGCCGTCTGCCCCACCGGGCAGACCCGGACGTCGCCGTCGCCCGCGGCGTCCAGGACTCCCTCGACCAGCAGTTCACGCCCGAAGACCCAGGTGACCGGGGCGTCTCCGGGGAGGTGGAACGTCAGCCGCACCGCGTACGGATCGACTGTCTCGTACCGCAGCTCCACCGGGATGCGGAAGGCGAGCTCCTCGGAGACGAGGAAGCTCATCATGACCTCTGCCTGTACTGACTCGCGCATGGACTACCCCGCCAGTTGCCGCCATGTGGCCGAAATCCGTCCCGGCCCTTCATGGCATCTTGCAGAACGCCATCATTGGATCACAAGGAGTGAGTTTTCAGATGCTGATAGAGAACCGGAGCCGCCGCATAATGCTGCCGACGTCCCGGTGCAGCAGCTGTGTGGTGACCCTCAGGCGTTCCGCCTGAGCGGCGGGCAGGGAGACAGCGAGAACGGCGGCGGTGGACCCGACGGTGATCGGCACCGCCGCGCAGGCCACACCGAGCGCGTACTGCTGGTACTCGACAACCGGCTGCATACGCTCGGCCGCGGCCAGCCGGCGCAGCAGACGCTGGCTGTCCGGGACCGAGTACGGGGTGAGCGGCCGGACCGGGTGCCGGGAGAGATGGTCCCGGCGGCCTTCCTCGTCGAGCTGCGACAGGAGGCACTGGCCGATGGCGTGGGCATGGGCCGTCTCGCGGAAGTCGGCCCATTCTGCGACGGCGGGATTCCCGGGCGTGTCCGCCGTCGCCACGAGGTCGACCTCGCCGTCCCGGTACAGGGCGAAGTAGACGGGTGCGCCCAGACGTTCGTGCCAGTGGCGCAGGACGTCGTCGATGAGGTGGCGGCGGCTCTGCTGGGCGTGCGCATCGTCGAGGCGGCCCACGGCGGGCCCCAGCACGTAGACCCCGTCGACCCGGCGCAGGTACCGCTCGTGGGTGAGGGTGCGCAGCAAGTGGTAGGCGGTGGGCAGGGCGACGCCCGCCTCCCGGGCCAACTGCTTGGCGGGAGCGCCGCCTTCGTGGAGGGCCGCCGCCTCCAGCAGCCGCAGCGCCCGCTGGACGGAGCCGATGAGCGTGGGCGCGGCATGGCCGTCGTCCTGATGTGAACCCGTGGACCAGTGATCCGGTCGGTCCGCGGGCGTGGCGTGGGCCATGGCCTGGTCACCCCCGGAAAGCATGTGCCCCGGGCGCGGCCGCCCGGAGCGGTGCGAAGGCGGGGCCTTCGCGCCGGATTCCGGACTGTAGTGCGTGGCCTGGCGGCGGGTTCGCTGCTTGGGGAGGCGTTCCCCCGGGTGGACGAACCGCCGCGCCTCTGTGCTGGCTGCTACCAGCTGCCCCGGTCCGACGAGGGGAAGAACTTCCGGACCACGTAGATGAGTCCGCCGACGAGGGCGACGAAGACCAGGATCTTGAAGAGGAGCCCGACGACGAAGCCGACGACGGAGGCGATGAGCCCGCCGAAGATGAAGAGGGCGAGGACCGGGATCGCGATCCACTTCACCCACCACGGGAGTCCGATGAATACCTCGCGTGCGCCCATGACCTGTCCCCTCTCTGCCTGTCGCGCCCGGGTGGCGCGGCCGACGGTGCGGCCCGGGCCCGGGTGGGCCCTCGCGCTGCCGTGTCGTCTTCGATGCTAGGCGGGCGGCGGGCACGACGGGCCGCCTGGACCCCCCGTCTCTCCCTGACCCTCCCCCTAGGGAACCACCGGGGTGGCGCCAGGGTTCCCGCCCGCGCCCCCGGTCAGCCCTCCGGCGGGGAGAAGACCACCATCACCCGCAGGTCCTCGCTGATGTGGTGGAACTTGTGCGGCGTCCCGGCCGGTACGTAGACGACGCTGCCGCGCGCCACCTCGGTGGTCTCCTCGCCGACCGTGATGGCCGCCCGGCCGCTGACGACGAGGTACACCTCGTCCTGCCGGTGCGGCTGCTGCGGGTCGAGCTGGCCGGCGTCGAGGGCGTACAGGCCCACGGACATGTTCCGCTCACGCAGGAACTGGAGGTAGGCGCCGTCGTTGGCGGCGCGCTCCGCCTCCAGTTCGTCGAGCCGGAAAGCCTTCATCAGCCGGTGGCCTCTCTGTTCGGTTCTCGCTGTGCGCCTTCGGTCCGGCCCGCTGCCCGACCGGCCGTGCGAGTGGACACCCGGCCGGCGCCGATCTTGTCTGTCACGATCAGACACATGACCAATTTCCTAGTCAAGACGCTGGCCAACGCGGCTGCCCTTCTGGTGGCCGTGTGGCTGCTCAACGACATCACCCTCACCGGCGACAGCACCGGCAACAAGGCGCTCACGCTCATTGTCGTCGCCCTGATCTTCGGGCTGGTCAACTTCCTGGTGAAGCCGGTGGTGAAGGTCCTGACCTTCCCGCTCTTCGTGCTCACCCTCGGCCTGATCACGCTGGTGGTCAACGCGCTGATGCTGATGCTGACCTCCTGGCTGGCGGGCCAGTTCGACCTGAGTTTCCACGTCGACGGCTTCTGGACCGCTGTCCTGGGTGGCCTGATCATTTCGGTGGTCTCCTGGGCTCTCAACGTGGCCCTGCCCGACCGCAAGGACTGACGGCTCCGACACGCTCCGCCTGGGCGGGCCGTCCGCACGGCCCGCCCGCCGAGCCCGTCTGTCCAGGTCGTGGACGTGTGGTGCGGCGCCGGGAGAGCGTGTCCGATGCTGTGGGCGGGCGGCCCTCCGGTCGGCGTCCGCCCCGACGGGGGCCCGAACGACGCGAGAAAGGCGGCCACGATGACGGGCGAAGGTACGAGGGCGGTACGAGCGGGGCTGCCCGAAGCGGTCAAGAACGAGCCAACGCTTCCCGGGCCGGTCTTCGCCGCCCACTTCCACCTGCCCGGTGACGTGAGCGGGCCCTACTCCTACGGCCGGGACTCCAACCCGACCTGGAGCCATCTGGAACGCGCCATCGCCGAGCTGGAGGCACCGGGCGAGGAGGCGCACACGCTGGTCTTCGCCTCCGGCATGGCGGCCATCTCGGCCGTGCTCTTCTCCCAGGTCGGCACCGGCGACGTGGTGGTCCTGCCGGACGACGGCTACCAGGCCCTGCCGCTGGTCCGCGAGCAGCTGACCGCCTTCGGTGTGGAGGTCCGCACCGCCCCGACCGGCGGTGACGCCCAGCTGGAGGTCCTGGAGGGCGCCAAGCTGCTGTGGATCGAGACGCCGTCCAACCCCGGCCTCGACGTGTGCGACATCCGCCGTCTCGTGGAGGCCGCCCACGCCCAGGGGACGCTGGTCGCGGTGGACAACACCCTGGCGACCCCGCTCGGCCAGCGGCCGCTGGAGCTGGGCGCGGACTTCGCGGTGGCCTCGGACACCAAGGGCATGACCGGCCACGGCGACATCCTGCTGGGCCACGTGACCTGCCGCGACGCCGAGCTGGCCGCCGGTGTCCAGCGCTGGCGGAAGATCGTGGGCGCGATCCCGGGCCCGATGGAGGCGTGGCTCGCCCACCGCTCCCTCGCCACGCTGCAGCTCCGCGTCGAGCGCCAGACCGCCAACGCCCTGGCGCTGGCCGAGGCGCTCCGGGCCCGTGCCGAGGTGACGGGGCTGCGCTACCCGGGGCTGCCCGACGACCCCTCGCACGCGGTCGCCGCCCGGCAGATGCGGCGCTTCGGCTCGGTCGTCTCCTTCGATCTCGGGACGAGGGAGCGGGCGGAACGATTCCTGGCCGCACTGCGGCTGGTCGAGGACGCGACCAGCTTCGGCAGCGTGCGCTCGACCGCCGAGCGGCGGGGCCGCTGGGGCGGGGACGCCGTCGGCGAGGGATTCGTCCGCTTCTCCGTCGGGGCGGAGGACGCCGAGGACCTTCTCGCGGACGTGACGCGCGCCCTCGACCTCTCCCTCGACGGCGCCTGAGCCGGCCGCACGGGAACCCCCGCACACGGACGGCCCGAGCCTCCCCCCTCGTGGCTCGGGCCGTCCCGGCTCCGGTACTGAAGAGCCGCTCTGTCCAGGCTAGTTGACCCTGCGTCAGTGTCCAATCACTGTGGCAGCAGCGACCTATCGACATATTTATCGTTGAACTGCGAGTGACGGCCTGCGACGAAGGGGTTGAGGGCGTGGATCTGGCGCTGCTGCGTACGTTCGTCACGGTCCACCGAGCCGGGTCCTTCACCCGCGCCGCCGCCCTGCTCGGCCTCTCCCAGCCGGCGGTCACCTCGCAGATACGCACCCTGGAGCGCCAGCTCGGCCGCCCGCTCTTCCTCCGCAAGGCCCGTGGCGTGACGCCCACCTCGGTCGGCGACGAGCTGGCCCACCGGGCGGCGCCCCATCTGGACGCCCTGGTGGAGATCGCCGAGGGCGGCCTGGAGGTGGAGGCGCCGCTACGCACCCTGCACCTGGCGGGCCCGCCCGAGTTCATGGCGGAACGCGTCCTGCCGGCTCTCGTCGGGATGACGGGGTCGGAGGGGCCGGCGGTCCGGCTCCGCACCTCCTTCGGCTCCACGGACGACGTCCTCGAAGGGCTCGCCGCCGGGCACCACGATCTGGCGGTCGCCACCCGCCGCCCGCGCGGCACCCTGCTCAGCGCCGGAACGCTCTGCGACGAGGAGCACCTCCTGGTGGCGGGAGCGCGCTGGGCCGGGCGGTTCGCCCCCGGTGCCGTCCGGCGTGGCGGGGCCGAGGCGCTCGCCAAGGTGCCCGTCGTCGACGTGCACGAGTCCCTCCCCTTCGCCCGGCGCTACTGGACCACCGTCTTCGACGCGCCTCCTCCCGAGCACGCCGCTCTGGTCGCCCCCGACCTGCGGGCCGTCCTGTCGTGCGTCGTCTCGGGCGCAGGACTGGCCGTCCTGCCCCGGTACCTCTGCGAGGACGCCCTGCTCCGGGGCGAGCTGGTCACGCTGCTGGAGCCGCCGGTCCCTCCCCTGCGGACCTACTTCGTCGCCGTACGGGCCGGTACGCAGGCTCTGCCGCACATCGCGACGGCCCACGAGTGGCTGCTGCGGGCCGCCGTCGCCTGGGGGTGAGCCCCGGCGATGTTTCACGTGGAACATGTGGGGCCAGATTTCCCCCATGACCGTTCGCTCCGTGGTCAAGCGCACCGCCCGCGCCGTCCTGCTCGACGGCGACCAGCTCGTCCTGATCAAGCGCACCAAGCCCGGCGTCGATCCGTACTGGGTGACTCCGGGCGGCGGGGTCGAGCCTGAGGACAGCAGTGTCGTCGCCGCGCTCCACCGCGAGGTCCTGGAGGAGCTGGGTGCCAAGATCACTGATGTCGTCCCCTGCTTCGTCGACACCGTCGAGCACATCGGTGAGGACGCCGAGACCACCGGCGTGAAGGTGCAGCACTTCTTCGTCTGCCGCCTCGGCTCCATGGACCCGGCTCTGCGCCACGGCCCGGAGATCGAGGAACCCTGCGGGGAGTACGAGATCGTGCGCATCCCGTTCACCCGCCTCGGCATCGCCTCGGTCCACATGGTCCCGCTGTCGCTGCGGCACTATCTGGACGGCAACATCGAGGGCGTCCAGGCGCTGCTCGCCCCTGATCTCGGCTGAGCGGGAGCGGGCCCGCCCCCGATGTTTCACGTGAAACACAGCACATCCCGGCCGGGCCCGAGGCGCGAGGCTCTCTGCACTTCGCCCATGAGCTGCACGGATGTCTGCCGGAGGCCGCGCTCCGGCCGCCTTGGAAGTGCTCGCTCCACGGCTGAAAAGACGGTGGACGGGAGGGACCCCCGTCGGTCAACCTGGGCCGCGTGTCGACACCTGCGCTCTCCGCTCTACCGGTTCGCCCGCTCACCCTCCGGGACCTCCCGGCCTGCACGAGCCTCGCGTACGACCGGGGGTGGTCCCCGGAGGAGCACAAGTGGCGGCTGCTGCTCGCGGCCGGGCACGGGGTCGGCGTGGACGCCCCGGACGGACGCGGGCTGCTGGGCGCCTGCACCCTGACCGACTTCGGCCCGCACGAGGCCCCGGCCTTCACCGCGATCGGCATGATGCTGATCGCCGACCGGTACGCGGGGCGGGGCTTCGGCCGCCGCCTCCTGGAGCACGTGGTCCAGTACAGCGAACGGGTGCCGCTCACCCTCTACGCCTCCGGGAGCCTGCTCCCGCTCGCCCGGAAGCTCGGCTTCACCTCGGTCGGCCGCGCGGCCGCTGCCACCGGCCGCCTCACCGGTCCGGCCACCTTCCCTGAAAGGGCCGGGCTCACCCTCTCTCCCGCGCGGGCAGGGGACCTCCCCCGCATCCTCCAGCTCGATGCCGAGGTGTTCGGGACCGACCGCACACCCCTGATCGCCCGGCTCCCGGCCTTCGCCGACCGCTTCCTGGTGGCAGAGGGGGACGGGGAGCTGACGGGCTTCGCGGCACGCTGGCCGAACACCGCGACCGAGGTCGTCGGCCCGCTCGTCGCCCGCGACACCCGCACCGCCCAGGCCCTGATCACGGGCCTGGCCGAGGGAAGCACCCGTCCGCTCCGGGTGGATGTCGACGTTCGGCACACCGCACTGCTGGAGTGGCTGGGCGAGCGCGGGATGCCGGTGGTCGCCACCAGCGAGCTGATGACCCGCGCCCTGCCCGGCCTGCCCGGCGACTGGACCAGGCGGTTCGCTCCCCTCACCGTGGCCGCGGCCTGAGAGCGCCCGGCCGGCGCGGGAACATGTGATTGCAGGCGCGCGTTACATGCATACGCCTGATATTGCGCGCATGTCTTAAGCTGGACGGCACCCGGGCTTTCGGCGCCCGCCGGGATGAGCCGAGGGGCACCGACAAGGAGGAGCGAGGACCCATGACCGCCACGGACCCCGCACTGACCGCACTCGCCCAGAGCTGGTGCGCACTGTCCCTGCTGCACGGCCGCATCGAGACGCACGTGGAGCGGGCCCTCCAGTCCGGGCACGGGCTCAGCACCCGCGAGTATTCCCTGCTGGACGTCCTCAGCCGGCAGCACGACGGCGAGGGCGGCCATCTGCAGATGAAGCAGGTCGCCGACGCCGTCGTCCTCAGCCAGAGCGCCACCACGCGCCTGGTGAGCCGCCTGGAGGACCGCGGCCTCCTCTCCCGCTACCTCTGCCCCACCGACCGGCGCGGCATCTACACCGACGTCACCCCGGCCGGAAGGGCCCTCCTCGACGAGGCCCGCCCCACCAACGACACCGCCCTGCGGGAAGCCCTTGACACCGCGGCCCAGAACCCCGAGCTCGCCCCGCTCGTCCAGGCCGTGGAGACCTTGCGCACCCCCGCCTGACTCCTCCTCGCCCTCCGGCGACCGCTGCCGGCCCGTCTACTGTGCCGCTCATGGATCATTCCCAAGACGCACCCCTGCCGGACAGCTCCCGGGGTTCCTCCGGCGAGACGCTCCTGATTCGCCGCGCGGAGGCCTCCGACGTGGCCGCCATCGTCGCCATGCTCGCCGACGACCCCCTCGGAGCCACCCGGGAGTCCCCGGACGACCTCACCCCGTACCTGGCCGCGCACACCCGGCTGGCGGCCGACCCGAACCAGCACCTCGTCGTCGCCGAGCGGGCCGGGAAGGTCGTCGGCACGCTTCAGCTGACCCTCATCCCGGGTCTCTCCCGCCGGGCCGCCACCCGGTCCCTGATCGAAGGGGTGCGCGTCCATGCGGACGAGCGGGGCAGCGGGCTCGGCACCCTGCTCATCGAGTGGGCCGTCGAGACCTCACGCGCCGAGGGGTGCCAGCTCGTCCAGCTCACCTCCGACGCCACCCGCGAGGACGCCCACCGCTTCTACGAGCGCCTGGGCTTCGTCGCCTCCCACGTGGGGTTCAAGCTCCAGCTCTGAGCCGGAGCCGCTTCCTCTCGACGAGTGCCCCAACAGGCGGCTGACGAACGATGTTTCACGTGAAACACCACATGGGTCATGTTTCACGTGAAACATGACGGACCACCCCGCGCAGAGCGGGTGTTTCACGTGAAACATCCCGATCGAGGCAGCTCGGTCAGCCCAACTCCCCAGCCGCGCGCCAGCCCTTGGCGTCCACGCCACCAGGTACCACCGAATCCGGCGCATAGGGCTCCCGCGTGAAGACGAATGAGCCCAAGTCCAGGTGTGTCACCGTGCCTTCGGCATCTCGCACCGGGCGCAGGGTCTCCCCCAGGAAGTAGCCGTCCAGGCCCCGCCATCTCCCGTCACCGGCGGGAACGAAGCGTGCGGCCCGTCCGACTCCCTTCAGCGGTCGCAGCTCCACCCCGCCGTCCGCCCCGTAGTGCAGCCCGTAGGGCGTCACACCCCAGTACCAGGCACCCGCCAACTCCAGCACCTGCGGGTCGGCTTCGGCCATCGGGCGCCAGAGCCGGGGCATCGACGGCTCGGCCTCGGCCACGATGCCGATGAGTTCGGCGGCCAGGCTGCCGACGAGGGGACCGGAGGTGGTGTTGGCGAGGACCACGGCGGCCAGGCCCTCGTCCTCACGGGTCAGCAGGGCCGCGAGGTACCCGGGCAGCGAGCCCATGTGGCCGGTGAGCGTGGTCCCGCCGCCGACGCTCAGCACCTGTGTCCCGAGTCCGTAGGCGCTCTCCTGCGCCCCGGGCAGGCTCGGGGCGGCGGGCGTCCGCATCTCGCGCACCGACGCGGCACCGAGCACCGCGTCGTCGCCCTGGACCAGGAAGGCGGCGAAGCGGAGCAGGTCACGGGTGGTCGACCAGAGCTGGCCGGCCGGCGCCATCCGGCCCAGATCGTGGGCGGGCTCCGGGAGGAGGGTGTCGGCCCAGGGGTGCACCGCCCAGCCCTGCGCGTAGGGAGCCTGCGGCGCGTAGCTGGTGCGGGTCAGCCCCAGCGGCTCCAGCACCTCGGCGCGCAGCACCTTCTCCCACGGCTCGCCCCGTACTTCCTCGACCAGCGCACCGAGCAGGGTGTAGCCGGGGTTGGAGTAGTGGTGGACCCGGCCGACGGGGTGGCGGTGCGGTTCCTCGCCGAGCACGTCGGCCAACTCGGGACGCAGCGTGCCGGGGCTCCGCTCCCACCACTCGCCCGGGGCCTCGGCGGCGAGGCCACCCGTGTGGGAGAGCAGGTCCGCGACGGTGGCCCGGCCCGCGCCCGTACCGGGCAGATGCTTCTCCAGCGGGTCGGTCAGCTCCAGGAGCCCCTCGTCGCGGAGCCGCATGACCAGAACAGCCGTGAAGGTCTTGCTGATCGACCCGATCCGGTACTGGGTGTCGCCGTCGGCCTCGACCCCCTCCAGCGCCGAGAGGGCGCCTTCCCAGATCACCTCGCCGTCCCGTGTCACTCCGGCCACCAGCGACGGCACCCGGGACTCGCTCTGCGCCCTGGCGAGGCGGTGGCGCAGCGCCCGGCGGGTGGCGGGCAGGAGGCTGAGGTCTTCCGGGGTCTCATGAGTCGTCATGGCCCCACTCCACTCGTTCGGTCCGGCGAGGTCCAGCCCTTTTCCCGGTCACGTCAGGAGTGGCTCACCCGGCCGACGCGGGGCCCCGGCTGCTGTAGAGGACCTGGTCAGCTCCCCATCGCCCGAAACCACCCGGAGCGTCCTCCGCCCCCGCTCCGGTGGGGCCGTCATGCCTTGAGGCTCTCCCGCAGCGCGGTGATGAGCCGGTTGGCGCGGTCGTCGCCGTGGCCGATCATCCGGTTGGCCACGTAGGCGAAGCCGACGCCGAACTCGTCGTCGCCGAAGGCGAACTGGCCGCCGGCTCCGTCGTTGCCGAAGCTGCGGGCGCCGAGCATGGGGCGGGGCCGCTCGGAGTCGAGGAGGAAGCCGGAGCCCCAGCGCTGACCGAGGTCGTACCCCTGCCAGGTGGGGCCCGCCGACACCTCGCGCACCGCGTCGGTCAGGGTCTCCTCGGAGAGCAGGCGCGGTCCGCCGTCGAGGCCCGTCACGGCGGCGCCGTACAGCGCGGCGAGTCCGCTCGCGGAGGCGACCGCGCCGGCGCCGGGGAGTTCGGCGCCGAGCAGTTCGGGGTCGTTGAAGCCGTGCGGCTCGTCCAGGCCGGGGAAGACCAGCGCGCCGTTCATCGTGACGATGCGCATCAGCAGCGACTGCGGATCGCCGGCGGGGCGCCCCTCGGCCTCGACCAGGCGCGCCAACTGCCCCCTCTCGGCGGCGGGCAGGCCGATCCAGGCACGCAGCCCGAGCGGCTCGCCGATCGCCTCGCGGAAGAACCGGCCGGGGGTGAGCCCGGTGATCCGGCGGACGACCTCGCCGACCAGGAAGCCGAAGACGTGCCCGTGGTACTCGTACGCCTCGCCGGGTTCCCAGAGCGGTCGCTGTTCCTCGATCGCACGGACGACGGGGGTCCACTCCGTGATCTCGCCGAAGCTCACGGTGCGGTCGAGTACCGGGACCCCGGCCCGGTGGCCGAGGACCATGCGCGTGGTGATCCGCTCCTTGCCCTCGGCGGCGAACTCCGGCCAGTAGGCGGCGACGGGTGCGTCCAGGTCGAGCCGGCCCTGCTGGGCGAGGAGATGCGCGCAGATGCTGACGAGGCCCTTGGCGCAGGAGAAGACGGGGACCACCGTCTCCTGGTCCCAGAGGCGGCCGGACCGCTCGTCGGCGATCCCGCCCCAGAGCTCCACCACCGGGCGGCCGCCCACCCGGACCGAGACCGCCGTGCCCAGTTCCCCGAACGCCTCGAAGTTCTCCCGGAAGACGTCCGCGACGCCCCCGAAACCCTCGTCCGCCCAGCCGCCGATCTCCACCGTGCCCACCCCAGTTCCCGAATGCTTCCCGGCCCGGGCCCGGGCCGTCGGACCGCGACAGGCTACGAGTTCCTCCGGCGGGCTGCCATGTCTTTTCGGCGCGCCGGGGCCCCGGCGCGCCTCACCACTGCCGGTTGACGGTCGCCTTCGGGCCGGTCACCAGGGTGGCCGGCGGAACGTCCTCGGCCACCACCGCGCCCGCGGCGACCACGGCGTCCCGGCCGATGCTGACGCCGGGCAGGATCGTGGCTCCGGCGCCGATCCACACGTTCTCCGCCACGTCGATGGGGCCGCCGCTCAGCCACTCCCGCCGCGCCCCGGGGTCGACCGGATGCCCGAGGGTGATGAAGGTGGCCTTCGGGCCGACCATCACGCGCTCGCCGAGCCGGATGCCCGCGTAATCCAGGAAGGTGCAGTTCTGGTTGATGAACACCCGCTCGGCCAGCTCCAGGTGGAGGCCGTGGTCGGTGTAGAAGGGCGGGTAGATCGTGGTCCTGGCGGGCAGCGGCCGGCCGAGGATGCGCTCGAACAGCTCGGCCTTGCCCGCCTCGTCCTCGAACGGCAGGACGTTCAGCCGCGAGGTCAACTCGGTGGCCCGCAGGACCCGCTCGGACATCGCCCGGAACTCGTCACTGTGGATGCGCATGAGGCGGTCGTCGGCCATGGCCGAGCAGGCTACCAGCGCGCGGCCCGGCGATCTCGCGTGAACTGGGCGTTCCCGGTGGCCTCCCGGGCTTGTCGCCCGCGATTGTCCCCGGCCCGTGGTATGCCCGTCGGGGCGAGGCCGGTCGGCCCGCCCGGGTCGACGGAAGGCTGGGCCGTGCGAAAACTGATCTACGGCATGAACCTGTCCCTGGACGGCTACATCGCCGCGCCCGGCGACGACATCGGCTGGAGCGGACCACCCAGCGACGAGCTGTTCCAGTGGTGGCTCGACCAGGAGCAGGCGAGCGGCCTGACGCTGTACGGCCGCAAGCTGTGGGAGACGATGAGCGCCTACTGGCCCACCGGCGACCAGCAGCCCGACGCCACCCCGGCGGAGATCGCCTTCGCGCGGAACTGGCGGTCCACACCGAAGGTGGTCTTCTCCTCGACGCTCGACGGCCCGCTCGACTGGAACACCCGCCTGGTCACGGGCGACGCGCTCGCCGAGATCACCCGCCTCAAGGCCGGGGACGGTGCCCCGCTGCAGATCGGCGGCGCGACGCTGGCCGCGGCGGCCATGCGCGCCGGGCTGATCGACGAGTACGCGATCGCCACCCACCCGGTGCTGGTCGGCGGCGGTACACCGTTCTTCGGCCCGCTGGACGGCTGGGTGAGCCTGAACCTGCTGGAGACCCGGACGTTCCCCGGCGGCACCGTCCTGACCAGGTACGAGACGAGGCGCTGAGCGACGGCGCCCACGCGGCTCGCCTCAGCCGTGCGCCATGTCGACGAACCGGCTGTAGTGGCCCTGGAAGGCGACGGTGATGGTGGCCGTGGGGCCGTTACGGTGCTTCGCCACGATCAGGTCGGCCTCGCCGGCGCGCGGGGACTCCTTCTCGTACGCGTCCTCGCGGTGGAGCAGGATCACCATGTCGGCGTCCTGCTCGATGGAGCCGGACTCGCGGAGGTCGGAGACCATCGGCTTCTTGTCGGTGCGCTGCTCGGGGCCACGGTTCAGCTGGGAGAGCGCGATGACCGGGATCTCCAGCTCCTTGGCGAGGAGCTTGAGGTTTCGGGACATGTCCGAGACCTCCTGCTGACGGCTCTCGGCGCGCTTGGAGCCGCCGGACTGCATCAGCTGGAGGTAGTCGATGACGACGAGTTTGAGGTCGTTGCGCTGCTTGAGCCGGCGGCACTTGGCGCGGATCTCCATCATCGACAGGTTCGGGGAGTCGTCGATGTAGAGCGGCGCGGCCGACACGTCGGGCATACGGCGGGCGAGCCGCGTCCAGTCCTCGTCGGTCATCGTGCCGGAGCGCATGTGGTGGAGGGCGACCCGGGCCTCGGCCGACAGCAGGCGCATGGCGATCTCGTTGCGGCCCATCTCCAGGGAGAAGACCACGCTGGGCAGGTTGTTCTGGATCGAGGCGGCCCGGGCGAAGTCCAGGGCGAGCGTGGACTTACCCATGGCGGGACGGGCGGCGATGACGATCATCTGGCCGGGGTGCAGGCCGTTGGTGAGCGAGTCGAAGTCGGTGAACCCGGTGGGCACGCCCGTCATCTCGCCGCTGCGGGAGCCGATCGCCTCGATCTCGTCGAGCGCCCCCTCCATGATGTCGCCGAGCGGCAGGTAGTCCTCGGAGGTCCGCTGCTCGGTGACGGCGTAGATCTCCGCCTGCGCGCTGTTGACGATCTCGTCGACGTCGCCGTCGGCGGCGTATCCCATCTGCGTGATCTTGGTGCCCGCCTCCACGAGCCGGCGGAGCACCGCCCGCTCGTGGACGATCTCCGCGTAGTACTCGGCGTTGGCCGCGGTGGGCACCGTCTGCACGACGGTGTGGAGGTAGGGGGCGCCGCCGACCTTGGTGATCTCGCCGCGCTTGGTCAGCTCGGCGGCGACGGTGATCGGGTCGGCCGGCTCGCCCTTGGCGTACAGGTCGAGGATGGCCTGGTAGATCGTCTCGTGGGCCGGGCGGTAGAAGTCGTTGCCCTTGAGGATCTCCACCACGTCGGCGATGGCGTCCTTGGAGAGGAGCATGCCGCCGAGGACCGACTGCTCGGCGTCGAGGTCCTGCGGGGGCACGCGCTCGAACGCGGTCGCCCCGCCGCCCTCCCAGTTGTCGCCGTCGCGGTCACGACCTCCGTCGTTGCCCTTGCCCCGGCGCCGGGAGGCCGGCAGCCGGTCACCGGGTCCGGCGTCCGCCGCCCACGGGTCGTCCAAGGGCTCGGAGATACTCACCGTGCCGCCTCCATCCGTCCGCCGAGCGGACCTCGCCGTGCGCGCTTCCGTACGGCCCGACACTGACAAAGCGAGAGGCCCAACCCCTCATCTGACGCGTCGGAGTCGCGAGATTCCTCAGTCGGAACCCGGGCCGCACGCGGGTGGGTCGCCGGACCACGGTAGGCCCGTCGGCACCGTCAGCCAATCTGGTTATCCACAGGCCCTGTGGATGATCGACCCAATGCTGTGGAGAACTCGTCGAAACCTGTGCACGCCTCCGTGGACAGCGCTGTGAACAACCCCTCAGGGGCTCCGACATCCTAGCGCTGACCTGGCGTTTCGCCGTCCGCTGGCTGTGCAGGAGAAAAACTTCCCCAACTCGCGCGAGATCGTCGCCAAACCGTTGCCCGCCGACCCGCAACCTGGCCACACGTAAGGAGCCCAACGGCATTGCATCTATTACCTGTGGATGATTACATTGGGCGCCATGACCAAGGCAGCTCCGCAGGCCAAGCACCATCGCCGTCAGCACGACCGCGAGATCGTCGCCCTCGCCGTACCCGCCTTCGGAGCCCTCGTCGCCGAACCCCTCTTCGTGATGGCGGACAGCGCGATCATCGGCCACCTGGGCACCGCGCAACTCGCCGGACTCGCCGTCGCCTCCGCCCTGCTGACCACCGCGGTCAGCATCTTCGTCTTCCTCGCCTACGCCACCACCGGCGCCGTCGCCCGCCGTGTCGGCGCGGGCGAACTCTCCGCCGCCATCCGCCAGGGCATGGACGGCATCTGGCTGGCGCTGCTCCTGGGCGCCGCCGTCATCGCGGTGGTCCTGCCGACCGCCCCCGCCCTCATCGACCTCTTCGGGGCCTCCGAGACGGCCGCCCCGTACGCGGTGACGTACCTGCGCATCTCCTCGTTCGGCATCCCCGCGATGCTCGTCGTCCTGGCCGCCACGGGCGTCCTCCGCGGCCTCCAGAACACCCGCACCCCGCTCTACGTCGCCATCGGCGGCTTCGTCGCCAACGCGATCCTCAACGTCGTCCTGGTCTACGGCGCCGGACTCGGCATCGCGGGCTCGGCCTGGGGCACGGTCATCGCCCAGTGCGGCATGGCCGCCGTCTACCTGGTGGTCGTCGTCCGCGGCGCCCGCAAGCACGGGGCGTCGCTCAGGCCGGACGCGGCCGGCATCCGCGCCTCGGCACAGGCCGGGGCTCCGCTGCTGATCCGGACCCTGTCGCTGCGGGCCGTCCTGATGATCGCGACGGCGGTGGCGGCCCGCCTCGGCGACACGGAGATCGCTGCCCACCAGATCATCCTCTCCCTGTGGAGTCTGCTCGCCTTCGCCATGGACGCCATCGCCATCGCCGGCCAGGCGATCATCGGGCGCTACCTGGGCGCCGGGGACAGCGCGGGTGCCAAGGCCGTCTGCCGACGCATGGTCGAGTGGGGCATCGGCTCCGGCATCGTCCTGGGCGTCCTGGTGATCGTCTCCCGCCCGCTCTTCATCCCCCTGTTCACGAGCGACGGAGCCGTGAAGGACGCGGCCCTCCCCGCCCTCGTGGTGGTCGCCCTCTGCCAGCCCCTCTCCGGCATCGTCTACGTCCTCGACGGGGTCCTGATGGGAGCGGGCGACGGGCCGTACCTCGCCTGGGCCATGCTGCTGACCCTGGCGATCTTCACGCCCTTCGCCCTGCTGATCCCCAGCTGGGGCGGCGGCCTCACCGCGGTCTGGGGCGCCATGACGCTGATGATGGCCACCCGCGCGGTCACCCTGGGCCTCCGTACGAGGTCGGGGCGGTGGCTGGTCACCGGCGCCAGCAGGTGATGTTTCACGTGAAACCTCACTGAACCGGCCGGAGACCCCCAAGCCCGATGTTTCACGTGAAACATCGGGCCACCACACGACGGAGGGCCGCACCCCTGACGGGTGCGGCCCTCCGCTTCACGCTGCCAGATCGCTGATCAGGCGGCGACGACCTCGACGTTCACCTTGGCGGCGACCTCGGGGTGCAGACGCACGGACGCGGAGTGCGCGCCCAGCGACTTGATCGGCGCGTCCAGCTCGATGCGACGCTTGTCGACCTTCGGGCCACCGGCGGCCGAGATCGCCGCGGCGATGTCGGCCTGCGTGACGGAACCGAAGAGGCGGCCGGCCTCGCCGGAGCGGGTGCTCAGGCGGACCTTGACGCCCTCGAGCTCGGCCTTGACCTGGTTGGCCTGCTCGATGGTGGCGATCTCGTGGATCTTGCGAGCACGACGAATCTGCTCGACGTCCTTCTCGCCACCCTTGGTCCAGCGGATCGCGAAACCACGCGGGACCAGGTAGTTACGGGCGTAGCCGTCCTTGACGTCGACGACGTCGCCGGCCGCACCGAGGCCGGAGACCTCGTGGGTGAGGATGATCTTCATGATTCGGTCACCCTTCCCTTATCGCGCGGTCGACGTGTAGGGCAGCAGCGCCATCTCACGGCTGTTCTTCACAGCCGTGGCGACGTCACGCTGGTGCTGCGTGCAGTTGCCGGTCACGCGGCGGGCACGGATCTTGCCGCGGTCGGAAATGAACTTCCGCAGCATGTTCGTGTCCTTGTAGTCCACGTACGTGACCTTGTCCTTGCAGAACGCGCAGACCTTCTTCTTAGGCTTGCGCACAGGCGGCTTAGCCATGGTGTTTCTCCTGTGTGATCAAGAAGTGTGGTGGCGAACCCTGATCCCTCGCGGACGCGGAGCGTCCTAGAAGGGGGGCTCGTCCGAGTAGCCGCCACCGCCGCCGGAGCTACCGCCCCAGCCGCCGCCGCCACCCTGCTGCTGGCCGCCGCCGGAAGGCGCACTGGTGGCCCAGGGGTCGTCGGCGGGAGCACCGCCGCCGCCCTGCTGCTGGCCACCGCCGGGGCCGCCGCCCCAGCCGCCCTGCTGGCCGCCGCCACCCCCGCCGCCGCTGTAACCACCCTGGCCACCGCGACCGGTGGTCTTGGTGACCTTGGCCGTGGCGTTCCGCAGGCTGGCGCCGACCTCGTCGACGTCCAGCTCGTAGACCGTGCGCTTGATGCCCTCACGGTCCTCGTAGGACCGCTGCTTCAG
Organism: Streptomyces albidoflavus; assembly: GCF_000719955.1. Lineage (GTDB taxonomy): Bacteria > Actinomycetota > Actinomycetes > Streptomycetales > Streptomycetaceae > Streptomyces > Streptomyces albidoflavus. The sequence continues at coordinate 92,588 of NZ_JOII01000009.1, forward strand.
CCGGCCCTGCACGATGACGCGCATGCCTCGCTGGAGCGACTCGGCGACGTTCTCCGCCGCCTGACGCCAGACCGAGCAGGTGAGGAAGAGGCTCTCGCCGTCCTTCCACTCGTTGGTCTGACGGTCGAAGGTGCGGGGAGTGGACGCGACGCGGAACTTCGCGACCGCCGCACCGGACGGGGTGAAGCGCAGCTCGGGGTCGTCGACAAGATTGCCGACCACCGTGATAACGGTCTCGCCTGCCATGGGGTACCTCTCGGCGGGTTTGCTGCTGGCTGCTGGCTGCTACTCGGAGCCCGAGTGGAACTACTGAGCGGAAGAAGCTCAGTGGGTCTCGGGGCGGAGGACCTTGGTCCTCAGGACCGACTCGTTCAGGTTCATCTGGCGGTCGAGTTCCTTGACGACCGCAGGCTCGGCCTGGAGGTCGATCACCGAGTAGATGCCCTCGGGCTTCTTCTTGATCTCGTACGACAGACGACGACGGCCCCAGGTGTCGACCTTCTCGACCTTTCCGTCGGCCTCGCGGACGACGGAGAGGAAGTTCTCGATCAGGGGGGCGACGGAGCGCTCCTCCAGATCGGGGTCGAGGATGACCATCACCTCGTAGTGACGCATGTAGAACCCACCTCCTTTGGACTCAGCGGCCACGGTCGTTCCGTGGCAGGAGGGTCTTGATGCGAGCGCAACGGTATCGGCCACCGCTGACGGCGGACCCCGCGAGCGGGAGCCGTGGTGAGCGGGTGATCCAGGATCTGGGCAGACACCGGTGCAGACGGTACACAGTACCCGCACGACCGCTTCCGGTTGAAATCCGGCCGCCGATGCCCGCAATCTGGGTATATCGGGTGCTTCGGCACCGGATGCGCAGCACCGGTGCCCCGCACCGAGGTGAGCGCCGCTTCCGCAGGAGGTGCCGTAATGGCCCAGACGACGCGTCCGAAGACAGCTGGTTCCCTCTTCGCCACCGACGGCAAGCCCCATCCGCTCCAGGACTCGCTGATGGTGGTGACCCTGGTGCTCGGGGCGCTGGCCCTGGTCACGGCGGGATTCCACCATCTGCACCTGATCAGTTCGTGGGCCGGCCTGGTGGGCATCCTCACCGGCGCCTACGGCCAGTTCATCTCCGAGACGACCCGGGAGCGCACGCTCCTCATCGTGGGCCTCGGCGCCTCCGCCATCGGCTTCTACCTGGGCGTCGCCCACGGTGGACTGTTCGGCGGCGTGATCACCTGACGCCGCCGCCTTCCGGCCGGGGGACCGTTCCACGACGGGACGGTCCCCCGGCCGGCGGTGCGTCCCGGCCGATTCGGTGGCGGCCCGACCGGGGCGATCACCGGCGAAGTAGGCTTCGCGCGAGAGCCGGAGCCCCTGACCCCATGGGGACACACCAGCCCGAGGAGCGCCCCGAATGAGTCTGACCCTCAGGACCATCAGCCGTGAGCAGCATCTGGCGTACATCCAGACACTGCCCGCGGCCAGCCACATGCAGGTCCCTGCCTGGGCGGACGTCAAAGCGGAGTGGCGCTCGGAGAGCCTGGGCTGGTTCGACGACCGGACCGGCGAGATGGTCGGCGCCGGCCTCGTGCTCTACCGCCAGCTCCCCAAGATCAAGCGGTACCTGGCGTACCTCCCCGAGGGCCCGGTGATCAACTGGTTCTCGCCCCATCTGGAGGAGTGGCTCCAGCCGATGCTGGCCCACCTCAAGCAGCAGGGCGCCTTCTCGGTGAAGATGGGCCCGCCGGTGATCATCCGGCGCTGGGAGGCCGCCAGCATCAAGAAGGGCATCCAGGACCCGGACGTCAAGCGCCTGCGGGACGTGGAGGCGGACTTCATCGAGCCGCGCGCCTTCGAGGTGGCGGACCGGCTGCGGCGCATGGGGTGGCAGCAGGGCGAGGACGGCGGCGCGGGCTTCGGCGACGTCCAGCCGCGGTACGTCTTCCAGGTCCCGCTCGCCAACCGTTCGCTGGAGGACGTCCACAAGGGCTTCAACCAGCTCTGGCGGCGCAACATCAAGAAGGCCGAGAAGGCCGGCGTCGAGGTCGTCCAGGGCGGCTACCAGGACCTGGAGGAGTGGCAGCGCCTCTACGAGGTCACGGCCGAGCGCGACCGCTTCCGCCCGCGCCCCCTCGGCTACTTCCAGCGCATGTGGACGGCGCTGAACAACGAGGACCCCAACCGGATGCGGCTGTACTTCGCCCGTCACGAGGGCGAGAACGTCGCGGCGGCCACCATGCTGGTCGTCGGCGGCCACGTCTGGTACTCCTACGGCGCCTCCGCCAACCACAAGCGCGAGGTCCGCCCCTCCAACGCCATGCAGTGGCGGATGCTCCGCGACGCCTACGCGCTCGGCGCCACCGTCTACGACCTGCGCGGCATCTCCGACTCGCTGGACGAGTCGGACCACCTCTTCGGCCTCATCCAGTTCAAGGTCGGCACCGGTGGGCAGGCTGCCGAGTACCTCGGCGAATGGGACTTCCCGCTCAACAAGCTCCTCCACAAGGCGCTCGACATCTACATGTCCCGCCGCTGACCCCGGCGGGCACGGCACAATTCATCCGGCGGGGCGCATCGGCCGCCCCGCCGCACCACGACTGACACAGGAAGGCTCCGGACCGGCCATGGCGCTCACGCTGTACGTCGACACCGCGCGCTGGCGGGATCACCACCACCAGGTGCGCGAGCAGTTCCCGGGCATCGTCCCCGTCTGCAAGGGCAACGGGTACGGCTTCGGGCACGAGCGGCTGGCCGAGGAGGCGATCCGCTTCGGCTCCGACATCCTCGCCGTGGGCACCACCTACGAGGCGGCCCGGATCAAGGACTGGTTCAGCGGCGACCTGCTCGTGCTGACGCCGTTCCGGCGCGGCGAGGAGCCGGTTCCGCTGCCGGACCGGGTCATCCGCTCGGTCTCCTCGGTGGACGGGGTGCACGGCCTGGTCGGCGCCCGCGTGGTCATCGAGGTGATGTCCTCGATGAAGCGCCACGGCGTGAGCGAGGAGGACCTGCCGAAGCTCCACGCGGCCATCGAGGACGTCCGGCTGGAGGGCTTCGCCATCCACCTGCCGCTGGATCGCACCGACGGCACGGACGCCGTCGAGGAGGTCATCGCCTGGATGGACCGCCTGCGCGCCCACCGCCTGCCGCTGCACACCATGTTCGTCAGCCACCTGAAGTCCAGCGAGCTCGCCCGGCTCCAGCAGCAGTTCCCGCAGACGCGGTTCCGCGCCCGGATCGGCACCCGGCTCTGGCTGGGCGACGAGGAGGCGACCGAGTACCGCGGGGCGGTGCTGGACGTCACCCAGGTCTCCAAGGGCGACCGCTTCGGCTACCGCCAGCAGAAGGCGGCCGGTGACGGCTACCTGGTGGTGGTCGCCGGCGGTACTTCGCACGGCGTGGGCCTGGAGTCGCCGAAGGCCCTGCACGGGGTGATGCCCCGCGCCAAGGGCGTCGCCCGCGCGGGTCTCGCGACGGTCAACCGGAACCTCTCGCCCTTCGTCTGGGCGGGCAAGCAGCGCTGGTTCGCCGAGCCCCCGCACATGCAGGTGTCGATCCTCTTCGTCCCCGCCGACGCCCCGGCGCCCCAGGTCGGCGACGAACTGGTCGCCCATCTGCGGCACACCACCACGCAGTACGACCGGGTCGTCGAGCGCTGAGCCGGCCGCCCCGTACGTGAAGAGGCCCCTGGCCGTCCCGTGAGGGACGCCAGGGGCCTCTGGCGTGGTGCGGGACGGTCAGGAGCCGGGCGTCGCCGGGCCGCCCGCGCCGAGGCCCTCCCCGACGCTCTGCCCGGCGCCCCAGCGCACCACCGGGCGGCTGAAGTGGGCGGCGTGCTGCGGGGGATGGGCCGCGTAGCCGAGGACGAACCGGTCCGGGGCACCGTCCAGCACCCCGCCCGAGGGATCGTCGTCCCCGTCTCGCCGCACCACGTCCCGCTCGGGCAGCAGCGCGTCCCGGACGACGACGGCGCAGAGGTAGAGCGTCCCGGCGAGGTGCAGGCAGATCGCCAGGTGGTACCCCTCCAGCGGCAGGCCGCGCTGGGCGTCGCCGCTGCTGGTGTAGGCGAGGTACATCCAGATGCCGAAGTAGTACAGCACCTCGCAGCTCTGCCAGATCAGGAAGTCACGCCACCGGGGCCGGGCGAGAGCGGCCAGCGGGATGAGCCAGAGCACGTACTGCGGCGAGTAGACCTTGTTGGTGAGGATGAAGGCCGCGACGACGAGGAAGGCCACCTGCGCCAGCCGGGGGCGGCGGGGCGCCATGAGGACCAGGACGGCGATCAGCGCGCACGCCAGGACCATCAGCAGGGTCGCCAGGGTGTTGACCGTCTCCGTCGCCAGCGGCTGGTCGGAGTTCTGGGAGAGCACCAGCCAGAAGGAGCCGAAGTCCACGCCGCGTTCCTCGCTGAACGTGTAGAACTTCGACCAGCCCTCGAAGGCGCCGATCATCACCGGCCCGTTGACCACCAGCCAGGCCCCCGCAGCTCCGGCGAGCGCGGTGCCGAAGGCCCGCCACTTCCCCGCCCGCCAGCAGAGCAGGAAGAGCGGGCCGAGGATCAGCGCCGGGTAGAGCTTGGCGGCGGTGGCAAGCCCGAGGAGGACGCCGAAGGCGAGCGGCCGCTCGCGGGACCAGAGGAAGAGCGCGGCGGCGGTCAGGGCGACGGCCAGCAGGTCCCAGTTGATGGTCGCCGTCAGCGCCATCGCGGGCGCCAGTGCGACCAGCAGGGCGTCCCAGGGGCGGCGCCGGTGGGTGCGCGCGACGCAGACGGCGATCACGGCGGCGCAGGCCATCAGCATCCCGGCGTTGATCAGCCAGTAGATCTGCTCACGCTCGACGAGCGAACCGGAGCCGGGGGTGAACCAGGAGGCCACCTCCATGAAGACGCCGGTCAGCACCGGGTACTCCAGGAACTGCATGTCGCCCGGCAGCCGGTCGAAGTACGGGACCAGCCCGTCGGCGAACCCCCGGCCCTGGAAGAGGTGGGGGATGTCGGAGTAGCAGGCGTGGGTGTACTGGGCACCGGCGCCGAAGAACCAGGCGCCGTTGTAGCAGGGCAGCTTCTGCACCATGCCGAGGGCGAACATGCCGATCATGACCAGGGCGATCACGCGGACCGGCGACCACCAGGAACCGCCGGCCAGGACGCGTCTCCCGGCGGGGCCGCCGATCAGCTCGGAGCCGGCGGCGGCCACTTCGTCCTGCCGGGTCGGCTGCACGGTGTCGCGCTGCGGCGCGTCGGCACGTGTCGTCTCTGGGCTGGGCATGGGCGCCATCCTGCCCCATGGCCCCCGGAACGCCGGGAGGGCCGCCGCACCCGTTGGTGCGACGGCCCTCCGTTTCACGTGAAACATGTGGTTTCACGTGAAACATGACGCGGGGAGCCCGGCTAGTTGTTGCCGAACCACGATCCGCCGTTGTCGTTCCCCTCGGTCTCGCCTTCCTCCGGTGGCGATTCCGTGGTGGGCTGGCCCCCACCTGGGTCACCCGAACCGCCGTTCTCGTTGCCCCCGTTCTCGTTGCCGCCGTTCTCGTTCTGGCGGCACTCCCAGTCCAGCGGCCGGCAGGTCGTGGTGGGATCGGGGTCCGGCGTCTCCGGCGGCGCCTCCGTGGTCGGCGTCGGGTCCGGGGACTCCTCCTGCTCCGTCTCGGTCGGCGTCGGGGTCGGGGTGGGCGTCGGCTCGCCGACGATCGTGCCCAGCTCGGACGGCTCCGGGAACTGCTGGGGGCTCTTGCCCTTCATCGCCGACAGCATGTACTCGGTCCAGATCTCGGCCGGGAACGAGGCACCGTGGATCGACTCCTGACCGCCGGTCCCGTACATCTCCAGGAACTTCTGGTTCTTCGCCTGGTCGTCCACGCGGAACATGCCGATGGCGGTGGAGAGCTGCCGGGTGTAACCGGCGAACCAGGCGGACTTGTTGCCGTCGGTCGTACCGGTCTTGCCGGCCGTCGGCCACTGGGCGTCGACCGGCTTGGCGGCCGTGCCCGTGCCCTCCTGGACGACGGTACGCAGGACGTCGGTGACGTTGTCCGCGACATCCGCCGGGATGCCCTGCTTCACCTTGGCGACGGAGTCGTGGTTCCAGACCTCGCCGTCCTTGCCCTCGATGGACTCCACCGAGTACGGGTCCACCTGCTTGCCGCTGGCCGCGTAGGTCGCGTACGCCCCGGCGAGCCGGATGGCGCTCGGCGCCGAGGTGCCGAGCGCGAAGGAGGGGCTGCGCCAGCCGGGGAGGTTGTCCTTCTTGATCCCGGCCGCCTCGGCGGTCTCGCGGACCTTGTCGAGGCCGACGTCCATGGCGAGCTGGATGTAGGGCGTGTTGGTCGAGAACTGCATCGCGGTCCTCAGGTCGATGTCGCCCTTCGACTCATCGCCGTCGTTGCGCTGATGCCACTCCTCGTCCTTCTCGTTGTGCCAGATGGTGCCGTCGTAGTTCTTCACCTTCAGCTTGTTGTCGCCGTCGTAGATGCTCTTCGGCGACACGATCGTTCGCTGTTCAGGCGTTTGCTCGGGCGGCAGGTCCGGGTTCCGGATGCCGTACTCCATGGCGGCCGAGAGGACGAAGGGCTTGAAGGTGGAGCCGACCTGGACGCCGGTGTAGTCGGCGTTGTTGGTGAAGTGGACCGTGGCGTCGGAGCCGCCGTAGATCGCCTTGATCTTGCCGGTCTTGGGCTCGACCGAAGCGCCACCGAACTGGACGTACTTGTCCGTCTTGGGCCGCTTCTTCGGGTCGATGTTCGCCTTCTCCACCTTGTCGACGGCCTTGGTGAGGGCCGCCATCTTCTTCTTGTCGAAGGTGGTGTGGATCTTGTAGCCGCCCCGGTCCAGCTCGGTCCGGCTGAGGGTGGTGTTGGCGACGATGTAGTTGTCGGCCAGGTCGGTCAGGTAGCCGATCTGGCCGGCCTTGTTGGTCGCGGGCTTGGGCGGATTGGGCATGGGGAAGCCCTTGTCCAGGATGTCCTGGCGCGTGGACTGGTCCAGCTTGCCGATCTCCACCATGCGGCGCAGCGCGAACTTCCAGCGGAGCGTCGCCCGCTCGGTGTTCTCCTTCGCCGAGGCACCGGGGCCCTGGCCGCCCGCCGGGTCGTAGAGGTTCGGGCCGTTGAGGGTGGCCGCGAGGAACGCCGACTCGGTGGTGTCGAGCTCGAGAGCGGGCTTGCCGTAGTAGGCGCGCGACGCCGCTTCGATGCCGTAGGCGCCCCGGCCGTAGTAGGCGGTGTTCAGGTAGCCCGCGAGAATCGTCTGCTTGGACTCGACACCCCCCACCTTCACCGAGATCAGCAGTTCGGTGAACTTGCGCTTGAGCGTCTGCTCCTGGCTGAGGTACGTGTTCTTGACGTACTGCTGGGTGATGGTCGAACCACTCTGGGTGCTGCCGCCCATCGCCATGTTGAAGACGGCGCGGGCGATGCCCATCGGGTCGACGCCGTTGTCCTCCCAGAAGGTGGCGTTCTCCGCGGCGACCACCGCGTTCTGCATAGACTCGGGGATTTCTTCGATGTCTACAATCTGGCGGTTCCTGTCACCGCCGCCCGCGATGACCATCTGGGTGTTGTCGGACCAGTAGTAGACGTTCTTCTGGACGTTGGCCGTCTTCTGCGCGTCCGGGATCTGCACCATCCACAGGCCTATGCCGGCCGTCGCCAGCAGCAGGCCGAAGAAGCCGAGACAGGTGCCGGTGACCTGCTTCCAGGAGGGCACGAAGCGGCGCCAGCCGTACTTCCCCGCGCGCGGGTAGTCGATGAAGCGCTTCTTCTCCGGCTCCCGTCCGCGGCCACGGCCACGTCCGCCTTCGGCCCCGCCCCCGCCACCACGACGGCCGCCGCCCGCTCCGGCACCGTGTCCGGCGCTGTGGTCGGCTGCCCTGCGACGGCCGCCCTTGGCCGCCCGGCGCGCCTCGGCGCGGCCTCCGTAGGGGCGCTCCTCGCCCTCGGAGGCGAACGAGGCGGAAGGCGCATGAGAGGCGCCACGCGGCGCGGCACGGCGGCCTGACTGGCTACGCCGGGCGGCAGCTCGTCCGCCACCCTGCTGCGGCGGCGGTTTGCGACGATGCTCGCTCATCGAACGACTACTCCTCGGGCAAGCGCGGATTCGCGCGCCTGGAACGGCAGCTGATTGTCGGTCCCCCCGACGCCTGGACACTCCTCATGGCGGCGGTCTTCCGCATGGTGTCCGGGCACGCCCCTATTGCTGACGCCACCTGGCGCCCCATAGTTCCCGGCGGTCTGCATGCCGCACAGACTACGCACCGTCAAAACCACCCGGGCGGCGAAGTTCACCTCAAATCAGGCAACTCCGGTACGTCGTTTCAGTGATGTGACGCCGTTCACCGTGCCCCCACTTGTCCATCCCGTGACCTCGATCTATCGTCGGGATGTATCGAGTCGATACATCAGCTCGGCATAAAGACCGGCCGGGGCACCACGCGGCAACGGAGAGGCGGACATGAGCAGACGCTCCGGCATCCTTGAGTTCGCCGTCCTCGGACTGCTGCGCGAGTCCCCGATGCACGGCTACGAGCTGCGGAAACGGCTCAACACCTCGCTCGGGATCTTCCGCGCCTTCAGCTACGGCACGCTCTATCCGTGCCTCAAAACGCTGGTGGCCAACGGCTGGTTGATCGAGGAATCCAGCGGTCCGCCCGAGGACGCCCTCGCGGTGCCCCTCACCGGCCGCCGGGCCAAGATCGTCTACCGGCTCACCGCGGAAGGTAAGGAGCACTTCGAGGATCTGCTCTCGCAGACCGGTCCCGACGCCTACGAGGACGAGCACTTCGCCGCCCGCTTCGCCTTCTTCGGCCAGACGTCGCGCGATGTCCGCATGCGAGTGCTCGAAGGCCGGCGCAGCCGGCTGGAGGAGCGGCTGGAGAAGATGCGGGCCTCACTGGCCCGTACCAGGGAGCGCCTCGACGACTACACGCTCGAACTCCAACGGCACGGAATGGAGTCCGTGGAGCGCGAGGTGCGCTGGCTGAACGAGCTGATCGAGAGCGAACGGTCGGGCCGCCACCGGCGGACCGGCCAGGACGGCTCACCTCAGCAGGGCACATCCGGAGAGAAGGACGATCTGCCCCGGTCGCGGGAGAACTCCCGCCCGGATTCGTCCGACGACACCGCCACATGAGACCCGGCACTCGCAGGGCCTCATCGGGAACACCGAGAACACACAGGGAGCAACCGGAATGGGTTCGGTTCGCGTAGCCATCGTCGGCGTGGGCAACTGCGCCGCCTCGCTGGTGCAGGGCGTCGAGTACTACAAGGACGCAGACCCGGACAGCAAGGTCCCGGGCCTCATGCATGTCCAGTTCGGCGACTACCACGTCAGCGACGTCGAGTTCGTCGCCGCCTTCGACGTGGATGCCAAGAAGGTCGGCCTGGACCTCGCCGACGCCATCGGCGCCAGCGAGAACAACACGATCAAGATCTGCGACGTGCCGAACTCCGGCGTGACCGTCCAGCGCGGCCACACCCTGGACGGCCTCGGCCGGTACTACCGCGAGACGATCGAGGAGTCCGCCGAGGAGCCGGCCGACATCGTCCAGACCCTCAAGGACCGCCAGGTCGACGTCCTCGTCTGCTACCTGCCGGTGGGCTCCGAGGACGCCGCGAAGTACTACGCGCAGTGCGCCATCGACGCCAAGGTCGCCTTCGTCAACGCCCTTCCGGTCTTCATCGCCGGCACCAAGGAGTGGGCGGACAAGTTCACCGAGGCCGGGGTCCCGATCGTCGGCGACGACATCAAGTCCCAGGTCGGCGCCACGATCACGCACCGCGTGATGGCGAAGCTCTTCGAGGACCGGGGCGTCGTCCTGGACCGCACGATGCAGCTGAACGTCGGCGGCAACATGGACTTCAAGAACATGCTGGAGCGCGACCGCCTGGAGTCGAAGAAGATCTCCAAGACGCAGGCCGTCACCTCGCAGATCCGCGACCGCGACCTGGGCGCCGACAACGTCCACATCGGCCCCTCGGACTACGTGGCCTGGCTGGACGACCGCAAGTGGGCGTACGTGCGCCTGGAAGGCCGCGCCTTCGGCGACGTCCCGCTGAACCTGGAGTACAAGCTGGAGGTCTGGGACTCCCCGAACTCCGCCGGTGTCATCATCGACGCCGTCCGCGCCGCGAAGATCGCCAAGGACCGGGGCATCGGCGGCCCCGTCCTCTCCGCGAGCAGCTACTTCATGAAGAGCCCGCCCGTGCAGTACTTCGACGACGAGGCCCAGGCCAACGTCGAGAAGTTCATCAAGGGCGAGATCGAGCGCTGAGCCGCCGGCGGCGCCGAGCCGCCGTCCGTGGGGCGGTCCTTCCTCCGGGGAGGGCCGCCCCTCGCTCGTTCGCGAGGCCGCCTGCCGCAGACCCGCCGAGTGGCGCGTTCCCCTCCCGCCCCCACATGCGATTCTGGCTCCATGGCTGTCGTCGGTGACCTACGAGTACTCCTGCGCGTGCGGGACTTCCGGCGGCTGCTCACCGTCCGCCTCCTCTCCCAGGCCGCCGACGGCGTCTTCCAGGTCGCCCTCGCCACCTACGTCGTCTTCTCCCCCGAGAAGCAGACCTCCGCCGCCGCCATCGCCTCGGCCATGGCGGTCCTCCTCCTCCCGTACTCCCTGATCGGCCCGTTCGCCGGGGTCCTCCTCGACCGCTGGCGCCGCCGCCAGGTCTTCCTCTACGGCAATCTGCTCCGGGCCGTCCTCGCCGCGCTGACCGCCGCCCTGATGGTCACCGGAGTGCCCGACTGGCTCTTCTACGTGGCGGCCCTCTGCGTGACCGCGGTCAACCGGTTCGTCCTCGCCGGGCTCTCCGCCGCGCTGCCCCGGGTGGTCGCCCGCGAGGAGCTGGTCATCGCCAACGCGCTCTCGCCGACCGCCGGCACCCTCGCCGCCACCGCCGGCGGGGGCCTCGCCTTCCTGGTCAGGCTCCTGGTCGCGGACTCCGACGCGGCGGTCCTGCTGCTCGGGGGACTCCTCTACCTCACCTCGGCCGGCGCCTCCCTCACCCTGGCCGTGCCCCTCCTCGGCCCCGACCCGGGCCAGCTCCAGCACCTGCGCGGCGCGGTCGCGGGGGCGGCCCGCGGACTCGTCGCCGGGGTACGCCACCTGCGCGAGCCCGGCCGGCGCGGAGCCGCGCGGGCGCTGGCCGCCATGGCGGCCCTGCGGTTCTGCTACGGGGCGCTCACCGTCATGCTCCTCATGCTCTGCCGGTACGCCTGGTCCTCCGACGAGGACGGCGGGCTCGCGCTGCTCGGGGTCGCGGTGGCCGTCTCCGGCGCCGGGTTCTTCGTCGCCGCGCTCGTCACCCCCTCGGCCGCCCGCAGGCTGGGGGCGGCCGGCTGGATCGTCGCCTGCGCCGCCGGGGCGGGGGTGCTGGAGCTGGCCCTGGGGCTCACCTTCGCGCCCGTACCGCTGCTGGCCGGGGCCTTCGTGCTCGGGGTGGCCACCCAGGGGGCGAAGATCGCCACCGACACCATCGTGCAGGCCTCGGTCTCGGACGACTTCCGGGGCCGGATCTTCTCGGTCTACGACGTCCTCTTCAACGTCGCCTTCGTGGCGGCCGCCGGAGTCTCCGCCCTGCTGCTGCCCGCTGACGGGAAGTCGGCCGGGCTGGTGGTCCTGGTGGCTCTGATCTACGGAGCGGTTGCGGTGCTCATGACCCGTTTTGACCGCCAGTAAGTGTCACATCAGTGACACAGACCCCCCGTTCACTTTTCGGCTGTCAGTGCGGCCGGATAGCTTACGGAGGTCTTATCGCACGAGGCCACGCCTCGTTTTCCACAGGGGGACCCCCAAGTGACCACTCCGCCGCCCCAGGGCCAGAACCCGTACGGCCAGCAGCCTCCGCAGGGCCAGAACCCGTACGGCCAGCAGCAGGCCCCGGGCCAGCCGCAGCAGGGCGTTCCCCCGCAGGGCCAGCCCCAGGGCTTCCCCCAGCAGGGCCCGTACGCGGCCCCCGGCATGCCCGGCGCGGCCCCGGAGCCGCCGGCCAAGAACAAGAAGAAGAACATCCTGCGGGTCGTCGGCGCCGTCATCGCCCTCGCCGTCATCGGCGGCGGCTGGTGGGCCAGCCAGAGCGACCCGGCGGCCGCCAAGGCGGGCGACTGCGTCGAGCGGGGCAACGACGACGACAACAACCCTGAGCTCAAGATCGTCGAGTGCAACTCCGACACGGCGGAGTACAAGGTCCTCGCCAAGATCGAGGGCAAGTTCATCGGCATGACCGCCCAGTCCAAGTGCGAGGACCAGGCGGAGGGCTTCAAGTACGCCTACACCCAGACCCAGGGCAACGACAGCTTCCTGCTCTGCCTGGACGACGCCTGATCCCCGGCCGGGCACCGCGCGCCGACCGAGGATGTTTCACGTGAAACATCGCGAGCGGGAGGCAAGGGACACCACCGGCTTACCCCGGCATAGACGAAGGGGCGGCATGTTTCACGTGAAACATGCCGCCCCTTCGCGCTGTCCGGAGCCGGCGGTCAGCTCTGCCCGGCCCACCACTCCTTGAGCGCGGCCGCGGCGGCCTCCTCGCTCATGGGGCCGTTCTCCAGCCGCTGGTCGAGCAGGAAGGCGTACGCCTTGCCGATCACCGGGCCGGGGCCCACCCCGAGGAGCTGCATGATCTGGTTGCCGTCCAGGTCGGGCCGGATGGCGTCCAGCTCCTCCTGCTCCTGGAGCTGCGCGATCCGCTCCTCCAGGCCGTCGTAGGCCCGCGAGAGCGCCGCCGCCTTGCGCTTGTTCCGGGTGGTGCAGTCCGAGCGGGTCAGCTTGTGCAGGCGGCTCAGCTGGGGCCCGGCGTCCCGGACGTACCGGCGGACCGCGGAGTCGGTCCATTCGCCGGTGCCGTAGCCGTGGAAGCGCAGGTGCAGCTCGACCAGCCGGGAGACGTCCTTCACCAGTTCGTTGGCGTACTTGAGCGCCGTCATGCGCTTCTTCACCATCTTGGCGCCGACCACCTCGTGGTGGTGGAAGGAGACCCGGCCGTCCTTCTCGAAGCGGCGCGTGCGCGGCTTGCCGATGTCGTGGAGGAGCGCCGCGAGCCGCAGGGTCAGGTCCGGGCCGTCCTCCTCCAGGTCGATCGCCTGCTCCAGGACGGTCAGGCTGTGCTCGTAGACGTCCTTGTGACGGTGATGCTCGTCACTCTCCAGCCGCAGCTCCGGCAGCTCCGGCAGCACGTGCGCGGCGAGGCCGGTGTCGACGAGCAGGGTGAGGCCCTTGCGGGGGTGGGTGGAGAGCAGGAGCTTGTTCAGCTCGTCGCGGACCCGCTCGGCGGAGACGATGGTGATCCGCTCGGCCATCGCCGTCATGGCGGCGACCACCTCCGGCGCAACGTCGAAGTCGAGCTGCGCGGCGAACCGCGCGGCGCGCATCATCCGCAGCGGGTCGTCGGAGAAGGACGCCTCGGGCGTCCCGGGCGTCCGCAGCACCTGGGCAGACAGGTCCTCCAGGCCGCCGTAGGGGTCGACGAAGGTCTTCTGCGGCAGGGCCACCGCCATGGCGTTGACCGTGAAGTCGCGGCGGACCAGGTCGTCCTCGATCGAGTCGCCGTAGGAGACCTCGGGCTTGCGCGAGGTGCGGTCGTACGCCTCCGAGCGGTACGTGGTGATCTCGATCTCGAAGGTCACCTCCTCGCCCTCGACCAGGGCCCGCTTCTGGCAGCCGACGGTGCCGAAGGCGATGCCGACCTCCCAGACGGCGTCCGCCCACGGCCGGACCAGCCGGAGGACCTGCTCCGGCCGGGCGTCGGTGGTGAAGTCCAGGTCGTTCCCCAGCCGCCCGAGCAACGCGTCGCGGACCGAGCCGCCCACCAGCGCGAGGGAGTGTCCGGCCTCCTCGAAACGACGGGCCAGATCGTCCGCGGCGGGGGAGACGCGCAGCAGTTCGCTCACAGCGCGGCGCTGCGCCTGGCTCAGTTCACGGGGCTTGTCTTCGTTGGCGTTCGGCACAACAGAAAAGGGTACGTGCCCGCGTCGGCCCGGGCCGACCCGATTCCGGGCGGGCACCCGCGCGAAGATCCCTCTGGAGCCCTCCCCGGCACTTCGGCTCAGTTCGCATCGTTACGATGCCTGGACGCATCACCCGACAACCACCGACCGAGCTGACGAACAAGGGACGGAACAGCGCGTGGCCGAGGCGGCAGACATCCCGAGGACCGGCCCGTCAGCTGCCCGCCGGTGGCTCGGCCGGGGCGCGGCCCTCCTCGCCGGCACGGCCCTTCTCGGCGGGCTGCTGAACCCGGCTACCGCCGAGGCGGCCGGGGCCCCGCAGGCACCCGCCGCCGACGCCAAGGCACGCACCGCCCAGCCGGTCTCCGTCTCCCTCGACTCGTTCGCCCCCGCGGCGCCGGTCAAGGGCGACCGCCTGACGATCTCGGGCACGGTCACCAACCAGAGCAAGCGGACGATCACCGACGCCCATGTCGGCCTCCGGGTCGGCCCGGTCCTCAACGGGCGCAGTGCCATCGATCACGCCGCCCGCCGCGACGGCTTCTCCCCGGGCGCCGACGGCCTGGAGATCGACGAGGAGTACGCCCAGGAGATCGACTCGCTCGCCGCGGGCCGGTCGCTGCCGTTCCGCCTCTCCGTGCCGGTCGACGACCTCGATCTCGACTCCGAGGGGATCTACCAGCTCGGCGTCTCGCTGAGCGGGCAGACCGCCGCCCAGCCCTACGAGCAGGTGCAGGGCATCGAGCGGACCTTCCTGCCGTGGCAGCCGAAGGCGGCCGGCGGGCAGACCTCGCTCACCATGCTGTGGCCGCTCATCTCCACCCCGCACCTCACCGCGGAGACCGACTCCGACGAGGAGCAGACGCCGATCTTCGAGGACGACAGCCTCGCCGAGGAGATCGCCCCGGGCGGCCGGCTGGAGCGGATGGTCGCCCTCGGCCGGGAGCTCGACATCACCTGGGTCGTCGACCCGGACCTGTTGGCCTCGGTCGACGCGATGCGCGGCGGCTACCGGGTGCGCAACGAGGACGGCACCACCCGGGCCGGCAGCGAACAGAGCGAGAAGCTCGCCACCGACTGGCTGGCCTCCGTGGAGAGCGCGGTGGCGGGCAAGAAGATCGTCGCCCTTCCCTACGGGGACCCGGACATCGCCTCGATCGCCCACCGGGGCAAGAACGTCTCCGGCTCGCTCGGCCGGCTGAAGGACGCCACCGACGTGGCCGCCAGCACGGTCGAGACGATCCTCCACGTCAAGCCCAGCACCGATTTCGCCTGGCCGGTGGAGGGCGCGGTCACCCCGTCCGTCATCGACGTGGCGACCTCGGCGGGAGCGCGGAACGTCATCGCCCGCAGCGACAGCATGCGCGAGGCGGGGAGCCTCACCTACACCCCCTCGGCCGCGCGGCCGATCGGCGGCGGGACGACGGCCGTGGTCTCCGACGACCGGCTCTCCACCCTCTTCCAGGGCGACATGACCAAGGCCGGCAACGCGACCCTCGCCGTCCAGCGGTTCGTGGCCCAGACCCTGATGACCACGCTCCAGGACGAGGGGAACGAGCGCAGCCTCGTCGTCGCCCCGCAGCGGATGCCCACCGCCAGCCAGGCCCGGACCATGGCCGAGGCGCTGCGGGCCCTGGACGACGAGCGCTGGTCCACCCCGCAGAACCTGACGGCGGCGGCGAAGACCGAGCCCGACGCCCGCGCCACGACCCGGGTGCCGGGCAACGGCTCGTACCCCTCGGCGCTGCGGAAGCAGGAACTGCCGAAGGCGGCGTTCGAGGAGATCAAGGGGACCCAGGACAGGCTGGACCGCTTCAAGGTCATCCTCACCAACCAGGACCGCGTGGTGCCGCCCTTCGGCCGCGCCGTGGACCGGGAGATGTCCACCTCCTGGCGCGGCCTGGCCGAGGAGGCGCAGCAGTTCCGCTCCGTGGTCTCGACGTACCTGAACCAGTTGATCGGCAGCGTGCAGCTGATCGAGAAGAGCGAGGCCAAGCTCTCCGGCCACAGCGCCACCATCCCGGTCACCGTGCAGAACAACCTGCTTCAGGGCGTCGACAAGCTGGTGCTGCGGCTGGAGTCCTCCAAGCCGACCCGCCTCAAGATCGGCGAGGGCCGCTACCAGGACCAGCCGGTCAAGGTCTCCGGCGGCCACAGCCAGTCGGTGAAGTTCACGACCACCGCCAACGCCAACGGCCCCGTCCCGGTCAGGGCCCAGCTGTACACCGAGGACGGCCGGGCCTACGGCGCCCCGATCCGCTTCGACGTGAACGTCACGGAGTTCACGCCGACGGTGATGCTGGTCCTCGCGGGCGGCGTACTCTTGCTCGTCCTCGCCGGTTTCCGCATGTACACGCAACGGAAGCGGCAGGCGCGGGAGCTGGAGGCGGAACAGGGCGGCACGCCGGGCGATCCGGGCGCCGGTCCGGCGGGCGAGGGGCAGGACGGGGACGGCGGCCCCGGGCAGCCGGGTGACCACGGCCCGGACACCGCTCCCGAAAGCCCGGCCCCGTCCGGCCCGGGTGAGACAGTGGACCGCTGAGCAATGTCGTGGCCCGTGGGCCCGGGGACGATGAGGTGGGGTTAGACCATGAACGCGCCGTACAACGGTGACCGTGGCCAGCGCGCGGAGGGCCCGGTGCCGCAGGGCGACCGGCCGGAGCCGCCGGTCCCGCCGGAGCCCGGCGGCCCCACGGGCGAGGGCTTCCCCCAGCAGCCCGGGCCCGACCCCTACCTCCAGCACGCCTACGAGCAGGACCCGTACCGCGCGCACGACCTCAGCGCCCAGGACCCGGTGGGCGAGGCCCTGTACGACCGCGCCTCGCACCCGCCGCCGGCCGGCCCGCCCCCGGCCCCGGTGTACGGCCCGCCCCGGCCGGAGCAGCCGGCGCCCGACCCCCGGCTCTGGGCCCAGGCTCCCGCGCCGGAGCCGGCCGGTCCGGGCAAGCACCTGCCGTACGGCGACGCCACCGGCACGACCCAGTTCGTGGGCGTGGACGACCTCGTGTCCCAGGCCGGTCAGGAGCGCCACGAGCCGGACGCCTTCGCCCACCTCTACAAGGACCAGCAGCAGAGCGGCGGCGGCCGTCCGCCCGCCGACCCGCCCACGCCGCAGGCCGCACCCGACCCGGCGCCGGCCCCGAAGAAGCAGGGCAAGGCGGCCTCGCTGCTGAAGTCCAGCGCCATAATGGCCGCCGGCACCATGGTCTCCCGGCTGACCGGCTTCGTCCGCTCGCTGGTCATCACCGCGGCGCTCGGCGCGGCCCTCCTCGGTGACACCTTCACCGTGGCCTACACGCTGCCGACGATGATCTACATCCTCACCGTCGGCGGTGGCCTCAACTCCGTCTTCGTCCCGCAGCTCGTCCGCGCGATGAAGAACGACGACGACGGCGGCGAAGCCTTCGCCAACCGCCTGCTGACGCTGGTGATGGTGGCGCTCGGCGCCATCGTGCTCCTCGCGGTCCTGGCGGCCCCGCTCCTGATCAACCTGATGTCGGACCCGGTGGCCAGCGATCCCGACGCCAACCGCGTCGGCATCACCTTCGCCCGCTACTGCCTGCCCACGATCTTCTTCATGGGCGTCCACGTGGTGATGGGCCAGATCCTCAACGCCCGCGGCAAGTTCGGCGCGATGATGTGGACCCCGGTCCTCAACAACATCGTGATGATCACCACCTTCGGGCTCTTCATCTGGGTCTACGGCTCGGCCGCCTCCTCCGGCATGAAGGTGGCGACCATCCCGGACGAGGGCGTCCGCCTGCTCGGCATCGGCACCCTGCTCGGACTCGTCGTCCAGGCGCTGGCGATGATCCCCTACCTGCGCGAGACCGGTTTCCGCTTCCGGCCGCGGTTCGACTGGAAGGGCCACGGGCTCGGCAAGACCGTCCGCCTCGCCAAGTGGACCGTCCTCTTCGTCCTCGCCAACCAGGCCGGCGTCATCGTCGTCACCCAGCTCGCCACCCTCGCGGGCACCGAGACGAACGTCGACGGCACCGGCATCCTGGCCTACTCCAACGCCCAGCTCATCTGGGGCATGCCGCAGGCGATCATCACCGTCTCCGTCATGGCCGCCCTGCTGCCGCGCATCTCCCGGGCCGCCAGCGACAACGACGTGGGCGCCGTCCGCGACGACATCTCGCAGGGACTGCGCAACTCCGCCGTCGCCATCGTCCCGATCGCCTTCGGCTTCCTCGCCCTCGGCCTGCCGACCGCCACCCTGCTCTTCTCCTCCGCCGGGCTCGAGGCCGCCCACTCGATGGGCTACATCCTGATGGCCTTCGCCCTCGGCCTCATCCCGTACTCCGTGCAGTACGTGGTGCTCCGCGGCTTCTACGCCTACGAGGACACCCGCACGCCCTTCTACAACACGGTGATCGTCGCCGCCGTCAACGCCGCCGCCTCCGGCATCTGCTACCTCGTGCTGCCGGCCCGCTGGGCCGTGGTCGGCATGGCGGCCTCCTACGGCCTGGCCTACGCGGTCGGCGTCGGGGTGGCGTGGAAGCGGCTGGCCAAGCGGCTCGGCGGCGACCTGGACGGCGCACACGTGCTGCGGACCTACGCGCGGCTGGTCGGCGCGGCGATCCCCGCGGCCCTGCTCGGCGGCGGCCTCTCCTTCCTCCTGATGCGTCTGCTCGGCAGCGGCGCGCTGGGGTCCCTGGTGGCGCTGGCCGGGGGCGGCGTGGTGCTGCTGGCGGTCTTCTTCCTCGTCGGCCGCAAGATGCGGATCAACGAGATCAACTCCCTGGTGGGAATGGTCCGCGGGCGTCTGGGACGCTGAGAGCGCACAACCATCAGCGGTGCCCGCGTGTCGTGCATAGCGACCGACTGTGGGCACAATTGGGTTTGGCGTCGTACGGAGTGCAACGGATGGGGAGGCAGGAACGACGGTGGCGGATCGGAGCACGGCTGCCGTCGACGTGGCCGACACCAGTGGTGAGGAACCGCTGACCGCCAAGGCGGGCGCGTCCACGGGCGACGGGAAGTCCCGGGAGCGGGATACGGCACCCCAGAGCACAGAGGAGACCGATCGGGCGGGCAGCTCCGCCACGGTCTCGGCCCCAGAGCTGCACAGCGGGCACAAACTCGCCCGGCGCTACCGGCTGGAGGAGTGCCTCACCCGTCTGGACGGTTTCAGCAGCTGGCGCGCGGTGGACGAGAAGCTCCGCCGCGCCGTCGGGGTCCACCTGCTGCCGGCCGAGCACCCGCGCGCCCGCTCCGTGCTGGCCGCCGCCCGCTCGGCGGCGCTCCTCGGCGACCCGCGCTTCGTCCAGGTCCTCGACGCCGTCGAGGAGGACGAGATCGTCTACGTGGTCCACGAGTGGCTGCCGGACGCCACCGAGCTGACCGCGCTGCTCGCCTCCGGCCCGCTGGAGGCGCACGACGTCTACCAGCTGGCCCAGCAGATCTCCCAGGCCATGGCCGCCGCGCACCGCGAGGGGCTCTCCCACCTCCGGCTCAACCCCGGCGCCGTCCTGCGCACCTCCACCGGCCAGTGGCGCGTCCGCGGCCTCGCGGTCAACGCCGCGCTCCGCGGCATCGACGTCGACAGCCCGCAGCGCACCGACACCGAGGCCATCGGCGCCCTCCTCTACGCCGCCCTCACTCAGCGCTGGCCCTACGAGGACGACGCGTACGGCCTCTCCGGACTGCCCAAGGGAATGGGGCTCATCGCCCCCGACCAGGTGCGGGCCGGGGTCCACCGGGGCCTCTCCGAGCTGGCCATGCGCGCCCTGGTCAACGACGGATCGACCGCCTCCCGCCAGGAGAGCCCCTGCACCACCCCGGACGAGCTGGTGCGGGCCATCGCCGAGATGCCCCGCATCCGCCCGCCGGAGCCGGTCTTCACCGCGCCGCCCGAGTACCAGCGGACCAGCTACCAGCAGGGCTCCTACGGCCGCCCGGCGCCGCGCACCGCGCAGACAGCCCCCGTGGTCGTCCCGCCGCCCCCGCTGCAGACCCGGACCGGCAAGGTCCTCAAGTGGGGCGTGGCCGCCCTGCTCATCGCCGCCCTCGGGCTCGGCAGCTGGCAGCTCGCGGACGCCCTGATGGAACGCGACACCCCGGAGCAGCCGGAGACGAGCCAGCCCGCGGACACCACCGACGAGAAGCCGAAGATCGCCACCCACAACATCACCGGCGCCGCCGAGTACGCCCCGGACGGCTCCCCGCAGAACGCCGACTCCGTCAGCAACACCTACGACGGCGACAGCTCCACCTACTGGCGGTCCAGGAGCTTCGTGGACGGCCCGCGGCTCGCCCCCTACAAGCAGGGCGTCGGCATCGTCTACGACCTCGGCGCGGAGAAGGACGTCTCCGCGGCCTCGATAGGGCTCCGCTACGCCGGCGACCGCACCACCGTCGAGCTGTACGCGGCCGACTCCATGAGCTCCGGCACCCCGGTCGGCTCCATGAAGAAGATCGGCACCACCACGACCCAGTCCACCACGGCGAAGGTCGACGGCAAGGAGGCGGTCACCACGCGGTACGTCGTCGTGTGGCTGACCCACGTCCCCCAGGCGCCGGGGGATCAGTACAGCGGCTCCGGGTACAAGCAGGCGATCACGGATGTGAAACTCAGGGGCTGAGCGGGGCTCTGGGGGGAGGGTTCCACGGTGGACGAGGCCATATCCGGGGCGCCGGACGACGCCGAACTGCTCGCCGCCCATGTCGGCGGTGACCCGAACGCCTTCGGCGAGCTGGTCAGACGCCATCGCGACCGCCTCTGGGCGGTCGCGATCCGGACCCTCGGCGACCGTGAGGAGGCGGCGGACGCCGTCCAGGACGCCCTGGTCTCCGCCTACCGGCGGGCCCACACCTTCCAGGGACGTTCGGCGGTGACCACCTGGCTCCACCGGATCACCGTCAACGCCTGCCTCGACCGGGCGCGCAAGGCGGCCTCCCGCCGTACCTCCCCCATGGACGACCCGGAGCGCCTGGAACAGGTGCTCGAACCGCACGAGTCGGCCTCGGCCCCCGCCGAGCGCGGCGACCTACGGCGCCAGCTCGCCGAGGCCCTCGCCACCCTCGCCCCCGACCAGCGCGCCGCCCTGGTCCTCGTCGACATGCAGGGCTACCCGGTGGCGGAGGCGGCCCGCATCCTGGGGGTGCCCACCGGCACCGTGAAGAGCCGGTGCGCCCGGGGCCGGGCACGGCTCCTACCACTCGTCACCCATCTGCGGGCGGACTCCGCAGCTCCGGACAGGGATAACGACGCCGTCGGCGGGGGAAGGAACCGGACGCAGGGGGCATCCGTCCCACCAGCGGCAGGCCCGAGAGACCAGGGGCCGGCCAATTCGGCTGCCATGAAGGGCGGAGGTGGGCGAGCGTGACATCCATGACCGACGCGAACGGCGACGCCGGGCACCCGGACGTGGCGGAGATCTCCGACCTCGCCGAAGGACTGCTGGGCCCGGCCCGCAGCGGCGAGGTCCGCTCCCATCTGGACGCCTGCGCGCTCTGCGCCGACGTCCGCTCCTCCCTGGAGGAGATCCGCGGACTGCTCGGCACACTGCCCGGGCCGTCCCGGATGCCGGCCGACGTGGCCGGGCGGATCGACGCCGCCCTGGCGGCCGAAGCGCTCCTCGGGACCATGGAGCCCGGCACGGGGGAGGCCAGCCGGCCCGAGCCCGTCGAGCACCCGCACGACGATGTTTCACGTGAAACATCGCGTGAAACGGTCGCCGCGGGGGCCGAACCACAGGAGGCGGGCGCCGGCGGGCCGACGCCTCCCTCACCCGCCGGTGCTTCGGGCCAGGGCGGGGCCGCGCGGTCCGGCCGTCCCGAGGGACGAGGCCGCGGGTCCACGGGTCCCGGGCGGAAGACCGGAAACAGGGCCAGGCGCCGGCGCCTCGTCCTCTCCTCGGTCCTCGCCGCCGCAGCGATCGGGCTCGGCGCCATCCTGGTGCCGACACTGACCGGCACCGGCTCCTCCGGCGGCAACGACACCGCCGCTTCCGCCGACGCGGGCCCGGTCTACTCCGACGAAGCCCTCCAGGAACAGGTGTCCACGCTGCTGTCGGACACGGCGGCGGGCGGCGGCCGACAGGAGAAGGAGGGCCCGGGAGCAGGGGCGGGCGAGAAGGACGAGGACGCCTCGCTCGGCATCCAGTCCAGCCCCGGGGCGCCCGAACTCAACGAGCCGATGATGGGAACCGGGCCCGAGGTACCGCCCTGCGTGGAGCGCGCCATCGCCCGGACCGAGCCCGCCCTCGCCCTGGAGCGGGGCCGTTACCAGGGCACCGACACCTTCCTCGTCGTTCTGCCCGACCACCGCGACAGCGCCCGCGTCACCGCCTACCTGGTCGACGCCGCCTGTGTGGGCGCCGGGAACGAGCCCGGTGACGTGCTGCTGACCCGCACCTACCCCCGGTCCTGACCACCGGCTCTCCGAAGCTCGAAGCCCCGGCGTCCTCCCGGCCGCCGGGGCTTCAGCTGTGCCCCGCCCTCTCCCCGCGTGGGAGGCGGGCGGCGCGGGAATGCACGGCCCGTAGGATCGGTTGGGTGGGGTGAGAGCCCCGGCAGGGATCAGGCCCCTGGCAACGCAGCAGTCCGCAGAGACGAGGAATCAAGCCGTGACCGACGTCCGTAACGTGATCATCATCGGCTCCGGGCCCGCCGGCTACACAGCCGCGCTCTACACCGCACGTGCCTCCCTCAAGCCGCTGGTCTTCGAGGGTGCCGTCACCGCGGGTGGGGCCCTGATGAACACCACCGAGGTGGAGAACTTCCCCGGCTTCCAGGACGGCGTGATGGGCCCCGAGCTCATGGACAACATGCGCGCCCAGGCCGAGCGCTTCGGTGCCGAGCTGGTCCCCGACGACGTCGTCTCGGTCGACCTCTCGGGCGAGATCAAGACGGTCACCAACACCGCCGGCACCGTGCACCGCGCCAAGGCGGTCATCGTCACGACCGGCTCGCAGCACCGCAAGCTGGGCCTGCCCAACGAGGACACCCTCTCCGGGCGCGGTGTCTCCTGGTGCGCCACCTGTGACGGCTTCTTCTTCAAGGACCAGGACATCGCCGTCATCGGCGGCGGCGACACCGCGATGGAGGAGGCCACCTTCCTCTCGCGCTTCGCCAAGTCGGTGACGATCGTCCACCGCCGCGACAGTCTCCGTGCCTCCAAGGCCATGCAGGAGCGCGCCTTCGCCGACCCGAAGATCAAGTTCATCTGGGACAGCGAGGTCGCCGAGATCCACGGCGACCCGAAGCTGACCGGGCTGACCCTGCGCAACCTCAAGACCGGCGACACCGAGCTGCTCTCCGTGACCGGCCTCTTCATCGCCATCGGTCACGACCCGCGCACCGAGCTCTTCAAGGGCCAGCTGGACCTGGACGGCGAGGGTTACCTGAAGGTCGCCGCTCCCTCGACCCGCACCAACATCACGGGCGTCTTCGCCGCCGGTGACGTGGTGGACCACACCTACCGTCAGGCGATCACCGCCGCCGGCACCGGGTGCTCCGCCGCGCTGGACGCCGAGCGCTACCTCGCCGCGCTGGCCGACGCCGAGGGCCAGGAGAAGACCGAGGTCGTCACCGCCTGAGGCTTCGGCCCCATCAGCTTTCTCCCCACACTCCCCCCAAGACTAAGGAGCCCACAGTGGCCGGCACCCTGAAGAACGTGACCGACGCCTCCTTCGAGCAGGACGTGCTCAAGAGCGACAAGCCCGTACTCGTCGACTTCTGGGCGGCCTGGTGCGGCCCGTGCCGTCAGATCGCCCCTTCGCTGGAGGCCATCGCCGCCGAGCACGGTGAGCAGATCGAGGTCGTGAAGCTGAACATCGACGAGAACCCGGAGACCGCCGCCAAGTACGGCGTCATGTCGATCCCGACCCTCAACGTCTACCAGGGCGGCGAGGTCGCCAAGACGATCGTCGGCGCCAAGCCGAAGGCCGCCATCGTGCGCGACCTGGACGAGTTCATCGGTGAGGGCGCCAAGGGCTGAGCCCAGGCGCGGCCGACGATGTTTCACGTGAAACATCGCCCCGATGCCGCCTCAATGTTTCACGTGAAACATGGCCACCCCCTCGGGGTGGCCATGTTTCGTTTCCGCCGCGCGCTCGCACCCCGACCGCGCGCTCCCTACAAGGGGCGCGGTACCGGGTCCTTCTTCACGGCGCCGAGCAGGCGGTCGAGCGCCTGCTCCATGTCCTCTTTCCAGGAGAGGGTCGCCCGCAGCTCCAGCCGCAGCCGCGGATGACGACGGTGTGGCCGCACCGTCTTGAAGCCCACGGCGAGGAGATGGTCGGCGGGAAGCAGACAGGCGGCGTCACGCCACCTCGCGTCGCCGAACGCCTCGATCGCCTTGAAGTCGCGCCGCAGCAGATCCTTCGCCACGGTCTGCACAAGGACCCGCCCCAGCCCCTGCCCCCGGTACTCGGGAAGCAGCCAGCCCGTCATCAGCTGGACCGCGTCCGGCGCCACGGGGCTGGTGGGGAAGGCGAGCGAGCGCGGGACGTAGGCCGCCGGAGCGTAGAGGGCGAAGCCGGCCGGGACGTCGTCCACGTAGGCGATGCGGCCGCAGGAGCCCCATTCCAGCAGAACGGCCGAGATCCACGCTTCCTTCTCCGCCTCCGCCCGGCCCTCCCGGACCGCGGCCTCACCGCGGACCGGGTCGAGTTCCCAGAAGACGCAGGAGCGGCAGCGTGCGGGGAGCGCTCCGAGGTTGTCCAGGGTGATCGGTGCGAGGCGTCGCCCCATGGTGGCCGCTCCTCTCGGAAAGCACCCGGGTGCATCGGTGCCCTGTGCATCGTAGTCACCGGACTTCTGCAGATCCGGGGAGCGGAAACAGAGAGCGGGCCGTGTTCCGGTCGGTTCCGGAACACGGCCCGCTCACGGCCGGAGGAGGGCGGTCAGCCGGCGTCCGGGGTGTCGTCCCCGTCCTCGGCGTCATCGGCCTCGGCGCTCCGGAGCACCGGGCCCTCCTCGGGAGCCAGCGACTGGAGGATGCGCTGGAGGTCGTCCATCGAGGCGAACTCGACGACGATCTTCCCCTTCTTCTGCCCCAGGTCGACCTTGACCCGCGTCTCGAACCGGTCCGAAAGCCGAGTGGAAAGTTCGCTCAGGGCGGGGGAGAGGCGGGAGCCGGCACGCGGACCCTTGGAGCGGGCGGGCGACGCCTGCCGGGACCCCATCAGCGTGACGACCTCTTCGACCGAACGGACCGAGAGCCCCTCGGCGACGATCCGCAGGGCGAGCCGCTCCTGCTCCTCCGAGTCCTCGACCGAGAGCAGCGCCCGTGCGTGACCGGCGGTCAGCACCCCGGCCGCGACCCGGCGCTGGACCGCGGGAGCCAGCTTCAGCAGACGCAGCGTGTTGGACACCTGGGGCCGCGAGCGGCCGATCCGGTCGGCCAGCTGGTCGTGGGTGCAGTTGAAGTCCTGGAGCAGCTGGTCGTAGGCGGCGGCCTCCTCCAGCGGGTTGAGCTGGGCGCGGTGGAGGTTCTCCAGCAGCGCGTCGAGGAGGAGCTTTTCGTCCTCGGTGGCCCGCACGATGGCGGGGATGGCCTCCAGGCCCGCCTCGCGGCAGGCGCGCCACCGGCGCTCGCCCATGATCAGCTCGTACCGGCCGGGGCTCAGCTGGCGGACCACGACCGGCTGGAGGAGGCCGACCTCCTTGATGGAGGTGACCAGTTCGGCGAGGGCGTCCTCGTCGAAGATCTCCCGGGGCTGGCGCGGGTTGGGGGTGATGGAGTCGAGCGGCAGCTCGGCGAAGTGCGCGCCGACCGGGCTCGGGGGCAGCGCCTCCGCCGTGGAACGCGTCGATGTTTCACGTGAAACATTGCCGCTCGGCATCCCCGTCACCTTGGCCGCGGCGATGCCGCGTTCCGCGGTGAGGACCGGTGCGGCCCCGGACACCGAACCTCCGGGGGCCGGTACGGACTTCTCCGGTGTAGGCGCTGCGGGAATCAAGGCTCCCAGGCCCCGCCCCAGGCCCCTCCGTCGCTCGCTCACTGCATTCCCTCCGCCATGTTCTGCTGCTCGTGGGGCGCGGCCAACTGGTGCTGGTGCGCCTCGTAGTGGATTCCGACTCCGCGCAGGGCGATCTCCCGTGCCGCCTCGAAGTACGAGAGCGCGCCGCTCGACCCCGGGTCGTAGGTGAGCACGGTCTGGCCGTAGCTGGGAGCTTCGGAGATGCGGACGGAGCGGGGGATGCTCGTCCGGAGAACTTCCTTGCCGAAGTGGCTGCGCACCTCTTCGGCGACCTGCGAGGCGAGCCGCGTCCTGCCGTCGTACATGGTGAGCAGGATCGTGGAGACGTGGAGCGCCGGGTTGAGGTGACCCCGGACCAGTTCGACGTTGCGGAGGAGCTGGCCCAGCCCTTCCAGGGCGTAGTACTCGCACTGGATGGGGATCAGCACCTCGGCTCCGGCCACCAGGGCGTTGACCGTGAGCAGGCCGAGCGAGGGCGGGCAGTCGATCAGGACGTAGTCGAGCGGCTGCTCGTACGACTTGATGGCGCGCTCCAGGCGGCTCTCCCGGGCGACCAGCGAGACCAGCTCGATCTCCGCACCGGCGAGGTCGATGGTGGCCGGTGCGCAGAAGAGCCCCTCGACGTCCGGTACGGGCTGGACCACCTCGGAGAGCGGGCGGCTGTCGACCAGCACGTCGTAGATCGACGGCACTTCGGCGTGGTGGTCGATCCCCAGCGCGGTGGAGGCGTTGCCCTGCGGGTCGAGGTCGATGACCAGGACCCGGTTCCCGTGCAGCGCCAGCGAGGCCGCAAGGTTGACGGTCGTGGTCGTCTTGCCCACGCCGCCCTTCTGGTTGGCCACCACCATGACCCGGGTCTGTTCGGGGCGTGGCAGACCTTCTCCGGCACGGCCCAACGCCTGCACTCCCAGATGGGCGGTGTGAGCGATGGGGGTGTCGTCCATCGGCGGCGGTGTTTCACGTGAAACATCCGCCCCCACTGTTTCGACACGGGGACCGGGGACCGGATCGGTCATCGGTCCCGCGATGTTGGCGTCGGACCGCAAGGATTCACTCTCCTCGACTTCAGACTCGCAATGAACAGAGCGTGCCATGGTTTCGGGTGCGGGAACCAGCGGGGCCCGGTGTTCTGTGGATGAATCCGCCTCTGTGGACAACTTCGTGACCCGTCCGAGAGGTTTCCGGTCGCGGGGAGTGGCGGCAGCGCGGCCGCGGCTGATGATTCCTTGCAGCGGTGAGCGACGTTTCACGTGAAACACGATGGCTCACCACGTCCGAGGGGTCCGCCCGACACTCCGCGCCACGCCCGCCCGTGGCCCCAACGAGCCGGGACCGGCAGCCACCTGGCTGCCGCCACCTCCACGCACGAGGGGCCGGCCCCTGTGACGGGACCGGCCCCTCGGTGAAAGGACGCGGGTGTCTCAGCGCCTCCGGCGCGCCCGCGCGGCCTTGGCCTTCTTGGTGGCGAAGCGGACGCCGCCCGGGCTCTCCCCCACCTCGACACGCACCACGGTCGAGAGGGGGTCGACGACGCCCTCGCCGACCTGGACGACGGAGGTGCTGACCGCCCCGAGCTTGCTCAGCGCGGCCGAGGCCGCCTTCACTTCCTCCTCGGCCGTGTCCCCCTTGAGCGCCAGCATCTCGCCGTAGGGCCGCAGCAGGGGCACGCCCCAGCCGGCGAGCCGCTCCAGCGGGGCGACCGCGCGGGCGGTGACGACGTGCACCGGCGGCAGTTTGCCGAGGACCTCCTCGGCACGCCCGCGGACGACCGTGACGTGGTCGAGGCCGAGCAGCTCGACCACCTCGGTGAGGAAGGTGGTCCGCCGCAGCAGCGGCTCCAGCAGCGTGATGGTGAGGTCGGGGCGGACCAGCGCCAGCGGGATCCCCGGCAGTCCGGCGCCCGAGCCGACGTCGCAGACGGAGACGCCCTCGTCGATCGCCTCGGAGAGCACGGCGCAGTTGAGCAGATGGCGTTCCCAGAGGCGCGGCACCTCCCGGGGACCGATGAGCCCACGCCGCACCCCCGCGTCGGCCAGCAGCTCCGCGTACCGGACGGCATCCGGGAAACGCTCGCCGAACACCTCCCTGGCCACTGCGGGCGCCTCGGGGAGTTCCGCTGCCTCCGTCACGGGGACCGTCCTTCCGTACCGCGAACTCGAACGTACTGATGTCTGACGAACAAAGGGGCGCCCAGAGCGCGAACCCCCTGTCCTGGGAGAACGCTAGCGGCAAGATCCCGCACCGTGCAGCCCGGCCAGGAGGAATGCGCCACACTCTCACCGCCGCCCCGACCAGGACCGGCCCCGCCTGTTCGCACAGACGGGGCCGGGAAGCGGACGCCCACGGGCGTCCCGAGGTCAGGCGGGGAGGACGACGACGAAGCGCTGCGGCTCCTCGCCCTCGGACTCGCTGCGCAGTCCCGCGGCCTTGACGGCGTCGTGGACGACCTTGCGCTCGAACGGCGTCATCGGGTCGAGGCGGACCGCCTCGCCGGTGCTCCGCGCGTCGGCCGCGGCCTTGGCGCCGATCTCGGAGAGCTCCTCGCGCTTCTTGGCGCGGTAGCCGGCGATGTCCAGCATGAGGCGGCTGCGGTCGCCGGTCTCGCGGTGCACCGCGAGACGGGTCAGCTCCTGAAGCGCCTCCAGGACCTCACCGTCACGGCCGACGAGCTTCTGGAGATCGCGGCTACCGGAGTCGCTGATGATCGAGACAGCGGCCCGATCGGCCTCCACGTCCATGTCGATGTCGCCGTCGAGATCGGCGATGTCGAGCAGCCCCTCCAGGTAGTCGGCGGCGATCTCGCCCTCCTGCTCCAGGTGGGACAGCTCGTCGCCGGCCTTGGCGGCGGTGGTGCCTTCCGTCACGGGATGGACTCCTCTACTTCTTGGACGGGTGCTTGGGCTTCTGGCCCTTGCGTCCGGACTTGGCTTGGCCTGTGGAGCCGGACTTGCCCGCCTGGCGGCCGGAGGACGTGTCCTCGCTCCCGCCCTGCGACTTCTCCAGCGAGGTGGTGGATTCGCCGGCGGCGCGGCCCGAGGAGGCCCGGGTGCGCTGGCCGGGGCGCTGCGGAGTGGTGGGCTGCGCCTGGCGCTGGGACTTGCTCTGCCGCTTCGGCTGCTGGCGGCGCGGCTGGGCCGGTGCCTCCTCGGCCGGCTCGCCGTCCTCCTCCACCACGGCGGTCCCGCTCTTCGGCCCGATGGTGCCGTCCGCCTGGGCGGCGAGACCGGCCTTGGTCAGCCCGTTGATGAACTTGCGCTCGTACTCGTTGCGGTCGCGGCCCTTGGCGACGATGGCCTTGACGAGGTTCCGCTCGCGCTTGTTGCGGACCTTCGGGTTCATCGTGATCCGCTTGAGGAAGCGCTCCAGGAAGGCGGCCTGCGCCTTGCTGCCGGGGGTCGGGTTCTGGCGGATGACGTACATCTGCTGGCCCATGGTCCACATGTTGGTGGTCAGCCAGTAGACGAGGACACCGACGGGGAAGTTGATGCCGAAGACGGCGAACATGATCGGGAAGACGTACATCAGCATCTTCTGCTGCTGCATGAACGGGGTCTTCACCGTGGTGTCGACGTTCTTCGTCATCAGCTGGCGCTGGGTGAAGAACTGCGAGGCCGACATCAGGACGATCATGACCGCGGTGACGATGTGCACGTTGGTCGTGGACGAGCCGAGGGCCTCGATCTTGTCCGCGTTGTCGGTGAACTTCGCGGCCAGCGGGGCGCCGACGATGTGCGCCTTCTGCGCGCTGGCGAGGAGCGCCTCGTCGATGAAGCCGATGGTCTTGTTCGACGCGATGCTGTTGAGCACGTGGTAGAGCGCGAAGAAGAACGGCGACTGCAGAAGGATGGGAAGACACGAGGCCAGCGGGTTGGTGCCCGCGTCCTTGTAGAGCTTCATCATCTCTTCGGACTGGCGCTGCTTGTCGTTCTTGTAGCGCTCCTGGATCTTCTTCATCTCGGGCTGCAGCGTCTGCATCGCCCGGGTGGCCTTGATCTGCTTCACGAAGAGCGGGATCAGGCAGATACGGATCAGGATCACGAGGGAGACGATGGACAGTCCCCACGCCCAGCCCGTGTCATCGCCGAAGAGGGCTCCGTACAACTTGTGGAACTGGACGATCACCCATGACACAGGTGTCGTGATGAAACTGAAGAGACTGGCGATCGTATCCACTGATCAGGCTCCTTGAGCATGGGGCGAGGTCTCGGCGGCCGGGCTCGGGGCCGGCTGGGGGCCCGTCGTGGAGGAGGACGTGTCGCCGCTCCCTCCGGAAGGGGCGTCGGCGTTTCCGCCCTTGCTGGTGCCCCTGTCTCGCCAGGCGTTGCGCAGCATTTCGTGCCACCGCGGTCGCTTGCGCGGCGGCACATGGTCGACACCGCCGAGGGACCACGGATTGCACCGCAGGATCCGCCAGGCGGTGAGCGCCGTTCCCTTGATCGCTCCGTGCCGGTCGATGGCGCCGTAGCCGTAGTGGGAACACGACGGGTAGTACTTGCACACCGGGCCGAGCAGCGGACTGATCGTCCACTGGTACAACTTGATCAAAGCGAGCAGCGGATACTTCATCGCGCACCCCCTCCCAGGAGCCGCTCCAGGGCGGCGTCCAGGTCTCGGGCCAGCTGTGCGTGGTCTGCGTCACCGGCTGGGGGCAACGCGCGGACGACGACCAGACTGCCCTCGGGCAGCCTGGAGAGTCGTTCCCGCATGAGGTGGCGAAGCTTCCGCTTCACCGCGGTACGGACGACGGCACCGCCGACAGCTTTGCTCACGACGAAACCCGCACGGGTCGGGGGAGACTCCTCCCCTGACGCGTGCGGGTCCGTGACACCGCTGCGGAGATGGACGACGAGGGCCGGGCGACCGGCCCGACGTCCTCGGCGTACCGCGGTCGCGAAGTCCTCGCGCCGCCTCAGCCGATTCTCGGAGGGCAGCACGACACGACCTGTACGCGATCAGGCGGACAGGCGGGCGCGACCCTTGCCACGGCGGGACGCGAGAATCGCGCGGCCGGCACGGGTACGCATACGCAGGCGGAAACCGTGGGTCTTGGCGCGACGACGGTTGTTCGGCTGGAAGGTGCGCTTGCTCACTCGGGGGCTCCAGAAATGATGAGGTAGTTGCGGGATGCCTTGGCTGTCACCGTGCGCCCACGAGTAGCTCGCTTACGCCCGAGTGCAACCGCTCCACGATCACCCAGGGTGATCTATGCCCATCGGAGGCAGGCGGCAGCAGCCATCGACAACTCGACCTGGTCACGGTACGCGCGGCTGCGCCATTCGGTCAAACCAGCTCCGGCAGGGGACACTGTGCACAGGCTGTGGACAACGACTTGTACCGCAGTGGTCACGCTGACTACCGTGGCCAGACTCCGGATTCGTGGGCTTCCCCCCTGATCCGCCCCGATCCCGCCCGGATCGGACCACACCGACCCGTCCCAGAACCACTCCTTCGTGGGACCCGTGAGAGAGCGTGCCCTGTGGCTGATGTACCCGCCGATCTTGCCGCAGTCTGGCCGCGCGTACTGGAGCACCTCCTCGGGGACGGGCGCGGGCAGGGTGTCGAGGCCAAGGACGAGCAGTGGGTCCGGCGCTGCCAGCCGCTGGCGCTGGTCGCCGACACGGCGTTGCTCGCGGTGCCGAACGAGTTCGCCAAGGGGGTCCTGGAGGGCCGGCTCGCCCCGGTGGTGAGCGAGACGCTGAGCCGGGAGTGCGGCCGCCCGATCCGGATCGCCATCACGGTCGACCCGACGATGGGCGACCCCGCTCCCCCGCAGCGCTACCCGGAGCCCCCGTCCCGCCCCGCCCAGGAGCGCGGCTACGGCTACCCCCCGTACGGCGCGGCCGGCGAGCGGCGCGTCGAGGAGCCCGAGCCCGAGGAGCAGCAGCCGCCCCGCGAGGAGGAGCGCCGCCCCGGCGCGTTCCCCTTCCCCCAGGACCACGGCCGCTACGAGTACGAACAGGAACCCCTCGGCGGCGAACGCTACGAGGCCGGCCGCTACGACCAGGACCGCCACACCGCCGAGCCGTACCCCCAGGAGCAGGGCTACCCCCAGGAGCAGTACGGGGACGGCTACGGCCAGGACCGTTACGACGGGCAGCGCGGCCAGGAGCAGGGCGGCGGGGAGCTGCGGGACCGGGACGAGGAGCGCCGGGGCCGCGACGGTCTGCCGCAGGCCCGTCCCGCCTACCCGGAGTTCCAGCGTCCGCGGCCCGAGCCGGGTGGCTGGCCGCGCGCCCAGGACGACTACTGGCAGCAGCCCCGCCTCGGCTACCCGGAGCGGGACTCCTACACCGGGCCCTCGCACAGCGGTTCCGGCCAGCACGACTTCCGGCCCTCGGGGTCCGAGCGCGGGGACTACGGGCGGCGCGAGCCGCTGGACGACGGGCACGACCCGCGCGGTCCCCGTGAGGGGCGCGGCGCGCACGGCGGCCACGGGGTGCACAGCGGCGGGCCGGTCGGTTCGGCGCTCCCCGCCTCCAGCGGCGCGCCCGGTCCGCTGGCGGCCCAGCCGGCACCGGCGACCGGGCCCGGCGAGCCGACGGCGCGGCTGAACCCGAAGTACCTCTTCGACACCTTCGTCATCGGCGCCTCCAACCGTTTCGCGCACGCGGCCGCCGTCGCGGTCGCCGAGGCGCCGGCCAAGGCGTACAACCCGCTCTTCGTCTACGGGGAGTCGGGGCTCGGCAAGACGCATCTGCTGCACGCCATCGGGCATTACGCGCGGAGCCTCTATCCGGGGACGCGGGTGCGGTACGTCAGCTCGGAGGAGTTCACCAACGAGTTCATCAACTCGATCCGTGACGGCAAGGGCGACAGCTTCCGCAAGCGGTACCGCGAGATGGACATCCTGCTCGTCGACGACATCCAGTTCCTGGCGGACAAGGAGTCGACGCAGGAGGAGTTCTTCCACACCTTCAACACCCTGCACAACGCCAACAAGCAGATCGTGCTCTCCTCGGACCGGCCGCCCAAGCAGCTGGTGACGCTGGAGGACCGGCTGCGGAACCGGTTCGAGTGGGGGCTGATCACCGACGTCCAGCCGCCCGAGCTGGAGACGCGGATCGCGATCCTGCGCAAGAAGGCGGTCCAGGAGCAGCTCAACGCGCCGCCGGAGGTCCTGGAGTTCATCGCCTCGCGCATCTCGCGGAACATCCGCGAGCTGGAGGGCGCGCTGATCCGGGTGACGGCCTTCGCCTCGCTCAACCGGCAGCCGGTCGACCTCGGCCTCACCGAGATCGTGCTCAAGGACCTGATCCCCGGCGGCGAGGACGCGGCCCCGGAGATCACCGCCACCGCCATCATGGCCGCCACCGCCGACTACTTCGGGCTGACCGTCGAGGACCTCTGCGGCTCCTCGCGCAGCCGCGTGCTGGTGACGGCCCGGCAGATCGCCATGTACCTCTGCCGGGAGCTGACCGATCTGTCGCTGCCTAAGATCGGGGCGCAGTTCGGCGGGCGCGACCACACCACGGTCATGCACGCCGACCGCAAGATCCGCGCCCTGATGGCGGAGCGCCGCTCGATCTACAACCAGGTCACGGAGCTGACCAACCGCATCAAGAACGGCTGACCGGCCGCACGCGCCCTTCTCCTTATTACTAGGGCCTGTACCGCCGTCCCGGCTCTCCCCGGCCCCGTCCGCGCCTGTCCCCAGGCCGTGGACGGGGCTTCGTCGTGGACGGGGCTTCGTCGTGGGCGGTGTGCGTCCGGAAGAGGGCTCCCACGGCCCCGAATCCGCCTCCGGGGAGCCCTTCTCGCCCCTCCCGGGACGCCGTCCGCCTCGGTTTTCGCGACTCGGTCCCGCGCCCGTCGTTCGAATAGTGATCTGTGCGGGGGAGTTCTCCACAGATTCGTCAGGTTCATGGCGTCCACAGCTTGGGGACTGGGGAGTTGTCCAGATCCTGTCCACAGGCGGCCCGAGTGAGAGATCATCAGTCCAGGTCGGAAGGGTGGGGATTAGTGGACAGAAGATATCCACAGGCTGTGGATCATTTTTCGTCCACAGGGAGGTGTTGACGGTTGTCCACCGGCGGCCCACAGGCAGGCCGGTGTTGTGCACAGCTTTCGCGGGCTTTCCCACAGGGCTGTCCACTGTTCGGCAACCCAACGCGCCCACTCACCAGTCGGAGTGAACCGCGTCACACGAAGTTGCCGAAGTGCCCTGTGGGGAACTCGTCCAAACCTGGGGACGCAGCTGGGGAGAACTCACCCTCCGCTGTGGACCGTGTGTGGGTAACTTCGGGCCGTCCACAGGAACCCCCGGTTGTCCACCGGCTCCATGCACAGGACCGGTGGACAAAAAACCGCCTCCGACCTGCGAAGACGGGGTTATCCACGGAATCCACAGGCCCTACTACTACGTCCATGAGTAGAGAGCTAGGAATCCGTTTCGAAGTGGGTGCTGTGCACAACTCGGCCCGAGCGCCGATCCGGGCCGATCTCGCGATTTGACCCGGGGCCGCACGGACTGTCGGTGGTGTGCGTCAGACTGGTGCACGGCGGCAGGACGCCGGGACGGCATCGACGAGGCAGCGGCACCTGAGCCGGAAGCACTCACCGACTCCTCCTCCGGTACCCACCGCCGCCGACTTCATCCGTGGCCCGCCCGCCGCGGAGAGCGGCCGGGCCCCGCCCGCCGCAGCAGGACCAGCAAGACGACCAGACAGACGACGGCCAGCAGGGCGAGAGCAGCCAGCAAGCGCAGGAGGCGGCTTACGGTGAAGATCCGGGTGGAACGCGACGTACTCGCGGAGGCAGTGGCCTGGGCGGCCCGCTCCCTCCCGGCCCGGCCGCCGGCCCCGGTTCTCGCGGGCCTGCTGCTGAAGGCGGAGGACGGCGCCCTCTCCCTGTCGAGCTTCGACTACGAGGTCTCGGCGCGGGTCTCCGTCGAGGCCGAGACCGAGGAGGAGGGCACCGTCCTCGTCTCCGGCCGGCTCCTCGCCGACATCTGCCGCGCCCTCCCCAACCGCCCGGTGGAGATTTCCACAGACGGTGTACGGGCGACGGTGAACTGCGGCTCCTCGCGCTTCACCCTCCACACCCTGCCGGTGGAGGAGTACCCGGCGCTGCCGCAGATGCCGACCGCCACGGGCACCGTCCCCGGCGACGTCTTCGCCTCGGCCGCCGCCCAGGTCGCCATCGCCGCGGGCCGTGACGACACCCTCCCGGTGCTCACCGGTGTCCGCGTCGAGATCGAGGGCGACACCGTCACCCTCGCCTCCACCGACCGCTACCGCTTCGCGGTCCGCGAGTTCCTGTGGAAGCCCGAGGACCCGGAGACCTCCGCCGTCGCCCTGGTCCCCGCCAAGACCCTGCTCGACACCGCCAAGGCCCTGACCAGCGGCGACAGCGTCACCATCGCGCTGGCCGGCTCCGGTGCGGGCGAGGGGCTCATCGGCTTCGAGGGCGCCGGCCGCCGCACCACCACCCGGCTGCTCGAAGGCGACCTGCCGAAGTACCGCACGCTCTTCCCGACCGAGTTCAACTCCGTCGCGGTGATCGAGACGGCGCCCTTCGTGGAGGCCGTCAAGCGCGTCTCCCTGGTGGCCGAGCGGAACACCCCGGTCCGCCTCAGCTTCGAGGCCGGCGTGCTCACCCTGGAGGCCGGCTCCAGCGACGACGCACAGGCTGTGGAGAGGGTCGACGCCCAGCTGGAGGGCGACGACATCTCGATCGCCTTCAACCCGACCTTCCTGCTGGACGGCCTCTCCGCGATCGACTCGCCCGCCGCCCAGCTCTCCTTCACCACCTCGACCAAGCCGGCCCTGCTCAGCGGCAAGCCCGCCGTCGACGCCGAGGCGGACGAGGCGTACAAGTACCTGATCATGCCCGTACGACTGAGCGGCTGAGCCCACAGGTGTGCGGCGGGGGACGGCAGTAGGCTCGGGCAGCGTCACGCAATGCCCGAACGCAGCGAAGGAACACTGATGGAGCTCGGTCTCGTCGGCCTCGGCAAGATGGGCGGCAACATGCGCGAGCGCATCCGCCGCGCAGGCCACACCGTCATCGGATACGACCGCAACCCCGATCTGGCGGACGTCCAGAGCCTGGAAGAGCTGGTGGGCCGCCTCAAGGGCCCGCGCGTCGTCTGGGTGATGGTCCCGGCCGGTGCCGCCACCCAGGCGACCATCGATGAGCTGTCCGAGCTCCTGGAGCCCGGCGACATCGTGGTCGACGGCGGGAACAGCCGCTGGACCGACGACGAGAAGCACGCCGTGCAGCTCGGCATCAAGGACATCGGCTTCGTCGACTGCGGCGTCTCCGGCGGCGTCTGGGGCCTGGAGAACGGCTACGCCCTGATGTACGGCGGCACCGAGGAGAACGTCGCCAAGGTCCAGCCGGTCTTCGACGCGCTCAAGCCCGAGGGCGAGTTCGGCTCGGTCCACGCGGGCAAGGTCGGCGCCGGCCACTTCGCCAAGATGGTCCACAACGGCATCGAGTACGCCATGATGCAGGCGTTCGCCGAGGGCTGGGAGCTGCTGGAGAAGGCCGACTCGGTCACCGACGTCCGGGAGATCTTCCGCTCCTGGCAGGAGGGGACCGTCATCCGCTCCTGGCTGCTCGACCTCGCGGTCAACGCGCTCGACGAGGACGAGCACCTGGAGCAGCTGCGCGGCTGGGCCGCCGACTCCGGGGAGGGCCGGTGGACGGTCGAGGCCGCCATCGACAACGCCGTGCCGCTCCCCGCCATCACCGCCTCGCTCTTCGCCCGCTTCTCGTCCCGCCAGGACGACTCGCCGCAGATGAAGATGATCGCCGCGCTGCGCAACCAGTTCGGCGGCCACGCGGTCGAGGCGAAGAAGTAACCCAGTACACCTCCGGGGAGGTCGGCTTCCGTCCATGCACGTCTCGCACCTGTCGTTGGCCGACTTCCGCAGTTACGCCCGGGCCGACCTCGCGCTCGACCCGGGCGTCACCGCCTTCGTCGGACCCAACGGCCAGGGCAAGACCAACCTGGTCGAGGCCGTCGGCTACCTCGCCACCCTCTCCAGCCACCGGGTCTCCTCGGACCAGCCCCTGGTCCGGGCCGGGGCGGAGCGGGCGGTGATCCGCGCCGCCGTCGAGCACGGCGAGCGGCGCCGCACCATCGAGCTGGAGCTCAACCCGGGCAAGGCCAACCGCGCCCGGATCAACCGCTCCTCGCAGGTCAAGCCGCGCGACGTGCTCGGCATCGTGCGCACCGTGCTCTTCGCCCCCGAGGACCTCGCCCTGGTCAAGGGCGACCCGGGCGAGCGCCGCCGCTTCCTCGACGAGCTGGTCACCGCCCGCAGCCCCCGGATGGCCGGGGTCCGCTCCGACTACGACCGGGTCCTCAAGCAGCGCAACACCCTGCTGAAGACCGCCGCGCTCGCCCGCCGCCACGGCGGCCGGACCATGGACCTCTCCACCCTCGACGTCTGGGACCAGCACCTCGCCCGGGCCGGCGCCGA
Source organism: Streptomyces albidoflavus (assembly GCF_000719955.1). Lineage (GTDB taxonomy): Bacteria > Actinomycetota > Actinomycetes > Streptomycetales > Streptomycetaceae > Streptomyces > Streptomyces albidoflavus. The sequence continues at coordinate 129,877 of NZ_JOII01000009.1, forward strand.
ACTGCTCGCCCAGCGCCTCGACCTCATCGCCACCCTCCAGCCGCTCACCGACAAGGCGTACGAGCAGCTGGCCCCCGGCGGCGGCCCGGTCCACCTGGAGTACAAGCCCTCGGCGGCCGGCACCGGCACCACCCGCGAGGAGCTGCACGGCTCGCTCCTGGAGGCCCTGGCCGAGGTCCGCAAGCAGGAGATCGAGCGCGGCGTCACCCTCGTCGGCCCGCACCGCGACGACCTCCTCCTGCGCCTCGGCGACCTCCCCGCCAAGGGGTACGCCTCGCACGGCGAGTCCTGGTCGCTGGCGCTCGCCCTGCGCCTGGCCAGCTACGACCTGCTGCGCACCGAGGGCGGCGAGGCGACCGGCGAGCCGGTGCTCGTCCTCGACGACGTCTTCGCCGAGCTGGACGCGCGGCGCCGGGAGCGCCTGGCCGAGCTGGTCGCCCCGGGCGAGCAGGTCCTGGTGACCGCCGCCGTCGACGAGGACGTCCCGCCGGTCCTCGCGGGCGCCCGCTTCCGCGTCACCCGGGGCGAGGTGGCGCGGGTATGACCGACCCCGAGAAGGGCGCCCAGCCGGCCGGTGTCGACCTTGCCCGGGTGGCGCTGCGCGCCGCCCGCGAGCAGGCCCGGGCCCAGGGCGCGGCGGCCCAGCAGAAGAAGCAGGCCCGGCGCGGCGGCGTACGCTCCGGGGCGCGGGCGGACGGGCGCGATCCGCTGCCGCTGGCCTCGGCGATCACCCGGCTGATGACCGAGCGGGGCTGGGAGAAGCCGGCCGCGGTCGGCGGTGTCATGGGCCGCTGGCCGCAGATCGTCGGCCCGGACCTGGCCAACCACTGCGTGCCCGAGCGGTACGACGAGGAGGCCCGGGTCCTGACCGTGCGCTGCGACTCGACGCCCTGGGCGACCCAGGTCCGCCTGCTCGCCCCCCAGCTGGTGGCCCGCCTCAACAAGGACATCGGCCCCGGCACCGTCACCTTCCTCAAGGTCATGGGCCCCGCCGGCCCCTCCCGCCGGTACGGCCCGCTCCGGGCCCCGGGGAGCAAGGGGCCCGGGGACACGTACGGGTGACCGGGGGCTGAACGTTCCCCGGCCCGGGACCCTGTCCGCCGGCATGTGAGCTTGTGCACGCCGCTGCCCGGTGAGGCGCCCGCCCGGCGCTCCCCGGGGCGGCGGCGGTGGCCCGTCTCCGGGAGCCCCGGCCGTCACTCGCGCCCCCCGCACCCCGCCCCCCGTACTCCTCGCGGCGTGCGAAAGCCCCTTCCGCCACCCCCGGAAACCGCCTCCCACCAGGGCTTTCTCCCTCCTGTCCGGGGGCACCCGAACGACCCCCGCGCACCCCCGGTCCGCAGGTTGACGCGACGGAGCCACCCCGAAGCGCTGAGTGCCACTGTGAGCCTCCTGAAGCCCTGGGCCGCATATGGGGAGTCGAAAGTGGGCGGTTCAGTGCCGCAGATGCGAACTCAGGTACCGGCAAGGCCCCATTACCGTCGGCGCTAGCGGTAGACTGGGCTCGATTCGCGCCTCCTTCACCGGGAGGCCGGACAGAGACGCACCGCAGGCCCCACCCGGGTGCCGGACAGCGCGCCTCGCCCCAGCAACCGCTGACCGAGACCGAACGACGCAGCCGCATCCCGGCTCTCCGGGGATCAAGGCTTGAGCTGTGCCAGAAAGGGCGCTTCGTGGCCGATTCCGGCAACCCCAACGAGAACATCCCGTCCACCGGCCCGGGCGAGGAGGACGCGTCCGGCACCCCGCAGACAGCGGAGTCGGTCATCGCGGCACCCGAGGGCGCGGCGATCGAGGCGCCCGTGTCGTACGACGCCAGTGCGATCACGGTCCTGGAGGGCCTGGACGCGGTCCGCAAGCGGCCCGGCATGTACATCGGCTCGACCGGTGAGCGCGGCCTGCACCACATGGTCCAGGAGGTCGTCGACAACTCCGTCGACGAGGCGCTGGCCGGCCACGCGGACTTCATCGATGTGACGATCCTGGCCGACGGCGGCGTCCGCGTCATCGACAACGGCCGTGGCATCCCGGTCGGCATCGTCCCCTCCGAGGGGAAGCCGGCCGTCGAGGTGGTCCTCACCGTGCTGCACGCGGGCGGCAAGTTCGGTGGCGGCGGCTACGCGGTCTCCGGCGGTCTGCACGGCGTCGGCGTCTCCGTGGTCAACGCGCTCTCGACGCGCGTCGCCGTGGAGATCCGCACCGACGGCCACCACTGGTCCCAGAGCTACGAGCGCGGCGTCCCGACCGCGCCGCTCGCCCAGGGCGAGGCCACCGAGGAGACCGGTACCTCGGTCACCTTCTGGGCCGACTCCTCGATCTTCGAGACCACCGACTACTCCTTCGAGACGCTCTCCCGGCGCTTCCAGGAGATGGCCTTCCTCAACAAGGGCCTCACCATCAAGCTCACCGACGAGCGCGCCTCCGCCAAGGCGACCGCCGGCGCCGACTCGGACGAGGCCACGGCGGGCGAGCCCGAGGAGCCGCGCACCGTCACGTACCACTACGAAGGCGGCATCGTCGACTTCGTGACGTACCTCAACTCCCGCAAGGGCGAGGTCATCCACCCGACGGTGATCGACATCGAGGCGGAGGACAAGGACCGGCTCCTCTCCGTCGAGGTCGCCATGCAGTGGAACGGCGGGTACAGCGAGGGGGTCTACTCCTTCGCCAACACCATCCACACCCACGAGGGCGGCACCCACGAGGAGGGCTTCCGCGGCGCGCTGACCACCCTGGTCAACAAGTACGCCCGGGACCGCAAGCTGCTGCGCGACAAGGACGACAACCTCACCGGCGACGACATCCGCGAGGGCCTGACGGCGATCATCTCCGTCAAGCTCGGCGAGCCGCAGTTCGAGGGCCAGACCAAGACCAAGCTGGGCAACACCGAGGCCAAGACCTTCGTGCAGAAGGTGGTCTACGAGCACCTGGCCGACTGGTTCGACCGGAACCCGAACGAGGCCGCGGACATCATCCGCAAGGGCATCGCCGCCGCCACCGCCCGTGTGGCGGCCCGCAAGGCGCGCGACCTGACCCGCCGCAAGGGCCTGCTGGAGACCGCCTCGCTCCCCGGCAAGCTCTCGGACTGCCAGTCGAACGATCCGACCAAATGCGAGATCTTCATCGTCGAGGGCGACTCGGCCGGCGGCTCCGCCAAGTCCGGCCGTGACCCGATGTACCAGGCCATCCTGCCGATCCGCGGCAAGATCCTGAACGTCGAGAAGGCCCGTATCGACAAGATCCTGCACAACCAGGAGATCCAGGCGCTCATCTCGGCCTTCGGCACCGGGGTCCACGAGGACTTCGACATCGAGAAGCTCCGCTACCACAAGATCATCCTGATGGCCGACGCCGACGTCGACGGCCAGCACATCAACACCCTGCTGCTGACCTTCCTCTTCCGCTTCATGCGGCCGCTGGTCGAGGCGGGCCACGTCTTCCTCTCCCGCCCGCCGCTGTACAAGATCAAGTGGACCCGGGACGATTTCCAGTACGCCTACTCCGACCGCGAGCGCGACGCGCTGATCGCCCTCGGCCGCGAGCAGGGCAAGCGCATCCGCGACGACTCGGTCCAGCGCTTCAAGGGTCTCGGTGAGATGAACGCCGAGGAGCTGCGCATCACCACGATGGACCAGGAGCACCGCGTCCTCGGCCAGGTCACCCTGGACGACGCCGCCCAGGCCGACGACCTCTTCTCCGTCCTCATGGGTGAGGACGTCGAGGCCCGCCGCCAGTTCATCCAGCGCAACGCCAAGGACGTCCGCTTCCTCGACATCTGACGGCGCCGCCGCCTCCGCCCGCCGGGGCGGGGGCGGCGCCACGACTTCGTCCTCGTAACCGAACCGCCCGCCCCGTCCACCGCGGCGGCCGGCTGCGGGGGATTCGCTCCCGAAGGGAACCAGCACGGCCATGGCCGACGAGAACAACCCCAGCACTCCCGAGATCGAGATCGACGCCGAGGGCCTCCCGCTGGCCATGCGGGTCGAGCCCGTCGGGCTCGAGACCGAGATGCAGCGCTCGTACCTCGACTACGCGATGTCCGTCATCGTCTCGCGCGCCCTGCCCGACGTCCGCGACGGCCTGAAGCCGGTCCACCGGCGCGTGCTGTACGCGATGTACGACGGCGGCTACCGGCCCGAGAAGGGCTTCTACAAGTGCGCCCGCGTCGTCGGCGACGTGATGGGCAACTACCACCCGCACGGCGACTCCTCGATCTACGACGCCCTGGTCCGCCTCGCGCAGCCCTGGTCGATGCGGATGCCGCTGGTCGACTCGAACGGCAACTTCGGCTCCCCGGGCAACGACCCGGCCGCCGCCATGCGGTACACCGAGTGCAAGATGGCGCCGCTGTCGATGGAGATGGTCCGCGACATCGACGAGGAGACCGTCGACTTCACGGACAACTACGACGGCCGCTCCAAGGAGCCCTCGGTCCTCCCGGCCCGCTTCCCCAACCTGCTGATCAACGGCTCGGCGGGCATCGCGGTCGGCATGGCCACCAACATCCCGCCGCACAACCTCCGCGAGGTCGCGGCCGGCGCCCAGTGGTACCTGGAGAACCCGGAGGCCGACCCGGACACCCTGCTGGACGCGCTGATCGAGCGGATCAAGGGCCCCGACTTCCCGACCGGCGCCCTGGTCGTCGGCCGCAAGGGCATCGAGGAGGCGTACCGGACCGGGCGCGGCTCCATCACGATGCGCGCGGTGGTCGAGGTCGAGGAGATCCAGAACCGCCAGTGCCTGGTCGTCACCGAGCTGCCCTACCAGGTCAACCCGGACAACCTCGCGCAGAAGATCGCCGACCTGGTGAAGGACGCCCGGATCGGCGGCATCGCCGACGTCCGCGACGAGACCTCCTCGCGGACCGGCCAGCGCCTGGTCATCGTCCTCAAGCGGGACGCGGTCGCCAAGGTCGTCCTCAACAACCTCTACAAGCACACCGATCTGCAGACCAACTTCGGCGCCAACATGCTGGCCCTGGTCGACGGCGTGCCGCGCACCCTCTCGCTCGACGCCTTCATCCGGCACTGGGTCGCCCACCAGATCGAGGTCATCGTCCGGCGGACCCGCTTCCGGCTGCGCAAGGCCGAGGAGCGCGCGCACATCCTGCGCGGTCTGCTGAAGGCGCTGGACGCGATCGACGAGGTCATCGCGCTGATCCGGGCCAGCCAGACCGTCGACGTCGCCCGCGGCGGCCTGATGGAGCTGCTGGAGATCGACGAGATCCAGGCCAACGCGATCCTGGAGATGCAGCTCCGCCGGCTCGCCGCCCTGGAGCGCCAGAAGATCGTCGCCGAACACGACGACCTGCAGGCCAAGATCGACGAGTACAACGCGATCCTCGCCTCGCCGGAGCGGCAGCGGCAGATCATCAGCGAGGAACTGGCCGCGATCGTCGACAAGTTCGGCGAGGACCGGCGTTCGGCGCTGGTGCCCTTCGACGGGGACATGTCCATCGAGGACCTGATCGCCGAGGAGGACATCGTCGTCACGATCACCCGTGGCGGCTACGTCAAGCGCACCAAGACCGACGACTACCGCTCGCAGAAGCGCGGCGGCAAGGGCGTGCGGGGCACGAAGCTCAAGGAAGACGACATCGTCGACCACTTCTTCGTCTCCACCACCCACCACTGGCTGCTCTTCTTCACCAACAAGGGCCGCGTCTACCGCGCCAAGGCGTACGAGCTGCCCGACGTCGGCCGGGACGCCCGCGGCCAGCACGTCGCCAACCTCCTCGCCTTCCAGCCGGACGAGTCCATCGCGCAGATCCTCGCCATCCGCGACTACGACGCGGCGCCGTACCTGGTGCTCGGCACCAAGGGCGGACTGGTCAAGAAGACGCCCTTGAAGGATTACGACTCGCCCCGTTCCGGCGGTGTCATCGCGATCAACCTCCGCGAGACCCCGGACGGTTCGGACGACGAGCTGATCGGCGCCGAGCTGGTCTCGGCCGATGACGACCTGCTGCTGATCAGCAAGAAGGCCCAGTCCATCCGCTTCACCGCGACCGACGAGTCGCTGCGCCCGATGGGCCGTGCCACCTCCGGTGTGAAGGGGATGAGCTTCCGCGAGGGCGACGAGCTGCTCTCGATGAACGTCGTCCGCCCGGGTACCTTCGTCTTCACCGCCACGGACGGCGGGTACGCGAAGCGCACAGGCGTCGACGAGTACCGCGTGCAGGGCCGTGGCGGACTCGGCATCAAGGCTGCGAAGATCGTCGAGGACCGCGGAGAGCTGGTCGGCGCGCTGGTGGTCGAGGAGACCGACGAGATCCTCGCCATCACGCTCGGCGGCGGTGTGATCCGCACGCGCGTCAACGAGATCAGGGAGACCGGCCGTGACACCATGGGCGTCCAGCTGATCAACCTGGGCAAGCGCGATGCCGTGGTGGGCATCGCCCGCAACGCCGAGGCCGGCCGCGAGGCCGAGGAGGTCGACGGTGACCTCCCCGCCGACGGAGCCGACGGCGAGGCGGCCAGTGGTACGGACGGGGACACCCAGTCCCCGGCCGAGGGCACCGAGCCCTCGGCGGAGTAGCACGAGGAGAGAGTCAACGTGAGCGGAGCCACGGGCGCCGGAGCGAGTGGACCCGGAAACGGCGTTCGTGGCTCCGCCACGCACCAGGCCGAGGCCGGAGGCACCGCCTCCGCCGGTGGGGGGAGAACCGTGACGGACACGCGCGAGCCCGATTCCCTGGGGGCCCAGCCCTACCCGGGCACCCAGGGCGGCGGCCGGCAGTACCAGGGGTACGACCAGTACGAGGCGGGTCCGCTGCCCGGCGAGCGCCCCGGCGCCGACGCGGGGCCGGCGCAGCCCTACACCCCGCCGCAGGCGTACGCGACGCCCGAGCAGGCGGGTGTGCGGCGGCCCCGGACGGGGGCGCGCACCCAGCCGCGTACCCGCAAGGCGCGGCTGCGGGTGGCCAAGGCCGACCCGTGGTCGGTGATGAAGGTGAGCTTCCTGCTCTCCATCGCGCTCGGCATCTGCACGATCGTGGCGGCGGCGGTGCTGTGGATGGTCATGGACGCCATGGGCGTCTTCTCCACGGTCGGCGGCACCATCGCCGAGGCGACCGGGTCGAGCGAGTCCAACGGCTTCGACCTCCAGTCGTTCCTCTCGCTCCCCCGGGTGCTGATGTTCACCTCGATCATCGCGGTGATCGACGTGGTCCTGGCGACGGCCCTGGCCACGCTGGGCGCCTTCATCTACAACCTCTCCGCCGGCTTCGTCGGCGGGGTCGAGCTGACGCTCGCCGAGGACGAATGAGCGGTGGCCCCTGCTGGGGCCGCTGAACACCGCCGAGGGCGGGACCGGATTCCGGTCCCGCCCTTCGCGCTGCCGGGGGCCTGGCGCGGTGCCCGGGCATCCGCCGAGGTGGGCGGAGTCCCGGGGCGCCGGGGTGGTGGACAACCGATTTTGGGACTGGCCCCGAGGTGCGCTAATCTTCAGGGGTCAGCGCGCGGAGCGAGAGCCCGCAGAGCGCGGCGGGGCTATAGCTCAGTTGGTTAGAGCGCATCCCTGATAAGGATGAGGCCACAGGTTCAAATCCTGTTAGCCCCACAGACATGAAGGCCCCCACCGGGAACGGTGGGGGCCTTCGGCGTGTGGGACGGGGCGGAGAGTGGCAGGCCGAGGGGGAGGACACAGCCATGACGGATGAGCCGGGACGGCCTCTCGGCGAGCTGCGTAAGGGCGAGGCGGTGCGGGCGACGGTCACCAGTCACCAGCCGTGGGGCTTCACCGTCAGGCTCGACGCGTACGAGCCCGTGGGCGCCTCGCTGGACATGATCCGCCGGGGAGCCGAGCCGGGGGTGGAGCGGCTGGCGCGGCAGCTGCCGCCGGTGGGGGCCACCGTCGACCTGGTCGTGGGCGAGGTGCGCGACTGGCACCACGAGCCGTGGATGTGGATCGACCTCACGGCGCCCGGCACGGCCGAGGAGTGAGCGTGCCCCGGGTGGCGCCGTGCGGGAGCGCCCTCGCTCCGGGTTGCGGGCCGGGCGAGGGCGTGGCAGCGGTGTCGGGCGGCAGCCGGGCGCGGGCAGCGAAAAGGCCCGAAGGCGGGTGCCTTCGGGCCTGGGGCTGCGGGTGCGGGTCCGTCACGGTGGGTTCTCGTGGTCGGAGCCGCGGACCGGGGTGGCGAGGGACTCGGCGGCGCGGTCGGTCATGTCGGAGGGCTCGCGGTCGGCGTCGGCCGGGGTGACCACGGCGTCGGCGACGGTGGAGCGGCAGGTGGGCGAGGAGCCGTGGGCCTCGGCGGTGATGCGCTGCTTCATGGTGGGCGGCATCGAACGGTCGAGGCCGAGCGACCACTGGGGCGCCGTTCCGGTCAGATCGACGGGTGCGGAGCAGGGCGCCGCCGGCGTCTGCTGCGGGGCGCTCTGCGGGCGGGGCTCGGGCTGCGGCTGGGCCTGCGGCGCCGTGGCCGAGGCGGGGGCGCTGAAGCCGAGCGCGGCGAAGAGGGAGAGGAAGGCACCGACGAGAACGGTCCACAGGTGGGCGGCCTTGGAAGCCATCAGGATCACCACTTTCAGGTGGGGCGATTTGCGTACTTCCTCATCATGTGGATCGGCGGCCCGTGGCGTGGGATCGACGCTCGGGACGCGGCGATATTCCGATGAACACCACCCGGACGGGGGCATCGGGGCAAAAGCGGCCCAGATCACACCGGAAATGATCGCCGGAGGTCATCGGCGGTCGTCCGGCCGTTCCCGGAGTCCCCCGCGGCGCCAAGGGAGTTGAGGTGCGCGGGGAGAGGGGAACAGGTCACCGATCGATATCGGTCGGTGTGTATAGTCGGCCGTCAGAGGTCTCCTACGTCAACGAAAGACGAGGTCGCGCGGTGAAGAAGCTTCTCCTGGTCGCACTGGCCGCCATCGGCGGGCTCCTCGTGTACCGCCAGATCCAGGCGGATCGCGCCGAGCAGGATCTGTGGACGGAGGCGACCGACTCCGTGCCCACGGGTTCGTGAGAATCGACGGTCCTTCACTGACCCCGGCCGCATCGCGGCCGGGGTTTTGTGTGTCCGGGGGCGGGCGGGGGCCGGTCCGGGATGCGGGCGGCGCGGCTCTGGCGTAGGGCGCCCGTTGTTGCGGTTCCGTGACGGGCCGGGCCCTTGAGTTCGCCCTCGCAAATCAATAGCTTGCGTGAGCAAAGAAGCCGGTGGGGTGACGGCGCGGGCCCCGGCCCGCGCGGGACAGGGGGAACGGTGAAGGCTCGGCTCGGCCGCCGGACGGCGGCGGTACTCCTTGCCGGGGTGGTCGGCGCCCTGGCCACGGGCCCGCCCGCCACCGCCGAACCGGCCCCCGGGGCCGGTGGCCTCGTCATGGTCCTCGACTCCTCCGGCTCCATGGCCGACCAGGCGGGCGGCGGACGTACCCGGATCGAGGCGGCCCGGGACGCGGTCGGCACCGTGGTCGACAGCCTTCCCGACGGCTACCCGACCGGGCTGAGGGTCTACGGCGCCGACCGGACGAGCGGCTGCACGGACACCCGGCTCGCCCGGCCCGTCGAGCCGCTGGACCGGGACGCCATGAAGAAGGCGGTGGCCGGCGTCGAGCCCAAGGGCGACACCCCGATCGGGCTCTCCCTCCGCAAGGCCGTCGCCGACCTGCCCGAGCCGGAGTCGGGCGCGGTCGGCCGCCGCACCGTGCTGCTCATCTCCGACGGGGAGGACAACTGCGGTTCCCCGCCGCCCTGCGAGGCCGCCGAGGAGCTGGCCGAGTCCGGTCTCGACCTTCGGATCGACGCCATCGGCTTCCAGGTGAAGGGCAAGGCCCGCGCGGAGCTGACCTGCGTCGCGGAGGCCGGACACGGCGCCTACTACGACGCGCCGGACGCCGAGGCCCTCGCCCGCCAGTTGCAGCGCGCCGCCGAACTCTCCGCCGGGGGCTACCAGTTCAAGGGCGAGCCGATCGAGGGCGCGGCCTCGGCGAAGGGGGCTCCCACGGTCGGGCCCGGCCAGTACCTCGACTCCATCGGCCCGGGGGAGACCCGCTGGTACGCCGCCGGACTGGACGCGACCGGCACCGCCGACTTCGGCGTGACGGCCGTACCGCAGCCGGGGGTTCCGGTCGGGTACTCCGACGGGCTGGAGCTGCGGGTGCACACCTCCGGTCAGTTCCCGACGGTCTGCGACAGCACCCGGGCCACCTTCCGCCAGGACGAGGGCGCCCTGCCGGTCAGCGGCGCCGTCAGCCGCGTCCCGACCGCGAAGGCCAACGCCGCCTGCGACAAGGCCGGCACGTACCACCTGGAGGTCGAGCGGGTCTCCGCCAAGGGCTCCGACCAGGCGCGGTGGCCGCTGGAGCTGCGGATGGCGGTCGAGGAGCCGCTCGCCGCGGGGACCGTACCGGCCCAGTCCGCCACGGAGTTCGGGGAGATCTCCAAGGACCGGGTGCCGCGCGTCGACGGCCCGGCGAAGGCCGTCACCGGCGGTACCGGCTTCAACGACGCGGTACGGATCGGCGAGGGTGTCTGGAAGGACGGGCTGCTGCCCGCGCAGACCCGCTGGTACAAGGTGAAGGCCGGCTGGGGCCAGCAGCTCCGCTACACCGTCGACTTCGGCAACGAGCCGACCGTCGACCACGACGACCTGGTCATCCGCCGCTCCTTCGTCTCCACCTCGCTCTACGCGCCCTCGCGGGCGCCGGTCGGCACGGGCACGGAGTTCAGCGACTACCAGGGGTACTTCGGCAAGCCGTCCGTCCTCGACCACGGCACCGTTCCGGTGACCTGGACCAACCGCTGGGAGCCGGCCGCCCACGTCAAGCCGGTGCGCGCGGCCGGGGACTACTACCTCGCCATCTCGCTCGGGCCGAACACCGCGACGTTCGCGGAGAATCCGGCGGTCGGCGTGGTGCTCCGCGTCGAGGTGGCCGGCACCGAACTGGCCGGGCCCCAGAAGGACGCCCCGGCCGCGGCCGACACCCCCGACGAGGCTCCCGCCGCCGGTGCCGGGGCCGAGGAGGCGCCGCCGGTGAAGGACACGGCCGCCGCCGAGGAGGCAGGATGGCCCTCGCCGTGGGTGCTCGCGGCGGCGGGCGGCGCACTGGCGCTGCTCGTGGTGGCGGCCGCGGCCCTGGTCGCCCGGCGCCGTGCCGGGCGGGGCGCGGGCGGTCCGACGAGGGGTGGCACAGCATGAGAGGGCGCGGTCTCGGCGCGGCGGGTCTGGCGCTGGCGGCGGCGGTGCTGGGCACGGCCCCGGCGCAGGCGGAGGGCGGCACCTCCCCGTACGTCTTCGCCGACGGGGCCGCGCGGGTGGCCGGGGAGGTGAGCAGCACCGACGCGCACACCCTGGCGGCCGGGCGGCCCTACCGCTCGCAGATCGGCCCGGGCGAGGAGCTGTACTACGCCGTCGACCTGGACGCCACCTCGTACGCGTACGCCTCGGCGGTCGCGGTGCCGAAGTCCGGGGCGAAGGTGGGCACGCGGGACCGGCTCACCGTGACCCTGCGGGACCGGCGCGACAACCAGTGCGGCACGGGGGACACGCGGTTCGGCTCGGCCGCCTACCCGCGCCCGCTGGCCGCGCAGGCGGTACGCGCCGTCAAGCCGGACGGCGGAACCTGTCAGGAGGCCGGACCGTACTTCCTGGTCGTCGAGCGGGAGACCGGCGGGACATCAGCGCAGGAGCCCTGGGAGCTCGAACTGCGGCTGCTCACCGAGCCCGCGGTCCAGGGCAAGGGCGGCCCCACCGAGGCGCCCTCGCCGAGCCCCACCGACGCCCCGGCCGACGTGCCCGGCGGCGAACCCGTCGCCCGGCCCGGCGGCACCGGCTTCAACGACGCCGTCGCCCTGGGCGACGGCAGCTTCAAGACCCGCCTGAAACCGGGCGGGACGACCTTCTACCGGGTGCCCGTCGACTGGGGCCAGCGGCTCTACGTCGAACCGGAACTCGGCAGCGCCACCACCGACAAGTCCATGGCCTACGTCTCCTCCGCCCTGGAGACGGCCCTCTACAACCCGGCCTTCGGCCCCGTCGACGACGGCTCCCTGCTCTTCAACGGCAGCCCCCAGACCCTCGCGTCCGAACCGCTCCAGCCGGTCGCGTACGAGAACCGCCACGCCTCCGCCCCCTCCGTCAAGGGCGCGCGCTTCGCGGGCTGGTACTACGTGCAGCTCACCCTCTCCCCGAAGATGGCCGAGGTCTTCCGGGGCGACGACTTCGGGGTCACGCTCCGGGTCCGGGTGCAGGGGGAGCCGGTCGCCGGGCCCCGGTACGCCGGGGACGCCGGGCCCTTCCAGGTCGGCGACCGGGAACGGGAGGCCGCCGAGGCGGGCCGCAGCGACGCCGAGGTGGCGCGCGGCGAGACGATGGCCGTGGTCGCCGTCTCCGGGATCGGCACCGGCACCGTGCTCCTGGTGGGGCTCGGCGTGTGGTTCTGGGTGGCGCGACGCGGTGCGGCCGGGAGCCGGGTCAGGTCTGGGTGAGGGCCCAGAAGCCGACGGCCAGACAGACCAGGGCGACCAGGAGCACCGGTACGGCGATCTTCGGCGACGGGCCGGGGCGCGTCGGCGTCGCGGCCGGAGCCTGCGGGTACGGCGCGGGAGAGCCGGGCGGCGGGTAGCCGTAGCCCTGCGGCGGGGCCTGCGGGTAGCCGTAGCCGGGCTGGGCCGGGAACGGGGGCTGCTGCCCGGGGTGCGGCTGGCCGGGCGCCGTGTACGGGCGGGTGTCGGCGTACACCGGCGCGGGGGCCGCCGGGGGTGCCGTGGGGGCGGGCTGGTGGACCGAGGCGGTGGGCGCCTGGGCCGGGACGAACGTGGGGTCCTGAGCCGGGGGCGCGGGCGGGGCGAGGGGGAAACCGTCGGTGGAGGGCCGCTCCGGTGCGGCGGCGGGATTCGTCGCTCCGGGGGTCTGAGTCTGGGCCTGGGCCTGGTCTGCGGCCTCGCTCGCCTTGGCCTCGGGCCCGTCGGGACCGAACCCCGGCGGCAGCGGGCCGATCTGGTCGAAGACCTCGACCGGCTCCTCCTCGGCCCCCGGCCCGGGCAGCAGCTCGGACGCCGAGGCGAGGGCCTTGCGGGCGCCGGTGGCGGTGCGGAAACGGGCCTGCGGATCGGGCTGGAGGAGGGTGGCGACGACCTGCCAGAGCGGCTCGGGGATCCCTTCGGGGGCGCTCGGCGTCCCGTGGGCCGCGAAGTGCTCCACCAGCGCCTGGGAGTCGGGCTTGCGGCCCTGGAGGAGGTAGAGCGCGACCAGGCCGACCGCGAACAGGTCGGCGGTGAAGTCGGGTTCCGCCCCCAGCAGTTGCTCGGGAGCGAAGTAACCCGGGGTGCCGACGACGTAGTTGGTCTCGGTGAGACGCGGTTCGCCCTGGCGCATGGAGATGCCGAAGTCCGACAGGCGCAGGTGCGGGCGGCCCGAACCGGTGGCCTCCAGAAGGATGTTGGCCGGCTTGATGTCCCGGTGGATCACGCCCTCGGCGTGCACGGCGGCGAGACCCGCGAGCAGCTGGTCGAGGAGGAGGGCGACGAAGTGCGACGGCAACGCCCCGTAGTCCCCGATGAGATGGGCGAGCGAGCCGCCGCCGACCAGGTCCATGGTGAACAGGACCTGGTCGTCGTCGGCCGCCCAGCTGGCCGGGGCGAGCACGTGCGGATGGTCGATCCGCAGCGCCTGCTCACGCACGAACCGCAGCAGGGTGTGGGCATCGCTCTGCTGGAGCACCTTGGCCGCCACGTACCGCCGCCTGCGGTGGTCCCAGGCGCGCCAGACGGCGCCGACCCCGCCCCGCCCGATCGGATCGGCCAGTTCGTACCGGCCCGCGAAGACCTCACCCATGGTGCGCCATGCTCCCCGTGCGTCCGTGCGACTCGTCCGCCGGCCGGTGGCCGTCAGTTCTGGTGCGACTCGTAGTGGGCGACCGCCTCGGCGGTGCGCCCGGCGCCGTACACCCGCAGGAACTCTGCCAGTTCCGGGTGGGTGGGGGCGAGGGTGTCGGCGGCGTCGATGATGTCCCCGGCCGCCGCGACCGACCGCAGCAGCGACTGGATCTCGCGCACCACGCGCTTGACCGTGGGGGCGCCGGAGCCGGTCGCGGTCTGCCCGGTCTGGGAGAGGACCGAGCCGCCCTGCGACTTCTTGATCTCGTCCATCCGCGCGCTCGCCTCCCCCGCGCTGACGCTGCCGTCGGCGACCTGGCCGGCGAGATCCTGGAGCAGCTGCACCCGCTGGACCACCGCCGGGTTGCCGATCTTGGCGCGCTGCCCGCTCATCAGCTGGGAGAGCATCGGGGCGGAGAGCCCGAGGACGGAGGCGAGCCGGGCCTGGTTGAGCCCGAGGTCGTCGATGAGCCGCCGGAACAGCGCCCCCAGCGGCTCCCCGTACCAGTTCCGCTGGAGCTCCCGCGCTCTGGCGGTCGCTTCCTGCTGCGCTGCGTCCATGCCCACTCCCCTTCGCTGCTGCGAACCTCGCCAGCATCTTACGGAGCGTGGTCTGCGCCCGGGAGTCCCTCTTCACCGCCTTCCTCGCCCGTACGGCACATCCGGCTCGACAGGGCCGCGAGACCAGGGAGCGAACTGTTTTGGCGAGATCGACCGGGGAACCGGTACTCTTGGTGCCGGTCGACGCCGACGGGTGCCTCCCGCACACGTCCCGTCCCCCGGGGCCTTAGCTCAGTTGGTAGAGCGCTGTCTTTGCATGGCAGATGTCAGGAGTTCGACTCTCCTAGGCTCCACTCCCCAAGAGGGCCCCCGACCTGCGGAAACGCGGGTCGGGGGCCCTCTTCTCGTGCATCCGGGCAACACCGTGCCCACGCCGGTCCGTCGTGGCGTCGGTGCTATCGGGCGAGGAGTGCGCTGACGGTCTTGCCGCCGCCTGCCCGGGGGCTGACAGCGGTGGCCCGGCTCAGGCTTTTGACCATGGGCCATCCGAACCCTCCGGTCCGGCCCGTCAGGTCGGGGGTGCGCATGCGCGGCGCGCGAGGGCTGCGGTCGTGTACGGCCACCTCGATGCCGTCCGGGTGTGCGGTGAGGTCCAGCCTGCACGTCCCCCCGCCGTGGCGCAGAGCGTTGGTGACGAGTTCGGAGACGACCAGGACCGCCGCGTCGGCCGCCTCGGGCGTGACGGACGGCTCCAGATTGCCGACGAAGGTCCGGGTGGTTCCGCGTGCGTCGGCGGCGGTGGACGCCTCGGTGTGCACAGCGTCGACCTCGGCGCTCATCGTGTCCATGGGTCCCCCTGGTCCTGGGTCGGGCTGCTGCCGACTCCTGCGGTGTTCCTTCTCGTGCCCTGGTGCGCTGCTCGGCAACCGAGCTGACGACAGACTTCCACAGTCGGACGGGGCTGATTACCTCACTGCGAGACACGCGGAAATCTATGACCGCCACAGTAGACATTCGGTCGTGTGGTGGTTATGGTTTTTCCCGTAGCCGAGATCGACCAAGGCTGGCAGAGACGAACTGCCAGGCAGCAGTACCGCAGCTCTGTACGCAGGACGGTGCGGGGGCGGAGTTCCGAAGCCAGCGTTGTTGCAGGAAGGCGACGGGACTGGCCCCCGCACCAGGCGGCCCGCATCACCCAGGGGCTGCCGCGGAAACGCCGCGCTTCTGAGCGGCGGCAGCAGACGCAGTGCGCAATACCTCGGTGAAGGCGCCGGCTGCGGGCGCGCGCACCGAGCGTGACGGCAGTGTGGCTCTGGGCCTGTCCGGCCGGGGCTGCCTGTTGAGGGAGTGGCGCTCCGACAGGCCACGTGCAGTTCGCACCACCGCAGGAAGCAGTAAGCGATCCATCCAGAGGGAAATCGGAGGTTCGAGGCACCATCAGGATCGCCCGGGCGGGTTTCTCGGCCCGGGTACCGCAGGACATCGACAGCGAGGTGGTCTCCGGTCAAGCAACCGCGATCCCCGCAGGCCCGGCAGAATGTTGGCCGGACCGGCGGAAACAGAAGGCCGGCGCAGGATCAAGGCCGGCAGATGGTGTAGTTGTTCCTTCGGGGTCCTGGTGCCACACGGCACCAGGACCCCTCCACGTGTTCCAGAGAGGTGCAATGACAGCAGACGATTCGTTCGGCCGTCTCGACGACGACGACTACCCCGCCTACACGATGGGCCGGGCCGCCGAAATGCTCGGGACCACACAGAGCTTCCTCCGGGCCATCGGAGAAGCCCGCCTGATCACCCCGCTGAGATCCAAGGGCGGACACCGCCGCTACTCCCGCTACCAGTTGCGCATCGCCGCCCGGGCCCGGGAACTCGTCGACCAGGGCACGCCCATCGAAGCGGCCTGCCGCATCATCATCCTCGAGGACCAGCTCGAAGAAGCCCGACGCATCAATGCCGAGTACCGCCGCGCGGCAGCCCCGCCTGCGACCGGTGCCTGATCCGGGGTCGTGGCGACCCGCCACGTTGTCCCTTCTCCGATTCCCCGCATGAACACATGACTGCTGAGAACACCCGTCCGGCGGCACGGAGCCGCGACCGCCGGTATCCCTCCGACGCCCGCCGTGCTCCCGCAGCCGGTGCGCGGCCCGGCGCGCCCACCCCGCCGAGCGGCGGTGAGCCGGAGGACGCGCTGGAGCGGGCGGCCGCCGTGCTGAAGCCAAGAATGCGGGGCTGGTTGCACGCGGGCGTGTTCCCTCTCGCGCTGGCCGGGGGCATTGTCCTGATCACCCTCGCCCGCTCGGCCGCCGCAGTCGACGCCTTCTCGGTCTACGCGCTCTCGGCCTGCCTGTTGTTCGGCACCAGCGCGCTCTACCACAGAGGAACCTGGGGCCCGCGCGGGGAAGCCGTCCTGCGGCGTCTGGATCACGCGAACATCTTCCTGATCATCGCGGGCACCTACACGCCTCTGGCCGTACTGCTGTTGCCGACGGGACAACAGAAGGTGCTGCTGTCGCTGGTCTGGGGCGGAGCCGCAGTCGGCATGGCTTTCCGCGTCCTCTGGATCAACGCCCCGCGCTGGCTCTACACCGTGTGCTACATCGCCCTGGGCTGGGCCGCGGTTTTCTACCTCCCCGACTTCGCACAGGCCGGCGGCACCGCGGTCGTCGCCCTCGTCGTTGCCGGGGGGCTGCTCTACACGGCGGGCGCCACCGTGTACGGCCTCAAGCGCCCCGACCCCTGGCCGCGCTGGTTCGGCTTCCACGAGGTCTTCCACACGCTCACCATCGCCGCCTTCGCCTCGCACTACGCCGCCATCCTCCTGGGAGCCACCTGATCGGGCCGTCCCGCGTCCGGCCCTGTGAAAAGCGCTCGCTTTCGTCGCGGAAACTTCTCTTCACTCGGGGTGCATCGATATCTCTTGCGGCCGGGTCAGGGTTTAGTGTGCCGCGCGAAGAGTGTTTCTACGGGCGCAACCAGAGCGCAAACAGGCCTGCGAGTACTGAACTTTCCGCATGCTACTGTCGACCTCAGTTGCAGTGTGATTGCCGCATTCCAACGCCCCGTCGGGACATCGTCGCGGCGACCCGGTATCCGCGAATCGCGGCGCCGGCGTTCTGCCCCCAGAGGAGAGACGACATGGCGTCCGGCACAGTCAAGTGGTTCCACCCGGCCAGGGGCTTCGGCTTCATCACGCAGGACGGCGGTGGCGCCGACGTGTTCGCCCACTTCTCCAACATCGCCGCCCAGGACTCCCTTGAGCTGCTCGAAGGGCAGAAGGTCACCTTCGACATTGTCATGAGTCCTAAAGGTCCGACGGCCGAGAATATCGTTCCGTCCTGACGCCTGAAAAGCTTTGTACCTGCGGCCCTTATTTCCGGCAGTAGCGACAGGTTCAGCGGAGGCTGCGCGCCTTCGTTTGTGTGCGGCGAATTCGCATGTTCATCGGGCGGCGCCGATCGGCGAAATGCGCCGCATGAATACGTTCCCCGGGTGTTCAGGGAATTCGGTCACGTAGCTGCCCGCTTCAGCGCCGCATGGCTGCTGCCATGGGGCTCATCAGGCGTGCCGCGCTTCGCCCGGTACTGGCTGGCTGGGTTCGTCCTGTGCGGGCGCGATGTTTCACGTGAAACATCGCGCCACCGGTCAGGCGGCCGGGGTCACCGGATCGAGGTGCAGGTCGATGACGGGGCCGAGGCGGGCGGCCAGTTCCTGGGGGGACGTGTCCGGGACGGGGTCCAGGCGGACGAGGTGGCGCGTGAGGGAGAGGCCGATCAGGGTGGTGGCGATCAGGGCGATGCGCAGTTCCACGTCCTCGCCCGTGATGACCTTGCCCAGCGCCTCGCGGATCGATCCCTTCGCGTAGTCGCGCAGGACGGCGGCCGCCGAGCGGTGTGTGGCGGCCGAGCGTAGCGTGGTCATCATGGCGGGACGGGCGGACGCGTCCTCCCAGACCCGCAGGTGGGCCAGCACGATGCGCGAGCCCAGACCGACGCGGTCACCGGCGGCCGCCTCCGCGAGCGCCTCCGGCATCCGCAACGGGATCTCCAGGGCGTTCAGGAAGAGCTTCTCCTTCGTTCCGTAGAAGTGGTGGACCAGTGCTTGGTCGACTCCCGCTGTCTCCGCGATGCGACGCACGCTCGTCGCGTCGTAACCGCGCTCCGCGAAGCACTCCCGTGCGGCGTCCAGGATCTGCTCGCGGGTGCGGTTCTCCCCCGGCCGGCGGCCACCCGGATGGCGCTGCGGCGGTTGCGGCGTTTCCGGGGGCTGCGGTTGCGGCTCGGGCGGCGTGGAGCGCGGGAGGGTCATACGGCCAGGATATAACTCAGCCCCTGGTGAATTCATCGCTTGCTGAGTTGTATGGTGGGCGCGGAGGCGAGCGGTCCGGTGATGTGCCGTCCGCGTCCCGGCCCCTGAGGCCGACGCGCTCCCTCCCCTCCCCTCTTTCTCCCTGTCCCTCTCCGGTTCCGGCGCATGGCCTGGTGGTCAGCTGCGACGTCCCACGAAAGGCCCGGCTCATGGCTTCCACACCTCACGAGAACGAACCCGGCTCCCGGCACCCCGACGGCGGAGCCTCCGTGGCTCCGGCGGACGAGGGGGACCGTGAGGTGCGGGGCGAGGGAGGCGGCTCCGGCAAGGGGGCGGCGAAGAAGCTGCTGCCGGTGGTCCTCGTCCTCACCGGGGTGCTCTCCGCGATGCTGGTCGTCTTCGGCCTCCCCGCGGTGAACGGCGGCCCGCACCACGTGCCCGTGGGCCTGGTGGGTCCGCAGGCCGCCGCGGAGGCGCTCGGCAAGCAGCTCGACCAGCGCCAGCCGGACGGCTGGGAGGTCACCTCCTACCCGAGCACCGACGCCCTGACCCAGGCGATACACGACCGCGACGTGATGGGCGGCTTCGCCCCGGACGGCCAGACCCTCACCGTCTACACGGCGAGCGCCGCGGGCAACCCCAGCTCCGCCGCGATCAACGGCATCGGCAACGCCGTCGCCGCCCAGCAGGGCATGGAGGCGACGACGGAGAACGTGGTGCCCTTCCCCGAGGACGACCCGAACGGCGCCGGGCTGACGGCGGCCGCCCTGCCGATGATCATCGGCGGTGTGCTCCCGGCGGTGGCGATGGTGCGGCTCTTCCCGGGCCACGGCGGGCTGCGGCTCCGCCTCACCGGCGCGGTCCTCTTCGCTCTGGCCGCCGGCTTCGCCCTGGCGGCCATCATCCAGTTCGGCTTCGGCTCGGTCGACGGCACCTACTGGACGACGGCGCTGGGCCTCTCCCTCGGTATGGCGGCGCTGACGCTCCCCTTCCTCGGGCTGGAATCCCTCTTCGGCTTCGTCGGGCTGGGCGCGGGCATCGTCGTGATGATGTTCGTCGGCAACTCCCTCTCGGGGCTGGCGACCGGCGCCCACTGGCTGCCCAACGGCTGGGCCACCCTGGGCCAGCTCATGCCGCCGGGTGCCTCCGGCAGCCTGCTGCGGGCCAACGGCTTCTTCGACGGTACGGGCGCGGGCGGACCGGTGGCCGTCCTCGCGGCCTGGGCCGTGATCGGCCTGCTCCTCATCCTCCTGGCCGACCGGCGAGGAGGACGCGGCACGGAGGAGAAGCAGGCTGAGGTGGCCACCGCCTGATTCTGCGTCTGCCCCGGAGGGCGGCGCGCACGAGGAGGGGCTGGATGTTTCACGTGAAACATCCAGCCCCTCCTCGTTGTCCGGGACCCGGGCGTGCCCAGCACGCACGCGCTCGCATCGGGGCGATGTTTCACGTGAAACATCGCCCCGACGCGAAGCCCGGCGCAGCCGTGAGGGCGGGGTCCGAAGGAGTTCTTCGGACCCCGCCCTCACGGAGCCGGCCTGGCGATGCGTCCCGGGCCGGCCAGTCGGATCAGGCCGACCTCGACCCGCCCTCCTCGTCCAGGCTGTCTGCCTCGGCGTCGGCCTGCTTGGCGCGTACCTCGGGATCGAGGAGGCCCTGGCCGGTGCCGTCCACGGAGGTCAGCGGCGGGCCGTCCGGGACCTCGGTCGGCGCCGGGGGCTCCACCAGCCAGTCCGGGTTGGCCTGCTTGTCCCACCACTTCCAGGCGGCGAGCGCGGCACCCGACACGGCCCCGAGCACCAGGATCGAGACGGCGAACCGCTTGCCGCGACCCTTGCGCTGCTGCTTACGGGCCAGCTTCTCGATCTGCTGGGCGCTCACCTGTCCGCGCAGGGCGGCCAGCGCGGCGGCGGACCGGGCGGCCGCCTCCTCGCGGGCCGGCTGGGCGGCGGCCACGGCCTGCTCCAGCCGCGGCCGGGAGTAGGCGGCGGCCTGGTGGGCGGCCCGCTTGGTGTGCACGGCCGCCTTGTGCGCGACCTCGTCGACCTTGGGCGGGACATGGGCGAGAGCGTGCTCCACATGCGGCGCCAGGTGGGCGTCGTAGCGGAGACGGGCCTGGTCGGCTGCCTGGGCGGCCGCCAGCGAGACCTTGGGTGCGAGCCGGACGCGGGCCTCATGGCTGAGGTGGGCGGCGCGTTCCTTGGCTGTTTCGGCGTAGGGAGCCACCGCCTCCGCGGCGTGCCGCGCGCTCTCCTTCGCCGAGCCGGTCGCGGCGCGCACGCTGTCGATGCGGGTCACGGGTTCCTCCTCCTCGGTGGCGTATGTGAGTGCCTGGGGTATGCCCCAGAAGGCGAATAGTTCACCGAATAGCTCGCCTTTCCACCCTTTTCGCGATGATGCCTTCCCTCAGGGCCCACAGCACACAGGGACAGGCATCCGGGTCATGCTGTGCCGCGATCGGTTCCTCGCGGCGGCCCTCTGCACCGCGCGTGCCCGCTCTTCGGCGGCCCACTCCTGGGGTGTTGCCGCATACGGGGTGCCCCTGGGAGGTAATCGCCCGAATCGGAGGAGTGAAGTGCCCGGCACGTCCGGTCCGTGCGAGGATCGGTGGGTCACAGAGGACAACGGAAGGCAGATCGTGGCTGAGCAGCTTTACGCCACCCTGAAGACCAACCACGGCGACATCAACGTGCGGCTCTTCCCGAACCACGCGCCGAAGACGGTCAAGAACTTCGTCGGGCTCGCCACGGGTGAGCAGGAGTGGACGAACCCGGAGACCGGCCAGAAGACGTCCGACAAACTGTACGACGGCACAGTCTTCCACCGGGTGATCAGCGGCTTCATGCTCCAGGGCGGCGACCCGCTGGGCAACGGCACCGGTGGCCCCGGCTACCAGTTCGCCGACGAGTTCCACCCGGACCTCGCCTTCAACAAGCCCTACCTGCTGGCCATGGCCAACGCCGGCCCGGGCACCAACGGCTCGCAGTTCTTCATCACCGTCGCGCCCACCGCCTGGCTGACCAACAAGCACACCATCTTCGGTGAGGTCGTGGACCCGGCGAGCCAGAAGGTGGTCGACGAGATCGCCGCCGTCCAGACCAACCCGCGCACCGACCGCCCCGTCAACGACGTGGTCATCGAGTCGGTCGTGGTGGAGAACCGCGAGGGCTGATCCCCCACGGTTCACCGCTCGCCGGTGAATCCGCGCAGGGAACCTTTCCGCCCCGCCCATCCGTACAGAGGATGGGCGGGGCGGCGCGTTGACCGCGCGGTCCGGGACGCCGTACGAGGAATGTTGTGAGGGGAAGAGATCCCATGGATCAGGGCCCATCAGGAGCGCCTGGCGCGCGTGACGCCCACAGCCTGCCCGGCTGCTACCGCCACCCGGACCGTGAGACCGGGATCAGCTGCGTCCGCTGCGAGCGGCCCATCTGCCCCGAGTGCATGGTCAGCGCCTCGGTCGGCTTCCAGTGCCCCGACTGCGTCCGCGGCGGCTCGGGCACCGGCTCCTCCGCGGTGAACGCGCCGCGCACCATCGCCGGCGGCACCATCACGGCCGACCCCCGGCTCCTCACCAAGATCCTGCTGGGGATCAACGCCGCCGTCTTCCTCGCCGTCCTGGTGCTGGGCGACGAGTTCGTGGCGCACCTGATGCTGGTCGGCGCCTTCCCGCCGCCGGAGTTCGGCTGGGAGCCGGTCATGGGGGTGGCGGCCGGCGAGTGGTACCGGCTGATCACCTCGGTCTTCGCCCACCAGGAGTTCCTGCACTTCGCCTCCAACATGCTCCTGCTCTGGTGGCTCGGCGGACCGCTGGAGGCAGCCCTCGGACGCGTCCGGTACCTGGCGCTCTACCTGATCTCCGGCCTGGCCGGCGGCGCGCTCACCTACGTCATCGCCGCTCCCCAGCAGCCCTCGCTCGGCGCCTCGGGCGCGGTCTTCGGGCTGATGGGCGCCACCGTCGTCCTGATGCGGCGGCTCAACCAGGACCTGCGTCCCGTCCTCGTCCTGGTCGCGCTGAACCTCGTCTTCACGGTGCTGGCCCCCAGGATCGCCTGGGAGGCGCACGTCGGCGGTCTGGTCGCGGGAGCGATCATCGGCTACGCCATGGTCCACGCGCCGCGCGGGCGCCGGGCGCTGATCCAGTGGGGGACCTGCGGTGCCGTCCTGGTGGTCGTCCTGGTCATGATCGTCGTCCGGACGATGGCGCTGACCTGAGGGCTTGCCGCCCGTAGCAGAGATCTGCGGCCGGTTGTGCACATCGCGGTGTGCACAACCCGTCCGGGGGAGCGACACGCCATAGTTGTACACATGTTCGAATCTCGAGGCGAGGGTTATCCACAGTCTGTGCCGGATCTTGTGCACGGGGTGCGGAACGCCGTCGCCCCTCGCCTCTGACCTGGTGGTTTCCAGGAGGGGCAAGGGGCGAACAGAGGTCCTACGTATCGGCGGCCAGTCATATCGGCGTCAACCGCAGATGAGTTATCCACAGATCTTCCGACCTTTTCCCCAGGTGTGGATAACCCAGTGGATAGCTTGGGGCAGGGCTTGCCTCAGCGGGCCGGAAGTGCTGCGGGCCGGTCGGCTACTTCCACTGGGTGGAGACGCCGAAGCCGGCCGCGATGAAGCCGAAGCCGATGACGATGTTCCAGTTGCCGAAGGCGTCGATCGGCAGGCTGCCGTCCGTCAGGTAGAAGACGACGATCCACGCCAGGCCGATCAGGAACAGGGCGAGCATCACCGGTGCCACCCAGCTGCGACTGGTCAGCTTTATCTCGGTGGACTGCTTCGCCGGGGGCGGCGTGTAATCAGCCTTCTTGCGGATACGTGACTTCGGCACGAGGGTCTCTCCTGTCGATGCGCTGCGTGGCCGCGCAGGGGGACGGGGGCTGGCTCCGGGCGGACGGCCCGGGGCGGTGTGGTCTCCCCCGGCCGTCCGTTAGCGTAGTGCTTCCGTGGTGCCGAAGGAGAGCAAGGGTACGTTGAGCAATTCTGCCGACTCACCCCACGCGGACTCCAGTCCTGACCGTGGGCGATTCCGCTGGCGTCCCGTGCGTCTTCTCACCGTGGGCGTCTTCGCGCTGGCCGGTCTGATCTTCGTGACCAGCTTCAACACGGCGCGGGGGACCAATATCCGGACCGATACCGCGCTGCTGAAGCTCTCGGACCTCATCCGGGACCGCAGCCACAAGAATGGCGAGCTGGACGAGGCCAACAGTGCGCTGCGCAAGAAGGTCGAGGCGCTCGCCGAGCGCGACGACGGCAGCACCGAGGCCGAGGACGCGAAACTCGGCGCCCTGGAGAAGTCCGCCGGGACCAAGCCGATCTCCGGCCCCTCCGTCTCCGTCACCCTGGACGACGCCCCGCCCGACGCCACCGCCAAGCTCCCCGGCTACCCCGAGCCCCACCCGAACGACCTGGTGATCCACCAGCAGGACCTGCAAGCCGTGGTGAACGCCCTCTGGAAGGGCGGCGCCACGGGCATCGAGGTCATGGGCCAGCGGCTGATCTCCACCAGCGCGGTCCGCTGCGTCGGCAACACCCTGATCCTCCAGGGCCGCGTCTACTCCCCGCCGTACAACGTCACCGCCGTCGGCGACCAGGAGAAGCTCAAGCAGGCGCTCGCCGAGTCCCCCGAGATCCAGAACTACATGCTCTACGTCAACGCCTACGGCCTCGGCTGGAAGGTCGAGGACGCCGGGAAGACCAAGCTTGACGGCTACTCCGGCACCGTCGACCTGCACTACGCGAAGCCGGCCTCCTGAAGCAGGCCCCACCCTGCGGGCCCGCTCGATGTTTCACGTGAAACATCGTGGTGGTTTCACGTGAAACATCCCCCGTTTCACGTGAAACATCAGCTCCCCGCGCCCGCCCGGCGATGTGGCAAGTCCCGCAATCCGCCGGGACGCCCCGGGGAGATGGCTGATCCCTTTAGTCTGGTGCAGCAACTACGTGAGTCGGTATGCCCAGCGGTCAACCATCGCGAGCGGCAGGACAAGTGGGGACGGCATGTACGGCTGGATCTGGCGGCATCTGCCGGGCAATGCCTGGGTGAGGGCGTTCATCTCTCTGATTCTCGCCCTCGCTGTGGTCTACGCGCTCTTCGAGTACGTCTTTCCGTGGGCCGAGCCCCTGCTCCCGTTCAACGACGTGACCGTGGACGACGCCCAGGGGGCCCACCGATGAGCGCACGCATTCTGGTCGTCGACAACTACGACAGCTTCGTCTTCAACCTCGTCCAGTACCTCTACCAGCTCGGTGCCGAGTGCGAGGTCGTGCGGAACGACGAGGTGCGGACCTCCCACGCCCAGGACGGCTTCGACGGCGTCCTCCTCTCGCCCGGGCCCGGCGCCCCCGAGCAGGCGGGCGTCTGCATCGAGATGGTCCGCCACTGCGCGGAGACCGGCGTCCCCGTCTTCGGCGTCTGCCTCGGTATGCAGTCGATGGCGGTCGCCTACGGCGGCGTGGTGGACCGGGCGCCGGAACTGCTCCACGGCAAGACCTCCCCGGTCTTCCACGAGGGCCGCGGGGTCTTCGCGGGGCTCCCCTCGCCCTTCATCGCCACCCGGTACCACTCGCTGGCGGCGGAGCCCCTGCGCGTGCCCGAGGAGCTGGAGGTCACCGCCCGCACCGCCGACGGCATCATCATGGGCATCCGCCACCGGACACTGCCCGTCGAGGGCGTCCAGTTCCACCCCGAGTCGGTCCTCACCGAACACGGGCACCTCATGCTCGCCAACTGGCTGGCGGAGTGCGGGGACACCGGGGCCGTCGGCCGGTCGAGCGGGCTCGCGCCGGTGGTGGGCAAGGCCACGGAGTGACCGCACTGCGGCCCGAGCGCGAGTCGGCCGCCGGGGGGCCGGTCGACCCGCTCACGGACCCGCTCCCCGACGTGCTGGCCGGCGGCCACAGCTCCCCGTGGTTCCGCGCCGAACAGCCCCCGCAGCAAGTCCAGGGCCACGACCTCTCCGCGCCCCAGCCTCCCCCCGCCGACCCGTACGCGCAGCTTCCCGCCGACGCCTACGCGGCGCCCCCGCAGGACGACGCCTACGTCGGACATTCCCCGTACGAGGGCGGCCCCGGCTGGACCGCCTCCCCGGAGACCTACCCGGCACCGGAAGTCGCCGAGGAGCCGTACAGGCCCGTTCCGGAGGCTCCCCGGGACGACGAGACGATGGCGCTCCGGGCGGCCGACCCCGCCCGAACGGACGAGGAACGCGACGAGACCCCGCCAGCCACCACCACCGCCGCCGGTGCCGAGGGCGGCCGGGCAGCCCGGCGGAAGGCGGCCAAGCGGAACGCCAGGCCGGGCGGACGCCGGGGCACGGGCCGCCGCCGCGCCGGGGCCCCCGCGCCCGAGGCGTCCGGAACCCCGGGGGGCGGGGGCGAGCCCCCGGAGCGCCCGCGCACCCGCGTCGAGGCGCGCCGGGCCGAGCGGGCCCGGAAGCCGAGCGCCGCCACCGTCGCCAGCCGGGCGGTCGGTGAGCTCTTCATCACCATCGGCGTTCTGATGCTGCTCTTCGTCACCTACCAGCTCTGGTGGACCAACGTCCGCGCCCAGCAGCAGGCCGACGGCGCCGCCCACAACCTCCAGCAGGACTGGGAGCAGGGGAAGCGGAAGCCGGGGGCGTTCCAGGCCGGTCAGGGCTTCGCGATCCTGCACATACCGAAGCTGGACGTCGTCGTCCCGGTCGCCTCCGGCATCGACAAGCAGCGCGTCCTCGACCGCGGCATGGCCGGCCACTACGCGGAGGGCGCCCTGAAGACGGCCCTGCCCAGCGCGAAGGAGGGCAACTTCGCCGTCGCGGGCCACCGGAACACCCACGGCGAGCCCTTCCGGTACATCAATCGGCTCACACCGGGCGACCCGATCGTGGTGGAGACCCAGGACACCTACTACGTGTACGAGATGGCGAGCATCCTGCCGCAGACTCCCCCGTCCAACACGGCCGTCATCGACCCCGTGCCCGCCGGATCGGGGTTCACCGAGCCGGGCCGGTACCTCACGCTCACCACCTGCACCCCGGAATTCACCAGTACGTATCGGATGATCGTCTGGGGCAAGATGGTCGAGGAACGGCCGCGCAGCAAGGGCAAGCCCGATGCGCTCGTCGATTGAGTCGGACCGGACGGACGGGGCAGGGTCAGTGGCAGCGACGAAGACGCAGGACAGGACGGGCGAGGAGTCCGTCACCGCACCGCGCAGACGCAAGCGCGGCATCATCGCGACCACGGTCGGGGTCTTCGGCGAGCTGCTGATCACCGCGGGCGTCGTCCTCGGCCTCTTCGTCGCCTACTCCCTCTGGTGGACCAACGTCGTCGCCGACCGCGAGGCCGGCAAGCAGGGTGACGCGGTGCGCGACCGCTGGGCGGGCGGCCCCGGGGCGCTCGACACCAAGGACGGTGTGGGCTTCCTCCACGTCCCGGCGATGAAGAACGGCGAGGTGCTCGTCAAGAAGGGCACCGAGGGCTCCATCCTCAACAAGGGCGTCGCCGGCTACTACACGGACCCGGTGAAGTCGGCGCTCCCCTCCGACGACAAGGGCAACTTCACCCTGGCGGCCCACCGCGACGGCCACGGTGCCAAGTTCCACAACATCGACAAGATCAAGAAGGGCGACCCGATCGTCTTCGAGACGAAGGACTCCTGGTACGTCTACAAGACGTTCGCGATCCTCCCCGAGACCTCGAAGTACAACGTGGAGGTCCTGGACGCCGTCCCGAAGGAGTCCGGCGCCGAGAAGCCCGGCCGGTACATCACCCTCACCACCTGCACGCCGGTGTACACCTCGGACTACCGCTACATCGTCTGGGGCGAACTGGACCGCGTCGAGAAGGTCGACAACCAGCGCACCCCGCCGGCCGAACTGGGCTAGCCCCCCCGGCGGGCCATGCGCTCCCGCCCCCGCCCACGACGAAGCCCCGGCACCGATCATCCGGTGCCGGGGCTTCACGTGTTCGTGCCTGCCGTGCGGGAGGTCAGTCCCGGCCGCGGCCGCCGCCGAAGATGCCGCCGCCGTCCTCGCCGGGCGGGCCGACCGTGGTCAGGTTGACCGCGGTGCCCTTCGGGACCTCGGCGTCCTCACCCGGGTCCAGCGCGGCGACGAGGGCGTTGTCGTCGGGCGAGCCGGAGACGTTGCCGACCGTCAGGCCCGCGTCGGTCAGGGCCTTCTTCACGTCGCCGAGCTTCTGGCCGCGCAGGCCGCCCGGAACCTTGACCTTCTCGGCCGCCTTGGCGATCTTCAGGGTGACCGTGGAGCCCGGCTGGACCTGAGCCTGGGCCGCGGGGGTCTGGGAGAAGACCTTGCCGGCCTCCGCCTCGTTCTCCTCCTCGACGCAGTTGGCCTTGAGGTCGCTGCCCTCCAGCTGCGAGGTGGCCTCCTCACAGCTCTTGCCGCTCACGTCCGGCACCGCCGTCATCGCCTTCTCCTTGGCGACGGTCAGCGTGATCGTGGTGCCCTTCTCGACCTCGGAGTCCCGGTCGGGGTCCTGGCCGATCACCGTGCCGGGCGTCTGGTCCGACTCCTCGGCCTTCTGCTCGATGTCGGTGAAGCCCTTCGCCTTGAGCTGCTCCTCGGCCTTCTCGAAGGAGAGCCCCTGGACGTCCGGGACGGTGATCTTCGGGGCGCCGGTGGAGACGACGACACTGACCGTGCTGCCCCGCTCGACCTTGGCGCCGTCGCCGCCGCCCGGTTCGGGGTCCTGGCTGCAGATGTGCTTGGCGGGCTGGTCCTCGCACTCCTCGCGGGCGGAGACGTTCAGCTCCAGGTCGACGTTGCCGGCCTTCTTCTTGGCCTCGGAGAGGGTGCTCCCGACGAGGTTGGGGACGGAGACCTTGTTGTCGCCCCCGCCACCGCCGAAGAGCGACTTCCCGATGAAGATGGCGCCGATCAGCACCAGGATGCCCGCGGCGATCAGCAGGATGGTCGAGGTGTTGGTGTTCTTCTTCGGCTGCTGGCGCCGGCGCCCCGGCCGGTCGTCGTAGCCGTAGCCGCCTTCGTCCGGGTTGACCGGCGGGAGCATGGAGGTGGCCGCCGAGCCGTCCTGCGGGCGCATCGCCGTGGTCGGCTGGTCGTCCGGGTAGCCGCCGTAACCGACCGCGCCCATGGCGGCGGTGGCGCCGACCGGCTGGCCGTCGAGGCACGCCTCGATGTCGGCCCGCATCTCGTCGGCTGACTGATAGCGGTAGTCCGGGTCCTTGACCAGGGCCTTCAGGACGATCGCGTCCATCTCGGGCGTGATCTCGGGATCGAAGACGCTCGGCGCCTGGGCCTCTTCGCGCACGTGCTGGTAGGCGACGGCGACCGGGGAGTCCCCGACGAAGGGCGGCCGGACGGTGAGCAGCTCGTAGAGCAGGCAGCCCGTGGAGTACAGGTCGGAACGGGCGTCGACCTGCTCGCCCTTGGCCTGCTCCGGGGAGAGGTACTGGGCGGTGCCGATGACGGCGGAGGTCTGCGTCATCGTCATGCCGGAGTCGCCCATGGCCCGCGCGATGCCGAAGTCCATGACCTTGACCTGGCCGTTGCGGGTCAGCATCACGTTGGCCGGCTTGATGTCGCGGTGGACGATGCCGGCCCGGTGCGAGTACTCCAGCGCCTGGAGGATGCCGATCGTCATCTCCATGGAGCGCTCCGGCAGCAGCTTGCGGCCGGAGTGCAGCAGTTCACGGAGGGTGGAGCCGTCGACGTACTCCATGACGATGTACGGGATCGAGACCCCGTCGACGTAGTCCTCGCCGGTGTCGTAGACGGCGACGATCGCCGGGTGGTTGAGCGAGGCGGCCGACTGGGCCTCACGGCGGAACCGGGCCTGGAAGGACGGGTCGCGGGCGAGGTCGGCCCGGAGCGTCTTCACGGCGACGGTCCGGCCGAGACGCGTGTCGTGGGCGAGGTACACCTCGGCCATGCCACCACGGCCGAGCACCGAGCCCAGCTCGTACCGGCCGCCCAGGCGACGCGGCTCTTCCATAGCTACCTACCAGCTCTCTCCGTCGGTCCCGACCGCACCCGTGTGTGGTCCGGCGGTGTGCTGCCCGGCCATACGGTACCCGCCCCGCACAGGCCGTTCCGGCCCTGGCCGTGAGCTGATACCTGACCGGTATCCCCGCGCGTGAAGATCCACAACTTCCGGACCGTGACGGGGTTCATAGCCGGCTGCGGGCTCACTTCTTGTTGTTGACGACCGCCTCCATGACGGACTTGGCGATCGGCGCGGCGAGGCCGCCACCCGAGATGTCCTGGCGGTCGGCGCTGCCGTCCTCGACGACCACCGCGACCGCCACCGGGGAGCCCTCGGCCGTCTTGGCGTAGGAGATGAACCAGGCGTACGGCTTCTCGCTGTTGTCCACACCGTGCTGGGCGGTACCGGTCTTGCCGCCGACGGTGACGCCCGGGATGCGCGCGTTGGAGCCCGTGCCGTCGTTGACGACCGTCTCCATCATCTGCTGGAGCTTCTGCGCGTTCTCCTTGGAGAGCGGCTCGCTCATCTTCTTCGGCTCGTGCGTCTCGATGGTGTCGAGCCCCGGCGCCTGCAGCTGACTGACCATGTACGGCTCCATGAGGACACCGTCGTTGGCGATGGCCGAGGTGACCATGGCCATCTGGAGCGGGGTGGCGGCGGTGTCGAACTGGCCGATGGAGGAGAGCGCGGTCTGCGACTTGTCCATCTCCTTGGGGAAGACAGAGGCGTTGGAGCGGACCGGCGTGAACTGCTCCTCGTTGAAGCCGAACTTCTCCGCCGTCTCCAGCATCTTGTCCTTGCCGAGATCGGCGCCGATCTTGCCGAAGACGGTGTTGCAGGAGACCCGCAGCGCGTCGCGGAGAGTCGCGTCCTTGCAAGGGATGTTGCCCTCGTTCGGCAGCGGCGTCGTGGTGCCCGGCATGATCCACGGGAGCGGGGTGTCGGTCTTCGCGTCGATGTCGGTGACCAGCCCGTGCTCCAGGGCGGCCGCCGCCGTGAGGACCTTGAAGGTCGAGCCGGGCGGGTACGTCTCGCGCAGCGCGCGGTTGACGAGCGGCTTGTCCTTGTTCTTGTCGAGCTTGGAGAACTCCTCGCCGTCCTTGTTGGTGATCCCGGCGAAGACTCCGGGGTCGTAGGACGGGGTGGAGGCCAGGGCGAGGATCGCGCCGGTCGACGGGTCGAGCGCGGCGACGGCGCCCTTGCGGTCGCCGAGCCCCTCGAACGCCGCCTTCTGGGCGCTCTCGCTGAGCGTCGTGACGACGTTGCCGCCCTCCTTCTTCTTGCCGGTCAGCATGTCGAGCGTGCGGCGGAAGAAGAGGCGGTCGTCGTTGCCGGTGAGGATGCCGTCCTCGAGGTTCTCGATCTGCGAGGCGCCGACGAGCTGCGAGGCGTACCCGGTGACGGGGGCCCACATCTCGCCGTTCTTGTAGGTGCGCTTGTACTCGTAGTCGGTGCCCTCGGTGGCCTTGGAGCCGGTGATGGACTTGCCGTCGACGATGATGTCGCCGCGCGGCTGGGCGTACCGCTCGATGGAGACGCGGCGGTTCTTCTCGTGCGTGGCCAGGTCGTCGGCCTTCACGTACTGGATCCAGTTGGCCCGCACCAGCAGGGCGAGGACCAGCAGACCGCAGAAGATCGCGATCCGGCGCAGGGGCTTGTTCACGGGCGCACCACCTGGGTCATCTCGGCGTCGGGGGAAGGAGCCGGCGCCGGGGCGGGACGGCGTGCGGTGTCACTGATGCGGATCAGGATGGCGACCAGCGCCCAGTTGGCGAGCACCGACGAACCACCGTACGCGAGGAACGGCATGGTCATACCGGTCAGCGGGATGAGCCCCATCACGCCGCCGGCGACCACGAAGACCTGGAGGGCGAAGGCGCCGGTCAGGCCGATGGCGAAGAGCTTGCCGAAGGGGTCACGGGCGGCCAGCGCGGTGCGGGCACCCCGCTCGATGATCAGCGCGTAGAGGAGGAAGAAGGCCATGACGCCGGCCAGTCCGAGTTCCTCGCCGACGGTGGAGAAGATGAAGTCGGAGTTGGCGGCGAAGCCGATGAGGTCGGAGTCGCCCTGGCCGAGGCCGGTGCCGAGGACGCCGCCCGAGCCGAACGACATGACCGACTGGCCGATCTGCTCGCAGGCGCCGGAGTCGGCGTAGCAGCTGAAGGGGTCGAGCCAGGCGTTGACGCGGGCCTGCACGTGCGAGGCGAAGGAGGCGACGCCGACCGCGCCGGCCGCCGCCATGCCCAGGCCGATGACGATCCAGCTGGTCCGCTCCGTCGCCACGTACAGCATGATCACGAACATGCCGAAGAAGAGGAGCGAGGTGCCGAGGTCGTTCTCGAAGATGAGGACGAGGAGGCTGACCGCCCAGATCATCAGGATCGGGCCGAGGTCGCGGCCACGCGGCAGGTAGAGCCCCATGAAACGGCGGCTGGCCAGCGCCAGCGCGTCCCGCTTCACCATCAGGTACCCGGCGAAGAAGATCGCGATCACGATCTTCGCGAACTCACCGGGCTGAATGGAGAAACCGCCGACGTTGATCCAGATCTTGGCGCCGAAGACGTCCGCGCCGAGTCCCGGCACGAGCGGCAGCAGCAGCAGGATGATCGCGCCGACCATGGAGATGTACGTGTACCGCTGGAGGATGCGGTGGTCCTTGAGGAAGATCACCACGGCCACGAAGAAGGCGATGGCGATCGCGGAGTACATCAGCTGGCTGGGCGCCGAGGGCGAGAAGGTGCCGTACGCCTTCATCGACAGCTGCTGGAGCCGCTCCGACTGGTCCAGGCGCCAGATCAGCACCAGGCCCAGGCCGTTGAGGAGGGTCGCCAGCGGGAGCAGCAGCGGGTCGGCGTAGGGCGCGAAGCGGCGCACCACGATGTGGCCCACGCCGGCCAGCAGGCCGAGGCCGATGCCGTAGCCGATGAGGCCGGTGGGGATCTCGTCGTTGATCGCGAGGCCCACGTTGACGTACGCGAACACGGGGATGACCACCGCGAACACCAGAAGGGCTAGTTCGGTGTTGCGGCGGCTCGGCGCACCGATGGCCCCGATGGTGGAAGTCTGTGTCGTACTACTGCTCATGGCGTGAAAAGGCCCCCAACGGCTGCTTACTGCTTACCGCACAGCGGGACCAGCTTCTGCTCTTCCTCCGAGAGGCTGGGGCCGGGCGTGGGAGTGGCATCGGACTTGTTCTTGCTCTTGGCGTCGTCGGTGAGGTCCTCGGCCGCGTCGGAGTCGCCCTTGCCGGGCTTCGCCTCCTCCTGCTGCTTCTGCGCGGCGGAGCGGCGCTCGGCGTCCTTCTTGCAGGCGGACGCCTGGACACCGAGTTCCTCGACCTTCTCCCTGGCCTCGTCCATGCCGCCCTCGGCGATGGTCGCCTCCACCTGCTTGCGCTGGTAGGGCGGGAGGTACTTGAGTTCGATCTCGGGGTGGTCGCGGTGGACCTTGGAGAGCGACACCCAGGCCAGGTCCTGGTTGATGCCCTGGAAGAGGGCGACGTGGTCGTCCTTGGTTCCCACGTAGTACTGGGTCTGGGTCCAGCGGTAGCCGCCGTAGAGGCCGCCGCCGACGACCGCGAGGACCAGCACCGTGTAGAACGACCGCTTCAGCCAGGCGCGCCCGCGCCGCGGCTTCTCGAAGTCCCCGTCGCCGTACGCGCCGAAGGAGTTCTCCGGGGCGTACTCGGCGGAGGAGCCGCTGCCGGGCGGGCCGAAGGAGCCGCTGGGGGCGGCCGGCCTACGGCCGAGGCCCGCCGCGCGGCCGGCCGGGGTCTCCATGGCACCGCTGTCCTGCTGCTGGTGCTGGTTCTCCGCGACCGCGCCGACCACCACGGGGGTGTCGTTGAGCTGCGTGGTGAGGGTGTCGTTGGAGTCGACGTCGAGGACGTCGGCGACGATGCAGGTGATGTTGTCCGGGCCGCCGCCGCGCAGGGCGAGCTGGATCAGCTCCTGGATGGTCTCCTGCGGGCCCTGGTAGCTGGCGAGGGTCTCCTCCATCGTCTGGTGGGAGACGACGCCGGAGAGGCCGTCGGAGCAGATCAGGTACCGGTCGCCGGCGCGGACCTCGCGGATGGAGAGGTCGGGTTCGACGTGGTCGCCGCTGCCCAGCGCGCGCATCAGCAGCGAACGCTGCGGGTGCGTCGTCGCCTCCTCCTCGGTGATGCGCCCCTCGTCGACGAGGCGCTGCACCCAGGTGTGGTCCTGCGTGATCTGCGTGAGCACGCCGTCCCGCAGCAGGTACGCGCGGGAGTCGCCGACGTGGACGAGGCCCAGGCGCTGGCCGGTCCACAGCAGGGCGGTGAGCGTGGTGCCCATCCCCTCCAGCTGCGGGTCCTCCTCGACCATCACCCGGAGCTGGTCGTTGGCCCGCTGCACGGCGGCGCCCAGCGAGGTCAGGATGTCGGAGCCGGGGATCTCGTCGTCGAGCTCCACGAGGGTCGTGATGACCTCGGAGCTGGCGACCTCGCCCGCGGCCTGGCCGCCCATGCCGTCGGCGATGGCGAGAAGGCGGGGGCCGGCGTAACCGGAGTCCTCGTTCCCCTCCCGGATCATGCCCTTGTGCGACCCCGCGGCGAAGCGCAGTGACAGGCTCATGCGCCGCACCTCGCCTGTCGACGGTTCCGGGTACAGCCGGTCTGATCGAGCCACACTGCCCACCCTCCGGTCGGGAGCGCCTCCTGAATCGGACCCTGACGGTGGATCACGACGGCCCGCTCGCTCCGCTCGCTCATTGTCGTACTACTTCCGCAGCTCGATGACGGTCTTGCCGATACGGATCGGTGCGCCCAGCGGAATCGGGGTCGGGGTGGTGAGCCGGGTCCGGTCGAGGTAGGTGCCGTTGGTCGACCCGAGGTCCTCGACGATCCACTTGCCGTCGTGGTCCGGGTAGATCCTGGCATGCCTGCTGGAGGCGTAGTCGTCGTCCAGCACGATCGTGGAGTCGTGGGCGCGGCCGAGGGAGATCGTCTGCCCCTGGAGGGCGACGGTGGTGCCGGTGAGTGACCCTTCGGACACCACCAGCTTCGTCGGTGCCCCGCGCCGCTGGCGGCCCGATCCGCCCTGGGCGCGCTGCTGCGGCGGCGCGGCCTGCTGGCGTTGTTGCTGCGGACGCGCTTCGGCGGTCCGCCGTGCTCCGCGCTGGGTGACGCGTGTGCCGAACAGGTCGCTCCGGATGACCTGGACGGCCACGATCACGAACAGCCACAGAACGGCCAGGAAACCCAGCCGCATGACCGTCAGGGTCAGCTCTGACATTGCCCCCGCTTCACCCTTCGGCTTGCCGGTAAATGATGGTGGTGTTGCCCACGACGATTCGCGAGCCGTCGCGGAGCGTAGCGCGGGTGGTGTGCTGTCCGTCCACCACGATGCCGTTGGTGGACCCGAGGTCCTGGACCGTGGAGGGCGAACCCGTCCGGATCTCGCAGTGTCTGCGCGAGACTCCGGGGTCGTCGATCCGCACGTCCGCCTCGGTGCTGCGGCCCAGTACGAGGGTGGAGCGGGAGATCTGGTGGCGGTTGCCGTTGATCTCGATCCAGCGGCGCGCGGTGGAGCCCGCGCCGGCCTGCGAGGGACCGCCGCCGTGCGTCCCGGGCGGGGGCCCCGCCGGCATGGGAGGCGGGGAGGCGGGGGGCTGCGGGTAGCCGTAGCCGCTCTGCGGCGGACGGCCGGGAGCGGGGGCCGGGCCGCCGCCCTGCGAGGGCGCCGGGGGGTACGCGTGGCCGCCGGGGGCGGGTGCGCCGCCCGGCGTCTGGGAGGTGCTGGAGGCCAGCGTGCGGCTGCGGACGCGGTACAGGCCCGTGTCGAGGTCGTCGGCCTTCTCCAGGTGGACCTTGATGGGGCCCATGAAGGAGTACCGCTGCTGCTTGGCGTAGTCGCGGACCATGCCGGACAACTCGTCGCCCAGCTGGCCCGAGTACGGGCTGAGCCGCTCGAAGTCCGGGGTGGAGAGCTCGACGATGAAGTCGTTGGGCACGACCGTGCGGTCGCGGTTCCAGATCGTCGCGTTGTTGTCGCACTCGCGCTGGAGCGCGCCGGCGATCTCGACCGGCTGCACCTCGGACTTGAAGACCTTGGCGAAGGTGCCGTTGACCAAACCCTCGAGACGCTGCTCGAAACGCTTCAGGACTCCCATGGGGCACCTCCTCCGTCGTTGGCTTCCTGGTACTGCTTACTGATCGTATCCACGCGCCGGGAAATCGGCTGGTTCCCCCTGTCGGCCCCGCCCACGAGTGTCGCCCCTCACAAGACATGCCCCGTGCACGCCGATTCACGACTCGGGGCGAACCTTCCCGGGGGACCCTGCCACGGCCACGGGTGGCCTTGCCAGGGTCCTGGGTCCCGGCGCCCGCTGCCGGGTGCCGCGAGGCGGGCGCCCACGTCGCGGGCGCGGTCCGGACCCTCTCACGGGCCGGACGTCGTCGCGCCCTCCCGCCCGCGCACCGTGCCTTCCCGCTGCTCTCCCTGTTCAGTGTCGCGTATACGGGACGGAGACGGGAGCGGCCGGCGCCGAATCGTCCCTTCCCGGGCGCGGGCGGGGAGAGGGCGGGGCGGAAGGGTCCTGCGGGAGCGGGGGCGAGCCCTGCGGAGGATCTCGTTCCGGTGGTTCGGCGGGTCGCGGCCGGGCTCGGGGAAAGGGATGTGATTCCACCCTGAACACCGTGCTAATCTTCTGCATGTCGGAAGGCGCCGCGCCCACCAGGGCCGGACCGGAAGGCAACACCCAATGCGCGGGTGGCGGAATAGGCAGACGCGCTGGATTCAGGTTCCAGTGCCCGAAAGGGCGTGGGGGTTCAACTCCCCCCTCGCGCACCATGGAGACCGGGTCTCCATCAGGACGAAAGTTCTGGTGGGGGCCCGGTTTTCGTTGTGCCTGGGGGCGTTGAACCCGGGTGGTGGGGCGCCGGTGGTGCGGGTGGGACGGCTGGCGTGGGGGCGGTGCGCCGCCTTGATCGAGGCCGCGATTCATGTGATGTGACGATTGTCTCAGGGGCGCTGGCCGGTGGCCTGCGGCCGGGGCGGACTTTTCGGCCGGGGTGCGGAAGCGCCCGCGCCCCGGAACGTGCGGCTCCGCCGGTGGCGGGCGCGGGTGTTCCGGGGCGCGGGGCGGGCCGGATGCGGCGTCAGACGGTCGCGGGGGCCTCGGTGAGGCGGGCGGCGAGGGCGCGGGCCTTCTCGCCGGCCTCCTCCAGGGCCTTGGCGCGGGATGCCTCGAAGAGCGGTATCAGCTCGGACATCGCCGGGTTGACCGGGGCAAGCGTCAGCTCCGGGACGATGAAGTCGACCTCGGCGCCGAGCATGCCGGCGACCAGCTTCTCCAGGTAGTTCTGGACGAACTCGAAGCTCTCGCGCGGGGTCCCCTCGGCGTACGAGCCGCCACGGCTGGCCACCACGGTGAAGGGCGTACCCGCCACCGTGCCGGTCTCGCCGCCGGTGCGGCCGACGATGATCACCTGGTCGAGCCAGGCCTTGAGGGTCGAGGGGATCGTGAAGTTGTACATGGGGGCGCCGATCAGCACGGCGTCCGCCGACTCCAGTTCGGTGGCCAGCTCGTCGCGGAGCGCGACCGCCGCCCGCTGCTCCTCGGTGTGCTCGGAGGGGTCGGAGAACCCGGCCGACACCGCGGTGAAGTCGAGGTGCGGCACCGGGTGGGCGCCCAGGTCGCGGTGGACGACCTTCCCGTCCGGGTGAGCCTCGGTCCAGGCCTTGACGAAGGCGGCGGTGACCTCGCGGGAGGCGGAGCCTGCCGGGGAGATGGCGGAGTCGATGTGGAGCAGCGTGGCCATGGGGGTCTCCTGGGGGAGCTGAGGCGGGCCCGGCATGGCGACGTCGATGGCGCCCGGTCCTGCCTGTTGTTTAGTACGCAACTATGGATAACACAGGAGCTTACTTTTTTTCATCCCCTTCCCCGGGCCCAGTACCCTGAGAGGTATGGCGGGCAACGGCAAGGCCACGGGAACGGACGGCGCGCGCAGCGGCGGCGCCGGGAACGACCGAGCGCAAAACGAGGCCGAGGCGGGCGAACGCGCGGAGACCGCGCCCGTGCCGGAGCCCTGCGGCAGGGTCGACCTGGGCATCACCCGGGTCTTCGAACTGCTCGGCAAGCGCTGGACCGGCCCGATCATCGCCGTCCTCATGACCCAGCCCGTCCACTTCGCCGACCTGCGCCGGGCCATCCCCGGCATCAGCGAACGGATGCTCTCCGACCGCCTGAGCGAACTGGCCGCGGCCGGACTCGTCCTGCGCGAGGTCACCGAGGGCCCGCCGCTCCGCGTCTCCTACCGGCTCACCGAATCCGGCGCGGAACTGGGCCCCGCGCTGTCCGCCCTCCGATGCTGGGGCGAGAAGCATTTGCTGGGCGGCGTGGTGGGCGAGCCGGGGGCGGGCTGCTGACGGCCCGAGTCCTTGGCGGGGCGTGGGTTCGCGGTGGGGCGGGTGGGGCTGGGGTGACTCGTGTGGGGGACGGAGTTGTCCACAAACCGGGGTTGTCCACAGGGCTCGGCGGCCTTCTCACGGCGGCGGTACGGTCGCTTTCGCGAGGCAGGGCGTACGCGACGAGTGGGCGGCGGCTTCGCGGTCAGGGCCTTGTCCGGCGTGGTGCGGGCGGGGCGGTCGGGGCGTGCCCGAGGGTGCGGGGTCGAGGGGGAGACGATCAGATGACGGAGACCGTGACGGAGCGGGTGTTGGAGGCCGGGGCGGGCGGGGTGACAGTGCCTGGCGGCGGACAGGCGGGCGGGGCGCCCATGGGGCGGGCCGTGAAGCTGCCCCGGGTGGCCGGGTTCGCGAGCAGGCCGGAGCGGGACGATCCCCGCCGGGCCGGGAAGGCCCTGCGGGAACGGGTCCCGCGCGGCGCCCACGCCGGTCTGGTGATCGACCCGGACCGGCCCGACCCGGTGACGGCCGTCGAGGAGTCCAACCAGGGCCGTCTGCCCGCACTGACCCCGATCCGGGTCGGCAGGATGGCGGCCGGCCCCTTCGCCTTCCTGCGCGGCGCGGCCGGGCTCATGGCCTACGACCTGGCGCGGACTCCGGTGACCGAGGTCGGGGCCCATCTGTGCGGCGACGCGCACGCCGGCAACTTCGGCCTCTACGGCGACGCCCGCGGCGGGCTCGTCATGGACCTCAACGACTTCGACGAGACGGCCTACGGCCCCTGGGAGTGGGACCTGAAGCGGCTCGCGACCTCGCTGGTGCTGGCCGGACGGGAGGCCGGGACGGACGAGGCGGGCTGCCGGGACGCCGCCCGGGACGTGGCCGGAGCCTACCGGCGGACGATGCGGCTGCTGGCCCGGATGCCGGTGGCGGACGCGTGGAACGCCGTGGCCGACGAGGAACTGGTCTCGCACGCCGACGCCAAGGACCTCCTCGGCACCCTCGGCCGGGTGTCGGAGAAGGCCCGGCGCAACACCAGCGCCCGTTTCGCCGCCCGGTCCACCGAGGCCACCGCCGACGGCGGCCGCCGCTTCGTCGGCGCGGCTCCCGTACTGACCGAGATATCCGACGACGAGGCCGCACAGGTCGCCGCCGCGCTCGGCCCCTACCTCGGCACTCTTCCCGGGGACCGGCTCCCTCTGCTCGCCCGGTACGCGGTGCAGGACGTGGCGTTCCGTGTGGTCGGCACCGGGAGTGTCGGCACCCGGTCGTACGTCGTGCTGCTCCTCGACCACCGGGGGGAGCCGCTGGTCCTGCAGGTGAAGGAGGCCAGGCCCTCGGTGCTGGGGCCGCACCTGGGGCGCGCGGGGTTCCCGGTGCCCGAGGCCGGCCACGAGGGGCGGCGGGTGGTGCTTGGGCAGAAGCGGATGCAGGTGGTGAGCGATGTTCTGCTGGGCTGGACTTCGATTGATCAACGGCCCTATCAGGTAAGGCAGTTCAGGAACCGCAAGGGGAGTGTGGACCCCGCTGCGCTTCCGGCTGACCAGGTGGACGACTACGCGCGAATGACCGGGGCGCTGCTGGCCAGGGCGCATGCGCACAGTGCCGATCCGCGGCACATAGCGGGGTACTGCGGCAAGGGGGAGGTGTTCGACGAGGCGGTTGCGGGGTTCGCGGTGGCCTATGCGGATCGGACGGAGGCCGATCATGCGGGGCTGGTGGCGGCGGTGCGGGCGGGGCTGGTGGCGGCGGAGATGGGGGTTTAGGGGGAGCGGGGTGTGGGGTGGGTTGAGGGGTCGCGTGGGGTGGGGTGTGAGCGGGAGGGCTGTCTCTTATACACATCTGACGCTGCCGACGACTCCTTCCGTGT
>NZ_JOII01000010.1 GCF_000719955.1 Streptomyces albidoflavus
ACGCAAAACGCTCGGCTGGAAAACACCAGCCGAGCGCCTGCGTGATCTACTGACGGCCACATAAGCCATCAGGTGTTGCGAGGACCCCAAGAATCTGCCGACGGCGGTACGGGGCACTCGCGCGCCGGGGAGCGCGGCCGCTCAGCCCTCGTTGAACTCGGCCGGGTCCGGGCCCAGCCGGCGGTCCTCGTTGAGGGCCCTGATCGCGGCCATGTCCTCCTCGTCCAGCTCGAAGCTGAAGATGTCGATGTTCTCCACGATCCGGGACGGGGTCACGGACTTCGGGATGGCGACGTTGCCCAGCTGGACGTGCCAGCGCAGCACCACCTGGGCGGGGGTGACGTTGTGCTTCCGCGCGATGGCGACGATCGCGGGCACCTCCAGCAGGCCCTTGCCCTGGCCGAGCGGGGACCACGCCTCGGTGGTGATGCCCTGCTCGTCGTGGTACTCGCGGGCGGCCCGCTGCTGGAGGTGCGGGTGGAGCTCGATCTGGTTGACCGCGGGGGTGACCGAGGTCGCGTCGATCAGCCGCTCCAGGTGCTCCGGGAGGAAGTTGGAGACGCCGATGGCGCGGGCACGGCCCTCGGAGTAGATCTTCTCCAGCGCCTTGTAGGTGTCGACGGCGGTGTCCTTGGCCGGCAGCGGCCAGTGGATCAGGTACAGGTCGACGTGGTCCAGGCCCAGCTTCTCCAGCGAGGAGTCGAAGGCGCGCAGCGCCGCGTCGTACCCGTGGTCGCTGTTCCACAGCTTGGTGGTGACGAAGAGTTCCTCACGGGGGATGCCGGAGCGGGCGATCGCCTTGCCGGTGCCCTCTTCGTTCCCGTAGGCGGCGGCGGTGTCGATGGAGCGGTAACCCGCGTCCAGGGCCGCGCCGACAGCGGTGAACGCCTCGTCGTCCGGTACCTGCCAGACCCCGAAGCCGAGCTGGGGCATCTGGACGCCGTTGTTCAGGATGATCGGGGGAACCTTGCTCACGAGCGATTGGTCCTAACGTGGTCGGTGGGAACTCCCATGGTCAACTATGACCCGCCCGCACGCATTCCCACCGGCGGACCTGCTCACGCCCCCGCGAGTTCCCCCGCCCGGCCGCTCACCGGCGCCCGGACACCACGTCAGCCCCGGTACAACGCCGCCAGCTCGGTGGCGTACGACTCCTCTATCGCCTTGCGCTTCAGCTTCAGTGACGGGGTGAGCAGTCCGCGCTCCTCGGTGAACTGGTGGCCCAGGATGCGGAAGGTGCGGATCGACTCGGCCTGCGAGACGAGGGTGTTGGCGGCGATGACGGCCCGCCGCACCTCCGTCTCCAGATCCGGGTCGCGGACCAGCTCGGCCGGGGTCAGCTCCGGCTTGCCGCGCATCGCCAGCCAGTGGCTCACCGCCTCGGCGTCCAGAGTGACCAGCGCCGCGATGTAGGGCCGGTCGTTGCCGACCACGACGCACTGGGCCACCAGCGGATGGTCGCGGACCCGCTCCTCCAGCGGCCCCGGCGAGACGCTCTTGCCGCCGGAGGTCACCAGGATCTCCTTCTTGCGGCCGGTGATCGTCAGATAGCCGTCCTCGTCGAGCCGGCCGATGTCCCCGGTCGCCAGCCAGCCCTCGCGCACCGCGTTACGGGTGGCCTGCGGCGCGTTGAGATAGCCCCGGAAGACGTGCTCGCCGTGGAGCCAGACCTCGCCGTCGTCCGCGATACGCACCGTGGTCCCCGGCAGCGGCAGGCCCACGGTGCCGTACCGGGTCCGCTCGGGCGGGTTGGCGGTGGCGGCGGCGGTCGACTCGGTCAGGCCGTACCCCTCGTAGATGGTGATGCCGGCGCCGGCGAAGAAGAGGCCGAGCCGCCGGTTCATCCCCGAGCCGCCCGACATGGCGTGCCGCACCCGGCCGCCGAGCGCGGCCCGGACCCGCGAGTAGACCAGCTTGTCGTAGAGCTGGTGCTGCATCCGCAGCCCCGCCGCCGGGCCGGGACCGGTGCCGAAGGCGCGGGCCTCCATCGCCTCCGCGTACCGCACGGCCACCTCCACCGCCTTGTCGAAGGGGCCCGACCGCCCGTCCCGTTCGGCCTTGCGCCGTGCCGCGTGGAAGACCTTCTCGAAGATGTACGGGACGGCGAGCACGAAGGTCGGCCGGAAGGCGGCCAGGTCCGGCAGGAGCGCCGCCGCGTTCAGCTGCGGCTGGTGGCCGAGTTTGACCCGGCCCCGGACGGCCGCCACCTGCACCATGCGGCCGAAGACGTGCGCCAGCGGCAGGAAGAGCAGGGTGGACGCCTGGTCGCCGGGGCGGGAGTGGAAGACCGGCTCCCAGCGGCTGATCGCGGTGTCCGTCTCGAACATCAGGTTGGCGTGGGAGATGACGCAGCCCTTGGGCCGGCCGGTGGTGCCCGAGGTGTAGATGAGGGTCGCGGTGGTGTCGGGGGTGACGGCCCGCCGGTGCCGGTGGACCGTCTCGTCGGTGATGTCCGCGCCCGCCTTGACCAGGTGCGTCACCGCGTCCCCGTCCAGCTGCCACAGCCGGCGCAGCCCCGGCAGCCGGTCCACCACCGAACCGATCGTCATCGCGTGGTCCTCGTGCTCGACCATCGCCGCCGACACCTGCGCGTCGTGCAGCATCCACGCGACCTGCTCGGCCGAGGAGGTCGGATAGACCGGCACCACCTGCGCGCCGACCGTCCACAGCGCGTAGTCGAAGAGCGTCCACTCGTACCGGGTACGGCACATGATGGCGACCCGGTCGCCGAACCGCACGCCGTCCGCCAGCAGCCCCTTGGCCAGGGCCAGCACCTCGTCCCGGAACCGCGCCGAGGTCACGTCCCGCCAGACCCCGTCCGCGCCCTTGCGGGCCAGCGCGACCCGGTCCGGGCCGGTCTCGGCGTGGTCGAAGACGACATCGGCGAGACCGCCCACCGGCGGGGCCGACGCCGTCGGGGGAGAGGTGAACTCGCGCACGCACTGCTCCTGAGGGGACGCCCTGCCTGAAAGCCCTGACAGCGCGGTGACGCTACCCCAGTCGTGCCCCGCGCGGGAGAGGCGGCACACAACCGGCCTCCACGGCATCTGCACTGGTCAGCCGGGGAAATACGGCCACAAGGGGGAAGGGCGGGACAGAATACTGACTCACCGGTAGCCAGAATCGGGCCGATCTGCACCGGATCTGTACAGGACGGTCACCGGTGGGAGCCGGCGGTCCCGCGATCCTGCTGAGGCGCCGAGGGCGGGTGCTCCACCTCGTACCGGCGTGGGTGTTCGCTCAGGGGAAGCTCAGATCCGGATAACGATCGTGTCAACGGCTGTACGAAATGCCCTCCGACGCCTTCCCTGGTGTGATTCACGCCACGACGGTGAGGAGGTGGTGCGTGCTATCAATGCGCAACTTCGCCCACCGGCCCGCCTCGACGTCACCCCTCGGGGAGCCGTCCCGGCGGGCCAGGCGGACGGCTGCGGTCATGGCCGGACGATGTTGTCCGTTCCCTTTCGCAACGCCCCGCGTGCCAGTCGCGCCCCCCCCACGCGTTCCCAGAGGAGCCTGATGTCACTCGACTCCATCACCCGCACGATCGATGAATCGGTCGGCGGTTTCTTCGAACCGATAGCGACGTGGCTCGGCGACGTCATCTTCTACGCCGTCGACATCAACGGGGCCGAGGTGCCCCTCATCGTTGCCTGGCTGGTCGTCGCCGGCCTGGTCTTCAGCTGCTGGTTCGGCCTGATCCAGTTCCGCAAGTTCGGCCTCGCGCTGCGCGTCGTGCGCGGCAAGTACGACGAGAAGGGCGCGGAGGGCGAGGTCAGCCACTTCCAGGCGCTGACCGCCGCGGTCTCCGGAACGGTCGGCCTCGGCAACATAGCCGGTGTGGCCGTCGCCGTCAGCATCGGCGGCCCCGGCGC
This sequence comes from Streptomyces albidoflavus, assembly GCF_000719955.1. Lineage (GTDB taxonomy): Bacteria > Actinomycetota > Actinomycetes > Streptomycetales > Streptomycetaceae > Streptomyces > Streptomyces albidoflavus. Next base: position 3,876 of record NZ_JOII01000010.1, read on the forward strand.
CACCTTCTGGATGATCGTCTGCGGCCTGCTCGGCATGGCCACCAAGTTCGTCGAGGTCACTCTCGGCGTGAAGTACCGAGAGGTGCACGCCGACGGCACCGTCTCGGGCGGCCCCATGCACTACCTGCCGAAGGGCCTCGCCGAGCGCTTCGGCGCGGGCGGCGCCAAGCTGGGCAAGGTCCTCGCCGTGCTGGCCTCCGCGATGATCCTCTTCTTCGGCCTCTTCGGCGGCAACCTCTTCCAGGTCAACCAGTCCTACGCGCAGCTCACCGCCGTCACCGGCGGCGAGGAGGGGCTCATGGGCTCCTCGGGCGGAGCGCTCCTGTTCGGCATCGTCATCGCCGCCCTGGTCGGTGTGGTCCTGCTCGGCGGCATCAAGTCGATCGCCTCGGTCACCAGCCGCCTGGTCCCGGCCATGGCCGCGATCTACGTCACCGCCTGCCTGGTCGTCATCCTCGTCAACATCACCGCCGTCCCGGCCGCCTTCGGCACGATCGTCGATGAGGCCTTCAACCCCCAGGGCGTCGCGGGCGGCATCCTCGGCGCGCTGATCGTCGGCTTCAAGCGCGCCGCCTTCTCCAACGAGGCCGGACTCGGCTCGGCCCCGATCGCCCACTCCGCCGCCAAGACGCGGCACCCCGCGAGTGAGGGGCTGGTGGCTCTCCTCGAGCCCTTCATCGACACCGTGATCGTCTGCACCATGACGGCGCTCACCATCGTCATCGCCAACCCGGCGAGCTGGGACGAGGCGCGGAACGGCGAGTCCATCGGGGGCGTGACCATCACCTCGGACGCCTTCGCCACGGTGCTCCCGTGGTTCCCGTACATCCTCACCGTCGCCGTGCTGCTCTTCGCCTTCTCGACCGTGCTGACCTGGGGCTACTACGGCCTGAAGGCGTGGACGTACCTCTTCGGGCGCAGCCGGGCCAGTGAGCTGATCTTCAAGGTGCTCTACACGGTCTTCGCCGTCGCCGGGTCGCTGCTCACCCTCCAGACCCTGATCGACCTGGCCGACGCCGTTCTGTTCACCCTCGCGGTCATCAACATCATCGGGCTGTACCTGCTGGCGCCGGTCGTCAAGCGGGAGCTGAGCTCCTTCCTCCAGTTCGTCCGGACCAGGGACCGTGGTGCGGACACCGGGGCGGGCGACGCCGAGCCCGAGCCCGGTGAGGAGACCGTGGCGCGGACGCGCTGACCGACGCGCCCGACCAGCAGGGCCCGCACCGCGGCCACCAGGCCGTGCGGTGCGGGCCCTCGCGTCACTGTCCGGGCCCCCGCAACCGGTCCCCGCCCTCCAGGATGGCCCGGGCCAGTGCCTGGGCCGGGGCCGGGTCGCCGGCGGCGCGTGCCTCGCCGTGGGCGAGGACGAACTCCACCTCGCCCAGTTCCGGGAGGCCGGCGCGTTCGGGGACGCGGACCAGGCCGGGCGGGATCAGGCCCCGGGCGTGGGCCATCACGCCGAGTCCGGCGCGGGCGGCGGCCAGGAGGCCGTTGAGGCTGCCGCTGGTGCAGGCGATCCGCCAGGGCCGGCCGTGGCGCTCCAGGGCGTCCAGCGCCCGGGCCCGCGAGATGCCGGGCACCGGGTAGACGATGAGCGGGACCGGGTCCTCCGGGTCGAGCCGCAGCCGGTCCGCGCCGATCCACACCAGCCGGTCGCGGCGGACCAGCGGCGCGGGCGGGTCCGCGGGGCGGCGTTTGGCGAGGACCAGGTCGAGCTTGCCCGCCGCCAGCCGCTCGTGGAGCGTGCCGGAGAGTTCCACGGTCAGCTCCAGCTCCACCTCGGGATGGTCGCGGCGGAACGCCTCCAGGATCTCCGGCAGCCGGGTCAGCACGAAGTCCTCCGAGGCGCCGAACCGCAGCCGCCCGCGCAGCCGGGGCCCGCCGAAGTAGGCGGCCGCCTGCTCCTGGACCTCCAGGATGCGGCGGGCGAAACCGAGCATGGCCGCCCCGTCGCCGGTCAGCTCCACGGTGTGGGTGTCCCGCAGGAAGAGCGTCCGTCCCACCTGTTCCTCCAGCCGCCGCACGTGCTGGCTGACGGTGGACTGGCGCACGCCGAGCCGCCGGGCCGCCTGGGTGAAGCTCAGGGTCTGCGCGACGGCGAGGAAGGTGCGCAGCAGCGCGGGATCGTACACACCGCGCATGTTATCGCTGTCCGTGATGACAGTCAGAGCGGTGTGCGGGATTCCCGATCGCGGGGGAGCGGGGGATGCTGGAGGCGCCCTCCGGCGCCGCGCTCCCACGCCGGTGACCGGCCCTTTCGTGCCGTCCGCGCCCCGGACGGCACCCGTACCGACCGAGGAACACCGTGACACGCCCGCGCCGGCGGCTGAGGCTGCCCGTCGACCCGTACATCCTGGCGCTGCTCGGGATGGTCGTCCTCGCGACGCTGCTGCCCGCCCGCGGGGCGGCCGCCGAGGCCGCCTCCGGCGCCTCCACCGTCGTGGTCGGGCTGCTCTTCTTCCTCTACGGCGCCAAGCTCTCCACCCGCGAGGCGCTGGACGGGGTGCGCCACTGGCGGCTCCACACCACCGTGCTGGCCTGCACCTTCGTCGTCTTCCCGCTGCTCGGGCTGGCGGCCAGGGGACTGGTGCCGTGGCTGCTGACCCCGGCGCTGTACGGCGGGTTCCTCTTCCTGTGCCTGGTCCCCTCCACCATCCAGTCCTCGATCGCCTTCACCTCGATGGCCAAGGGCAACGTGCCGGCCGCCATCTGCGCCGGGTCGTTCTCCTCGCTGCTGGGGATGGTGCTGACGCCGCTGCTCGCGGTGGTGCTGCTGGGCTCCTCCGGCGGCGGCTTCTCGGCCGACTCCGCGCTCAAGATCGCCCTCCAGCTCCTCGTGCCCTTCCTCGCCGGGCAGCTCCTGCGGCGGTGGATCGGCGGCTTCCTCGCCCGGCACCGGCGGATCATCGGCTTCGTCGACCGGGGCTCGATCCTGCTCGTCGTCTACACCGCCTTCAGCCAGGGCGTCGTCGCCGGCATCTGGCAGCAGGTGACCTGGCCGCGGCTGCTTGCGCTGCTCGCCGCCGAGGCCGTCCTGCTCGCCGTGATGCTCTCGCTGACCTGGTACGGGGCGGCGCGGATGGGCTTCGGCCGGGCGGACCGGATCGCCATCCAGTTCGCCGGCTCGAAGAAGTCGCTGGCGGCCGGACTGCCGATGGCCACGGTGCTCTTCGCCTCGCACGCCTCGCTGGCGGTGCTGCCGCTGATGCTCTTCCACCAGATGCAGCTGATGGTCTGCGCCGTCATCGCCAAGCGCCGCTCCCGCGACCCGGAGGCGGTCGCCGAACCGGTCCCGGTGGCGGGCCCCGGCGCGGCCTGACCGCCCGGGCGCCGCTCAGCCGGCGTCGACCGGCAGGGCGATCCGCTCCTCGCCCGCGTACACGTTCATCGACGTCCCGCGCAGGAAGCCGACCAGCGTCATCCCGCTCTCCCGGGCCAGTTCGACGGCGAGGGAGGAGGGCGCGGAGACCGCCGCCAGCATCGGGATGCCCGCCATCACCGCCTTCTGCACCAGCTCGAAGGAGGCGCGCCCGGACACCAGCAGCACCGAGTCGCCCAGCGGCAGCCGCCCCTGCTGGAGGGCGCGCCCCACCACCTTGTCGACGGCGTTGTGCCGCCCCACGTCCTCGCGGAGGTCGACCAGCTCGCCCTCCGGGGTGAACAGCGCCGCCCCGTGCAGCCCGCCGGTGCGGTCGAAGACCTGCTGGGCCGCGCGCAGCCGGTCGGGGAGGACGGAGAGCTGGGCGGGGGAGAGGCGGACCCCGTCCTGGCCGGTCAGCGGGTGGCGGGTCTTGGTGCGGACCGCGTCCAGGCTGGCCTTGCCGCACAGGCCGCAGGAGGACGAGGTGTAGACGTTCCGCTCCAGGGAGATGTCCGGCAGTACGACGCCCTCGGCGAGCCGCACGTCCACCACGTTGTACGTGTTGGAGCCGTCGGCGGTGGCGCCGGCGCAGTACACGACCGAGGCCAGCTCCGAGGCGTCGGCCAGCACCCCCTCGCTGACCAGGAAACCCACGGCGAGCGCGAAGTCGTCGCCCGGGGTGCGCATGGTGATCGCCAGCGGTTTGCCGTTCAGCCGGATCTCCAGGGGCTCCTCGGCGACCAGGGTGTCCGCCCGCGCGGAGACGGCACCGTCCCGGATGCGGAGGACGCGGCGGCGTTCGGTGACTCGGCCCATGGAGCGGTCCTGGTTCTGTGCGTACGGCGGCCCGGTCGGCCCTGCGCGGAGAGAGCGCGGGGCGCCCGGCCGGGGCGGGGAACGCCCGGTCTCCACCCTGCCATTCTTCTCCAGGACCGCCGTCGCGAACCCGGCCGGGTCAGAGACACGCCTGCCGGAGGCCACGGACGGTGTCCGGGCAGGCAGCAGCCCGTACCCGCCTGGTCAAGACTCTTCCCAACGTCGCAACCGGTTCCTAGGGTTCCGCTTCATGACGACTCCCTCCACCCCCGCTCGCCGCGGCGGCCCGGTCGCGCCACCCGGCTGGAGCCGGTGGCTGGTCCCGCCGGCCGCACTCTCGATCCACCTCTCCATCGGCCAGGCGTACGCCTGGAGCGTCTTCAAGCCCGCCCTGGAGTCAGGGCTCGACCTGACCGGCACCCAGAGTGCCCTGCCCTTCCAGCTCGCCATCGTGATGCTCGGCCTCTCCGCGGCCTTCGGCGGCACCCTCGTCGAACGCAACGGGCCCCGCTGGGCCATGACCGTCTCCCTGCTCTGCTTCTCCTCCGGCTTCCTGATCTCCGCGCTCGGCGCCGCCACCAGCCAGTACTGGCTGATTGTTCTCGGCTACGGCTTCGTGGGCGGTATCGGCCTGGGCATCGGCTACATCTCGCCCGTCTCGACCCTGATGAAGTGGTTCCCCGACCGTCCGGGCATGGCCACCGGCATCGCCATCATGGGCTTCGGCGGCGGCGCCCTCATCGCCTCGCCCTGGTCGGCCGCGATGCTCGACTCCTTCGGCAGCGACAGCCGGGGCATCGCCCTCGCCTTCCTCGTCCACGGCCTGGCCTACGCCGTCTTCATGAGCCTGGGCGTGCTGCTGATCCGTACCCCGGCCGCCCGGGTGAAGGACGAGGATAGCGGCGAGAGCGCCCGGGTGCCGATCACCGGTCACGGCGTCTCCGCCCGCTCCGCCCTGCGCACCCCGCAGTTCTGGTGCCTGTGGGTGGTCCCGTGCATGAACGTCACCGCGGGCATCGGCATCCTGGAGAAGGCCGCGCCGATGATCTCCGACTTCTTCGCGGAGACCGACACCCCGGTCTCGGTCGCGGCCGCCGCCGGCTTCGTCGCCCTGCTCTCCGCCGCCAACATGGCCGGGCGGATCGGCTGGTCGAGCACCTCCGACCTGATCGGCCGCAAGAACATCTACCGCGTCTACCTGGGCGTCGGCGCCGTGATGTACCTGCTCATCTCGCAGTTCGGGGACGCCTCCAAGCCACTGTTCATCCTCTGCGCGCTGGTGCTGCTCTCCTTCTACGGCGGCGGCTTCGCCACCATCCCCGCCTACCTGAAGGACCTCTTCGGCACCTACCAGGTCGGGGCCATCCACGGCCGCCTGCTGACCGCCTGGTCCACCGCCGGCGTCCTCGGCCCGCTCATCGTCAACCAGATCGCCGACCGCCAGGCCGCCGCCGGACACAGCGGTCCCGAGCTGTACGGGCTCTCGCTGACCGTCATGACCGGGCTGCTCGTCGTCGGCTTCATCGCCAACGAGCTGGTCCGCCCGGTCCACCCCCGCCACCACGTCACCCCGCCCGACGCGGCCCCGGCCGCCCCGGTGCCCGCCCAGAAGGAGGCCGCCGCCCATGACGACGCCCGCTGACACCACGGCGCCGCCCCCGCGCCGCGCCCTGACCGCCTTCGCCTGGTTCTGGGTGGGAGCACCGCTCTGCTGGGGCCTGTACGAGCTGGGCGTCAAGGCCGCACAGCTGTTCACCGGCTGACCCCCGCGCGGGAACGCGGGCCCTGCGGGGTGGGTGATGTCTCCAAGGGTCGAGCCCGAATCCTGTGGCATCACCTGCCCCGCTACCCGTGAGTCGCTGACCAGACTGGAGGGTCCCGTTCGCCATCCGGACACAAGGGGGACCCCGTTCCATGATCGGCACCCGCATCGCCGCCGTCGGCCACTACCAGCCCGCCCGCGTGCTCACCAACGAGGAGCTGGAGGAGATGGTCGACACCAGCGACGCGTGGATCCGCAGCCGGGTCGGCATCCGCACCCGGCGGATCGCGGGCCCCGACGAGCCGGTGGACGAACTGGCGGCGCACGCCGCCGCCAAGGCGCTGGCCTCCGCGGGGATCGAGCCGGCCGCCGTCGACCTGGTCGTGGTCGCCACCTCCACCGCCATCGACCGCTCCCCGAACACCGCCGCCCGCCTCGCCGCGCGGCTCGGCATGGTCTCCCCGGCCACCCTCGACCTCAACGTGGTCTGCGCCGGGTTCACCCACGCCCTGGCCACCGCCGACCACGCGGTGCGCGCCGGTGCCGCCGAGCGCGCCGTGGTCGTCGGCGCCGACAAGATGTCGCAGGTCGCCGACTGGACCGACCGGGGCACCTGCGTCCTGGTCGGTGACGGGGCGGGCGCCGCCGTCGTCACCGCCGACCACGCCGGGAGCGGCGGCGCGGGCATCGGCCCCGTCCTGTGGGGCTCGGTCCCCGGCCTCGGCCACGCCGTCCGCATCGAGGGCACCCCGCCCCGCTTCGCCCAGGAGGGCCAGAGCGTCTACCGCTGGGCGACCACCACGCTGCCGCCGATCGCCCGCAAGGTCTGCGAGCGCGCCGGGACCACCCCCGAGGAGCTGGCCGCCGTCGTCCTCCACCAGGCCAACCTGCGCATCATCGAACCGGTCGCCGCCAAGCTCGGCGCGGTCAACGCCGTGGTCGCCAAGGACGTCGTGGAGTCCGGCAACACCTCCGCCGCCTCCATCCCGCTCGCCCTCTCCAAGCTCGTCGAGCGCGGCGAGATCAGCACCGGCGACCCCGTCCTCCTCTTCGGCTTCGGCGGCAACCTCTCCTACGCGGGCCAGGTCGTCCGCTGCCCCTGACCTCCGCCGCCACCTGGGCGGACGGTCCGGGAGCCGGGGGTGCGGGAGAGGGCGCCACGGGAGACCCGCCCTCCCGGCTTTGTCCTGTGAATGGAAAAAGTCGGGGGTAATTCCCGCTCAACTTCTTCCCACACCCGGCAGGCACTGCTACGTTCCCCTCGAAAGCGCGAGCGGCGAGTCCGGCCGGCCCCGGCAAGGGAGGCCCGTGGCACCGCCGTTCGCAGAGGTTTCCCCGCACCGTCAGGCCAGGGGGAGGGAGGGGCGCGTGAGACGCATGACCGCAAGACCCGCCAACGCACACCAGGCGCGCCTGCTGCGGCTGCTCCGCGACGGCGGTGCCCACTCCCGCGCCCAGCTCGGCGAGGAGGTCGACCTCTCCCGCTCCAAACTCGCCGTCGAGGTCGACCGGTTGCTGGAGACCGGCCTCGTCGTCGCCGACGGCCTCGCCGCCTCGCGCGGCGGACGCCGTTCGCACAACATCCGCCTCGCGCCCCACCTGCGCTTCCTCGGCGTCGACATCGGCGCCACCTCGGTCGACGTGGCCGTCACCAACGCCGAGCTGGAGGTGCTGGGCCACATCACCCAGCCGATGGACGTCCGCGAAGGGCCGGTCGCCGTCTTCGAGCAGGTTCTCGACATGGCCGAGAAGCTCAAGGCGTCCGGCCTCGCCGAAGGGTTCGACGGCGCCGGCATCGGCGTGCCCGGCCCGGTCCGCTTCCCCGAGGGCATCCCCGTCGCCCCGCCGATCATGCCCGGCTGGGACGGCTTCCCGGTCCGCGAGGCGCTCAGCCAGGAACTGGGCTGCCCCGTCATGGTCGACAACGACGTGAACCTCATGGCGATGGGCGAACAGCACGCCGGGGTCGCCCGCACCGCCCGTGACTTCCTCTGCGTCAAGATCGGCACCGGCATCGGCTGCGGCATCGTGGTCGGCTCCACCGTCTACCGCGGCACCACCGGCAGCGCCGGCGACATCGGCCACATCCAGGTCGAGCCGGACGGACTGCCCTGCGCCTGCGGCAACCAGGGGTGCCTGGAGGCCCACTTCAGCGGCTCCGCCCTGGCCCGCGACGCCGAACAGGTGGCGCGCGAGGGCCGCTCCGCGGAACTGGCCGCCCGGCTGGAGGCCGGCGGCCGGCTCAGCGCCGCCGACGTGGCCGCCGCCGCCTCCGGCGGGGACACCGCCGCCCTCGAACTGATCCGGCGCGGAGGCCGCCACACCGGCCAGGTCATCGCCGGCCTCGTCTCCTTCTTCAACCCCGGGCTCGTGGTGATCGGCGGCGGGGTGACCGGCCTCGGCCACACCCTGCTCGCCGCCATCCGCACCCAGGTCTACCGCCAGTCGCTGCCGCTCGCGACCGGCAACCTGCCCATCGTCCTGGGCGAGTTGGGGCCCGCCGCCGGAGTCATCGGCGGCGCCCGGCTCATCAGCGACCACCTGTTCTCGCCGGCCTGACAGGCCCGGCGCGCACCACCCCGCCCGGCCCCGCCGGACGGACGCACCACCGGCACCACCCGCACCACCCGCAAGGCCGCACCACCGCAAGGCGCACCACCCGCCCCGGCCGAGCCGCGCCGGGACCGGGCCGCACCCCGAGCCGTACGTACCCAGGCACCACCGCACCACCGAGCCGCACCACCCGCGCCCGCTCCGGGCGCCCGCACGGGACCGCCGTGCCCGCGCCCGCCCGTACGAAGCAGCATCCGCAGCAGCCCTGCCCCTGACCCGTTCCGCACCACCGGCACCGTCAGCACCCGTACCCGCAGCAGCTCCGCACCGCCCACGCACCGCACCACCGCGCCGTCGGCGCGCGGTCCGCCCTGCCCGCTCACCGGCCGTCATCCGCCGAGGGGAACCGCCATGGCACCAGAACCACCCCTGCTCACCATGTCCGGCATCGCCAAGTCCTTCCCGGGCGTCCGCGCCCTCGACGGGGTGGACCTGGAGGTCGCCGCCGGTGAGGTCCACTGCCTCCTCGGCCAGAACGGCGCCGGGAAGTCCACACTCATCAAGGTGCTCGCCGGAGCCCACCAGCCCGACGAGGGCACCATCACCTGGCAGGGCGAGCCGGTCACCCTCAAGTCGCCCATCGCCGCGATGCGCCTGGGCATCGCCACCATCTACCAGGAACTCGACCTGGTGGAGGGGCTCAGCGTCGCCGAGAACGTCTACCTCGGCCACGAGCCGACCAGCGCCGGCTTCGTCGTCAAGGGCGGCGAGGCCCGCCGGCGCGCGGCCGCCCTGCTGCGCCGCCTGGGCCACCCCGAGATCGACGCCGGCACGCTCGTCGGCGACCTCTCCGCCGCCCACCAGCAGATCGTCTCGATGGCCCGCGCCCTCTCCCACGACGTGCGCCTCATCGTCATGGACGAGCCCTCCGCCGCCCTCGACCCCGACGAGGTCGCCAACCTCTTCCGGATCGTCTCCTCGCTCACCGCCGAGGGCGTCGCCATCGTCTACATCTCCCACCGGCTGGAGGAGATCCGCCAGATCGGCGACCGGGTCACCGTCCTCAAGGACGGCCGGGCCGTCGCCCAGTCGCTCTCGGCGGACGACACCCCCACCCGTGACATCGTTGCCCTCATGACGGGCCGCACCGTCGAGTACGTCTTCCCGCCCCGGCCCGAACAGCCCGCCCCGGCGGGGACGGCGCCGGTGCTCACGGTCGAGAACCTCTCCAGGGAGGGCGAGTTCGAGCCCCTCGACCTCCAGGTGCGGCCCGGCGAGATCGTCGGCCTCGCCGGACTGGTCGGCTCCGGCCGCTCCGAGATCCTGGAGACCGTCTACGGCGCCCGCAAGCCCGCCACCGGCCGCGTCGCCGTCGACGGGAACTGGCTGCGCACCGGCAGCGTCCGCGCCGCCGTCCGGGCCGGGGTGGGCCTCGCCCCCGAGGAGCGCAAGGCGCAGGGCCTGCTGATGCTGGAGTCGGTCACCCGCAACGTCTCCGTCTCCACCCTCTCCCGCTTCTCCCGGGCCGGCTGGGTCGACCGGAGCCGCGAACGCGCCGACGCCCGCGCCGCCACCCGCGAACTGTCGCTGCGCCCCGACAACCCCGAGACCCCGATCCGCACCCTCTCCGGCGGCAACCAGCAGAAGGCGGTCCTCGCCCGCTGGCTGCTGCGCGGCTGCCGGGTGCTGCTGCTGGACGAACCGACCCGAGGCGTCGACGTGGGCGCCCGCGCCGAGCTGTACGCGGTGATCCGCCGGCTCGCCGACGACGGCCTCGCCGTCCTCCTCGTCTCCAGCGAGGTCCCCGAAGTGCTGGGCCTCGCCGACCGTGTCCTGGTGCTCCGCGAGGGGCGGGTCGTCCACGAGGCGCCCGCGACGGAACTCGACGAACACCGCGTACTGGATCTAGTGATGGAAGGGACCCCGACGACATGACGCAGCCTGCCCCCTCGGATCAGCTGGGCGGGCCCGGTGCCGGCCCGCCGCTCGAACTCGGCAAGGACGACCCCGGCCCCGCCGCCCCGGGCGGAACGCGGTTCTTCCGCCCGGACCTGCGCACTCTCGCGCTGCTCGGGGTGCTCGCCGCCCTGATCCTGGTCGGCGGCCTCACCCGCCCCGACGAGTTCCTCGCCACCACCAACCTCCAGCTGGTGCTGGTCCAGTCCTCGGTGATCGGCGTGGTCACCGTCGGCATGACCTTCGTGATCATGTCCGGCGGCATCGACCTCTCGGTGGGCGCCGTCGTCGCCCTCTCCTCGGTCTGGGCCACCACCGTCGCCACCCAGGACTTCGGTTTCACCGGCATCCTCTTCACCGCCGTCCTGGTCGGCCTCGGCTGCGGCCTGGTCAACGGCGTGCTCATCGCGTACGGCCAGATGGTGCCGTTCATCGCGACGCTCGCCATGATGGTCTCGGCGCGCGGTCTCGCCCTGCTGATCACCGACGGCAACACCCAGATCGTCACCGTCGAGTCGGTGCTCGACCTCGGTTCCCGCAGCTCCTACGTCCTGGGCATCCCGCCGCTGGTGATGGTCTTCGCCCTGGTCACCGTCGTCGGCTGGCTGGTGCTCAACCGCACCACCTTCGGCCGCCGCACCGTCGCCGTCGGCGGCAACGCGGAGGCCGCCCGGCTCGCCGGGATCGACGTCCGCCGCCAGCGCCTCTACCTCTACCTGCTCTCCGGCCTGTGCTGCGGCATCGCCGCCTTCCTGCTGGTGGTCCTCTCCGGCTCCGGCCAGAACACCAACGGCAACCTCTACGAACTCGACGCCATCGCCGCCGCGATCATCGGCGGGACCCTGCTCACCGGCGGCCGCGGCACCATCGTCGGCTCCGTCCTCGGCGTCCTGATCTTCACCACGATCACCAACATCTTCGCGCTCAACAACCTCCAGAGCGACGTCCAGCAGATCGCCAAGGGCGCCATCATCGTCGTCGCCGTCCTGGTCCAGCGCCGCTCCGCCCAGCACACCACCTAGCGCACCGCTCTTCCCCCCCCCCAGCCGAGCACCGCCCACGAGCCGCATCCCGAAAGGGCCACCACCATGCCAGAGATCCCCAGCCGCAGAGGACTGCTCCTCGGTACCGCCGCCCTCGGCGCCGGCGCCTTCCTCACCGCCTGCACCAGCAACGAGACGAAGGAGGCCGCGGGTTCCACCGACAACCAGGCGGCCGCCGCCGACGACAAGCCCGGCAAGAAGGTCACCATCGGCTTCGCCGGCCCCCAGGCCGACCACGGCTGGCTCAACGCCATCAACGTCAACGCCCGCGAGCGCGCCAAGAAGTACTCCGACGTCACCCTCGACATCACCGAGGGCTCCAACGACACCGCCGCCCAGATCGGCCAGATCGACACGCTGATCAACAAGAAGGTCGACGTCCTGGTCATCCTGCCCGCCGACGGCAAGGCGATGACCCAGGCCGGGCTGAAGGCGATGCGGGCCGGGATACCCGTCGTCAACCTCGACCGCGTCTTCGCCAGCCCGCAGGCGTACCGCTGCTGGGTCGGCGGCGACAACTACGGCATGGGGCTCAACGCCGGCCACTACATCGGCGAACTCCTCAAGGACAAGAAGAACGCCAAGGTCGTCGAGTTGTCCGGCCCCGACAACCTGGAGCTGACCAAGCAGCGCACCCAGGGCTTCGACGACGCCCTGAAGAACTACCCGAACATCAAGAAGGTCGCCCGCCAGCAGGCCGAGTTCACCGTGGAGACCGGGCAGGCCAAGATGGCCCAGATCCTCCAGGCGCAGAAGAGCTTCGACGCCATGTGGAACCACGACGACGACCAGGGCGTCGGCGCGCTGCGCGCCATCGACCAGGCCGGCCGCGACGACTTCGTGATGGTCGGCGGCGCCGGCGCGCTCTCCGCGATGGAGGCCATCCAGTCCGACAACAGCGTCCTGAAGGCGACCGTGCTCTACCCGCCGACCATGGCGGCCTCCGCCATCGACCTGGCCCGCGCGCTGGGCCAGGGCAAGGGCGTCAGCGGCCTCGCCGAGCACGAGATCCCCACCTCGCTGACGCTCTACTCGGCCGTCGTCACCAAGGACAACGTCAAGGAATACCTGCCGACCGGCTTCAAGTAGGCCGAGAGCACCGCGTACCCAGGACGGCCCCCAGCCCTTACCGAAGGCCCCCGCGGCGCGCGCCGCGGGGGCCCGGGGCCGCCCCATTCCCAGGAGGAGGAAGACTGCATGCGAGAGACGGAGCAGGAGGCGGCCGGCGGCCGCCCGGCACCGCCCGGGACCCCGCGTCTCGGTGTGGGCATGGTCGGTTACGCGTTCATGGGCGCCGCCCACTCCCACGGGTGGCGGACCGCCGGACGCGTCTTCGACCTGCCGCTCCAGCCGCATCTGGCCGCGGTCTGCGGCCGCGACCCCGAGGCGGTGCGCACGGCCGCGGCCAGGCTCGGCTGGGACGCGGCCGAGACCGACTGGCGGGCGCTTATCGCCCGCGAGGACGTCCAGCTGGTCGACATCTGCACCCCGGGTGACAGCCACGCCGAGATCGCCATCGCCGCCCTGGAGGCGGGCAAGCACGTGCTGTGCGAGAAGCCGCTCGCCAACACCGTCGAGGAGGCCGAGGCGATGGTGGCCGCGGCCGGCCGGGCCGAGGCGCGCGGCCAGGTCGCCATGGTCGGCTTCAACTACCGGCGTGTCCCGGCCGCCGCCTACGCCCGTTCGCTGGTGGCCGAGGGGCGCCTGGGCAGGCTGCGCCACGTGCGGGTCCGCTACCTCCAGGACTGGCTGGTCGACCCGGCCTCCCCGCTGACCTGGCGGCTGCGCAAGGAGAGCGCGGGCTCGGGGGCGCTCGGCGACCTCGGCGCGCACGCCGTCGACCTCGCGCAGTACCTCACCGGTGAGGCGGTCGCCGGGGTCTCGGCGCTCACCGAGACCTTCGTCAAGGAGCGGCCGCTGCTCGCCGGGGCCTCCTCGGGGCTGAGCGGCACCGGCTCCACCGAGACCGGGCCCGTCACCGTGGACGACGCGGCGGTCTTCACCGCCCGGTTCACCTCCGGGGCGCTCGGCACCTTCGAGGCCACCCGGTACGCCACCGGACGCAAGAACTCCCTCCAGGTCGAGCTGAACGGCGAACTCGGCTCCCTCGCCTTCGACCTGGAGCGGCTCAACGAACTCTCCTTCCACGACGAGACCGAGCCCGCGGTCACCAGCGGCTTCCGCCGCATCCTGGTGACCGAGCCGGAGCACCCGTACCTGGAGGGCTGGTGGCCGCCGGGCCACGGCCTCGGCTACGACCACACCTTCGTCCACCAGGCCCGCGACCTGGTGCACGCGGTCGCGGCGGGCACGAGCCCCGCCCCCTCGTTCGCCGACGGGCTCCGCGTCCAGCGGGTGCTGGCCGCCGTGGAGGAGAGTGCCGCCAAGAACGCCGTCTACACCCCCGTACCGGACCTGGAGGCGTCCTGACATGCCGCGCGAATTCACCCTCTTCACCGGGCAGTGGGCGGACCTCCCCCTGGAGGAGGTCTGCCGCCTGGCCCGCGACTTCGGCTACGACGGGCTGGAACTGGCCTGCTGGGGCGACCACTTCGAGGTCGACAAGGCACTGGCCGACCCGTCCTACGTCGCCGGGCGCCACCAGCTGCTCGACAAGTACGGGCTGAAGTGCCGGGCCATCTCCTACCACCTGGTCGGCCAGGCGGTCTGCGACGCCATCATCGACGAGCGGCACCAGAACATCCTGCCCGCCCGCATCTGGGGCGACGGCGAGCCCGAAGGGGTCCGGCAGCGGGCCGCCGCCGAGATCAAGGACACCGCGCGGGCCGCGGCCGCCTTCGGCGTCGACACCGTCATCGGCTTCACCGGCTCGGCCATCTGGCACCTGGTGGCGATGTTCCCGCCGGTCCCCGACGGCATGATCGACCGCGGCTACCAGGACTTCGCCGACCGCTGGAACCCGATCCTCGACGTCTTCGACGCCGAGGGCGTCCGGTTCGCCCACGAGGTCCACCCGGGCGAGATCGCGTACGACTACTGGACCACCCACCGGGCGCTGGAGGCCGTCGGCCACCGGCCCGCCTTCGGGCTCAACTTCGACCCGAGCCACTTCGTGTGGCAGGACCTCGACCCGGTCGGCTTCCTGTGGGACTTCAAGGACCGGATCTACCACGTGGACTGCAAGGAGGCCCGCAAGCGCCTCGACGGGCGCAACGGGCGGCTCGGCTCCCACCTCCCGTGGGGCGACCCGCGGCGCGGCTGGGACTTCGTCTCGGCCGGCCACGGCGACGTGCCGTGGGAGGACGTCTTCCGGATGCTCCGCTCGATCGGCTACGAAGGGCCCGTCTCGGTCGAGTGGGAGGACGCCGGGATGGACCGGCTGACCGGTGCCCCCGAGGCGCTGGCCGCCCTGCGCAAGCTCGACTGGGACCCGCCCCAGGCCTCCTTCGACGCGGCCTTCGGCGGCCGCGACTGACCGGGACGGCCTGAGCGCGAGGCCCCTGACCGGCCCTCCGGCACTGCCGGAGGGCCGGTCAGGGCTGCCCGCACACCCCTTTGTCCTCTGCCGGGAAGAAGTTCAAGTTACCTGCTGTGCAAGGGGTTTCCGGCGGGAACAAAGGTCGCTACGGTCCAGAGCGAGACCAGTACGGCTCCCCGGGGTGACGGCGCACCCCGGCAGCACCCCCACCCGCACGACGTCTTCCCGGAGGAACTCCGTGCACAGGAAACGTCCAAGATTCCGCCAGGCGGTGGCGCTCCTCACCGGCGCCCTCCTCACCAGCGCCTCACTGGGCCTGGCCGCGCTCCCCGCGAGCGCCGCCGACCCGGAGGCCCTCGACAAGCCCGCCGCCGCCCCCACCTTCCAGCAGGTCACCCTCGCCAAGGGCGTGGAGGAGACCGGCGAGCCGATGACCATGGCCGTCCTGCCCGACGGCGGTGTCCTGCACACCGCCCGCGAGGGCGCCCTGCGCCTCACCGACGCGGGCGGCACCACCAAGGTCGCCGGCACCCTCGACGTGTACAGCCACGACGAGGAGGGGCTCCAGGGAGTCGGGATCGACCCCGGCTTCGAGGAGAACCGCTTCATCTACCTGTACTACGCCCCCAAGCTCGACACCCCGTCCGGCGACGCCCCCGAGAACGGCACCGCCGCCGACTTCGAGCCCTACGACGGCGTCAACCGCCTCTCCCGGTTCGTCCTGGCCGAGGACGGCACGCTCGACAAGGCCAGCGAGCAGAAGATCCTCGACATCCCCGCCTCGCGCGGCATGTGCTGCCACGTCGGCGGCGACATCGCCTTCGACGCGGACGGCAACCTCTACCTGTCGACCGGCGACGACACCAATCCCTTCGCCTCCGACGGCTACACCCCCATCGACGAGCGCGAGAACCGCAACCCGGCCTTCGACGCCCGCCGCAGCTCCGGCAACACCAACGACCTGCGCGGAAAGATCCTCCGCATCAAGGTCAAGGACGACGGCTCGTACGACGTCCCCGAGGGCAACCTCTTCGCCCCCGGCACCGAGAAGACCCGTCCCGAGATCTACGCGATGGGCTTCCGCAACCCGTTCCGGATGAGCGTCGACCAGGCCACCGGCATCGTCTACGTCGGCGACTACGGCCCCGACGCCGGCTCCGCCGACCCGAACCGCGGTCCGGCCGGGCAGGTCGAGTTCGCCCGCGTCACCGAGGCCGGCAACTTCGGCTGGCCGTACTGCACCGGTGACAACGAGCCGTTCAACGACTACGACTTCGAGACCAAGGAGTCCGGCGAGCCCTTCGACTGCGACGCGCCGAAGAACACCTCGCGGCACAACACCGGCCTCACCGACCTGCCGCCGGCCCAGGCCGCCTGGATCCCGTACGACGGCGACAGCGTCCCGGAGTTCGGCAACGGCTCGGAGTCGCCGATGGGCGGCCCGGTCTACCGCTACGACGCCTCTCTCGACTCGGCGGTGAAGTTCCCCGAGGAGTTCGACGGGAACTTCTTCGCCGGAGAGTTCGGCCGCCAGTGGATCAAGCGGATCGAGCAGGGCGAGGACGGCACCGTCGAGGCCATCAACGACTTCCCGTGGTCCGGCACCCAGGTCATGGACATGGAGTTCGGCCCGGACGGCGCCCTGTACGTCCTCGACTACGGCACCGGCTACTTCGGCGGCGACGCCAACTCGGCCGTCTATCGCATCGAGAACGCCACCGACGGCTACGCGCCGGTCGCGGTCGCCAAGGCCGACAAGACCTCGGGCCAGGGCCCGCTGGAGGTCACCTTCTCCTCCGAGGGCACCACGGACGCCGACGGCGACCCGCTCACCTACAGCTGGGACTTCGGTGACGGGGCCACCAGCGACGAGGAGAACCCCACCCACACCTTCGAGGAGAACGGGGTCTACTCGGCGACGCTGACCGCCACCGACCCGTCCGGCCTCAAGGGCACGGCCTCGGTCCAGGTGACCGTCGGCAACACCGCGCCGACCGTCACCCTCCAGCAGCCGAAGGACGGCACACTCTTCAAGTTCGGTGACACGGTCTCCTTCAAGGTGGACGTGACCGACCCCGAGGACGAGTCCGTCGACTGCTCCAAGGTCACCGTCCGCTACATCCTCGGCCACGACAACCACGGCCACCCGATCACCTCGGCAGAAGGCTGTGAGGGCACCCTCAACGTCCCCGCCGACGGTGAGCACGACCCCAACGCCAACATCTTCGGCGTCATCGACGCCTCCTACACCGACACCGGCGCCAATGGCCAGCCCGCGCTGACCGGCTCCGACCAGATCCAGCTGCAGCCCCGCCACCGGCAGGCCGAGCACTACGGCGACTCCGAGGGCGTGGCCCCGCAGAACAAGTCCACCGCCCACGGCGGCAAGACCGTCGGCGACATCCACAACGGCGACTGGATCTCCTTCAAGCCGTACAACCTCTCCGGCGCCGACAAGTTCACCGCCCGTATCTCCTCCGGCGGCAGCGGCGGCACCCTGGAGGTCCGCAGCGGATCGCCCACCGGCACCCTGCACGGCACCGCGACCGTCCCGGTCACCGGCGGCTGGGAGACCTTCGAGGACGTCGAGACCGAGCTGACCGACGTCGGCCCGGACACCACCGAACTCTTCCTCGTCTTCAAGGGCGAGGGCGACGGTGCCCTCTACGACGTGGACGACTTCGTCATCGACGGTGCCGCCCCGGCCGCCGCCGACAAGAAGCTCCTGGTCTTCTCCAAGACCGCCGGCTTCCGCCACGACTCCATCCCGGCCGGCATCGAGGCCCTGAAGGAGATCGGCACGGAGAACGGCATCGAGGTCGACGCCACCGAGGACGCCGGCCAGTTCACCCCTCAGAAGCTCGCCGAGTACGACGCCGTCACCTTCCTCTCCACCACCGGCGACGTCCTCGACGGCGACCAGCAGAAGGCGTTCGAGGAGTACGTGGCCGGGGGCGGCGGCTACGTCGGCGTCCACGCCGCCGCCGACACCGAGTACGAGTGGGAGTTCTACGGCGGCCTGGTCGGCGCCTACTTCGACTCCCACCCGCACATCCAGGAAGCCACCGTCGAGGTCGAGGACCACGACCACCCGGCCACCGCGCACCTCGGCGAGACCTGGGAGCGCACCGACGAGTGGTACAACTACCGCACCAACCCCCGTGAGCAGGCCCGCGTCCTCGCGACCCTGGACGAGTCCAGCTACGAGGGCGGCAACATGGACGGCGACCACCCGATCGCCTGGTGCCAGACCTACGAGGGCGGCCGCTCCTTCTACACCGGCGGCGGCCACACCGTCGAGTCCTTCGCCGAGGGCGACTTCCGCACCCACCTGGCCGGCGGCCTGAAGTACGCCACCGGCCTGGCCGACGCCGACTGCTCCCCGAAGGGCGGCGGCGAGGAGGAGGACGGCTACGAGCCGATCTTCGACGGAAAGACCCTCGACGGCTGGAAGCAGGCGGGCCCCGGCGAGTTCACCATCGACAACGGTGAACTGACGACCACCGGCGGCATGGGCCTGCTCTGGTACGAGGCCAAGGAGCTGTCCTCCTACTCCCTCAAGCTCGACTGGAAGATGGAGGGTGACGACAACTCCGGTGTCTTCGTGGGCTTCCCGGCCTCCGACGACCCCTGGTCGGCCGTGAACAACGGCTACGAGGTGCAGATCGACGCCACCGACGAACCCGACCGCACCACCGGCGCCGTCTACACCTTCCAGTCCGCCGACATCGAGGCCCGCGACAAGGCCCTCAACCCGCCGGGGGAGTGGAACAGCTACGAGATCAAGGTCCAGGGCGAACGCCTCCAGGTCTTCCTCAACGGAGTCGAGATCAACGACTTCACCAACGAGGACCCGGCCCGCTCCCTGACCGACGGGTACGTCGGCCTCCAGAACCACGGGGACGACGACCACGTGTCCTTCCGCGACATCCAGCTGAAGGAACTGCCCGCCCAGGGCGACTGAGCGACGGCGGGCGGCGGACGCCGGACCTCCGCCCGCCGTCTCACCCCTTTCCGGCACCCACCCACTCACCCCCACCGGGGACGGGCGGCCACCCGCCGCCCGTCCCCCGACCGGGGCCCGGTCCCGCCACGCGGACCCCGCCCCCTCCGGTTCCGCTTCCCGTTCCGGATGCTCACCCCCGGCCTCGTGGAGGCCCCGGCCGGCCCGGCGGCGGACGACCGCCGAGTCCCGGCCCCACGCACCACCGCCCCATCGGATCACTGCTGTTCGCTGGTAACAGGAGGCTGCCTGTGTCCACCGAGTCGTTCCCCACTCACACCCCCGCTCCCGCTCCCGCCCACGACCCCGGGCAGGCGCCCGCCGGACCCCGTACCGGCGTCTGGCTGATCGGCGCCAGAGGCTCCGTCGCCACCACCGCCGTCGCCGACTGCGCCGCCACGGTCGCCGGGCTCCATCCGCCGACCGGGCTCGTCACCGAGACCCGGCCCTTCGCCGGAGCGGGCCTCGCCCCGCTCTCCTCCCTGGTCTTCGGCGGCCACGACACCGCCGACTGCCCGCTGCCCAAGCGCGCCGAGGCGCTCGCCGAGGGCGGCGTCCTGCCGCACGGGCTGCCCACCGCCGTCCGCGCCGAACTGGAGGCCGCCGACCGCGCCATCCGCCCCGGCGGCCCGCAGTCCGGAGACCCCCGCTCCACCGAGGAACTGGTCGACGCCTTCGCCGCCGACCTCACCGCCTTCCGCGAGGAGCACGGCCTCGCCCGCGTCGTCGTGATCAACGTCGCCTCCACCGAGCCCGCCCCCGCCGACGGCACCCTCCCCGCCAGCTCCCTCTACGCCGCCGCCGCCCTGCGCGCCGGCTGCCCGTACGCCAACTTCACGCCCTCCACCGGCATCCACCACCCCGCCCTCGCCGAGCAGGCGCGCGCCTCGGGGCTGCCGTACGCCGGGCGGGACGGCAAGACCGGGCAGACCCTGCTGCGCTCGGTGCTCGGCCCGATGTTCCGCGACCGGGCCCTCGCGGTGCGCGCCTGGTCCGGCTCCAACCTGCTCGGCGGCGGGGACGGCGCGGCCCTGGCCGACCCGGCGGCCGCCGCGGCCAAGAACGCCGGCAAGGAACGCGTCCTCGCCGACACCCTGCCCACCGTCCCCGAGGGCGAGGTGCACATCGACGACGTGCCGGCCCTCGGCGACTGGAAGACCGCCTGGGACCACATCGCCTTCGACGGCTTCCTCGGCACCCGCATGGTCCTCCAGACCATCTGGCAGGGGTGCGACTCCGCCCTCGCCGCGCCCCTCGTCCTCGACCTGGCCCGGCTCCTCGCCCGCGCCCACGAGGCCGGGATCGGCGGCCCCCTCGGCGAACTGGCCTTCTACTTCAAGGACCCCGACGCCCTCCAGGCCCCGGACGGCGTCTCCCCCGCCACCCCCGCCGGCCTCGCCGAGCAGTACCAGCTCCTCCTGGGCTTCGCCCGCCGCCTGGGGGCCGCCGCGTGACCCCGCCCCGCACCCCGGGCGGCCGGCTCGCCGCCTGGGCCGAACTCCTGCGCGTCTCGGCCGCGTTCAGTGTCCCCGGCGACGCCCTCGCGGGCGCCGCCGCCTCGGGCGCGCGCCCCGGCCGTCGCACCCTGCTCGCCGCCGGCTCCTCGCTCTGCCTCTACGAGGCCGGGATGGCCCTCAACGACTGGGCCGACCGCGAGGAGGACCGGGCCGAACGCCCGCACCGCCCGCTGCCCTCCGGCCGGATCAGCCCCACCGCCGCCCTCACCGCGGCCGCCGGACTGACCGCCGCCGGGCTCGGCCTCGCCGCCGCCGCCGGACGCCCCGCCCTCGCCACCGCCTCCGCCCTGGCCGGCACCGTCTGGCTCTACGACCTGAGACTGGCCGGTACGCCGGCGGGCCCGGCCGGGATGGCCGCCGCCCGCACCCTCGACGTGCTCCTCGGCGCCACCGCCACCGCCCGCACCGGCGCGGCGGCCCGCACGGCGCTGCCCGCCGCCGCCCTGCTCGGCGCGCACACCTACGCCGTGACATCGGTGTCACGCCACGAGACCCGCGGCGGCTCCACCCGCGCCCCGCTCGCCGCCCTCGCCACCACCGCGGCCACCGCCGCCACCGTGGCCGGGCTGCGGCGCGGCGCGCCCACCCGACTCCCGGCGGACCGGCGGGAAGCAGCCGCCCCCGGTCCGCCGGGTCCTCGTGCGGCGAGGACCGCCGCCCGGGTCGGCCTCGCCGCCCTGTACGGCACCACGGCCGCCGTGCCCTACCTGCACGCCGCGCTCAACCCCTCGCCGCCGCTCACCCAGCGGGCCGTCGGCGGCGGCATCCGCGCCATGATCCCCCTCCAGGCGGCCCTCTCCGCCCGCGCCGGAGCCCTCGGCGGGGCGCTCGCCACCCTCGCGCTGGTGCCACTCGCCCGCCTCGCCGGAAAGAAGGTGAGCGCCACATGACCGCCGCCTCCGCCCCGCTCCGCCTCGGCTACGGCACCAACGGCCTCACCGACCTCCGCCTCGACGACGCCCTCGCCCTCCTCGCCGGCCTCGGCTACGACGGCGTGGGACTGACCCTCGACCACATGCACCACGACCCGCTCGCCCCCGGCCTCGCCGCCCGCACCGCCCGCATCGCCGGACGCCTCGCGGAACTGGGCCTCGCGGTGACCGTCGAGACCGGCGCCCGGTACGTCCTGGACCCGCGCGAGAAGCACGGCCCCGGCCTGCTCGACCCCGACCCGGACCGGCGGGCCCGGCGCACCGGCCTGCTCGCCACCGCCGCCCAGGTCGCCGCCGACCTCGGCGCGCACGCCCTGCACTGCTTCACCGGGGCCCCGCCGCCCGGCGTCACCACGGAGGAGGCGTGGGCCGCGCTGCCCGACGCCCTCGCACCGGTCCTGGAGGCGTCCCGGACCACCGGCGTCCCCCTCGCACTGGAGCCCGAACCCGGCCACCTGGTCGCCACCCTCGCCGACTTCCACCGGCTGCGCACCCTGCTGGGCGACCCCGGCGAACTCGGCCTGACCCTGGACATCGGCCACTGCCAGTGCCTGGAGCCCGAGCCGCCCGCCGCCTGCGTGCGCGAGGCCGCGCCCTGGCTGCGGCACGTCCAGATCGAGGACATGCGGCGCGGCGTCCACGAGCATCTGCCCTTCGGTGAGGGCGAGATCGACTTCCCCCCGGTCCTCGCCGCCCTCGCCGCCACCGGCTACCAGGGGCTCACCGTCGTCGAACTGCCCCGCCACTCGCACGCCGGGCCCACCCAGGCCGCCCACGCCCTGCCCTTCCTGCGGCGCGCCGCCCGCGAGGCCGGCGCCGCCCTCACCCCGGCCGGACCCGCATGAGGCGGCCCGCACTCCCCATCCGCGCCACGCCGCGACAGGAGGACCCCGCATGAACCACCCCACCTCCGCCCCGCCGCAGCCCGACCCGGCCGCGATCCGCCGCACCCTCGCCGGACAGCTCGACGCCGACGCCCGCGTCTGGCTCGACACCGCCCTCACCGAGGCCGCCGAGGACCCCGGCACCGGGCCCCTGCCCGTCTGGGAGCGCCGCTTCGCCGAGGCCGGACGCGTGGTCGGCGCCGACCACGCCGACACCGCCCGCGTCCTGCTGCTCCACGCGGCCGGCGCCGGCACCGCCACGCTCACCCGCCTCTACCAGGAGGGCAGCGGCGCCGAACGCCGCGCCGTGCTCGACGCGCTGGCCCTCACCGTGGCAGGACCCGACGCCGTCGGCCTGGTCGAGGACGCCCTGCGCGCCAACGACACCGGCATCGTCGCCGCCGCCGTCGGCCCGTACGCCGCCCGTCACCTGGACGCGCACGCCTGGCGGCACGCCGTCCTCAAGTGCCTGTTCACCGGCGTCCCGCTGACCGCCGTCGCCCAGCTCGCCGAACGCGCCGCCGGCGACGGCGAACTCGACCGGATGCTGGCCGACTTCGCCGCCGAACGCGCCGCCGCGGGCCGCGCCGTCCCCGCGGACCTCACCGCCGCCCGGGCCCTCACCGAGGCCGCGCCCCCCGGCCGTACCACGACCCCGCCCGCCGGCGGCGGCGCCAAGGAGAACTGATGCGCATCTTCGACCCCCACATCCACATGACCTCCCGCACCACCGACGACTACCAGGCCATGTACGACGCCGGAGTGCGCGCCCTCGTCGAACCCGCCTTCTGGCTCGGCCAGCCCCGCACCTCGCCCGAGAGCTTCCGCGACTACTTCGACGCGCTGCTCGGCTGGGAGCCCTTCCGCGCCGCCCAGTACGGCATCGCCCACCGCTGCACCCTCGCCCTCAACCCCAAGGAGGCCAACGACCCGCGCTGCACCCCGGTCCTCGACCTCCTGCCGCGCTACCTCCTCAAGGACAACGTGGTCGCCGTCGGGGAGATCGGCTACGACTCCATGACCCCGGCCGAGGACGCCGCCCTCACCGCGCAGCTCCAGCTCGCCGCCGACCACGGCCTGCCCGCCATGGTCCACACCCCGCACCGGGACAAGCTCAGCGGGCTGCGCCGCACCCTCGACGTGGTCCGCGAGTCCGCCCTCGACGTCGAACGCGTCCTCATCGACCACCTCAACGAGACCACCGTCAAGGAGGCCAAGGCCTCCGGCGCCTGGCTCGGCTTCTCCATCTACCCCGACACCAAGATGGACGAGGAGCGCATGGTCGCCGTCCTCACCGAGTACGGCCCCGAGAAGGTCCTGGTCAACTCCGCCGCCGACTGGGGCAAGAGCGACCCGCTGAAGACCCGCGCCGTCGGCGACGCCCTGCTCGCCGCCGGCTTCGACGAGGACACCGTCGACCAGGTGCTGTGGCGCAACCCGGTCGCCTTCTACGGCCTCAGCGGCCGCCTCGGCGACCTGACCGTGCCCGCCCCCACCGGCCCCGCCGAGCACGAGGGCAACAGCATCCAGCGGGGCGCGCCCCGCACGGCGGGGGAGTGAGCCGATGCGCTTCCGCCACCCCGACGGCTCCACCGTCCACCTCGCCTACTGCACCAACGTCCATCCCGCCGAGACCCTCGACGGGGTCCGCGCCCAGCTCCGCGACCACTGCGAGCCCATCCGCAAGCGCCTGGGCCGCGACCGGCTCGGCATCGGGCTGTGGCTCGCCCGCGACGCGGCCTCCGCCCTCGTCGCCGACCCCGCCGCCCTGCGCACCCTCCGCGGCGACCTAGACCGGCGCGGCCTCGAGGTCGTCACCCTCAACGGCTTCCCCTACGAGGGATTCGGCGAGGCCGAGGTCAAGTACCGCGTCTACCGGCCCGACTGGACCGAGCGCACCCGCCTCACCCACACCACCGACCTCGCCCGCCTCCTCGCCTCCCTGCTCCCCGACGACGTCACCGAGGGCTCCGTCTCCACCCTTCCCTTCGCCTGGCGCACCGACTACGACAGCGGCCGCCACCGCACCGCGCTGGGCGCCCTCACCACCCTCGCCGAACGGCTCGACGCCCTCGCCGACCTCACCGGCCGCTCCATCCGCATCGGCCTGGAGCCCGAACCGGGCTGCACCGTCGAGACCACCGCCGACGCCGTCGCCGCCCTCGCCCCGCTCGGCGACACCACCGCCCACCGCATCGGCGTCTGCCTCGACACCTGCCACCTCGCCACCTCCTTCGAGAACCCCGCCCGGGCGCTGGGCACCCTGGAGGCGGGCGGCGTCCGCATCGTCAAGGCCCAGCTCTCCGCCGCCCTGCACGCCGAGGAACCCCACCGGGCCGAGGTCCGCGAGGCCCTCGCCGCCTTCGACGAACCCCGCTTCCTCCACCAGACCCGCACCACCACCCCGGCCGGACTGCGCGGCACCGACGACCTCGACGAGGCCCTCACCGGCGGCCTCCCCGACACCGGACCGTGGCGCTCCCACTTCCACATCCCGCTCCACGCCGACCCCGAACCGCCCCTCACCTCCACCCTCCCGGTGCTCCGCGAGACCCTCGCCGGCCTCGTCGGCGGCCCCGTGCCGCGCACCCACCACCTGGAGGTCGAGACGTACACCTGGCAGGCCCTGCCGCCCGCGCTGCGCCCCAAGGCCCGCGCCCGCCTCACCGAGGGCATCGCCGCCGAACTCACCCTCGCCCGCGATCTCCTCATCGACCTGGGCCTCAAGGAGCTGCCGTGACCGCCGACCGACCCCAGCCGCTCCTCGTCCTCGACGTCGTCGGCCTCACCCCGCGCCTGCTGGAGCACATGCCGCGCCTCGCCGCCCTCGGCGCCCGCGGCAGCCGCTCCCCGCTCGGCACCGTCCTGCCCGCCGTCACCTGCTCCGCCCAGTCGACCTTCCTCACCGGCACCCTCCCCGCCGACCACGGCATCGTCGGCAACGGCTGGTACTTCCGCGAACTCGGCGACGTCCTCCTGTGGCGCCAGCACAACGGCCTCGTCAGCGGCGACCGCCTCTGGGACGCCGCCCGCCGCGCCCACCCCGGCTACACCGTCGCCAACATCTGCTGGTGGTACGCGATGGGCGCCGACACCGACTGGACCGTCACCCCGCGCCCCGTCTACTACGCCGACGGCCGCAAGGAACCCGACTGCTACACCCGCCCGCCCGAGCTCCACGACGAACTCACCGAGAAACTCGGCACCTTCCCCCTCTTCCACTTCTGGGGCCCCGGCGCCGACCTCGTCTCCTCCCAGTGGATCATCGACGCCACCCGCCACGTCATGGCCACCCGCGACCCCGACCTCACCCTCGCCTACCTGCCCCACCTCGACTACGACCTCCAGCGGTTCGGCCCCGACGACCCCCGCTCGCACGCCGCCGCCCGCGAACTCGACGAGGCCGTCGGCCCGCTGCTGGACCAGGCCGAGGCGTCCGGCCGCACCGTCGTCGTCCTCTCCGAGTACGGCATCACCTCCGTCAGCCGCCCCGTCCACCTCAACCGGGTGCTGCGCGAGGCGGGGCTGCTGGAGGTCCACACCCAGGACGGCATGGAGTACCTCGACACGATGGCCTCCCGCGCCTTCGCCGTCGCCGACCACCAGCTCGCCCACGTCTACGTCAAGCGCCCCGAGGACCTCGACACGGTCCGCGCCCTGCTCGCCGGCGTGCCCGGCGTCGACACCCTGCTGGACGAGGAGGGCAAGAAGGAGCAGGGCCTGGACCACCCGCGCTCCGGGGAGTTCGTCGCCGTCGCCGAACCGGACGCCTGGTTCACGTACTACTACTGGCTCGACGACGCCCGCGCCCCCGACTTCGCCCAGCTCGTCGAGATCCACCGCAAACCGGGCTACGACCCCGTCGAGCTCTTCATGGACCCGAACGACCCCTACGTGAAGCTCCGCGCGGGCGCCGCCGTCGCCCGCAAGAAGCTCGGCATGCGCTACCGGATGGCCGTCGTCCCGCTCGACGCCTCGCCCATCCGCGGCAGCCACGGCCGTCTGCCCGCCGACGAGGCCGACGGCCCGCTCCTCCTCAGCTCCCGCCCCGGAGCCACCGAAGGCCCCGTGGCGGCCACCGACGTCAAGGCGCTCCTGCTGCGCCTCGCCGGTCTCACCACCACCCCCGCACCCGACACCGCCCCTTCCCGGGAGGACCGTTCATGAGCCGCACACCCCGCCACCTCCGCGACGTGACCGACCCCGAGCTGAGCAGCCGCCTCAGCCGCCGCAACATGCTCGGCGTCGCGGCCGGCACCGGCGCCGCCGCCCTGCTCGCCGCCGCGGCCTCCGCCTCCCCGGCCCTCGCCGCCGGCACCGACCTGGCCACCCAGGGCAAGGGCAAGCCCGGCAAGGGCGACCCCGTGCTGCCCCCCGGCCGCCTCGGCATCCAGCTCTACAGCCTCCGCGACAAGGTCGCCACCCTCGGCTTCGCCACCGTCTTCAAGGAACTCGCCCTCTACGGCTACGACGAGATCGAGTTCGCCGGCTACACCCAGGGCGAGGCCGGCCCCCTCACCCTGCGCCAGCTCAAGCGCCTCGCCCGCGACCACGGCCTGAAGCCCATCGGCAGCCACGTCAACTACTACGACGACAACAACCCCGACGCCTACAGCTTCGCCCAGAACCTCGACAAGGTCCTCGACGAGGCCGCCGAACTGGGCCTGCCGCACATCGGCACCGCCTCCGGCCCCTGGCGCTACGGCGACACCGTCGACGGCTGGAAGCGCTGCGCCGAGGAGTTCAACCACTACGGCGCCGAGGCGAAGAAGCGCGGCTTGAAGTTCTACCAGCACAACCACGCCGAGGAGTTCTCCTTCGCCTCCGACCGGCCCGACGTCCGCCTCTACGACGTCCTGCTCGCCGAGACCGACCCGGACCTGGTCCACCTGGAGATGGACATCTACTGGGCCTACTGCGCCCAGTTCCGCTTCTCCAAGCGCGCCGACGGCACCCCGGACCCGCTCGACCCGCTGGCGTACGTCCTCAAGCAGCCCCACCGCTACCCGCTCTTCCACGTCAAGGACGGCGAGCACGACGAGACGACCACCGACGGCTACCGCATGACCGACGTCGGTGACGGTGACATCGACTACCGGCACTTCATCTCCACCGTCACCGGCCTGCGCGGCCACCGCTACGCCCACCACTGGCAGACCGAGCACGACAACCCCACCGACTCCCTCCGCTTCGCCCGCCGCTCCAGCGCCCACCTGCACTCCCTCCGCAAGAAGAAGCACTGACCCACCCCCGTCGGGAGGGCGCGGAAAGAGGCCGTGGGGGCCCTTTCCGCGCCCTCCCGGCACCCTGCGCACGCCCCCGCTCACCCTCCGTGCCACCCCGCCCCTGACCACCCGCTATGCAGGTGAACAGCACCCCGAACCCCTGGTAGAGTTTTCTCTGTCAGCGCGGGAAACGCCCCGCAACGACAGACACCTTGTCCGGGTGGCGGAATGGCAGACGCGCTAGCTTGAGGTGCTAGTGCCCTTTATCGGGCGTGGGGGTTCAAGTCCCCCCTCGGACAACCGCCTCAGGCGGCCGCTCCCGGGCGCGGGAAACGGGCGCGTATCGCGTCGACGAAGAGGTCGCGTGAGGTGGGCCCGCCGAACCGGAGACGGTCGTAGGCGCAGAAGGCCGGCTCCAGCCGGTCCAGCTCGTCGACCAGCGCGTGCAGCCGCTCCGCCCACGGCCCCCGTGGATCGCCCGGTTCGTCCGCGGCGGCGGCGATCGCCGCCGTCAGCAGGCCCTTGCGCCGGATCGTGGCCGGGCTCACCGCGTGCAGGCAGACGTACTGCCCGCTCAGGTACGCCGCCCACTCCGCCTTCCCCTCGACGGGGTCGGCCCAGTGCCCGGTGAACCACGCCTCCAGCCCGGCCTCGCCGCCCGCCTCGTCGGCGAGGGAGAACAGGTCGCGCGGCACCATCTCCGTTCCGTCGGAGCGCAGGTACCCCGGCAGCGGCAGTAGGCCCTCCAGCATCAGCCGGCGGGCCGCGTCGCCGCCGCCCCTCCCCACGCACACGGCCTCCAGCTCGGCGAACTGCTCACCGGCGTACGCGTCGTCGGCCGCGCTCATGGGGTGGTCGCCGTTGACCTCGCGAAAACGCGCGGCGAGCCGCTGCCTCAGCTCCGTGTCCGACATCGGGTGAACCTCCGGGGTTGTGCGGACCGTGCGGCTCTGTGCCGCACGGGTTCCCGCACGCTATCCACCGGACGTTTCGCCACGGACCGAACCGAGCCCGCGCCGGCCGCCAGGTGGGACGTTCGGCGCGGCCGATACGGGTAACGCCTACGGGTATGGCACCGAACAGGGATGGAACGACGGGCGGCACGTCGACGCCGGGCCCCGCACCCGAGGTCGAGCGGCAGGCGCCCGGGCAGCCCACCGAGCTGCGGAAGAAGTCGTGGAAAGCCGTGCTGCGGCGGACGGTGGCGGAGTTCCAGGACGACGAGCTGGCCGACCGGGCGGCGGCGCTGACGTACTACGGGGTGCTCGCGTTGTTCCCGGGGTTGCTGGTGCTGGTGTCACTGCTCGGGGTGGCGGGGGAGTCGACCACGCGGCGGGTGCTGGAGAGCATCAAGAAGATGGCGCCGGGGCCCACGCGGGACGTGGTGACCAGTGCGGTCGAAGGGGTGCAGGGGGCCGGCGGGGTGGGCTCGTTGCTGGCCGTGGTGGGTGTGCTGGCGGCGCTCTGGTCGGCCTCCGGGTACGTGGGGGCGTTCATCCGCTCGTCCAACGCGGTGTACGACATGCCCGAGGGGCGCCCGGTGTGGAAGGTGCTCCCGGTGCGGGTCGGGATCACCGTGGCGCTGGTGGTCATGGCGGTCGGGAGCGCGCTGATCGTCGTGTTCACCGGGGACCTGGCCCGGCGCGCGGGGTCGCTGCTGGGGATCGGTGACACCGCGCTGACCGTGTGGTCGATCGCCAAGTGGCCGGTGCTGCTGCTCCTGGTGATCGGCATGATCGCCCTGCTGTTCTGGGCCGCGCCCAACACCAAGGGCCCTGGCTTCCGCTGGGTCACACCGGGCAGCTTCCTGGCGCTGGTGATCTGGCTGCTGGCCTCGGCGGGGTTCGCGGTGTACGTGGCCAACTTCGGTTCGTACAACAAGACGTACGGGGCGCTGGCGGGTGTCGTGGTCTTCCTCGTCTGGCTGTGGATCAGCAACATCGCGATCCTGCTGGGCTTGGAGTTCGACGCCGAGCTGGCGCGGGAGCGGGCCGTCGTCGGCGGGCATCCGGTCGACGAGGAGCCGTACGTGGAGCCGCGCGACACCCGGTCCTGGCCGGACGAGGAGAAGCCCGGCTGAGAAGAGGGAGCGCGTGCCGGTCCGGGACACATCATGCGGGTTTCGGGGGGTACGCGGCCCTCACGTCGCGCCGAGCGGCACACGCACAGGCCAGACCGACCCCTGGAGGGAAGCATGATCCGGCAACCCGGCAGTGACGACTCCACGCCGACCCCCGAGGAACTCCGCGCACGCGTGGAGGGCACCCGTGAGGAGCTCGGTATGGAGGTGGAGGAGGCGGCCGGCAAGACCGCCGACGTGAAGGAACAGGCGCAGGCCAAGGCGGCCGAGCTGAAGGAGACCGCCCAGGCCAAGGGAGCCGAGCTGAAGGCCCAGGCCCAGGTCAAGGGTGCGGAACTGAAGGGCCAGGCGCAGACCAGGGCCGCCGGGGCGAAGGCGCAGGCGCAGGTCAAGGCGGCCGAGGTGCTGGAGCGGACGCCCCAGCCGGTGCGCGAGAGGGCGTACCAGGTGGGGGAGTCGGCGCGGACCAACGTGAAGCCGCTGATCGGCTTCGGCCTCGCCGTGCTCGCCGTCTGCGTGGTCGTCTCCCGTGCGGGGAGGCGCTGATGCCGTCGGCCAAGGTGATGTACCGGCCGGTCGGCCTCGCCGTGGGCATGGGCGCCGGCGCCCTGGCCGGGCTCGCGTTCCGGAAGGTGTGGGCCCTCGTCAGCGACGAGGAGGCACCCGCGCCCACCGACGAGAACCGCCGCTGGCGCGAGGTGGTGCTCGCCGCCGCGATCCAGGGCGCCATCTTCACCGCCACCCGGGCGGTGGTGGACCGGGGCGGCGCGAAGGCCGTGAAGCGCGCCACCGGGACGTGGCCCGGCTGACGAGTTTCTCTCCGACTCCCCGGCCCGGTCGGCTCATGACCGACCGTCGGGCGGTGGTGGGAGAGGTGAAGCCTCATCAGGGGTGATGAGAGCGACGGGAGGGGCTTGGTCCGGTGGTCGGGCTTGGCCCCTCCCTCGTGTGTGCGCCCGAACTCGGTTGTCAGAGCTGGTAGTCCTGGGCCAGTTCCTCCCAGGCGATGCCGAGCAGCGACGGGTCCGCGTCCTCGGCCGAGGGGACTCGCGGGTGGGGCTGGAACCAGGCGACGGTGAGGGCGGAGCGGTGCAGTGCCGGGTCGAGGTCCGGGGCGAGGGGGGTGGAGCGGAAGGTGCCGACGCAGGCCACCGCAGGCATGACCTCCACCGGGCCGAACGGGCCGGCGGGCTGGTCCGGATACCGGCGGGAGGGTTCCACGAGGTGTACCGGCGTGGTGGGGGAGGTGCCCTCCGCCTCCGCGCGTACCGCTCTGACCTGCATGTCGTTGAGGAACTTGCAGGGGTATCCCTCCAGCTGGCCCGCGTAGGTGGAGCTCATCCGCACCTGGACGAGGTCGAGCGGGCGACCGGAGGGGAGCACGAGGCGGCTCAGTGGCATGGCGGCACTCTACGGGGGCGCCGCCGAGAGGGTGAGCCGCCTTCTCCGCTCATCTGAGCGCGCTCATCACGATCTGATTTCTCACAGCGGCACCCCCTTGCCTTCCGCCCCTGTAATCGTTTCCAATCCTCCTTGTAATCGTTTCCATGCCCCGTGGTCCCTCAGCTCCGTGCTGACGGTCGCCACGGTGGACGGAGCCACAAGGAGGTGGTCCGGACATGGCGGGCATCAAAGATGTCGCCGCGGCGGCGGGGCTTTCCGTCGCCACGGTCTCCCGGGTGCTCAACGGGCACCCGTCGGTGAGCGAGGACGCCCGTGCGCGGGTGACGGCCGCCGTGGAGGGGCTCGGGTACCGGCCCAACGCCGTCGCCCGGTCGCTGCGCACCGACCAGACGCGCACCCTCGGCCTGGTCATCAGCGACGTGCTCAACCCGTACTTCACGGAGCTGGCCCGGTCGGTGGAGGAGGAGGCGCGGGCGCTCGGCTACAGCGTCGTCATCGGCAACGCCAACGAGCGGCCCGAACTCCAGGACCACCATGTGCGGACCCTGCTCGACCGGCGGATCGACGGACTCCTCGTCTCACCCGCCGACGGCAGCTCCCCGCTGATGCGGCAGACCGCCGAGGGCCCCACGCCGATGGTCTTCGTCGACCGCTGGATGCCCGGCCTCGACGTCCCCGTGGTCCGGGCCGACGGCACCGGTGCCATCCGCGACCTCGTCGCCCACCTGCACGGCCTCGGCCACCGCAGGCTCGCCATCATCGCCGGGCCCGCCGCGACCACCACCGGCCACGAGCGCGTCGAGGCCTTCCGCGAGGCGCTGCACGCCTACGGCATCCCGCTCCCCGCCGAACTCGTCGGCCAGGGCGACTTCCAGGCGGACAGCGGGCGGCGGGTCACCGAGGGGTTCCTCGCCCTGCCCGAGCCGCCCGACGTGGTCTTCGCCGCCGACAACCTGATGGCGCTCGGCGCGCTCGACGCGATCCGCGCCCGGGGCCTCGCCGTCCCGGACGACATCGGGCTGGCGGCCTTCGACGACATCCCCTGGTTCGTGCACACCGGGCCGCCGATCACCGCGATCGCCCAGCCCACCGCCGAACTCGGCCGGGCCGCCGTGCACGCCCTGACCGACCTGATCGAGGGCAGACCCCCGCAGTCGGTCACCCTCCCCTCCCGCCTCGTCGTCCGCCGTTCCTGCGGCGAGCCCGACACGGCGGCACCCGACCCCCGCGACCCCAGGAGCCAGCTGTGAGCAACCCGGACGAGTTGCTGCGCATCGAGAACATCCGCAAGACCTTCCCCGGCGTCGTCGCCCTCGACTCGGTCGACTTCGACCTGCGGCGCGGCGAGGTGCACGTGCTGCTCGGCGAGAACGGGGCCGGCAAGAGCACGCTGATCAAGATGCTCTCCGGCGCCTACCGCCCCGACAGCGGCACCATCTACGCCGAGGGCCGCGAGGTGCGCATCCAGAGCGCCCAGGACGCCGAGCGCCTGGGCATCGCCACCATCTACCAGGAGTTCAACCTGGTACCGGACCTCACGGTCGCCGAGAACATCTTCCTCGGCCGCCAGCCGCGCCGGTTCGGTCTCATCGACCGTAAGAAGATGGAGGCGGACGCCGAGGAGCTGCTGGCCCGCGTCGGCGTCCAGGTCTCCCCGCGCGCCCGCGTCCGCGACCTCGGTATCGCCCGCCTCCAGATGGTGGAGATCGCCAAGGCGCTCAGCCTCGACGCACGTGTCCTGATCATGGACGAGCCGACCGCCGTGCTCACCTCCGAGGAGGTGGAGAAGCTCTTCGCCATCGTGCGGCAGCTGCGCGCCGACGGCGTCGGGATCGTCTTCATCACCCACCACCTGGAGGAGATCGCCGCCCTCGGCGACCGCGTCACCGTGCTGCGCGACGGCCGCTCCGTCGAGCAGGTCCCCGCCTCCACCCCGGAGGACGAGCTGGTCCGCCTGATGGTCGGCCGCAGCATCGACCAGCAGTACCCGCGCGAGCACCCGGAACAGGGCGAGCCGCTGCTGACCGTGCGCGGCCTCACCCGGGACGGCGTCTTCCAGGACGTCGGCTTCGAGGTCCGCGCGGGCGAGATCGTCGGGCTCGCCGGACTGGTCGGCGCCGGGCGCACCGAGGTGGCCCGCGCCGTCTTCGGCGCCGACCCCTACGACCGGGGCAGCGTCGAGGTGCTCGGGCGCGAGCTGCCCCGCCACGACGTCAACGCCGCGATGACGGCCGGGCTCGGCCTGGTCCCCGAGGACCGCAAGGGCCAGGGCCTGGTGCTCGACGCCTCCGTGCAGGAGAACCTCGGCCTGGTCACCCTCAAGGCCGCCTCGCGCGGCGGCCTGGTCGACCTCAAGGGCCAGCGCACCGCCGCCGCCCGCATCGCCGAACAGCTCGGCGTGCGGATGGCCGGCCTCGGCCAGCATGTGCGCACCCTCTCCGGCGGCAACCAGCAGAAGGTCGTCATCGGCAAGTGGCTGCTGGCCGACACCAAGGTGCTCATTCTCGACGAGCCCACCCGCGGCATCGACGTCGGCGCCAAGGTCGAGATCTACCAGCTGATGAACGAGCTGACCGCCTCCGGCCACGCCGTGCTGATGATCTCCAGCGACCTGCCCGAGGTCCTCGGCATGAGCGACCGCGTCCTCGTCATGGCCCAGGGCCGCGTCGCCGGTGAACTCGCCGGTGACGCCGCCACCCAGGACGCCGTGATGGCCCTCGCCGTCACCACACCCCCCTCGAACGACCCCGCAGTGAAGGAAGTGGAGGCCCCCCGTGGCCACTGACACCGTCAAGAACAACACGGGCAGCGGCGGCGGCTCCGCCTCGGCACTGCGCCGCGTCCTGCTCGACAACGGCGCCCTCAGCGCGCTCGTGGTCCTGGTCATCGCGATGTCGGTGCTCTCCGGCGACTTCCTGACCACCGACAACCTGCTCAACGTCGGCGTCCAGGCCGCGGTCACCGCGATCCTCGCCTTCGGCGTCACCTTCGTCATCGTCTCGGCCGGCATCGACCTCTCGGTCGGCTCGGTCGCGGCCCTCTCCGCCACCGTGCTGGCCTGGCTCGCCACCAGCGAGGGCGTCCCCGTGGTGATCGCGGTGCTGCTCGCCGCCGCCACCGGCCTCGCCTGCGGCCTGGTCAACGGCGCGCTCATCTCGTACGGCAAACTCCCGCCGTTCATCGCGACGCTGGCCATGCTCTCCATCGGGCGCGGTCTCTCGCTGGTCATCTCGCAGGGCAGCCCGATCGCCTTCCCCGACTCGGTCTCCAAGCTCGGTGACACCCTCGGCGGCTGGCTGCCGGTGCCCGTGCTGGTCATGATCGTGATGGGTCTGATCACCGCCCTCCTGCTGCGCCGCACCTACATCGGCCGCTCGATGTACGCGATCGGCGGCAACGAGGAGGCGGCCCGCCTCTCCGGCATCCGCGTCAAGCGCCAGAAGCTCGTCATCTACGCCCTCTCCGGCCTCTTCGCGGCCGTCGCCGGTGTCGTCCTCGCCTCCCGCCTCTCCTCCGCGCAGCCGCAGGCCGCCCAGGGGTACGAGCTGGACGCCATCGCCGCCGTCGTCATCGGCGGCGCCAGCCTCGCCGGCGGTGTCGGCAAGGCGTCCGGCACCCTCATCGGCGCGCTGATCCTCGCCGTGCTCCGCAACGGCCTCAATCTCCTGTCGGTCTCCGCCTTCTGGCAGCAGGTCGTCATCGGCGTCGTCATCGCGCTCGCCGTCCTCCTCGACACGCTGCGCCGCCGCACCGGCTCCACGGCCGGCGCCGCGGGGGCACCGGGAGCGCCCGGCTCCGGCGGCAGGAAGAAGAACGCGGCCAAGTTCGGTATGGCCGCCCTCGTCGTGGCCGCCGTGGTCGCCGCCGTCTCGGTGCTCAACCCGGGCTCGTCGTCGACCAGCACCAAGATCGGCATGTCGCTCTCCACCCTCAACAACCCCTTCTTCGTCCAGATGAAGGAGGGCGCCCAGGCCGAGGCGAAGGCCGCCGGGGTCGAACTGACCGTCACCGACGCCCAGAACGACGCCTCCCAGCAGGCCAACCAGCTCCAGAACTTCACCAGCTCCGGCGTGTCCTCGGTCATCGTCAACCCGGTCGACTCCGACGCCGTGGGCCCCGCCGTGCGCGGCGCCAACAAGGCGGAGATCCCGGTGATCGCCGCCGACCGCGGGGTCAACAAGGCCGACACGGCCGCGTTTGTCGCCTCCGACAACGTCGAGGGCGGCAAGCTCGCCGCCCGCTCGCTCGCCGAGGAGCTGGGCGGCAAGGGCAAGATCGTCGTCCTCCAGGGCACGGCCGGCACCTCCGCCAGCCGTGAGCGCGGCGCCGGCTTCGCCGAGGGGCTCAAGGAGTTCCCGGACATCAAGGTCGTCGCCAAGCAGCCGGCCGACTTCGACCGCTCCAAGGGCCTGGACGTCATGACCAACCTGCTCCAGGGCAACGGCGACATCGACGGCGTCTTCGCCGAGAACGACGAGATGGCGCTCGGCGCGGCGAAGGCGCTCGGCGCCAAGGCGGGCAAGGATGTCGCCGTGGTCGGCTTCGACGGGACCCCGGACGGGCTGAAGGCGGTCGAGGCGGGCACCCTGTTCGCCTCCGTCGCCCAGCAGCCCGCCGAACTCGGCAAGACCGCCGTGCAGAACGCCGTCAAGGCAGCGCGCGGGGAGAAGACCGAGGCCCAGGTGATGGTGCCGGTCAAGGTCGTCACCGCGAAGAACGTCGCCGACTTCTCCTGAGGAAGGCCGAGTTGAGGAAGCGGGAAACCATCGTGCAGGAAGAGCACGCGGGCCACGACCTGCTGGTCGTCGGTTCGGCCAACGCCGACCTGGTGATCGGCGTCGAGCGCAGGCCGGCCCCCGGCGAGACGGTGCTCGGCTCCGACCTCGCCGTCCACCCCGGCGGCAAGGGCGGCAACCAGGCCGTCGCCGCCGCCCGCCTCGGCGCCCGTACGGCGCTGCTGGCCCGGGTCGGCGACGACGCCCACGGCCGGCTGCTGCTCGACGCGCAGCGCGCGGCCGGCACCGACACCACCGGGGTGCTGGTCGGCGGGGCCCCCACCGGGGTCGCCCTGATCACCGTGGACCCCTCGGGCGACAACAGCATCGTCGTCTCCCCGGGGGCCAACGCCCGGCTCACCCCGGCCGACGTCCGGGCCGCCGCGCCCCTGGTGGCCGGTGCCCGGGTGGTCTCCACCATGCTGGAGATCCCGCTGGAGACGGTGGCGGAGCTGACGGCGGTCCTGCCCGCCGGGGGGCGGCTGGTGCTCAACCCGTCGCCGCCCGCGCCGCTGCCCGCCGGGGTGCTGGCCGCCTGCGACCCGCTGGTGGTCAACGAGCACGAGGCCCGGTTCATCCTGGGCGAGCAGGCGGGTGAGCTGCCCGAGGAGTGGGCGCGGGGGCTGCTGGCCCTCGGCCCGCGCTCGGTGGTCGTCACTCTCGGCGCCGAAGGCGCGCTGGTCGCCGACGGCGCCGGTGCGGAGTCCACGCGCGTGCCGAGCCTCAAGGTCGAGGCGGTCGACACCACCGGCGCGGGCGACGCCTTCACGGCCGCCCTCGCCTGGCGGCTCGGCCTCGGCGAAAGCCTGGTCGAGGCGGCCCGGTACGCGGTGCGGGTCGGCGCCGCCGCCGTCACCCGGCCCGGCGCCCAGGCCTCGTACCCGACCGCCGAGGAGGTGCCGGCCCCGTGAAGCGCTCCGGCATCCTCAACCGGCACCTCGCCGGGGCACTGGCCGAACTCGGCCACGGCGACGAACTCCTCGTCTGCGACGCGGGCATGCCGATACCCGCCGGCCCGCGCGTGGTCGACCTGGCCTTCACCGCCGGGATCCCCTCCTTCGCCGAGGTCCTGGACGGGCTCCTCGCGGAGCTGGTGGTGGAGGGCGCGACGGCCGCCGAGGAGGTGCGCACCGCCGCACCCGCCACGGCCGGGCTGCTCGCCGAGCGGCTTCCCCAGCTGGCCTACGTCAGCCACGAGGAGCTGAAGGCCCGTACCGCCCGGGCCCGCCTGGTGGTCCGCACCGGCGAGGCGACGCCGTACGCCAACGTCTCGCTGCGGTGCGGGGTCTTCTTCTGACCCGGCCCCGCCCGGCCCCGCGTCCCGTACCCCTTCCCCGGGGGTGCGGGACGCGCCGCGTCGCGGGCCCGTTCAGCCGGAGACCCGGTCGACCAGGTCGGCGAGGGACTTGGCGAGCGTGGTGAGGCCCGCGTGGGTGGGCCCGGCGGGCTCGGTGAGGTAGGTGTCGCGGCGCAGTTCCAGCATGAGGGCGGTGACGCGGGCGTCGGTGCCGTGGAAGCGGAGCGGTACGTACGCCCCGGCGAACGGGGTGTCGAGCCCGCTGGTGGGCGCCTCTCCGAAGGCGGCGCGGGCATGGGCGAGCAGCGAGGGCGGGGTGTGGAAGGCGTCGGTGCCCAGGCAGACCGGCGGGCGGGGCGTGGCCGGCGGCAGCTCGTAAGGGAGCACCCGCGACGGGTAGGAGTGCACGTCGAGGACGACGGCACGGCCGGTGGCGTCGAGGCGGTCCTGCACGGCCGCGGTCATCGCCTCGGCGTACGGGTGGAAGTAGCGGCCGAGCAGCGGGGCCGGGTCGAAGCCGTCGGGGCGCAGCGGGGCGCGGTGCGCCGTGCGGGTGTAGACGGCGCCCATGCCGACGGCGGTCATCTCCTCGCGGTCGTCGGGGAACCGCTCGGGGTCGACGACGAGCCGGGAGAGCCCGTTGACGAACCGCCACGGGGTGTGCGGCGCCAGCGCGGTGGCGAGGGCGGCCAGCTCGGCGGTGTGCGCGTCCGTCATCAGGTCCAGCTCGGCCGCGAGCGCCGCGTCGTCCAGCAACAGCTCGCGCCGCACCTCGGGCGGAACGGCCCGCGAGGAGTGCGGTACGTGGAGTAGTACGGGGGAGTCCTCGGCGCCGGGGAGGAGTCGGTACGGGGCGGGGGCCGGTGTCGGGGTCATGAGGTGGGTGTACCCCATGACGGGTGCCGGGCAGTCCGGGCGCGCGGGCGGCCGCCCGGGACCGACGGTGCGGCCCCGGGCGGTCCGGGCAGGTCAGCCGCGCAGCAGCAGGACGACGCCCGCGGTGATCACGGCCAGCGCGAGGGCGCCGACGCCGTGCGTGGTGCGGTGCTCGCGCAGCGGCGGCAGGGCACGGTCGGCGGCGAGGCGGCCGGGGCCGGTGAGGGCGAGGGCGGCCGAGGCGGCGACGAGGAGCAGTTCGTACTCGACCCCGTCCGGGGAGAAGAAGCCGCCGTTCCACTTGACCGCGAGGGCGTTGATCATGGTGCCGGTGACCGCGGCGGCGGCCAGCGGGGTGAGCAGGCCGAGGATCAGGGCCAGGCCGCCGAAGGTCTCGGTGAGCGCGGCGACCGTGGCCATCGCCTCCCCGGCCGGATAGCCGACGGAGGTGAAGAACTGGGCGGTCCCGTCGATCCCGCCACCGCCGAACCAGCCGAACAGCTTCTGCGTGCCGTGCGCGGCCATGATCGCGCCGACCGCGATCCGGAGCAGCAGCAGTCCGGCGTCGAGACCGGCCCCGCGCGGGCCGGCCCCGGCGGGACCATCGGTGTCGAGCGGACGGGTGGGGGAGGTGCTGGGGGCCGTCATGGAGGGGTACTCCCGCGTGGTGTGGGGGCAGGCGGACACAGCAGCCTTGCTTGAAAGCTCAAGCAAGGCTCGGCCCGAGCATAACGGATGCTTGAGAGTTCAAGTGAAGAGTTCCGGTGGGTGGGACGTGGGGGAGCGGGATGTGGGGGAGGGGCGTCCGGTCGTCGGGCTGACGGGAGTCCTGGGACGGAAAGGCCCCGCGCGGCGGTACCGCGCGGGGCTCGGGTCGGGCGCCCGGGAGGGGCCGTGGGGTCAGGAGTTCAGCTCCTCCAGGGTCTTGCCCTTGGTCTCGACGGCGAAGAAGGCGATCACCGCGCCGACTGCCGCGACCACGGCGAGCTGGGCGAAGACCAGGCGGAGGCTGCCGCCGGCCGCGATGATGCCGCCGACCACGACGGGGCCGATGATGACGCCGAGGCGGTTCCACAGGCCGCCGAAGGCGGCGCCCTTGGCGCGGTTGCGGGTGGGGTACAGCTCGGGGGAGTAGAGGTAGAGCCCGGCGTTGATGGCGAAGATGCAGAAGGTGGTGCAGGAGGCGAAGAGTGCGACCTGCGGGCCGGAGGAGGCGCCGACGATCGCGAGGACCGCGAGGGCCACCGAGGCGCCGGTGAGGGCGGCGATCAGGGAGGGCCGGCGGCCGATCCGGTCGATGAAGAGCGCCATCAGGAAGTTGCCGAGCAGGCCGGTGGCGTTGCTGATCAGGGAGAAGGTCAGCGCCGTGGTCAGGTCGAGGCCGAAGGTGTCGGTGTAGAGCGAGGGCAGCCAGGTGGCGATGCCGTGGTTGACGTAGTAGGCGACGAACCAGAGGCCGGAGAGGACGGCGGTGCGGCGCAGGTAGCGGCCCCTGAAGAGGTCCGCGAGGCGGCCCGTGCCCTTCTCGTCGGGGATCTCGGCGCGGGGTGCGGGCAGCGGCTCGCGGGTGGACTCCTCGACCTCGCGCTCGATCTGCGCGATGACCGCCTCCGCCTCCTCGGTCCGGCCCTTCGCCAGCAGCCAGCGGGGCGACTCGGGGACCTTGCGGGGGAGCAGGGCGGCGATCAGGACCGGCAGGGCGCCGATGAGGAACATGGCCCGCCAGCCGTAGTGCGGGATGACCCAGACCGCGACCAGGGTGGCGGCCGAGAGTCCGGCCGGGAAGATCATCTCGTAGAGGAGGACGAAGCGGCCGCGGTTGTCGGAGCGGGCGATCTCGTTGATGTAGGTGGCGGCGACGGGGACCACGCCGCCGATGCCGAGCCCTTGCAGGAAGCGGAAGAGCGCGAACATCTCGATGTTGCCGGAGGCGGCCACGGCGAGGGAGGCGAGGCCGGTCAGGGCGACACCGAGGGCGACGGTGCGGACCCGGCCGATCCGGTCGCCGAGCCAGCCGGCGCCCAGCGCGCCGAAGAGCATGCCGATCGAGCCGGTGGTGACGGCCATGGTCGCCTGGCCGGTGGAGAGGTTCCACTCGTCCATGAGGACCGGCAGGGCGGAGGCGGCGAGCAGTTGGTCGAACGCCTCGAAGAAGGTGACGGCGCCGATGAGGACGCGGACCTTGACGTGCCAGCGGGAATGGGGCAGCCGTTCCAGCCGGGCGGCGATTGAGCCCACAACGGGGTTGTTGGCCACGGTCGACATGGGGTTCCTTCCGCGAGCAGAAGAGGAGGTGCGGAATTGCGGGGGATGCGGCGACCCTAGGAGGAGTTATCTAAGTACTCAATATGTAAGTGCTTAGAATTTACGGCGGGGAAACTCACGGACGGGAAGGGGCACTTGGCGTGTCCGGGGCACGCCGACGGCCCCGACCACGGGGGATCGGGGTGCCGGGGCGCGGGGTCACTCCGCGGGCGCGGCCGCGGACTCCCTGAGGGCGTGGAAGACCCGCTCCGGGGTGAGCGGCAGGGTGCGGACGCGGGCGCCGACAGCGTCGTGGACCGCGTTGGCCACGGCGGCGGCGACCGGGACCATCGGCCCCTCCCCCGCGCCCTTGGAGCCGAACGGGCCCGGCCCGTGGCCCTGTTCCTGGGTGATCGAGACGAACTGCCCGGGCAGGTCCTCGGCCATCGGGACGCGGTACTCCAGCGCCTCGCCGTTGACCAGCACGCCGTTGTCGTACCGCATCTCCTCGAAGAGGGCCTGGGCGTACCCCATCAGGGCCGAGCCCTCGTCCTGGCCGCGGCAGACCAGCTTGTTGACGGCGCGGCCCACGTCGCCGCTGGCGACCAGCTTCAGGACGGTGACCTTGCCGGTGTCCGGGTCCACCTCGACCTCGGCGCCCGCCCAGCCGATCTCCCAGAAGACACAGGGGGATTCGAGCGGCGCCTCGGCGGAGTTGGGCGCCTTGAAGAAGCCCTCGCCGGTGAACTCGTACCCGGTGCCGCCGAAGACGGGCGCGACCAGGGAGGGGAGCGGAACCGTCTCGCAGCCGTCCTTGCGGACGCCCCAGTCGACCAGTTCCAAGGCCTCGGGCGCGCAGCCGAGCCGGGAGGCGGCGAAGGCGAGGACGCGGTCGCGGGCGTCCTCGGCGGCCAGCTGCACGGCGCGGCCGGTGACGACCATGCCGGAGGAGGCGTTGGTGCCCTGGTCCCACGGGGTGGTGTCGGTGTCGATCGCCGCGTACGTGACGCGCTCGGCG
Organism: Streptomyces albidoflavus; assembly: GCF_000719955.1. Lineage (GTDB taxonomy): Bacteria > Actinomycetota > Actinomycetes > Streptomycetales > Streptomycetaceae > Streptomyces > Streptomyces albidoflavus. The sequence continues at coordinate 45,061 of NZ_JOII01000010.1, forward strand.
GGCACCCCTAGGACCTCGGCGGCGACCTGGCAGAGCGCGGTGGAGATGCCCTGGCCCATCTCGACCGACCCGGCGTTGACGTACACCTCGCCGGTGGCGGTCACCTTGACCCGGGCCTGGGCGGGCTTGTTGACCCCGCCGCCGTCCTTGAAGCCGATGGCCAGGCCCATGCCGCGGTGCGGGTGCGCGGGCCGCTCGTGGTAGCCCAGCTCGTCCGCGACGGCGTCCAGTCCCTGGACCAGGTCGCTGTCGATGCCGCCGTCCCCGGGTATGAACGGCTCGCCCAGCCCCTTGAGGTTCTTCACCCGCAGCGCGTACGGGTCCATCCCGAGCCGGCGCGCGATCATGTCGACCTGGCTCTCGCTCGCCCAGGTCGCCTGGGTGGCGCCGAAGCCGCGGTACGGCCCGGCCGGGGTGGTCGTCGTCATCACCGCCGAGCAGGTGGAGTTGACGTGCTCCCAGCGGTAGGGGCCGGGTATCCGGTAGCAGGCCTTCTCGGCGACCAGCGGGGAGCCGTCGGTGTAGGCCCCGGCGTCGAGCAGGATCTCGGAGTCGCGGGCGACGAAGGTGCCGTCGGCCATGACGCCGGTCCGCACCCGCAGCAGCGCGGCGTGCTGGCTGAGGGTCAGGAAGGCCTCCTCGGTGGTGAGGCAGTAGCGGACCGGGCGGCCCGCCATCCGGGAGAGCAGCGCGGCGACCGGCTCGGTCTTGCAGTTGTTCTTGGCGCCGAAGCCGCCGCCGACGAACGGCACGTGGACACGGACGCGGCTCTCGTCCGTGGCGAGGACGCGGGCCAGTTCCTTGCGGAGCGGGAAGGGGTTCTGGGTGGAGCTCCACAGCTCGACACGGTCGCCCCGGACGTCGGCGACGGTGACGAAGGGCTCCAGGTGGAAGTGGTTCATCCGGGAGAAGGCGAAGGTGTCCTCGAAGACGTGGTCGCACCCCTCCCAGACCTCCTCCGAGCCGGTGGCGTACCGGAACTCGTAGCAGACGTTCGGGCGCGGCCACAGGTGGCCACTGGCCCCGGTGCCGTACGGCGGGACGATGCCCGGGGGCTTGTCGCCGGGGAAGAGTTCGGGGGCGTCTTCGGCGAGGGCGGCCGGGACGTCCGGGAGCGGGGGGAGCTCCTCGTAGACCACGTCGATGACGGCGAGGGCCGCCAGAGCCGCGGCCTCGTCGTCGGCGGCGACCGCGGCGACCACGTCGCCCGCGTACCGCACACGGTCGCGGGCGACCACCGGCTGGTCCTTGATGAAGAAGCCGTAGCCCGGGGTCTCGCCGAGTTCGTCGCGGGTCAGCACGGCGCGGACGCCGGGCGTCGCGCGGGCCCGCGAGGCGTCGAGCGAGACGATCCGGGCGTGGGCGTGCGGGCTGCGCAGCACCTTGGCGTGGAGCATGCCCGGGAGGGTGATGTCGGCGGTGTACCGGGCGGCGCCGGTGGTCTTCAGGACCGCGTCGTGCCGGCGTTTCGTGCGGCCGACGGAGGTCAGGGGGCGGTCGCTCACGCGGATTCCTCCTTGAGCAGCGCGGCGGCGCGGTGCACCGAATCGATGATCATCTGGTAGCCGGTGCACCGGCAGATGTTGGAGGAGATCCACTCGCGGACCTGGGCGTCGTCCGGCTCCGGGTGCTCGCGCAGCAGTGCGGTGGTCAGCATGATCATGCCCGGGGTGCAGTAGCCGCACTGGAACCCGCCGCACTCGGCGAAGGCCCGCTGCACCGGCCCCGGCACCCCGCCCGGGGACTGCCCGGCCACCGTCTCCACCGAGCTGCCGTCGGCGCTGAAGGCGAACATGCTGCACGAGGCGGTCGGGACGCCGTCGACCAGCGTGGTGCAGGCGTCGCAGACGCCGCGCTCGCAGGAGGCCTTGACGCCGGTCAGCCCGTGCCGTTCGCGCAGCAGGTCGAGCAGGACGGTGCGCGGCTCGATCTCCTCGGTGTGCGGCCTGCCGTCGATCTCCAGGCCGATGGTCAGCTGCTCGCTCATCGTTTCTCCTTCTCACGGCCGGTCTCGGCGGCGTGCCGCCCGAGCAGGCGGCCCAGCAGCACCCCCGCCAGATGTCTGCGGTACGGGGCGCCGCCCGCCACGTCGCCGATCTCCTCGGGCAGCCGCGCGGCCGCCTCGGCGGGGTCGGCGCCGAGCCCGGTGGTCACGGCGTACGGGCGGCCGTACTCGGAGCCGACCGCCAGGCGCACCCGCTCCCCGCGCACCGCGACGGCGGCCGTCATCAGCGGGCGCATCGAGCGGTCGTACCCGAACCAGGTCCCGGCGGCGTCCGGCACGGTCACCGAGGTGAGCAGGGCACCGGGCGGCTCCGCCCGCTCCCACAGGGCGGGGGCGGTCAGGGTGCGGGGGCCTTCGGGGGTGAGGAGGTCGAGGCGGGCGACGAGGGCGTCGGCCATGACGGACATCTCGTAGCGGGTGCGGCGGGCCATCAGGTTGCCGCCGAGGGTGGCGCGCCGGCGGATGCGCTCGTTGGCTATCCGGCCCCAGCCCTCGGCGAGGCCGGGAAGGGTGGTGCGGACCGTGCGGTCGCGGGCGCCGTCGTGGTGGGCGACCCCGGCGCCGATCCGCAGGGCGTCGCCCTCGCGGGTGACGGCGCGCAGCTCCGGCAGGTCTTCCAGCGAGACGAGGGTGTCGCAGCGCAGCCCCTCGCGGAACTGGGCGAAGAGGTCGCTGCACCCCTGGGCGTAGACGGCGCCGGGGCGGGAGCCGGCCGTCACCGCCTCGGCGAGGGTGGCGGGGCGGCTCAGGGAGAAGGGCGGGATGGTGCGTTGACTGGGGGCTACCAGTCCGTGGGAAAGCAGGAGCATGCGCAGGAGCCTCCTGGCCTGGGGGCGGAGCCCGGAGTGGGGCCCGGACACAGAGAGTTATCTCATGTGTGAACAAACGATTGCTGAGATTTCTAGCACCCGTGGTCCGAGCGCCACAAGGGATCGCGGGCGGTGATCCGGCGGATCTCCCGAATCCGGCTACTTGCCCGTTTCCGGGTGATCCGAGGGGGGCTCGCGGGCCGGTCGGTCCGCCCTCGCGTGCGGGGGTGGGCGCGCGAAAGGGTGTGCCCGGAAAGGAAGTTGAGCCTCGGCGGTGGTTGCGCGGAGTGACGGCGGCCGAACCCTTGCGTCTGAATGATTAAGCCCTTAGATTTTTTCCACCAAGCCAATCCCGGCGCCGAAAGGGGCGTGCCATGCCGTCGCAACCGCTGCCGTCCGGCGAAGAACCGCCGGCCGACGAAGTGCTCATCGGCGGTGTGTGGACCCGCGGTTCGGGCCACGCCAACGAGGTCACCGACCCCGCCACCGGCCGCGTCCTCACCACGCTGCACACCGCGAGCCCGAAGGACGTCGACACCGCCGCCCGCGCCGGGGCCCGCGCCGCCGCCGACCCCGCCTGGCGCGACCTCGCCCCGCACCGGCGCGCCCGTCACCTGCACCGCGTCGCCGACCTCATCGACCGCGACGCCGACCGGCTCTCCGCCGTGCAGACCGCCGACACCGGCAAGACCCGCGCCGAGACCGCGGCCCTCGCCGCCAGCGCCGCCGGGACCTTCCGCTACGCCGCGGCGCTGCTGGAGACGGCCGAGGACGCCATCACCCCCTCCCGGGGGCCCTGGACGACCTTCGCCACCCACGAACCCCTCGGCGTGGTCGGCGCCATCGCCCCCTGGAACTCGCCGATCGCCTCCGACGCCCAGAAGCTCGCCCCGGCCCTCGCCGCCGGGAACGCCGTCCTCCTCAAGCCCGCCGACTGGACCCCGCTCACCTCGCTCGCTCTCGGCCGGCTGCTCACCGAGGCCGGGCTGCCGCCGGGGCTGGTCTCGATCCTGCCGGGCCCCGGCCGCACCGTCGGCGACGCCATCGTCCGCCACCCGCTGGTCGCCAAGGTCAGCTTCACCGGCGGCACCGACACCGGCCGCGCCCTCGCCCGGACCGCCGCCGACAAGCTGATGCCCGTCTCCCTCGAACTCGGCGGCAAGTCCCCGACGATCGTGCTCCCCGACGCCGACCGCGAACAGGCCCTCGCCGGAGTGCTGTTCGGCGTCTTCTCCTCCAGCGGGCAGAGCTGCGTGGCCGGTTCGCGGCTCTTCGTCGCCCGTGAGATCTTCGACGACTTCGTCGGCGAACTCGCCGCCCGCGCCGACAAGCTGCGCATCGGCCCCGGCACCGACCCGCGCACCCAGGTCGCCCCCCTCGTCCACCACCGCCACCGCGACGCCGTCGCCGCCCACGTCGAGGCGGCCCGCGCCGAAGGCGGCCGCGTCCTGTGCGGCGGTGGCCCGCCCGAAGGGCCCGCGTACGCCGACGGTGCCTACTACCGCCCCACCGTGATCACCGGCCTGCCCAACTCGGCCCGCTCCTGCCAGGAGGAGATCTTCGGGCCCGTCCTGGTCGCCCTCCCCTTCGACGACGAGGACGACCTTCTCGCCCAGGCCAACGCCACCGACTACGGCCTCGCCTGCGGCATCTGGACCCAGGACCTGGCCCGGGCCGGCCGCATCGCCCGGCGGATCGAGGCGGGCACCGTCTGGATCAACACGTACAAGCAGTTCAGCTCCGCCACGCCCTTCAGCGGCTGGAAGGACAGCGGCCTCGGCAGCGAGAAGGGCCGCGACTGGCTCCGCGGCTACCAGCGGCAGAAGTCGCTCTACGTCGCCGACTCCACCACCCCGCTGCCCTGGGCGGGCTGACCGCCCCACCCGACGATCAGGAGAGCACCATGGCTCCCTCGGAGCACCCCCCGATAGCCCGGCTGCGCAAACTGCGCGCCGTGGAACTGCGCGTCCCCACCCTCACCGAGTCCGCCGACTTCTACGCCGAGGTCTGGGGCCTGGAGGTGGTCGACCGCGACCAGGACACCGCCTGGCTGCGCGGGACCGGCGACGAACACCACATCCTCGGCCTCACCCGCGCCCCCCGCAACGGCCTCGGCAAGCTCTCCTTCGCCGTCGCCACCCGCGAGGAGATCGACGAGGCCGCCCGCCGCCTCCTCGCCCGGGGCATCACCCCGGTCGCCGGGCCCGGTCCGCTCGACCAGATCGGCGGCGGCTACGGCGTGCGCTTCACCGACCCCGAGGGCCGCCTGATCGAACTCAGCGCCCTGGTCGAGGCCGTCGCCCCGCGCCCCCAGGACGACGCGGTGCCCGTCGGCGTCACCCACACCGTCCTCAACACCGTGGACATCGACGCCACCGTCGCCTTCTACACCTCCGTCCTCGGTCTGCGCGTCTCCGACTGGTCCGAGCACCAGATGGCCTTCCTGCGCTGCAACAGCGACCACCACTGCGTCGCCTTCAACCAGGCCGCCTGGAGCAGCCTCAACCACGTCGCCTACGAGATGCGCTCCATCGACCACTTCATGCGCGGCCTCGGCCGGCTCCGCCACCACGGCGTCGGCCCGCACTGGGGCCCCGGCCGCCACGGGCCCGGCAACAACACCTTCTCCTACTTCGCCGACCCCGCCGGGCTGGTCTGCGAGTACACCTCCGAGGTCGCCCAGGTCGTCGAGGACCGGTGGATCGCCAAGGTCTGGAAGCGCGTCCCGGACCTCTCCGACCTGTGGGGCACCGCCGGGCCGCCCACCGAGGAGATCCGCTGCCACATGGCCGGCACCCCCGACCCCGGCCCGCTCGCCCCCGCCCCCGAGGCGGACGCCACCGAGGAGGCCGCCGCGTGACCACCACCCTTCCGCAGGCCGCGGCAGCCGCCGCCGGACACCGGCCCGTCCGGGACGTGGCCGTCGTCGGCTGGGGCGCCATCGGCCGTGTCGTCGGCACCGCCCTCGCCGAAGGCGCCCTGCCCGGGGCCCGCCTCACCCGTGTCGTCGACAATCGCCCGCTGCACGGCGCCCCCGCCCCGCAGGCCGACCTCGCCGAGGCCCTCGCCCACTGCGACCTCGTCGTGGAGGCGGCGGGACAGGGCTTCGTCCGCGACCTCGGCACCACCGTCCTCACCTCCGGCACCGACCTGCTCATCGCCTCCACCGGCGCCCTCACCGACCCGGAACTGGCCCGCGAGATCGCCGAGGCCGGACCCGGCCGCGTCTACTACACCGGCGGCGCCGTCGGCGGCCTCGACCTCCTCCAGGCCGTCCGCGGCCTCGGCGACCTCACCCGGGTCCGCCTCACCACCGCCAAACTCCCCGCCACCCTCCACCAGCCGTGGATGGACGCCGAGCTCACCGAACGGCTCCACACCGCCACCGGCCCCGTCGAGGTGATGCGCGGCACCGCCCGCGACGTCCCCGCCCGCTTCCCCCGCTCCACCAACGTCGCCGCCACCGTCGCCCTCGCCGTCGGCGACCCCGACCGCGTCGAGGTACGCGTCGTCGCCGACCCCGGCGCCACCCTCACCCGGCACGTCGTCGAGGCCGAAGGCCCGCACGGCCACTACCGGTTCGAGGTCAACCACGCCCCCGACGCCGCCAACCCCGCCACCAGCCAGGTCGTCCCGCACGCCGTGCTGCGCTCGCTGGCCGCCCTCACCGGACGCGGAGGCCAGATCCTGTGACCGCCCCCGCCACCCCCTACGTCACCGAGGCCGGCACCGAAGGCCCCCTCGTCCTCTGCCTGCACGGCATCGGCTCCTCCTCGTCCTCCTTCGCCGCCCAGCTCGCCGGGCTCTCCCCGGTTGCCCGCGTCGTCGCCTGGGACGCCCCCGGCTACGGCCGCTCCGCCGACCCCGACACCGCCCCCGGCCTGGACGGTTACGCCGACGCCGCCGCCGGACTCATCCGCGCCCGGGGCGGCAGCGCCCACGTCATCGGCGTCTCCTGGGGCGGCGTCATCGCCCTCAGGCTCGCCCTGCGCCACCCCGACCTGGTCGCCAGCCTCGTCGTCGCCGACTCCACCCGGGGCTCCGGCGCCGACCCCGAGAAGGCCGCCGCCATGCGGGGCCGCGCCGCCGAACTGGCCGAGGCCGGACCCCGCGCCTTCGCCGAGGCCCGCGCGCCGAGGCTGCTCGCGCCCGGCGCCCCGGACGAGCTGGTCGAGGCCGTCACCGCCACCATGGCCGACTCGATCCGGCTGCCCGGCTACGGCCACGCCGCCGCCTCCATGGCCGACACCGACCTCGGGCCCGAACTGGCCGCGATCACCCAGCCCGCCCTGGTGCTCTGCGGCGAGGAGGACCGGATCACCGGAGTCGCCGAGAGCCAGCTGATCGCCGGCGCCATGCCCAAGGGCGTCTTCGTGATCCTCTCCGGCGCCGGGCACCTCGCCAACCAGGAACAGCCCGCCGCCTTCAACGACTGGGTCCGCGCCCACCTGCGCATCGCCGCCCGCGTCCCCGAGTCCGCCTGAGACCCCGGCCCCCAGACCCCCGTACCGCCGACGCCCCGACGGGCCGTGCGCGGACGGCTTCCACCCCCATCCCCTTACGCAAGGAGCACCCCGTGCCCATCAGCACCGACCCCTACGTCCAGGGCGACGACCTCGCCGCCTACACCGACTCCCTCATCGCCACCAAGGACTCCCGCGACGCCGACTTCGACACCCTCTCCTTCCAGACCAAGGCGGGGCCGCAGTACCGCCGCGCCCAGATCCGCTACGTCGGCTCCGGCGCCACCGGCAACCACGAGGGGGACAGCCGCATCCTGCCCTCCGGCGGCTTCACCTTCTCCAACATGCTGCTGCCGCCCGGCGCCGAAGGCCCCGAGCACACCCACCACGACGTGGAGGAAGCCTTCTTCGTCCTGGAGGGCCAGGTCCGCGTCGGCATCCACCGGGGCGACGGCGAGGCCGAGTACCGCACCCTCGGCTACCGCGACATGATCGTGGTGCCCGCCGGGGTCGCCCGCTCGCTGAAGAACGAGGGCGACACCGACGCCCTGTTCTGCGTCATCATCGGCACGCGGAAGCCGCAGATCCCGACCTACCCCGAGCACTCGCCGATGCACGGCGTGACCCGCGACTGATGGCCGCCACCGCACCGGTGGTCGTCGTCACCGGCGCCGGCCGTGGCCTGGGACTGGCCACGGCCCGCCGGGTCGGCGCCGACGGCCACCGCGTCGTCCTCGCCGAACTCGACCCCGCCCGGGGCGAGGAGGCCGCCGACAGCCTGCGCCGCGACGGCCTCGACGCCCACTTCGTTCCCTGCGACGTGGCCGACCCCGGCTCCGTCGCCGCCATGGCGGAGGCCACCGCCGCCCTCGGCCCCGTCCACGGCCTCGTCAACAACGCCGGGCTCGCCGACGCGGTCGGCGGCAAGTACTTCCACGAGATCGACGTCGCCACCTGGGACCGCATCATGACGGTCAACGCCCGCGGCCCCTGGCTCGTCGCCCGCGCCCTCCTGCCCCACCTGCTCGCCGGCGGCGGCGGACGCATCGTCAACGTCGCCTCCGACGCCGCCCTCTACGGCTCACCACGGCTTGCCCACTACATCGCCTCCAAGGGCGCCCTCATCGCCCTGACCCGCGCCATGGCCCGCGAGACCGGGGAGCAGGGCGTCACCGTCAACGCCGTCGCCCCCGGCCTCACCGAGAGCGAGTCGGCCGAGCGCATCCCCGCCGAACGCCACGAGCTGTACCGGCTCAACCGCGCCATCCCGCGCCCCCAGCGGCCCGACGACCTCACCGGCCTCATCGCCTTCCTGATCGGCGAGGAGTCCCGCTACATCACCGGCCAGACCTTCGCCGTCAACGGCGGCTTCACCATGCACTGAACCAGGAGAACCCACCATGGACCTAGGCTTCACCGGCCGCACGGTCCTCGTCACGGGCGGCAGCTCGGGCGTCGGACGCGCCACCGTCCGCATGCTCCTCGACGAGGGCGCGCAGGTCGCCACCTGCGGCCGCCGCCCGGAACCGCTGGCCGCCCTCGGCGACCACGACCGGCTGCACACCGCCGTCTGCGACATCCGCGACCCCGAGGCGGTACGCCGCCTGGTCGACGGCGTACAGGACCGCTTCGGCGGGCTCGACGGCCTCGTCAACAACGCCGGCCAGTCCCGCATGAGGCCCTTCGCCGAGTGCACCACCACCGACTGGCGCGACGAGCTGGAGCTGAAGTTCGACGGCGTCCTCAACCCGCTGCACGCCGCCCTGCCGCTGCTGCGCGCCTCCGACGCCGCCGCCGTCGTCAACGTCAACGCCGTCCTCGCCCGCGAACCCTCCCCGCGCCTGATCACCACCAGCGCCGCCCGCGCCGGACTGCTCAACCTCTCCAAGTCCCTCTCCCGGGAACTGGCCCCCGACGGCATCCGCGTCAACTCCGTCTGCCTCGGCCTCGTCGACACCGGCCAGTGGGAGCGCCGCCACCGAGCCGAGGGCGGCCCCCTCGACTACGACCGGTGGCAGGCGGCCCTCGCCGCCGACCGGGGCATCGCCCTGGGCCGGCTCGGCCGCCCCGAGGAGGTCGCCTACGCCGTCACCGGGCTGCTCTCCCCACGGGCCTCCTACATCACCGGAACCAGCATCGACGTCTGCGGCGGCATCGGCCGCGGGATCTGAAGGAGCCCCACCATGTCCACCCCCAACGGCGGCGACCTCCTTGTCCGCGTACTGCGGGAACTCGGCGTCGACACCGTCTTCGGCATCGTCTCCGTCCACAACCTGCCCCTCGTCGAAGCCGTCGCCCGCGACCTGCGCTTCGTCCCCGTCCGCCACGAGGCCACCGCCGTCAGCGCCGCCGACGCCTACGGCCGGGCCCGGGGCACCCTCGGCTGCGCCCTGACCTCCACCGGTACCGGCGCCGGCAACGCCGCCGGCTCCCTCATCGAGGCACTCTCCGCCCAGACCGCCGTCCTGCACGTCACCGGCCAGATCGACAGCCCCTACCTCGGCCAGGGCCGCGGCTTCATCCACGAGACCAAGGACCAGCCCGGCATGCTGGCCGCCGTCTCCCACCACGCCGCCACCGTCACCGAAGCCGCCGACGCCGGCCGCGTCCTGCGCACCGCCGCCGCGGCCGCCCTCACCGCCCCGGGCGGCCCCGCCAGCGTCGAGTGGCCCATCGACCTCCAGTACGCGCCGCAGGACCTGGCCGCCGCACCGGCCCGCCCGGAGCCCGCCCCCGTCCCGCAGGCCGACGCCGACGCCCTGGACCGGGCCGCCGCGCTGATCTCCCGCGCCCGGCGCCCCCTCGTCTGGGCCGGCGGCGGCGCCCGCCTCGCCGGCGCCGAACTGGGCGCCCTCCTCGACGCCACCGGCGCCGGAGTGCTCACCTCCAACTCCGGGCGCGGCACCCTCCCCGAGGACGACCCGCGCGTCCTCGGCAACTTCGCGAACGGCCCCACCGGCCGGGCCCTGCTCGCCGAGGCCGACCTGCTGATCAGCGTCGGCACCCACTTCCGCTCCAACGAGACCGGCGACTACACCCTGCCGCTGCCCGCCACCCACGTACAGATCGACCTGGACGCCGCCGCCCTCGGCCGTGTCCACCCCGCCACCGCCGCCCTGCACGGCGAGGCCGCCGCCACCCTCGCGGCCCTCACCGCCCGGCTCGACGGGGCGGGCGCCGAGGAGGGCTGGGCCGCCCGGCTCACCGCCGTCCGGGACGGGGCCCGCGCCGCCCTGCGCGAGTCGATCGGGCCGCACGCCGCCGTCTGCGACGCCATCCGCGCCGCCCTGCCGCGCCGCGCCGTCGTCGCCCGGGACGTCACCATCGCCTCCTCCAGCTGGGGCAACCGCCTCCTGGAGCTGTACGATCCGCGCGACAACCTCTTCCCCCGGGGCGGCGGCATCGGCCAGGGCCTCGGCATGGGCATCGGCGCCGCCCTCGCCGACCCGTCCCGGCCCACCCTCGTCATGGCCGGCGACGGCGGCCTCGCCGTCCACCTCGGCGAACTCCTCACCGTCGCCCAGGAACGCCCCCGCCTCACCCTCGTCGTCTTCAACGACGGCGGCTACGGCGTGCTCCGCAACATGCAGGACGCCCACTTCGGCCGCCGCTCCGGCGTCGACCTCACCACCCCCGACTTCGCCGCCCTCGCCGCCGCCGTCCACCTGCCCTACGCCCGGATCGGCGCCGCCGACGAGGCCCACCAGGTCCTCGCCGAGGCCGTCGCCGCCGACGGGCCGGTCCTCGTCGAGGTCGACCTCGCGGCGCTCGGCCCGATGAAGTCCCCGTTCACCCCGCCGGTATCCCTGCCCGGCACCTGAGGCAGGCCCCCGTGACCCTGCCCGCCGCCCCCGCCGTACGAAGGAGGAGACCATGACGCTGCCCCAGGAGCCCCCGCTCGACCTGCTGGTGCACCGGATGACCTGGGAGGCCGAGGAGGTCCTCTCCGTCGAGCTGACCCACCCCGAGGGCAAGCCGCTGCCCGCCTGGGAACCCGGCGCCCACCTCGACCTGCACGCCGGCGGCCAGATCCGCCAGTACAGCCTCTGCGGCGACCCCGCCGACACCGGCCGCTACCGGATCGCGGTCCTCAACGAACCCTCCTCGCGCGGCGGTTCCCGTCACGTCCACACCGTGCTGCGCCCCGGCGCCACCGTCACCGTCAAGGGCCCGCGCAACCACTTCGCACTCGCCGAGGCCCCCCGCTACGTCTTCCTCGCCGGCGGCATCGGCATCACCCCGGTCCTCGCCCAGGTCCGCGAGGCCGCCGCGCGGGGCACCGCCTGGACCCTGTGGCACGGCGGACGCACCGCCCGCTCCATGGCCTTCGGCGCCGAACTGACCCGCCTCGCCGACGCCTGCCCCACCGGCACCGTCCACTTCCGCCCCCAGGACCGCGACGGCCACCTCGACATCCCGGCCGCCCTCGACGGGGTCGTCCCGGGCGACGGCACCCTCGTCTACTGCTGCGGGCCCGAACCGCTGCTCGCCGCCGTCGAGGAGGCGTGCGCCACGCGCGGGCTCGGCGGGCAGCTGCGCCTCGAACGGTTCGCCGCCGTGCCCGTCGCCGCGCCGCCCGGCGGGGAGAGCGGCTTCGAGGTGGAGTGCGCCCGCTCCGGCGTCACCGTCACCGTCGGCCCCGACGAGGCCGTCGTCGACGCGCTGGAACGCTCCGGCGTCCAGGTCGAGACCTCCTGCCGCGACGGCATCTGCGGCACCTGCGAGACCCGCGTCCTGGGCGGCGTCCCCGACCACCGCGACATGCTCCTGTCCACCGAGGAACAGGCCGCCGGACGCACCATGATGGTCTGCGTCTCGCGCTGCGCCTCGAACCGCCTCGTCCTGGACCTCTGACCCGTCCCGGCCCTCCGCGAAGGAACCCCATGACCCTCTACGTCGAGGTGCACCAGACCCGCACCCACGAGCCCACCCCCTACGAGCACAAGCTCGCCGCCGTCCTGGAGGAGGTGTACGCCACCGGCGCCCACACCCTTCCCGAACTGGTCCGGGGGCTCAACGAGCGCACCGTCTACCCGCCCGACGGCGGTGCGTGGACCGAGGAGAACTTCACCGCCGAGATCGCCCGCCTGGGAGCGTGAGATGACCACCACCACCGCCACCACCGACCCGGTCGCCGAGGCCGCCGACCACCTCCACGCCACCGGCCTGCGCAACCAGTGGTACCCCGTCCTGCCCTCGCACTTCGTGGCGAACGGCGAGATGAAACGCGTCGTGCGCCTCGGCGAACCCTGGCTGCTCTTCCGCCGCCCCACCGGCGAACTCCACATGATCGCCGACCGCTGCCCGCACCGCAGTGCCCCGCTCTCCCTCGGCCAGCACCTCGGCGACCGCGTCGCCTGCCTCTACCACGGCGTGCAGGTCGACGGGGAGGGCACCGTCGTCAAGGTCCCCGGCCTGCCCGGCTGCAACCTGGAGGGCAAGCGCCTGGTCACCAGCCTCCCGGTCCGCGAGGAACACGGCGCCGTCTTCGCCTGGTTCGGCGACGAGGCCCACCCCGAGCCCGCGCCGCTGGTCCTGCCCGAACGGCTGACCGACCCGGACACCGCGGGCTTCCTCAACTACGCCGAGTGGGGCGCCCCCTGGCGCTTCTACATCGACAACGTCCTCGACCCGATGCACGGCGCCTTCCTGCACGGCACCTCGCACTCGATGGCCGGCGGCGCCAAGTCCGCCCGGTTCCGCATCCGCGAGACCGGCCACGGCTTCTTCTTCGAGAAGACCGACCAGGTCGGCGTCAACTTCGACTGGGTCGAGTTCGGCCGGACCGGCGTCGACTGGGTCGACCTGGAGATCCCCTACCAGCCGTACGCGGGCCCCGGCGGAGCCTTCGGCATCGTCGGCATGGTCACCCCGATCACCGCCACCGAGTCGGCGATCTTCCACTGGCGCACCCGGGCCGTCCAGGGCTGGGAGCGCGACTCCTGGCGCTTCCTGTACCGGATGACGCTGGAGGCCCGCCACCACGAGGTGCTGGAGCAGGACCGCACCATGCTGGAGGAGATGCCCGAGGACGCCGACACCGGCGAGAACCTCTACCAGCACGACCTGGGCGTGGTCCGCATCCGCCGCATGTACCGCGCCGACGCCGCCCGCCAGGCCGCCGAACTCGCCGCGCACCGGGGCGAAGCCGGATGAGCAGCGACGGCACCGTGCTGCTCACGGTCCTCCTCAAGCACGACCAGTCGCAGAACCTCGACCAGATCCAGTCCACCCTGGGCGAACGCGCCTGGTGGGAGAGGTTCCCGCCCGGCGACGCCGAGATCGTCTCCTGGGTGGTGGCGATGGGCATCGGCCAGATCGTCACCCTGCGCCTGCCCGCCGACCAGATCAACCTGGTCAACGTCGAGCTGGAGCGCAGCGCCTGGGGCGTCTTCCGCACCGAGTTCTACCCGACGTACGACTTCGTGCCGGTCCGCGAGCGGCTCGCCCGCGAGTGGGGCGAGAGCCGGGCCGGGGGAGGGGAGCCGGAGCCGGGGCGCGACGGCACGGCTCGGGCCGTCGACAGTGAGGAGGTGGCCGGGCCGCCGCGCCCCGGCATGTTCTCCCATGCCAAGGTGGTCGGCGACCGCTTCTCCCTCTCCGGGATGCACGCGGGCGACGGGCGCGGCGGCGTGCTCGGCGACGGCTCCGCCTACGACCAGGCCCGGCGCGCCCTCATCAAGGTCAAGGCGCTGGTCGAGGCGGCCGGGGGCGTCATGGACGACGTCCAGAACCTGCGCGTCTACCTCACGGACATCCAGGACAAGGGCGAAGTAGGCCGCGCCCGCACCGAGTTCTTCACCGGTGACTTCCCCTGCTCCACCCTGGTCGAGGTCTCCGCGCTCGTCGAGCCGGGGCTCACCGTCGAGATCGAGGCCGAGGGCGTGATCGGCTCCGCCCCGCGCACCTGACCGGCGCGGGCAGGAGGAACAGGAAGAGGGGGTGCCCGTCGACGGGCACCCCCTCTTCCTGTTGCGTCCGGCGTCAGTCCGTCTCCGCCAGCTCCTCCAGCGAGCGTTCCAGCTTGGCCAGCAAGGCGCCCAGCTGCGCCGACTCCTCGCCGCTCAGCCCGGCCAGCATCCGCCGCTCGTTGTCCAGGTGGACGGTGAACAGCTCGTCGATCAGCGCCAGCCCGGCCGGGGTCAGCCGGCAGTGCACCACCCGCCGGTCCTGCCCGTCCCGCTCCCGGACGATCAGCCCGTCCTTCTCCAGCCGGTCCAGCCGGAGCGTCACCCCGGCCGAGCTGATCAGCCCGCTCGCCGCCAGCTCACCCGCGGTCAGCTGGTACGGCGCGCCCGCCCGGCGCAGCGCCGTCAGCACGTCGAAGCCGGCCATCGACAGGCCCCGCTCGGCCAGCGGGCGGCTGGTCCGCGTCTGGTACAGCAGGAAGGTCCGGTGCAGCCGCGCGAGGACGTGCAGGGGCGCCGTGTCGAGCCCGGGGCGCTCGCGCCGCCAGTCGGCGATGATGCGCGCCACCGCGTCGTCGGTCTCCTGCCGGGGGGCGGTGGCCGCCGCCTTGTCCTTGCCGGGCAACTCGCGTCTCCCTCGACTCGTACTCCGGGGTGAGGGAAGCCTACCCGCCGGGCGGCGGGAGGAGAGCGGCCAGGACCCTCAGGCGAGCTGCCGGCGCACCAGCGCCCGCAGCCGCCCGTCCGGCAGCGCCAGCAGCGCGGCGGGGGAGCCCTCCTCCACGATCCGGCCGCCCTCCATCACCAGCACCCGGTCGGCGTCCATCACCGTCGACAGGCGGTGCGCCACCACGATCCGGGTCGCCTCAAGAGCCCGCGTCGACTCCATCACGGTGCGCTGGGTGCCGTTGTCGAGGGCGCTGGTCGCCTCGTCGAGGAAGAGGAGGCGGGGCCTGCGGATCAGCGCCTGGGCGATCATCAGCCGCTGGCGCTGGCCGCCGGAGACCGCCCCGCCCTGCGCGATCATCGTGTGCAGCCCCATCGGCATCCGCCGGATGTCCTCGGCGAGCCCCGCCGCCTCGGCCGCCGCCCACGCCTCCTCCTGGGTGAACACCTCCGCACCGCAGATGCAGTCCAGCACGGTGCCGGTGAGCGGCTGGGCGTTCTGGAGGACGACGCCCAACTGCCGCCGCACCGCCGCCTGGTCGAGGGCGGCCAGGTCCTGGCCGTCGTAGAGGACCGTGCCCGCCTGCGGCCGGTCGAAGCCGATGAGCAGGCGCAGCAGCGTCGACTTGCCGCTGCCGCTGGGGCCGACCACCGCCACGAACTCCCCGGGCCGCACCGCCAGCGACACGTCGTCCAGCACCAGCGGCCCGTCCTCGGCGTACCGGAAGGAGAGCCCGCGGGCCGCCAGTTCGCCGGTCAGCTCCCCGGGGGCGCTCGCCGAGGCGCGGACCTCCGGCTCCGCGTCCAGCACCGGGCGCACCTGCTCGTACAGCGGGAGCACCGCGACGGCCGAGACCAGGGCGCCGGTCAGCTGCGTCACCGAGGTCAGCATCATGGTGACGGCCGTGTTGAAGGTGAGGAACTCGGCCGCCGACAGGGTGCCCCGCGCGGGGCCGGCCAGCAGCATGAACATCAGCAGCGAGCAGAGCGGCAGGTAGACCGCGCTCAGCACGGTGGAGAGGTTCCTGATCCGCCCGGCCTTCTGCTGCATCCGGCGGCTGCGCGCGAAGCCGCGCGCCCACGCGGCGTACGCGAAGCTCTCCGCCGCCGCCACCCGCAGCTTGGGCAGGCCGCGCAGGGTCTGGAACGCCTGGTTGTTGAGCCGGTTGCCCAGCTCCACCAGCTTGCGCTGCCACTTCACCTGCCAGAGCCCCAGCAGCAGGAAGACCACCGAGACCACCAGCAGCACGCCGATCGCCGCCAGCGCCATCGGCACGCTGTGCACCAGCAGCAGCACCAGGTTGACCCCGGCCACCGTCACCGACTGCACGGCCGTCGGCCCGATCCCCGACAGCACCCGGCGGATCGCGCTGATGCCCATCGCGGCACTGGCCAGCTCACCGGTGGAGCGGTCCGCGAAGAAGGCCGTCGGCAGCCGCAGCAGCCGGTCCCAGACGGCCGGCTGCAACGCCGCCTCGATCCGCCCCTCCAGACGCAGCAGCGTCAACGACTGGAGCAGCATGAACGCCGCCGAGACCACCCCGGCCACCATCACCGCCACACACATCTGCGCGATCAGCCCGGTCTGCGCACTGGGCACGTACGCGCCGAGCACCTGCCCGGTCGCCACCGGCACCAGCGCGCCCAGCGCCACGGTGACCAGGCCGCTCAGGACGAGGTTGCGCAGGTCGCCCCGGGAGCCGCGCAGGCTGAAGAACATCAGCCGGCGCAGCGTCAGCGGGCCCTCGGGGAGCGGCCGGTAGAGCATGGTGGCGCGTTCCTCGAACTCGGCCGCCTCCTTGGCGCCGACCCGGATCCGGGCGCCGGTCGCCGGGTTGAGCGCCTCGTACCGGCCGCGCCGCCAGAGCAGGGCCACCGGCGCGCCGGACCTGGCGCGCCGCCCCACGAGCGGCCCGGCGTCGGTGCGCCACCACTCGCCGGCCAGCCGGACCGGGCGGGTCCGCAGCCGGGCGGCGGCGGCCATCCGCTCCACCGGGTCGAGCCGCCCGCCGCCCGCGACCGAACGCGCCGCCGCCTCCGGCAGCGCGATGCCGCTCGCCCGCGCCACCTGGCGGAAGACCGCGTACACCGCGTCGTCGCCCGCCTCGCCGCGCGCCCTCGGGGAGCGGTCGCGGCGGCCGATCGAGTCGAGCAGCGCCTGGTCGGCCCGCTCCCGTACCGCCTCACCGGCGCGGATACCGGCCGCCGCCCGGTCCTCGTGGGCCCGCTCCAGCCGCTCCACCCAGCCGTCGACGGCGGTCAGCAGGCGGTACTGCTGGTCCACCAGGGACTGCCACAGCGCCCCGTCGACCAGCAGGTCGGCCGCGGCCTCGGCGGCGAACTCGGCCCCCAGCCGGACACTGCCCGGCGGGACGTCCACCCACAGCACGTCCTCGTCGGCGGGCCCGGACCCCGCCGCGGGCCCGTCCGCCTGCGGTGCCGCGAACAGCACGGCGAGCCCCCGGCCGAGGCCGAGCCCCACCGCGTGCTCCAGCGGCCCGGCGACCGGCTCGTACCCGGGGTACCCCTCGTACCCCTCGGCCCCCTGCGGCGCGTACAGCTCGCGCAGCGGCAGGCGGCGTACGGCGCAGCGGGAGGAGAGGCGGCCCACCAGGGTGTGGCGGGGGCCCTCGACGGCGCCGAGCAGGAGCGTGCCGGCCTCCAGGCGGCCGAGGTAGTGCCAGTGGCCGTCCTCGGCGGCCGCCACCGCGAAGAGGTCGAGGCTCCCCTCGGTGACCAGCCACAGCGCCGAGGGGCCGCCGAGCGGCAGGGCCGACCCTTCGGCGCCCTCCACCGGTGCGCCGAGTCCGCCGAGCGCCGCCGTCACGGGGTCGGCGGCCGGGGTGGGGTGGGAAGCCTGCTGGGTGCCCGTCATCTCACTTCTCCTCGACCAGGGCCGCGTACGCGCCGCCCCGGGCGACCAGTGCGGCGTGGCGCCCGCGTTCCACGACCCGGCCGCCGTCCAGCACCACGATCTCGTCGCTGTCGCGCACGGTGGAGAGGCGGTGCGCGATGATCACGCAGGCGCAGCCGCGCCGCCTGAGCGCCGCCATCACCCGCTGCTCGGTCTCCGCGTCCAGCGCGCTGGTCACCTCGTCCAGCACCAGCACGCTGGGGCGGCGCACCAGGGCCCGGGCGATCTCCAGCCGCTGCCGCTGGCCGCCGGAGAAGTTCCGCCCGTCCTGCTCGACCCGGGCGTGGATGCCGTCGGGGCGGCGGGCGATCACCTCCTCCAGCCCGGCGTCGCGCAGCGCGGTACGGACCGCCTCGTCGGGCAGCGAGGGGTCCCAGAGCGTGACGTTCTCCCGCACCGTGCCCTCGAAGAGGAAGACGTCCTGGTCGACGAAGGAGACCGAGGCGGCCAGCGCGGAGCGCGGGATCTCGGTGAGCGGCTGCCCGTCGATGCGGATGGTGCCCTCCCACGGCTGGTACAGGCCCGCGAGCAGCCGGGAGACCGTCGACTTGCCGCTGCCCGACCCGCCGACCAGCGCCACCTGCCGCCCCGGCCCGACCGTCAGCGAGAACTCCGTCAGCAGCGGCGCGTCCAGCGGGCTGTAACCGAAGGTCAGCCCTTCCAGCTCCACCCGGCCCGCCAGCCGCCGGGTGTCCGCCTCGCCGCCGCCGGCCCCCTCCCGCCGGTACAGCCCGTCCGCCGGGAACGCCTCGACGTCCCGCAGCCGGGTCACGTCGGCCGCGAAGTCCTGGATGCGGCCCGCGACGCCGTTGAGCCGGGTCAGCGGCGCGGTGAACCGCACCATCAGCGCCTGGAACGCCACCAGCAGCCCGACCGACAGATGCCCCTCTACCGCCCGCAGCCCGCCGATCCACAGGATCAGCGCGCTGTTGAAGGTGGCGAGCGCCGGGGCCACCACCGACAGCACCGCCGTCGGCACCCCGAGCCGCTGCTGCTCCTCCAGCGTCGTCGCGTGCTGCCCCGCCCACCTGCGGAAGAACCCGTCCTCGCCGCCGGTCGCCTTCATCGTCTCGATGAGCTGGAGCCCGGTGTACGCGGTGGTGGTGAGCCGCGCGTTGTCGGCCCGCAGCTTCTGCGTCCGGGTGGCCCGCAGGTGGATCACCACCCGCATCGCCACGATGTTGAGCAGCGCGATCCCCACCCCGACCACGGTCAGTTGCGGGTCGTACGTCCACAGCAGCAGCGCGTACAGCACCACCACCACCCCGTCGACGGCGGCGGCCGCCAGGTCGCGGGCGAGGGTCTCGGCCACCGTGTCGTTCGACTGGAGCCGCTGCACCAGGTCGGCGGGGGAGCGCTGGGCGAAGAAGGTCACCGGCAGCCGCAGCAGATGGCGCAGGAACCGGGCGCTGCTCAGCGTCGAGGAGATGATCCGCCCGCGCAGCAGATTGGCCTGCTGGAGGGCGGTCAGCGAGGCGGTCAGCGCCACCAGCGCGCCCATCGCCGCGAAGAGCGGCCCGAGCACCGAGGTCCGCTCCCCGATCAGGAACAGGTCGATGTACGTCCGGCTCAGCGCGGGCAGCGCCGCGCCCACCACGACCAGCAGCAGGCTGGCCAGGAGCGCGGTCAGCAGGGTGGCGCCGGTGCCGCGCAGCCGGGCCGGCAGCGCGCCGAGCAGCCCGGGCTTGCGGCCGCCCTTGCGGAACGAGGGGCCCGGCTCCAGGACCAGGGCGACGCCGGTGAACGAGGCGTCGAACTCCTCGGCGCTCACCACCCGGCGCCCCTTGTCGGGGTCGTTGAGGCGGACCGCGCCGCGCCGCCCGGGACGCCGCAGGAAACCCTCGTGGACGACGTAGTGGTTGAACTCCCAGAACAGCACGGCGGGGGCCCGCACCTCGCGCAGGGCGGCCGGTTCCATCTGCATGCCCCTGGCGGTCAGGCCGTAACTGCGGGCCGCCTTCAGGACGTTGCTGGCGCGTGAGCCGTCGCGGGAGACGCCGCAGGCGATTCGCAGCTCCTCCAGCGGGACGTGCCGCCCGTGGTGGGCGAGGACCATGGCGAGACAGGCGGCGCCGCACTCCACCGCCTCCATCTGCAGGACGGTGGGGGTGCGGACGGGCCGCCGCCGGGGCGTACGGCGCGGGGGCGCGGCGCGGCGGCGGCCGGAGGAGGGGGCGGCGCGGCGGCCCCGGCGGCCGCCCGGGGTGGGCGGGGCGGTGGAGCCGGTCCCGGCGGCGGGGGCGTCGGCGGGTGCGGTCACGGGAGGAGCCAATCGGCCGGGCGCTGTTCGTCCAGGTGGACGGCGCCGTCGACGAGGGTGAGGGTGGTGAGCGGCTGCGGCGGGCCGTCGGAGGTCGACCAGGTGTAGCCGCTGCGGGTGCTCTTCGTGGGGTGCAGCCGGACCTCGACGGCGATCGGCGGCCCGTTCCGGGAGAACTCCTCGCCGAGCTGGGTGGAGCCGAGGTCGGCGGAGATCTGCTGCCGGGTCCGGGCGGTGCGGCCGACCGACTTCACGGTGCCGCGCAGCACGCCGTAGCTCTGGGCGGGCACCGACTGCACGGTGAGGTCGACCTCGGCACCGGGCCGGAGGGAGGCGCCGCTGTCGGCGGGGGCGTAGAGCACCGCGAGGAGGGGGTCGTCCGGGTTCTCCTGGCGCTCGACGGCGGCCAGGTCGGAGCCGGTGGTGACGACGGCGCCGGTGGCGGCGGCCAGCGCGGTGACCCGCCCGGCGGCCAGCGCGCGGATGGTCACGTCGCCCCGCGCCGTGCGGACGGTCAGCAGCGGGGTGCCGCGGGCGACGCGGCGGCCCTCGGCGGTGCGGACGGCGGTGACCTGTCCGGAGACGGTGGACTGGACGACGTAGCTGCCCTGGGCGTGGGTGAGGACGCCGGGCGCGGTGAGGGTGGTGGCGACCGAGCCGGTGACGGCCCACACGCCGCCGGCGGCCATCACGACGAGGGTGACGGCGAGGACCAGGAGTCCCTGCGGGCGGGCGAACCGCACCGGCAGGTCCAGCTGTTCGGGCGACTGGAGCTTGGTCAGGGCCTGTTGGCGAAAGCGCACGGAAGACTTCCTGGACTGCCGGGCACCGGCCTCTCGGCCGTGCGGCCGGGTGTCGCCGTGGTGCGGGGGGACGCCGCGCGGGCGTCCGGGGAGGACAAAGGAGGCGGCCGGTGCCCCGGAACCCGAGCGGGTCCGGGGCACCGGCCGAGCGGTCCGCCTCAGCGGGCCGCACGCGTCGTCAGGCGACGCGTGGGGTCTCAGAGACCGGCGACGAGGCCGGTGACCGGGGCGGTGTTCAGACCGGTGGTCTGCTCCACGACGCCGGTGACGGTGCCGAGGGTGTCGGAGACCGGGGCGACCGAGTCGAGGCTGGAGGTGACCGAGCCGACGAGGCCGTTCACGAGGCCGCCGGAGATGTTGTCCAGCTCGCTGTCGGCGATCTCGGCGGTCTCGACCTGGGGGGTGTAGCTCATGGGGGGAGTTCCCTTCGCATCACTGACGGAAATAGTCACCGCGACGCACTCGTGCAGAAGAAGGGGAAAATCTTCTGGCGGCCCCCGGGCGAAAGGCGTGAACCTTCAGATCCGGGGGCGGTGCCGCAGTGCGATGGATCAAAGCACGACGGTGCGCGGGGCGGCCAATCGGTCAGAGCGGAATTCGGCCGGCGGTGCCGTTCTCCTCACCACCGTGTGCGGAATCGGGCACAGGAGAACGGCACCACCTTCACACCGTCCCGCCGCCGTACCAGGTGGGGTCACGCTCGCGTGTACACCGCGCCCCTCGCTGTGAAGCCCTGGTGCACGCCGTCGACCTCGGCCGTTCACGCCCGGTGAAGGTATGGGTGGCGGTGACGGAGCTGCGGCACGGCTGTGCAGATTCACCGCAGGAGAACCCGCTCCGGGGTGCGGCGGATTCGTGTGCGGACGGCTTTGGGAAGGCCATGTTTCCAACATGTGGAGGAATAGCGTCCGCCGCGAGGAGAAGAAGGAGCGGAAGCGGACTGATTGCCTTCGCCCGGCGAATTCTTGCGCACTGAGAAAAGAGAGCGGAGGGGTAGGGGCGGGAATTGCCCACAGGGCGCGAAAGGGCGGGGACGGGGAATGCACGCTTCCCCGTCCCCGCCCTTTCGCGCCCCGCGCCCTCCTCGGCGCCCGCGCTCACACCTCCCGGCGCATGCAGCAGCGCGGCCACCGGTCCAGTCCGTGCGCCGCCTCGGCCCGCCGGATCTCCCGCAGCCCCGGCGTCAGCTCACGCTCCGCCAGCGGGCGGAAGCCGCACCGCACGTAGTACGGCGCGTTCCACGGCACCTCGGTGAAGGTGGTGAGCGTCAGCGCCGCGGCCCCCTCGCTCGGCCGCGTGATCCAGCAGGGCCCGCCCGACACCCCGGCGCGCACTCTCCGGACGCACCGTCACCTGCTCGACGTGAAGGTTGCCGTCGACCCGCTCCGCGACCAGGTACGCCACGGGCCGGTCCTCCCCGTCGGCCGCCACCCAGGCGAGCCCCGACCGCGCGTACCGCGCCAGCTCCGCCACCGGCGGCGGCTCGTCCTCCGCGATCTCGGCCATGCCGATCTCCCGGAACCAGACTCCGGCGGCCCGCTCGATGTCCTGGAGGGCCGTCAGTTCGGCCTGGTGCACGGCTCGGATACGCATGGGGGCATGGTCCGGTGCGCGAGGGCGGGAGGCAACGGGAAAAGGGGGCGGCCCCACCGGACGAAGGGGGGAAAGTCCGGTGGGGCCGAGGCAACCTGCCAGGCCAGGGGGAAGGGCCGTCAGGTCGGTCTGAGGGGCGTGTGCCCGGGGCGGGGGGAGTCATGCCGGCCGGGGGCGGGCAATTCTTCGCGCGGGGTTCTCGCGACCCGGCCCGCACGGCCGTTCAGCGGGCGTACAGGGCCTCGATGACCTCCGCGTAGGTGTCCGTGACGGCGCTGCGGCGGAGTTTGAACGAGGGGGTCATCAGGCCCTCCTGGCGGGTGAAGTCGACCGGCAGGATCTCGAAGGCCCGGATCGACTCGGCGCGTGAGACCAGGGTGTTGGCCTGGTTGACCGCCCGCTGGAGCTGGGCCCGCAGCTCCGTGTCGTCCGCCGGGGCCGAGGCGGCCCGGCCGGACGCCCCGCGCAGGCGCTGCCAGTGGGCCAGGGCCTCCTGGTCGACGGTGAGCAGGGCCGCCACGTAGGGCCGGTTGTCGCCGACCACCAGGCACTGGGCGATCAGCGGATGGCGGCGCAACTGCTCCTCCAGCAGTTGTGGGGAGACGCTCTTGCCGCCGCTGGTGATGATGATGTCCTTCTTGCGGCCGGTGATCACCAGGTAGCCGTCCGGGTCGAAGCGGCCGGTGTCCCCGGTGGCCAGCCAGCCGTCGGCGAGCCCCGGCGGGTCGTGCAGGTAGCCCCGGAAGACCGTGTCCCCGCGTACCCACACCTCGCCGTCGCCGGCGATCCGGACGGTCGAGCCCGGCAGCGGGCGCCCCACGGTGCCGAAGCGGACCCGGCCCGGGGGCTGGGCGGTCACCGCCGCCGTGGTCTCGGTCAGCCCGTAGCCGTCGTAGACGGTCACCCCCGCGCCCTGGAAGAAGAGCCCCAGTTCGCGGCGGAGGGGCGAGCCGCCCGAGACGGCCGAGCGGACCCGTCCGCCGAAGACCGCCCGGACCTTGGCGTAGACGGCCCGCTCGTAGACGGAGTGCCGCAGCCTGGTGACCGGTCCCGGGCCGTGTCCGGTGCCCGCCGTGTGCTTCTCGCGGGCCTCGGCGTGGGCCACGGCGGCCGCCCGTGCCTTCTCGAAGATCACCCCGTGCCCGGCGGCCTCGGCCTCCCGGCACGCCTCGTCGAAGATCCGCTCGAAGATGTAGGGGACGGCGAAGAGGAAGGTGGGCCGGAACGAGGCGAGGGCCGGGAGGAGCACCGCCGGGGCCATCTCCGGCTGGTGGGCGAGGAGATAGCCGCCGCGTACGCAGGTGACCACCACCATCAGGCCGTAGCAGTGGGCCAGCGGCAGGAAGGCGAGGACCGAGGGCTGTTCGCCGCGGGGGGCCAGCAGGTGGCCCCAGCCCGCGATGAGGGTGTCGCACTCGGCGGCCAGGTTGGCGTGGCTGATCACGCAGCCCTTGGCGGCGCCGGTGGTGCCCGAGGTGTAACAGATGACGGCGGTCGCCTCCGGCCGGACCGCCGCCCGCAGCCGCAGCACCTCGTCCTCCGGCACCTCGGCGCCGCGCTCGGCGAGTTCCGCCGTGCAGTCCAGGTCCAGCTGCCAGAGCCCGAGCAGGGCGCCGGGGTCGGCGCAGGCCGCCGCGATCGTCATCGCCTGCCCGCTGTGCTCCACCACCGCCGCCCGGACGGACGCGTCGGCGAGGACCCAGCGGACCTGCTCGATGGAGGAGGTGGGGTAGACCGGCACCACCTCGGCGCCCAGCGTCCACAGGGCGTACGCCAGCAGCGTCCACTCGGGCCGGGTACGGGACATCAGCACCACCCGGTCGCCGGGCCGCACCCCCTCTGCCAGCAGGCCCCGGGCCAGCGCCAGTACCTCGTCGCGGAGCCGGGCCGCCGTGACGGTGCGCCAGGGGCCGCCGGGATCCGTGGGTTCCAGGGCCAGCTGGGGGCGCGTCGGGTACGTCGCGGCGGTGTGGAAGACCGAGTCGGCCAGGCCGCCGGAGACCGGCGGGGCGACCAGGCGCTCCACACTCACTTCCCGCACCGGGTACGCCTCCGTTCGTCATCCCGGCCGCGTGCCGCACCAGCGCGGGGCCCGTACCTGACGGATGGCCGGCTCGGCAACCTACAGCGCCCCGCACGCACTGGCCAGGGGTGACGGGGGAGTTCACCACCGTGCGCCGGGGGCGGCTCCGCGCGCCGCCCGGCCGGGGACGCGCGGAGCCGCCGGCCCGTCAGACGCCGGGCGGCACCCGGCCGGGACGCCCGTTGCCCCGGGTCAGGGTGTAGCCGAAGACGCCCGCCAGGGCGGCCAGTACGGCACCCCCGGCCGTCCACAGCCACCGGTCGGTCCACCAGCCGGAGGACCAGCCGTCCTCGGGCTCGGCGAGCGCCGCCGGACGCGGCGCCTGCTCGGCACCGTCCTCCTCGGACGTCTCCTCCTCGGCCTGCTCCTCGGCGGAGACCGCCGAGACGCCGGGCGTCAGCGGCTCGGAGAGCCTCCCGCCGACCGCCGTGGAGCCGCCGGTCTCCCGGGAGTCGACCGCCACCTCGGCCTGGAACGGCCGGCCCAGGTCGTCGGCGGCGAGCCGGGAGACCGTCAGCCGGACGTAGTACGCCCCGGGCAGCGGGTCGTTGGCCCACGGCTCGGAGTAGGCCCGCACGGTACGGAGCGTGCAGGTCAGCCGCACCTCGGCGGCGTCCTCGGCGGCCCGCCGCTCCTGGAGGCCGTAGGTGCACGGCTGGCGGCGGCGGAGCCCGTCGTAGACGTCGATCCGCCAGGTGGAGGCGGACTGCCGGGCCTGTTCGGCGGGGAGCGACACGGTCGCCCGCACGGTCGGGCGCTGCCCGGTGTCGGCCGGGAAGACCCAGTAGAGGTAGTCACCGGTCGACGCGGAGGCGGTGCCGCGCTGCCCCTGCGCGAGCCGCGCCGCCGTGCGGAACGCGGTGCCCGCCTCGGTCGGACCGGCCTCGGCCTCCTCGTCCTGCGAGACGGAGGGCGAGGGCGAGGTGTCGGCGAGGGCCGGCGGCGCGGCCGTGAACAGCGCCGCCGCGGCGAGGGCGGCCCCCACGGCGACGCGCCCGCGCGGGCGCCGGGACGGCACGGACCGGGACCTGCGAAGAACGGTACGCATCAGTGGGTCCTCCAGACGGCGAAGCGCCAGCGCGACAGCCAGCCGAAGATCAGGCCGCCGAGGAAACCGGCGAGCACCAGCACGCCCAGCAGCCACCAGCCACGGCCCAGCCCGAAGGCGGCCGTGTCCGAGGCGTCGGACGGCCCGTCGACCACGTCGACCGTCAGCTCCAGCGGCATACCCGGCGCCGAGGCGTCGGCGGCCTTGGCGGAGGCCGGGGCGAAGGAGTTGCTGACCTCCAGGCAGACCGGGGTCGCGGCCGGCTTGTCGGTGTCGGCGTCCTCCCGCTCCCGCTCCGGGTGGCGCAGACCGGACGAGATCACGTCGGTCCGGCCGCTGCCCGCCTCCGAGCCGCGCACCAGCTCGCGGCCGTGCGCGGTCACCGCGCGCAGCAGCACGCCGTAGTCGTCGGCGAGCGGGCGGTCGGCCGCCACACTCACCGAGGCGCGCAGCTCCTGGCCGGGCAGCACGTCCACCCGGTACCAGCGGTGGGTGCCGAGCGGCTGGCGGTCGGTGTACAGGCCCGGCTCGATCTTCGGCGCGTCGGCGCAGGCCGCGGCGCCCTCGACCGGCACCGGCGTGACCACCGGGTCGGCCGCGCGGTCCACCAGCTGCTTCACCTTGTCGGAGAGGTCCTCCTTGTGCTGCACGGCGGTGTAGGTGCCGCCGGTCGCTCCCGCGATGCAGGAGAGCTGCTGGCGGATCTTGGCGTTGGGCACCAGGCCGAGCGTGTCGATGACCAGGTCGACGCCCTTGGCCGCGATCTCCCGCGCCACCTCGCACGGGTCGAGGGGCCCGCAGGTGTCCTCCCCGTCACTGATCAGCACGATGCGGCGGCTGCCGCCCTCGTCGCCGTCCAGGTCGTCGGCGGCGCCGAGCAGCGCCGGGCCTATCGGGGTCCAGCCGGTCGGGCTGAGCGTCGCCACCGCCGTCTTGGCCTCGGTACGGTCGATCGGCCCGACCGGGTAGAGCTGCCGGGTGTCCTTGCAGCCGCGTGCCTTGTCCTCACCCGGGTAGTCCGCGCCCAGGGTGCGGATGCCGAGCTCGACCTCCTCGGGCACCGCGTCGATGACGTCGTTGAACGCCTGCTTCGCCGCCGACATGCGGGACTGTCCGTCGATGTCGCGGGTCTTCATGGAACCGCTCACGTCGAGCACCAGCTCGACCTTGGGCACGGGGCGTGCGCTGGGCCCGTCGGCGGTGGTGGCCGCGGCCGCTGTCGACGCGGCGGGGAGAGCCCCCGCCACCACCGTCAGCAGCGCGGCCACCACAACCGCTGCCCGTCTTGTTGTGATCATCGGCGGATCTTATTGAAGAAGGTGACGGACCCCCAAAACGTGTCCGGGAGGTCGGGGTTGGGGCCCCGGCGCACGGTTCCCGGAGCTTTCGGGGCGTGTGCCGCACCTCCGCGCGGGGCCCACCCGGCGCTGCCGACGCCCCGCGTCGATGTTGACCTTCACGTTGGTCGAAGCCCAATGATGGCGGCGTGACCAGATCCGACCTGATGCCGATCGGGGCCTTCGCCCGCCGCACCGGCCTGACCTCCAGCGCCCTGCGGTTCTACGCCGACTCCGGGCTGCTGCCCCCGGCCGAGGTGGACCCCGTCACCGGCTACCGCTACTACGCCACCGCCCAAGTGGAGCGGGCGCGGGCCCTGCGCCGCCTCCGGGAGATCGCCATGCCGCTCGCCGGGGTCGAGGCGGTCCTCGACGCCGGGCCCGAGGAGGCCGCACGGCTGCTCGACGCGCATCTCGCCAGGATCGAGGAGGACGCGGCGACGGCACGGCAGAAGGCCGCGGCCGTCAGGTCCGCGCTCGGCGGCGACCGGGCGGGCCTGCTGATCGCCACGGTGAAGGGCCCCGTACTGGCGGACGCGGTCGAGCAGGTACTGACGGCGACCGCGCACGAGCCGGGCATGGCGGTGCTCGGCGGCCTGCACGTCGAGGCGGGCGGCGAGGCGCTCGCCCTCACGGCGACCGACCGCTACCGGCTCTCCACCCGGACCCTGGCGCCCGCGCGCCCGGCGGAGCAGAGCTGGAGCGGCACGGTCGACGGCGACGACCTGCGGGCCGCCGCCCCCGAGGTCCGGCGCACCCCGCTGGTCCGCGTCGAAGCGGTGCCGCACGGGATCTGGCTGCGCCTGCCCGGGCGGGAGGACCGCCACTGCCGGACGCTGCCCGAGCGGTTCCCCGACCACCGGCAACTGCTCGCCTCGCTCGGCGAGGTCACCACCCGCGCGACGGTCCCGAAGGAGCCGCTGCTGCGCGCCCTGGAGGAACACCCGGCCGACCACGTCACCCTGCGCGTCTCCGGCCACGCGGTGACCGTCGGGCCCCCGGACGCCCGGCACCCGGGCACCACGGTCGCCGCCATCGTGCGGGGCGAGCCCCTGGAGATCCGGTTCGCGACGACCACGCTCTACCCCGCCCTGAGCACGGCGATCGGCCCCGACGTGATGCTCGACCTGAGAGGCCGCGACCAGCCCGTCACCCTCCGCTCCGCCGACCGCGGCGACCTCACCACCCTGGCCATGCCGGTCGCCCTCGACCATCCGGTCTGACGACGACGCCGCCACCTCCCACGACAACGACGAAGAGGAACCTCATGAGCGCGACCACGACCTCGACCACAACCGACACCGCCACCGCCGGTACCGACCCGACCATGGACGCCATAGGCCGAGCCGTCGTCGCGGGCAGAGCGGGCGAGACCCGTTCCGCCCGCCGTCAGCTCCTGGAGCTCTGGTCCGAGACCGGCGTCACCGGTGACCCGCTGCACCGCTGTTCCCTTGCCCACTACCTGGCCGATCTCCACGACGATCCCGCTCAGGCCCTCGCCTGGGACGTACGCGCCCTGGACGCCGCCGACGCCGTGACCGAGCAGCGCGTCCAGGAGCACCACGCCGGCCTCCACATCGCCGGGTTCTACCCGTCCCTCCATCTCAACCTGGCCGACAACTACCGCCGTCTCGGGTCGTTCGACGCGGCCGCCGAGCACCTCGACCTGGCCCGGACGTACGCCCCCGCCCTCCCGGCCGACGCCTACGGCGACACCCTGCGTACCGCCCTCGACGAGGTGGCGGAGGCCGTCGCCCGGCGGGACACCACCAGGCGGCCCTCCGCGCCCGGCCCGACCACCTGACGGGCCACGGCCGTCAGGCCGGCTGAGCGGCGGCGCCCGGCGCCGGCGACCCGGCCGGACCCGCCCCGGTCTCCGGCTCGCGCGGCTCCCGGGCGTCCCGCGCCGCCGCCCGGCTCAGCGCCACCACGCCCGCCCCGGCGGCCAGCGCCCCCGCCAGGGCGGGCAGTATCCCGGCCGCCCCGCCGTGGAGCCGTTCGCCGAGGAGGACGAGGCCCACGACCGAGGCGGCCAGCGGGTTGGTCAGGGTGACGACGGCCAGGGGCGCCCCGAGGCCGGAGCGGTAGGCGGTCTGGGCCAGCAGCAGCCCGGCCGTGGCGAAGGCGGCGACAAGCAGGGCGACCAGGACCGTCTGGAGGACCGGCGGCGCCGCCTTGCCCGGGGCGGCCAGCGCGACGGTCACAGTCTGGGTCAGTGCCGAGGCGATGCCGGAGGCGATCCCCGAGGCGGTGGCGTGGCGCAGCCCCGGGGTCCGGCCCCGGCGACCGAGCGCGCCGATCAGCAGCAGGGTCGTGGCGCCGACCGCCAGCGCCTCGGTCAGGGTGAGGCTGTCCTCGGGGGCGGGCCCGGAGGCCGCGTACATCAGCAGGCCCAGTCCGCCGAGGGTGAGCAGTGCCCCGCGCCATTCGAGCCGGGCCACCCGGCGGCCCGCGTACCGCGCGCCGAGCGGGACGGCCGCGACCAGGGTGAGCGCGCCCAGCGGCTGGACCAGGGTGAGCGGGCCGAACCGCAGCGCGACCACGTGCAGCAGGGCCCCGGTGGCGTTGAGGCCGACCGCGCCCCACCAGGCACCGGCGGTTAGCAGCCGGACCAGGCCCCCGGAGCCGTCCGCCGCGGTACGGGCGGCGAGGCGTTCCTGGGCCACGGCGGCCGCGGCGTAGGCGAGGGCGGAGACCAGGGAGACGGCGATCGCGACGGCCAGGTCGGCGCTCACCGCCGGCCGCCCGGCAGCGGTGCGTGGGCGAGCGGGTGGTGGCCCCGGGAGGGCGCCGTCTCCGCGAGCCGGACGCAGGCGAGGGCGGCGGCGAGCAGGCCGGTGGCGGCCAGCGCGTCGAGCCAGTAGTGGTTGGCGGTGCCGACCACCACGAGCAGGGTCAGCGCGGGATGGAGCAGCCAGAGGTACCGCCACCGGGAGCGGGTCGCCACGATCAGGCCGACGGCGACCATCAGGGCCCAGCCGAAGTGCAGCGAGGGCATCGCCGCGAACTGGTTGGCCAGCGGATCGGCCTCCGGCGCCGCGCCGTACACCGTCGGGCCGTAGACCTGCCCGGTGTCGACGAGGCCGACCGCCTCCAGCATCCGGGGCGGTGCGAGCGGGACCAGCAGGTGCAGGACGAGGGCCGCGCCCGTCAGGACCGCGAGGACGCGCCGGGACCACAGGTAGTGGCGCGGCCTGCGCCGGTAGAGCCAGACCAGGAAGAGCGCGGTGGCCGGGAAGTGGACCGTGGCGTAGTACGTGTTGGCGATCCGTACCAGGGTGTCGCTGTGCAGCAGCAGGCTCTGCACGGTGGCCTCGTCGGGCAGGCCCAGCGCGCGTTCCGCGTGCCAGACGCCGTCGGCGTGGTGGAAGGCGGTGGCGGTCTCGCCGGCGGCGAGCAGGCGGCCGCACTTGTAGACGAGGAAGAGTCCCGCGACGAGGAGGAGTTCGCGGACGAGCGGCGGCCGGGACGCGAGGTCCGGCCGGTCCTCCGCGGCAGGCGCGGAACGGGCTCTCATGCCCCGGCCCCTTTGCTGACGGTGTGGATGTGGTGCGGTCGGCGGATGCGGTCGAACGGCGGCCGGATCGATACGCCAGTGTACCGATACGGCTCCGTATCGGTACACTGGCGTATCGATGGGCTGTGTGGCCGGAAAAGGATCTTCCCGGGCCGTCCGGCGGCCGCCCGCCACCGCGAAGCGAGAGGGTTGGCGCATGACGTCGCAGAGTGAAGAGCGCAGCGGGCTCTCCTCCCCCCGCTCCAAGATCACCCCCGAGCGCGAGCACGAGCTGTACGAGGCCGTCCTCGACCTGCTCCGCGAAGGCGGCTACGAGGCGCTGACGATGGAGGGTGTGGCGGCCCGCACCCGGTGCGGCAAGTCGACCCTCTACCGCCAGTGGGGCAGCAAGCCCCAGCTCGTCGCCGCCGCCCTGCGCGCCCAGCGCTGCGTCCGCTTCTCCGGGATCGACACCGGCTCACTGGCCGGGGACCTCCGCGAGGCCGCGCGTGCCGGGGCCGAGCGCGGCGACCGGGACAGCCTCCTGGTGCAGGCGCTCGCCCACGCCGTCCTCCAGGACGAGGACCTCCAGCAGGCGCTGCGCGAAGCGCTGATCCACCCCGAGATCAGCATGGTCGACTCCATGCTCGACCGGGCCGAGGAGCGCGGGGAGATCCCCGTCGGGCACCCCGCCCGGGAGTTCGTCGCCGCGCAGATCTTCGGGGTCCTGCGGGTCCGGCCCGTCCTGGAGGGCCGCAGGCCCCATCCGGCCGAGGACACCGCGTACCTTCAGCGCTTTGTCGACATCTGTATCCTGCCCGCGCTGGGCCTCGGAGCCCCGGCCGAAGCCGCTGCGGCGGACGGGAGATGAGACGGGGCCGCCGTCCTCGCGGATGAGGGACGGCGGCCCGAGGCGCCGCTCCGTGGGGACGGGTGCGGCGCGCCGCGGGACCGGGTGGGGACTCCTCTGAGCGGAGGGAGCCCCGCCCGGCATCCCGCACACCGGCCTCCGGACGGCACCGCCTCCTCAGACCTCGCGGCCGGGCCCCGTCCCCAGTTCCGCCTTCTGTATCGCCCGGGGTATCTGGTCCAGCGCGGTCGGCTTCGGGGCCTTGGGGTGGTCGTCCAGGCCGAAGCGGACCAGCACCATCAGTTCCGGCGAGGCCGGCGAGGGGAACGCCAGCGACTGCACGTACCCCTCCACGCCCGAGGCCGTCTCCACCTTCCAGCGCACCAGGTACCCGCGCTGCCCGGCCACCGTCACCGCCTTCGCCGCCACCTCCTCCTGCGAGGTGATCTTCCCGTACGTCCCCCCGCCGTACGCCTCCTCGGTGTTGGCCTCGATGTCGGCCTCCGCCGTGGCGCGCGCCGTCTTCTCCTTCAGCCCCACCGCCTGGGCGGGCATCGAGAAGGCCCCGCTGCGCACACAGGTCAGCTCCGGCGAGCCCGGGCACGGGTACGGACGGGTCGTCACCTGCGCCCCCGCCTCCCCGGACGCGCCGGTCCACCCCTCCAGCACCGGCAGGCTGATCCCGCTCGCCCCGTCGGTCGCCGCGTCCGCCGCACCCTCGCCGGGCGCCCCGCGCTCCCCGGTGTCCTCCTGGGCGCTCCCGGCCCGGTCGTCCGCGCGGTCCTGGGTCAGCGCGTACACCCCGCCGCCGATGCCGGCGAGCACAACCAGGCCCACCACCGCCGCGACCACCGTCCTCGCCGTCCGCCGCGACTTCGGCGGCGGGGCGTACGGCTGCCCGTGGGCCCAGGGGGCCGGGCCGCCCCAGCCGGGCGCGGCCTGGGGCGCGGGCGCCCCGGGCCCGCCCGCCGGGCGGAGGCTGTCCGTCCACCGTCCGCCGTCCCACCACCGTTCCTGGCGGGGGCCGTCACCTTCGTGGCCGGGATCGGGGTACCAGCCGGGGGGAGTCACCTGTGTCATGGGCGCCACAGTAGGAGCCGGGAGTGAGGGAGTCATGAGAGGGGGCGGACCCGAACTCGCGCGCCCCGGCGCCGCCTTCGCGTCGCCACCGCCGCCCCGGCGTCCGTAATCGGACGTATCTCCCCGTTGTCACCCCTGGATTCTCACCCCTCGCACCAGGGAACGCACGGAGTGTGCACCGCGCGGGAGCCGCGTTGGCTACGCTCGGAGCCGCAGCGCAGCCAGGTCCGGGCGCCGGACCGCGAACTGACGGGGGAGGAGCGGCATGGCACGGGAGAACGCCCAGGCCGTACCGTCC
Organism: Streptomyces albidoflavus; assembly: GCF_000719955.1. Taxonomy (GTDB): domain Bacteria; phylum Actinomycetota; class Actinomycetes; order Streptomycetales; family Streptomycetaceae; genus Streptomyces; species Streptomyces albidoflavus. The sequence goes on from NZ_JOII01000010.1 coordinate 77,674, forward strand.
GGAGCACTCTGGGAACGGGACGCGGAACTGGCCGCCGTCTCCGCCGCGGTCGACGGACTCTGCGAGGGACACGACACCGGCGGCCTGCTGGTCTTCACCGGCGAGGCGGGCATCGGCAAGACGGCGGTACTCGGCGAGGTCGAGCGGGTCGCCGCCGGCCGCTGCACCGTGTGGACGGCACGCGGCGGCGAGACCGTCACCTCCGTCCCCTTCCACGTCGTCCGTCAGCTCCTCCAGCCCGCCCTGGTCTCCCTCGGCCCCGTCGAGGCCCGCGAGTACCTCGGCGACTGGTACGAGATCGCCGGTCCCGCCCTCGGCATCGCCCAGCCCGGCGGCCGTCAGGTCGACCCGCAGGGCGTCGTCGACGGACTGGTCGCCGCCGTCAGCCGCCTGGTCATGCTCCACTGGCCGCTCATCCTCGTCATCGACGACGCCCACTGGGCCGACCAGGAGTCGCTGCGCTGGCTCGCCGCCTTCGCCGAGCGCCTCGACGACCTGCCGGTCCTGCTCGTCGTCGCCCACCGGGACGGCGAGGCCACCGGCGACAGCGCCCGCCACCTGGAGACCGTCGGCCGGGCCGCGCGCCCCGGCACCAGCCTCGCCACCCTCACCGCCTTCACCCCCGACGCCACCGCCGGCCTGACCCGCGCCACCCTCGGCGAGGGCGCCGACGACCCGTTCTGCCGGGAGGTCTGGGCCGTCACCGGCGGCAACCCGTACGAGACCGTCGAACTCCTCGCCAAGGTCCGCGCCGCCGGGATGGAACCGGTCGAGTCGACCGCCGGCGCCCTGCGCGAACTCAACGCCAAGGCGCGCGGCCGCGGCCTGGTCGCCACCCTCGAAGGGCTCGGCACCGACGCCACCAAGCTCGCCTGGTCCGCCGCCGTCCTCGGCACCAACATCACCCTGCGGCTCGCCGCCGAACTCACCGGCCTCGGCACGGAGGACGCCGCCCACGGCGCCCGCCTGCTGCGCGAGGCCCGCATCCTCACCGGTGGCGACGACGCCCTGGAGTTCGTCCACCCGCTCATCGCCACCGCCGTCTACCAGTCCGTCCCCGCGGCCGCCCGCACCGCCCTGCACGGACAGGCCGCCTGGGCCGTCACCCGCTCCGGCCGCAGCGCCGCCGAAGCCTCCCGCCACCTGCTGGAGGTCCACCCCGACGACGACCCCGAGATCGTCGACCAGTTGCGCCGCGCCGCCCGCGAACACCTCGCCGTCGGCGCCCCCGAGGCCGCCTACCGCTGCCTGGAACGGGCACTCGCCGAACCCCCGCTCCCCGAGACGCACGCCACCGTCCTCTACGAACTGGGCTGCGCCGCCCTGCTCACCTCACCCAACGGCACCGTCGCCCACCTGCGCGCCGCCCTCGCCATGGACGGCCTCGAACCCGGCACCCGTACCGACTCCGTCTGCCGCCTCTCCCAGGCCCTCGTCCACCTCGGCCACGTCAGCGAGGCCGTACAGACCATCGGCCGCGAGGCCGCCCGCCTGGAACCGGGACCCGACCGGATGCGGCTCCAGGCCGTCCACTACATGTGGGAGGGCATCCACACCGGCGAGGCCGACGCCCTCGAACGCTCCCGCGTGCTCCGTGAGATCGCCCAGCCCCTCACCGGCCGCGACAACTCCGAGCGGGCCCTGCTCATCCTGCGCGCCTTCGACGCCATGACGCGCGGCGAGAACGCCGAACTCGTCGTGGAACTCTGCGACCGCGCCCTCGTCAACGGCCGGCTCGCACCCGGACTCGGCTGGACCGACACCGAGTGGAGCTTCGAACTCCTCATCATGCTCGGCGGCAGCTACCTCTTCGCCGACCGCCTCGACCGCGCCGAGGCACTCTTCGCCGAGGCCCTGCGCATCTACGAGATCTCCGGCTGGAGCGGCGGCCACCTCGCCATCGCCCACGCCTTCGTCGGCTACGTCCACCGCAGGCGCGGACGGCTGGTCGAGGCCGAGGGCTATCTGCGCGAGAGCCTCCGGCTCGCCGACCGCGTCGGCGAGGAACTGCCCATGCACTGGGACGCCGCCTGCATGCTCATCGACACGCTGCTCTGCCGCGGCCACCTCGGCAGGGCCCAGGAGATCGCCGACCGCTACCACTTCGGCCCGCCCTACCCGTCGATCCTGATCCTCCCCGACGCCCAGTCCGTCCGCGGCCGCCTCCTCCTCGCCCAGGGCCGTACCAAGGAAGCCATCGACGAGCTCGAATCCGCCTCCCACGCCGCCGCCGAGACCGACCGCTACAACACGGTCCTCGCTCCCTGGCAGCACCTCCTCGCCCGCGCCGTCGCCCCACGCGACCCCCGCCGCGCCGCAGAACTCGCCGCCGACGCCCGCCGCCAGGCCGAACGCTTCGGCACCGACACCGCCATAGGAGAGGCCCTGCGGTGTGCCGCCGCCCTGGAGACGGGGCAGCGGGCCACGAGCCTGCTGGCCCGGGCGGTCGCCTACCTGGAGTCGTCGCCGTGTGCGTACGAGCATGCGGAGGCGCGGGTGGCGTACGGGATCGCGGCCCGGGACGCGGGGGAGCTGACTCGGGGTCTGACGCTGGCGAGGGCCTGCGGGGCGGACACGTTGGCGGCCAGGGCGCGGGATGTGCTGCGGGAGGGGCGGGGGTGGGGGTGACTCCCGGCCCGTCGTGACGAGCCTGCCTCCTCCCGCGCGGCGCCGACAGGTCGACCCCCTTCACGAGTGCGCCCCCCACGCCCCCACGCACCCCCCTGACCGGCACTTCTGCGCGGCCATCCGAACACCTAGGGTGGAGTCGATCACTGCTGAGCGGGAGAGGGGACGGCGATGACCGAGGAAGCGGTACGCGTGCGGGTCGAGGGGCGGGTCGGGCGGATCACCCTGAACCGGCCGCGTGCTCTCAACGCCCTCAATCACGTTATGGTGGAGCGGATCGCCGAGGCGCTGGACGCCTGGGAGCACGATCCGGCCGTCACCACCGTCGTCGTGGAGGGTGCGGGGGAGCGGGGGCTCTGTGCGGGCGGTGACGTGCGGGCCATCCGGGAGGACGCCCTGCGCGGCGAACTGGACGCCCCGCTCGCCTTCTGGCGCGACGAGTACACGCTGAACGCCCGGATCGCCCGGTACCCGAAGCCGTACGTCGCGCTGATGGACGGCATCGTCATGGGCGGCGGGGTCGGGATCTCGGCCCACGGGAGCGTCCGTGTCGTCACCGAGAGGTCGCTGGTGGCCATGCCGGAGACCGGGATCGGGTTCGTGCCGGACGTCGGCGGGACCTACCTGCTCTCCCGTGCTCCCGGCGAACTCGGCACCCACCTCGCCCTCACCGGCCGGCCGGTCGGCGCCGGTGACGCGCTGCTCTGCGGGCTCGCCGACCACTACGTCCCGTCGGCCGGACTCCCCGCCCTGGTCGAGGCGCTGGCCCAGGCCCCGGAGGGTGAGGACGCCGCCGCGACCGTCGCCCGCCTGGCACACCCCGCCCCTGAGGGCGAACTCGCCGCCCAGCGTGGGTGGATCGACGCCTGCTGGTCCGCGCCCACCGTGGAGGAGGCGCTGGAGCGGCTCCAGGAGTCGGGCGAACCGGCCGCCAAGGAGACCGCCGAGACGGTCCGGGGGCGCTCGCCGCTGGCCCTCAAGACCACCCTGGCCGCCGTGCGCAGGGCCCGTGCGCTGACCAGCCTCGAAGCCGTCCTCGACCAGGAGTACCGGGTCTCCGCCCATGCGCTGACCTGGCCCGACCTCTCCGAGGGCGTCCGGGCCCAGGTGGTCGACAAGGACCGGGCGCCCAAGTGGGTGCCCGCGACGCTGGACGCGGTGACGGACGAGGCGGTGGCCGAGGCTTTCGTGCCGCTGGGCGAGGGCCGGGAACTGGGCCTCGCCTGACGGGACCGGTCAGCCGGACTCGCCGAGTACCGCGCCCAGGTCGTACCGGACCGGCTCCGCGAGCTGCGCGTACGTGCAGCTCTCCGGGGTGCGGTCCGGGCGCCAGCGCTTGAACTGGGTGGTGTGGCGGAAGCGGGTGCCCTCCATGTGGTCGTACCCGACCTCGCAGACGCGTTCCGGGCGCAGCGGTACCCACGACAGGTCCTTCGTGCCCGACCAGCGGCTCGGCGCGCCCGGCAGCCGGGCCTCCTCGTGGGCGGCCGCCTCGCCCCACGCCGCCCACGGGTGGTCGGCCACCGACTCCAGCCGCAGCGGCTCCAGTTCGGCGATCAGCTCGGTGCGCCGGCGGGCGGTGAAGGCGGCGCAGACGCCGACGTGCTGGAGGGTGCCCGCGTCGTCGTAGAGGCCCAGCAGCAGGGAGCCGACGCCGGTGCCGCCCCGGTGGGTGCGGTAGCCGGCCACCACGCAGTCGGCGGTGCGGCCGTGCTTGATCTTGTACATGACGCGTTCGTTCGGCCGGTAGCCGAGGTTCAGCGGCTTGGCCACCACGCCGTCCAGCCCCGCCCCCTCGAACTGGTCGAACCACCGTTCCGCCAGCTCGGGATCGCGGGTGGCCGGAGCCACGTGGAGCGGCGGAGCGGCCTCGCCCAGCTCCTCCTCCAGCAGCGCCCGCCGTGCGGTGAGGGGGCGGGTGGTCAGGTCCTCGTCGCCGAGGGCCAGCAGGTCGAAGGCGACGAAGGAGGCCGGGTTCCTCTCCGCCAGCATCCGCACCCGGGAGGCGGCCGGGTGGATGCGCTCGGAGAGCAGCTCGAAGTCGAGCCGCCCGTCGCGCGCCATCACGATCTCCCCGTCCACCACGCACCGCTCGGGCAGCCGCTCCAGCAGCGCCGCCACCAGCTCCGGGAAGTACCGGGTGAGCGTCTTGCCGGTGCGGCTGCCCAGCTCCAGCTCCGGCCCGTCCCGGAAGACCAGGGCCCGGAAGCCGTCCCACTTCGCCTCGTACTGCATCCCCGGCGGAATCCGTGCCACGGACTTGGCGAGCATCGGCTTCACAGGGGGCATCACCGGCAGGTCCATACCCCGAGTCTGCCCGATATGCGGCATATCCGCTGGCGGCCTACGGTGGCCGCATGGGATCGGAAGCGGTGCAACTCGAGGTCGACGGGCACAGCGTGCGGCTCTCCCACCCGGACAAGGTGTGGTTCCCCGAGCGCGGCTTCACCAAGCTGGACGTCGCCCAGTACTTCCTCGCCGTCCAGGGCGGCGTCACCCGCGCCCTGCGCCGGCGGCCCACCACCCTCCAGCGCTTCCCCGACGGCGTGGACGGCGAGTTCTTCTACCAGAAGCGCGCGCCGAAGAACAAGCCCGACTGGCTGGAGACCGCCCGCATCTCCTTCCCCAGCGGCCGCCACGCCGACGAGATCTGCCCCGACTCCCCGGCCGCCGTCCTGTGGGCCGTCAACCTCGGCTGCCTCACCTTCCACCCCTGGCCGGTGCGGGCCCCGGACACCGAGCACCCCGACGAGCTGCGCGTCGACCTCGACCCGCAGCCCGGCACGGACTTCCGCGACGCCGTCGCCGCCGCCCAGACCCTGCGCGAGATCCTCGACGAGTACGGCCTGCGCGGCTGGCCCAAGACCTCCGGCGGGCGCGGCCTGCACGTCTTCATCCCGATCGAGCCGGTCGAGCCCTTCGTGGAGGTCCGCAGGGCCGCCATCGCGCTGGCCCGCGAGATCGAGCGCCGTATGCCCGAGCGGGTCACCACGGCCTGGTGGAAGGAGGAGCGCGGCGAGCGCATCTTCGTCGACTACAACCAGACCGCCCGCGACCGCACCATCGCCGGTGCCTACTCCGTCCGCGGCAAGCCCCACGCCCCGGTCTCCGCCCCGCTGCGCTGGGACGAACTGGACGACGCCGACCCCCGCGACTTCGACCTCCTCACCATGCAGGCCCGCTACGCCGCCCTCGGCGACGTGCACGCCGACATCGACGACCACGCCTACCGCCTCGACCCCCTCCTGGAACTGGCCGCCCGCGACGCGGCCGAACACGGCCTGGAGGACCTGCCCTACCCGCCGGACCACCCCAAGATGCCGGGTGAACCCCCCCGCGTACAGCCGAGCAGGGCCCGCCGCGACCCCGGCGACTCCGGAGACTGAGGCGGGCCCGGGACCGTACGTCCCCGCGCCTACGCCCCCGGCCCCTGCGGCGCCGAACCGTCGGCCCGGCCGTAGCGGCGCTCGAACTGGGCGACGCGGCCCTCGGTGTCCACCGTGCGGGCCTTGCCGGTGTAGAAGGGGTGGCTCTCGGAGGAGATCTCGACGTCGATCACCGGGTAGGTGTTGCCGTCGTCCCAGTCGATCGTCCGGTCGCTGGTCGCCGTCGACCGGGTCAGGAACGCGTACCCGGCCGACTTGTCACGGAAGACGACGGGACCGTACGCGGGATCGTTCTGCTTCATACCGGCGCTCCTCGGATTCGGCCGTACGGGCGCCGGAGGCCCGGTGCCCACCCTCTCCAGCCTGAGGGCCCGGGCGGATGCCCGCCAGCGCACGCCGTCCTACGGGCGAGCGGGCTCGTCGGCCGGGGGAACCAGGTGCCTTACCTCGGGCTCGCGCTCGGCCAGGTCGCGGGCGGTCGTCAGCAGCTCCGCGTCGTAGCCGGTGAGGCGGGCGCCGTGCTGGCGCAGGTGCTCGGACCAGGAGGCGACCTCGAAGACCTCCACCCAGCGGCGGGGGTCGGCCGCGTCCTGGTAGAGGTTCCAGCGCAGGGCGCCGGTGCGCCGCCGGGAGACGGCCGCCTCGGCCATCGCCGCACGGAACCGCTCCGCCCGGTCCTCAGGCACCTCGTAGGCGACCTCGACCAGGACCGGGCCGTCGTCGGGATCGACGGGAAGGGCCAGCGCCGGTTCCGGCCAGGGGCCACGATGGTCCGGTCGAGTGTGCCGGTCCGCTCGCGCAGCGGCAGCCAGGTCAGCGAGGCCGCCGACGCCAGCAGCAGCCCCGCCGACACGAGCAGCGTCTCGGCGGTGCCGATGCCGTCGGCGAGCAGGCCCCACAGGAGCGTGCCGATGCCCTGGCCGCCCATGAAGACCATGAGGTAGACGGCGAGGCCGCGCGCCCGCACCCAGCCGGGCAGGGCCAGTTGCAGAGTGGCGTTGAGGGTCGAGAGCGCGTACAGCCAGCCCACGCCCGCCACCACCAGGACCACCGCCACCGGCACCGGCTGCCGCAGTACGGCGGCGGCCAGCGTGCCCGCCGCGAACGCCACCGTGCTGACGGCCAGCAGCACGTTGCGCCCGAGCCGCTCGCGCACCCGCCCGATGGTGACGGCCCCGACGATGGCCCCCGCCCCGAGCGCCCCCAGCAGCAGCCCGTACCCGCCCGAGCCCAGCCCCAGGCGCCGCTCGGCGACGACCGGCAGCAGGCCCCAGAGCGCCGAGGCCGGGACGACGAAGAGGCCCGAGCGCAGCAGCACCCGGCGTACACCCGGCGCGTTGCGCACGTAGCGGGTGCCGGAGGCCAGGGCGGGGCGCATCCGCTCCCGGTCGCCCGCACCGTGGCGGGCCCGGTGCCAGCCGAGCAGGGCGGCGAGGACGCCGAGGAAGGAGACGGCGTTGAGGGCGAAGACGACGTCGGGCCCGGTCGCGGCGACCAGCAGCCCGGCCACCGCCGGGCCGATCGCCCGGGCCACGTTGACGTTGAGGCTGCCCAGCGCCGCCGCGGCCGGGATCTGCTCACGCGGCACCAGCTCCGGCTGGATCGCCTGCCACCCCGGGCTCATCAGCGCCTGGCCGCAGCCGATCAGGAAGGTCAGGGCGATCAGGACGGCCGGTGTGGTCAGCCCCGCCGCCGTCAGCGCGGCCAGGGCCGCGCAGAGCGCCGCCATCACCCCGGAGAGCGTCATCAGCAGCGCCCGCCGGTCCAGCACGTCGGCGAGGACGCCGGCGGGCAGCGACAGGAAGAGCACCGGCAGCAGGGAGGCCGCCTGCACCGCGGCGGTCAGGGTGGGCGCGTTGGGCTGCTGGACCAGCATCCACTGCGCCCCGACGGTCTGCATCCAGGTCCCCACGTTGGAGCCGAGCTGCGCGCTCCACAGCACCCGGAAGGTACGCCCGCGCAGCGGTGCCCAGGAGGACGGGCCGTTCTCCCGGGCACCGCCGTCGTGCTTCTGCTGCGTCATGACCGCTCTCCCGCCGCGAGGCCGGTGTCCGTCACCCGGCAGAGCCACGCTGACCGACATCGGCGCGCCCCGCACCCGCGGGCACCCGTACGGCCCCCGGCACGACGGAGGGGGCCGCCGGCGCGAACGCCGACGGCCCCCGGTACCCGTGGTGCGGGCTACAGCTCCTTGATGCGGACGTCGCGGTACGAGACGACGTCGGTGACGCCGTGGACCTGGAGGCCGATGTAGCCGGAGGCGTAGCGCCGGCCGTCGGTGCCCGGGTCGTCGTCCCGCGGCGGGTTGAAGGACTGCCCGCCGGTGTTGTCGAACTCGTTGATCAGGGTGCCGTTTCGGTAGATCTCGTAGTGCTGCCCGGTCACCTTGATCTCGTAGTCGTTCCAGGTGCCCTTCGGGGTCACCCCGGCGCCGCCGAGGCCGACCCGGTCGAAGCCGTAGACCGAGCCCGACTTGTACATGTCGCCGTCGGGGCGGTCCAGGATCTGGAGTTCATGGCCGTACTTGATGGCCACCCACTCCGGGCGGGACTCCTCCGGGTGGTCGTAGGGGTGGGGGAAGCGGGCGAAGACACCCGCGTTGGCGTTGCCGCCCTCGGGCGCGTCGTCCCGCCACTGGAGCTTCAGCGAGAAGTCGTCGTACTTGCGCTCGGGGAACCACAGCATCCCCATGCCCTCGACCTCGGTGGAGCTGGTCATCGAGCCGTCCTCGTTCAGGACGAAGGCGCCGCCGCCGGCCTGCTCCCACTGGGCGAAGGACTTCTCGGTGCCGTCGAAGAGCTTGCGGTAGCCCTCGGTCTGGCCGGGCTTGCCGATGCCGGAGGCCTTGGCGGCCTGCCGGATCTGGCGGGTCTCCCGCTTGTCGATGACGCCTTCCTTGCCGAGCGCGGTCAGGACCGTCTCGACGTGCTTGAGGAAGAGGGCGTTGGAGGACCACTCACGCTCGTCCTCGATCCGCTCGTTGATCCGGCAGCGGTTGTTGGTGATCCGGTTGGGGACGCCGCTGTCCTCGTCGCCGACGAAGACGGTCTCCCGCTCGTCCAGCTCCGCGCACGGCGGGGCCGGGACGTCGCCGCCGATCACCGAGAACGACACCTGGCGGGCCTCGGAGGTGTTGCCCGCCTTGTCGCTCGCCCGGTAGGCGACGGTGTGCCGGCCGACCCGGTCGACGACGACCGCGTCCGCGTAGGCGAGGTAGGGCCCGCCGTCCAGCGAGTACTCGACCTTGTCGACGCCCGACTCCTCGTCGGTCGCCTTCACCGTGACCGTGGCCTTGCCGAGGTAGGCCCCGGCGGAGTTGCGGTCGCCGGTCAGGGCGGCCGAGACCTCCGGCGCCGTGGTGTCCTCGGCCGGCTGCTCCACCACGGTGAACTCGGTGGTCTGCGCCTCGGAGCGGTTGCCCGCCTTGTCGGTGGCGCGGTAGCGGAACTGGTGCTCGCCCACCTCGTGCACCATCACGGGCGCCTCGTACGCCTGCCAGGCGCCGTCCGCGCCCAGCGCGTACTCGATGGTGTTGACGCCCGAGCCGGTGTCGGAGGCGGTCACGGTGACCGTCGCCATGCCGACGTAGGCGCCGTCCGCGTCCTGGTCCCCGGCGACGGTCGCCGAGGTCTCGGGCGGGTCGGTGTCGTCGGTGTCCGGAGCGGCCACCGTGAACTCGGCGCTCTTCTCCTCCGACTGGTTGCCGGCCTTGTCGGTGGCGCGGTAGCGGATCACGTGGTCGCCGACCTCGTTCACCACGACCGGCTCCGCGTACGGCTCCCAGGCGCCGTCGGCGCCCCGGGCGAACTCGACCGTGTCGACGCCCGAGCCCTCGTCCTTCGCGTCCAGCGAGACGGTGGCGCTGCCGACGTAGTCCCCGTCGGCGTTCTGCTGGCCGTCGACCGAGGCGGTGACCTCGGGGGCGGTGGTGTCGTCCCCGCCGCCGCCGTCCTCGCTCACCACGAGGGTGCCCTGCATCTGCCCGTGGCCGGGAATGGTGCAGTGGTAGCGGTAGGTGCCCGGGGTGAGCACCACCTCGGCGGTGTGCTTGCCGCCGTTGGCGTCGGAGGGGTTGGCGAGGATGTTGAGCTGGACGTCGCTGTTGTAGTCCGGGTTGCCGGTGTCGAAGGTCAGCGTGTGCGGCATCGACGTGGTGTTGCCGGTCGCCTCGCTGTTCTCGAAGACGATCGTGGTGGGCCCGGGGGCCGCGGTGGTGGGCGCCGACGCGTACTTGTCGATGTCGTTGCCCGCGGTCCAGGTGAGCGTCTGCTCGGCCGCCGCCTTCGGGTCGCCGCCGCCGATCTCGCCGGCCGCCGCCGGGGCGGTCAGCCCCAGCAGCATCAGCAGCGCCGCGATCAGCGCGGTGCCCACGCGCGGGGGTCCGCCCCGCCGTGTCCTTCTCATCACTTCCCCTTCCCGGCCAGGTCGCCGGCGGCCGGGGTGGGCCCGCCGCCGGTGTAGGTCACGCGCCACAGCGCCGACTTGTCGTCCGAGGTGAAGAAGCCGCGGCCGTAGTCGAGGACGTACAGGGCACCGTCCGGACCGAACTTCCAGTCCATGAGGTTCCTGATGCCGTTCTCCCCGACGGGCACGATCTTCTTCAGCGACTCGGCGTGCACCGGCAGTCCGCCCTTGCCGACCGTCTTCGGGTCGGTGAGCACGGCGTGCCGCGGCTGGTCGGCGTCGTAGAGGTCGCCGACGAACCACTTGCCGTCCCAGTACGCGGGCCACTTGACGTCCGAGTCGCTGTCGGCGTCGAAGCGGTAGAGCGGGCCGTTCATCGCGGCCTGCCCGCCGCCCTTGAGCCAGGGCAGCCGGAAGAACTGCTCGTCCTTGTCGTAGGAGGGCACCCCGTTCTCGTCACGCGGGAAGTCGGGGCCGCCGCCGTCGGGCGAGTACCAGATGGTGTTGCCCGTCACCGGCGGCAGGTTGACCAGGCCGTCGTTGTTGGGCGACTCGTTCTTCGGGGCGTCGCAGTCGTACCAGTCGAGCGGCTTGGTCGGGTCGGGCAGGTTGCGGTCCCGGTAGGGCTGCTTGTTGCCCATGCAGTACGGCCAGCCGTGGTTGCCGGGGCCGGTGATGGCGGCGAAGGTGTCGTACTTGGCCGGGCCCCAGGTGGTGGAGGGCGCGCCGGCGTCCGGGCCGACCCAGCCCGCGTAGAGCGTGTCGGTCTTCTTGTCGATCGCGATCCGGGCCGGGTTGCGCACGCCCATCACGTAGATCTCGCCGCGCGTCTTGCCGCCGCCCTCGTCCGGCTCGTCACCCGTGAAGAGGTTGCCCTTGGGCAGCGAGTACGTGCCGTCGTCCTCGGGGTGGATGCGGAGGATCTTGCCGTTGAGGTTGTTGGTGTTGCCCGAGGTGCGGCGGGCGTCGGCGAAGGAGAGGCCCTTGAAGTTCGGCTCCGGGTTGTTGCCCGAGTAACCGTCGGTGAACTGGCTGGAGTTGGTGTCACCGGTGGCGATATACAGGTTGTCGTCCGAGTCCCAGGCCATGCCGCCGCCCGCGTGGCAGCAGCTGTGGATCTGGACGGGCCAGTCCAGCAGCACCTTCTCGGAGTCGAGGTCCAGCTTGCCGGTGGACTCGTCGAAGGTGAAGCGCGAGACGCGCCGCTCGCCGACGTGCTTGTCCCGGTCGATCTCCGAGTGCGGGGTGTAGTGCAGGTAGACCCAGCCGTTGTCCTCGAACTTCGGGTCCAGCTCGATGCCGAGCAGCCCCTCCTCGTTCTTGACCAGTTCCTCGCCGCCGCCCTTGTTGCCGAAGACGGTCAGCGAGGCGGCGAGGCTCACCTCGTCGGTCTTCGGGTCCCAGACGTGGACCTGTCCCTGGCCCTTGCCGACGTTCGGGTCGTTCCAGTCGGTGACGACAGGCTGCGAGGAGTCGGCGCCGCCGCGGCCGATGTAGAAGACCCGGCCGTCCTTGGCGGTGACCAGGCCGTGCGGCTCGCCGATCTGGTCGTTCTTCCCGGGCTGGTTGGGCTCGGTGAGCCGTTCGGCCTTGTAGTTGGCGTCGATGGACGCCTTGCAGTCGGCCTGGGTCAGGCGCGCGGTCCACATCAGGGCGCCGCGCAGGTGGTCGCGGAAGTCCGCCTCGGCGAAGCTCTCGGCGGTACCGCCCATCGCGGTGTAGAAGGAGCGTCCGCCGTCGTAGTCGCGGCACCAGGAGACCGGGTGGTCGGCGCCGTTGGCCCCCTCACCGGGGGTGTAGGTGGCCTCCCGGACCCGGGCGATCGTGTGGACCTTGCCCGAAGGGTTCTCCTTCCAGTTCAGCCACTTGTCGGGACGCTTCCACTCCAGCGGCAGGCTCTTGGTCGCCGGGTGGACGCGGTCGCCGACCTCCACGGTGGCCCGCTGCGCCTTGGCGCCGCTGCCCGCGGTGGGCCGCGCGCCGATCAGCTCGCCGAACCACGAGGAGTACGGCTCGGTGCGGGCCGCGTCGTGGATGCCGAGGAAGCCGCCGCCCGCCTCGACGTACGCCTCCAGGCCCGCCTCCTGCTCCGCGTCGAGGATGTCCCCGCCACCGGTGAGGAAGACGATGGCGTGGTAGCGGCCGAGCTTGCGCTCGTTGGTGAAGACCGAGGCGTTCGAGCTGGCCTCGGTGGTGAAGCGCTCCTCGGCCGGGCCGGAGTTGCCGATCTTCTCGATGGCCTCGATGCCCGCGTCCACGTTGGGCGCCTCGGCGCCGGTGGAGCCGTGGAAGACCAGGACACGCGTCTCGGCTCCGCCCGGCGGGGACGGCAGCGACATCGTTGTCCCCGCCGGCTCGTCGGGGAACGGCCGCGCGCTGGCCGTCCCGCCGGAGAGCATGCCGGTCAGCAGCGCGCCCGAGACCACGGCCACGGCCGCGGTACGGCCGGCGGCGGATCTGCCGGCCCGTGCTCCGGAGCCCCGTGGCTCCGGTGTCCCGCCTGGTGTGCCGGGTCGCCGATGCGGTAGCAACCGCATGTGTTCACCCACCCCTCATCGGTCACAGGAAACAGCGCGGATGAAGCTAGACCTCTTTTCGCGAGTCGCCAAGGTCTATAACCGGAATCGATCGAACTTTGTCCTGAGTGTGGATAAACCAAGGGCGCGCCGATACCGTGTGGCCGTCGTCGGAGCCCCAGACGCACCGTCGGCCCGCCCAACACCCCCACGTTTCCGAGGAGTTCAGGCGATGAGCGAGGCGAACGGGTCCATCGGCAGGCGTGGCTTCCACCGCGGCCTCCTGGCAGGAGGAGCGGTCCTCGCCACCGGTGGTCTGACATCGATGTCGCAGTCCTCGGCCGCGGCGGACACCCCGCCGAAGACCGCACCGGCCGGCGGCGAGGTCAAGCACCTCACCATGTACTGCGAGAAGATGGCCGACGGCATGACCGGCTACGGCCTGGAGAAGGGCAAGCCCTCCATCCCCGGCCCGCTGATCGAGCTGAACGAGGGCGACACCCTCCACATCGAGTTCCACAACCTCCTCGACGTGGACGCCAGCCTCCACGCGCACGGCGTCGACTACGAGATCAGCAGCGACGGCACCCGTCAGAGCAACAGCCACGTGGAACCGGGCGGCAGCCGCACCTACACCTGGCGCACCCACGCCCCGGGCCGCCGCAAGGACGGCACCTGGCGGCCCGGCAGCGCCGGTTACTGGAACTACCACGACCACGTCGTCGGCACCGACCACGGCACCGGCGGTCTGCGGCAGGGGCTCTACGGCGGGCTCATCGTCCGGCGCAAGGGCGACATCCTGCCCGACAAGACCTTCCAGATCGTCTTCAACGACATGACGGTCAACAACAAGCCCGGCCACGAGAGCCCCAACTTCGAGGCCACGGTGGGCGACCGGATCGAGGTCCTGTCGATCACGCACGGCGAGTTCTACCACACCTTCCACATGCACGGTCACCGCTGGGCCGACAACCGCACCGGCCTGCTGACCGGCCCCGACGACCCCAGCCCGGTCATCGACAACAAGATCACCGGACCCGCCGACTCCTTCGGCTTCCAGTTCATCGCCGGCGAGGGCGTCGGCGCGGGCGCCTGGATGTACCACTGCCACGTCCAGAGCCACTCCGACATGGGCATGGCCGGCCTCTTCCTCATCGCCAAGGCCGACGGCACCATCCCCGGCTACGACCCGGACGCGCCCCACCACACGGCGCCGAAGAAGTCCTCCAAGGAAGCCGCCGAGGAGAAGAAGGCCGCCGAGAAGAAGGGCGAGGCCCAGTCCGGCAAGAGCAGCCAGGCGGAGTCCGGCGACCACGCGCACCACTGACCCGGCCCCCTTCCTGGGCACGCGGCGTACGCTGACCGGCGAACCTCTCCCGTCCGCCGTCCCGCAGGAGCGCCCGCCGTGCCCGTACCGCCCGCCACCCCCCGCCCGACCCTGGAGGCCGTCGCGGCCCGGGCGGGGGTGAGCCGGGCGACCGTCTCCCGCGTCGTCAACGGCGGCGCGGGCGTCACGGAGCAGCTCGCCGCCCGGGTCCGGCGGGCGGTGGACGAACTGGGCTACGTCCCCAACCGGGCCGCCCGCGCCCTGGTGACCCGGCGCCACGACGCCGTCGCCGTCGTCATCGCCGAGCCGGAGACCCGGGTCTTCACCGACCCGTTCTTCGCCCTCCAGTTGCGCGGCATCAGTGAGGAGCTGACGGCGCGCGACGCTCAGTTGGTCCTCATGCTGACCCGTGGCGACGAGGACAGCGAACGGGTCGGCCGCTACCTGGCCGGCGGCCACGTCGACGGCGCCCTGGTCTTCTCCGTCCACCTCGACGACCCGCTGCCCGGCCTGGTCCGCCGCACGGGGCTGCCCGCCGTCTTCGGCGGCCGTCCGGGCGACCCGGCCGCCACCCCGTACGTGGACTGCGACAACCGGGGCGGGGCGCGCGCCGCCGTCCGCCACCTGGCCTCGCTCGGGCGGCGCCGGATCGCCCACATCAGCGGGCCCCTCGACCAGACCTCGGCGGTCGACCGGCTCGACGGCTGGCGGGACATCACCGGGGCGGCGGGGGCGGGTCTCGACAACGCCCCCGACCTGCTCGCCTCCGGCGACTTCACCCCCGAGGGCGGGGCCCGGGCGATGAGCACCCTGCTGGAGCGCCGCCCCGACCTGGACGCGGTCTTCGCCGCCTCCGACCTGACCGCCTCGGGGGCGCTGTGGACCCTGCGCGGCGCCGGGCTCCGGGTGCCCGAGGACGTCGCGGTGGTCGGCTTCGACGATCTGCGCACCGTCGCGCAGCACACCGACCCGCCGCTGACCACGGTCCGTCAGGACATCGAGGAGATGGGCCGGCTGATGGCGCGCAGCCTGCTGGACGCCGGTGAGGGCGTGGACCGCCCCGACAGCGCCGCCCCGGACGGGATCGTCCTGCCCACCACCCTGGTCCGGCGCGCCAGCGCGTGAGCGCCCGGGCGCGGCCACCTCGAAGAGGGACCGCACCCGGGCGCCGGGTGGTACCGCAGGGCTCAGGCGCCGACCCGCACGGTGAACCGCACCGGGTTGTCGTCGTGCGCCGCGCCGGAGACGTCGGGCTCCCCGTCCGGGCGCACGTCGTCGTAGGGGAAGGCGTACCCGATGGGGGAGTTGGCGTGGACCACGCGCGACCAGTGGTTGGTGACCGGGTCGCGGTAGTAGTCGTCCGCGCCGCCGCCCGGCTGGTCCGGGTGGGTCAGCAGGGTGCTGCGGTTGAAGCCGGCGGCGAGCCGGGCCAGCAGCCCCTTCTTCTCGTCCGAGTCGTTCGGGTCGTTGGTGAACGGGCCGTGGTCGCAGGTGAAGATGTCCCGCGAGACGGGCCGGACGAACTCGTGGCCGCCGTTGAAGGTCAGCACGTCACCCTGGACCCGGCCGGTGAAGACACCCCGGCCGCCCTGGAGGTCGATCTTCAGGTCCTCGTTCGCGTACTTCTCCCAGACCTGGTCGATGTACGGCTCCCAGACGTCCTTGAACGGCATCTTGTCCGGCTCGCCGAACCACGGCGCCATGATGGCCTGCGGCGAGACCACCCGGAGCACCTTGCCGTCGTCGCCGCGGATGACCAGCTGGTCCCAGGGCTGTCCGTCGGCCTGGGCCTGCGCCTCCAGGTCGGCGGCGATCCGGTCCACGGCGCCGTCGGGCATCGGGGCGACGTCGTGCGTCCCGTCGCCCTCCAGGGTGATGCCGATCGGCAGGGCGGTGACCAGGTCGACGTAGCTGATGTTCGAGTAGAGCTGCGTGGTGTTGAAGGTGAACTCGCAGAACGACCAGATACGCCCGTAGTTCGGGTCGTCCGGCGAGGCGAAGGCGGGCTCCACCAGGGACGGGCCCGGGTTGAGGTAGAAGTCCAGGGTGTCGTCGCGGACGAAGTACACCCGGGAGCCGTACATCTGCGGCAGCGTCAGCACCAGCGGGTCGGAGCCGGCGGACGGCAGCGGGATCGCGCAGTCGGCGGGCAGCGGGGTGTTGGGCTCGGCGGGGGAGTCCGGGCGGAAGACGCTGCCGTCGGCGCGGAGGATGATCCAGCGGTCCGTGGCCAGCTCGCGCCCGGTCACGTAGGCGTTGACCTGGCCGGACAACGAGGTGTTCTCCAGTGCCAGTTCGCAGGTCTCCGGCGCCGCGGCCCCGGACCGGGTGGTGGCGGAGGAGAGCTGCGGGACACCGATGACGGCGGCGGCTCCGGCCGCGCCCGCGACACCGGTGAGGAACACTCTGCGTGAGATCACGGAAGCCTCCTGGCTCTGTGCGTGTGGGGGTACGCCGCAGGGCCGTGGGAGGAGTGGGGGGTGGCCGCTGCGGCTGGCCCCCACTGTTGCGGGGTGGAATGAACGCGTCAAGGGATGGGGTTGAGAGCGCTCTCAGATTTTCCGAACGGCTGAAAGTTGTTGGTGCGCGGGAAGGGGGAGGCGCGGGGGCCGACGCTGTCCGGAGGGCCCGCCCCGGGCCCGGGGCGGGTTCCGCGCCCGGGGCGGGCGGGCGTCCGCCACGCGCCCTCACGGCGGCCCGCGCGGCGGTGGCTTCCGGGCCGGGGCGCCGCTCGCGTCCCCTTTGCCCACACCCTCTGGCCCGGCGCTGCCTCAGGAGGCCCCGGCGGGCTCAACTCCCGGCGTGAGCAGGCGTTTCAGGTGTGCGCCGGAGGTGTCCCAGGTCCCGGAACGCCCGGCCCGGTGCCGCCCTTGCCGGCCCGTCGACGCGCCCTGTGCGGTGGTCGGCACCCGCACCACCGCCGCCGCGATCGCGTCGACGTCCCGGCCGTCGACGACGATGCCCGTGCGGCCGTCGAGCACCGCGTCCGGGGCCCCACCGGAGTCGCCGACGACCACGGGCAGGCCGCTCGCCGCCGCCTCCCGACAGTCGATTCCCGGCCCTTCGGCCTCCGGGCCGGCGCGGCGGGTGCGGCAGGGCATGGTGAAGGCGTCGCGGCCGCGTGGAAATCGGGTGTCCATGCGTGCGCGACCCGCCCACGAAGACCACCGAGCCTCGCTGAACACGCTCTGGCTGCCCGTCCCCGTCCACCTGCGCGGCGAGCGGGACCGAGCGGCCCGCTCCCGTTCGGCGCCTCCCGGGCGGCGTCCTCGGCGCCCCGGTGCCAGACTCGCACCAGGACCACGCGAGGGGCCCGGTGACGACGGAGGGGCCCGACGAAGGAGCTCATCCATGCTCACCACCCGCTATGTCGACGGAGCGCCGAACTGGCTCGACCTCGGCACCCCCGACCCCGGCGCGGCGACCTACTTCTACAGCGCCCTGTTCGGCTGGACCTTCCGCCCCTCGGAGCGGCCGGAGGCGAGCGGCTACGGCTTTTTCGAGCTGGACGGCCGGGTCGTCGCCGGTGCCATGCACATCTCCGTCGAGCAGGCGTCGCCCTCCTGGACCGTCTACTTCCGCACCTCCGACGCCGACGCCACCGCCGACGCGGTCCGCGCCGCCGGCGGCCACGTCGGCTTCCGGCCCATGGCCGTCTACGACCAGGGCCGCCTCGCCCTCTTCAGCGACCGCTCCGGCGCCTCCTTCGGCTGCTGGCAGCCCGGCGCCACCGAGGGCCTCGGCGTGGTCGGCGAGGACAACTCGCTGTGCTGGGTGGAGCACTACGGGCCGACCGTCGAGGACGCCGTCGACTTCTACCGCGCGGTCTACGGCTGGAACGTCTACGAGGTCCCGGCCCCGGGCGGCAGCTACACCACGCTGGGCCCCGCCGGGGAGGGCGAGGACCGCATGTTCGGCGGCGCCATCGACCTCGCCGAGCGGATCGAGCGCGGCTCCGCCGCCCACTGGCTGCCGTATTTCGCCGTCGACGACCCCGACGCGGTGTGCCGCCGTGCGCGGGAGCAGGGTGGCAGCGTACGAATGGAGCCGACCGACCTGGAGGGGGTGGGCCGGCTGGCCAAACTGGGGGACCCGTGGGGTGCCCGGTTCGCCGTGCTGAAGCCGCTTCCGCCGGAGTCCCGCCCCGACATGTAGGGCGCCGGGGGCGGCGTTGATCAGACGTTGATGAGACGTTTTTCCGTGCCCGTCATCATCACTCCATGCGGATCGACAGTACGGCCGCGCACGATCTCGCCTGGCAGGAGCAGGCGCTGTGCGCACAGACCGGATCAGAGTTCTTCTTCCCCGAGCCGGGCAGCTCGGTGCGTGAGGCCAAGCTCATCTGCGAGGCCTGCGACATGCGGGCGGCCTGCCTCTCCTACGCCCTCGCCCACGACGAGCGCTTCGGCGTGTGGGGCGGGCTCTCCGAGAAGGAGCGCGAACGGATGCGGCGCGACAGACGCTGACCGCCCGCCGCCCCCGACGCCGCCCGCCCCGCCCGTACCGGCCGTAGCCGTACGGGCGGTGGCTTTCCCTCCGGGCCCGGGCGGTCCGCTCAGCCCTTGGTGGCGCGGGCCTGCATGCGCGCCTTGCGGGCGGCGAGGCGTTCGTCGAACTTGGCGGCCTCGGCGTCCAGCCCGCCCATGTACAGGCCCAGTTCCTCCTGGGCCTTCACGCCCTCCGGGCCGAGCCCGTCGATCTGCATGACCTTCAGGAACCGCAGCACCGGCTGGATCACGTCGTCGTGGTGGATGCGCAGGTTGTAGACCTCGCCTATGGCCATCTGCGCCGCCGCCCGCTCGAAGCCGGGCATGCCGTGGCCGGGCATCCGGAAGTTGACCACCACGTCGCGGACGGCCTGCATGGTCAGGTCGGGCGCCAGCTCGAAGGCGGCGCCCAGCAGGTTCCGGTAGAAGACCATGTGCAGGTTCTCGTCGGTGGCGATCCGCGCCAGCATCCGGTCACAGACCGGGTCGCCCGACTGGTGGCCGGTGTTGCGGTGCGAGATGCGGGTGGCCAGCTCCTGGAAGGCGACGTACGCCACCGAGTGGAGCATCGAGTGCCGGTTGTCGGACTCGAACCCCTCGCTCATGTGGACCATCCGGAACCGCTCCAGCTCGTCCGGGTCGACGGCCCGCGAGGTCAGCAGGTAGTCCCGCATCACGATGCCGTGCCGGCCCTCCTCGGCGGTCCAGCGGTGCACCCAGGTGCCCCAGGCGCCGTCGCGGCCGAAAAGCGAGGCGATCTCGTGGTGGTAGCTCGGCAGATTGTCCTCCGTGAGGAGGTTGACGATCAGCGCGGTGCGGCCGATCGGCGTCACCTTCGACTGCTCCTTCTCCCACGCCTCGCCGTCCTCGAAGAAGCCGGGGAAGTTGCGGCCGTCGGACCAGGGCACGTACTCGTGCGGCATCCAGTCCTTGGCCACCTTGAGGTGACGGTTGAGTTCCTTCTCCACGACCTCCTCCAGCGCGTGCAGCAACTGGGCGTCGGTCCATCCGCCGGACGTGGCGAGGTGGGGTGTGGTGACGGTCATGCGGGACTCCTGGGGACGGGGAGTTCTTGCGATGATGCAACTTACGGGAACGTAGGTTACGAACCCGTAGGTTAAGGCCGCAGTAAAGAGCGACCGAAAGCGGGGTCGCGCAAACGTCTGTTTTCAGCCGAACGCCGGTGCGAAAAGGGCTCGTGACCCCCGATTCCGGGGGCCACGAGCCCTGTGTCACGCCCTTCCGGCCCGTCTCAGCCCGTCAGCGCCTCCTCCACCTCCTCGGGTGCCGCCTCGCGCAGCTCGCCGTCGAGCAGCAGCCAGCGGGTGATCCCGAGCGAGCGCAGGAACGGCAGGTCGTGGCCGGCGACCAGCAGCGCCCCCCGGTACGCGGCCAGGGCCGAGGTGAGCTGCCGGACGCTCGCCAGGTCGAGGTTGTTGGTCGGCTCGTCCAACATCAGCAGCTGCGGGGCCGGCTCCGCCAGCATCAGGGAGGCCAGCGCCGCCCGGAACCGTTCACCGCCGGAGAGGGTGCCCGCGAGCTGGTCGGCGCGGGCCCCCCGGAAGAGGAACCGGGCCAGCCGTGCCCGTACCTCGTTGCGGTCGCTGCCGGGAGCGGCCCGGGCCACGTTCCCGGCGACGCTCAGCCCCTCGTCGAGCACGTCCAGGCGCTGTGGGAGGAAACGCAGCGGGACCTCGACGCGCACCTCGCCCTCCAGCGGCGCCAGCTGGCCGGCGAGGGTGCGCAGGAGCGTCGTCTTGCCCGCCCCGTTCCGCCCCACCAGCGCGATCCGCTCCGGTCCCCGCACCTCGAAGGTGCGCTCGGCCCGCGCCCCGTGCCGCAGCCGCAGCTTGCTCAGGGTCAGCACGGTCCGCCCGGCCGGGAGGGCGGTGGCGGGCAGGTCGACGCGGATCACGTCGTCGTCCCGGACCGCCTCCTCGGCCGCGTCGAGGCGCTGCCGGGCGGTGGCCAGCCGGTCCTCGTGCAGGGCGCGGTGCTTGCCCGCCGAGACCTGGGCGGCGCGCTTGCGGGCGTTCATGACGATCTTCGGTTCGCGCTTGGTGTCGTTCATCTTCTGCCCGTACCGCCGGCGGCGGGCCAGCGTGGCCTGGGCGCCGGCCAGTTCGCGCCGTTGGCGCCGGACGTCGTTCCCGGCCGCCCGTACGGCCCGTCCGGCGGCCTCCTGCTCGGCGGCGACCGCCTCCTGGTAGGCGTCGTAGTTGCCGCCGTACCAGGTGACCTCGCCGTCGCGCAGCTCCGCGATGCGGTCGACGCGTGCCAGCAGCTCCCGGTCGTGGCTGACCACGACGAGGACGCCGGGGAAGGACTCGACGGCCGCGTAGAGGCGGTGGCGGGCCGCCAGGTCGAGGTTGTTGGTGGGCTCGTCCAGGAGCAGCACGCCCGGCCGGGCCAGCAGCAGCGCGGTCAGCCGCAGCAGCACCGACTCACCACCCGACACCTCGCCGACGGTGCGGTCGAGGCCGATGTGGCCGAGGCCGAGCGAGCCGAGGAGGGCCAGGGCGCGTTCCTCCACGTCCCAGTCGTCGCCGACGGTGGCGAAGTGGTCCTCGGTGGCGTGGCCCGCCTCGATGGCGTGCAGCGCGGCCCGGACCTCGCGGATACCGAGCGCCTCGTCGACCCTCAGGGAGGTGTCCAGCGTGACGTGCTGCGGCAGGTGGGCCAGTTCGCCGAAGACCTGGACGGTGCCGGAGGAGGGCGTCAGCTCCCCGGCGGCGAGCTTGAGCAGGGTGGACTTCCCGCAGCCGTTGTCACCGGTCAGGCCGGTGCGGCCGGGGCCGAAGGTGAGCTGGAGGCCGTCCAGCACGCGGGTGCCGTCGGGCCAGGAGAAACTGAGGTCGGCGCAGGTGAGCGCGGTGGTTGACAGGAGAGCCTCGCGGTTGCTGACGCGTCGTCGTACGACGCGGAGGGAAGGGGGCAACGCGGAGGACAGCGCGGGCCGGTGGACCGGGAGCGCGCGCCGCGGCGGCCGTCAGGGCCGCGGGGCGGTCACGCGGGAAGGGCCGGACGAGCGGTCAGCTCGAACGCCGAGGTCACACGCGGCACGACGCACGCCGGCAACGGGCGTACGGGCGGTGTCCAGGACCTCAGACGTACAACGGCCTACTCCGATCGGCGGCTACAGAAGCGCTCACGACGGTACGAGCGGGCGCGGGGGAGCGTCAACGGCTTTTCCCGCCGGGGCGCGGCCGGGCGCCCCGGCGGTGGGGAAGGCGCGGCTCAGCGCATGCCACGGATGAGCAGGGCGAGATCCCGGTCGAGGTCGAGGTGGAGGTACTCGCGGCCCGGCGGCACCAGGGCGATGGTGCGGGCCGCGAACCGGCGCAGCTCCTCGGCGCGTACCCGCACCACGGCGGTGCCCTCGGGCGCGTGGAACTCCATCACCACCTGGTCCTCGCCGTGCGGCCGCAGCCGGACGTCGCCCATCCCGGCCTCGCCGGTCAGCCCCGCGGTGAGCAGGTCCCGGGCGAACGACCAGGTCACCTCGACCCCTTCCAGCGTCGAGCGCGCCGGAAAGGTCATGGTGACGGCGAACGGTTCGGTGCGGTCGTACCGCAGCCGCGCCGGAATGGTCGCCATACGTGGCGAGGCGGCGACGAGCTGCGCCTCGACGGACTGCTGGATGACGGTCTCCATGGTCCCCCCTGGGTCCTGTGGCCGTTGGGGCGGTCAGGCCCCGGCAGTCGGCTAGACGGTGGAACAGGGGGGCCCGTGCACCGGGAGGAGCGTGAGGTGCGTCACGTCCCGGTGGCGGGGCGGGCGTACGGCCCTGCCCCGCCACCGGGGTGGCGGCCCGTCAGACCACGGCCCCGGTTCCCTCCCGCACGCGCTTGCGCGGGCGTTCGGGCGAGGCCGAGGCGCCGCGGCGCCGCTCCAGCCGTACCGCCAGCGGCATCGCGGTGAAGATGGTCGAGCCGATGCCCACCGTGATGCCGGCCAGGAGGGCCACCGCGAAGTCGGTCAGGGTGCCGCCGCCCGAGAGGGCCAGCGCCAGCAGGACGAAGACCGCGCCCAGGCCGGTGTTGACGGTACGCGGCAGCGTCTGGCCCACCGCCAGGTCGCCCAGCGTCTCCCAGGGCACGCCGGGACGGAGCCGGCGCAGCTCCCGCAGCCGGTCGAAGACGACCACGGTGTCGTTGACCGAGTAGCCGACCACGGTCAGCAGCGCCGCCAGGAAGACGCTGTCCACCGGCTTGCCCAGCCAGGCGAAGAGCCCCACCACCAGCAGCACGTCCTGCACCATCGCGACCACGGCGGCCAGCGCCAGCGTCCCCCGGAACCGCACGGTGAGGTAGACGAGCTGGGCCCCGACCGCCACCGCCAGCGCCAGGACGGCCTTGTCGCGCAGCTCCTGCCCGAGGCTCGGGCCGACCAGGTCGTCCCGTTCGACGGTCACCTCGCCGCCGTGCTCGGCGAGGGCGGCCCGCACCCGCCGCTCCTCGGCGTCCTCCAGCGGCCCGGTGCGCACCGTCACCAGTGAGGCGCCGTCCTGGTCGGCGCGCTGCACCACCGCCTCGGGGAAGCCCGCCGCGCTCACGGCGGCCCGCGCGGTCTCGGCGTCCACCGGGCGTTCGGTGGCGTACTGGGTCTGGCGGCCGCCGGTGAACTCCACGCCCAGCTCCAGCCCGCGCACCCCCACACCGGCCAGCGCCACCAGCAGCAGCCCGCCGGAGAGGAGCAGCCAGCGGCTGCCGGAGCGCATCAGCCTCGGCGGGCGCTGCTCCAGCCGAGTCCGCAGCCGCCCCTTCCCCGCCATCCCGGTGGCCTGCGGCCGGCGCCGCACCAGGCCCCGGCCCAGCGCCCAGTCGGCGAGGACCCGGGTGATGACCAGCGCCGAGACCATCGAGGCGAGCACACCGACGGCCAGCGTCACCCCGAATCCCTTGACCGGGCCGCTCGCCAGGGCGAAGAGCAGCCCGGCGGCGATCAGCGTGGTGACGTTGGAGTCGAGGACCGCGCTCCACGCCTTGGCGAAGCCGCGCGCCAGCGGCCGCCGCAGGTCCTTGGGCCGGCGGGACGCCTGGCCGTACTCCTCCCTGGCCCGCTCGAAGACGAGCACGTTGGCGTCGACCGCCATGCCGACGGCCAGCACGAACCCGGCGATCCCCGGCATGGTCAGCGTCGCGCCGAGCGCCACGATCGCGGCGTACGAGATCAGCCCGTAGAGGGAGAGCGCGACCGTGGCGAGCAGGCCGAGGAGGCGGTAGACGGCGGTGATGAAGACGGCGGTGCAGGCCAGGCCGATCAGGGCCGCCCAGGCGCCCGCCCGGATGGCGTCCGCGCCGAGCGAGGGGCCGACGGTCGACTGCTCGACGACCTCCACCGGCAGCGGCAGCGCGCCGCCCTTGACCAGCGCGGCCAGTTCGCGGGCGCCCTCGGCGTCGAAGCCGCCGGTGATCTGGGTGGAGCCGCCGGTGATCCCGGTGCCGCAGGGGACCGTCTCGCGCATCCCGGGGGCCGAGACGACCCGGTCGTCCAGGACGATCGCGACCCGGCGCCCCGGATCGCCGGGCGCGGCGCAGGCCGCCTCACCGGTGAGCCTGGTCCATGCGCCGGCCGCCTTCTTCTCGAAGGAGAGGGTGACCGCCCACCCCTCGCCCGAGGCGGCGTCGAAGTCCGGGCGGGCGTCGCTGACGCCCTCCCCGGTGAGGGCGGTCGGGCCCAGTTCCAGGAAGGCGTCGGGCCGGTCCGGGTCGGCGAGGGCGCGGGAGCCGTCCTCGGCCTGGGGCGCGGCCTTCTCGGCCTCGCCCCGCACGGGGTGGAAGGTGAGCTGGGCGGTGCGGCCGATCACCTCGGCGGCCTCGCGGGGGTCCTGGACCCCGGGCAGCTCCACCACGATGCGGTCGGAACCGGAGCGGACCAGTTGCGGTTCGGCGACGCCGAGCGCGTCGACCCGCTGCCGCAGCACCTCCAGGGCCCGGTCGGTCGACTCGGCGTCAGGGGTGCGGCCCTGTGCCTCCTGGGCCTGCAGGACGATCCGGGTGCCGCCGCTCAGGTCGAGGCCGAGGCGGGCGGGGGTGGTCAGGGCGAGGAAGAGGGACACGGCGACGACGGCGAACGCGATCAGCGCACGCCAGGCCGTGGCACGTCGGGACATGAGGGCTCCACGGACGGCCCGCGCCACCCGGGGACCCCTCGGTCCTGCGTCCGGGCACGCAAGCATCGGTCAACGGCGGGACGGCGCGCGTCCGGTGAACCCGCGTACCGCGCGGGTACGGGGATCAGGGCGCGAGCCGGGTCGTCAACTGCTCCGTGCGAAGGGCGGGCCCCGGGCCGACCAGGGGCCCGGCGCGGTACCGGGCGGCGCCCGTTCCTGGCGCGGCCGGTCCAGCAGGCGGCCGGGCGCCAGAGCCCGCTCCGGACCGCCGGACGGTGCCACCGCGAGGGCCGGGAGCTGGGCCTTGCCCGGGTCCGGCGGCGCCGCGGGGGCGAGTTCGGCGTGCCCGGCAGCGTACCCGTCGGCCCGCTCCCGTGCGGGGGCGTGCGCCCGTACCCACGCCGGGGTGTGGACGGCGCGTGGTGCGGGGAGGGCGCGTTCGGGGACGGCCGAGGGCGCGGGGGCGGCCTCCGGGCCGTGGCTCGCGGCGGGGGCCGAGGCCCCGGCCACGGAGAGGACCGCCGTCCAGACGGCGCAGACCAGCGCCAGCACGATCCGGGAGACGGCGGCAGGCGGACCGGGAAGCGGGACGCCGTGGCGCGCGGACGGTTCCGCCATGTGCGCCACCCCCGTCCCCGCCTCGGCCGAAACGCTCACCCTAGCCGACCCGCGAACCCGGCCCGCGACCTCCACACTTCCACCCCGGCAGCCACCGGGTCACGGGGCCTGAACCATGTCAGCATCGGGGCATGGTGGCACTGAGTGAGCTGATTCCCCCGGAGGCGATCCGGCTGGACGTGGCGGCCCCCGACTGGCGGGCCGCCGTCCGCGCGGCGGGCGACCTGCTGGTGGCGGACGGGACGAGCACGGACGCGTACACCGACGAGATGATCCAGAACGTCGTCGACAACGGTCCCTACATCGTCATCGCCCCCGGCTTCGCCTTCGCCCACGCGCGCCCCTCGCCCGCCGTCCGCAGAACGGGCATGTCGTGGGTGCGGCTGGCCGAGCCGGTGGAGTTCGGGCACGACGCCAACGACCCTGTCGACCTGGTCGTCGCCCTCGCCGCCCAGGACAGCGCCGCCCACACCGACGCGATGGCCGCCCTGGCCCGGCTGCTCGCCGACCCCGAGCAGCACGACCGGCTCCAGTCGGCCGCCACCCCGGCCGCGCTTCACGCCCTGCTGCGGTCCCACGACGGCGTGGAGGAACCGGCGGCCGCGCCGGAGCCCGCCTCGGCGGCCCCGGACGCCGGGCGTACTGGGACCGAACAGCACAAGATCCTCACCGTCTGCGGCAACGGTGTCGGCACCAGCCTCTTCCTGAAGAACACCCTGGAGCAGGTGCTCGGCCGGTGGGGCTGGGACCGGCAGGTGTCGGTGGAGGCGACCGACACCATCTCGGCCAAGGGGAAGGCGTCCGAGGCGGTCGCCATCCTCACCTCCCGGGAGATCGCCCGGACCCTCGGCGACGTCGGCATCCCGGTGAAGGTGGTCCAGGACTTCACCAGCACCGACGAGGTCGACCACGTCCTCCGTGACACCTACGACGTATAAGGGAGGCGGCGAACCCCGTGGACTGGCTCGTATCCTTCGCGAAGTTCCTGGTCAACGAGATCCTCAGTGAACCCGCGTACCTGATCGGCATCATCACCGCCGTCGGCCTGACCGCGCTGCGCAAGAGCGTCGGGCAGATCCTCGGCGGCGCCATCAAGGCGACCCTGGGCTTCCTGCTCATCGGCGCCGGCGCCACCCTGGTCGTCGCCGCGCTCGCCCCGCTCGGCGACATGATCCAGGGCGCGACCGGCGCCCAGGGCGTCATCCCCACCAACGAGGCCATCGTCGGCATCGCCCAGGCGGAGTACGGCTCCCGGGTGGCGTGGCTGATGATCCTCGGCTTCGCCGTCGGCCTGCTGCTCGCCCGCTTCACCCCGCTGCGGTACGTCTTCCTCACCGGTCACCACATGCTCTTCATGGCGACCCTGCTGACCATCGTGCTCGCCACCGCCGGGCAGCCGTCCTGGCTGGTCGTGGTCGTCGGCGGCGTGCTGCTCGGCATCATGCTGGTCGCGATGCCCGCGCTGGCCCACCCCTGGACCAAGCGGGTGACCGGCAACAACACCGTCGCCATCGGCCACTTCGGCACCGCCGGCTACATCGCGGCGGGCGCCACCGGCCAGCTCGTCGGCAGGCGCAGCCGCAGCACCGAGGACATGAACCTCCCCGAGGGGCTGCGCTTCCTGCGCGACTCGATGGTGGCCACCGCCCTGTCGATGGTCCTCATCTACCTCGTCGTGGCCGTCCTCTACCTGATCAAGGCCGGCAAGGAGACCGCGTACGCCGTCTTCGGCACCGGGGGCGGCGAGCCGGCGGCGGGCATCGGCGAGTACCTCATGCAGTCCGTCATGCAGGGCCTCCAGTTCGGCATCGCCGTCGCCGTGATCCTCTTCGGCGTCCGCACCATCCTCGGCGAACTGGTCCCCGCCTTCCAGGGCATCGCCAAGAAGATCGTCCCCGGCGCCGTCCCCGCCCTGGACGCGCCGATCGTCTTCCCCTACGCGCAGAACGCCGTGCTGGTCGGCTTCATCTCCAGCTTCGTCGGCGGCCTGGTCAGCCTCGCCCTGCTCGCCTGGGTCTTCGAACCCGCCTTCGGCCTCGCCCTGGTCCTGCCGGGCCTCGTGCCGCACTTCTTCACCGGCGGCGCGGCCGGGGTCTACGGCAACGCCACCGGCGGGCGGCGCGGCGCGGTCCTCGGCGCCTTCGTCAACGGCATCCTCATCACCTTCCTCCCCGCCCTGCTGCTGAAGGTCCTGGGCGCCTTCGGCGAGGAGAACACCACCTTCGGCGACGCCGACTTCGGCTGGTTCGGCGTGGTCGTCGGCAACGCCGCCAAGCTCGGCTCCACCCCCGGCCTCATCGTGATGCTCGCCTTCGGCGCGGTCATCCTGGCCGGGGCCATCCTCGTCCAGAAGCGCGTGGTGGAGACCGGCTGGGACCCGGGCGCCCGCCGCGACGCCCTCCTGCCGCCCTCCGAGACCGCCGGCGACGACCCGATGGGCGGCGTCGACAGCGCCCGCGAGGGCGTCGGCGACGGCGGCCCGGTCCGCACCCGGGCCCGCATCGCCCCGCCCCGGGGCGCGCCCAAGCCGCCCCCGCCGCCGGGGGAGGGGTGACGCTTCCCCGCCACCACCTCCTGGGCACCGGTGCCGCGGTCGAGGATCGTGCCGGCGTACCCGCGGTGCCCGCCGGACGAGGCTCTCATCCGCTCCCGCCCCCGCCCCCGCCTCCGCGCCGAGCGCCGATCCCGCTCGCGCGATGCCGCAGCGCGGCGCCCAGCAGCAGGCGTACCGCCCCGGTGGAGGCGGCCAGCGCGAGCGAGTCCCAGGACGGTTCGCCCGCCAGCCGGATCAGTCCGGCCGCGAGCAGGAAGTCCGCCAGCAGAGCCACCACCGGCTGCACCTGTCGCAGGTGGATTGCGGCACACACCGCGCTGATCAGTCCGAACGCGGCCACCCAGAGGGCCGCCTGCCCCAGCAGAGCTGTCATGGCGCGGGAGCTGTGGCACCGCCGCGGTCATGAGCCGACAGCCTCTCCACCTCCCGGCGCTCCGCCTCGATCTCCCGGCCGAGGAAGAAGTTCAGTCCTGTGCGGATCGCCGCGATGGCGGCCAGTTGCCCGATCTGGTCGAAACTCGGGGCGATCGCCGTGCGCAGCACGTCCCCGGCCAGCTGGAACTCCAGCCCCAGAGCCAGGAATCGGCCCAAGGACAGCCGGATACGGTTGAAGCCGGCAATCGGACGGGCATTCCGGGGACGCCGTCGGCGTACACCGAGGAGCAGGAACTGGACGAACGCCCACACGGCCCCGATGAAGATCACCGCGGCGCCGCCGAACTCCACCAGACGCACGGTCAGGTCGACCGCCCTGTGCAAGGCCGATTCCGGCAGCAGATCCCAGTCCATACCGGACATTATCTGCCTGCCGCGAAGCCCGCACGGGGCTCGCCACCCCCGACGACCCGTCAATCAGCCGGGGAAAAGCATCATGCCGTGGCGCCGGAACGAGCCGCACCGAGATGTGTGGAGCCCGGCCCCGGCCGCTCGCGGAACCGAACCACAGCTCAGTCCGCCTCCCACACCGTCGTCACGTTGCAGAACTCGCGGATGCCCTCGGCGGCCAGCTCCCGGCCGTACCCGGAGCGCTTGATGCCGCCGAAGGGGAGCCCGGGGTGCGAGGCGGTCATGCCGTTGACGAAGACGCCGCCCGCCTGCAGGTCCCGCACGCAGCGGTCGATGTCGTGCCGGTCGCGGGTCCAGACGTTGGAACTCAGCCCGAAGGAGCTGTCGTTGGCCAGCTCCACCGCCTCGTCCAGGCTGCCCACCCGGTACACCGTCGCCACCGGGCCGAACGCCTCCTCGCGGTGGATGCGCATCGAGGAGTCGACCCCGGCCAGCACCGTCGGCGCGTAGAACCAGCCCCGGTCCTCGTACCCGTCGGGGCGGCGGCCGCCGCACAGCACCGCCGCTCCCTGGTCCACCGCGTCGTCGACCAGTTCGGCGAGGTCGCTGCGGCCCTGCTCGCTGGAGAGCGGGCCGACGTCGGTGGTGTCGTCCATCGGGTCGCCCACCCGCAGAGCCCGCATCCCCTCGGCGAAGCGCTGCGTGAACGCGTCGTACACCTCGGTGTGCACGATGAACCGCTTGGCGGCGATGCAGGACTGGCCGTTGTTCTGCACCCGCGCCGTCACCGCCGTCTTCGCCGCCCGCTCGACGTCGGCCGAGGGCAGCACCAGGTACGGGTCGCTGCCGCCCAGCTCCAGCACCGTCTTCTTGATCTCGTCGCCCGCCACCGAGGCCACCGACCGCCCGGCCGGCTCACTGCCGGTCAGGGTCGCCGCCACCACCCGCGGGTCGCGCAGGACCGCCTCGACCGCGCCGGAGCCGATCAGCAGCGTCTGGAAGCAGCCCTCCGGGTACCCGGCCCGGCGGAAGAGGGCCTCCAGGTAGAGCGCGGTCTGCGGCACGTTCGACGCGTGCTTCAGCAGCCCCACGTTGCCCGCCATCAGCGCGGGCGCGGCGAACCGGATCACCTGCCACAGCGGGAAGTTCCACGGCATCACCGCCAGCACCGGACCCAGCGGCCGGTACACCACCCGGGCCCGTGCCGCCCCCGAGTCCGCCACGTCGGCCTGGTCCGGGTGCTCGTCGGCGAGCAGCCCCTCGGCCCGGTCGGCGTACCAGCGCATCGCCTTCACGCACTTGGCCGCCTCCGCCCGGGCGGAGGCCACCGTCTTGCCCATCTCCAGGGTCATGGTGCGGGCGATCTCCGGGATGTCCTCCTCCAGCAGATCCGCCGCCCGGTGCAGCAGCCGCGCCCGGTCCGCGAAGGAGGTCAGCCGGTGCTCCCGGTACGCCTCCTCGGCCCGCGCCAGCCGCTTCTCGATCTCCTCGGACGTCAGCGCCTCGAACGTCCTCAGGGTCTCCCCGGTCGCCGGGTTCACCGTCGCGATCGCCATGCCCACACCTCTCGCTCCGGTACGCCGCGATCTGGGCGCGGCGTACGTCCACTCCAACCTGCCGCCCGCCCACGGACCCCGCAAACGGACACGGGGGCCGCGCACCGCGACCCCCGCCCAGCCCCGTGCCCCCGCCCCCGGCCTCTACACCCCGGCCACGCCCTCCTCCTCGGCGAGCCCCGCCACCAGCCGCTCCACGAAGGCCCGCTGCGCCACCACCAGCAGTGCCCGGGCCCGTCCCGGCGGCCACCACGCGACCCGGTCCAGCTCCGGGAACTCCCGAGTGCGGCCCGAGCCGCGCGGCCACTCCAGGGTGAAGGTGCCCGGAACCACCGTCTCCGGGTCGAGGTCCGCCTCCACCGCCCAGGCCGTCACCGTCTTGCCCCCGCTCTGCCGCACCTCGCCCAGCTCCCGCACCGGCCCCTCCGGCGGCGCCAGCCCCAGCTCCTCCCGGAACTCCCGCCGCGCCGCGTGCCAGGCGTCCTCGTCCTCGGCGTACTCGCCCTTCGGCACCGTCCAGGCGCCGGTGTCCTGGCGCGCCCAGTACGGCCCGCCCATGTGCCCGAGCAGGACCTCGATGCCGTCCGGCACCCGCCGGTACAGCAGCAGACCCGCACTGCGCCGTCCACCCATCCGCCCAGTCTGGCCGACCCGCCGCCACCTCGCCCGCCCGCACCGCGTACCCTCACCGCCCATGCGCGCCCGCCCCGCCCCCGCCGCCGTCACGGTCCCCGCCGACTGGCCCGCCACCGAGGCCGAGGCCCGGTCCGTGCAGGACACCCTGCGCGCCCGCGTCGACCTGACCGGGCCCGGCCCCGAGGTGGGCACCGGCACCGCCACCGGGGTGGACGTGGCCTACGACGACGTGCGCGGCCTGGTCGCCGCGGCCGCCGTCGTCCTGGACGCCGCCACCCTGGAGGTGGTCGAGGAGGCCACCGCCGTCGGCCCGGTCTCCTTCCCGTACGTCCCCGGGCTCCTCGCCTTCCGCGAACTGCCCGCCGTCCTCGCCGCCCTGGCCGCCCTCACCGCCCCGCCCGGCCTCGTCGTCTGCGACGGCTACGGCGTGGCCCACCCGCGCCGCTTCGGCCTCGCCAGCCACCTCGGCGTCCTGACCGGCCTCCCGGCCGTCGGCGTCGCCAAGAACCCCTTCACCTTCACCTACGAGTCACCCGGCGAACGGCGCGGCGACCAGACCCCGCTCACCGACGGCAGCGAGGAGGTCGGCCGCGCGCTCCGCACGCGCACCGCCGTCAAACCCGTCTACGTCTCCGCCGGCCACGGCGTCCCCCTCGACCGCGCCGTCGCCCACACCCTCCACCTCGCCCCCGCCTACCGCCTCCCCGAGACCACCCGCCACGCCGACGCCCTCTGCCGCGCCGCGCTCAAGGCCGCCGTGACCGGGGAAGCGGACCAGGGCTGAGCCCCGGGCTCCCGCCCGCCTCAGACCCCGGGCGCCCGCCGCACCGCGATCCCGTTCCGCTCCAGCAGCGCCGCCGTCACCCCGTCCCCGGGCACCAGCACCCCCCGGAACTCCCCGTCGTACACCTCACCCCGCCCGCACGAGGGACTCCGCGGCATCAGCACCGCCTCCGCACACCCGGCCCGCCGCGCGGCCGCAAGCGCCCGCCGCGCCCCCGCCACGAACGCCTCGGTGACATCCACCCCGTTCACATCCACAACCCGGGCCCGCCCGTCCAGCACGTCGTACCCGTCCCCGCCCACCAATTCGGCAGCAGCCCGAGGCGTGCCAAGCCCACCCGCCTGCTCCGGACAGAACGCCACCACCTCCCGCCCCGCCAACGCCTCGTCGACCCCCCGCACCGCCTTGTCCCGCCCGTCGAACCGACAGGGAACACCCCGCAGACAGGCACTGACCAGCACGGGAGGGGCCACCGGTTCATCAGTCACCGGTCCAGCCTAGGGCCAGGAGACAGCCCGGCCGGCGCCTGAGGCCGTCCGGGCAGCTCCCGGAATTGAGCTGAGCGCTTGCTTTCCGGGGGCTTGTGGCCCGGGCTCCCCGTCCATAACATCGACACTGTTACATCAGTTGTGTCACAAGGTCGGCGCGCGACGGAGCGAGGAAGACATGACGGACACGGCCACGACGGGCCCCCTGCACGGCGTCCGGGTGGTGGAACTGGCGGGCATAGGCCCGGGCCCGTTCGCCGCGATGCTCCTCGCCGACCTCGGCGCCGACGTGGTCCGCGTCGACCGCCCCGGCGGCGCCGGCCTCGGCATCGACCCGGCCCTGGACCTCACCAACCGCAACAAGCGCTCCGTCCTGGTCGA
Source organism: Streptomyces albidoflavus (assembly GCF_000719955.1). GTDB lineage: Bacteria > Actinomycetota > Actinomycetes > Streptomycetales > Streptomycetaceae > Streptomyces > Streptomyces albidoflavus. Next base: position 110,340 of record NZ_JOII01000010.1, read on the forward strand.
CCTCAAGGCCGAGGACGGCGCCGCCCGCGTCCTGGACCTGGTGGAGCGCGCCGACATCCTCGTCGAGGGATACCGCCCCGGCGTCGCCGAACGCCTTGGCGTCGGCCCCGACGCCTGCCTCGCCCGCAACCCGCGCCTGGTCTACGGCCGGATGACCGGCTGGGGCCAGGAAGGCCCGCTCGCCGACCGCGCCGGACACGACATCGGCTACATCGCCGTCACCGGTGCCCTCGGCCTGGTCGGCGAGCCCGACGCACCCCCGGCCGTCCCCGCCAACCTGGTCGGCGACTACGCGGGCGGCTCCCTCTACCTCGTCACCGGCGTCCTCGCCGCCCTCCACCACGCCCGCGCCCACGGCACCGGCCAGGTGGTCGACGCCGCCATCGTGGACGGCACGGCCCACCTCACCACGATGATCCACGCCATGTTCGGCGCGGGCGTCTGGCAGGACCGCCGCCGCAGCAACCTCCTCGACGGCGGCGCCCCCTTCTACGGCTGCTACGCCACCGCCGACGGCGGCCACATGGCCGTGGGCGCCCTGGAGCCCCGCTTCTACGCCGAGTTCGCCCGCGTCCTCGGCCTGCCCGAGGAGACCCCGGACCAGTTCGACCTGGCCCGGTGGGACGAACTGCGCGAGGCGGTCACCGCCCGCTTCGCCTCCCGCACCCGAGAGGAGTGGACCGGGCTGTTCGCCGGCACCGACGCCTGCGTCGCCCCCGTCCTCTCTCTCGCCGAGGCCGCGAGTCACCCGCACCTCGCCGCCCGGGAGACCTTCACCACCCACGAGGGCCGCGTCCAGCCCGCCCCGGCCCCCCGCTTCTCCGCCACCCCGACCGCCGTCCGCACCGGCCCCGCGCTCCCCGGCGCCGACACCGCCGAGGTCGCCCGCGACTGGGGCCTCGGCCCCCGCTGACGTACCGGCACCGCCGCACACCGACCCGCACGGCGGGATTCGACCCGCGACCCCGCGCCCAGGAGGCACCGAGCATGGAACGGCAGATCTACACCGCCGAGCACGAGGCGTTCCGCGACACCGTCCGCACCTTCCTCGCCAAGGAGGTGCTGCCCCACTACGAGCAGTGGGAGCGGGACGGCATCACCAGCCGCGCCGCCTGGCTCGCCGCAGGCCGCCAGGGCCTGCTGGGCCTCGCCGTCGACGAGGAGTACGGGGGCGGGGGCAACCCCGACTTCCGCTACAGCGCGGTCCTCGGCGAGGAGTTCGCCCGCGCCGGGGTGTCCGGCCTCGCCGTCGGCCTGCACAACGACATCGTCGGCCCGTACCTCACCGGGCTCGCCACCGAGGAGCAGAAGCGTCGCTGGCTGCCCGGCTTCTGCTCGGGCGAGACCATCACCGCCATCGCCATGACCGAGCCCGGCGCGGGCTCCGACCTCCAGGGCATCCGCACCACCGCCGAGGACAAGGGCGACCACTTCCTGCTCAACGGCGCCAAGACCTTCATCTCCAACGGCATCCTCGCCGACCTCGTCGTGGTCGCCGCCAAGACCACCCCCGAGGGCGGCGCCCACGGCCTCTCCCTGCTGGTGGTGGAGCGCGGCGCCGAGGGGTTCGAGCGCGGCCGCAACCTCGACAAGATCGGCCAGAAGTCCCAGGACACCGCCGAGCTGTTCTTCCACGACGTCCGCGTCCCCAAGGAGAACCTGCTGGGTGAACGGGACGGCGCCTTCCTCCACCTGATGACCAATCTGGCGCAGGAGCGGATGGCCATCGCGGTCGCCGCCATCACCGCCGCCGAGCACCTGGTGGAGATCACCTCCACCTACGTCAAGGAGCGCGAGGCCTTCGGCCGCCCGCTCTCCCGCCTCCAGCACATCCGCTTCGAGATCGCCGAGATGGCCACCGAGTGCGCCGTCACCCGCGCCTTCCTCGACCGCTGCATCGCCGACCACGCCGAGGGGAAGCTCGACGCGGTGCACGCCTCGATGGCCAAATGGTGGGCCACCGAACTCCAGAAGCGCACCGCCGACCGCTGCCTCCAGCTCCACGGCGGCTACGGCTACATGAACGAGTACCCCGTCGCCAAGGCCTTCACCGACGGGCGCATCCAGACCATCTACGGCGGGACGACCGAGATCATGAAGGAGATCATCGGCCGCTCCCTGCTGGGCTGACCGGCCCGCCGCTCCGCACTCCCCGAAAGGCTCCAGTCTTGACCACCGAAGCGTACGTCTACGACGCGATCCGCACCCCGCGCGGTCGCGGCAAGGCCAACGGCTCCCTGCACGGCACCAAGCCGATCGACCTCGTCGTCGGCCTCATCCACGAGATCCGCGCCCGGTTCCCCGACCTCGACCCGGCCGCCGTGGACGACATCGTCCTCGGCGTGGTCAGCCCCATCGGAGACCAGGGCTCCGACATCGCCCGGATCGCGGCCATCGCCGCCGGGCTGCCGGACACCGTCGCGGGCGTCCAGGAGAACCGCTTCTGCGCCTCCGGCCTGGAGGCCGTCAACCTGGCCGCCGCCAAGGTCCGCTCCGGCTGGGAGGACCTGGTCCTGGCGGGCGGCGTCGAGTCGATGTCCCGCGTCTCCATGGGCTCGGACGGCGGCGCCTGGGCGATGGACCCGATGACCAGCTTCGAGACCGGCTTCGCCCCCCAGGGCATCGGCGCCGACCTCATCGCCACCATCGAGGGGTTCAGCCGCCGCGACGTGGACGAGTACGCCGCCCTCTCCCAGGAGCGGGCCGCCACCGCCTGGAAGGAGGGCCGGTTCGCCCGCTCGGTCGTGCCCGTCCGCGACCGCAACGGCCTGACCGTCCTCGACCACGACGAGCACCTGCGGCCCGGCACCACCGCCGACTCCCTCGCCGCCCTCAAGCCGTCCTTCGCGGGCATCGGCGACCTCGGCGGCTTCGACGCCGTGGCGCTCCAGAAGTACCACTGGGTCGAGAAGATCGACCACGTCCACCACGCGGGCAACTCCTCCGGCATCGTCGACGGCGCCTCCCTGGTCGCCGTCGGCAGCCGCGAGACCGGCGAGCGGTACGGCCTGACCCCGCGCGCCCGGATCGTCTCGGCCGCCGTCTCCGGCTCCGAGCCCACCATCATGCTGACCGGCCCCGCCCCCGCCACCCGCAAGGCGCTGGCCAAGGCCGGGCTGACCATCGACGACATCGACCTCGTCGAGATCAACGAGGCCTTCGCCGGTGTGGTGCTGCGCTTCGTCAAGGACATGGGGCTCAGCCTGGACAAGGTCAACGTCAACGGCGGCGCCATCGCGCTCGGCCACCCCCTCGGCGCCACCGGCGCGATGATCCTCGGCACCCTCATCGACGAACTGGAGCGGCAGGACAAGCGGTACGGCCTCGCCACCCTCTGCGTCGGCGGCGGCATGGGCGTCGCCACCATCGTCGAACGCCTCTGATCCGCCCGCGCCCCCGCCCTTCCGCCCGCCCACACGGAGCAGCCACACATGAGTGAGTCCACCACCGCGTCGACCATCCGCTGGGAGCAGGACGACACCGGCGTCGTCACGCTCGTCCTCGACGACCCGGCCCAGTCCGCCAACACCATGAACGCGGCCTTCATCCGCTCGATCGGCGAGATCGCCGACCGCGCGGAGGCTGAGAAGGACACCATCCGCGGGATCATCGTCACCTCCGCGAAGAAGACCTTCTTCGCCGGCGGCGACCTCAAGGACATGATCCAGGCCACCCCCGACCAGGCCCAGGAGATTTTCGAGCGCGGCCTCGCCATCAAGAAGGCGCTGCGCCGCATCGAGACCCTCGGCAAGCCGGTCGTCGCCGCCATCAACGGCGCGGCCCTCGGCGGCGGCTACGAGATCGCCCTCGCCTGCCACCACCGCATCGCCCTGGACGCCCCCGGCTCCAAGATCGGCCTGCCCGAGGTCACCCTCGGCCTGCTGCCCGCCGGCGGCGGCGTCACCCGCACCGTGCGGCTGCTCGGTGTCACCGACGCGCTGCTCAAGCTGCTCCTCCAGGGCACCCAGTACAGCCCCCGCCGCGCCCTCGACAACGGCCTGGTGCACGCGGTCGCCGAGACGCCCGAGCAGATGCTGGTGGACGCCCGCGCCTTCATCGACGCCCACCCGGAGTCGGTCCAGCCCTGGGACGTCAAGGGCTACCGCATCCCGGGCGGCACCCCGGCCCACCCCAAGTTCGCCGCCAACCTCCCGGCGTTCCCGGCCAACCTCAAGAAGCAGACCTCCGGCGCCCCCTACCCGGCCCCGCGCAACATCCTCGCGGCCGCCGTCGAGGGCTCCCAGGTCGACTTCGAGACGGCCCAGGTCATCGAGGCCCGCTACTTCACCGAGCTGGTCACCGGGCAGATCGCCAAGAACATGATCCAGGCGTTCTTCTTCGACCTCCAGGCCGTCAACTCCGGCGCCAACCGGCCCAAGGACGTGGAGCGCTCCACCGTCCGCAAGGTCGCCGTCCTCGGCGCCGGGATGATGGGCGCCGGCATCGCCTACTCCTGCGCCCGCGCCGGCATCGAGGTCCTCCTCAAGGATGTCACCCCCGAGGCCGCCGCCAAGGGCAAGGCGTACTCCGAGAAGCTGTGCGACAAGGCCGTCTCCCGGGGCCGTACCACCCGGGAGAAGGCGGACCAGGTGCTCGCCCGGATCACGCCGACCGCCGAGGCCGCCGACCTCGCCGGGTGCGACGCGGTGATCGAGGCGGTCTTCGAGGACACCTCGCTCAAGCACAAGGTCTTCCAGGAGATCCAGGACGTCGTCGCCCCCGACGCGCTGCTCTGCTCCAACACCTCCACCCTGCCCATCACCGCACTCGCCGAGGGCGTGGAGCGGCAGGAGGACTTCATCGGCCTGCACTTCTTCTCGCCGGTCGACAAGATGCCGCTGGTGGAGATCATCAAGGGCGAGCGGACCGGCGACGTGGCGCTGGCCCGCGCCTTCGACCTGGTCCGGCAGATCAAGAAGACCCCGATCGTGGTCAACGACTCCCGGGGCTTCTTCACCTCCCGGGTGATCGGCCACTTCATCAACGAGGGCGTCGCCATGGTCGGCGAGGGGCTCGACCCGGTCTCCGTGGAGCAGGCCGCCGCCCAGGCCGGCTACCCGGCCAAGGTCCTCTCCCTGGTCGACGAGCTGACGCTCACCCTGCCGCGCAAGATCCGCAACGAGACGAAGAAGGCGATCGAGGAGGCCGGCGGCACCTGGCCCGACCACCCGGCCGACGCGGTGGTGGACCGCATGGTCGACGAGTTCGGCCGCACCGGCCGCAGCGGCGGCGCCGGCTTCTACGACTACGCCGAGGACGGCTCCCGCGCCGGGCTCTGGCCGGGGCTGCGCGAGCACTTCACCCGGCCGGGCACCACCATCCCGTTCCGGGACATGCAGGAGCGGATGCTTTTCTCGGAGGCGCTGGACACCGTCCGCCTCGTCGAGGAAGGCGTCCTCACCTCGGTCGCCGACGCCAACATCGGCTCCATCATGGGCATCGGCTTCCCCGCCTGGACCGGCGGCATCCTCCAGTACATCAACGGCTACGAGGGCGGCCTGCTCGGCTTCGTGGCCCGCGCCGAGGAGCTGGCCGCCACCTACGGCGAGCGGTTCACGCCCCCGGCGCTGCTGGTGGCCAAGGCCGAGAAGGGCGAGCGGTTCACCGACTGACCCGCTCCCTCCCGCACCGGGGCCCCCGTCCGCCTGCCGCAGGCGGACGGGGGCACCGTCGTACGGGCCGCCCTACTCCTTGTCCGCGCCCGCCGGCAGCCAGCTGCGCAGCTCGTCCCTGAGCGAGCGCTGGAACGTCGCCACCAGGGCCTGCACCACCAGCGGCTGCATGTGCGCCGAGAGCGACTTGATCCGCTCCACCTCGCCGGGATCGCCGGCCGCCCCGGCGTTCTCCCACACCTCGTCCTTGAAGAGCCGCGACAGTTCCGCCGCGGCCGAGCGGGCGTGCTCCATGAGGATGGCCCGCGCCGCGAGGATCGCCTCGTGCGAGATCGGTACGTCCAGCAGTTGCAGGCCGAGCCGGAGCATCGCCGGGTCGACCAGGAAGGCGTCCGGCTCGGCGGTGGCCGCCAGCGCGCCCATCGCGGTCAGCCGCGCCACGTCCTGCCCGGTCAGCGGCCGCCCGGCCCGCCGTTCCAGCTCCGCCCGGGAGGTCTCCTCCGCGGCGTCCGGCACCCAGGCGGCGACCAGCGCCCGGTGCAGGGCGAGGTCCTGGTCGCTCAGGTCGGCGGGGAGCCGCTCCAGGTACCGCTCGATCGCTGCCAGGGTCAGACCCTGGTGCTGGAGGTCCTCGATCAGCGCCAGCCGCGACAGGTGCGCGGGGCCGTAGTGGCCCACCCGGCGCGGGCCGATGGCCGGGGGCGGCAGCAGGCCGCGGGTGGAGTAGAAGCGGATGGTGCGGACGGTGACCCCCGTCCGGGCGGCCAGCTCGTCGATCGTGAGCGTCGGCTCGCCGGTCTCCGTCGTCATGTCAGCGCCTCCTCTGGAGTGCAACAGTATTGCTGTCTCACCGGTGTGGTGAAAGTGGCCACGGCGGCCGGTGAGGCGGAATCGGAGCTTCCGTCAGGGAGGAACCGGACATGTCCGGTTCTGCGCTTCACGCGACCGGAACCGGGCGTCGGCATGCGCACACAATCCCCGCTTTTGACAGGTGCAAGGTGCGCGGGTCTGGGCAGGGGCGAAGTGCTGTGGCCCCCATGGGCCCGTGCCCGCCCAGGTCCCCCGGCCGGCAGGCCGGACGTTCCGCCTGACGGCGGGAACCGTTCGACACCGGCTCTCACCGGCCTGTCCGGGGGCGGCTCTGTGGTAGGCGTCAGCGGATACATGTCCCTTTGTCCCCCATCCACGTCCACCCCGAAAGGTGCCGCCTGTGACGCGCGAAGAGCACACACCAGGGGCCGGCGACGGCCCGAAGCTCGCGCCGGACACCCCACCCGGCGGCCCCGCCGAACGCAGCGGGCCCACCACCGACCGCATCGTGTTCGGTGTGACCGCGGCCCTCACCCTGGCCTTCGTCCTGTGGGGCGCGCTCGCCACCGACGCGCTGGAGTCCGCCTCCAGCACGATGCTGAACTGGCTCATCCACAACGGCGGCTGGGCCTTCATGCTCGCCGCCACCGGCTTCGTCGTCTTCGCCCTCTGGCTGGCGATGAGTCGTTACGGCAAGATCACCCTGGGCGCCGAGGGGGAGGGGCCGGAGTTCCGGACCGTCTCCTGGATCGCCATGATGTTCAGCGCCGGCATGGGCATCGGCCTGATGTTCTTCGGCGTCAGCGAGCCGCTCGCCCACTTCGCCGACCCGCCGCCCGGCACCGACCCGGCCGACGCCGGCGAGGCCATGCAGACCGCGATGGCGACCACCCTCTTCCACTGGACGCTCCACCCGTGGGCGATCTACGCCGTGGTCGGCCTCGCCATCGCCTACAGCACGTTCCGCAGGCGGCGCCGCCAGACCATCAGCGCGGTCTTCGAGCCGCTCATCGGTGAGAAGCGCTCCCGGGGCGTCCTGGGCCGCGTCATCGACATCATCGCGATCTTCGCGACCCTCTTCGGCTCCGCCGCCTCGCTCGGCCTCGGCGCCCTGCAGATCGGCAGCGGCATCGAGGAGCTGGACTGGCTCTCGGTCGCCGGGACCGGTCTGCTGGTCGTCATCATCGCCGTACTGACCGTGGCCTTCGTCGCCTCCGCCGTCTCCGGCGTGGAACGCGGCATCCAGTGGCTCTCCAACATCAACATGGTGCTGGCGCTGCTGCTCGCGCTCTTCGTCTTCATCGCCGGGCCGACCGTCATCATGCTCGACATGCTGCCGACCTCCATCGGCGCCTACCTCCAGGACCTCCCGCAGCTCATCGGCCGCACCGAGGCCGCGGCGGGCAAGGACGTCGGCGACTGGCTCGGCTCCTGGACGGTCTTCTACTGGGCCTGGTGGATCTCCTGGACGCCCTTCGTCGGCATGTTCATCGCCCGGATCAGCCGGGGCCGCACCATCCGCCAGTTCGTCGGCGGCGTCATCCTGGTGCCCAGCACGGTCAGCCTCATCTGGTTCGCCATCTTCGGCACCAGCGCGATGAGCCTCGCCGAGGAGGGCCGGCTCGCCGCCGACGCCTCCCAGGAGGCGCAGCTCTTCGGCGTCCTCGCCGAGTACCCGATCGCCACCGTCACCAGCATCCTGGTGATGGTCCTGGTCGGTATCTTCTTCGTCTCCGGTGCCGACGCGGCCTCCATCGTGATGGGCACCCTCTCGCAGAAGGGCCGCCTGGAGCCGGGCCGGTTCGTCGTCATCTTCTGGGGTGTCGTCACCGGAGCCGTCGCCGCGATCATGCTGCTCATCGGTGGCGGTGAGGACGACGCGCTGACGGGCCTCCAGAACCTCACCATCCTGGTGGCCGCGCCGTTCGTCGTGGTGATGATCGGCATGTGCGTCGCCCTCATGCGCGACCTGCGCCGCGACCCGCTCATCGTGCGCGGCGTGATGGGCAACGAGGCCGTCGAGATGGCGGTCGTCGCCGGTCACGAGAAGTACGACGGCGACTTCGAGATCCGCATCGGCCCCGGCCAGGGGCCCGAGAGCGCCGGTGACCCGGTCGGTATCACCGGTCCCGAGGACGACGGGGAGGGCGGGGAGCGCATCCACGTCAAGTCCTGACCCCCCACCACCGAGCCTGTGCCCGCCCCGCCTTCCCGGCGCGGCGGGCACCGGCGTCCCGGGGGCCGGTACGCCCGTCCCGTCACACGTCCAGCAGCGCCGCCACCTCGTCGGCGCATCCCCAGGCCACGGTCACTCCGGCCCCGCCGTGCCCGTAGTTGTGCACCAGCACGCCGCCGCCGGGCAGTTCCTCGCGCTCCAGCCGGACCCCGCCGGCCCGCTCGGGCCGCAGCCCCACCCGGTGGCCGAGCACCCGGGCGCCGGCGATCTCCGGCCGCAGCCCGGCGCAGCGCGCCACGATCTCCCGCGCCGTCACCGGGTCGGGCTCCAGGGAGTCCGCCCCGGCCTCGGCGGTCCCGCCCAGCAGCAGCCGCCCCGGCTGCGGGATGAAGTACGTCGACTCGGAGCCCGTGCCGGTGTGGGTGAACCAGGTGTCCACCCCCGGGTTCTCCACCACGACCAGCTGCCCGCGCACCGGCCGCATCCCGGCGTCGGGGACCAGGTGGGCCGCGCCCAGCCCGGTGCAGTTGACCACCGCCCGGGCGCCTTCGGCGGCCTCGGCCAGCGACGTGACCGTCCGTCGCTCGACCCGGCCCCCGGCCGCCTCCAGCCGCCCCAGCAGCCAGGTCAGATGCGCCGGCATGTCCAGCACCGGCAGCCGGGCCCACAGCCCGTCGCCGGGCGTGTACTCCGCCTCGGTCGCCGCCCGCAGCCCGTCCACCTCGGCGGCCCAGGCGCCGAGCCCGTCGAGGGGGGTCGCCGCGTGCACCCCGGAGACCAGGCGCGCGCCGGTCTCCTCGGGCCGGTCCAGCAGCCCCGCGTAGACCTCCAGCGAGCGCAGCGCCCAGGCGCCGACCCGCTCCTCCGGTTCGATGCGGTACGGCCACCACAGGCCGCCCGCCACCGCCGAGGTCGTCGCCCCCGGCTCCCCGGGGCTCCACAGCCGGACCCGGTGACCCGCTTCCGCGAGCACCACCGCCGAGGTCAGCCCGATGACTCCGCCGCCCACCACGATCGTTTCGCCGTTCATGGCCGGACCGTAACGGAGGGGCCGTCCACGGGGCCAGGGCGGGGTCGGCGGCCGGTCTGTGTGACCATGGCGGCCGGTCGAGGGGGAGGAGCCGGGGATGGCGGAACGCCAGGAGCAGGGGACGTTCGAGCAGGACACGGCGGAGCGGCTGCGGGCCGTCTGCGGGGAGCTGGCGGAGCGCTTCCACGAACGGGCCGACGCGGTGCGCACCCTCTGGGCCACGCTGCTGGCCGGCCAGCACTCGCTGCTGCTCGGCCCGCCCGGGACGGCCAAGTCGGAACTGGCCCGGGAGGTCACCGGCCGCGTGGAGGGTGCCGCGTACTGGGAGATCCTGCTCTCCAAGTTCACCGCGCCGACGCGGATGTTCGGGCCGGTCGACGTCGGGGCGCTGGCCCGGGGCGAGTACCGGCAGGTCTTCGAAGGCCGGGCCACCACCGCGCACATCGCCTTCGTCGACGAGATCTTCAAGTGCTCCACCGCCGCGCTCAACGAGACCCTCGGCTTCCTCAACGAACGGCTCTACCACCCCGAGAACGGCGGCGAGCCCATCCGCTGCCCCCTGATCGGCGCCATCACCGCCAGCAACGAACTCCCCTCCGGCGAGGAGAGCGCCGCCGTCTACGACCGGCTGCTGGTGCGGATCGAGGTCGGCTACCTCGCCGACCCCTCGAACTTCGCCGCCCTGATCCGCTCCGCCGTCACCCCGCCCGCCCCGCCGAGGCGCACCACCGTCACCCTGGCCGCGCTCCAGCACGCGGTGACCGAGGAGGTGCCGGCCGTCCCCGTCCCCGACGCGGTGGTGGACGCGCTGTGCACCCTGCGGGCCGCCCTGCGCCGCAAGGAACTGATCGCCTCCGACCGCCGCTGGCGCCAGTCGGTACGCCTCCTCCAGGCCTCCGCCTACCTCGACGGCCGCCCCGAAGTCGCCGAGACGGACCTCTCCGTCCTCACCCACGTGCTGTGGGACTCGCCCGCCCAGCGGCCGACGGTCGAGCGCGAGGTGCTCCAGCTGGTCAACCCCGACGCCCGGGAGGCGCTCGACCTCGCCGACACCATCGAGGAGCTGGAGGCGCAGCTCGACTCGATGGCCGGGCAGTCCCGGGAGGCGCTCAGCGAGTGGGTCATCAAGAACGCCCACCAGAAGCTGGCCCTGGCCGGTACGCGCCTGGAGAGGCTGCGCGAGGAGGCGGCCGCCGCAGGACGCTCCACCGCCGCCATCGAACGCGTCACCGGCCGTCAGCGAGCGGTACGCGCCCGCGTCCTCACCGAGGCACTGGGCGTGGACGCCAGCACGGTGCAGGCGCGGCTCTGAGGCCGGGGGAGCCCGCCGTGGCGGACAGCACAGGGCAGGAGCCCACCGAACCGGGGCACACCGGCGCGGTGGCCGCCGACCCGTACGACCGGATCGCCTGGCGCGACCTCTACGCCCGGTCGGCCGCGCTGCGGGAACTCGCCGCCGAACTGGCGGCCCGCCACGCCCACACCACCGACCTGCTCGCCGACGCCTTCCTCGCCGCCTACCTGGCCGCGCCCCGGGTGCGCGAGGCGGCCGAGATGGCCCCCTCCCGGCGCTTCAACCGCGAGGTCGTCGCGGAACTGGCCGCCTCCCCGGGCTTCGCCGCCCTGCGCCGCGAGACGGCCGGCGACCCGTACGCGGCCGCCCTGGCCGTACTGGCCGAGGCCCCGGCCCTGCGGCTGCTGCTGGACCGCACCGAGCCGGTCCGGGAGGCGGCCGACCGCGCGGCCGAGTCCCGCCGGAGCGCCGGCCGCCCGGCCCGGACGGCGGGGGAGACGGCCCGGCAGGCCGGAGCCACCGCCGGCGCCCTCGGAGCCGGGGCGACCTCGGCCGACGGCGCGGCGGGACCCGCCTCCGCGCCCGCCGCCCCGGCCGGGCAGGCGGCCTCCCGGGCCGAGGCGGCGGCCCGTCAGGCCCTGGAAGCGGCAACCCCCGGCATCCGCGCCGCCGCCCGCACCGCCACCGCGCAGGCCGTGCGGGTCACCCGCGAGGAGGCCGCGCTGATGCGGGCCTGGGGCGTGGGCCACGGCGAACTGGAACGGATGCCCTACGAGGAGCGCGCCCGTCTCGCCGAACGGCTGCGTACCGGCCGCCTGGCACGGTGGGCCGAACTGATCGGCCGCTTCCGGCAGATGGCCGACGGCGAGCGCGCCCGCAAGGTCGAGAACGCCACCGGCGAACTGATCGGCGTCACCCTCGGCGACGACCTCTCCCGCGTCCTCCCCTCGGAACTGGCCCACCTCGGACTCCCGGAACTGCGCGCGGTCTTCGCCGCCCGGTACGCGGCCGGGGAACTCATGCTCTACGACAGCCGGGGCGAGCAGACGACGGGCCAGGGCGCCGTCATCGCCTGCGTGGACACCTCCCACTCCATGTACGAAGAAGGGCCCGGCGGCATCACCCGCGAGGCCTGGTCCAAGGCGTGCGCCCTGGCCCTGCTCGACCAGGCCCGCCACGCCCGGCGCGACTTCGTCGGCATCCTCTTCTCCGCCGCCGACAAGCTCCAGGTCTTCCGCTTCCCGGCCGACCGGCCCGCCCCGGTCGAGCGGGTCCTGGAGTTCGCGGAGACCTTCCTCGGCGGCGGCACCAGCTACCAGCGCCCCCTGTCGGCCGCCGCCGCCCTCCTCGCGGAGGAGTTCGACACGGCCGCACGCGGACGCGGCGACATCGTGCTCATCACCGACGACGAGTGCGGCGTCACCGAACAGTGGACCCGCGAGTGGCAGGAAGCCAGACACCGCCTCGGCTTCCGCCTCTTCGGCCTCGCCGTCGGCGCCCCCACGGCCACCGCCTCCGGCTCGGTCCTGGAGGCCCTGTGCGACAACCTCCGCCCGATCGAGGACCTGACGGACGTGCGGGCGGCGGCGGACCTCTTCCGGCTGATCTGACGGGGAGGGGGCGGCCGGTGAACAGGCGTCCGGAGCCGGCCACCCGTCGGGCCTCCGACATGCCGGCCACCCCGGACCTCTGGCACCACTACGGCCGTGCCCGTGCCAGCCGCGACCGTGCCGTGCCCCGTGCCTTCCGCTGGGACTGGGCCCAGGCGGGCGGGCCGGGCGCCGAGGTGCTGGGCGGCCTTGGTGGGCGTGTCGTCGGAGAACTCGGAGCCGGGGCAGGGCGGCATGCCGCGCACCTGGTCGCGTACCACGCGCCGGCCGAGGTGCTGGCGGTCGACGCCTCACCGGCCCAGCACGCCCTGACCGTCGGCCTGTACGGACATCTGGCGCCCCGTCTGCGTTGCGTGCACGCGGGGGCCGTGGAGCATCTGCGGGTCAGGGCGGGCGCCTACGACGTGCTCTACAGCGTCTTCGGCGCCGTCGACTTCACCGAGCCCCGCGCTCTTCTCCCCGCCGCGTGTGCCGCGCTGCGGCCGGGCGGGCGGCTGGTGTTCTCCACCCTGGCCCACCACGTGGGAGGCGCGCCCGCCCGGCCGGAGGTGACGGCCACCGAGATCCCGGCGAGGACGCCGGACGGGGTGGTGGCGTCCATGCGTCGCTGGGTGCTGACTGCGTCGGTGTGGGCGAACGCCCTGGAGTGGGCCGGGTTCGCCGGCGTCCGCGCGGACGTGCTCCCGGCCGCCGGGGACCGGGAGCACGCGGTCGCCACGCTGTTGGTCAGGGCCTTCCGCCCGGCAGGCTGAGGGGCGGCCTCTCAGCGCCCGGTCAGTTCCCCGTCCCGGGCCACGACGCGCCCCGCGCGGACCACCAGGTCCCGCTGGGGGAGGTCCACCAGGATCTGCGGCAGGCACTCCCCGCGTACGAGGAGGAAGTCGGCCGGAGAGCCGGGCTTCAGGTCGGTCTCCGGGAGGCCCAGGAGGCGGGCCCCGCCGTCGGCGCCCGCGCGGAAGGCGGCCTCCAGCTCCTCGTCGAGGCGGGCGTCGCCCACCCAGGCGAGCAGGTGCGCGCGGTGCAGCATGTCGGCATTGCCGAAGGGGCTCCAGGAGTCCCGGACGCCGTCCGAGCCGAGGCCGACCTCGACCCCGTGTGCGCGCAGCCGGTCGATCGGGAGGACCAGGTCGGAGCTGGGCGCGACGGTGGTGAGGGAGATTCCGGCGTCCGCGAGTTCCGCCGCCAGCTGGTCCAGCTCGCGTCCGGGCAGGCCGGGGACGCAGAAGACGTGGCTGACCGTCACCTTCCCCTGCAGGGAGAGGGCCCGGGTGCGGGCGATGATCGCGCGCAGCGACTCCAGCCCCGTCGCGGCCCGCTCGTGCAGATGGATGTCGACGCCCACGCCGTGCCGGTCGGCGATGCCGAAGACCAAGTCGAGCTGCTCGTCGAGGGCCTCGTCGAAGCCGATCGGGTCGATGCCGCCGACCCGGTCGACCGCCCCCGTACGGGCCGCCTCCTCCAGCAGCTCCCGGGTGCCTGGCGTGCGGATCACCCCGTGCTGGGGGAATGCCACGATCTCCACGTCGAGCGCGTGCCGCAGGTTCCGGCGCGCCGAGCCGACGCCCTCGACACCCGCCAGGTCGAAGGCCGGGGCGACGTCGGCGTGGGCGCGCATCGCCCGTGTGCCCCGGGTGACCGCGTGGCCCATCAGCCGCTCCGCCCGTTCCTTCAGGGGCGTCCGCAGAGCGCGGTAGAGCTTCACGTCCTCCTCGGCGTACTCGGCGATGGAACCGGCCGGGTTCCGGCTCACCCAGGGCTCGCCCCACGCCGTCTTGTCGGGGTGGATGTGGGCGTCGACCAGGGTCGGCAGCGCGATCCGGCCCCCGCCGTCGACCACCTCGGCGCCGTGCGGGGCGGGGCCGGAGGTGAGGAGGCCGTCGACGGCCACGAGGTCGGTGGGCCGCTTCGCCCCGTAGGGCCGGACGTTCCTGAAGACCGTGGCGCGGGCCGGGCGGCCCGGGGCGGCCTCGGCCGCCGGGGCGGTGGCGGTCGCGGCGGCGCCCGCGAAGGCGGCGGTGCCGACCAGCACGCCGCGCCGGGTCAGGCCGGTGGCGGCGGGGGAGTGGGGGTGCATCACAAGCTCCTTCGGAGGCGGGGGATCAAGCGGCCTGGACCTGGAACCCGGCGCGCACGACGTGGGCCGGGCGGGTCAGCACACCGGGGTCGGCCAGCGGGTCACCGTCCACCACGAGGACGTCCCCCGCGTAACCCCGGGCGAGGCGGCCGACCGTGGAGCCGAGGCCGAGGAGCTGGGCGGCGCCGGTGGTCGCCGTGCGGAGGGCGTCGAGGGCGGGCAGTCCGGCCGCGTGCATGAGGACCACCTCGCCGCCGACCGGGTCGACCGCGCCGCCCGAGGAGTCGGTCCCGGCGGCGAGCGGTACGCCCAGCTCGTGCGCGGCCAGCACGGCCCGCTTCAGGACCGGCAGGTAGGTGCGGCCCCGCTCGGCCAGCACCGGGTCCGGGGAGTCGGCGAGCCCCGCGATGGCGGTGAGCGTCGGCGTGAAGTACGTACCCCGGTGGCGCATCTCGTGCAGGGTGCGCTCACCGACGAAGGCGCCGTGCTCCAGGGAGCGGATGCCCGCCGTCACCGCGTCGTGGCACCCCTTCTCGCTGTAGCTGTGGCAGAGCACGCCCTTGCCGCCGCGCCGGGCCGCCGCGACGATCGCGGAGAGCTGCTCGTGGTCGTAGACCTGGGTGAGCGGGTCCTGCTCCGGCAGCCCGGCGCGCTCGTTCACCCGGGTCTTGACCGTGTCGGCGCCGCGGGTGAGGTTCACCTCCACCACGCGCCGCAGCGCCTCGGGCGAGCGCACCCCGTCGCGGAGCCGGGCCAGCGGGGCGAGTTCCGGGTCGGCGAGGAGGGTGTCGCCGAGGTCCGGCGTGACGAAGACGCCCGCCGCGCGGAGCCGGGGTGCCTGCTCGGGGACCTGGCGGGCCAGTTCGCGTACGGCGATGTCCTGGAAGAAGTTGGTAGAGCCGCTGCGCGCGCTGGTCGCGCCCTTGCGGACGGCGTCCCGCGCCTCTGCGGCCGTGTTGAGGTGGATGTGCGCGTCCACCAGGCCGGGCAGGACCCACCGGCCGTGCGCCCGCAGCACCGGCACGCCGGACGGGACGCGGTTGCCGAGCCGGGCCCGCGACCCGGCCGCGCGGACGACGCCCCCGGTGATCACGACGACGGCGTCCTCGGTGACCTCGCCCGTCTCCGGGTCGAGCAGGGTGCCGCCCTCCACGACGAGGTCCCCGCCCCGGCCGGCCCCGCCCCGGGCCGCCTCCGGCGCGCCGCCCGAGGCGGCGGCGGGGGAGACCGCCTGGGCCAGCACGGCCGAGGTCCCGGCCAGCGCCGCCGCGCCCGCGAGGACACCCCGCCGGGTCAGACGGCCGGAGGGAGGCGGGGTGTTCTCGACGCACATGGGAGGGCTCCTTCAGCCGCGGAAACCGAACAGGGAGCACTTTGTATACCAGGGGAGTGGAGAGGCTGGGAAGGAGAGGTTCCGCTCTGCGGACAGGAGGGAAGAAGGCGCGCTTTGCGCCGAATCGGGAGAATGGGAGGCGGGAGTGTGGGTGGCCCGCTCGGGGGTCGGCGTTGCTGGTATACCAACCTAGGCGTCGTCGAAGAGGGAGCGCAGGGCCACCGTCCGGCTGTCCCGGACGTGCAGCAGGGTGCTGGCCGCCGCCGACTCCTCGTCGCCCGCCGCGATGTACCGGAACATGACGGCGTGCTGGGCCCGCATGTGCTCGGGCTCCTCGCGCATCCCGAAGAGCAACTGGAGCTGTCCGCTGAGCTGTTCCATGGTGCGGGCGAGCATCGGGTTGCCGCTCAGCGCCACGATGTCCTCGTGGAAGGCGGTGTGCGCGGCCACCTCGCGCGCCCCCTCGTCGGCCCGTGCGGCCTGCTCGGCCCGGTCGAGGGAGCTTCGCAGCGTGGCGGTGCCCGGCAGCTCCTCCGGGGCGGCGCGCGCCACCCGCCGTGCGGCGAGCCGGGACGCCTGGACCGCGAGCGGCTCCCACACCTCGTACAGGTGCTCCACGTCCGCCCGCTCCAGCCGGCGCACCCGCACCCCGCTGTGCGGCAGGAGTTCGAGGAGCCCTTCGCCGACCAGGGCCCGCAGCGCCTCACGCACCGGGACGCGGGACATCCGCAGCTCCTCGGCGACCTCGCGTTCCACCAGGCGGGCGCCCTGCGGATAGCGGCGGTCCACGATCCGCTGTCGGACCGCGTCCCGGGCCCGCGCGCTGAGCGAGGTGCGCTCCGCGGGCGGTACGTCCTCACCCCGCGGGCCCGGCCGCGTTCCGTCCCGCCCTGCGCTGCTGCCCGCCACGTACGCCATCCTCCGCTCGGCCTGCTTCCGGGCGAGGATACGCGCGGCACAACCGCCCTGCTCACGGCGCTATGCTCGCGACCTGTGACTGCCACCCTCGTCGCCAAGGACCTCAGCGCCCAGCACGGCGACCGCACCCTCTTCGAGGGGCTCGACCTGGTCGTCGCCCCGGGCGACGTGATCGGGCTGGTCGGTGCCAACGGCGCCGGCAAGTCCAGCCTGCTGCGCCTCCTCGCGGGACTCGACGCGCCCGGCCGGGGCGGCGTCGGCCGCACCCCGCCCACCGCCACCGTCGGCCACCTCCCGCAGGAGCCCGACCGGCGCCCGGGCGAGTCCGTACGGGACTTCCTGGCCCGGCGCACCGGCGTGGCCCGCGCCCAGGCGGAGCTGGACGCCGCGACCGAGGCGCTGGTCGCCGGGGCCGAGGGCGCCGACGACGCGTACGCGACGGGACTGGAGCGGTGGCTCGCCCTCGGCGGCGCCGACCTCGACGAGCGGGCCGAGGAGACCGCCGCCGCGCTCGGCCTGACCACCGGCCTCGACCACCCCATGACCGCCCTCTCCGGCGGCCAGGCGGCCCGCGCCTCGCTCGCCTCGCTGCTCCTCTCCCGCTACGACGTCTTCCTGCTGGACGAGCCCACCAACGACCTCGACCTCGACGGCCTGGACCGGCTGGAGGCGTTCGTCACCGGGCTGCGCGCCGGAACCGTCGTCGTCAGCCACGACCGCGAGTTCCTCACCCGCACCACCACCAAGATCCTCGAACTCGACCTGGCCCAGCAGCAGATCCGCCTCTTCGGCGGCGGCTACGCGGCGTACCTGGAGGAGCGGGCCACCGCCCGGCGGCACGCCCGCGAGGAGTACGAGGAGTACGCGGGGAAGAAGGCGGCGCTGGAGGAGCGCGGACGCACCCAGCGGGCCTGGATGGACAAGGGCACCAAGAACGCCCGCCGCAAGGCCGGGGACAACGACAAGCTCGGCCGCAACCTCCGCAGCGAGGCGAGCGAGAAGCAGGCCGCCAAGGCCCGCCAGACCCAGCGGATGATCGAGCGGCTGGACGAGGTCGAGGAGCCGCGCAAGGAGTGGGAGCTGCGGATGGAGATCGCCGCCGCGCCCCGCTCGGGCGCGGTCGTCGCCACCCTGCGCGACGCGGTGCTCCGCCGGGGCGGCTTCCGGCTCGGCCCGGTCTCGCTCAGTGTCGACTGGGCCGACCGCATCGCCATCACCGGCGCCAACGGCTCCGGCAAGTCGACGCTGCTCGCCGCCCTGCTCGGCCGCGTCCCGGTCGACGAGGGCTCGGCCGTCCTCGGCTCGGGCGTCCTGACCGGCGAGGTCGACCAGGCCCGGCACCTCTTCGACGGGCCCGAACCGCTCCTGGAGGCGTTCCGTTCGGCCGCCGACGACATGGACCCGGCCGAGGCACGCACCCTGCTGGCCAAGTTCGGCCTCAAGGCCCACCACGTGCTGCGCCCCGCCGCGACCCTCTCGCCGGGGGAGCGGACCCGGGCGGCGCTCGCCCTGCTCCAGGGCAAGGGCGTCAACCTGCTGGTCCTGGACGAGCCCACCAACCACCTCGACCTGCCCGCCATCGAGCAGCTGGAGTCGGCCCTGGAGGCGTTCACCGGCACACTGCTGCTGGTCACCCACGACCGGCGGATGCTGGAGGCGGTACGGGTGAACCGCCGCCTGCGCGTGGCGGACGGACGGGTCACCGAACTCTGAGCCGGGTCGGGGCTACGAGGTCAGACGCCCGCTTCCTCGCGGGGCGCGGGGACCGCCTCGGCCCCCGCTCGCCGTTTGGGTGCCCAGCCGAGCAGCCACGGCAGGAGCAGGGCGAGCAGCCCGACGGCCGTCCACACCCCGCCGACCACCCAGACGGCACCGGCGGTGACCAGGACGGGCACGAAGGTGACGGTGAGCGTCTCGACCGGCGCCACCGGGATGTACGCCACCCCGAACTCCTCCAGGGTGCCGCTCTTGAGCTTCGGGTCGACCATCCGCAGCAGCGCGATGGCGGTGGCGGCGGCGCCGGTGGACCAGCCCCAGGTGACGACGGCCTTCTCGAACCAGTTGCCCTCGAAGAGCCGGGGCGCCACCCACAGGAAGAGGAAGAGGCAGAGCGCGAGGCCCAGGGCGAACATCCCGAGCAGCGGCAGCCACCAGTCGGCGACGAAGCTCGGCACGATCGAGGCGATGCCGCAGGTGATGAGGACGTCGGTGGCGGTCCCGGAGACCGACTTCAGCGACTCGCCGTCGATGTACCCCCAGGCCGGGGTGCGGGCCAGTACGGCGCGGATGGCGAGGCCCACGATGAAGGCGAGGGCGAAGACCGGCACCATCAGGGAGGGGAACAGCCCGGTGAACCACTCGGAGACGCCGTAGGCGACCGCCGAGATGACGAGGACCACGCAGATCTGGATGCCCAGCGGCTCCACCGAGGAGGGGGAGGTGGTGGCGAAGCCGGTCGCGGTCCGCTCCTCGGACCGGGTCACCAGGCCGGTCCGCAGCTCCTCGGGGAGCGTCTCGAAGCGGCCCATGCCCTGGGTGTGGCCCTTGCGGGCGCCCCAGTTGTTGAGGATGATCCCGCCGACCACGCCCGCCAGCATCCCGGCCGTCGCCGCGGTGAAGCCGAGCGAGGAGGCGCCCTCCCAGCCCGACGCCTCGAAGGCGGTGCCCAGCGCGGCCGCGGTGCCGAAGCCCCCCGCCCATCCGGCGAAGAGCAGCGTGCCGAAACCGTCCGGCACGTCCCAGAAGAGGCCGAGCACCACCAGCGCGAAGATCATGCCGAGGCCGACCTGGAGCGCGTACGCCGCGACGCTGTACGAGCCGTAGGCGCCGGCCGAGCGGCCCATGCCCTTGAAGGAGAGCCCGTCGGTCAGTGCCAGGCAGGCGAAGACCACCACGATCAGCACCGAGGCGTAGGTGCCGAGCTGGTCGGAGAAGGGCAGCAGCCCGAGCCCTTCGGGGCCGAGGGCCAGGCCGAGGAATCCGGCGATGACGCTGGCGGGGAGCATCAGACGCTGCACCAGCCGGACACGGGCCCGCAGAACGGTACCGGTGACCAGGAGGGCGGCGAGCAGACCGGCGTCGCTCAGCAGCGACCAGGGCGTGAAAGTCATACAGGCTCCGGAAGGCCCGGGTCCCTCGTGGGGACCGTGTCGAGTGGGGGGGGGGGGGTCCCGGCGGCGGATCACGCGGGCCGGGATCTTCGAAAACGTTCCGGGGTTTTGTATCAGCTCCGCCACAGAAGCGGAAAATTTGCTTCCGCTTCAACTGCCGCTCAACCAGCGGCCCCTCACCCGGCAAAACCGGGCATAACGTGACCGAAGGGTGCGGCATCCGGCCCTCGGCCCGTTCCTGCTGTGAGAGTCCTCGCGTCCGTTCGTGTGCGGATGCGGTGAAGTGGGCGGGAACGGACGCGCCCGCCCCGGTCCGTGGGGACCGGGGCGGGCGTGGTGGTCAGCGGGAGTCAGCGCTGCTTCGGGTCGACCAGTCCGGCCCGCCGCAGCGCGTCGGCCATCGCGTCGTTGGCCGGCGGCGGAGCCGACTGGCCCCGGCCGCCGCCCCGCCCCTGCCGCTGCTGCGGGGCGCGTGCGCCGCCGCGCCGCTCGCCCTGGCGGCCGCCGCCGCCCTGGCCCTGCGCCGGCCGGCCCCCGCCGGAGCGGCCCTCACCACCGCGCCGCTCACGGCCGCCGCCGGCCGCGCCCGGCTCGTCGTCCAGCCGCAGGGTGAGCGAGATGCGCTTGCGCGCCGCGTCCACCTCCATGACCTTGACCTTGACGATGTCGCCGGGCTTGACCACCTCGCGCGGGTCCTTGACGAAGTTCCGCGACATCGCCGAGACATGCACCAGGCCGTCCTGGTGGACACCGACGTCCACGAAGGCGCCGAACGCGGCCACGTTGGTGACGACGCCCTCCAGCACCATCCCGGCCTCCAGGTCGGAGAGCTTCTCCACGCCCTCCCGGAAGGTGGCCGTCCGGAAGGCCGGACGCGGGTCGCGCCCCGGCTTCTCCAGCTCCCGCAGGATGTCCGTCACCGTCGGCAGACCGAACTTCTCGTCCACGAACTCCTGGGCATTGAGCGACCGCAGCGTGGCCGCCGACCCGATCAGCACGTCGACACCGCCCGCCGCCTTCGCCATCCGCCGCACCACCGGGTACGCCTCCGGGTGCACCGACGAGGCGTCCAGCGGGTCGTCCCCGCCCCGGATGCGCAGGAAGCCCGCACACTGCTCGTACGCCTTCGGGCCCAGCCGGGAGACGTCCTTGAGCGCCTTGCGGGAGGTGAACGGGCCATTGCTGTCGCGGTGCGCCACGATGTTCTCGGCGAGGCCCGAGCCGATGCCCGAGACCCGGGCCAGCAGCGGCGCGGAGGCCGTGTTGACGTCCACTCCGACGCCGTTGACGCAGTCCTCGACCACCGCGTCCAGCGAGCGGGAGAGCTTCACCTCGGAGAGGTCGTGCTGGTACTGGCCGACCCCGATCGACTTCGGGTCGATCTTCACCAGCTCCGCCAGCGGGTCCTGGAGCCGCCGGGCGATCGAGACGGCGCCGCGCAGCGACACGTCCAGCTCCGGCAGCTCCTGCGAGGCGAACTCGGAGGCCGAGTAGACCGAGGCGCCCGCCTCCGAGACCATCACCTTGGTGAGCTTCAGCTCCGGGTGGGCCGCGATCAGGTCGGCGGCCAGCTTGTCGGTCTCCCGGGAGGCGGTGCCGTTGCCGATGGCGACCAGCTCGACCTGGTGCGCCCTGGCCAGCGCGGCCAGCTTCTCCAGCGACCCGTCCCACTGGTTGCGCGGCACGTGCGGGTAGATCGTGTCGGTCGCCACCACCTTGCCGGTGGCGTCCACCACGGCCACCTTCACGCCGGTCCTGAAGCCCGGGTCCAGGCCGAGCGTCGCCCGGGTCCCGGCCGGCGCGGCGAGCAGCAGGTCGCGCAGGTTGGCGGCGAAGACCCGCACCGCCTCGTCCTCGGCGGCCGTCCGCAGCCGGCTGCGCACGTCGATGCCGAGGTGCACCATGATCCGGGTCCGCCAGGCCCAGCGGGCCGTGTCCAGCAGCCACCTGTCCCCGGGGCGTCCCCGGTCGGCGATCCCGAACCGGGACGCCACCTCCACCTCGTACGAGGAGGGCGCCGACGGGTCGGCCTGCGGCTCCTCCGGCTCCAGGTTCAGGTCGAGTACGCCCTCCTTCTCGCCGCGCAGCATGGCGAGGACCCGGTGCGAGGGGAGTTCGGTGAACGGCTCGGCGAAGTCGAAGTAGTCGGAGAACTTCGCCCCCGCCTCCTCCTGGCCCTCGCGGACCTTGGCCGCCAGCCGCCCCCTGCCCCACATCCGCTCGCGCAGGGTGCCGATGAGGTCGGCGTCCTCGGAGAACCGCTCGGCCAGGATCGCCCGGGCGCCGTCCAGCGCGGCCTGGGCGTCGGCCACGCCCTTCTCCGGGTCCGCGAAAGCGGCCGCAGCCGACAGCGGTTCGGCCGAGGGGTCGCCCAACAGGCCGTCCGCCAGCGGCTCCAGCCCCGCCTCCTTGGCGATCTGCGCCTTGGTGCGCCGCTTCGGCTTGAACGGCAGGTAGATGTCCTCCAGCCGCGCCTTGGTCTCGGCCGCCCCGATCGCCGCGCGCAGTTCGTCGGTCAGCTTGCCCTGCTCGGCGACGGATTCGAGGACGGCGGTGCGCCGCTCCTCCAGCTCCCGCAGGTACCGCAGCCGCTCTTCGAGGGTGCGCAGCTGGGCGTCGTCCAGCATCTCGGTCGCTTCCTTGCGGTAGCGCGCGATGAACGGCACCGTGGCGCCGCCGTCCAGCAGCTCGACGGCTGCCCTCACCTGCCGCTCCCGCACGCCGAGCTGCTCGGCGATCCTGCTCTCGATGGACCCGGTGCTGGGTGTGGTCACGATCTCCGTACCGCCTTCTCACTGAGGGTGCGCCGCAATTGTGGCAGCCCGCCCCGCCACACCCGCACACCCGTCCACCGGCCGTGTCACCCCCGGGACCACGCCGGGCAGTTCACGCACACCTGCACGTGCTCGTACCACGTGCTCGCCGGAAGCCCACCCGTCCTGGTCCACCATGCCGACAGGCCCCTGTCGAGACGATGGAGAAGAAGTGACCTCTGACCTGGATTTCTACGCCCACGTCGCCACCCGTGGTGAGGTACTGGGGGCGGGCATCGGCGCGCAGCCCGCCCAGTGGGAAGCGGCGCTCGGCACCGATCACCTCGACACCGAGGAGGCAGACCTGCTGCGCCGGGACTACGGGCTCGTGGAGCTGTCGTTCCAGAGGGACGACGACGCCTGGCCGTGCTTCGGGGTCAGTCTTCAGGTGCACCGTCTGTCCCAGGACACCGCATCCGAGGTACCGGCGCCCCTGCGCGAGGTGTACGGCGAGTTCGCTCCCGCGGTCCGGTTCGACCAGTTGACCGACGCCATCGCCAAGCTGGGCCACTCCGTGGAACCCGAGCCGGACGCGGCCGGCGCGTCCGTGGGTATCCACCGCCACCGGGTGCCCGGGTCCGGCGTGCGGATCTTCGTCCGCGTGCGGGAGGGCGCCCGGTGGCAGGCGGACGCGGTCTGGAGGCTCAGCGTGTCTCCCGCCTGGTGGCGGGAGGCCGAGTGACCGGGCCGACTCGTACGCCGGAGCGCTCAGCCGCGTCCCAGCATGCCGTCGGGGAAGGCCCCGGCCGCGATGATCCGGCCGAACAGGTCCTTGGCCAGTTCGGTCAGGCGCAGGGTGCCCTCGGCGCCCAGGTGTTCGTAGGGCGCGGCGTCCAACCGGTCGGTGCGCTCCTCCAGTTCCGCCCGCAGTGCCGTGCCCTGCTCGGTGAGGGAGCCCTCCTGGTCGAGGATGGAGCGGGCGACCAGCCGCGCGCTCGCCTCGTCCCACTCCTGCTGCGTCCAGCCGCGCGTCCCCAGCACCCACTTGGGTGCCATGCCGAAGCCGGTCGCGGTGTGGCTGATCAGCGCCTCCAGCGGGTCGAGCTCCGCGTCGAGCAGCGCGGCGATGTGGGCGTCGCCCCGGTGCTCGCGCAGCAGGGTCGCGGCGTGCCAGTAGGCGAGGTGCGGCTCGGCCGGGACCGGCAGGTCGGCGTGGGCGGCGTAGAGCGGGCGGCCGGGGCGGGCGCATCCCTCGGCGGCGCGCAGCGCCAGCTCGGCGGCCTCGGCCACGTCCGGCGCGGCCACCGCCTCCTCGCCGAGCAGGCGCCGCAGGGTGCGGTCGGCCGCGCGCAGCCGTGCGTCGAGGACCTGGGCGGGGGTGGCCACCTCCCAGACGGCGGGCAGGTGGCGGGCGACCAGGTCGTGCCGGAAGTTGAAGAAGGTGGCGGTCACCGTGCCGGGGCCGACCGCGCCGAAGGCGGCGGCCCGGGAGGCGAAGTAGGCGGCGTTGGGGTCGGTGACCCCGAGCGCGGCCATCTCCTCGCGCAGCTCGCGGGAGAAGTAGACGGCGGAGTGGAACGGGTTGACCGCGTGGTGACAGCGGCGTCCGGCGCGTGCGGGAAGAGTGCTCATGGCCCAGACGTTACCGACCAGTCGGTATGAGTGGGAAGGGCGGGCGCCCTCCCCGGTTCACTCGCCCGTGCTCGCGGGCGTCCAGGTGAAGTGGGGCGTGCGGCGCTCCAGGAAAGCCGCCACCCCTTCGGCGGCGTCGGTGCTGCGCCGGGCCTCGTCCTCCCAGTGGACGATCCGGTCGGTGCGGCCCGCCACGAACTCCTTCGCCGCCGCCTGGGACAGCGGCGAACGGGCCGCCAGCACCGAGGTGAACGCGGCCACCCGCGCCCCCAGCCCGCCGACGGGCAGCACCTCGTCCACCAGGCCGCAGCGCAGCGCCCGCTCGGTGCCGATCAGCTCGCCCGAGAAGAGCAGGTACTTGGCGGTGGCGGGCCCGGTCAGGGCGGCCAGCCGCGCGGTGGACGAGGCGGGGTAGACGATGCCCAGCTTGGCCGGGGTCACCCCGAAGCGGCTGCCCTCCTCGGCGAACCGCAGGTCGCAGGCGGCCGCCAGCTGGGCGCCGCCGCCCACGCAGGCCCCGCGCACCGCCGCCAGCGTCGGCCGCGGGAAGGCCGCCAGCGCCTCCTCGGCCAGCACCGCCAGCCGCTGCGGCGCGTCACCGCCCTCGGCGGAGGCGCCGAGCGAGGAGATGTCCGCCCCGGCGCAGAAGGTCTCCCCGGCCCCGGTCAGCACCAGGGCCCGCACCGACGGGTCCGCCGCCAGCTCCTTGAGGAGCGGCGGCAGCGCGCGCCACATCGCGGCGGTCATGGCGTTGCGCTTGGCCGGGTGGTCGATGACGACCGTGGCGACGCCCTCGGCGACGGTGTGGCTCAGCTGCGGCTCCATGGCCCGGATGCTATCCGCGCCGGGCGCGGCTCTCGCGGGCACCCTAGGCTCGGAGTCAGGGGGCCGCCCGGACACGAGGAGGTACCCCGAATGGCCCGGCACAAGGACGAAGGCCCGAGCGCGAGCGGCCGCGAGCGCCGGAAGCTCGGCAGAGGCTTCGGCTGGCTCGCCTTCCTCGGCGTGGTGCTGGTGATCGCCGGAGCGGTCGGCCTGGTCTACGTCGGCGTCGCCACCCTGACCTCGATGCTGCTCTTCGGCTGGCTGCTGCTGATCGGCGGCGTGGTCGGGCTGCTGCGGGCCGTCCAGTCGCGCGGCTCGCACTTCTTCTGGCTCGTGGTGGTCGTCGCCGCCCTCAACATCGCGGCCGGGGTGGTCATCCTGCGCAGGCCCGACGTGGCGGCGGAGGCGCTCACCATGTTCGCCGCGCTGCTCTTCCTCACCGGCGGCGTCTTCCGGCTGGCGGGCAGCCTGGTGGTGCGCGGACCGCAGTTCGGCTGGACCCTGCTCCAGGGCCTCTTCGGCCTCGCCCTCGGCGTACTGGTGCTCGCCGAATGGCCGAGCAGCAGCCAGTACGTCATCGGCACCTTCTTCTCCCTCTCCCTGCTCTTCGACGGGCTGTCGCTGATCTCGACCGGTATGGGCGGGCGGAGCGTCGTCTCCGACCTGGCCGACCGGACCGAAGGCGGGCAGGACGCCGCGTAGCGGACCGGTCGAATCGGGACATGGGGCGCCATCGGCTGGTCGAGTCCGCTCGATACGCGGCATTTTGCGGTCAGGTACCGGACTCGGAGCCGGGCATTCCCAACACTCGGACTGTGGAAGCCACCGAGGCCCAGGACGCCGGAGAGACCGAGGACGGGGACCCGAACATGGATGACGGTGCACGAGGCGGCCCGGCGGGGCCGTCTTCGGGACCCGCCGCACCGCCGGTGGCGGCGCCCGCGCCTCCCGGGCCGCTGCCGTACGAGGGTGTCTGGCGCTTCACCGCCGACGCCGAGGACGCCGCGGTACCGAGCGCCCGGCACGCCGTACGGGACCTGCTGCGCCGCCAAAACGTTCCCGCACCCCCGGACCTGGTGCACGGGCTGCTGCTCATCGTCTCCGAGCTGGTCACCAACGCCGTACGCCACGCGGCCCTGCTGTCGCCGACGGTCGGCGTCGAGGTGGCCGTCGGGGCCGCCTGGGTGCGGGTCGCCGTCGAGGACAGCCACCCGTACCGCCCGACCGCGCTCGTCGCCGACCACGGGCAGACCGGCGGCCGGGGGCTGCTCCTGGTCCGGGAGATCACCGCGGAGGCCGGCGGCGTCTGCGACGTCGAGCACACCGCGGCCGGCGGGAAGATCATCTGGGCGGCGCTGCCGCTGGGCCCGGGGGCGGGCGGCGCGCCGGTGCTCCCGGCCCCCGGAGGCTGAGCCTCACCAGCCGGTGCTGTCCCCGGTCAGCTCGCGGATCGCCGGGCGCGCCGCGTCCAGGACGGTCATGAACCAGGCCGAGAAGGGCCCGGCCTCGTGCCGCTCGGCCAGCTCGGCCGGGGTGACGAAGACGGTGTCGCCGACCTCCTCCGGGTCGGGCCGCAGCGGATCGCGGACCAGCCCGACGAAGAGGTGGTTGTACTCCTGCTCCACCAGGCCCGAGGCGGGGTCCGGGTGGTTGTAGCGGACCGTGCCGGCCTCGCCCAGCAGGGCGGGGGAGACCCCCAGCTCCTCGAAGGTGCGCCGGGCGGCGGCGGCGAACGGCGCCTCGCCCGGGTAGGGGTGGCCGCAGCAGGTGTTGGACCAGACGCCGGGGGAGTGGTACTTGCCCAGGGCCCGCTGCTGGAGCAGCAGGCGGCCCCGCTCGTCGAAGAGGAAGACGGAGAAGGCCCGGTGCAGGCGGCCGGGCGCCTGGTGGGCGGAGAGCTTCTCCGCCGTGCCGATGGTGTTGCCGTCCTCGTCGACCAGTTCGAGCAGAATGACGGCCTCCGGGGAGTCGTCCGACGAGCGGCTCACCGCGGTGGCAGGTGTGATCGGCATACCCATCCTTCGCTTCGGTCCTGAGCGCCCAAGTCTGCCGCACAAATCCGGCGCTCTGGGCACCTGCCGTGCCCAGCGTGCCCGGATCGGACGCTACCCGTCCGCTTCCTGGCGGCCGGTACGCGGTCCGTACCCGCCGGTCAGGAGCGGGCGCGGGGCGGTCCGGGAGGGCGTGGCGCGGCGCGGACCCCTGTCCGCCGGCGGGGCGGAGGCGGCGGATGGCTCCGGCGCACCCCGGCCCGGTCCAGGCGCCCCGGGGGCCCGCCGGGCGACCTGTGACGATCCTGTGACATCCCCCGGGCCGCTTCCGGGGCTCAGTGGCAGAGCCCCGCCTCGTGCGGCGCGTGGCCCGAAGGTTCCAGCTGGAAGGTGCAGTGCTCCACGTCGAAGTGGCCGCCCAGGCACTCCTGGAGTTCGTGCAGCAGCTTCTCGTGGGCGGCGGCGTCCAGCTGGTCCGCCTCGACGACCACGTGCGCGGAGAGGACCGGCATGCCCGAGGTGATGGTCCAGGCGTGCAGGTCGTGCACGCCGACCACGCCGGGCAGCTCCTCCATGTGGCGCCGCACCTCCGCCATGTCGACGCCCTTGGGCGCCGCCTCCAGCAGGATGTCGAGCGTCTCCCGCAGCAGCCGCAGGGTGCGCGGCACGATCATCGCGCCGATCAGCAGCGAGGCGATCGGGTCGGCCGCCTGCCAGCCGGTGGCCATGATGACCAGGGCCGAGAGGATGACCGCCACCGAGCCCAGCGCGTCGGCGGCCACCTCCAGGAAGGCGCCGCGCACGTTGAGGCTCTCCCGCTGACCGCGCATCAGCAGCGAGAGCGAGACGACGTTGGCCAGCAGGCCCACCGCGCCGAAGGCCAGCGCCAGCGGCCCCGAGGTCTCGGCCGGGGTGAAGAAGAACCGCTCCACCGCCTCGTAGACCACGTAGCCGCCGACGCCGAGGAGCAGGAGGCAGTTGGCGAGCGCCGCGAGTATCTCCGCGCGGGCGAAGCCGAAGGTGCGCTTCTCGCTCGGCGGGCGGCCCGCGAAGTGGATGGCGAGCAGTGCCATGCCCAGGCCCAGCGCGTCGGTCGCCATGTGGGCGGCGTCGGCGACCAGGGCCAGCGAGTCGGCCAGCAGACCGCCGACGATCTCCGCCACCATCACGAAGAGCGTGATGCCCAGCGCGATCCGCAGCCTGCCCCGGTGGGCCGAGGCGGCCGTCCCGGTGGCGGGACCGTGTGTGTGCCCGTGATCGTGCCCAGCCCCCATGGGACGTGTCCTTTGCCTCGTCGGTCGCTTCGTCAGTGGCGTCGGCCGACCACAGTGAACTACGGGTGGGGGGTATCCGGCAACACGGCGCTGAATACCGTTGTCATTCCCCCTGACCTGCGGAAACGCGGTGCAGGTCAGCGCCTCGCAGGGCTCCTGGAGGCCCTGGTCGACCCGTTCGGGGAGCCCCTGCCGCCGCCTGGCGGAATCGTGCCTTCCGGCCGGTGTGCGGAGAGAACGGGCGAAGGTGACCGAAGCGGGGCCATGCGTCGCGACCAGCGGCGGAAGGCGGGACGCGGTTTGTCGGCCGGGCAGTTGATCGACCATGATGGCGGCGGCCCCGCGCCGCGCCCCCCGTCCCGGGGAAGCCGCGTGCGCCCGGCCACGCCCGCCCTGCGCGCCCCCGCACGGGATGCGAACAGGTACCGAACGGGCGGTGAACGCGGGCTCCCCGCCGTCCGATAGCCTCAGCCGACGTGCCGCCAGGCCGTTGTCACAGGCACCCGAGCTGTCCGGCGCGGACCGCACCGGCACCCAAGGAGTGAGTTCGTCTGTCGACCGCCATCGTCACCGGTCAGCCGGTCCCCGGGTCGCCGATCGAGGGCGAACTGCGGACGCTGGGCTTCGACGTGCGGACCGCCTCCGACGCCGCCGAGGCAGCCGCCCTGCTCCGTACCGTGCCCACCGGCCGCGTCGCCCTGGTCGACGCCGGCTTCGTCGGCCACCTCCACGCCCTGCGCCTGGGCCTGACCGACCCCCGCTTCCCGGCCGGTGCCGTCCCCGGCGCCGTCACCGTGCAGGACGCCTCCCGCGCCGCCCTCACCCGGGCCCTGGAGGCCGAGGCCGGCCGGCCCGCCCCCGGCGGCGCCGCGGTGCGCACCGGCACCGGGCTGCCCGACCGGCTGGCCGGCGCCCTGCAGGCCGAGGGCGTCGCCGTCCACCGGCCCGAGCTCGGCGCCCTCGTCGCCCGGGTCCCGCTCGCCCCGCAGGAGCGCAGCGAGGCCCGCCAGGCCGTCGCCGCCGTCGACGACGAGGCGATCCGGCTGCGGACCGCCGTCAAGTCCCGCGACGGCTTCTTCACCACGTACTGCATCAGCCCCTACTCGCGGTACCTGGCCCGCTGGTGCGCCCGGCGCGGCCTCACCCCCAACCAGGTGACCACCGCCTCGCTGGTCACCGCGCTGATCGCGGCCGGCTGCGCGGCCACCGGCACCCGGGCCGGCTTCGTCGCCGCCGGGCTGCTCCTCCTCTTCTCCTTCGTACTGGACTGCACCGACGGCCAGCTCGCCCGCTACTCCCTCCAGTACTCCACCCTCGGCGCGTGGCTCGACGCCACCTTCGACCGGGCCAAGGAGTACGCGTACTACGCCGGGCTCGCCCTCGGCGCGGCGCGCGGCGGGGACGACGTGTGGGCGCTGGCGCTCGGCGCGATGGTCCTCCAGACCTGCCGGCACGTCGTGGACTTCTCCTTCAACGAGGCCAACCACGACGCCGAGGCCAACACCAGCCCCACCGCCGCCCTCTCCGGCCGCCTCGACAGCGTCGGCTGGACCGTGTGGCTGCGCCGCATGATCGTGCTGCCCATCGGGGAGCGCTGGGCGCTGATCGCGGTCCTCACCGCCGTCACCACGCCCCGCATCACCTTCGTCGTGCTGCTGATCGGCTGCGCCCTGGCCGCCGCCTACACCACCGCCGGCCGCCTGCTGCGCTCGCTGACCCGCAAGGCCGAGCGCACCGACCGGGCCGCCCAGGCCCTCGCCGACCTCGCCGACAGCGGCCCGCTCGCCGAGGCGCTGAGCCCGCGCCTGCGCCCCTTCGCCAAGCTCCCCGCACCGGCGGTGGCGGCCCTCGGCGGCGTGATCCTCGTCGCGGTGACCGCCCTCACCCCGGCCGGTTCCGCCGGCCCGCTGCTCGGCGCCGTCGTCTACGTGCTCTGCTCCTCGCTCGCCGTCTCCCGGCCGCTCACCGGCGCCCTGGACTGGCTCGTGCCGCCCTTCTTCCGGGCCGCCGAGTACGGCGTGATCCTGCTGCTGGCCGCCCGTGCCGACGACTCCGGAGCCCTTCCGGCGGCCTTCGGGCTGGTCGCGGCGGTCGCCTACCATCACTACGACACGGTCTACCGCATCCGCGGTGGCAGCGGCGCGCCGCCCCGCGCGCTGGTCCGCGCAACCGGCGGGCACGAGGGCCGCGTCCTCCTCGTCACGGCCGCCTCGCTGCTGGCCCCCTCAGGTTTCACCGTCGCGCTCACGGTTCTCGCCGTGGCCGTGGCACTCGTGGTGCTCGCCGAGAGCATCCGCTTCTGGGTCTCCGCCGGAGCACCCGCCGTACACGATGAAGGAGAACCCGCATGATCGGCCTTGTGCTGGCGGCCGGCGCCGGACGGCGTCTGCGTCCCTACACCGACACCCTGCCCAAGGCCCTGGTGCCGGTGGGGCCCGAGGGCGACGAGGAGAGCCTGACCGTCCTCGACCTCACCCTCGGCAACTTCGCCGAGATCGGCCTGGAGGAGGTCGGCGTCATCGTCGGCTACCGCAAGGAGGCCGTCTACGAGCGCAAGGCCGCGCTGGAGGCCAAGTACGGCCTGAAGATCACGCTGATCGACAACGACAAGGCCGAGGAGTGGAACAACGCCTACTCCCTGTGGTGCGGCCGTGACGCCCTCAAGGACGGCGTGATCCTCGCCAACGGCGACACCGTCCACCCGGTCTCCGTCGAGAAGACGCTGCTCGCCGCCCGCGGCAACGGCCAGAAGATCATCCTCGCCCTCGACACGGTGAAGAACCTCGCCGACGAGGAGATGAAGGTCGTCGTCGACCCCGACAAGGGCGTCCAGCGCATCACCAAGCTGATGGACCCCGCCGAGGCCACCGGCGAGTACATCGGCGTCACCCTCATCGAGGGCGAGGCGGCCGAGGAGCTGGCCGACGCGCTGCGCACCACCTTCGAGCGCGACCCGCAGCTGTACTACGAGGACGGCTACCAGGAGCTCGTCAACCGCGGCTTCAAGATCGACGTGGCGCCCATCGGCGAGGTCAGCTGGGTCGAGATCGACAACCACGAGGACCTCGCCAAGGGCAGGGAGATCGCGTGCCGGTACTGACGCGCCTGATCCCCTCGCCCCTCGTCGTCGACATCCGGCGCGGCGCCCTCAACGATCTCGCCTCGGTCCTCGCCGACCAGCGGATCTCCTCCTCCGGCAAGCTCGCGATAGCGATCAGCGGAGGCTCGGGCGCCCGCCTGCGCGAGCGGCTCTCCCCGGCCCTGCCCGGGGCGAGCTGGTACGAGGTGGGCGGCGGCACCCTGGACGACGCGGTCAAGCTGGCCGACGCCATGAAGTCGGGCCGCTACGACGCGGTCGTCGGCCTCGGCGGCGGCAAGATCATCGACTGCGCCAAGTTCGCCGCGGCCCGCATCGGCCTGCCGCTGGTCGCCGTCGCGACCAACCTGTCGCACGACGGCCTCTGCTCGCCGGTCGCCACCCTCGACAACGACGCGGGCCGGGGATCGTACGGGGTGCCCAACCCCATCGGCGTCGTCATCGACCTGGACATCATCCGTGAGGCCCCGGCGCGGTTCGTGCGCTCGGGCATCGGGGACGCCCTGTCGAACATCTCCGCCGTCGCGGACTGGGAGCTGTCAGCCCGGGTCCGCGGCGAGGACATCGACGGTCTGGCGGCCGCCATGGCCCGCCAGGCCGGCGAGGCGGTGCTCCGCCACCCGGGGGACGTCGGCGACGACGGCTTCCTCCAGGTCCTGGCCGAAGGACTGGTGCTCACCGGCATCTCCATGTCGGTGGCGGGCGACAGCCGCCCCGCCTCCGGCGCCTGCCACGAGATCAACCACGCCTTCGACCTGCTCTTCCCCAAGCGCGCGGCCAGCCACGGCGAGCAGTGCGGCATGGGGGCGGCCTTCGCGATGCACCTGCGCGGTGCTCCCGCGGAGTCGGCGCAGATGGCCGAGGTCCTCAGGCGGCACGGGCTGCCCGTGGTGCCGGTGGACATCGGTTTCACCGTGGACGAGTTCGTCCAGGTCGTGGAGTTCGCTCCGCAGACCCGGCCGGGCCGGTACACGATCCTGGAGCACCTCAACCTCTCCACCGACCAGATCAAGGACGCTTACGCCGACTATGCCAAGGCCATCGGTAGCTGAACTCCGCCCGGTCGTGCACCCCGCCGGGGTGAAGGACCGGCGCAGCGGTGAGCACTGGGCGGGACGCCTGTACATGCGGGAGATCTCGCTGCGGGTCGACCGGTACGTGGTGCCCACCCGCATCACGCCCAACCAGCTGACCTACCTGATGACGGTCTTCGGCGTGCTGGCCTGCCCGGCGCTGCTGGTGCCGGGCATCTGGGGCGCCCTCCTGGGCGCCCTGATGGTCCAGCTGTACCTGCTGCTGGACTGCGTGGACGGCGAGGTCGCCCGCTGGAAGAAGCAGTTCTCCCTCGGCGGTGTCTACCTGGACCGCGTCGGCGCCTACCTGTGCGACGCCGCGGTCCTGGTCGGCCTCGGCCTGCGCGGCGCCGACCTGTGGGGGAGCGGCCGGATCGACTGGCTCTGGGCCTTCCTCGGCACCCTGGCGGCGCTCGGCGCGATCCTGATCAAGGCCGAGACCGACCTGGTCGGCGTCGCCCGGCACCAGGGCGGGCTGCCGCCGGTCAAGGAGGCGGCCTCCGAGCCGCGCTCCTCCAAGGTGGCCTTCGCCCGTAAGGCCGCGGCCGCGCTCAAGTTCCACCGCCTGGTCCTCGGCATCGAGGCCTCGCTGCTGATCATCGTCCTCGCGGTGGCCGACC
Source organism: Streptomyces albidoflavus (assembly GCF_000719955.1). Taxonomy (GTDB): domain Bacteria; phylum Actinomycetota; class Actinomycetes; order Streptomycetales; family Streptomycetaceae; genus Streptomyces; species Streptomyces albidoflavus. The sequence goes on from NZ_JOII01000010.1 coordinate 143,572, forward strand.
AGATCCGCGGCGACCTCTTCTTCACCCGCCTGGGCATCGCCGTCCTGGCCGGCATCGCCCTGCTGCAGACCCTTCTGCACCTGGTGTCCATCCTCGTGTCGAGCAGGCTGAGGTGACCGCCGTGAACAGCACCTCCCCGACGGTCGGCGCCGTCATCATCACCATGGGCAACCGGCCCGAGGAACTGCGCGCGCTCATCGACTCGGTCGCCAAGCAGGACGGCGACCCGGTCCAGATCGCCGTGGTCGGCAACGGCTCGCCGGTGCCGGAGGTCCCCGAGGGCGTCCGCACCACCGAGCTGCCTGAGAACCTCGGCATTCCCGGCGGGCGGAACGTCGGCATCGAGATGTTCGGCCCCGCCGGACGCGAGGTCGACATCCTGCTGTTCCTGGACGACGACGGGCTCCTCGCGCGCACCGACACCGCCGAGCTGTGCCGCGAGGCGTTCACCGCCGACCCGGAGCTGGGCATCGTCTCCTTCCGCATCGCCGACCCGGACACGGGGGAGACCCAGCGGCGCCACGTCCCCCGGCTCCGTGCCTCGGACCCGATGCGCTCCTCGCGGGTGACGACCTTCCTCGGCGGCGCCAACGCCGTCCGCACCCGGGTCTTCGCCGACGCGGGGCTGCTGCCCGCCGACTTCTTCTACGCCCACGAGGAGACCGACCTCGCCTGGCGGGCGCTGAACGCCGGGTGGCAGATCGACTACCGCTCCGACATGGTGCTGTACCACCCGACCACCGCCCCCTCCCGGCACGCGGTCTACCACCGCATGGTGGCCCGCAACCGGGTCTGGCTGGCCCGCCGCAACCTGCCCCTCCCGCTGGTCCCGGTCTACCTCGGGGTCTGGCTGCTGCTCACCCTGCTGCGGCGCCCCTCGGGGGCCGCGCTGAAGGCGTGGTTCGGCGGGTTCAAGGAGGGCTGGACCTCCTCCGCGGGGCCCCGGCGGCCCATGAAGTGGCGCACTGTGTGGCGGCTCACCCGGCTGGGCCGACCTCCCGTCATCTGACAAGCTCGGGTCTGAGACCATTCGGCCCGTACCGGTCCCCGACCGCGGACCACCCCCGTGCCGCCCGGTGCTGCCAGGGGTTCCGGCGGTGCATCCCGAAGACGAAAGTTTCCCCTTGTGAGTGAGACAACGCAGGACGGTGGTGTCGCGGTGAGTGCTGCTCCGCCCTCCCCCGACGACGGGCTCTCCCCGGCCCAGCTCGCGGAGAAGTACGGTCTGTCGGTCAGCGGGGCACGGCCCGGCCTGCTCGCCTACGTCAAGCAGCTCTGGGGCCGCCGCCACTTCATCGTCGCCTTCTCGCAGGCCAAGCTCACCGCCCAGTACAGCCAGGCGAAGCTCGGCCAGCTGTGGCAGGTGGTGACGCCGCTGCTGAACGCGGCGGTCTACTTCTTCATCTTCGGCGTGCTGCTGGATGCCAAGCGGGGCATCCCGGAGCACGTGTACGTGCCCTTCCTGGTGACCGGCGTCTTCGTCTTCACCTTCACCCAGAGCTCGGTCATGTCCGGGGTGCGCTCCATCTCGGGCAACCTCGGCCTGGTCCGGGCCCTGCACTTCCCCCGGGCCTCGCTGCCGATCTCCTTCTCGCTCCAGCAGCTCCAGCAGCTGCTCTTCTCGATGATCGTGCTGGTCGCGATCGTCATGGGCTTCGGTTCGTACCCCACTTGGTCGTGGCTGCTGGTCCTGCCGGCGCTGGCGCTCCAGTTCGTCTTCAACACCGGTCTCGCGCTGATCTTTGCCCGGCTGGGCAGCAAGACCCCGGACCTCGCCCAGCTCATGCCGTTCGTCATGCGCACCTGGATGTACGCCTCGGGCGTCATGTTCTCCATCCCGGTGATGCTGGCCCGCAACGACCGGCTGCCGCACTGGCTGAGCGACGTCCTCCAGTGGAACCCGGCCGCCATCTACATGGACCTGGTCCGCTTCGCCCTGATCGACGACTACACCGCCAAGTACCTGCCCGCCCACGTCTGGGCCATCGCCCTGGGCTGGGCGCTGGTCGCGGGCGTCGCCGGATTCGTCTACTTCTGGAAGTCGGAGGAGCGCTATGGCCGAGGCTGACGTGGACCAGGGCGCCCCGGGCGGCCCCCGCACCCCCACGGTGATCGCGGACGACCTGCACATCGTCTACCGGGTCAACGGCACCAAGGGCGGCAAGGGCAGTGCCACCGCCGCCCTCAGCCGCATCCTCAAGCGCGGCGAGGAGCGCGGCGTCCGCAAGGTGCACGCCGTGCGCGGGGTCAGCTTCACCGCGTACCGGGGCGAGGCGATCGGGCTGATCGGCTCCAACGGCTCGGGCAAGTCGACGCTGCTCAAGGCGGTCGCCGGCCTGCTGCCCGCGGAGAGCGGCAAGGTCTACACCGACGGCCAGCCCTCGCTCCTCGGCGTCAACGCGGCGCTGATGAACGACCTGACCGGCGAGCGGAACGTGATGCTCGGCGGCCTCGCGATGGGCATGACCCGCGAGCAGATCAGGGAGCGCTACCAGGGCATCGTCGACTTCTCCGGGATCAACGAGAAGGGCGACTTCATCACCCTGCCGATGCGCACCTACTCCTCGGGCATGGCGGCCCGGCTGCGGTTCTCCATCGCCGCCGCCAAGGACCATGACGTCCTCATGATCGACGAGGCGCTGGCCACCGGTGACAAGAAGTTCCAGAAGCGCTCCGAGGCGCGCATCAGGGAGCTGCGCAAGGAGGCCGGCACGGTCTTCCTGGTCAGCCACAACAACAAGTCCATCCGGGACACCTGTGACCGGGTGATCTGGCTGGAACACGGTGAGCTGCGGCTGGACGGCCCGACGGCCGAGGTCCTCAAGGAGTACGAGAAGTTCACCAGCAAGTAGCGACGGGCCCGCGACGGCGGGCACGGCGTGCAAGGGGGCCCCGGCGTGCGGAGGGGCCTGTTCCGCGGCACGGGAACTCGGCGGGCCGGCGGGGAGTTGCCCAGGTTGGGGGGCGCGCTGTGACCTGGCGAACACCCCGGCGCACCACGGGCGCGCGTGCCGCGTAAGCTGTACCGGTGCTGATTCGCGTGAGTTGCGGCGATATGGCACCCGTCTCCCGAAGTCGAACAGATGGCGATCACCGCCATGGCGGGCGGCGTGTCCGAAAAGGGATGTTTTGGGTCGGCAGTGTAGAACGGGAGATGTGACGGCAATGGCTACGGGTGATCTCCGGCTCCACGCGGCTTGTGCCGTTCCGGCGCGGGGCAGCCGGCGATGACCGCACCGGGCAGGGCGCAGCACGGCGCCCCGGTACGCGCCACCCTCGACAAGGCCGCCGCGGAGAACTTCCCCGTGGCCCCCTTCTTCGTCCCGCGCCCCTGGCGCCGGGGCCTGATGGCCGTCTACGGCTACGCCCGCCTCGTCGACGACATCGGCGACGGCGACCTCACCCCCGGCGGCGCCGACGCCCGCCTCCTCGGCGTCGAGGGGAGCGCGGCAGAGGACCGCCTCACCCTGCTGGACGCCCTGGAGGCCGACCTCGCCCGGGTCTTCGCCACCACCGGACCCGGCCCCGCCCACCCGCTGGTCGCCGCCCTGCGCCCGGTGGTCCGCGCCCACGGCCTCACCCCCGAACCCTTCCGTGCCCTGATCCAGGCCAACCGCCAGGACCAGCTGGTCACCCGGTACGAGACCTGGGACGACCTCGCCGCGTACTGCGAGCTGTCCGCCAACCCGGTCGGCCACCTCGTCCTCGGCCTCACCGGCACCCTGACGCCCGAGCGCGTGCGCCGCTCGGACGCCGTCTGCACCGGTCTGCAGATCGTCGAGCACCTCCAGGACGTCGCCGAGGACCTCGCCCGGGACCGGATCTACCTGCCCGCCGAGGACCTCAAACGCTTCCGCGTCGAGGAGAGCGACCTCGCCGCCCCCACCGCCTCCGCCTCCCTGCGCGCGCTCGTCGCCTACGAGGCGTCGCGCGCCGGGGAGCTGCTGGCCGAGGGCGGCCCGCTGATCGCGAGCGTGCACGGCCGGCTGCGGCTGCTGCTCGCCGGCTTCGTCGGCGGCGGCCGGGCGGCCCTGGCCGCGGTCACCGACGCCGGGTACGACGTCCTGCCCGGCCCGCCGAGGCCCACCAAGCCCAGGCTCCTGCGCGAGGTGGGAGCGGCCCTGCGAGGAGAGAGGTGAGCCCGACCGTGGAGGACAGCATCTCCCTGCCCGCACCGGTCCTCGCCGCGTACAGCTACTGCGAGACCGTCACCGGGTCCGAGGCCCGTAACTTCGCCTACGGCATCCGGCTGCTGCCGGTCGCCGAGCGCCGCGCGATGTCCGCGCTCTACGCCTTCTCGCGGCGGGTGGACGACATCGGCGACGGCACGCTGGCGCCCGAGGTGAAGGCGGACCGGCTCGGCGCCACCCGCGACATCCTCGACCGCATCCGCGACGGCAAGGTCGACGAGGACGACACCGACCCCGTCGCCGTGGCCCTCGCCGACGCCGCCCGCCGCTTCCCCATCCCGCTCGGCGGCCTCGACGAGCTGATCGACGGCGTCCTCATGGACGTCAAGGGCGTCACCTACGAGACCTGGGACGACCTCAAGCTCTACTGCCGCTGCGTAGCCGGAGCCATCGGCCGGCTCTCGCTCGGCATCTTCGGCCCCGCCCCAGCCCCCGGCGCCCCGCAGACCGAGAAGGCCGCCGAGTACGCCGACACCCTCGGCCTCGCCCTCCAGCTCACCAACATCCTCCGCGACGTCCGCGAGGACGCCGGCAACGGCCGCACCTACCTGCCCGCCGACGACCTCGCCAAGTTCGGCTGCTCCGACGGCTTCGACGGGCCCCACCCGCCCGCCGGGTCGGACTTCCCCGGCCTGGTCCACTTCGAGGTCCGCCGCGCCCGCGCCCTGTTCGCCGAGGGGTACCGGCTGCTGCCGATGCTCGACCGCCGCAGCGGCGCCTGCGTCGCCGCCATGGCCGGGATCTACCGGCGCCTGCTCGACCGCATCGAGCGCGACCCGCTGGCCGTCCTGCGCGGCCGCGTCTCCCTCCCCGGCCACGAGAAGGCGTACGTCGCCGTGCGCGGCCTCTCCGGCTTCGACGCCCGGCAGATCGGCCGCCAGGCCGGACGGAGGCGGGCATGACCACCGCCGCCGCCCGGGAGGCGGTCGTCGTCGGCGGGGGCCTCGCCGGCACCGCCGCCGCCCTCGCCCTCGCCGACGCGGGAGTGCGCGTCACCCTCCTGGAGGGCCGCCCCCGCCTCGGCGGCCTCGCCTTCTCCTTCCAGCGCGGCGGCCTCACCGTCGACAACGGCCAGCACGTCTACCTGCGCTGCTGCACCGCCTACCGCTGGTTCCTCGACCGGGTCGACGGCGCCGCCCTCGCCCCCGTCCAGGACCGCCTCGACGTCCCCGTCCTCGACGCCGGCCGCGGGCGCCTCGGCAGGCTGCGGCGCAACGCCCTGCCCGTCCCTCTCCACCTCGGCCCGAGCCTCGCCCGCTACCCGCACCTGAGCCTCGCCGAGAAGGCCGCCGTCGGCCGCGCCGCGCTCGCCCTGCGCCGCCTCGACCCCGCCGACCCCGCCCTCGACCGGCAGGACTTCGGCAGCTGGCTGCGCCGCCACGGGCAGAGCCCGCGCGCCGTCGCCGCCCTCTGGGACCTCGTCGGCGTCGCCACCCTCAACGCCGTCGCCGACGACGCCTCCCTCGCCCTGGCCGCCAAGGTGTTCAGGACCGGCCTGCTCTCCGACGCCGGCGCCGCCGACATCGGCTGGGCCCACGTCCCGCTCGGCGAACTGCACCACACCCGGGCCCTGACCTCCCTGGACAAGGCGGGCGTACGCACCGTGCTCCGGGCCCGCGTGCGCGGCGTCACGCCCGGCGGCGAGGGCGCCCGCTGGCAGGTGGAGACCGGCGACGAGACGCTCACCGCCGACACCGTCGTCCTCGCCGTCCCCCCGGCCGAGACCCACGAGCTGCTCCCCGGCGGCGCCCTCGACGAGCCGGAGAAGCTCACCCGGATCGGCACCGCCCCCATCATCAACATCCACGTCCTCTACGACCGCAAGGTCGTCCGGCGCCCCTTCTTCACCGCCCTCGACGGGCCGGTGCAGTGGGTCTTCGACCGCACCGAGGCGTCCGGGCTCGACCACGGCCAGTACCTCGCGCTCTCCCAGTCGACCGCCCAGGCCGAGATCGACACCCCCGTCGCCGACCTGCGCGCCCGCTACCTGCCGGAGCTGGAGCGGCTGCTGCCCGCCGCCCGCACCGCCCGCGTCGAGGACTTCTTCGTCACCCGCGAACGCACCGCGACCTTCGCGGCGGTCCCCGGCGTCGGCGCCCTGCGGCCCGGCCCCGCCACCCGCCTGCCCGGCCTGCACCTCGCCGGGGCATGGACCGCCACCGGCTGGCCCGCCACCATGGAGGGCGCCGTACGCAGCGGGCTGAACGCCGCCTCGGACGCCCTCGGGGCGCTCGGCCGGCCCCGGCCCGCCCCCGTCTTCGACGAGGCCGCGTGAGCCGCCCGCCCCGGGCCGCCCCGCCGCGCCCCTGACCCCCTGACCTTCCGTACCGGAGACAAAGGAGCAACTGTGCCGACTGTGCCCACGGCCGACGCGGACCGTGACACCACGGACGTGGCCGCCCTGCTGGAGCGTGGCCGTACCCTCGCCACGCCCGTGCTGAAGGCCGCCATCGAGCGTCTCGCCCCGCCCATGGACACCGTCGCCGCCTACCACTTCGGCTGGATCGACGCCGCGGGCCACCCCGCCGAGGGCGACGGCGGCAAGGCCGTCCGGCCCGCCCTCGCGCTGCTCTCCGCCGAGGCGGCCGGGGCGGCGCCCGAGGCCGGCATCCCCGGCGCGGTCGCCGTGGAGCTGGTCCACAACTTCTCGCTCCTCCACGACGATCTGATGGACGGCGACGAGCAGCGCCGCCACCGCGACACGGTCTGGAAGGTGCACGGCCCGGCCCAGGCCATCCTCGCCGGCGACGCGCTCTTCGCCCTGGCCAACGAGATCCTGCTGGAGCTCGGCACCCTGGAGGCCGGGCGCGCCGCCCGCCGCCTGACCACCGCCAGCCGCGCCCTCATCGACGGCCAGGCCCAGGACATCTCCTACGAGCACCGCGAGCGCGTCAGCGTCGAGGAGTGCCTGGAGATGGAGGGGAACAAGACCGGCGCCCTGCTCGCCTGCGCCGTCTCCATCGGTGCCGTCCTCGGCGGCGCCGACGACCGCACCGCCGACGCCCTGGAGCGGTACGGCTACCACCTCGGCCTCGCCTTCCAGGCCGTCGACGACCTCCTCGGCATCTGGGGCGACCCGGAGGCCACCGGCAAGCAGACCTGGAGCGACCTCAGGCAGCGCAAGAAGTCGCTGCCCGTCGTCGCCGCCCTCGCCGCCGAGGGGCCCGCCGCCGAGCGGCTCGGCTCGCTGCTCGCCGCCGACGCCAAGGCCAACGACTTCGAGAACTTCTCGGAGGACGAGTTCGCCGCCCGCGCCGCCCTCATCGAGGAGGCCGGCGGCCGCGCCTGGACCGAGGCCGAGGCCCGCCGCCAGCACACCGTCGCCATCGAGGCCCTCTCCGGCGTCGGCATGCCCGACCACGTACGCGAGCAGCTCACCGCCCTCGCCGACTTCGTCGTCGTACGGAAGAGATGATCACCATCGCCACGGAACCCGCGACGCGCGACGCCTGCCCGGCCTCGCGCGCCCTTCCCCTGCCCCCGGTCACCGGCAGTAACGGCACCCCCCGCCACATATGACGCGCTGTCGGCGGCCCGCGCCCTGATCCGGCGCGGGCCGACGGCACACCCCCGAGCACACGCAGACCGACCACTGCACCAAGGGGACGCCATGACAGCGACGACCAACGGACCGGCCGGGGCCGCTCCCTCCCGCCCCGCCCCGGCCCGTACCACCGCGGCCACCACCGACACCGCCGCCCTCGACGGGGCCGCCGTCGAGGCCGCCGCGGAGCGGGCCAGGGCCCGCGCCGCCGACCACCTCCTGGGCCTCCAGAGCCCCGAGGGCTGGTGGAAGGGGGACCTCGACACCAACGTCACGATGGACGCCGAGGACCTGCTGCTCCGCCAGTTCCTCGGCATCCGCGACGAGGCCACCACCCGCTCCGCCGCCCTCTTCATCCGCGGCGAACAGCGCGAGGACGGCACCTGGGCCACCTTCCACGGCGGCCCGCCCGACCTCTCCACCACCGTCGAGGCGTACGTCGCGCTGCGGCTCGCCGGGGACAGCCCCGACGCCCCGCACATGACCCGCGCCGCCCACTGGGTCCGCTCCCAGGGCGGCATCGCCGAGGCCCGGGTCTTCACCCGGATCTGGCTCGCCCTCTTCGGCTGGTGGCCCTGGGACCGGCTCCCCGAGCTGCCGCCCGAGCTGATCTTCCTGCCGCCGTGGGCCCCGCTGAACATCTACGACTTCGGCTGCTGGGCCCGGCAGACCATCGTTCCGCTCACCGTCGTCTCCGCCAAGCGCCCGGTGCGCCCCGCCCCGTTCCCCCTGGACGAGCTGCACACCGACCCGGCCGATCCGGCGCCCCGCGCCCGCTTCGCCCCCCTGGCGAGCTGGAACGGCGCCTTCCAGCGGCTGGACCGCGCCCTGCACGCGTACCGCAAGGTCGCCCCCCGCGCCCTGCGCAGGGCCGCCATGGCCACCGCGGGCCGGTGGATCGTCGAGCGGCAGGAGAACGACGGCTGCTGGGGCGGCATCCAGCCGCCGGCCGTCTACTCGATGATCGCCCTGCACCTGCTCGGCTACGACCTCGGACACCCCGTCATGCGGGCCGGCCTGGAGTCCCTGGACCGTTTCACGCTCACCCGCGAGGACGGCTCCCGGATGGTCGAGGCGTGCCAGTCGCCCGTCTGGGACACCTGCCTCGCCACCATCGCGCTGGCCGACGCCGGGGTCCCCGCCGACCACCCGCAGCTGGTCCGCGCCGCCGACTGGATGCTCGACGAGCAGATCGAGCGGCCGGGCGACTGGTCGGTGCGCCGCCCGCACCTGGCCCCCGGCGGCTGGGCCTTCGAGTTCCACAACGACAACTACCCGGACATCGACGACACCGCCGAGGTGGTGCTCGCCCTGCGCCGGGTCCGCCACCCCGACACCGCCCGCATGGAGCGGGCCATCTCGCTGGGGGTGCGCTGGAACCTCGGCATGCAGTCGAAGAACGGCGCCTGGGGCGCCTTCGACGTCGACAACACCAGCTCGCTCCCCAACCGGCTGCCCTTCTGCGACTTCGGCGAGGTCGTCGACCCGCCCTCCGCCGACGTCACCGCACACGTCGTGGAGATGCTGGCCGCCGAAGGACTCGCCGCCGACCCGCGCACCCGCCGCGCCGTCGACTGGCTCCTCGCCGAGCAGGAACCGAGCGGCGCCTGGTTCGGCCGCTGGGGCGTCAACTACCTCTACGGCACCGGCTCGGCCGTCCCCGCCCTGGTCGACGCCGGGCTGCCCACCACCCACCCGGCGATCCGCCGCGCCGTGGCCTGGCTGGAGTCGGTGCAGAACGACGACGGCGGCTGGGGCGAGGACCTGCGCTCCTACCGCGAGCAGGGCCGGATGGCCCGCGGCGCCTCCACCGCCTCCCAGACCGGCTGGGCCCTGATGGCGCTCCTCGCCGCCGGGGAGCGGGAGAGCAGGGCCGCCCGGCGCGGCGTCACCTTCCTGGCCGAGACCCAGCACGAGGACGGCAGCTGGGAGGAGCCGTACTACACCGGTACCGGCTTCCCCTGGGACTTCTCCATCAACTACCACCTGTACCGGCAGGTCTTCCCGCTCACGGCGCTGGGCCGGTACACCCGCGGAGCAGCACCCGAGGGTGCCTGATGACGCGCCCCGCGGCCGCCGGGCCCCTGCCGGGCCCGGCGGCCGGCCCGGCGCCCCTGGTCATCGCCTGCGCCCTCACCATCGAACGGCTCGCCCTGCGCACCGGCACCCGCGCCCCCGCGGACACCCCGACCCGGGTGCTCCGCACCGGCATGGGGCCCGAGGCGGCGGGCCGGGCCGTCGCCGAGGCGCTGCGCGACCCGGCGCTGGCGCGCGCCGGGGTGGTCGCCACCGGGTTCTGCGCGGGCCTGGGCGCGGGCATGCACCCCGGTGACCTGGTGGTCGCCGACGAGGTCCGCGACCCGCGCGGCGTCACCCGTTGCGCCGAGGCCGGCGTACTGGCCGCGGCGGTGGCCCGCGCGGTGCCGGGGCGCACCGTGCACACCGGCCCGCTCACCGGCTGCGACCACGTGGTGCGCGGTGCTGAGCGGGCCCGGCTGCGGTCGCAGGGGGCCGTCGCCGTAGACATGGAGTCCGCCGCCACCCTGTACACCGCCCGGCTGGCCGGACCGCGCCCGGTTGCGGCCGTCCGGGTGGTCGTGGACGCTCCAGAGCATGAGCTGGTCCGGATCGGAACGGTACGCGGTGGAATATCGGCTTTCCGTGTACTCCGTGCCGTGATCCCCGCTTTCTACGAATGGCACCGTTCCTCGCTGCTCCCCCGGAGGTGAGCCAGATGGCCATGCCGCTCCGCCAGACCATCAAGGTGGCGACGTATCTCGCCGAACAGAAGCTGCGCAGGCGGGAGAAGTTCCCGCTCATCGTCGAATTGGAGCCCCTGTTCGCCTGCAACCTCGCCTGTGAGGGGTGCGGCAAGATCCAGCACCCCGCCGGTGTCCTCAAGCAGCGCATGCCGGTCGCCCAGGCCGTCGGCGCGGTCCTGGAGTCGGGGGCGCCGATGGTCTCCATCGCCGGCGGCGAGCCCCTGATGCACCCGCAGATCGACGAGATCGTGAATCAGCTCGTCGCCAAACGCAAGTACGTCTTCCTCTGCACCAACGCCATGCTGATGCGTAAGAAGATGGACAAGTTCACCCCCTCTCCGTACTTCGCGTTCGCCGTGCACATCGACGGGCTGCGGGAGCGGCACGACGAGTCGGTGGCGAAGGAGGGCGTCTTCGACGAGGCCGTCGCGGCGATCAAGGAGGCCAAGCGCCGCGGCTTCCGCGTCACCACCAACTCGACCTTCTTCAACACCGACACCCCGCAGACCATCATCGAGGTGCTCAACTACCTCAACGACGACCTCCAGGTCGACGAGATGATGATCTCGCCCGCCTACGCCTACGAGAAGGCACCCGACCAGGAGCACTTCCTCGGCGTCGAGCAGACCCGCGAGCTGTTCCGCAAGACCTTCGCGGACGGCAACCGCCGCCGCTGGCGTCTCAACCACTCCCCGCTCTTCCTGGACTTCCTGGAGGGCAAGGCGGACTTCGCCTGCACCGCCTGGGCCATCCCCAACTACTCCCTCTTCGGCTGGCAGCGCCCCTGCTACCTGATGAGCGACGGCTACGTCCCCACGTACCGCCAGCTCATCGAGGAGACCGACTGGGAGAAGTACGGCCGGGGCAAGGACCCCCGCTGCGCCAACTGCATGGCGCACTGCGGCTACGAACCGACGGCCGTCCTCGCGACCATGGGCTCCCTCAAGGAGTCGCTGCGCGCCGCCCGCGAGACCGTCACCAGCAACCGCGCCTGACGCCCGCCGGGGCCGGGCGGCACTGAGCCGTCCGGCCCCGCGTGCGTTCCACCGAGAGGGGGACCCACCCATGACCACCGTCGACGGCGGCACACCGGCGACCGGCGCCGGGCCGACGCCCGGCTTCGACCTGCGGCGGCTCCTCGCCGAGCGCGGCGGCGAGCGGTACGCGCTGCACGCCCGCCACCTCAACCCGCAGCTGCCCCGGATGCTCCGCACCCTGGGCTTCGACAAGGTCTACGAGCGCGCCGAGGGCGCCCACTTCTGGGACGCCGAGGGCAACGACCACCTCGACATGCTCGCCGGGTTCGGCGTGATGGGCCTCGGCCGCCACCACCCGGTGATCCGCCAGGCCCTGCACGACGTCCTCGACCTCTCGCTGCCCGACCTCACCCGCTTCGACTGCCCTCCGCTGCCGGGGCTGCTCGCCGAGCGGCTGCTCGCGTACACCCCGCACCTGCACCGGGCCTTCTTCTGCAGCAGCGGCACCGAGGCCGTGGAGACCGCGCTGAAGTTCGCCCGGCGCGCCACCGGCCGCCCCCGCGTCCTGCACTGCGCGCACTCCTTCCACGGCCTGACCACCGGCGCCCTCTCGGTCAACGGCGAGCGCTCCTTCCGCGACGGCTTCGGGCCGCTGCTCCCCGACACCGCCGTCCCCCTCGGCGACCTCGACGCGCTCCGCCGCGAGCTGCGCGCCGGGGACGTGGCCGGCCTGATCGTCGAGCCCGTCCAGGGCAAGGGCGTGCACGCCGCCCCGCCCGGCTACCTGCGCGCCGCCCAGGAACTCCTCCACCGCCACAAGGCGCTGCTCATCGCCGACGAGGTGCAGACCGGCCTCGGCCGCACCGGCGACTTCCACGCCCACCAGCACGAGGACGGCGTCGAGCCCGACCTGGTCTGCCTGGCGAAGGCGCTCTCCGGCGGGTACGTCCCGGTCGGCGCCACGCTCGGCACCGACGAGGTCTTCGCCAAGGTGTACTCCTCGATGGACCGGGTCCTCGTCCACTCGGCGAGCTTCGGCGCCAACGCCCAGGCGATGGCCGCCGGGCTCGCCGTCCTCGACGTCATGGAGCGCGAGGACACGGTGGCCCACGTCCGGCGGGTGGGGGAGCGGCTGCGCTCGCGCCTCGCCGCCCTGGTCCCGCGCTACGAGCTGCTGCACGAGGTGCGCGGGCGCGGCCTGATGATCGGCATCGAGTTCGGGCGGCCCGAGTCGCTGCGGCTGCGCAGCCGGTGGGCGATGCTCCAGGCGGCCCGCAAGGGGCTCTTCGCGCAGATGGTGGTGGCACCGCTGCTGCACCGGCACCGCATCCTCACCCAGGTCTCCGGCGACCACCTCGAAGTCATCAAGCTGATCCCGCCGCTCGTGGTGGACGAGGCGGACGTGGACCGCTTCGTCGACGCGTTCACGCAGGTCATGGACGAGGCACAGGACGGCGGGCTGCTGTGGGAGTTCGGCCGGACCCTGGTCCGGCAGGCGGTGGTCCACCGCTGACGCCCGAGCGGTTTGCCTCTTAGGCAAGAAACTTGTCCCTGAGGCATGAATCTGGCTCAATCGAACCATGACCACCGACCGTCCGGACGACCCGGCCGCGCTCCCCGCCGTCGCGCCCCAGCTGCGTGAGCTGCGGCGCCGCGCCGGTCACACCCTGGAGACCGCGGCCCGTGCCGCCGGACTGTCGGCGGCTCACCTCTCCCGGCTGGAGACCGGGCAGCGCCAGCCCTCGCTGCCGATGCTCCTCGCACTGGCCCGTGTCTACGGTACGACCGTCTCCGCCCTGCTCGGTGAGACGGGTGGCGAACAGCACGCCGTCATCCGGGGCGCCGAGGCCGAACCGGCCCCCGCCGGCGGCTGGACGTACTGGCCCGCCGGCGGGTCCGGGCGCGCCATGCAGGCGCTGCGGGTACGTGTGCCCTACGGCGCGCAGGGCGACATGGTGCGGGTCCACCCCGGCGAGGAGTGGCTGCACGTGCTGCGCGGGCGGCTGCGGCTGCGCCTGGGGGAGAGCGAGCATCTGCTGCACCCCGGCGACGGGGCCCACTTCGACTCGCTCACCCCGCACCGGATCGGCGCCGCCGACGCCGACGGCGCCGAACTCCTCTTCGTCCACACCCTGCTCCAGAGCCCGGGCGCCCCGTGCCTCGGCCCGGGACACCCGAACCCGAAAGGCCCCGCATGAGCGAGCGACCCGAAACCGAGCCCGGCGCCCCCGCCGAGCAGGCTCCCGCCCGGGCCGGCCGGGACATGGAGGAGCGGCTGCCCCCCAGCCTGTGGATCAGGCTCCTGATCTACGTGGTGGTCGGCCACCTCCTGGCCGGCTTCATCTACCTGCTCTTCGAGGTGGGCAGCAAGGCGCAGTGAGCCCCGGGCTCAGTCCAGCAGGCGGCCGTGCAGCCGGTCGCGGAGCTCGGGGGTGAGCCGCAGCCCGTCGGTCAGGTACCGCTCGGTGCCGCCCCAGGTGGCGTCGATGGTCTCGAAGGCCGCCGCGAGGTACTCGGCGCGGGCCTCGAAGAGCGGGCTGAGCAGCTCCATGACCTCGGGCGAGAGCGCGTCGGGGGAGTCGGAGGCCCGGCGTATCCGGTAGCGGCGGTGCTGCGCGTTGGACTCCAGGTAGTCCGCCTCGATCGCCTCGCGGTCCACGCCGAGCGCGAGCAGCGTGACCGCCACCGAGAGCCCCGCCCGGTCCTTGCCGGCCGCGCAGTGCATGAGCGCCGGGACGCTCTCCTCGGCGAGCGAGCGCAGCACCCGGCTGTGCTCGGTGGTGCGCCCGGTGATCATCTCGCGGTACGAGGTGGTCATCCGCAGCGCCGCCTTGCCGTCGCCGAGCAGCGAGCGGAGCTGGGGCAGGTCGCCCTCGCGGACCATCTTCCAGAAGCCCGCGCCGTCGGCCGGGTCGCTCAGCGGGATGTTGACGTTGCGCACCCCGGGCAGCTCGACGTCGAGCCCGTCCAGGGCCCGGTCCGCGCTGTTGCGGAAGTCGAAGACGGTGTGCAGGCCGAGTCCGCTGAGGAAACCCGTGTCGGCCTCGGTGGCGTGGGCGAGGTGGCCGCTGCGGAAGAGCTGCCCGGCACGCACGCGGCGTCCGTCGGCCGTCGGCAGACCACCGACGTCACGGAAGTTCCGCACCCCGGTCAGCTCCGGCTCCGGCATCGACTCCGACCTCGTCGACGGGGACTGCTGCGTCACGTGGGCTCCTCCCGGTCGGCCGCCGCTCGGGTGCGGGCGGGCGCGCCTCGACGATACGACAGGTGTTCGCACCCGGGAACGCCGTGGACGTGCGGGAACGCGCACGCGAGGGGCGCCGGGCGGCACCGCGGGGCGCACGGGAGGAGGCCGCCGGGAGCGGCCACGAGCCCGATGGGTGGCCTGCGCACCTATTCCGCCTTTGGGGGAACCTTGACCGGTGGTGTTTGTCACCCGCGTCAACCCCTTCCTACGGTGGCGTAACTCACTTCACGAGGTGAATGATGTGCCCGTGACAGCAGAGACGACTTCCCCAGCGCCAGATTTCACCTCGTACGCGGCAGTCGGCGACAGCTTCACCGAAGGGGTGGGGGACCCTGGACCCGACGGGGCCTTCGTGGGCTGGGCGGACCGCCTGGCCGTCCTGCTCGCCGACCGGCAGCCCGAACACGCCTTCCGGTACGCCAACCTCGCGGTGCGCGGCAAGCTGCTCGACCAGATCGTCGCCGACCAGGTGCCGAGGGCCCGGGAGCTCTCGCCCGACCTGGTGACCTTCTGCGCCGGCGGCAACGACGTGATCCGCCCCGGCACCGACCCCGACGACCTCGCCGAGCGGTTCGAGAAGGCGGTCACCGCCCTCACCTCGGACGTCGGCACGGTCGTGCTGACCACCGGCTTCGACACCCGCGGGGTGCCGGTCCTCAAGCACCTGCGCGGCAAGGTCGCCACCTACAACGGTCACGTGCGCGCCATCGCCGACCGGTACGGCTGCCCCGTCCTCGACCTCTGGTCGCTGCGCTCCGTGCAGGACCGGCGGGCCTGGGACGCCGACCGGCTGCACCTGTCGGCCGAGGGCCACACCCGGGTCGCGCTGCGCGCCGGGCAGATCCTCGGGGTCGAGGTGCCCGCCGACCCCGACGAGGAGTGGCCGACCCTGCCGCCGCGCACCCCGCTCGACGGCCGCCGCGACGACATCCAGTGGGCCCGCGAGTACCTGGTGCCCTGGATCGGCCGCCGGCTGCGGGGCGTCTCCTCCGGCGACCACGTCAGCGCCAAGCGGCCCGACCTGCTGCCGCTCTGAGCCGGGGCGGACACGGGCGGCCCCACCGGCCATGCCGGCCGCCTTCCGGGGCAGAGGCCAGTGGGGCGGAGCACCGCCCGGGCCGGATCGCCCGGGCGGCGGTTCCTGCCCGACAATGGAACACCTGACCGCTGCTCTGGAGGCACCGTGACCGGAATCCGTACGCCGAACCCCCTGGTCCGCGCCCTGCGGCCGGCCTCGTTCGGCGGTGATCCCGCGGGAGAGCGCCGGCGGCGCATCCTCAGCTCGCCGAACTTCGCGGACGGCTCGTTCCGCAACCCCGACGGCGTCCCGGCCACCCCCTCCGCCGCGACCCCGCGCGACCTGGTCCGCGCCTACCTGAGCAAGGAGGGCCGGGCCCGGCGTGCCCCGGCGGCCCCGATCCCGCTCCACCCCACCACCGTGGCCGACCTCGCCCGGCGGCCCGACGAGGGGCTGCGGCTCACCTGGATGGGCCACTCCAGCGTCCTCGTCGAGATCGACGGGGCGCGCCTGCTCTTCGACCCCGTCTGGGGTGAGCGGTGCTCCCCGTTCGGCTTCGCCGGGCCGCGCCGCCTCCACCCGGCGCCGGTGCCGCTGCGCGCCCTGGAGGCGGTCGACGCCGTGGTCATCTCCCACGACCACTACGACCACCTGGACATGCCGACCATCCGGGCCCTGGTCCGCACCGGCACCGTCTTCGTGGTCCCGCTGGGGGTCGGCGCCCACCTGGAACGGTGGGGCGTCCCCGCCGGGCGGCTGCGCGAGCTGGACTGGCGCGAGGCCACCCAGGTCGCCGGGGTCACCCTGACCGCCACCCCGGCCCGCCACTTCTGCGGGCGGGGCCTGCGCAACCAGCAGCACACGCTCTGGGCCTCCTGGTCGGTCCGGGGCAGCGACCACCGGGTCTTCCACAGCGGCGACACCGGCTACTTCCCCGGCTTCCGGGACATCGGCGCCGAGCACGGTCCCTTCGACGCGACGATGATCCAGATCGGCGCGTACAGCGAGTTCCTGCCGCACAGCCGGGGCGGGGCGACCCGCGACCCGGGCCCCTGGCCCGACATCCACATGACGCCCGACGAGGGGCTGCGCGCCCACCTCGACATCCAGGGCGGCGCGCCGCACGGCGTCCTGCTCCCGATCCACTGGGGCACCTTCAACCTGGCCCTGCACCCCTGGGAGGAACCGGCCGAGCGCACCCTGCTCGCCGCCCACCGCGCGGGCCAGCAGGTCATCACCCCGCTCCCCGGCGAGCCGGTGATCCCGGCGCACGCGCCCGCCGCCGACCCCTGGTGGCGCGCGGTCGCGGCGACGACCCCCGGGGAGGGCTGGGCCGCCTGGCCGCCGGCCGGGGAGCAGCTCGACGCGCTGGACCTGGCGGCCCCCGAGCGCTGAGCCTCACCGCGGCAGGCTGGCCCGGTCCTCGCGCAGGGCCCGGGCCGGTACGGCGAGCCGGGGCAGGTCGAGGTGGACCACGGACTGCCCGGCGACCGTACCGGTGCCCTTGAGCGGGGCCGCGCGGTAGGCGATGTCGGCGGGGCGCAGTTCCCGGGTGCCCCGCCACAGCAGGCGGCGCAGCTCCGCGTCGCTCATCGCCTCGTCCACGCTCACGCTGCCGGTCACCGCGTCAAGGACGCCCTTGAGCCCGAGCGGACCGCCGGCCCCGGCGCGGAGCCCGGCTCGCCCCTTGCCGAACGCCTCCTCGACGCCCGCGCCGCCCAGGCGGCGCGGGTGCTGCGCGGCTGCGGCTGACCTCTCCCCGGCAGGACGCGCCAGGCCTGGCACCTGGGCCTCTTGCTAAGGTCCCCGCCATGTCCGTCACCCAGTCAGCTCCGGGCTCCGCGACGGCGGCACGGGACAACCGTGCCGCCCGGGTCAGTGCCTACGCCGTCGTCCTCGCGGCGTTCGTCGGAGGCGGCGGCTACGTGCCCGCCGCGCTCTTCCTCCCGCTGACGCTCACGTGGACGGCCGTGATCCTCCTTTGCGGGGTCACCGCGATCGTCGCGGGCCACGTCGCCCGCTTCCGCGCCAAACGCCTTGGCCTGCGCGGTCGCTGGCTCGCCCTCGCCGGGATCGTCGGCGGCTGGATCTGCGTCCTGGTGGCCGTGCTGGCGCTCGCGGCCGTGGTCGGCGTGATCGGCGGACTGGCCGTACTCATCGACTCCTGAGGCCGCTCTCGCCGTGCGCGGCGAGGAAGGCGAGCGCCCGCTCGTTCAGCAGAGCGGCGGCCTCCGGGTCGTGGGCAGGCAGGGACGAGTCCGCGAAGAGGTGCCGGTCCCCGGGGTACAGGAACAGCTCCGCGTCGGCCGACTCCGCGACGAGCCGGTCGGCGGCGTCGCGGTCCTCGGCGAAGAACGGATCGGCCTCCAGCCCGTGGACCTGCACCGGTACGCCCTGCGGCCAGGCGGTGCCGAACTCCGTGACGGGGATGCAGGCGTCGACCAGGAACGCGCCCCGCGCGTCCGGCCGGGTCTGCGCGAGCTTCTGGGCGGGGAGCACGCCGAGGGAGAAGCCGGCGTAGAAGACGTCACCGGGCAGCTGCCCGGCCGCGCGCACGCCGCGCTCGGTGATCTCGCCGAAGCCGATGCCCTCGACGTGGGCGCCGCCCTCCTCCAGCGAGCCGAAGAGGCGCCCTTCGAAGAGGTCCGGGGTGTGGACCGTGTGACCTGCCGCCCGGAGACCGTCGGCGAACGCGACGACGCCGGGAGTCAGCCCCTGCGCGTGGTGGAACAGGACGACCTCTGCCATGCCCGCGGCCCTTGCCTCTCGCTCATCCGGCGCCCCCGTCGGACGCATGTGCGGAGGGTAACCCCCAAGGGGTGACCGTGTCCGTCGTACGGCCTCGCGCGCCGCCTCGCCGGCTGGCCTCCATCGACCTTCGAACCCTTGTCCCCTTTCGGATTTCGGGCTGGTGTGCGAGCTGTCGTCCGAGGGTGGGGTGCTGCCGGTCCAAGTGGTCAACTGCCCACCGCACGGGATGCTTTGATGACTACCGTGTGTGCTCGTCAGGTCGCGCGGAGCCCACGCCAGGGTCTCCCCGTTGCCCTCGCGGACCGGCGTCGCATGCCCGCCACGCATCGCGCGCTTCCGGGCCGCGCCCCACCAGGAGCCCCGCTACCGCACCCCCGCCCCACGCCGGACCGGGGGGTTTCTTCCGAGGACGTCGATGTCACAACTACGCGCACCGGCCGCCAACCGGGCGGACCGCCGTGAGGGCGGCGGCCGGCACGGCAAGGCCGCCCAGCAGCTCCCCGAGGCGCACATACGGCCTCAGCTGCTGCGGATCGCGGTCCTGCCGGCCGTCGCGGTCTCCCTCGGCGGCGCCGCCGCGGTGCTCTTCGCGCTGCGTTCCGCCGACGGCGGCGGAACCGCCTCCCCGCTGCTCTGGGCGATCCTCGCCGGCGCCGCCGCCGTGGCCCTCACCGGGATCGCCGTCGCCGCCGTCGCCGCCGACCGCACCGCGCGGAACATCCTGGACCGCGCCGCGCAACTCCGCCGCACCAGCGCCCGCAACCAGGCCGAACTGCGCGATGTCCTCGACGCCCTCCGCCGGGGCGAGCAGCCCACCGCCCAGCAGCCGCCCCTCGCCCCGCGCGGCGACGGCTTCGACCTGCTCGGCGAGGAACTCCACCGCGCCCACCGGATGGCCGTCCACGCCGTGGTCCAGGCCGCCCAGCTCTCCAGCCAGGCCGGCAGCGAACAGAAGGTCGAGGTCTTCGTCAACCTCGCCCGGCGCCTGCAGTCCCTCGTCCACCGCGAGATCCAGCTCCTGGACGAACTGGAGAACCAGGTCGAGGACCCCGACCTGCTCAAGGGCCTCTTCCACGTCGACCACCTCTCCACCCGCATCCGCCGCCACGCCGAGAACCTCGCCGTCCTCGGCGGCGCGATGTCCCGCCGCCAGTGGAGCAGGCCGGTCTCCATGACCGAGGTGCTGCGCTCCGCCATCGCCGAGGTCGAGCAGTACTCGCGGGTCAAGCTGGTGCCCCCGATCGACGGGGACGTACGCGGCCACGCCGTCGCCGACACCATCCACCTCCTCGCCGAACTGGTCGAGAACGCCACGGTGTTCTCCGCCCCCCACACCCAGGTCCTGCTGCGCGCCAGCCGCGTCGCCGCCGGGGTCGCCGTCGAGGTCGAGGACCGGGGCCTGGGCATGCCCGGCGACGAGCAGCGCCGGATGAACGCCCTGCTCGCCGACCCCGACCAGGTCAACGTCGCCAGCCTCCTCCAGGACGGCCGCATCGGCCTGTACGTGGTCGCCACCCTCGCCCGGCGCCACGGCATCGCGGTCCGCCTCCAGTCCAACATCTACGGCGGGACCCAGGCCGTCCTGGTGCTCCCCGCCACCCTGCTCGGCACGGTGCCCGACGCCCAGCCCGCCCCCGAGTCCCTCCCCGGCACGGCGGCGCCGGCCGCCCTCACCGGCGCCCCGGCGGCCGGTCAGCCCCTGCCCGACGTACCGCCGCCAGGACCCGTGGCCGAGCAGCCGCTCGGGCCGCCCGCCCCGGCCCCGGTTCCGCCCGTAGTCGACGAGGAGCCCGCGCCGGCCGCCCCGTCCTTTGTCCCCGACCCCCCGGTGCCGGTCGCCCCGGACGAGGCTCCGGCGCCGCGCCCCGCCCCCGCCGACGGCACCCCGCCGCCCCTGCCGACCCGCACCACCCGGCGGCAGACGGCCCCCCGGGGCCAGCACGCGGCGCCGCCCGAGGCCGGTCCCGAGCCGCGCGCCACCGTGCCCGGCCCGCGCACCCTGCCGGTCCGCGACACCCAGGAGCAGCGGCCGACCCCCGCCGAGGCCCGCCCCGGCATCCGGCCCGAGCACCGGGACACCGTCGAGGCCAACGCCGCCTCCCCCCTCGTCCTCGGCAGCACCCTCCAGGACCAGCCGCCCGAGCGGCCCAGCCTGCCCCGCCGCCGCGCCCAGGAACACCTCGCCCCGCAACTGCGCGACGGACCCGTCGCCCGCACCGGCGAACTGCCCCACGTCAGCCACGACCCCGGGCTGATGGCCGCGTTCCGGCGGGGGATCGGCCTCGCCGAGACCCAGGACGAGCGCCCCGCCCACCCCGCGCCCGACAGCGGCCCCGCCCACCGGTCCGGGTGAGGCGACGCCCCACTGCCCACCGCAGTCCCCACGTTCCCGTAGCCCCACAGGTTCCCCCATGTATGCAAGGAGTCGATCCACCATGGCGAGCGATGCGCCGACCGGCCATGCCTCCGACCTCGACTGGCTGTTGAGCGGACTGGTCCAGCGGGTCCCGCACACCCACAGTGCCGTGCTGCTCTCCGCCGACGGTCTGGTCAAGTCCCTGCACGGCCTCGACCCGGACAGCGCCGACCACCTCGCCGCCCTCGCCTCGGGGCTCTACTCGCTCGGCCGCAGCGCCGGGGCGCGCTTCGGCGAGGGCGGCGACGTGCGCCAGGTCGTCGTCGAACTCGACAGCAGCCTGCTCTTCGTTTCCACCGCCGGGTCGGGCACCTGCCTGACCGTGCTGGCCGGACGCGAGGCCGACGCCGCCGTCCTCGGCTACGAGATGACGATGCTCGTCAAGAGCGTCCGGCCGTACCTGGTGACCCCGCCGCGCCGGCAGGCCCCCGAACCCACGGCGATGAGGAACTGACCATGGCCCTCCCGCAGGACGGGCCCTGGCTGGACGACGCGGCCGGGCGCCTCGTCCGCCCGTACACCGTCAGCGGCGGCCGGACCCGACCGACGACCGCGCTGGACCTGATGTCCCTGGTGATGTCCACCGGCACCCAGCCGCTCGGCTACCTCGGTCCCGAACACAGCGACGTCCTCGGGCTCTGCGAGGCGCCCACCTCCGTCGCCGAGGTCGCCGGGCAGCTGCGGCTGCCCGCCGTCGTCACCAAGGTCCTCCTCTCCGACCTGGTCGACTGCGGCGCCCTGACCACCCGGGCCCCCGACTACTTCCACCACCCCACCGACCGGTCCCTGCTGGAGGCAGTGCTCGATGGACTACGACGACGGCTCTGACCCCTTTCCCACCGCGCTCAAGATCCTGGTCGCGGGCGGGTTCGGGGTCGGGAAGACCACCTTCGTGGGCGCGGTCAGCGAGATCGCCCCGCTCAGCACCGAGGAGCTCCTCACCACCATCAGCGCCGAGACGGACAGCCTGGAGGGCGTGGAGAACAAGACCACCACCACGGTGGCGATGGACTTCGGCCGCATCACCCTCGACAGCCGCCACGTCCTGTACCTCTTCGGCACGCCGGGCCAGGAGCGCTTCTGGTTCATGTGGGACGAGCTGTCCGAGGGCGCGCTCGGCGCCGTCGTCCTCGCCGACACCCGGCGGCTGGAGGACTGCTTCGCCGCCGTCGACTTCTTCGAGCAGCGCGGGATGAGCTTCGTCGTCGCCGTCAACGAGTTCGACGGCGCCCACCGCTACGGCCCCGAGGAGGTGCGCGCCGCCCTCGACCTCGGCATCCACGTCCCCGTCATCCGCTGCGACGCCCGCATCTCCAGCTCGGCCGTGCAGACGCTGCTCACCCTGGTACGCCACCTCCTCGCCGGACACCCCGCCGAGAGCCAAGGAGCGCCCCTGTGACCTTCGACCCGCTCGGCCACCTCCTCCTGACCCCCGCCGACCCCGAGGCCCCGGCGCGCGAGGAGCGGCTGGGCAGGCTCGGCCTCGGCCACCACGCCGACGCCGGGCTCGACGCCTTCGCCACCCGCCTCGCCGACCTGACCCGCGCCCCGTACGCCATGGTCAACTTCATAGGCACCGGCGGGCAGTTCTTCGCCGGGCTGCACACCCCGGCCGGGCCGCTCGCCGGGGGAGCCGCGCCCGCGAGCGCCTTCCGGCACATGGCCCGCGACCACGGCTACTGCCCGTACGTGGTGGTGCGGCGCAAGGCGCTGGTGCTGGAGGACGTCTGCGACTTCCCGCGCTTCGCCGGGAACCCGGTGGTCGACGAGATCGGCATCCGCTCCTACCTGGGCGCCCCGCTCATCGACCGCACCGGCCTCGCCCTCGGCACCGTCTGCGTGGTGGACACCCAGCCGCGCCCCTGGGGCCGCGCGGGGCTCGACACCATCAAGGCGATGGCGGCCGAGCTGACCGAGCAGCTCCAGCGCCGCGACCCGGGAGGCCCCTGAACGCAGCCCTCACCGCTCGGCGGCGTACCGGAGCCGGAGCTGCCCGATCTCGGCGGCGTTCTTCATCAGCTCCGCGTTCACCCAGGCCGCCGTGTGCCCCACGGTCAGCCCCGTCTCCGCGTTCCACGGGTACGCCGAGGGGCGGTCCAGCGCCGCGTCGTCCAGGCCGTCGAGGACCGCCGTCCACTCCTCGCGCAGTTCCCGCAGCCAGGCGACGGCCGCCGCGCCCTCGCCCGGCCAGGCGATCTCCGTCCGCCCCGGTGGCTCGGTGCCGCGCACGTCGGCGATGGCGGTCGTCCACCACCAGCCGATGTGCCAGGTCAGCCAGGCGATCGTGGGGACGGGCACCGGGTCGGGCTCGCTCTCCGCCCAGTCCGGCCACCAGCGGCCGTCCGTGTCCTCGTGCACCGTCCAGCACAGGGCGGCCGGTTCGCGGAGGAAGTCGCCGGGTTCCAGCCGGTCCAGGTGGTAGGTGAAGAGCGACCAGGTCAGGTCGGCCTGCCAGCGCAGCAGCTCGGTCCGCGACGTACTCATCGGGCGATCCTGGCACGGCGCGCCCGCTCCCGCCGACTCCTTTTCCGCACGCCCCTGCCCGGCCGCCGTCAGGCCGTCGGCGCAGCCGAGGCATGAGCGGGCCCGTGACCGGGGAGGGGCAGGCAGAGCGCGCCCGGAGCACCCCGGGCGCCGACCGCCCCACACCGACCCCAGGGGAGCGCACCCGATGACCAGCCAGCCCGCAGCCGGCTCGACCGCCCACCGCCCGGGCGTCCTCAGCGCCCACGACGGAGTGGCCGTCGCCACCTACACCTGGCTGCCCGTGGGACGCCCCCGCGCCTTCGTCCAGATCGCCCACGGCGCCGCCGAACACGCCCAGCGCTACGACCGGTTCGCCCGCCACCTCACCGCGCACGGCTTCGGCGTCGTCGCCTCCGACCACCGGGGCCACGGGGCGACCGCGCCGCTCACCGGCGGGTTCGGCGTCACCGGCGAGGACGGCTGGCGCTCGGTCGTCACCGACCTCAAGGCCGTCGGCGACCAGCTCAGGGCCCTGTACCCGGGCGCCCCCGTCCTCCTGCTCGGCCACAGCATGGGCTCCATGCTGGCCCGCGACTACGCCCAGGAGTACCCGGACGACCTCGCCGGACTCCTGCTCACCGGGACCTTCCGCGCCCTGCCCGGGGCGGACCCCGCACGCGACACCGCCCGCCTGGAGCGGGAGATCGAGGCCCACGGCCCCGGGCACATCTCCTCCTTCGTCCCGGAACTCTTCGCCGCCTTCAACGAGCCCTACCCGCACCGCACCGGCTACGAATGGCTCTCCCGCGACGAGGCCGAGGTCGACGCCTACGCCGCCGACGAGGCGTGCGGGTTCCCCTTCAGCGCCGGGTTCAGCCTCGACTGGGTCCGCGCCTCCCAGAAGGTCAACGACCCCGCCAACCTCGCCCGGATGCCCGCCGACCTGCCCGTGCACGTCGCGGTCGGCTCCGACGACCCCTGCCACCAGTCGATGGCCCAGGTCGACGCCCTCCTCGCCGACCTGCGCGGCGCGGGCGTCGAGGACCTCACCTTCACGGCGTACGAGGGCGCTCGGCACGAGATCCTCAACGAGACCAACCGCGACGAGGTCCAGGGCGACCTGACCCGCTGGCTCGACGCGCACGCGCTCTGAACGGCGGCGCGCCCGCTGTCGGTGCCGTCGCCTACCCTCCCGCCATGGCCGAAGCCCAGGACGCCCGCACCATCGCCCTCTCCCTCCCCGAGACCACCGAGAAGATCGCCTGGTCCATGCCGACCTTCCGGGTCGCGGGGAAGATGTACGCCACCATGCCCGAGGACGAGACCTCCATCGCCGTCCGCTGCCCCAAGGAGGAGCGCGGCGAACTGGTCCTCGCCGAACCGGAGAAGTTCTGGGTCGCCGGCCACGAGGCGTCCTCGGCCTGGGTCCGGGTCCGCCTCGCCGCCGTCGACGACCTCGCCGAACTCCGCGACATCCTCACCGACTCCTGGCGCCAGGCCGCGCCCGGCCGCCTTCTGGAGGCCCACCCGGACCTGGCCGCGCCGGGCGGCGGCTGAGCCGGCCCGGCCGGAAAACGGCGCGCCCTCCGCTCCCGCCCGTGGCATGATCCCGCCCGGGCGGGGCGGGCGGAGCCGCCGCCCGACAGCGAGGAGGGCGGAAGGACATGGCGGCAGCGACCGAGGCGGAGGCCGGCCCGGACCCGCGGCCCCGCCGGGGCTTCTGGTCCCGAGACTTCGGCCTCTTCTTCACCGCCCGCGCGGTCGCCAAGCTCGGCGACACCATGCTCCCCGTCGCCCTCGCCGCCGGCCTCCTTCTGCACGGGTACGGCGCGGGCGCCGTCGGCCTCGCCATGGCCTCCTCGGTCGCCTGCTTCGCGAGCCTGGTGATCTTCGGCGGGGTCGTCGCCGACCGGGTCAGCACCCGGCTGCTGATGATCGGCGCCGACGCCGTCCGGCTGGTCACCCAGACGCTCGCCGCCGTCATGTTCTTCACCGGCCACGTCGTCCTGTGGCAGCTCTGCGTCATCGGCGCCCTCAACGGCGCGGCGGCCGCCCTCTTCCAGCCCGGCGTCGCCAGCACCGTGCCCCGCCTCGCCCGCGACGTGCAGGGCGCCAACGGCGCCATCCGCGTCGCCGAGTCGGTGATGTCGCTGGCAGGCCCGGCCGCCGCCGGCATGCTCGTCGCCTTCGTCTCACCCGGCGGCGTCTTCGCCGCCCACGCCGCCACCTACGGCCTCAGCGCCCTCTGCCTGGTCCTGCTGCGCCTGCCGCCCGCCGCCCCCCGCACCGCCCCCGGCAAGGGCGGCGCCGCCTTCCGCCGGGACCTCGTCGAGGGGTGGCGCGAGTTCCGCTCCCGCACCTGGCTGTGGGGGGTCATCGCGATCTGGGGGCTGTTCATGCTGGCGGTCTCCGGCCCCGCCGTCCCGCTGGTCGCCGCCGACGTCGTCCAGGAGCACGGCCCGCGCGCCTACGGCCTGGTCAACTCCGCCCTCGGCGCCGGCACCGTCGTCGGCGGCCTGCTGGCGCTGCGCGCCCGGCCCCGCCGGATGCTGCGCGCCGGGGCCTTCGCCGTCCTCGGCTTCGGCCTTTTCCCGGGCACCGTCGGGGCGGGGCTGGGGGTGCCGGCCATGTGCGCGGGCGCCGCCGTGGCCGGCGCCGGCATGTCCTTCTGGGGCGTCATGTGGGCCACCAGCGTCCAGACCCAGGTCCGCCCCGAGGTGCTCAACCGCATTCACGCCTACGACGTGGCCGGCTCGCTGGCCATGATGCCGGTCGGCCAGGCCCTGGCCGGCCCCGCCGCGGGCCTCCTCGGCACCGACGTGGTCCTCGTCTCCGGCGGCCTGCTGACCCTGGTCGTCGGCGCGCTCCTGCTCGGCGTCCCCGCCATCCGGAACCTGGAGCGCGCCGAGGACCGGCCCGTCGCGGGTTCCCCCGTGCCCGCGCCCGGCTCCACTCCCGCTACGACGCCAGGAAGGCGCTGATGTCCCGGCGCAGCGAGGCCGCGTCCAGGCCGTGCGCGGCGTCGTGCTCCTCGGCCCGCCCGTAGCGCCGCAGCTCCTCCTTGCCCACGCCGAGCCCCAGCAGCCGGTGCGGCACCACGGAGAGCGCCTCGTCGGCGGCGCGCACCGAGGTCCCGGCCAGGTAGGGCTCGACCAGCACCACCTGGGCCGTCCCCCGGTCCGGGTCGATGGCCGCCCGGCGCAGCCCCGCCGCGTCGAAGGGCCGCACGGTCGTCGCGTACAGCACGGTCAGGTCGAGCCCCTCGGTCGCCGCGAGGACCGTGTCCAGCACCGGCCCGACCGCGACCACGGCCGCCCCGGAACGGCCCTCTCGCACCTGCCGGAACCGGGTGCCGTCGAGGGCTCGCCCCTCGGCGTTGGTCCGCTCGGAGAGACGTACGTACACCTTGTCGTCCCCGGCGGCGACGGCGGCGCGGACCAGCGCCTCGGCCTCGTCCGGGTGGCCGGGGACGTGCACCGTCCAGCCGGGGAGGGTGTCGAGGAGGGCCACGTCGCCGGGGGACATGTGGGTGTAGCCGCCGGAGGGCATGTCGTAGGAGGCGCCGGAGCTGACCAGCACGCCGCCCACGCCCTGGTGGCCGAAGTCGAGCTTGACCTGCTCGAAGGGCCGCTCCACCAGGAACGACGCGAAGGTGTGCAGCACCGGGCGCAGCCCGGACAGGGCGAGTCCGGCGCCCGCGGAGACGAGGAGCTGTTCGCGGATGCCGACGTTGACGACGCGGTCGGGGTGGGCCGTGATCGCGCCCTGGAGCCGGTCCCGGCTGATCTCGGCGATGACCAGGGCGACGCGCGGGTCGGCGTCCATCAGCTGGTGCACGGTGTCCGCGAAGCGGTCGCGCATGGAGTCCACGGGAAGGTCCTTTCGGGAGGTGGTGCGGGGGAGGGGTGGTGCCGGGGCCGGTCAGCGGCTCACGCGGGCCACCACGACGTGCGGGCGGCCGGGGTGGGGCGCGGTGAAGGCCCGGTACAGCGCCTCGTGGTCGTGGCCGTCGACGGTCTCCGCCGACCAGCCGGCCACCGCGAAGCGGGCCGCGAGGTGGCCGGGGGCGGCGTGGCTGGCGGAGGCGTTGTCGACCACCACGGTGTGCAGCGACCCCAGCCCGGTCAGCCCCGCGAAGGTGATCGCCTCGTCGTTGGAGCCCTCGTCCAGCTCGGCGTCGCCCGTCATCACCCAGACCGCAGGCTCCGTCAGCCCCTGCGCCCGCAGCCCGAGGGCCACCCCGACGCCGATCGGCAGCCCGTGCCCGAGCGAGCCGCTGCCGATCTCCACCCCCGGCACCAGCGTCCGGTCCGGATGGTGGCCGAGCGGCGAGGTGAACCCGCCGAAGCCGGGCAGCCACGCCTCGGGGAAGAAACCGCGTGCGGCGAGGACCGCGTAGTACGCCATCGGGCCGTGGCCCTTGGAGAGCAGGAACCGGTCCCGCCCCGGGGCCTCGGCGGTCTCCGGCGTGACGCGGAGCACCCGGTCGTACAGCACCCAGAGCGGGTCGAGGGTGGAGGTGGCCGCCGCGGAGTGCTTCTCGTCGCCGGTCTGGAGGCTCATGAGGCGGGGGATGTCGGCGTAGGACGTGGCCGTGCCCGCAGTGGTGGACGTCATGTGATCACCGTGCGACCTCAAGTTGGCTTGAGGTCAAGGAGGGCTCCCCCGGAAAGGAGTGCGCGACCACCGACTCAAGTGAGGTATGGTTTTCCTGCGCGTTCGGCCAGGGGGAAACCCCAGGTCAGGCGGGCACCGGGACGTGGCGCAGCTTGGTAGCGCACTTGACTGGGGGTCAAGGGGTCGCAGGTTCAAATCCTGTCGTCCCGACTCGCGAGAGTCGTGGAAGGGCCGGTTCGGAGAGATCCGAACCGGCCCTTCGCCGTGTCCGGGGCCATCGGCCGGGAGGTCAGCCGACCTTGTGCCCGTTCTCGTAGTAGGCGTACTTCTCGTGCCGGGGTGCCATGCCGTCCGGGCGGGCGGCGAGGACGAAGGGCCGGCCCGCGTCGTCGACGGTGTGGTGGGTGCGCTTCCCGGAGGCGTCCTCGACCGTGACGTCGAGGGTGAAGTGGTACTCGGTCCCGTCGGGGCCCCATGCCTCGACTGTGAAGAAGAGCGTGCTGGTGGCGGGCGTGTCGTCGGTCTCGCGGAGGAGCTGTACGGGCTCGCCGGTGAGGACGGGCAGGTGCGGGGTGTCGCGGGAGAGGCGCACGCTTCCCGCCGACTGGCCGTCGTTGTTCTGGAGGCCCCACTGGGCCGGGTAGCAGCCGTATCCCTGGGGCGGGGGGCCCTCGCGGACGGTCTTCCGCACCTTCAGGGAGACGTCCACGACCCGTTCGAGGTCCTCGCGGGCGGACGGGTCGGTGACGCTGACGGCGTAGGCGGCGCGTCCCGCCGGGAGGGCGCCGTCGGCGACAAGGCGGCGCTCGGCCCGCCGGCAGACGGCGCCGGGCACGTCCAGGTTGGCGGTGAGCCGGTCCACCTCGGGGACCTCGCGGTCCGCGACCATCCACATCTCCTGGCCGTCCCCGGCGAGGAGCCGCGAGGCGCTCACCGACAGGGCCTGGGAGGGGCGGCCCGCGGCGGAGCCCTCGCGGGCCAGGGCGACATCCGTGGCCCCGTACTTCAGCGCGCCGCCCTGGGCCGGTGTGCCGATGCCCGCCACCGGCGGCGCGAGGGTGAAGGGGGCGCCGGCGTCGTCGATGCGGATGGTCCGCCGCTTCGCGCCCTCCCACACCTCCGCCTCGATCCACCACTGGCAGGAGCAGTCGGTGGTGCTGGTCTCGATCAGGCCGCCGACGGTGGCGCCCGGCCCCGCCGTCCGGCTGACCTTGAGGTCGCGCGGCCGGTCCAGGTTCAGCCGGCCCCACCTCTCCATGGAGGTGGGGACACCAGGGTCCACGGCGCCCAGGCACTCCACGTCGGTCCCTTTCGGCGGAGGCAGCGCGCGCCCCTTGACGACGCGCAGCGAGCGCACCACCAGGCCGCGGTCCTCGGGCGCCGTCAGCGTGAACGCGGCGGTCGCCGTGCCCCGGGGAACGGCCGACCGGCCGGTGGCCCAGGTGAACAGCGCGGAGCAGCGCCCGGCGCCGAGCGCCCGGTCCGGTACGTCCGTGCCCTCCGGGACGGTCGCGGACCAGGTGGAGGACCAGGCCAGGCCCAGCGCCTGCCGCCCGGCCGCCCTGCTCCGGCCCTCGGCGGCGATGTTCGGCCCGGCGGAGGCGCCGGGGCCCGGCTTGGCGGGCGCCGGCTCGTGGTCGGTGAGGGCCCACGGCACCGCCACCCCGGCCCAGACGGCGGCGGTCAGGAGGAAGGCCACGAGGAAGGGGCGGCGGCCGTTCACGGCTGCTTCTCCCAGTGGGTCATCGAGTCGTCGCACCGGTACGCGCTGTCGATGTCCCCCTCGTCGGGGGCGAGGACGAAGGGCTTGCCGCCGTCGTCCACGACGACCCGGCCCTTCTCCGTGCCCTGCTGGTAGACGACGTCGAGCACGTAGGAGGCGGTCGTCTCGCCGGCCTCCACCCGGATGTCGAAGACGGCGGGCTCGTCCTGCTTGGCGAGCTGCATCTCCTGGGACGGGTACTGGCCGACGGCCTTCTCGCCGTCGTACTCCTGCGCGGCCGTGTCCGAGGCGCCGAGGTCGATGCGGAGCCGGGTGATGCCGGTGCTGCCCTCGGCGCCGCCGCAGGAGAGCAGGTCTCCCTCGGGCGCCGGCTCCTCTTCGGTGACGCGGGCGCGGACCCCGGTGACGGAGACGGGGACCTTGGTGAAGTTCATCAGGGTGACCCGGACGCGCATCATCCCCGCGTAGGTGCCGTCCGCCTCGACCAGGCCGTCCAGGGCCGTGCCGGCGTCCATGGCCTCCTGTTCCAGCTCGGCCACGTCCGCGGTGCCGGGTATCCGGACCGCCTTGGTGTCCCGGGTCAGGTCCCACCAGACCTCGGACTCGGCGTGCAGACCCTGGCCGGCGGGGACCGGTGAACGGCTGCTGCTCCACACGTCCAGGTAGGTGGTGACGGCCGCGGCCAGCGCGGTGCTCACGACGATGCCCAGCGCGGCGGCGACGATCGTCCTCGTCCGGCCCCGGGCGGGCGGCGCGGCGTCCCGGGGCGTACCGGCGGCGGGTGCGTCCTCGTCAGGGGGCGACGCGGGGTCGCCCGGCTCTGCGGTCTCGGTCTCCGGGGTCTCGGGCACGCGCTCGCCACCATCCGATCTCGGGCTGTGTGCAGGGAAGTTGAGGCTGAAACGCTTCATCTTGGCACGTGCGCGCAGCAGGGCCGAAGGGATTTCCCCGTGGGCCGGACCGACCAGCGGGCGGACGACGCGTCCCACTCCCCGGACAACTCCTGGTGTCGTGCCAACGCCTCGTGTAGAAAGTGCCGCGTGATCCACG
Source organism: Streptomyces albidoflavus (assembly GCF_000719955.1). Classification (GTDB taxonomy): domain Bacteria; phylum Actinomycetota; class Actinomycetes; order Streptomycetales; family Streptomycetaceae; genus Streptomyces; species Streptomyces albidoflavus. Next base: position 174,333 of record NZ_JOII01000010.1, read on the forward strand.
AAATCCTGGTGCGCCGCCTGGTCATCGACCTGTGCCTCCGCGCGGCTTCGTGTTGTTGATCCGCTTCACCCTCTCCCCGCTCCCGGTGTCCCGCACCGGCCGGTGACGCCCCGTGCGGTCTCCCCGCGCACGGCTCCCTGAGACACCCCCGCCGCCCGCCCCGTCGCCGGGCGCCGGTCCCTCTTCCCGTACGGCTGCCGCCCCGCACGGCCCGTACGTCGTTCCTCGCTTCCCGGAGGTCCCTCGTGCCCCCAGCCCCCGCCGCGCCGGAACTCCTGGCCGAACCGGGCGCCGCACCCGCTGCCGCGCCCGGACCGGCCAGGAGGCGGCGTCCGTCCGCGCTCTGGCGGCTCGCGCTGCCCTTCGGCTCGCTCCTGCTCTTCCTCGCCCTGTGGCAGGCGGTGGCCGCCGCGGGCACCTGGAGCGAGACGCTGGTGCCGCCGCCCGCCAAGGTGTGGGACGCCTTCCTCGCCGTCTCCACCACCCGGGACGGCGTACGCGGCTACAACGGCACCTACCTGGCCGAACACCTCGGGATCAGCCTGCGCCGCATCGCCTTCGGCGCGGGCGTGGGCATCGTGCTGGGTGTCCTCCTCGGCCTCGTCATGGGCACGGTCCGGTGGGTGCGTTCGCTCTTCGAGCCGTGGATCTCCTTCCTGCGCACCCTGCCGCCGCTGGCCTACTTCTCGCTCCTGATCGTCTGGCTCGGCATCGACGAGGAGCCGAAGATCACGCTGCTCGCCGTCGCCGCCTTCCCGCCCGTCGCCGTCGCCACCACGGCGGCCGTCGCGGCCGCGCCCCGCCACCTGGTCGAGGCGGCCCGGGCGCTGGGCGCCTCCCGCTGGGAGGTCGTCAAGGACGTCGTGCTGCCCTCCGCCCTTCCGGAGACCTTCACCGGCGTCCGGCTGGCCGTGGGCGTGGCGTACTCCTCGCTGGTCGCCGCCGAACTCGTCAACGGCCTGCCCGGCATCGGCGGCATGGTCAAGGACGCCGCCAACTACAACAACACCCCGATCGTCCTGGTCGGCATCGCCGCCATCGGCGTCTCCGGCCTACTCATCGACGCCCTCCTGGTCCGGCTGGAGCGCGCCGTCGTGCCCTGGCGCGGCCGCACCTGAGCCCGCCTGTCCCCGGACTCCGTCCCGTGTTTCCCCGTCGTTTCCCCGTCCCCGTTCCCGTACAGAAACGGTCTCCCATGTCTCCTTCCGTCTTCCGCGCCTCTCCTGCCGGGCCGTCCCGCCGGCCCTCCCGTCGTGCCGTGCTGGCCGCCGTGCTCGGCGGGGCGGCCACGCTCGCCGTCGCCGGGTGCTCCTCGTCCGGGGACGCGGCGGCGGGGCAGAAGAAGCGGCTCCGCATCGGCTACTTCGCCTTTCCCAGCGGCGATCTCCTGGTGAAGAACCGGGGATTGCTGGAGAAGGCGCTGCCGGACCACACCATCAGCTGGGTCAAGTTCGACTCGGGCGCCGGGGTCAACCAGGCGTTCATCGGCAAGTCGCTGGAGATCGCCGCCCTCGGCTCCAGCCCGTTCGCCCGCGGGGTCTCGGGCTCCTCGCCGATCCCGTACAAGGTCGCCTTCATCCTCGACGTGGCCGGGGAGAACGAGGCACTCGTGGCGCGCAAGGGCACCGGCATCACGACGGTGGCCGGGCTCAAGGGGAAGAAGGTCGCGACGCCCTTCGCCTCCACCTCGCACTACAGCCTGCTGGCCGCGCTGGAAGAGGCCGGACTGAAGGCGTCCGACGTCGAACTCCTCGACCTGCAGCCGCAGCCGATCCTCGCCGCCTGGGAGCGCGGTGACATCGACGCCGCCTACGTCTGGCTCCCGACCCTGGACGAACTGCGGGAGACCGGTACCCAGTTGACGAGCAGCAAGGAGATCGGCGAGGGCGGCAGGCCCACCCTGGATCTGGCCGTGGTCTCCGAGGAACTCATAGCCCGCGATCCCGAGGCGATCGAGACCTGGCGCAAGGTCGAGGCCGAGGGGCTGCGCCTGCTCAAGTCCGACCCCGAGGGCTCGGCCAAGTCCATCGCCGCCGAACTCGGCATCAGCCTGGCCGACGCCAAGGCCCAGCTCGCGCAAGGGGTGTTCCTCACGCCCGAGGAGGTCGCCTCGGCCGACTGGCTCGGCACCGAGGGCAAGCCCGGCAAGCTCGCCGCGTACCTCGCCGACACCGGGAAGTTCCTCGCCGGGCAGAAGCAGATCGACGCCGCCCCCTCCACGGCGGCCCTGCGGGACGCGCTCTACCTGAAGGGGCTGCCCGATGGCCTCAAGTGACCTCTCCGGCCCCGCCACCGAACGCCCCGGCGGCGTACGGCTGACCGGGGTGAGCCACCGTTACGGACGGGGCGGGGACGCGGTGACCGCCGTCGGCCCGCTCGACCTGACCGTGCCGCCGGGCGAGTTCCTGGTCCTCGTCGGCGCCTCCGGCTGCGGCAAGAGCACCCTGCTGCGGCTGATCGCCGGGTTCGAGCGGCCCACCCACGGCACCGTCCAGGTCTCGGGAGCCGCGCCCCGGCCCGGACAGGGGGCGGGCGTCGTCTTCCAGCAGCCCCGCCTCTTCCCGTGGCGCACCGTCGAGGGCAACATCGACGTGGCCCTGCGGTACGCGGGCGTCCCAAGGCAGGAGTGGCCCGAGCGGCGTGCCGCCCTGCTGGAGCGGGTCGGGCTCCAGGGTGTCGGCAGGCGCCGGATCTGGGAAGTCTCCGGCGGGCAGCAGCAGCGCGTCGCCATCGCCCGCGCGCTCGCCGCCGAGAACCCGCTCTTCCTCCTCGACGAGCCCTTCGCCGCCCTGGACGCCCTGACCCGCGAATCCCTCCAGGAGGACGTACGGCGCGTCACGGCCCAGACCGGCCGCACCGCCGTCTTCGTGACCCACTCCGCCGACGAGGCCGTCTTTCTCGGCTCCCGGGTGGTGGTGCTCAGCAAGCGCCCGGGCCGGGTCGTCCTGGACCTGCCCATCCCGCTGCCGCGCACCGGCGCCACCCCGGAGGAGCTGCGGGCTTCGGCCGACTTCGCCGCGCTGCGTGCCCGCGTCACCCAGGAGGTGAAGGCGGCGGCGGCCTGAACCCGCGCCCGTCACCGTGGACCGGCCGGCCGCCGTGCCGGTCCACGGTGACGGCGCCGGCCGTGGCCGGGGCACGGACCGGTGGCGTAGCCTGACGGGCCAGTGGACAAGTTTGACTACTTGTCCTGGCCCCTCGGTGAGGAGGACCGCGTGAGTGGTGAGAGAACGGTGCCGTTGCTGCCCTGCCGGTCGGTCGACGAGATCGCCGGCTTCTACACGATGCTGGGCTTCACCCGCACCTACCGCCAGGAGCGCCCGAACGCGTACGTGGTGATGGAGCGGGACGATCTCCACCTGCACTTCTTCGGCATGCCCGGCTTCCGCCCGGAGGACTTGTACGGGAGCTGTCTCGTGGTGGTGCCCGACATCGTGGAGCTCTTCGACGCCTTCGCTGCCAGGATGCGGGCCGCCCACGGCAAGCTGCTGGTCTCCGGAATTCCCCGGATGACCCGGCCGCGCCGGCGGAAGAACGCCGAGGGCGTGACCGGGTTCGCCGTGATCGACCCCGGCGGGAACTGGATCAGGTTCACCGCGGGGGCGGACGACGCCCCGGCCGGGCCCGGGCCCGGCGGGCTCACCGGGGCGCTGCACAACGCCGTGGTCATGGGCGACTCGCGCGGCGACCACGAGCGGGCCGCCCGCCTGCTGGACCACGCCCTCCGCCGGCACGAGGCCACCGCCGGCCCCGCCGAACTGGTGGAGGCACTGGCCTACCGCGCCGAACTCGCGGCGCGTGCGGAAGACGCCCCGGGTGTACGGGAGTTCCTCGCCCGTGCCGAGGGGGTCCCCCTCGACGAGGCCGGGCGGCGGGCGTCGGCCGGCACCCTGACCGCCCTTCGCGACCTGGAGGCCCCCTTCTCCGCCCGGCCCGTGCCGGTCAGGCCGGCTGACTGAGTTCCGCCCGGCCGAAGAGCAGGGCGTGGCCGGGTGGAAGCTGGTCGAGGAGGTCGTCCAGGAGGTCGGGGCCCGCCAGGTCGGCGACGACGGTGAGGACCGAGCCGGTGTCCCAGCGGGTGGTGGCGAGGGAGGCGCCGCTGCGCGCGGCCAGCTCCGCCACCAGTTCCTGCCCGGTCAGGGGAGCGGTGGCGGGTATCTCGCGGACGAGGAGGCGGGCCGCTTCGGCGGGCAGCCGCGCGGCCAGGGCGACGCGCCCCTCCCCGCCGAGCTGGCGGCCCAGCCCGGCCAGCACGAGGCGCGCGGCCTCCTCGGCCCGCTCCCGGGTCGGGTAGACGCCCTGGTAGCGGACGGCCTCCAGGAACTGAGTCCACTCGGGCGCCGGGGCGGGGAAGACGGTCTGGTGGGGGCCGTGGGGCACTGCTGGTCGCCTTTCGTGTCGGAGGGGGCAGCCGGGGTTCGGCTGCCGGGGAGGGTGCGCCGCCCGGGCCCCGGACGCACGTGGCGTCACGGGGCCCGGGCGGCAGGGGGGGCGGTCGGCTCAGCCGGTGATCTGCCGGTGGGACTCGCCCTGGCCGACCTTGACCCGGCGGCGCTTGGCGCGCTCGGCGATCGGGATGCGCAGGGTCAGCACGCCCGCGTCGTAGTCGGCCCGCACCTGCTCGGTGTCGAGGGTGTCGGCGAGGACGAGCTGCCGGGAGAAGACACCGAGAGGCCGTTCGGCGACCTCCATCCGTACGTGCTCCGCGTTGCCCGCCGGGCGCCGTTCGGCCTTGACGGTGAGCATGTTGCGCTCGATGTCGATCTCGATCGCCTCCGGGTCGACGCCCGGCAGGTCGAAGGAGACCACGTACGTGTCGCCCTCGCGGCACGCGTCCATCGGCATCGCCGTCGGCCGGCTCCAGGTGCCGGGGGCGGTCAGCTCGCGGGTGATCCGGTCGAACTCGCGGAAGGGGTCAGTGCGCATCAGCATGAGTGAACACCTCCAGAAGTCCAGGCAGTTGATGCCATGCGCTTCGCTTGGCACCGTTGTAACATGTCATCCGAACGATGACAAGCAAGCCGTCGTCCATCGGATGACGACCCGGAGTGCGCGACACGGCCGCGCGGCACAGGAGGCCCCATGACCACCGCCGACCGCCCCACCCCCGGCCCCACCGGACGGGCCGGCCCGCCCTTCACCCCCGACCCGGCCTCCTTCCTGGCCGTCGCGGGCGCCCTGGAGGTCATCCGGGACGCCGTCGACGCCGCCGAGTCCGGCACAGCCGGGAGCGGCGGCGGGGGAGCGGGGGCCGAGGACGTCCTCGCCAGCCTGCTCCTGCTGCGCCAACTGCGGGAGCAGCTCGCCGTCTGGGAACCCGGCCTCGTCGAGACGGCCCGCGAGGCGGGCGCCAGCTGGGCCGAGCTGGCCCACCCCCTGGGCGTCGCCAGCCGCCAGGCCGCCGAACGCCGCTACCTGCGCAACCGCCCCGGCGCCTCGGGCACCACCGGCGAGCAGCGCGTCCAGGCCACCCGCGAACGCCGCGCCGCCGACCGCGACCGCACCGCCTGGGCCCGGCGCAACGCCGCCGACCTGCGCCGCCTGGCCGCCCAGATCACCAGCCTCACCGGCCTGCCCGCCGCCGCCCGCCTCCCCGTCGCCCGCCTCGACCAGGCCCTCGCCCACGACGACCCGGCCGCCCTCCTCGGCCCCCTCCGCGAGGCCGCGCCCCCGCTCCGCTCCGCCCACCCCGAACTGGCCGGCCGGATCGATGCCCTGTCCGGCCCCGACGGCACGGCCTCGTCCGGGCGGTCCTGACCCGCGCCCGGCGCTCTCGCGTGCGAGGCGGACCCCCGTACCGCAGACTGCGGCTGTGACAGAGCGGCGGCAGCGGTTCGAGGGGTGGATCGCCGGGGTCGGGACCGGCTCCGGTACGCGACTGGTGCTCGGGCACTGGGAGCGGTCGCCGTTCGGCGCGTTCAGCGACGTGATGGTGGAGGAGGCCGGCGGGCGGCGCACCCTGCTCGCGCCCACCGCCGAGGTGGCCGCCTACGTGGCCGCCACCTACCGGTTCGAGGAGGTGGCGGTCGTCGCGGTCCGGGTCACGGCTGCCGGCCCCCGGTGGCAGGTGGCGGCCGGGCCGCTGCGGCTGGAGTTCACCACCGGCCGCCGGACCGTGCTGGGCCTGCTGCTGCGCGCCGTACCCGCGCCGCTCGGCCGGCTCCCCGCCTGGGCGGCGCTGCTCGACGGCCCGGCGCGGCTGCTGCCGGGCGTACGGACCCGGGGGAGTGCGGGCGGGGGACGGCGTGAGTGGTACGGCGCGCACGACCTGCGGCGGATCACCGCCGCGCGGGCGACCTGGCGGGACCGGGAGCTGGGGGCGCTCGCCCCCGTGGAGCCGCCGGTCGCCTTCGGGTTCGGCTCCACACCGCGCCGGCCCGCCCTGGTCCGGGTGACGACCACGGTGGAGACGGCCCGGTCCCGTCCCCGGAGAGGTGCGGGAGACGGGTGATCAGGCCCCGTTTCTGGGCGGGCTCTGCCCGTGGCGAATCTGCTCCCGGCAGAGAACCGGTTCCGGCTGTCCGGCGGCGGCCAGAGTGAGGTCACCGGGGCGCGTCGGCGTCCCGTACCGGACCTGAGGAGAACGGACATGGCGCCCTCGCACCCCGCCTGGTCGGCCGCTGAGGCGGAGACCGCACCCACCCGCTACGACGACCAGCTCGCCGGACAACTGCTCACCCAGCGCATCGTCCTGCTCGGCACCCAGGTCGACGAGACCTCCGCCAACCGGGTCTGCGCCCAGCTGCTCCTGCTGTCGGCGGAGGACCCGCGCACCGACATCAGCCTGTACATCAACAGCCCCGGCGGCTCGGTCACCGCCGGGCTCGCCATCTACGACACGATGCGGCTGATCCCCAACGACGTGTCGACGCTCGCCATGGGGTTCGCCGCCAGCATGGGCCAGTTCCTGCTGACGGTGGGAACGGCCGGCAAGCGGTTCGCGCTGCCCAACGCGCGCATCATGATGCACCAGCCCTCGGCGGGCATCGGCGGATCCGCCGCCGACATCGCCATCCAGGCCGAGAACCTGGAGTTCACCAAGCGCGCCATCGAGCGGCTGACGGCCGAGCACACCGGCCGCAGCGAGGCCGAGATCAGCCGGGACAGCGACCGCGACCGCTGGTTCACCGCAGAACAGGCCAAGGAGTACGGGATGGTGGACCGGGTCGTCCACACCCTGGACGACGTCCGCCCCTCCGGCGCGCGGCGGAAGGCGGGGATCTGACATGGCGCAGTACACGATCCCGACCGTCGTCGAGCGCACCGCCCGCGGCGAGCGGGCCTTCGACATCTACAGCAGTCTGCTCTCCGAGCGGATCATCTTCCTCGGCACCGAGATCGACGACGGCGTCGCCAACGTCGTCATCGCCCAGCTCCTCCACCTGGAGTCGGTCGCGCCCGACCAGGAGATCGCGCTGTACATCAATTCGCCCGGCGGCTCGTACACCTCGCTGATGGCGGTCTACGACACGATGACCTTCGTGTCGGCGCCCCTGTCGACCTTCTGCGTGGGCCAGGCCGCCTCCACCGCCGCCGTGCTGCTCGCGGGCGGCGACCCGGGCCGGCGGCTGATCCTGGAGCACGCGCGGGTGCTGCTCGGGCAGCCGGCCAGCGGCGGCAGCCAGGGCACCGTCTCCGACCTGACGGTGCAGGCCAAGGAGGTAGCCCGGGTCCGCAGCCAGACCGAGGAGGTCCTCTCCCGCCACACCGGGCACAGCGTGGAGCGGCTGCGGTCGGACATGGACCGGGACAAGGTCTTCACCGCCGAGGAGGCCGTCGCCTACGGCCTCGCGGACGAGGTGCTGACCCGCAGGCGTCCGCGGGGCTGAGAGGCGGGCCCCGGTACGGGGGTCCGGGGCCCGCCTCGACGGCCTCAGGCGGCCAGCCGGACCTGTGCCCGGGCCGGGCCGCTCCCGGCCTGCGGGCGGCCGGGCAGCCGGGTCACGCTCGCCACCCGCAGCGGAGCCACCGGTGCGGCGGACGCCTCGGGCCGGGTGCGGCGGTCCGCCGGGACCAGGTCGCGCTGGGTCAGGGCGAGCAGATCCGCGAGGCTCAGCCCGAGCGCCCCGGCGGCTGCCGCCAGCACCTCCGAGGAGGCTTCCTTGCGGCCGCGCTCGACCTCGGAGAGGTACGGCATGGAGATCCGCGCGGCCTCGGAGACCTCCTTGAGGGTGCGGCCCTGCGCCTGGCGTTCACCGCGCAGCGCGCCGCCCACCACCTGCCGCCAGAGTGGTTCCTTCGCCGCCTGTCCGCGCGGGCGGGGGCCGGGGCTCCGGTGGGCGTCGGGCTGCGGGTTCGCCGAGTGGTTGCTCACCGTCCCAGCCTAGGAGCGGCCCGGCCTTTCGGGCACCGCCTGGCGTTCCGCCCGCGGCGAACCGGGCGGAGCGGGGGACTCCGTTCGGCCCGGCGGCGCGAACCGCCCCGGCCCCGGCACCGCTGAGCGGTACCGGGGCCGGGGGAGTGGCTTCCGGGAGGAGACGCGGGGTCAGTCGCTGGTCGTCACCCGGACGTAGTCGACGACGAGTTCCTGCGGGAAGGTGGTGTTCCCGTCCGGCGGGCCGGGCCAGTCGCCGCCGACCGCCAGGTTCAGGATGAGGAAGAACGGCTTGTTGAAGACCCACGGGTTGCCGCCCGTGTCGGCGGGGGTGCGGGTCTGGTACACCTGGCCGTCCACCGACCAGCTGATGCGGTCCGGCGCCCAGTCCACCGCGAAGGTGTGGAAGCCGTCGGCGAACTGCTCGCCGCCCGGCAGGGTGTACCCGGCGCCGATGCCGTTGCCGCCGGAGTAGCCCGGGCCGTGCAGGGTGCCGTGGACCGTGGACGGCTCGAAGCCGACGTTCTCCATGATGTCGATCTCGCCGGAGGCGGGCCAGCCCACCTGGCCGAAGTCGGCGCCGAGCATCCAGAAGGCCGGCCACATGCCCTGGCCGCGCGGCACCTTGAGCCGGGTCTCGACGTGGCCGTACTCCGCGTTGAACCGCTCGGCCGTGTTGAGCCGGGCCGAGGTGTACTCGCACCGCCCGTACCAGCACTGGTAGTCGCGGGGGTTCTCCTTGCGGGCGGTGATGACGAGGTTGCCGTTGCCGTCGAGGGCGGCGTTGTCGGCACCCGAGGTGTAGTACTGGCTCTCGTGGTTGTTGACGTTGTCGCCGGTCTCCAGCTGCCAGCGGCCGCCGTCCACCGCCGAGCCGGCCGGTCCGTCGAAGTTGTCCTCGAAGGTGACGGCCTGGGTGCGGGAGGAGTCGGCCGACTCGTCGGCGGCCGCGGTGGCTGCCGGGGCCAGCAGGCCCGCGCAGCACAGGAGGGAAGCCGCCCAGAGGGCGGTGGGGAGGCGTCGGGAACGGTGCACGGTGGCATCACATCGCTTCACGAGTAGTCGTGCTCATGTCAATGCGGTGGGGGGACTGCCTGGTGTCGCTGTGCTCGGTGGAGGAGGTGCGCGAGCCGGGGTGGGGTGTCCGGCCCGTTCCTTCACAGGTTGATTGAAGTGGTGTCCCGAGTGGGCGTCAAGGGTTCGTGTTCCAGAACCTTTCGACGTCGTGAGCGACGGCCCGCGCCCGGCGAGGGGTCATGGGTTCAGGTCGTGAAGGGGAGTGCCCGCGATGGGCTGCGGGTTTGCCGTCTCCGGCTGACAGGTTTCCCGTGGCCGCCCGGGTCGTGAGAGGCGGGAAATGTCCGCCCCGCCGGGAGTGCATGTCCCCGGGTGTCGCCGGGCACGCGGTCCGGGAGCCCGGGCAGGACGTGCCGTATGCCCGTGAATGTGAGGAATGTCTTACTTTGGAGGGCGGGGACAGATCCCCGCCCGACGACGTACACCCGGAAGGACGAACATGAGTGACAACGGCCCGAGCCGTGTCCTGGCGATCGTGACCAACTACGGCGTCGAACAGGACGAACTGCTGGTGCCGGTCCGGCACCTGCGCGACCACGGCACCCCGGTAGACGTGGCCGGTGTCTCCGCCGGCGAGATCCGCACCCTGGTCGGCGACAAGGACCCGGGCGACTCCGGCACCGCCGACCTCGCCCTCGCCGACGTCGACCCCTCCGGCTACGACCTGCTGCTCATCCCGGGCGGCACCCTCAACGCCGACTCGCTGCGGCTCGACGACAAGGCCATGGAGATCGTCCGCGCCTTCACCTCCTCGGGCCGCCCCGTCGCCGCCATCTGCCACGGCCCGTGGGCCCTGGTGGAGACCGGCGCCGTCCAGGGCAAGCGCCTGACCTCGTACGCCTCGCTCCAGACCGACGTGCGCAACGCCGGGGGTGAGTGGGTGGACGAGGCCGTGGTGACCGACGACACCGGCGGCTGGACCCTGATCACCTCCCGGGACCCCGGCGACCTGAAGGAGTTCCTCCGCGAGATCGACGCCACCCTCACCGCCTGACCGGGCCGCGCGGCGACGGCGCGCATGACAGCATCGGCACCCGTGACCGACCCCGCGCGACCGTCGCCGCCCGCTCCGCACCCCGCTCTCGGCCTGCTCGTCCTGTACACCGGGCGACTGGAGGCGTGCCGGGCCTTCTACGCCGGACTCGGTCTGGCGCTCGTCGCCGAGCAGCACGGTGACGGGCCCGCCCACTGGTCCGCCGAACTCGGCCCCGGCTGCGTACTGGAGCTGTACCCGGCGGGCGGGCAGCCGCCCACCGGGAGGCTGCGGCTCGCGCTCACCGTGCCGTACGCACCCGGCGGGCTCGCGCCGGGGCGCCACCGCCGGGAGGACCCGGACGGGCGGATCGTGCTCGTGACGGTCGGTCAGCCGGAGGAGGCCGACGGCTCGACGGCGTAGGGCGGCGGCGCGGCGACGACCGCCTCCCACTCGGCCCGGGTCGGTCCGTCGTGCCCGGGAGTGAACTCCGGGTGGGCGGTCAGCCAGGCGGTGAGGTGGCGTTCCACCTCACCGGTGCCGTACGCCTCGGCGGGCGGGTGGACGAGATGGCGTACCTGGGCGCGGGCCCGCATGACGACGGGGTCGTCGAAGGCGCAGGCGGCCAGGGCCGCGGTCCGGTGGTCCGAAGGGGGCGCGCCCTCGGCGAGGCGTTCCCCGACCGTGCGGTCGCCGGTCACCTGCGCTTCGAAGACCGGGCGGAGTTCGCGCACGGTCCAGGCGTGGTACCCGGCCGGGTCGGCGGCGACGGTGTCGGCGTGGGCGGCGAGGTGCTGGGCGGTACGCAGGCCGAGGGCGACGCCGTGACCGAGGGTGGGGTTGGTGTGGATGAGGCTGTCCCCGGTGTTCACCAGGCCGGTGACGACCGGGCCCGCGTCGTCGGTGAGAGCGGTCCAGCGGTTGTCCAGCCCGGCCATCGCGAGGACGGGCGAGCACGGTTCCGCCGCGAGGCCGAGCCAGGCGGCGCAGGCCGGGAAATGCCGGGCGGCGGCCTGGAAGACGGCCGGGTCCCGCAGCGCCCCACGCGTCGGATCGCCGGTGGAGACCACGATGCTGACGGCGAAGGTGTCGTTGTCGGAGGGGAAGACCCCGGCGAGCGCGAACGGCGCCGACGACCCGGTCTTCACCCGCCCGGGCTCACGCGGCCCGTCGGGCCCGAGCCGGTACCAGCGGCACAGGTAGGCGAGTCCGGTGCGGTGGCTGTCGACCACCGGGGGACGGCAGCCGGCCGCGACCAGCCAGCGGGGCACCGGCGAGCGGCGCCCTGAGGCGTCGATGACGAGATCCGCCGGGTACGTCCCGGTGCCCACCCGCACCCCGGTGACCCGGGGTGGCCGGCCCGGCGCGAGAGTGAGACCGTCCACCCTGCTGCCCTGGCGCACGGTGACACCGCTCTCCCGGCCCACGGCCGCCACCAGGGCCGCCTCCAGGACGATGCGGCGGGTGCGCAGGGTCACCAGCTCCTCGTCGCCGGGCCGGTGCGGCGGAGGCGTACCGAACCAGTCGAACTCGTGGTACTCCCGGGCCCCGCGCGCCAGCAGCTCCGCGAGCACGTCCGGCAGTTCGGCGCGCAGCACCGTGCGGACCGGGGCCAGGAACGAGTGGGGCTGGTCGGCCTGCGGGACGCGGGGCCTCGGCCAGTGGAAGAAGTCGTGGTGCGGATCGTCCCCCGCCTGGCGCGTGTCCTGCTCGAACACCGTGACCCGATGGCCCCGCCGCCCCAGCATGAGCGCTGTCGCCAGCCCGCCAACACTCCCACCGATCACCGCAACCCGCGCCATCAGTTCCCCTTCGCGCCGTGTTGCGTCAGGAGCTTATAGGCGTGGCGGGCTGTTCAGTCGTCTGCCTCCGCCACCCCCGCCGCCAGCAGGCGGGCGATCTCCCCGGGGGTGCGGCCGAGTGAGGCCAGGATGGCGCGGGTGTGTGCCCCCGCCGCCGGGACCGGGTCCATGCGGGGCTCGACGCCGCCGAGGTCGGCCGGGGGCAGCAGGGCCCGCACCGGAGTGGGTGCCCCGGGCACCGCGACCCGACGCCAGCGGTCCCGCTCCGCCAGCACCGGGTGGTCCAGGAACTCCGGCACCGAGTTGACCCCGGCCGCCGCGACACCGGCGTCCGTCAGCAGCTCCAGCGCCTCCTCGGTGGCGAGGGTGGCGAAACGCTCCGCCACCCGTGCCTCCAGCGCCTCCCGGTGCGCGACCCGGTCGGGCCCGGTCGCGAACCGCGGGTCCACCGCCAGTTCCGGGGTGCCCAGCACCACCGTGCAGAGCGCCGCCCACTCCCGCTCGTTCTGCACCGACAGCAGCACGTCCTTGCCCTCGGCGGTGGTGAACGGGCCGTACGGCGCGATGGTCGCGTGGCGTGCCCCCACCCGGGGCGGCGGCGTGCCCCCGTACTCCGTGTAGAGGGCCGGCTGCCCCATCCACTCCGCCAGCGCCTCGAAGAGGGAGACGTCGACGGTGGGGGCGCGGCCGGTTGTGGCCCGGGTGTACAGCGCGGTGAGGATGCCGGAGTAGGCGTACATCCCGGCGGCGATGTCGGCGACCGAGATGCCCGAGCGGACCGCCTCCTCGGGCGTGCCGGTGATCGACAGCAGCCCGGTCTGGCACTGCGCCAGCAGGTCGTACGCCTTGCGGTCGGACCACGGGCCGCTCGCGCCCCAGCCGGTGACGCGGCACGGGACGAGGGAGGGATGGCGGGCCTGGAGCCCTTCCGGGGCCAGGCCGAGGCGGTCGGCGGCGCCCGGGGCCAGGTTCTGCACGAAGACGTCGGCGCCGGTGAGGAGTTCCTCCAGGATCTCCCGGCCCTCGGGCGACTTGAGGTCGAGGCAGACCGACTCCTTGGAGCGGTTGAGCCAGACGAAGTAACTGGCCTGGCCGTGGACAGCCGTGTCGTACCGCCGGGCGAAGTCGCCGCCGCCGGTGCGCTCGATCTTGATCACCCGCGCGCCCAGGTCGGCCAGTTGCCGGGTCGCGTACGGCGCCGCCACCGCCTGCTCGACGCTGACCACCGTCACACCGGCGAGGGGGAGAGGGAGCGGGGAGGTCATGGCGGACTCCTGGCGGGCTCGGCGCGGGGAGGGCCACCGTACCCGCGGGCCCCGTGGCACCCGGCGCGGGGCCGTGACCACGGGGGCGGGCGTCAGTTCTCGCGGGCCACCTCGCCCGTGGCGGAGGTGACGTCGATCAGGACCGAGTCGCCCTTGGTGGTGAGCCGCAGGATGGGCACCGCCTTGTCACGCGGGTCGCCGTTCTTCTTGAAGGAGAGGAAGCCACTGGCCCCCGGCACCTGTTCCGAACCGCTCATCTGGTGGAACATCCGCGCCACCGAAGGGCCCGTCACCTTCCCCTGCCCCTGCCACGCCGAGGCCATCGCGATCCCCTGTGCCGCCGTGATCACGGCGTCGTGGCCCATGATGTCCTGGCCGTCGTAGCGCGCCTCATCCTTGAACCACGTCTCCATCAGGCCCTCCTCGTCCCGGAAGTGCCCGGCCGAGAGCTTCGACACCGCGTACGGGGTCTTCTTGTACATGTCCTCGTGGGCGAGCCCCGTGTAGTACACGCGCACCCCGGTGCGGGCGGCGTCGACCAGTTGCTGCGGCGTCAGGTTGGTGGTGTCGTCCCCGGTCAGCACGGTGAAGTCACGCTCGGTGCAACGGGTCCGGTTGGCCAGCGCGTTGAGGAAGTGGGCCAGGTGCCGGCCACGTCCGGCGAAGTACACGGCGTCCGGCTCCGCCTCGCAGAGGCGCCCCGGTATGTACCGCAGCTCGCCTTCCCACGCGCTGGAGACCGAGGAGTCGTACGAGATGGACTCGCCGACCAGCCGGTGCTCGCTGTCCGGGTATTCCTCGCGGAACGCCTGCGCCAGCGTGGCGGCGTAGAGGTTGGAACTGGCGTCGTCCTGGACGACCGCGACGGTCTTGAACTCCTTCTCCTTGAGGTACTTCGCGCCGGCCTTGGCCTCGTCGACGTTGGTCGGCGCGACCCGCACGAAGCCGTCGATGCCCTTGATGTTGGTGGCCGTCATGATGCTCGCCACCGTCGCCACGTCGTTCTCGGAGAGCTTCTTCAGCGCGGCGAGGTTCCGTTCGGTGCTCGGCCCGAGCCCGGCGACCGCGACCAGCCGGTCCGGCCCGTCCCTGCGCTCCAGGAGCCGGTCCACGGTGTACTCCCACTGCGCGGAGTCACTGCCCGAGTTGGCGACGAGCAGCCGCATCTTCGGCGATCCCGGCAGGTCTCCCCGGTTGTGCCGGTGCTGTGCCAGGTAGGCGCCCATCAGCTCGTGGCGGACCGAGTCCTCCGAGTTGCTGTCGTCGTCGGTGAGGGTGAAGGAGGTCAGGTACGCCACCGAGACGTACGGGTGCTCGTCGCTCTCCGCCTCGACCCGCGCGTTCTCCTTGGCGATGAGCTTCTGCACGTCCTCCAAATGCGTGGCGAAGACGTGGTCGCCGGCCGTCACCCCGACGCACTCGTCGTGCGGCCCGCGCCGTACGACGTCCTCGTGGCAGGTGGCCCGCGACTCCTGCCACCAGTTCCACGCCACCACACCCGCCACCGCCAGCACCCCGGCGGCCACGACCCCCACCACGGTGCGGATCACCAGGTGCAGCGGCCACTCGATCCTGCGCATCCGGCCCTCAGCTCCCGTCCGTCGTCGTCTGCGAGGGGCGCCAGTGCAGATAGCGCTCCGACTCGTTCAGCAGGGCCACGTTGTCGCTCCTCCCCAGCCGCGAGAGCTGGATGAATCCGTCCGCCAGCACATGGCCCAGCCGCATGCCCGGGTCCGCCAGCGGATCACTCCACAGCCAGCGCGCCGCCACCAGGCCGCGCACCACCGACCGGCCCGTCACCGCGCCGCCCGGCTCCGGCGGGGCCAGGGTGGCCAGCAGCTCCAGCGGCCCGCCCACGCTCGCCAGCCGGTTAGGCGCCGCCGTCACCTTCTCCAGCTCGCTGATCCAGCTCGTCGCCGGCAGCGTGTCGAAGCGGCTCAGCAGGTGGTCGGTGACCTCTTCGAGGCGGCCGGTCGCCAGCAGGTGGTACATCCGGTCGGTCGTCCGGCCCGCCTCCCGGGCGTGCTCGGCCAGCAGGTCGTGGGCCGCCTCCCAGTCGCTGGGCCGCGCGGCCAGCTTCCACAGCAACAGCCGCCGCAGCCACGGGTGGAGGCTCGGGGTGAACGCCCCCGGCCCGTCGATCAGGCGGCGGATGCGCAACTGCGTGAAAAGGGCCTCGCCGTACCCGAGCACCTGGGTGCCCACGTACAGGTCGGGCGCGGCCGCGCACTCCGCCAGCCGGTCCCGCTCACGGTCGTCGAAGCCTTCGAGCAACGAGTCCAGCGCCGCGTCGGCCAGCGTCCGCTGCACCTCGCCGACCAGCACCGTCCGGTCCGGCAGCGTCCTGAGCCACCGCTCCTGGGCCGGGCCGGGCGTCCGCTCCCCGGCGGCGTGCTGGAGCGCCTGGAGGACCTGGCTGACGCCTTTGGGCAGGCCGCCGGTGAGCCGGTGGATGAAGGGCGTCAGCCGGGTGAAGGGCGACAGGCCGGGGTGGGTGTGGAGCTGCCGTTCGACCAGGGTGTGCACCTCCTCCGGCTGGAGGTCGCGCAGCCGGACCGGGTACCACCAGGTGTCCTCGCTGTCCCGTGGCGGCCGGTGGGCCCGCCAGTCCTCCAGCGACGCCCCGTCCGGCACCCGCAGCTGCCACGGCCACTGCTCGCCCGAGGCCGGGCCCCAGCGCGGCAGCCAGCGGTTGCAGCTCGCCACCACCGTCAGCGGGTCGCAGGGGCGGTTCGCCATCACCGTGTCGTGCCGGGCGTGCAGCAGCAGGTCGAGGAAGCGGCGCCCGTACCGGGTGTCGGCCTGGTCGAGCAGGAGCAGGAACGACCGGGGCGAGAACGACGGCGCCGCGCCCCGCCGCAGATCCTCCAGGAACGCGGAGAACAGGATGCGGTCGAGCCGCTCCCGGTCCTCCTCGTGACCCTGGTGGCGCCAGGAGTTCAGCTCGGTCAGCGCCTCCCAGCGGTCCTGGGCGCGGGTCAGCTGATGGGCGCCGTACCAGTGCGCGGCCTGTCCGAAGCGGTTGCCGCCGGGCAGCCGTCGCCGCCCGTGCCGCAGCGCGTCCTTGAGCAGCGCGAGGGCCGCCGTGGACGCGCCCTCGGGGGCGCCGATCGCGCCGCCCGCCACCTCGAAGAAGGCCGCCAGATAGTCGCCGTGGCGGCTCTCCGCCTGCTGCTGGAAGTCGCGCAGCCGCTGCTGGATGGAGCGTCGCCCCTCCTCCAGCGAGGTCATCGACAGATCCTCGTCGGAGGCGAGCAGACCGAGCGTCAGCAGCGGGAAAGACATCCGGCGGTACTGCGGCAGCCGCCGCTCCAACTGGCGCGCGAGCAGACCCAGCGCGTACCTCGGCAGCAGTGCCTGCCCGGGGGCGAACCGCAGGTAGGCGAAGGGGTACGTGGGCCCGTACAGCTCCATCAGCGCGCTGTGCGTCTCGCTGGCGCCGCTGCCGCGCGGCCCGAGCAGGACCGTCACCGGCCGTTCCTCCTGAGGCGGCCTGCGCAGCGCCTCACCGGCCAGGGAGACGATCCCCCGCCGCCCCAGGGCACCCGCGCCCACCGCCGCATCCGTCACCTTGCCGAGTCCCCCTCGTCCGTGCTGCGCCCGCCCCGGCCCGATCGCCGGTCCGCGGTGCCCGGTCCGGCACCGCCGTGCGGACGCACTTCCCCGTGGCCCCCCACGCGCGGCGCCCCTGTGCTTCCCGTACCCTCCGTGGCCGTCCGGGACGCCTGCGCGACTGTGGTCCGCGATGGTACGCGCGTAGCTCACGCTTGCGAAACACCTTAAGGCGTACGGGTGTTGGGGAAACGGGCAGCCGGGGAGCCCGGAGCTGCCCGTACGGGCGACCGGCGTGTCGGGGCGCGGCGGGACGGGGGAGCGCGACGCGGGCGGCCCCCACCGTCACGCGGGTACGCAGCTCTGCCTCGCGCTGCCGTACGGCGCCGAATGACCGGGAACGCCCGCGCCCCCGTCCCGGTGAACGGGGCGGGGGCGCGGGGCCCGGGTGTGCGGGTGGTCAGCAGACGCTGTCGGTCGGCTTCGGATTGCCGAGGCCGAAGAAGGGGCGGAGCTTGAGGCCGGCCCAGGTGCCGGCGATGGCGACGGCGCCCCAGAGCCAGCCGTGCAGGGAGCCCGAGGCGATGCCCGCGAGGTAGGCGCCGATGTTGCAGCCGCCCGCGAGCCGGGCGCCGATCCCCATCAGCACGCCGCCGAGCACGGCGGCCACGGCCGTCTTCCCCGGGATGCCCCGGTGCAGGGTCCAGACGCCGCCCGCTGCCGAGGCCAGCGCGGCGCCGATCATGATGCCGATGTCGGTGAGGCTGTTCTTGTCGGCCAGCACCGGGCCGGAGAGCTGTGCGGCGCTGCCCGGCTGCTGCCAGAAGGCCCAGGTCTCCGGGGAGCCGCCGAGGAAGCCGACCAGCTTCGAGCCCCACAGGGCGAAGGCGCTGGTGATGCCCCAGGCGCCGCCGGAGACGAGCAGCACGGCCGCGCCGAGCACCGCGAGGACCACCGCGCCGGCGGCCAGCGGCCACGAGCCGCGCACCACGCGGGCGAGCGTGGAGCGGGCCGACGGCGGCGCGCCGACCGGCGGCGGGTTGCGCCGGGCCTGGACGGTACGGGCGATCCACCAGACGGCGGCCAGCGCCAGCACGGTCACCGCCCAGGAGCCGAACCAGCCCACGTGGTCGGAGAGGAGGACCGGGTCGAGCGCCGGGAGGTCGCTCCACAGGCCGAACTGCCAGGCGGCCAGCGTCGACCCGGCGATGAAGCCGAAGAGGGTCAGCACGATCGAGGACTGGCCCGAGCCGACCGCGAAGAGCGTGCCCGAGGCGCAGGCGCCGCCCAGCTGCATCCCCACCGCGAAGACGAACGCCCCGATCAGCAGCCCGACGCCGAGCGGGCCCGCGCTCGGCGCCGGGGTGGAGCCGAACAGGCCCGTCCCGGTGCCGATGATCAGCGCGAAGAGGGTGGCGGTGGTGCCGAGCAGCAGGGTGTGGGCGCGCAGCCCGGTCCCGTTGCCGACGGAGACCAGCTGCCGCCAGGCCGAGGTGAAGCCGAAGCGGGAGTGGAAGAGGGCGTAGCCCAGGCCGGTGCCCAGCAGGAGCAGCACACCCGGCTTGGCGCCGTGCTGGACGAAGACGTACGCGGAGAGCAGCACGCCGATCAGGGCGGCCACGGTCAGCGGTACGCGGCGTACGGCGGGGGCGGGCGGCGCCTCGGGGG
>NZ_JOII01000011.1 GCF_000719955.1 Streptomyces albidoflavus
GAGTCGTCGGCAGCGTCAGATGTGTATAAGAGACAGGTTGTGGGCGGGGCTGCTGGGGCTGACGGCGGACGCGATGTGGCTGGCGTTCCCGCTGTTCTTCGTGCAGCTGCATCTGCTGGCGGGGCGGGCGGGGCCGTGGGCGGTGGCGTTGACGACGGGGGTGGCGGTCTGCTCGTACGCCGCGCACCAGGGCGGGTTCACGGCGGCCGCGGCGATCGGGCCGGTGATCGGGGCGGCCGTGGCGGTCGCGGTGGTCCGGGGGTACCAGGCGCTGTACCGGGAGAGCGAGCAGCGGCGGCGGCTGATCGAGGAGCTGACCCGGGCGCGGGCCGACCTGGCGGCGGCGCAGCACACGGCCGGGGTGCTGGCCGAGCGGGAGCGGCTGGCGCGGGAGATCCACGACACGCTGGCGCAGGGGCTGAGCAGCATCCAGTTGCTGCTGCGCGCGGCCCAGCGTTCGCTCGGCGGCGAGGAGGGCGCCGGGCGGTACGTCGAGCAGGCCCGGCAGGCCGCCGCCGACAACCTCGCCGAGGCCCGCCGGTTCGTCGCCGCCCTCGCCCCGCAGGACCTGGAGGGGACCACGCTGGCCGGGGCGCTGGAACGGCTCTGCGCCACCACCTCGGCGACGGCGCCCCTCACCGTCCGCTTCCACCTCGCCCACGACCCGGGCCCGCTGCCCGCCGCCTACGAGGTGGCGCTGCTGCGGATCGCGCAGGCGGCGCTCGGCAACACCGTGCGGCACGCCGGGGCGCGGACCGCCGAGGTGACGCTGAGCGGGCTCGGGGACGCGGTGGCGCTGGACGTGGTGGACGACGGGCGGGGGTTCGACCCGGCCGCCCTGCCCGCGCCCGACCCGGACCGGGGCGGCTTCGGCATCCCCGCGATGCGCGCCCGCACCCGCGCCCTCGGCGGCACGCTGACGATCGAGTCCCGGCCGGGCGGCGGCACGGCGGTCGCCGCCCAGCTGCCGCTGCCGGCCGAAGGAACCCGGCCCGACCCCGACCCCGATCCCGTACCGGAGGCACCGCGATGACCGTCATCCGTCTGCTGCTCGCCGACGACCATCCGATCGTGCGGGCGGGGCTGCGGGCCGTGCTGGAGACCGAGCCGGACTTCGAGATCGCCGGGGAGGCGGCGAGCGCGGAGGAGGCGGTGGCGCTGGCGGGACGGCTGGCGGTGGACGTCGTGCTGATGGACCTCCAGTTCGGGCCCGGCGCGCGGATGAACGGCTCCGAGGCCACCGCCGCCATCACCGCCCGGCCCGGGGCGCCGCGCGTCCTGGTGGTGACCACGTACGACTCGGACGCCGACACGCTCCCGGCGATCGAGGCGGGCGCCACCGGCTACCTGCTCAAGGACGCCCCGCCGGAGGAGCTGGCGGAGGCGGTCCGGACGGCGGCGGCGGGCCGGACCACGCTGGCGCCCGCCGTCGCGGACCGGCTGCTGCGCCGGATGCGCACCCCGGGTACGGCGCTGAGCAGGCGCGAGACGGAGGTGCTGGGCCTGGTCGCGGAGGGCATGTCCAACCTCCGCATCAGCGAACGCCTCCACCTGAGCCAGGCCACGGTGAAATCGCACCTGGTGCACATCTACGCCAAGCTCGGCGTCGACTCCCGTACGGCGGCGGTCGCGGCGGCCCTGGAACGCGGCCTGATCCGGCGCTGACCCGGGCGGCGCGGGGTCAGCCGCCCCAGACCGCCTTGGCCACCCCGAGCCCCATGACGGCGGCGCCGAGGGCGGCGCTGACACTGAGGGCGACGTTGGCGAAGGCAGCACCGCGGGCCCCGGTCTCGGCCAGGCGCAGGGTCTCGTAGGAGAAGGTCGAGTACGTGGTGTACGCGCCGCAGAAGCCGGTGGCGGCGAAGACCATCAGGTTCTCCGGGGCGGCGCCGGTGAGACGGGCGCCGACCAGCACGCCGAGGACGAGGGAGCCGCTCATGTTGACGGCGAGGGTGCCCCAGGGGAAGCCGGAGGAGTGGCGGCGCTGGACGGCACGGTCCATCAGGTACCGGCAGGGCGCGCCGATCATGCCGCCGACGACGACGAGCAGCCAGGTCATGCCAGGCTCCCTTCCGCGCGGCCGAGGCGGACCGCCGAGCGCGTGAGCCAGGACGCGCCGGCGACGGCGGCGAGCGCGGCGGCGACCGTGAGGACGAGGGTGCCCAGCGCGCGGCCCGGACTGCCGCCGTCGAACAAGGTCTGCACGTCGACGGCGTAGGTGGAGAAGGTGGTGAAGCCGCCGAGGACCCCGGTACCGAGGAAGGGCCGGGTCAGCCGGGGCGCGTCCGGCCACACCTCGGTGAGCAGCGCCATCAGCACGCCCATGGCCGCGCAGCCGACGACGTTGACGACGAGGACCGTCCAGGGGAAGGACCCGGCCGGGGTGGGCCACAGCACCGTCGCCCCGTACCGGATCACCGCGCCCAGCCCGCCGCCGAGCGCGATGGCGAGCAGCACCGGCGCCTGGCTCTCGGGCCGCTCACTCGGCGCGAGTTCGGGCCCCAGATCGGGGTCGACCGGTTCCGGGGGCGGCAGCGGGAGGTTGGCGCGGTGGCTCTCGGCGGGGTCGGGGGCCGCGCCGTCCGGGGTGTGGGGCGGGTGGGACATGGGAGGGAGGTTACGCCGGTCGTCGTCGGCCTAGCCTGACGGCATGCGTCCGCCCGCCGCCCCCGCGCCCGCCCACCCGCCGGGCCCCGGCCCCGAGCCCGAGCCCGAGTGGAACGTCGCCCTCCGGCGCCTCCTCGGCGACCCGTACGTCTTCGTGGCGACCGGGCCGAGGCGCCACGAGGAGTGGGCGCGGGACGTGCTCGCGGTGCTGCGGCGCGAGGTGGCCGACCCGCGCGGCCGGCCCGGGCTGGACGCGGACCGTACCGGTCCGGGGCGCGACGCCGTGCCCGCCTACCCGTTCGCGCCCCCGCCCGCCGAGCGGTTCCCCGCGTACCTGCGGCCGCTGGAGCGGGCGGCGGCGGTCGGCGCGCTCGCCGTCATGAGCGAGGAGTGGCAGTTCGAGCCCGCGCCCGTCCGCTCCCGCCCGGACCGCGAGGCCGTCCTGGCCGACGCGCGGACCCTGCTCGACCGGTACGGGCCGGACGCGGAGTACTGGACCAACGCGGTCGCGGCCGGCTCCGGCCCGGCCCCGGACTTCGTCGCGGCGGGGCTGCGGGGCACCGCCTCGTACACCTTCCTGACCGGGGCGTACGTCAACGGACTCGATCTCTGCGACGACTTGGGGCTCATCGCGGTCAGCGCCGACGAAGTGGGCGTCTTCTGGTCGGTGGGCGCCTGCTGAGGGGCGGCAGCTGCCGTTCCGGTCGCCTGGCCCCGCGGCCATCTCCCCGAAACACCCCTGTCGACTTTCTGTAAATAACAATGCCGGAGGGGTTCCCTCGGACGACCGGCCTTCTTACCATCGGTAACACCACGCATGTGGTATCGCCCGAATCCGGACGAAGGGGCCGCTCCCATGGCAACGACCGACGCACAGCCCGCCGCCCAGGACGAGGGCGGGCACGACATCAACGACATCACCCGCCGGCTGCTCGAATCCTCGGCGAAGCTCTCCTACGACCCGGCCACCGAGGTGGACTGGGACACACCGCTCGACAAGTCCTTCCACGGCATGAGCCCGGAGTGGAGCTCCCTCTACGGGACGCGCTACTGGGACGAACTGACGGAGGACCAGCGCAAGGAGCTGACCCGGCAGGAGTCCGGGTCGGTGGCGAGCACCGGCATCTGGTTCGAGGTGATCCTCCAGCAGATGGTGCTGCGGGACATCTACGCCAAGGACCCGGGCAGCCCCGAGTTCCAGTGGGCGCTCACCGAGATCGCCGACGAGTGCCGGCACTCCATCATGTTCGCCCGCGGCGTCCGCAAGCTCGGCGCCCCGGCGTACAAGCCGCGCCGCGCGGTGATGGAACTGGGCCGCCTCTTCAAGACGTTGGCGGTCGGCGAGGCCGCGTACGCCTCGATCCTCGTCGCCGAGGAAGTCCTCGACGTGATGCAGCGCGACTGGATGCGCGACGAGCGGGTGGTGCCCTTCGTGCGCACCATCAACAACATCCACGTCGTCGAGGAGTCCCGGCACATGAAGTTCGCCCGGGACGAGACGATCAAGCGGCTGGAGAAGGCGGGCTGGCTGCGCCGGAACGTCCAGGCCCTGGTCATCTCCATCTGCGCGTACTTCGTCATCACCAGCATGTGGAACCGCGACGTGTACCGCAACGCCGGTCTGAACACCGAACGGGCGCTGGCCGAGGCCAAGGCCAACCAGCACCACAAGTCCATGATCCGCTCCAGCTGCTCGGGGCTGATGGACTTCCTCGCCTCCGCCAAGCTCCTCACCCGCCCGGCGGCGGCGGTCTACCGGCGGGCCAACCTGCTCTGACCCGCCCGGCGCCACCACGGCGGCGGGCCGCGCGCCCGCCGCCGCGCGCCGCCGTACCCCCGCGGTCCGCGTCCTGGACGGGCCCGCACCCCCTCCTGGTCCGGACCGCCCCGGGCCCGTACGACCGAGCCGGAAGCGGACCATGACCTACGCCATCACCCAGACCTGCTGCAACGACGCGACCTGTGTCGCGGTGTGCCCGGTCAACTGCATCCACCCCACCCCCGAGGAACGCGCCTTCGGCAGCACCGAGATGCTGCACATCGACCCGCGCTCCTGCATCGACTGCGGCGCCTGCGCCGACGCCTGCCCGGTCGACGCGATCTTCCCGGTGGACCGCCTCAAGCCCGCCCACCGCGAGTACGCCGCCCTCAACGCCGCCTACTACGAGGAGGAGGCGACGACGACGGAGCGGGAGGAGGCAGCGGCGGCGCCCGCCTCGGTGACCGGGGACGGCGCCGAGGCGCAGGCCGAGGCGGCCGAGCGCACCGGCCCGCTCTTCCGCGCCTGGGACGCGCCCGGCTTCGCCCGCTCCCTGCCCTCCGACTTCGCCCCGCTGCGGATCGCCGTCGTCGGCACCGGCCCGGCCGGCATGTACGCCGCCGAGGACCTGCTGCTGCACACCGACGCCCAGGTCACCCTGGTCGACCGGCTCCCCGTCGCGGGCGGCCTCATCCGGTACGGCGTGGCCCCCGACCACCCGGCCACCAAGAAGGTCGGCGAAGCGTTCGCCCGCTTCCACCACCACCCGCGTGTCCGGATGCAGCTCGGCCTGGAGGTCGGCAAGGAGCTGTCCGCCGCGGAACTCGCCGCCCACCACGACGCGGTGATCTACGCGGTCGGCGCCGCCACCGACCGGCGGCTCGGCATACCCGGCGAGGAACTGCCCGGCTCGGTCTCCGCCACCGGGCTCGTCGCCTGGTACAACGCCCACCCCGACCACGCCCCCGACGCCGTCTCGCTCGACGCCGAACGCGTCGTCGTGGTCGGCAACGGCAACGTCGCCCTCGACGTCGCCCGCATCCTCGTCTCCGACCCCGACACCCTCGCCGCCACCGACATCGCGGGCCACGCGCTGGACGCCCTGCGCGGGCGGCGGGTCCGCGAGGTGGTGCTGCTCGGGCGCCGGGGCCCCGAGGACGCCGCGTACACCCGGACCGAACTGCTCGCCCTCGGCCACCTCGACGGGGTCGACCTCGTCGTCGACGACCACGACCCCCGGATCGGCGCCGCCATCGACGCCGCCGGGCCGCTGGACAAGGCGGGCATGCTCGGCGGGGTCACCCGTACCGCCGTCGACTGGTCGCGGCCGCCCGAGCCGGGCCGCCGCATCGTCTTCCGCTTCCACTCCGCGCCGCTCGCCGTCACCGGCGAGCAGGCCGTCACCGGGGTCCAGGTCACCGGCGGGACCGAGATCCCGGCCCAGCTGGTGGTCCGCTCGATCGGGCACCGGGGCGTGGCCGTACCCGGACTGCCCTTCGACGAGACCACCGGGACCGTGCCGCACGAGGGCGGGCGGGTGCGCGGGCGCAGCAACGAGTACGTGGTCGGCTGGATCAAGCGCGGCCCCTCCGGCGGCATCGGCGCCAACCGCTCCTGCGCCGCCGAGACCGTCACCACGCTGCTCGCCGACGCGGTCGCGGGCGGGCTGCCCACGCCCTCCGGCAGCGCCAAGGAGTTCGCCCGGCTCGCCCGGCGCCGCAACCGGCGCCTCGTCGACGCCCGGGGGCTCGCCGCCATCGAGCGGGCCGAGCGGGAGAGCGGGCAGCGCGACGGGCGGGTCCGCACCAAGTTCGCCACCGTGCCCGAACTGGTGGCGGCGGCCCGCCGGAGCAGGCTGCGGCTGCCGGGCTGAGACCGGGCCGCGCGGGGCGGCCCGCCGCGAGGTGGTACGGAAAGGTCCCGGCCCGGACCTTCCGTACCACCTCGTGATGTTTCACGTGAAACACGCACGACGCGTCAAAGGTCACAGGGCGGGCGGCCGGGCGGGGCCGGAGGGGACGCGGGAGGGCCCGTTTAACCTGGACGACGGCCCGCCCGCCGGCGGGGCCGTGTCCCGCGAGGAGTAACCGTGAACGCCGTCGTGCCCGCTCAGGGCGTCCCCGATCTGGCCGGACCCGTACCGATCGGGCCCTGCGTGCTGCTGAAGCACGGCGAGGTCTTCCTCAAGGGCCGCAACCGGCACCTCTTCGTCGAGCGCCTCCACGACAACCTGCGCGGCGCCCTGCGCGGCGTGACCGGCTCCATCTGGATCAAGGAGATGCAGAACGTCACCGTCCTCGGCGGGGACGCGCCGCAGGACGAGCTGATCGCACGGGCCCGGCGCGTCATGGGCTTCGTCGCCGTACAGCCGGCGATGCGGGTGGAGACCGGCGAGGAGGCGATCGTCGCCGCCGCCGTCGCCGCCCTGGACGGGGCCGCGCCCGGCACCACCTTCGCGGTCCGCGCCCGCCGCCGCCACAAGCCCTTCCCGCTCACCTCCACCCAGCTGGAGCGCCTGGTCGGCGCGCGGATACAGGAGGCCCACGGGCTGCCCGTCGACCTGACCCGCCCCGACATACGCGTCGAGGTCGAGATAGACCGCAAGGAGTCCTACGTCTCCGGCCTGCGCCACACCGGCCAGGGCGGCCTCCCCGTCGGCACCAGCGGCCGCGCCCTCGTCCTCCTCTCCGGCGGTTACGACTCGCCGGTCGCCGCCCATCGCGCCATGCGGCGCGGGCTGCGGTGCGACCTCGTCCACTTCACCGGGGCGCCGTACACCAACGCCGCCTCCGCCTTCAAGGCGTACGCGCTGGCCCGCGAGCTCAACCGGTACCAGCCGCCCGGCAAGCTCCACATCGTCGCCCTCGGGCACGCGCAGAAGCAGCTCGCCGTGGTCGGGGCCGGCCGGTTCCAGGTCGTCGGCCAGCGGCGCCTCATGGTCAAGGCCGCCTCCGTCCTCGCCCGGCGGCTGCGCGCCCAGGCGCTGGTCACCGGGGACGCGCTCGGGCAGGTCGCCAGCCAGACGCTCAGCAACATGGCCCTCGTCGACGAGGCTGCCACCTTGCCCGTGCTGCGGCCCCTCATCGGCTGGGAGAAGCAGGAGATCATCGACGAGGCGCGCCGGGTGGGCACCGCCGAGATCTCCGTCCTGCCGGACGAGGACTGCTGCCAGTTGCTCGCGCCGCGACAGGTGTCCCTGCGGACCAAGCTGGAGGATGTGGCCGGCTTCGAGAAGCGTCTCGACGCCGACGAACTCATCGACCAGATGCTGGCCTCCGCCCAGGTCACCAGGCCGGGCACGGACGAGACTCCGGCCCCCGCGACCCCGCCCGCCGCACCGGCCTGCGGCACGGACTGAGCGGGGCTGCCCCGGCGGGGCTGGGGGTTGCGGGGTGGGTTGGCTTGGCTTGGCCTGACTTGGCTTGGCCTGGGCCGGGCCGGGCTGGCCTCCGGTGGCGGCGGGGCTGGATTCGGCTGAGCCCGGCTCACCTGGCCGGTCACAGATGGCCTCAAACGCCGGCCGGGCTTGGTTCGGTCGCGACGCGACTGGGCTGCACCTCCACCTGCCGGCCCCGACCTTGCGGGTCAGAGATGGCCTCAAGCGCCGGCCGGGCTGAAGTGTGGTGACGCTCGGCCCCACCGCGCCGGTCACTGCTCGGCCTCAAACGCCGGCCGGGCTTGGGTGGACCGCGATGGAGGCAGGGCTCCGCCTCCATCTGCTCGCCCCGACCCTGCGGGTCACCGATGGCCTCAAGCGCCGGCCGGGCTGAGATCGGCTGAGCACCGGCTCAACGGTGCCGGAACAGAACGGCCTCAAGCGCCGCCCGGGCTAGGTGGCCTCAAACGCCGGCCAGGCTCAGTGGCCTCAATCGCCGGCCGGGCTGTCATTGGCCCTGTCGTTGGCCCCGTCATTGGCCCGACTCCGGCTCGACCGTGCCCGCCACCGATCGGCCTCGAACGCCGCCCGGGCTTGAACAGCCGGCGCAGGACGCCCGCCGGGGCGGGAGGCGCCCTCAGTCGCCGGCGCGCCCGGCGGTGCCCAGGGGCGCCAGGCCGGGCCGCTTCGCCACCCGCCCGTCCGCCGACGAGCGCCCCCGCACCCTGCGCCCCAGCCACGGCCCGAGGAACCCCGACACCCAGCGCGCCTCGGCGGCCAGGGCGCGTACGCCGCGTACCGGGGGCACGGCGGGCAGCGGTACGGCCCAGCCCCGGTCGCTGCCCGGCAGTGCGAGGGCATGGGCGAAGGCGGCGGCGATGCGGGCGTGGCCGAGGGGGGCCGCGTGGAGGCGGTCCGGGCTCCACAGGCGCGGGTCGACGACAACCTCCTCGCCGTACGTCTCCACCACCAGCACGCCGTGCCGGGCGGCCGCCTCGCGGATACGGGCGTTGAGCGCGGGGACGCGCGGTGCCAGCGGCCGGGCCAGCGGGACCAGCCGTTCCATCGCCGGGAAGGTCAGGGTCGCGACGCGCGCCCCGGCGCCGGTCAGTGCGGCGAACATCGCCTCCAGCTCGGCCCCGACGGCGTCCGCGTCGAAACGGGGGCGGAGCAGGTCGTTCATGCCCGCGACGACCGTGGCGAGGTCCGGCCGCAACGCCAAGGCCGCGTCGAGCTGCGTGGCCCGCACCTGCCCGGCCAGCTGCCCGCGCACGGCGAGATTGGCGTACCGGAGCCCGGGCTCGGCCGCGTCCAGCAACTCGGCGAGCCGGTCGGCCCACCCCCGCAGCCCACTCGCCTCGTCCCCGTCCCCCAGCCCCTCGGTCTGACTGTCCCCCAACGCCACATACCGCACCACCGACATCCCGGCCCCTCCTCATCCCTGTCCGGCCCCAACCCTGCCCCGCCCGTCCCCAGGAGGCTAACGGCCTCCCCGTTCCCCCCGACCAGCGGTCGAGGCCACCTTTCCGCCCGGCCGACGCTTGGCCGCCTCCCGGCTCCGGCGGGGGTGCAGGGCCGGTTGTCCAAGCCCGGCCGGCGCTTGAAGCCGGCCAATCAGTGACCGCCACGGTCGAGACGGAGCCCGGCCAATGACAGCCCGGCCGGCGATTGAGGCCACTGAGCCGGGCCGGCGCTTGAGGCCGTTCTGGACCGGCACCGTTGAGCCGGTGCTCAGCCGATCTCAGCCCGGCCGGCGCTTGAGGCCACCGAGCCCGGCCGGCGTCTGAGGCCACCCCACACCTTGCCGAAACGGCAACCCCCTTTGCCCATAGCGCCACCCCGGCCGCATCCTCGGCCCTACCAGCCACCGAAGGGAGCCCCCCTCATGCCCACCCCGCACACCTACGACGTAGTCGTCATCGGCGGCGGCGCAGCCGGCCTCGCAGGCGCCGTCACCCTGGGCCGAGCCCGCCGCACCGTCCTGGTCGTGGACGCGGGCACCCCCCGCAACGCCCCCGCCGCAGGCGTCCACACCTTCCTGAGCCGCGAGGGCGTCAGCCCCGCCGAGCTGCTGCGGACCGGCCGGGCCGAGGTCACCTCGTACGGCGGCGAGATCCAGGAGGGCACGGTCACCGACGCCCGCCGGGAGGGGGACGGGTTCGTCGTCACCCTGGCCGACGGGAGCGAGGTGAGTGCCCGCCGCCTGCTGGTCACCACCGGCATCACCGACGAGCTGCCGCCCGTCCAGGGCCTGGCCGCCCTCTGGGGCAAGGACGTGCTGCACTGCCCGTACTGCCACGGCTGGGAGGCCCAGGACCTGCCGACCGGCGTCCTCGCCACCGGCCCGCTCTCGGTCCACCAGGCCCTGCTGTGGCGCCAGTGGACCGACGACCTGACCCTCTTCACCCACACCACCGCCGGCCCCACCCCCGAGGAGCGCGAGCAGCTGGAGGCCCGGGGCACCCGGATCGTCGACGGCGAGGTCACCGAGGTGGAGACCGACGGGGAGGGGCGTCTGGCGGGCGTACGGCTCGCCGACGGCAGCACGGTCCCGGTCCGCGCCCTGGCCACCGGCGGCACGCTGACCGCCCGCGCCGGTTTCCTCGCGGGGCTCGGCCTGGAGACGGTCCCGGTGGAGGTCGGCGGCACGGTCATCGGCAGCCGCCTGGACACCGACGCGACGGGGCTGACCAGCGTCCCGGGCGTCTGGGCGGCGGGCAACGTGGCCAGCCCGACCGACCAGGTCGTCATCTCGGCGGGCGCCGCGGTCCGGGCCGCCGCCGTGCTCAACATGGACCTCGTCACCGAGGAGACCCGCCGCGCCGTCGAGGCCCGCCGGGCGGGCTAGGACGGGCCAGGTCCGGCGCCCAGGACGTACGAAAGCCCGGCCGGGCCGGTCGCGAGGACCTGGTCCGGCCGGGCTCGGCGGGTGCGTCAGCCCTGCTCCGGGGCGCCCCCGAGCTGGGCGGCGGCCGTTTCCACGGCGGTGCGCTCGACGGCGGGCTCGGTGCCGGGGGCCGGGCGGCAGGTGAAGCCGAGGCGGGTCAGGGCCCGCGTGACCTCACCGGCGCTGAAGTCGCGCCGGTCCTGGCGGGTGATGACCTCGCCGACCTGCTTGACCGGGTAGTGGTGGCGGCCGATGATCACGTACTCGCCGGTGACCGGCTCGGGCTTGACGCCCTTCATCTTCGCCACCACCTCGCTCTTGACGAGGTCGAAGGGGAAGCGGGCGATGACACAGCGCATGGGTGCCTCAACTCACGGGGTTTCGAAGGGGACCGGCGCCGGACAGCGCCCCTGGGATGCCGGTCGGGAAGGGGAGCGCGAGGACAGGCTGAGCGTATCCGTCCACGCGCCCTGCGGGGGAGGATTCGGGCAGGCGTTCTGCCCGCCCGGACAGCGGGCCGCCCCGGGCCCTGCCGCCTAGGCGGCAGGACGGGCCCGGACCGCCGCCGCGCGGCGTGCCTGGGCCGCCGGGCTGCGACGGCCGCGCGAGGAGGAGGCGCCGCGACGCGGGGAGGCGGGCGCGGGGGCCCGTACGACGACGGGGACGCCGGAGGGCGTCCGGGCGCCGGTGATGCGGCTCAGCTCGGCCTCGCCGGAGCGGACCCGGGTGGTCTGCGGGGTGATGCCCGCGTCGGCCATCAGGCGGCTCATGGAGCGCCGCTGCTCGGGCAGGACGAGGGTGACGACGCTGCCGGAGGCCCCGGCGCGGGCGGTGCGGCCGCCGCGGTGGAGGTAGTCCTTGTGGTCGGCGGGCGGGTCGACGTTGACGACCAGGTCGAGGTCGTCGACGTGGATGCCGCGGGCGGCCACGTTGGTGGCGACCAGCGCGGTGACGTGCCCGTCGCGGAACTGGGTGAGGGTACGGGTGCGCTGGGCCTGCGAGCGGCCGCCGTGCAGGGCGGCGGCGCGCACCCCGTTGCGAAGCAGGTGCTCGGCGAGCCGGTCCACGGCGTGCTTGGTGTCCAGGAAGAGGATCACCCGGCCGTCGCGGGCCGCGATCTCGGTGGCCAGGGCGTGCTTGTCGGGCCCGTGGACCTGGAACAGATGGTGCTCCATCGTGGTGACCGCGCCGGCCGAGGGGTCGACGGAGTGGACCGTCGGGTCGTCGAGGTAGCGGCGGACCAGCAGGTCGACGTTGCGGTCGAGGGTCGCCGAGAAGAGCAGCCGCTGCCCGCCCGGGCGGACCTGGTCGAGCAACTCGGTGACCTGCGGCATGAACCCCATGTCGGCCATCTGGTCGGCCTCGTCCAGCACGGTGGCGCCGACCTGGTCCAGCCGGCAGTCGCCCCGGTCGATGAGGTCCTTGAGCCGCCCCGGCGTCGCCACGACGACCTCGGCGCCGCCGCGCAGCGCCGACGCCTGCCGCCCGAGGGAGAGCCCCCCGACCACCGTCGTCATCCGCAGCCGCAGCGCACGGGCGTACGGCGTGAGCGCCTCGGTGACCTGCTGGGCCAGCTCACGGGTGGGGACCAGCACCAGGCCGAGCGGGCTGCGCGGCTCGGCGCGCCGCCCCTCCAGCCGGGCCAGCAGGGCGAGGCCGAAGGCGAGGGTCTTGCCGGAGCCGGTGCGGCCCCGGCCGAGGATGTCGCGCCCGGCCAGCGAGTTCGGCAGGGTCGCCGCCTGGATCGGGAACGGCTCGGTGACGCCCTGCGCGGTCAGGCAGGCCAGCAGCGGGGCGGGCAGGCCGAGCTGGTCGAAGGCGTCGACCGGCGGGAGCGCGGGGGTGCCGGTGACGGGCGGGGCGAACTCGCCGCGGGCTCCGGCGCGGGTGCGCTCCCCGCCGGAGCGGCGGGCGCCCTGCGGGCCGCCGCGGCCCGGGGAGCGGAAGCGGTCGGGGCCGGCGGAGCGGGGGGCGCCGGCGCCCCGGTGGCCGCCGCCGGAGCGTCGGCCGGTGCGGTTGTCGTCGCGACTCGCGCGGTTCTGGTTCATGGGAACCTCCTCGTTGCGGAACGCCGGGGAATCCCGGCCGCGCGGAGCTGAACGCGGAAGAGTCACCGATACGAACCGAAGAACATGCGGGGTGAAGCCGGGGCAGCCGAAGAGCCGCGAGGCTCAGGAGCTGAACTCGCTCGGGAGCACGACTGGCTCAGGAGCTGCACTGATGGACGCTCGGGCGTCCGGAAAGCGCGAGGGGCGGCGACAGTACGCCGGTGACGCGCTCGCTCACTGCGGTGAAGGCCGGGGGACGAGGCCGGGTGTGCCGTGCGGCACCGCGCGGGGCGCGGTGGGGCGGGCGGTCCACAGGGGGTGTCCGGGCGGGGCAGGTCGGCTCCGCCGGGGGAAAGCACGAGCTGGGGCCCGCACCCAAGGTGCGGGCCCCAGCTGCGTCGGTGCTGAGCGTCGTCAGGCGACGACGATGTTCTCGGCCTGCGGGCCCTTCTGGCCCTGCGTGACGTCGAAGCTGACCTTCTGGCCCTCGATGAGCTCACGGAAGCCCTGGGCAGAGATGTTGGAGTAGTGGGCGAAGACGTCGGCGCCGCCGCCGTCCTGCTCGATGAAGCCGAAGCCCTTTTCCGCGTTGAACCACTTCACGGTGCCAGTAGCCATGTCAATTCTCCTTCGGGGCAATTCACCGGGACACACACTGTGCGTATCCCGCGCCGCCGCGATGATTACCCCGCCCGGAGAAAAATCTCCGGAAATACACAAGCGTTCCTGCTGATGGCCGTCGGTTTCCGACGGGCCCTCCGCGAAGAGCGTGAAATTCTGGCAACCACAACTGCAACTCGACCGACACTAGCACGCGCCCTCCGGCGGCACAGGGGCGAAAAGTGCTCATTCCGGCGGCCCCTGCGGATTACCGTCCGCAGCCCCGTGAGGAAACCCGCACCCGCCGCGCGACCTCTTTCTGCACCAGCCGCGACAGATATTCGGCGGCCAGCTGTCGGGGCTGTGCCGGGGCCGGTCGCCCACCCCGGCCCGCGAAGGCCCGGGCCTACCCTCGTCGCGGTCGGTCGAACCCCGCGACACTCCGCCGAAAACTGTCACGGCCACGTTAGACATGGGACCTTCCCGGAGTTAGCCTTTTTCCTCCGGGTGCTGTGATCCGCCGGAGTCCCGAGCCCGCCGCAGGCAGCGGAATGGGCCGGGGGAACTTCCTCCGGAAGGAGCAGCGATCCGTCCCACGAAGAGGTGCAGGTGACCCGAAAGACCCCGCCGGACCCGGCGGACAAGTTCGACGACGAGGACTACCCCGCGTACACGATGGGCCGCGCCGCCGAGATGATCGGCGCGACCCCGGCGTTCCTGCGGGCCGTGGGCGAGGCCCGGCTGATCACGCCGCTGCGCTCCGCCGGCGGCCACCGCCGCTACTCCCGTTACCAGCTCCGGGTGGCCGCACGCGCCCGGGAACTGGTCGACCAGGGCACGCCCGTCGAGGCCGCCTGCCGCATCGTGATCCTGGAGGACCAGCTCGAAGAGGCCCTCCGCGTCAACGAGCGGCTGCGTGACGCCGCCTCCGCGGCTCCCCGCGACTGACCCGTTCAGACTCGCTCCTGTCCCTGGTCAGACCAGGGACAGGGTGACGGTCACGCACTTGCCGCCGCCGGGCAGCGGCCGCACCGAGACCTCCCGGCAGAGGCGGCGTACCAGCGGCCAGCCGTAGCCGCCGACCAGCGGGCGGTCGGGGTCGAAGGGGCCGTCGGGGCGAGTGGCGGCGGGCAGCTCGGGGCTGGCGTCGCTGACGTGCAGCGTGAGGTGGGACTCCTCCAGCTGGACGTCGAAGCCGGTGAGGCCGCCGCCGTGCCGGATCGCGTTGGTGACCAGCTCGGAGGTGACCAGCAGGGCGTCGGCGACGACCACGGTGTCGCCGAGCCCGTCGTCGCTGTCCCCGATGGCGTCCGGGCCGAAGCTGTCGCGCAGGGCCTGCTGGACCAGGGCGCGGGCCTCGCCCGCCGTACCGGGCACCTGCGGGGTACGCCGGGTCTGCCGGTGCTGCGGCGCCTCGACGATCCGGGGTGCCTGCGCGGGACGGTGGCCGTTCCCGGCACGGGCGGCGCCCTGCCGGTACTGGATCAGATCTCCGTCGCCTTCGTCGACTGTCACGGCTGGCCCCCTTGCACGTCGGTACGGCTGCTCGGCTCTGCGGTTGCGGTACGGCCTGTTCGCGGCCGGGGTCCGGGCCCCCGGCGGGGGTGCCGCCGGAGGACCGGGTACCCGGGTGCGGCCGGTTTCATTGCTCCCGGGCCGCCCTGGCGTCGGGTGCCGTCTCGAAAGCGGCGAGGGTGCCGGTCACCTCGAAGAGCCGGGTGACGAGATCGCTCATCGGTCCGGCGAGGATGAGGCGCCGCCCCTGCTCGCGGTGGTCGCGCAGGGCCCGTAGCAGGCTGCCCAGAATGCTGGAGTCGGCGAAGCCGGTCCCGGAGAGGTCCACGACCGTCCGGGACGTTTCCGCGCGCAGCGCCTGCGCGAGAGCGGCGTCCAGCGCGGGTGCGGTGTGCAGGTCCACGTCGCCGTGAACCCCGATGACGAAGGCGGAGAGCTCCGCGCTCGTCGTGATGTCCATACCGGATCTCTCCAGCATGCTCCTGTCCTCCTTTTCCGTCCGGGGCAACGCGGCACCCTCGGTCTCGGTTCTCGCGGAGGCCCGGACTGCGGGCCCGCGGATCTCGCCGGTGGCCGCGGGGGCGCACGGTGCGGTTCTCGCGGCCGGACTGCTTCTCCTGGCGTTCCACGAATCCCACTCCTCGGTTCGGACGGTCCGTTCCGTTCAGCGCTTTTTGCCACGATCTCCCTGTTCAAACGGGCGGGCGGCGTGTACGGGGGAAATCTCGGAGCGCGCACCGGGCGTACGCGGGAAAGGTCCCGACGCGCCGGAGGAGCGGGCCGCCGGGGGCCGGATTCCGGCCCTCGTGAGGGGTTTACGTCCTGTTCGGAAGCGGAATGCGGGCGGCGGCGCACCGCTCCCGACCAGCGAGGACGCCGGGAGGTGGCGGCCGGGAGCCCGGCGGGAAGGCCCCGGATTCCGGGATCGAAACCTGCGAATCCCGTGAAATTCGCTTTTCCGGGAGGTGGGCGCCGGGGCGGAATAGGAAATGCGGCCGTCAGGCCGGGCCGGGCTCCTCGCCGGGGCCCACCAGGTAGCCGTGGGTCCCGGTGATTTCCAGCAGCCGGTCCAGGTGGGGCGGGCGCCGGTCGAGGCGCAGGGCGCAGGCGGCGGCGCCGGTGCGGCGGCCGATCATGAGGAGGGCGGACAGTCCCAGCGAGTCGCAGGCGGTGAGCCCGGCGCAGTCCAGCCGCAGCAGCCGGGGTGCGGGGCGCTCCGCCAGGCGGCGGGCGACCTCCCGTACCAGCGCGTCGGCGCTCTCGTGGTCGAGGGCGCCGGCGAGCCGCAGGGCGAGGGTGCCGGGGGCGGCGGGCTCGGCGGTGAGGGTCAGACCGGTGCCGCCGAGGTCGTCGGGGTCGTCGGGGTCGTTCAGAGGGGGCATGCGGGCTTTCCGGGGCCGGTGGGGGGCGGGTGGGTCGAAGAGGCGGTCAGCCGCCGGTGAGGGCGACGCCGCCCCGGCGGAGGAGGCGGGTGGCGCGGGGGAAGTCGCGCAGCGGTTCGCCGAGGAGTTCCAGGGCCGGGGTGAGGGAGCGGGCGGGGACGCCGCGCGCTTCGAGGATGCCCGCGGTCCAGACGAGGAAGGAGGTGAACAGCGCGTCGTCGTCCACGTAGAGGGCGGTGGCGAGGAAGTCGACGATGTGGGCGATGTCCTCGGCGGTGCGCTCGCGCTGGCGCTCGGTGTAGCCGCGCATGGCCGGGAAGCGGTCGTCGAGCCCGTCCACGGTCTCCCGGACGAGCCGCGTCCGGCCGCGGCTGACCAGCGTGTACTCCTGGTCGGCGAGGTGCGGCAGGTCGTCGACCGGCTCGTGGAGGACGGCCCCCGAGGGCACCCCGAGTCCGCCCGCGGCCACGTCGGCGGCGGACCGGGCGTCCGGCGCCCAGCCGTCGGCGCCCAGCAGCCGCGCGTACCGCCCGTCGGCGCCGAAGGCGGCCCCGCCCGCGAGGACGGGCACCCCGGCGGCCTGGCAGGCGGTGATGGCGGCGTGCGCGGTGGGCAGCCGGGTGGGGATCGAGGAGGAGAGGGCGACCAGGTCGGGGCCGGTCTGGTGGAGGTGGGCGATGAGGTGCGGGGTGGGGGCCTGGGCGCCGAGGAAGTCGACGCGCCAGCCGCGCAGCCGCAGCGTCTCGGCGAGCAGCCGGGCGGGCAGCGCGTGCCACTCACCCTCCACGCAGGCCACGGCTATCCGCCCGCGTCCCTCGCCGGGCGGCGGCGAGCGGTGGGCGAGGGCGGCGATGATCCGGTCGTTCATCGCGGTGGCGGCGTGCTCCTGGACGACGGAGAGCCGGCCTGCGGCCCAGCCGAGCCCCACCTCCGCCTGGACGGGCCCGATCACGTCGAGCAGCGCCTCCTCGGCGCTGAGCCCGTCGTCGAGGGCGGCGAAGAGGACGTCGGCGGCGGCGTACTCGTCGCCGGCCAGCAGTGCGTCCCAGAGCAGCGCGCGCAGCGGCTCGGCGGCAGTGACGGTCTCCTCGGGCGTACGTGTGGTCATGCGCTGCCCCTGCCCCGGCCGGCGGCGCTCACCACGCCTCCGGGGGATTTCCTCGGCACGGTGACGGCGACCATGGCCATGTCGTCGTGCTCGCCGGCGCCGACCCACTGGGCGGCCAGCATCTGGACGCGCTCGACGACGGCCTCGGCGGGCATCCCGGCGCATTCGGCGAGCGCCTCGCGCAGCCGCTCCTCGCCGAACATCCGGTCGCCGAAGGGGCCGCCCCGCGCCTCCGTGACGCCGTCGGTGTAGAGCAGGCAGGTCTCCCCGGCGCGAAGCGTGACCCGGGCGGTGGTGGCCTCGACCTCGGGCAGCGCGCCGACCAGCGACCCCCGGGTGTCGGCCGCCTCGACGGTGCCGTCGGCGCGGACCAGCAGGGGCGGCGGGTGTCCGGCGCTGGTCAGGTCGAGGCGGACCGCGTCGCCCTCGCGGACCGCGGAGGCGAGGACGAGGGTGGCGAAGCGGGTGTGGTGGGAGCTGAGCAGCGAGTCGTTGAGCATCCGCAGGACGCGCGGGTGGTCGTCGGCCATCGGCAGCAGCGCCTGGAGGGTGTTGCGGATCTTGCCGGTGAGGACGGCGGCGTCCAGTCCCTTGCCGCAGACGTCGCCGAGGACGACCAGGGACGCCCCGGCCTCGCCCGCCGTCGGGTGGACGTCGTAGAAGTCGCCGCCGACCCGCTCGCCGCGCTCGGAGGCGCGGTAGCCGCCGGCGAACTCGACGCCGCGGATCTGCTCCAGCCGGGGCGGCAGCAGTTCCCGCATGAGGGTCTGGGTGACGGCGGCCTGCTCGGCGTACATCCGGGCGGCGGAGAGGGCGGCTCCGGCGCGGGCGGCGAAGAGGCGGGCGAAGACCTCCTCGGGCTCGGTGAAGCCGCGCTTGCCCTCGCGGCGGAGCAGGATCAGCGCCCCGGCCGGGACGCCGTGGCCGGGCAGCGGGATGACGGCGACCGCGCAGACCGGCCCGTCGAACTCCTCCGGCACGGCCCACGTGGGCAGCGCCCCCGGGTCGATCCAGCGCGAGGGGACGGGCGGGAAGCCCTGGAGCGCCTCGGCGAGGCCGGGCACCTCGGCCGGGTCGAGGGCGAGCAGCGCGCGGGTCGAGCCGCCGCCGTCCACCGCCCAGGCCAGCGGGGTGCGCCGCCCCGCGCCGGGGAGGACCACGACGACGCCGTCGGCGAGATGGCGGGCGGCGAGCTGGGCGGTCACCTCCATGCAGCGCTCGGTGTTGAGGGTGGCGAGCAGCGCGTTGGAGGCTTCGGAGAGGAAGGCGGTGCGGGCCCGTTCGACGGCGAGCGCGGCCTCGGCCTCGGCCCGCCCGGTGTCGTCGCTCAGCCACCAGACGAGTCCCGCGGCGCCGGCGCCCCGGCTCCCACCGCCGGCCGCCGGCCGTGCCACGGCCCGGTAGACCCGCTCCCCGACCGCTCCCGAGACGGCGTCACCCGGCTCCTGTCCGGCAACGGCCGCCCGGTGGGCCGCGCCGAGCCACTCCGGTACGGCGTCGGAGAGCGGGGCGCCGGGGACGGCGGCGGGGAAGAGGGCGGTGGCGTGGGCGTTGGCGGTGACGACGGCTCCGGCCGCGTCGGCCACCAGGACCGGGCAGGGGGCCTCGTCCCAGGCGCCGGGCGCGGCGGTGCGCCCGGTCCGCGCCCGGGGCGCGCCGATGGTGGAACTCTTCGTAACGTCCACGTGTGTGGGCCCTTCGCTGGGACCCTGCCACCTTCCCGGCAGATAGAGACGACGGTCCTCCCCTCCTGGAACCATCCCGCACGCCCGGCCCGCCCGGCAAGCCGCCCCCGCCGCGAACCAGCCCTTCCCGGCCCCGAGGTCCCTGCTCCCGCCGGTGAAAACCGCTCGCCCCGGCACGCGCGGCCCTCGCAGAATTCCTCACCGCACCCCTTCTCCACCCACTCCGCCCCACCGAACGGACCCGCCGTGCCCCTCGCCTCCGCGCTCCCGGCCCACCACGACCGCACCGGCCGCCTCGTCACCCTCGGCCCGGTCACGGACGCCAACTGGCGGGCCGTCGCCGATCTCGCGCCCCACGACGAGCAGCGCCGCTTCGTCGCCGCCCTCGGCGCCCGCTATCTCCTGCTCTCGCTGCGCGAGGAGGTCTGGACCTCGCTCGCCGTCGACGCCGCCGGCCGCACGGTGGGCCATGTGATGTGGGCGTACGACGCCGACGAGGACGTCCACTGGATCGGCGGGATGCTCGTCGACGCCGCCGAGCAGGGCCGGGGCGTGGGCCGGGCCGCGCTGACCCTCCTGCTCGATGGCCTCGCCGCCGCTCCCGGCTGCCGTGAGATACGCCTCTCCGTCCACCCCGGCAACACCGCCGCCACCCGCCTCTACACCGCCCTCGGCTTCCGCCCCACGGGCCTGGTCGAGGACGACGAGGCGGTGCTCGCGTGGACACCGCCGGCCTGAGCGCCGGATCGCGGGTGGTCGGGGACCACCCCGGCACTCGTGTACGGTGGGGTCTACCGACGCGGGGTGGAGCAGCTCGGTAGCTCGCTGGGCTCATAACCCAGAGGTCGCAGGTTCAAATCCTGTCCCCGCTACCACGATCCGGCCCCCGGGCGCGCACAGCGCCCGGGGGCCGGATGCTTTTCACGGCGCCCACGGACGGGGAACGACCCCCGGTACCTGGTGGTCTCGGGGCCGGGGCCCGGCGGGAGTTCGTTCCCCTCCGTCGAAGAACTCCGCGCCTCCCCCGGGGCCCGGCCCTCTCGGTGCGCCGCCCCGGCCGGCGGCACGGCGGGACGAGGGCTCCCCCGCCGCCCTCGTACCGCTCGCGCGCACGAGCGGGCGGGCCACCGGCTCGTGGAGCGGTGGCGACCGACCGGAACAGTGTGCGGGAACCGGCCGAGAACCGGAACCTTTTTCTGGAATCCGTTTCCAGAAAAGGTGTTCTAGGCTGGCGCCGACCCGCTCACCCGCCCGCGCTTCGCGCCGCCCACCCCCGAGGACACCTCAGCCGATGAGCCCGAAGCAGCAGCGCGGCGAGGCCACCGTCGAACGGGCCCTGGAGGCCGCCCTGTTCGTCTACGCACGCGAGGGCGAGCAGGGGTTCACGGTGAGCGCGGTCACCCGGGCCGGCGCGCTGAGCCCCGGCAGCCTCTACCACCACTTCGGCAACCTCGACGGGCTCGTCCACGCCCTCGTCCAGCGCTGGCTGGAGCGGCTGATGACCCCGCTCGCCACCGCCCTGCTGGAGGCGGACTCCGCCCGCGAGGGCATCCGCGCCGCCGTCCGCGCCTACCTCGGCTTCGTCCGGGACCACCCCGACGCCGCCCTCCTCCTGCACTCGGCCACCGCCGACCGGCACGGCATGGCGCACGCGAAGGAGCTGCGGGACGCCCAGGAGGCCCGCCTCTCCCCGCTCGCCGTCTGGCTGCGGCACCGCATCGCC
This sequence comes from Streptomyces albidoflavus, assembly GCF_000719955.1. GTDB lineage: Bacteria > Actinomycetota > Actinomycetes > Streptomycetales > Streptomycetaceae > Streptomyces > Streptomyces albidoflavus. The sequence continues at coordinate 20,691 of NZ_JOII01000011.1, forward strand.
ACCGGCGAACTGGCCGACGTCTCCCCGTCGTTGCTCGAATCGCTGATCCTCGGCCCGGTCGTCGCCACCGCCCGCCGCCACCTCACCCTCGGCGACACCGACCTCGACGAGGCCGCACGGGAACTCCCGGAGCGCATCTGGAGCGCCGTACGGGGATAGAGCGACCACGCTCCATTCCCCAGGCCTTCACCAAGGCAACCCCAAGGGGAATTTTCCGCCATTTCTCGGGGGCGGGTTCTCCGCCAGCCCCGGCGTCCGCCTTCCGGGCCCCACCGGCACACCCCGGCCCCACCCGCACCCCTGACTGCACATCAGGCCCCTGACCTGGCCGGATCAAGCCAGGGCGCACCATTTCCCGCCACCCCGTTCGAACTCATTGTGCAATTACCGGCGTTCACTTGTGCGAAATATGTGACGAAAGAAAGAGGAGGCGCCGGTCACCGCCAGAACTAAAGAGCGAGTAAAGGGATGCGGGGCTCTCCTTTTCACATCGGGTTAACTTGGCAATCGCTTTACGCTGTTAGCGTTTTGTCGATGCCGGGCCCGGACCGGAAGGAGGCACCGTGCGCTTCACCCTCAGCCGTTTCGCCGGCGCCCTCCTGGCCGGCCTGCTCCTGGCCCTCCCGTTCACCGGCCCGGCCACCCCGCCCGTCCCCGCCGCGCACGCCACCCACGACCAGGCTCCGGTCCTGGCGGTGGAACCCACGCACGCCGGCTGCGGTGCGGGCGAACGCACCGGTGAGATCAGCGCCTTGCGTCACACCCGCGACCGGCACCGGGCCGCCGCGGGCGCACCCGGTGACGGGTCCGCCCGAGCGATCCCGCCGAACCGGTTCGCCACCCCGCACGCGACGGCCGTCCGCGTCCCCTTCCCGGACGCGCACGCGCCGAGAACGTCCGGCGTGCACGAACCCGCGGCCCTGCAAGTCTTCCGCTGCTGAGCCGACCCGCGGCACCCCCCGGACGCGCCCCGCGCCCCGGCCGGCACCCCCTGGTCACCGACCCGGGGCCACCCCGGCATGCCGCCAGCGCCACCCTCACATCCGCACCGACGCGCCCCCCGGCGCGCCAGGAGGAACCACTGATGCAGCCCCTCATCGATCACGCCCGCTCGTTCCGCCGCCAGTCGGCCGAGCGCCCCGAGGAGTTCGCCCGGCTCGCCCAGGGCCAGTCCCCGCAGGTCCTCTTCATCACCTGCTCCGACTCGCGGGTCGTCCCCGCGCTGATCACCGGCGCCCGCCCCGGCGAGCTCTTCGAGCTGCGCACCGCGGGCAACATCGTCCCGCCGTACGCCTGCCAGCCGCCCACCGGCGAGGCCGCCACCATCGAGTACGCCGTCGAGGTGCTCGGTGTCGCGGACATCGTGGTCTGCGGCCACTCGCACTGCGGAGCCGTCGGCGCCCTGGTCCGCGGCGACGACCTGACCGCCGTCCCCGCCGTCCGCGACTGGCTCGCCCACGCCGCCCCGCGCCCCGAGGGACCGGTCGAGGACCCCGCCGTCGGCGGCGCCGTCCAGAACCACGTCCTCACCCAGCTGCTCCGCCTGCGCTCCTACCCCTGCGTCGAACGCCGCCTGGAACAGGGCACGTTGCGGATGCACGGCTGGTACTACGAGGTGCACACCGGGTCCGTCCTGGCCCACGACGCCCGCGCCGACCTCTTCCGGGCCCTGTGAGGGCCGCCGTGGAGAAGACCGCCCGCTTCCCGTACCTGCGGCAGGACTTCGCCGCCTCCCTCGTCGTCTTCCTGGTCGCCCTGCCGCTCTGCGTCGGCGTCGCCGTCGCCTCCGGGGTCCCGGCCGAACTGGGCCTGGTCACCGGCATCGTGGGCGGCATCGTCACCGGCCTGATGCGCGGCAGCAGCCTCCAGGTCTCCGGCCCCGCCGCCGGCCTGACCGTGCTGGTCTTCGAGGCCGTCCAGAACTTCGGCCTCGCCACCCTCGGCGTCATCGTGCTCGGCGCCGGAGTGCTCCAGCTCGCCATGGGGCTGCTGAAACTGGGCCGCTGGTTCCGGGCCATCTCGGTCTCCGTGGTCGAGGGGATGCTCGCCGGCATCGGCCTCGTCCTCATCGCCGGCCAGCTCTACGCCGCCGCCGGGCTCAAGGCCCCCGCCGCCGGTCTGGACAAGATCACCCACCTGCCCGGCGCCCTCGCCGGGGCCCTCGGCAGCTCCACCGCCCTGATCTCGCTCGCCGTCGGCGCCGGAACGGTCGCGGTGATGGTCGGCTGGAACCACCTGCCGCGCAAGTTCCGGGCCGTACCGGGCGCGCTGGCCGCCGTACTCCTGGCCACCGTCGCCTCGCTCGTCCTCAGCCTGCCCGTCGCCACCGTCGAGGTACGCGGGCTGCTCGACTCGGTCCAGCCGCCCGGCGCCGGTGCCTTCGGCCAGCTGGCGAGCCTCAGCCTGCTCGGGACCATCCTCGCCTTCACCCTGATCGCCTCCGCCGAGTCCCTGTTCAGCGCGGCGGCCGTGGACCGGATGCACGACGGCCCCCGCACCCGCTACGACCAGGAACTGGTCGCCCAGGGCGCCGGCAACACCGTCTGCGGCCTGCTCGGCGCCCTGCCCATGACCGCCGTCATCGTCCGCAGCTCCGCCAACGTCCAGGCGGGCGCGCGGACCAAGGCGTCCCGGGTCATGCACGGCGTCTGGCTGCTCCTCTTCGCCGCCCTGCTGCCCGGCGCCCTCGCCCTGATCCCGCTCCCCGCCCTGGCCGGCATCCTCGTCCACGCCGGGTGGAAGCTGATCCCGCTCCGCTCCTTCGTGCCGCTCTGGCGCCACCACCGGGGCGAGGCCGTGATCCTGGTCGTCACGGCCCTCGCCATCGTCACGGTCAATATGTTCGAGGGCGTCCTCATCGGCCTCGCCCTCTCCGTCGCCAAGACCGCCTGGACCGCCTCCCACGTCAAACTGGAGGTCATAGACAAGGGCGCCGGCCCCGTCCAGGCCCACCTCTCCGGCAACGCCACCTTCCTCCGGCTCCCCAAGATCCTCGACAGCCTCGAATCCCTCCCCCAGGACCGCCCCGTCGAACTCGACCTCTCCGGCCTCCACCACCTCGACCACGCCTGCCGCACCGCCCTGGAGAACTGGGCGGAACGGCACAGCGCCTCGGGGACGGAGCCGGTGCGGATGACGGCACTGGCCCCGCCGGAGGGCACCCCGGACTGACGCGGGCGTGCGCGGGAGCCCTGTTCACGAGCGGTACGCCGGGAACAGGGCCTTCCGCGTGCCGGGCCGCCCGGCCCGCGGGCTCAGCTCGTGGGGAAGGGGCCGATGCGGTACAGCACCTCGTCGGCGTGGGCGGCGGGAAACCGCTCCGCCGGGAAGAGGAGTGCGGTACGAACCGGGGCCGAGCGCCCGCGGGCGTACTGCTCCAGGACGGTGATGAGGCCCTGGCTGCCGGTCGCGGCGGTGGTCTCGACGTACCGGGCGCCCCGGGCCCGTTCGCGGTCGGCCGCCGCCTCGAACAGCTCGGCGTCGAGGAAGGGGAGGGCGAAGCGGGCGACGGCGGCGTACTGCCAGACGAAGTAGGTGTCGGGGGCCTCGGGGCGCCGGTAGCCGGTGACGAAGCCGACCACCTCCTCGTCCAGGGTGGCGACGAGGGAGGTGTCGGCGAAGTCGCGGAACCAGAGGGCGTAGTGGTGCGGGCCGTTCGGGTCGAGTGCGGCAGTCCGCTCGGCCAGCCGCCAGACCGCCGGGGCGTCGGCGGGGCGGGGAGTGCGGTACTGGACTCCCCACTGGGTGGTCCGCCCCGAGGGGCCGGGCGTGGGAAGAGCCGTCGTCATGGTCGGACCACCTCGGTGACGAAGGGGTAGGCGCCGTTCTCGTCGTGCTGCTGCCGGTCGTGCCAGAAGAATCGTACGACCATGTCCCGTCCCTTCGTGGTGGATTCAGCCTGCGCTGTCGGCCCGCTCCGGTGTGGCGGGCTGCTCGGCCACCACCTCGACCTGGTCGGCGAAGGGGGTCGTCGCGCTGTCCGGATCGGCCTCCCAGGGCAGGTCGACCACGACCGAGGCACAGCGGCCCGAGGAGTCGTGCAGGGCGCCGAGGGTCGCACCGGGCGCCAGCCCGACCATGACCGAGGCCGCCCGGGCCGGGGCGTCGGCGCCGGAGGGCTCGACGGTCGGCCAGTAGCCGTCCTCGCCGATCCAGGAGACCGGGGCGCTCGCGCACCGCACGTCCGCCAGCCGCGCCCCGGCGGTGTGCTCGACGAAGCGCTGCACGGCGCGCCGGGACGGCACCGGGTAGTCCGGCCGGATGCCGAGGGCCAGGTCGACGATGGCCGGTTCGACGGGCTTGCCGGTGGCCAGGTGCCACAGCATGGTGATCGCGTCGCCGGGGAGGCGGGCGGCCACCTCCATCAGCACCGGCTGGCCGTCGCGGAGCCGGAACTCGGCGTGGGTGATGCCGCTGTCGAACCGCAGCGCCTTGAGGATGGCGGCGTTGGCGCTGACCAGCGCGTCGGTGTGGGGCAGCGGGAGCTTGGCGGGGCTGGTGTGGCCGATCTCGGTGAAGTACCGGCTGCTGTCCTCGTTGGTGAGCTTGGCGGTGACGCCGCTCCACACCACCTCGCCCTGGTGGACCAGCGCCTCCACCGAGAACTCCGGCCCGACGACCAGCTCTTCGACCAGGATCGTCTCGTCGGGCTCGTAGGCGGCGAGCGAGGCCCGCAGCTCGGCGTCGTCGTCGACCCGCAGGACACCGGAGCTGAACATCCGCCCGGCCGGCTTGACGACGCAGGGGTACACCTCGGAGCTGGCGTTCTCCCGCTCGTGCGGGGCGAAGGCGCGCGAGACGGGGCCGTGGTCGCGCAGGATGACGCGCTGCATGACCTTGTTCCGGCAGACCCGCGCCGCCCAGGTGCCCGCCCCCGGCAGGCCCAGCACCTCGCAGAGCACCCCGACGGGGTCCACGAAGACCTCGCCGCTGCATATCACCCCGCGTACGTCGTAGTCGGCGATCCAGTCCTGGACCGAGGCCAGTACGCCGTCGACGGCGGCGTCGGGGAGCTGGCGGACGGTGGCGATGCGGGACAGCGGGTGGGTGCTGTCCGCCATGTGCCCGGTCAGCCTGGGCAGGTCGGTCACGGGGCCGACGACGACCAGGGGCGCCATCCCGCGCTCGGCGATGTCGGTGATCAGCCGGTGCTGGCGGGCCAGGGCCGGCAGGTCGCTCATGACGATCACGGCGGGCGGACGCTCGCTCTGACGGTTCAACAGAACTCCTCCAGACGGAATGCCGTCCCGGATCGGGCGCGGCGGCAGGGTGAGGGCGACCGGGAAACGGGGCGAGGTGTCCCGCGCTCGCGCGACGGCTGCCTGCCGGGATCATCAACTTCCCTGCTCCACACTGGTGTTGCGGGAGCAGCGGCGTACGCCACGGTACGTTCCGCGCGGAGGCCGATCAAGGCATATCGGAGTCATCTCGCCGTTTTTACCGGCACGTGGGAAAGTCGGGTCCGTACGCGCGCCGAAGGGGCGGGCCCGGCTACTGGCGGTAGCCCGCGAGGAAGCGGCCGATGCGGTTGATGGCGACCTCCAGGTCGTCGGCGCGGGGCAGGGTGACGAAGCGGAAGTGGTCGGGGCGGGGCCAGTTGAAGCCCGTGCCCTGGACGACGTGGATCTTCTCGCGCAGCAGCAGGTCGAGGACGAACCGCTCGTCGTCGACGATCTTGTACACGTCCGGGTCGAGCTTGGCGAAGGCGTACAGGGCGCCCTTCGGCTTGACGCAGCTGACGCCCGGGATCTCGTTGAGCGCCCGGTGGGCGACGTCGCGCTGCTCGGTGAGCCTGCCGGTCGGCAGGGTGAGTTCGGCGATCGACTGGTGCCCGCCCAGCGCGGCCTGGATGGCGTACTGCGCGGGCACGTTCGGGCACAGCCGCATGCCGGCCAGCATGGACAGGCCCTCCAGATAGTCCCTGGCCTGCTCCTTCGGGCCGGAGACCGCGAGCCAGCCGCTGCGGAAACCGGCGACTCGGTACGCCTTGGAGAGGCCGTTGAAGGTGAGGGTGACCACGTCGTCGCTGAGGGCGGCGAGGCAGTGGTGCTCGGCGTCGTCGTAGAGGATCTTGTCGTAGATCTCGTCCGCCAGGACCATCAGGCCGTGCCGGCGCGCGAGGTCGAGGATGCCCTCCAGCAGCTCCTTGGAGTAGACCGCGCCGGTCGGGTTGTTCGGGTTGATGACGACGATGGCCTTGGTGCGGTCGGTGATCTTCGCGGCGATGTCGTCGAGGTCGGGGAACCAGTCCGCCTCCTCGTCGCACAGGTAGTGCGTGACGCGGCCGCCGGCCAGCCGGACCACGGCCGTCCAGAGCGGGAAGTCGGGGGCGGGCACGAGGACTTCGTCGCCGTCGTCCACCAGCGCCTGGACCGCCATCTGGATCAGCTCGGAGGCGCCGTTGCCGAGGTAGACGTCGTCGACGGTGACGCCGGCGACCCCGCGCTGCTGGTAGTACTGCACCACCGCGCGCCGGGCGGGCATGATGCCCCGCGCGTCGCTGTAGCCGTGGGCGTTCGGCAGGTTGCGGATGATGTCCTGGAGGATCTCCTCCGGCACCTCGAAGCCGAACGGCGCGGGGTTGCCGGTGTTCAGCCGCAGCACGCTGTGCCCGGCCTCCTCCAGGGCGTTGGCCTGGTCGACCACCGGCCCCCTGATCTCGTAGCACACGTCCTTCAACTTGCCGGACTGTCGAAACATCATCTGCGGCCTCCCGACCGTGACTGGCACCGCGCCGCCGTGGCCACTTCGTTCTACCAAGTACCTACTTGGAAAGTCCAACCTTTTGATAGGCTGCGCGTCATGACGCGCCGAAGCTACGACCAGTACTGCGCCGTGGCCCGAGCCCTGGACGCGGTGGGCGAACGCTGGAGTCTGCTGATCGTCCGTGAGCTGCTGGCCGGCCCACGGCGCTACACCGACCTCCACGCCGACCTGCCCGGCGTCTCCACCGACATCCTCGCCACCCGGCTCCGGCAGCTGGAGAGCGAAGGCGTGCTGGAGCGCTGCCGGCTGGAACGCCCCGTCAACGTCTCCGCCTACCGGCTCACCCCGCGCGGTGAGGCGCTGCGCGGGGTGATCGAGGCCCTCGCCGCCTGGGGCGCGGAAGGGCTCGGCGAGCCCCGCCCGACGGAGGCGATGCGCGGCCACTGGTTCACCGGCCCCGTCACCGCCCCGGTCAGCCCCGGCCCGTGAGGGCGGGCTCAGCCGGACACGGCCACCGCCTCGTCCAGGAGGTCGAGCCCCTCGGCCAGTTCGTCGTCGGTGCTGGTCAGCGGCGGCAGGAGCTTGACCACCTCGTCGCGGGAGCCCGAGGTCTCCACCAGGAGCCCGCGGGCGAAGGCCGCGTCGGCGGTCCGCCGGGCCGCCTCCGGCTCCCGGAAGGCCAGCCCCCAGACCAGTCCCCGGCCGCGCACCTGGGCCACCCGTACCGGGTGACGACGGGCGAGTGCGGTCAGCCGCTCCCGCACGATCAGCCCGCGCTGCTCCGTCTGCTTGGCGAGCAGGTCGTCGGACCAGTACTCCCGCAGGGCGGCCGTGGCCGTCACGAAGGCCGGGTTGTTGCCGCGGAACGTGCCGTTGTGCTCGCCCGGCTCCCACACGTCCAGCTCGGGGCGGAAGAGGGTGAGGGCCAGCGGCAGGCCGTACCCGCTCAGGGACTTGGAGAGGCAGACGATGTCCGGGGTGATCCCGGCCGCCTCGAAGCTGAAGAAGGGCCCGGTCCGGCCGCAGCCCATCTGGATGTCGTCGACGATCAGCAGGATGCCCCGCCGGCGGCACAGCTCCGCGAGGTCGGCGAGCCAGGTGTGGCCGGCCGGGTTGACCCCGCCCTCGCCCTGCACCGTCTCCACGATGACGGCGGCGGGCAGATCCATGCCGCTGCTGCTGTCCTCGACCATGCTGTCCAGGAGTTTCAGCCCCGAGACCTGGCCGTCCCCGAACCCGTCGTAGGGCAGCCGCCAGGTGTGCCCGAGGGGCAGGCCCGCGCCCGCGCGTTTGGCGGCGTTGCCGGTGACGGCCAGGGACCCCAGCGACATGCCGTGGAAGGCCCCGGTGAAGGCGACGACCGTCTCCCGCCCGGTCACCTTGCGGGCCAGTTTGAGTGCCGCCTCCACGCTGTTGGTGCCCGTGGGGCCGGGGAACTGGACGCGGTACTCCAGCCCCCTCGGCACCAGGAGGCGGGCGGCGAACTCGGCGAGGAACTTCTCCTTGGCACCGGTCAGCATGTCGAGGCTGTGGGTGACCCCGTCGCGCTCCAGGTAGTCGATGAGCGCGCGCTTGAGCACCGGGGGGTTGTGCCCGTAGTTCAGGGCGCTGGCGCCGGCGAAGAAGTCCAGGTAGACGCGGCCGTCGCGGGAGGTCATCCGGCTGCCGCGCGCCTGCTCGAAGACGACGGGCCAGTTCCGGCTGTAGCTGCGGACTTCGGATTCGATGGTGGTGACGGTCATGAGGTGTCCTCGGGTGCGGGCTGCAACAGGAAGTCGCGGGGAGTGGGGAGTCGGGGCTCAAAGGCCCCTCGTTCAGGCGCCGCGCAGGGACGGCACGGTGAGGACCACCGTCGCCGCGAGGGCCAGCAGGACCAGGACGCCGGTACAGCGCAGCCCGGGCCCGCCACGGCGTACGGCGGCGACGGCGCCCAGGGCGTAGCCGGTCACCGCCGCGGCGGCCGGTCCCAGCAGGAGCAGCGGGATGCCGCCCTCCCGGGTGCCGAGCCAGGCGAAGACGCAGCAGGCGACGCCGACGGCCGCCACCAGGGCCCGGGAGGGGCCCGCTCCGTCGGGGCGGAGCCGCGCCGCGATCCGGGCGGCGGTACGGACGTTGGTGAAGCAGTAGGAGAGCAGGACGGCCGTGGCGGCCCCGGCGAGCACCCAGCGCAGCGGCGCCGCCGCCGGGTCCCGCCCCGGCGGGCCCCCGGCGGCCTGCTGGACGGCGGCGAGCCCCAGGTGGACGACGGCCACCCCGGCCGCGCCCAGGGCGACGCCCCCGGCCACGCTGCGGGCCCCGGCGGCCGTGCCGGGGACGGCCGAGGTGACCACCTCCCAGCCGACCCCGGCGAAGAACAGCGCGGCCAGCGCCAGCCACCAGGCCCCGGCCCCGGTGAGCCCCGGGGGCGCCAGCGAGGTGGGCGCGCCCGCCGCCGCCTGGCCCGGCACGGACCAGGCGACGCAGGCCAGCGCCACCGCCCCGGCGGCCCAGGGCCGGAGCCGCAGCACCGCCGCCGGGAGCTGGAGCGGGGTGAGCGCCGCCGCCACCGCGACCACGAGCAGGGCGAGGGCGAGCAGCAGGCCCGCCGTGCCCGGCCGGGGCGGGGCCCCCTGGGCCGCCGTCAGCAGGCAGGTCGCGGCGAACCAGGCGATGGCCGCCTGCCCGGCGGTGAAGGCGACCGCGAAGACGCCGTCCACCGCCCGCGCCGCCCAGCCGCCCAGCAGGGCGCCGACGGTCCCGGCCAGGGTGGCCGGGGTCAGGCGCGTACGGACCAGCAGTGCCAGCAGGAGGCTGACGGTGGCGCCCAGCACGAGGTGGGCCGACCAGACGAGCAGGGCGCCCTCGCCCGTCAGCGAGGCGACCACGGAGGGCATGACCAGCATGCCCGCACCGAGGACCCCGGCGGCGACCTGTCCGGCGAGCGCCGGCGCGGGTGGGTGGCCGGTGTTCCGCACGCAGACGGCTTCGCTCGTCGGCTCCATCAGAGGAGACGCTTCCGCAGGCTCTCGGCGATGACCTTGGCGCGCAGCGACAGCAGGCTGAACGAGCCCGCGTCGCCGATGCCGTGGCTGGACTCGCAGAGGCCGTTGAGGAAGAGCGTGGGCGTGTCGGGGTCCACCGTCTCCACCTCGTAGTCCTGGCCGACGGAGAGGTAGCCGTGGTCGTCGAAGGCGAAGGCGTCGGCGACCTCGCGCAGCAGCGCGGGGACGCGCTCCTGGTGGGCGGCGGGGCCCAGGTCGCGGAAGCCGGTGGCCAGCACGACGAAGTCGGCCTGGTGCTCCTCCGCCTCCCCGGTGGTCAGCTCCTCGACGTCGAGCCGGACCCCGTCCTCGCGCGCCTCGACGGAGCGCACCTGGCGGCTGCCGCTGACGAAGACCCGCTGGTTGCCGTCGAGCCGCTGCTCGTAGACGAGCCGGTACAGCTCGCCCAGCACATCGCCGTCGGCCGAGGAGTAGTTGGTCAGGCGCATGTACGCGTCGATGGCGTCCTTGCGCTCGCGCGAGGCCCGGTAGTAGTAGTCCGTGAAGCCGGGGAAGTACCCCTCCTCGCTGAACGGGCTGGTGTCCTTCTGCCGCAGCGTCACCGAGCGGACCAGGGTGGTGACGCGGGCGCGGGGGAAGCGGCGGGCGAGGTCGAGGGTGAGTTCGACGGCGCTCTGGCTGCCGCCGACGACGGTCACCGCACGCGGGGCGGCCTCGTCCTCCTCGCCCATGCCCAGGGCGCGCAGGGAGGGCAGGTAGCGGGTGAGGTGGAAGACGCGCGAGGAGTCCACGGCGTCGAAGGGTTCGGGGATGTAGGGGGCCCGTCCGGTGCCGACCACCAGGGCGCGGGCCTGGTGGGTCTCGCCGGCGGAGGTGGTGACGGTGTAGAGGGGGCGGCCGTCGGCGTCGCGGTCGACGGTGACGCCGGTGACGTGCACGCCGTAGTCGACCAGGTGGCCGAAGTGGCCCGCGGCCCAGGTGACGTACCGCGCGTACTCCTTGCGCAGCGGGAACTCCATCGGGACGTTGAGGTGTTCGAGGAGGCGCCCGTTCTCGAAGAGGTAGTTGATGAAGGTGAAGCGGCTGCGCGGGTTGCGCAGCGACACCAGGTCGCGCACCGGGTGGTTCTGGATGTCCGAGCCGTCGAGCATCATGGCGCTCTGCCAGGACGGCCCCGTCCTGGCCTCCAGGAAGTGCACGTCGAAGTCGCGGCCCTCTTCGTCGAGGGCGATGGCGAGGGCGAGGTTGGCCGGGCCGAAGCCGATGCCGAGCACGTCGTGGCAGCGGGTCACAGTTCCCCCTAGGGATGAGGCGGAAGATTGGGTGGATGCTCCGGTTCAGGTGCGCTCCGTCGCCCTCAGGCGGCGGCGGAACGGGCGGCCGTCACGACCGCTTCGGCGATTCGGCGGCCCGCTTCGGGCGCCGTCTTGACACCGGCTCCGTTCCAGCCGCGTACCGCCCAGACGTGCGGTACCCCGGTGGTTTCCAGGAGGCCGGCGGAGGGGCCGTACGCGTCCGCGGCGCGGACGGTGGTCAGGTGCGGCGCCGTCGGGAGCCACGGCAGATGGGCGGTGAGCGCGCGGGCGGTGGCCCGCGCGTGCTCGGGGTCGGGCCGCGCGTCGAGGGGCGGGTCCCAGACGAGGTGCGGCATGCCGATCAGGGTCCGGCCCGGGCCGGCCGGTTTGGCGTACAGCCCGGTGCGCAGGTCGACGAAGGTGGCGTGCGGGGGTACGGACGGGCGGCGTTCGACGATGCTGACCTGGATGGAGCGGGCCCGCACCGGCGAGCGGGGGCGCAGCCCGGGCACCGGGTCGGCCGCCCAGGGCCCGACCGCCGAGACGACGCTCCCGGCGAGGACCTCCCCCGCGTCGGTGACCACCACCGGCCGCCCGCCCCGGGCCTCCACCGCGCGGACCCGCACCCCGCAGCGGACGGTGGCCCCGTCGGCGGCGGCCTGCTCCAGCCAGTCCGCCGCCACCTCGGCCGGGGCGACCCAGCCCGCCTCCGGCTCGACCAGGGCGATACCGCCGGCCAGGTGGATGCCGGCCGCCTCGGGGCGGCGGGCCACCACGTGCGCGGAGGTGCCGAGCGTGCCGTTGATCCGGGCGGCCGCCTCCCGGAGCTCGGCGTCCTGGGCAGGGTCGGCCACCGTCACCGCCCCGGCCGCGTGCAGCGGGGAGCGGCCCGACGCCCAGCCCTCGGCCCTGCGGTAGACGGCCAGGCTGGGCGCGGCCAGTTCGGCGACGTCCGGGTCGGGGTCGTAGGCGCGGACCATGCCGCCGGAGGGACCGGTGGCTCCGGTGCCCGGCCGGGGCGCCTGTTCGAGGACGAGCACCGAGGCGCCCCGGCGGGCGAGGTGGTGGGCGACGGCGGCGCCGGTGATCCCGGCGCCCACCACCACGACGTCCGCGCGGCCGGGTAAGTCGCCGCCCGCCGGCCGCGCCCCCGTTCCGGCCGCGCTCACGCGTGCCCGCTCGCGGCCGCCGGCGCCGGCGCCGGTGCCGCGCACCGGGTGCCGGAGGGCAGGAAGGTCCAGTCGGCCTCGCGGACCGGCTCCCCGGGCAGCCCCAGCCACTCCCAGACCCGCTGGGCCAGGCCGGGGGTGATCGGCCAGGCCAGCGCGGCGAAGACCTTGGCGGCCAGGTACTCCAGGGCCAGGCTGGTGCGGGCCTCCTCGGCCAGCGAGGGGGTGGCCCGCAGCGCCTGCTCGGCCGCCCGGAACTCGGCGCAGCGGGTCACGAAGGACTCCAGCTGGTCGACGTAGCTGCGGGCGCTGAACGACTCCGGCAGCAGCAGGCCGTCGAGCTGGCGGGTGGCGAGGTTGAGGTACCGGTAGAACTCGCGGTGCACGTCGGTCCAGGCCCCGGTGCCCGGCACCACGGCGCCGTCCTCGCCGGCCGAGGCGGCGAAGCCGTCGAGCCAGGCGTGGGCCGCGCGGTACAGGGGGTCCTCGGTGAGCTGCCCGGCGCGCTCGGCGGTGATCCGGGTGACGCGGCCCTCCGGGGCCTCGCGCAGCAGGGCCAGGCGTACGGCGTCGGGGCCGGCGGCGGCCAGCGCGTCGTCGGCCCAGACGGCGTGGCCCCGGCTGGTGGAGAACTTCTCGTCGCCCAGGTGGAGGAACTGGTTGGTGACGAAGGCGGCGGGCAGGTGGTCGGCGAGGCCGGCGGCGAAGGCCAGGACCGGCAGCAGCACCGCGTAGTAGAAGCTGTTGTCGTAGCCGAGGAAGAGCGCGATCCGGGCCGGGCCGTTCTGCTCCGACTCGGTGCGGGCGGCGTCCAGGAAGGTGAGGGCGAGGTCGGCCCAGGCGTCGAGGGCCTGCCCGTCGCCCAGGTCCACGCCCCACTCGGTGGTGCGCCCCAGCCGGTAGGCCGGCAGCCCCTCGTCCAGCAGCCGCTCGACGAGGGTCAGCAGGTCGGGCGGGGTGTGGGCGAGACGCAGGTACTCCCGCAGCTCGGCGGCGTAGGCGTCGAGGTCCAGCCAGAGCGCCCGCTCGGTACGGGTGACGGCCTCGGTGCCGCAGATCCGGCAGTGGGCGGCGCTGAGTTCGCGCGCCTCGTTGGGGCGGCCGCAGGCTTCGCAGATCTCCCCGTCGCTGGCCGCGTCGCAGTGTGCGCAGCGGCCCCGGGCGAACGCCTGGTGCAGCGAGAGCGCGCAGGTGGGGCAGTAGGCGGTGGGCCGCTCCTCCTCCTTGGCGGCGGGCGAGGCGGCCACCTTCTCGAGCAGTTCCCTGATCCGGGCCCCGTGGCCGGGGTCGGCGGCGGGGCGGGTGAGCCGGTCGAGGGTGACGCCGGCCGAGCGCAGGGTCGCCACGATGGCGTCGCCCTCGGCGGTGGCCACCTCGGCGGGGGTGGTGCCGCGCAGGCGCGCGGCGGCGGCGACGTACGACTGGTGGTCGTCGGTGCCGGTGACGTAGCGGGCCTCGCGGCCCATGCTGCGCAGGGCGCGGGCCAGCATGTCGGCCCGGACGTAGGGGCCGGCGAGGTGGCCGAGGTGGAGGCCGCCGTTGGGCGTGGGCGGCGGGCAGAACACCAGGCTGCGCTCGGCGAGCTGGTCGCGCGGCGGGCTCTTCTCCAGGACGGCCACGGCGCTCGGGATGTGCTCCCAGAAGACGGAGACGATGTCGAAGGGCTCGTCGAAGTCGTTGCGGATCTCGTGGAAGCCGAAGGGCGAGAGGTGGACGACCTCGCCCGGCCCGAGCACCCGCTCCTCCTCGCCGAGGACGACGACGGCCTTGCCCGCGAGGACGATGAACATCTCGCCGTCCTGGTGGGCGTGGCGCTTGGAGACGGTGTGCGCGGGCACGCTGCCGAAGACGGAGCCGAACGGCAGCCCCTCGATGTCGGTGGCGGACAGCATGGGTTGCAGGTGCATCTCGTAGGACCAGCTCATCGCCGACCGGTCGAAGGCACGCGTGATCACAGGGACTCCCCCAGAGGTGTGAGGTGGAAGGGACGGTCCGGCGTCAGCCGTCCGTGCCGGGCCGCGTGGCGGGGCCGCGCAGCTTCGTCGGGGTGCCGTCGGGCCCGAAGGGCTTGCGGAGGGTGAAGGAGGTCGGCGTCGGGCCGTGGTCGTGCAGGTGCTCCAGCCGGCCGCAGGCGTCCTCCCAGGTGGGGATGGTGTCGTCGGCGACCCACCAGGCCGCGTACGAGGGCCACTCGGGCTTGAGGAACCACTCGTGGCGCCGGCTCAGGGTGGAGCGGTGGATTCCGGAGTAGACGAAGGCGAAGACGGATTCCAGGTCGGCCCAGAGGGAGAGCGTGGAGGCCCGGCTGTCGGTCTCGTCGGTCCGGCCGCCGGTGTAGAAGCGCGGCACCTCGAACTTGCCCCACTCCCCCCAGTCCCGGTCGAAGTTGGTGATGTGGCTCTGGCCGGGGTCCTCCTTGGCCCGGGCGAGGAACCCGGGGCTGCCCTCGGCCTCCTCGAAGGTGGGCGGCGTCAGGTCGTCGAACTCCTGGACCTCGGGGTCGCCGTACGGCTTCTTCAGGATCGCGAATGTCGTGAACGCGACGCGTGGCATCGGTCTCTGTCCTCCCATGGGTGTGGTGCGCGGCCGGACGCGGCCCGGCGCCTAGGGGGTGTCTTCAAATCCTGTGCGGTGTCCGCGGTGTCCGGTGCGTGCTCTCGGCACGCCGGGCGGAAGCTCTCGTACTGGACGTACTTGGGTTTCCGCCCGGTGTGGCGAGAGTGCGTGCCGGGCGCCGTGGGCGCCGTGCGGGATTCGAAGACACCCCCTACGTGCGCGCGGCGCGCTTGGAGCGGGCCATCAGCCCGCGCATGAACTCCCGCTGGAACTCGGCGGGCCGCACCATGCGCCCGGTCAGGGCCAGGTACTTCTGGCTCAGCTCCTGGCTCTCGCAGATGGTTTCGAACATCCGCAGCCGGGTGGCCTCGTTCTTGCCGACCAGGGAGTCCCCGCAGATGCCCTCGGCGTGCGGGAGGAGGTTCTCCTCGAACCGGCGGCGGTACTGGTCGAGGCCCTCGCGCAGGTCGTCGCCGGCCAGGGAGCGGCCGTCGAGGGAGTCGGCCAGCAGCTCGGCGGTGAGCAGCGCGAATCCGCAGCCGACGCCGGCCATGGCGTCCAGCGACAGGGCCGCGTCGCCGACGAACGGGACGGACCCGGCCACGGGCGCGCGGAGCTGGCTCGGGTAGTCGCTGTAGCCCAGCAGGGGGGACTCGGGGACGGCGTCGGCCACCGACGGGGCCTCGGCCAGGCCGTCGAAGTACTTGAGGAACTCCTCCATGCGGCTGTCGGCGCCGCGCCATTCGGCGACCCGCGCCTTGTCCGCGAAGAGGACCAGTTCGGTCCTGCCGCCGACCAGCGGGTAGGTGCAGGCCAGGTCCCACTCGTTCATGATGAAGACCGAGCGGTTGTCGGCCCGGGTGTCGATCCCGGTGAAGTAGCCGAAGAGCGCGACCCGTTCGTTGGGCCGGACCTCGGCCTCATTGCCGAGCAGCCCGGCCAGCCGGGAGCGGCGGCCGTCGGCGGCGACCACGAGCCGGGCGCGAAGGCGGTGGGTGCCCCGGGCGTCGCGGGTGTCGAGGGTCCAGCCGGAGTCGTCCTCGGTGACGCCCTCCACGGCGGTGTCGTCGAGGAAGTGGACGCCCCGCTGCCGCGCGGCCTCGCGGATCGCGGGGTCCAGGACCCGCCGTTCCAGGTTGAGCGCGTAGGAGTCCGGCTGCTCGGGGTCGTAGCCGGGGCCGGGGGTGTCGACCACGCCGCCGGGGGTGACGAAGACGGCCTTGGTGGTCACCGAGTGGGCGGGCTCGCTGAGGTGGCCGAGGCCGAGCCGGGCGAGGAGCGGGACCGTGTGCGGCTGGACGAAGTGGGTGCAGAGCTGCTTGTAGTGCTGGTCGGTCAGCGGCTTCTTGTCGAGGACGGTGACCCGGTACCCCTTCTCGGCGAAGTGGATCGCGGTGGCGCAGCCGGCGAGGCTGCCCCCCACCACCGCGACGTCCCACGTCGGGTCGTCGGGTATCTCAGTGCTCACAGGACGACTACCAACTCTCTGTTCGGGCTGAATCTCTCCATGGCGCATGTGCTGCGGGTACGTCCTGGGGTGCCGGTCAGCCGGCGCAGCCGCAGGCGGCGTGGTGGACCTGGTGGGCGTGGCCCTGCCCGGCGGCGTGGCCCTCGGTCGGGTAGCCGTCCCGCTTCCACCAGTCGAGGCCGCCGATCAGCTCCTTGACCCGGAAGCCCGCGGTGGCCAGCTTGATGGCGGTCTTGGTCGAGGCGTTGCAGCCGATGCCGTCGCAGTACGCGACGTAGAGCGACGCCTTGGAGAGGCCGGCCAGCGACTCCTGGGAGATCGAGCGGTGCGGGATGCTGATCGCCCCGGCGATGTGCTCGGCCGCGTACGCCTCGCTGCTGCGGCCGTCCACGACGACCAGGTCCTGCCCGGACTCCAGGGCGTCCCGCAGGTCGGCGGAGTCGGTCTCGTACGCCAGTTTGGCCTGGTAGTGGGCGAGTTGGGCGGACTGCTCGCGGGAGCCGCCCGGGTCGGCGGCGGCCACGGTCTGCTCCTCGGGCTCCTCGGGGGCGCCCAGGAACCGTTCGGCGATGGCGTAGAGGTCGCCGAGGGTGCTCGGGGTGACCAGGGAGTCGGCGTGTTCGCCCAGGTCGACGCCGGCGTCCTCCAGCAGCGTGACCAGGACGCTGATGGTCAGCAGGGAGTCCATCCCCAGGGTGTTGAGCGGGGTGTCGTCGGGCAGCGGGGCGAGGTCCACCGGCTTGCCCAGCGACGCCTCCAGGTACTCGGCGACCTTGTCCTTCACCACTGTGGTCACAGCTCCACCTCTTCAAGGGTCTCGACGGCACCGTCGGCCGTCAGCGCGAAATAGTGCGAGTTCGACTGCTCGGCCGCCGTCGCGAGCCGCTGGATCAGCTCCGGTTCGCCGGCTTCGGCGGCCGCTTCCGTGGGGGCCCAGCCGAGCAGGGCCGGGCGCAGGGGTTCGGGCAGGGCGCCGCGCAGGTGCTCCACCGCGTCGGCGACCACCCGCCGGTCCTTCGCGAGGAGGACGAGGGCGAGCACCTCGCGCTGGTGGCGCGGGATCACGGCCACGGCCGCGCCCTCGGCGCCGGGGCACTCCAGGGCGGCGCGGCGGATCTCGGCGAGGTGGGTCCGGCGCCCGGCCAGCCAGGCGATCTCCTCGGCGTACCGGTGCAGCACGAGGGTGCCGTCCGGGTCGCGGGAGCAGAGGTCACCGGTCCGGAACCAGCGCGTGCCGTCGGTCTCGACGACGGTACGGGCGGTCTCCCCGGGCTGGTCGAAGTAGCCCCGCATGACCTGCGGGCCGCCGACCCACAACTCGCCCACCTCGCCGGGTTCGCGGAGTTCGGCGCCGTCCCGCACGAGCCTGGCCCGGGTGCCGCGCAGGGGCCGGCCGACGGGGCAGGCGGTGGTGCGGTCGGCGTCGGAGGGGCCCAGTTCGTGGGTGAGGCTGAAGATGGTGGCCTCGGGCGGGCCGAACGCCTGGACGAGGCGGACCTGCGGCAGGTTCTGGAGCCAGGGGCGCAGCACCGCCGGTTCGCAGACCTGGGCGCCCGTCATGACCAGTTCCAGGGACGGCAGTTTGGCCGGGGTGATCTGGCGCCCGTCGCCGGTGATCTGCGTCAGCATCACGGTGACCGCCAGCAGGTGGGTGAGGCGCTGCCGGGCGAGGACCGAACGGATCACGGCGCCGGCCGGCAGAGAGCGGAACTGGTGGACGAAGGCGCCCACCGACAGCGGGAGGACCGTGTCGAGGAGCGAGACGTCGAAGTGGAACGGCGAGAGGCTCAGCACGCGGGACTCCGCCGTCAGGCGCAGCACCTCGTTGTGGCCGCCGAAGTGGGCCAGCAGGGCGGCGACGCCGATCTCGGCGCCCTGCGGCTCACCCGTCGCACCGGAGGCGAAGACGAGGTAGGCGGGGTCCTCGGGCCGGTGCGCCACGGTGGCGTGCGCCGCGTCGGTCCCGGCGAGGGCCTCGTCCAGCTGCTCCTTGCCGAGCCACGGGGCGGCGAGCGCCGGTTCCCGGTCGTCCAGGGCGAGGACGGCGGCCGGGGCCAGGCGGGTGAGCAGGGAGTGCAGACGGGGTGCGGGCTCGGCGGCGTCGAGCGGGACGTAGACCGCGCCGCGCTTCCAGACCGCCATGATGATCATGGGCATGACAGCTCTTTTCGCGGCCAGGACCACGACCCGGTCCCCCGGGCCCACCCCCAGCCCGGCCAGCCGGGAGGCGAGGGCGAGGGCGCCCCGCTCCAGCTCGGCGAAGGTGTGGCTGTCCGTCCCGTCGTCGATCGCGGTGCGGTCCGGCCACTTCCGGGCCGGGGCCACCAGCAGATCGCCGAGAGCGGGCGGGGTGCCGGCCCCGCCGGCGGAATCGTTCGACCACGGCGGCAGTACGGCCGCCTCGGCGTTGGCTACCACGCTCAGCGCGCTCCTTCCGGAGGAAATGCGGTCCGGGCGATCTCGGCCACCGCGTCGCGGGCCGAGGCCACCTTTCCGGCGTACAGGCAGAAGTCGTGCGGGAGGTCGGGGAAGTGGAGGTGGCGCAGGCCGTCCGGGCGGTCGGCCGCGCGCTGCCCGGCGAAGGCGAGCCCCTCGTCCCGGAGCACGTCGCACCCGGCGGTCACCACCGAACAGGGGGGCAGCAGGGCCAGGTCGCGCTCCGGCAGGGCCAGCGGATCGAAGTGGCGGGAGCGGAAGAAGGGCGTCAGCGCGGACTTGAAGAGCCGCATGCTGTCCCGGTCGAGGAAGTGGCCCTCCCCGTAGGCCCGGTAGGAGTCGCGCTCCGTCTCCAGGTCGAGGACCGGGTAGAGCAGGACGAGGCGCGAGAAGACCCCGGGCAGGGCGCGCAGGGCGAGGTAGAGGGCGAGCAGGCCGCCGACGCTGTCCCCGGCGAGGACGATCCGGGGCGCGGTCAGGGTGCGGCAGCGGGCCGTGAGCTGCGCGGCCAGCCGTTCCACCGACTCCTCGACGGTGTGCTCGGGCACCTTGAGGTAGTCGAACGCCTCGACGGGCGCCCGTAATCGGGTGGCCAGGGTGCGCAGGAAGGGCTGGAAGACCTCGGTGGAGTAATAGACCATCCCGCCGCCGTGGAGGTAGATCACCCACGGGGCCCGGGGGTCCTCCACGGCCGGGCGGATGACCACCGAGTCCTCGCCCTGCTCGGCCGAGGCGCCGTCGTCCGGGTCGGGGTCGCCGCCGAAGCGGGCGATCCAGCGCGCGGCGTTGAGCCGGTCGGTGACCGGAGAGCCGGTGGTGGCCGGCGCCCCCATGATCTTCCTGGCGGCGGCGAGGCGGCCGAACTCCGGGTGTAACGCGCCTGTCCGCGTCTCATCCATGGGCGTCCCCGTCGACAGGTTCGGCCTCTCCGGCGGGGGTGAGCACGTAGTGCGTGGCGCTCGCCTCCCGGGCGGCCTCGGCGAGCCGGCGCATCAGCAGCTTCTCGTCGGTCTTGCCCGTCGAGGAGACCGACAGCTCCGGCGACCAGGCGACCAGGGTCGGCCGCATGTACGTGGGCAGCAGCTCCGCCAGCCGCTTCTCGGCCTGGGCCACCACCGCCCGGTCCGGCGCCATCACCACCAGCGCGATCACGTCGTGGCCGTGGCGCGGGACCACCGCGACGGCCGCCCGCTCGACGCCGGGGCAGCTCAGCACGGTCTGCCGGATCTCACCCAGGTGGATACGGCGTCCGGCCAGCTTCACCTCGTCGTCGTCACGGCCACGGAAAACGATGTCACCCCCGGCGTCGTAGGCGCAGAGGTCGCCGGTGCGGTAGTGGCGGACACCGTCCACCTCCACCACGCGCCGCGCGGTCTCCTCCGGCTGGTCGAAGTAGCCGCGCATCACCTGCGCGCCCCCGATCCACAGCTCACCGGTCCGCCCGGGTTCGCGGATCTCGCTGCCGTCCTCGGCCACGATCCGCGCCACCACCCCGCGCAACGGCCGTCCGATCGGGTACGAGCCGACCCGCTCGTGGTCGGCCTCGGCGATCTCGTGGGCGACGCAGACGATGGTCGCCTCGGTGGGCCCGTAGACGTTGATGACCCGGACCGCGGGGAGGCCGGTCTTCCAGACGTTGATGACCCCCGGGTCGCAGACCTCGGCGCCCGTCATCACCATCTCCAGCGCCGGGAACGTCTCCGGGGAGACCTGGCGCCCGCCCTCGGTGATCATCGTCAGCAGGGTGGAGACGGCGATGAGGTGGGTGATCCGCTCCCGCGTGATGACCGCCCGCATGATGGCGCCGGCGTGGACCCCGCGGAACTGGTGGACGTAGGCCCCCAGCGACAGCGGCAGCAGCGTGTCCTCGATCGACACGTCGAAGTGGAACGGGGAGAGGCTGAACACCCGGGACTCCGGGGTGAACCGCAGCACCTCGTTGTGCGCGCCGAAGTAGGCGACCAGGTTGGCGACGCTGATCTCGACGCCCTTGGGCTCCCCCGTCGATCCCGAGGTGAAGATGATGTACGCCGTGGACTCCGGCCGGTGCGGCACGGTCGGCCACGGAGCGGCCGGCGCCGTGAGGATCGCGTCCAGCTCCCCGCGCCCCGCCCAGGGCACCCCGTCGGCCACGGGCTCCCGGTCGTCGAGCGCGAGCACGGCCTTCGGCCGCAGCCTGCCCAACAGCCCGCGCAGCCGCGGCTCGGGCTGGGCGGCGTCGAGGGGGACGTAGACGGCGCCGCACTTCCAGATCCCGATGGCCAGCACGGGCATGGTCGCGCACTTCTCGGCGAGGACCGCCACCCGGTCGCCGGGGCGGACGCCCTGCCCGGCCAGCCAGGCCGCCAGCGCCTGGGCCTGGGACTCCAGTGCGGCGAAGGTGAGGCCGGTGCGGCCGTCGTGGAGTGCGGGGCGCTCGGGCCACCGGCTCGCCGCGGCGGCGACGAGGTCACCCAGCGCGGGCGCCGTGTCGGCCTGGTCGGCCGCGTCGACCGACCACGGGGGAAGTGGGGCCGGCGCGGCCTGGGGTATAGGGCCTGTCGTCACGAGGCTCCCCGTTCGTCGGTGTCGTAGTGGAAGCGGAGCTTGGGCTTGCCCACGGCACCCATGCGCCGGTAGAAGCCGATGCCGAGTTCGTTGCCGGGCGGCGTCTGCCACTCGGCCCACTCGCAGCCCTGGTCGCGGGCGAACTCCCGCAGCCGCTCCAGGAAGGCCCGGCCCAGGCCCAGGCGGCGGTAGGGCTCCTGGAGGTAGAGACAGTCCAGGTAGGCGAAGCGCCGGGCGCTCCAGGTGGCGAAGTCGGTGGTGACGGTCATGAAGCCGCAGGGCGTGCCGTTGTCCGTCGCCACCCAGCCGTGCAGCGCGGGCCGCTCGGCGAAGAAGGCCGAGCGCCACCGCTCCACCTGGCCGTCCTCCGTGAACTCGGCCTCCTCGTACGCCGCGTGCTCGCGGCACAGCTCCAGCAGTGCGTCCAGGTGCCCCGGCTCGACCGGTTCCACCTTGATGTCGTGGTTCACACCCACCCCGAGAACGTCGTGCCCAGGTACGCGTCGAGCGTGGCCTGGTCCAATGTGCCTTGCGCCAGGACGGTGTTGACCCACGCGTCCCGTTCGAACTTGATGATCTCCAGCTCCCAGACGCAGGCGACCAGGTCCCGCTGGGCGAGCGGCGCGAAGACCGTCTCGCCGCCGGCGCCGGTGACCGCCCCGCGCACCCGGTGCCGGAGCATGTCGGCGTCGTACCACTGGCTCACCAGGAGGTAGTCGGCCTGCGCGCCGCGGTGCAGGATCAGGAAGCCGGCGGGGTGGTCCTCCTCCTGGAGGGGCTCGTCCAGTACCGAGGCCGCGTGCCGCCGCAGCCAGCCGGGCTCGGGGAGTTCGCGGTTCCGCTCCGGATCGGCGAACATCGCGTACGCCTTGAGGGTCCGGCCCCCCGCCTCCACCGGCGGAAGCGCCGTGACCAGGCGCGGTACGTAGGTCAGTGGGTTCATGGGGTGGCGTTCCCCGCCCGCAGGTTCTCGGCCATCTCCATCACGCGCAGTTCGCTCCCGGAATACTCGGATCTTCGCTGACGGAAGGCGTCTTCAAACATCCTGAGCATCTACCGCGAGGATGCTGATGACAACGCCCGCACTAATTACACAGTCAATCAAATACCGCAGGGCCTTCATCCCCGTTAAGTACGCCAGTTCGAGGACCCGACACGCCATAAGAGCACACGCCCCCAAGCCGCGCAATCACCTTCCGGAACTCGCCTTCCGTCGGCCACGTCACACTCACCTCCCGGTAACACCCCGCACAATCCCCGGCGGAACCCCGGAGGGACCGCGCACCGTAACGGCGTCCCGGAGCCCCGGCGCACCCCCTCGTACCGGCGGTACCATCTGCCGTCTACAGCTGGGTAGTTGGCCAAAAAACGCTGGTGTGGCGCCCGGGCACGCCAGGCCCGCGGGCTCCCCGTCCAGAGTGTGGAATTCCGGTCCCGACCGGCCCTGCGGGGCGGGACACATTCGCCCACCTCGCCCGTCCCCTCGCGGGGATATTCATTGGATATTCATAAGACGACCCGGAGATCGGTTCTCCGTCTCGTAAGATCCGCTGACGTTCAAGAGCGGGACAACGAAGGGGAAGGCATGCGATTCAAGCCACTCACGAAGACGCGATCATCACTGGTCGCGACTTTCGGCGGGCTTCCGGACGGCTTCTGGTGGCTCTGGACCGCGCAACTCATCAACCGGGCATGCGGCTTCATCATGCCGCTGCTCGCGTTCTACGTCACCGACGAGCTGGGCCGTGACGCGGCCTTCGCCGGCACCGTCGTGGCCGCCACCGGCGTCGGCTCGCTCGCGGCGGGCCCGTTCGGCGGGATCCTCGCCGACCGGCTCGGCCACAAGCCGACCCTCGTCGGCGCCCAGGCCGCCACCGCGGTCTGCATGGTCGCGCTGGCCTACGCCAGGTCGCCCTGGGCCCTGCTGCTGGGCGCCTTCGCCGTCGGGCTCGCCAACAACGCCACGCGCCCCGCGCACAACGCGCTCATCTCCGAAGTGGTCACCCCGGAGCACCGGGCCCGCGCCTACTCGCTCAACTTCTGGGCCATCAACATCGGTTACTCGGTGGCGATGCTCTCAGTCGGCCTCGTCACCTTCACCGGCTACACCGCGCTGTTCTGGCTCAACGGCGCCACCACCCTGATCGGCGGCATCCTGATCGCGGCCCGGGTCCCCGGCGGGCGCCCGACGCCGCCACCGCCCGACGCCGAGAAGGGCGAGGGGTTCGGCGCGGTCCTGCGCGACCGGACCTTCGTCGGGTTCGTGGTGGCCGAATTCCTGGTGCTCACGATCCTCTACCAGTCCGAGGCGGGGCTCCCGATCGCCATGGGCCAGGACGGTTTCTCGCCCAGCACCTTCGGCCAGGTGGCCGCGCTCAACGGCATCGTGATCGTCCTCGTCCAGCTCCCCCTCACCCGCTTCTACAAGCGGTTCCCCGAGTCAGGGGTGCTGGCCGGCTCCTCGGCGCTGATCGGCGTCGGCTACTCCGTCCTCCTCCTCGGCGACTCGGCCTGGATCTACGGCCTCTCGGTCGTGGTGTGGACCCTGGGCGAGATCGGCAACACCCCCACCAGCTTCACGATCGTGGCCCGCATCTCCCCCGACCACCTGCGCGGCCGCTACCAGGGCCTCTACCAGATGGCCTGGACCGGCTCCCTGGTGGTGGCGCCCCTGATCGGCGGCGGCGTCATCCACAACTGGGGCGCCACTCCCCTCTGGATCGGCTGCCTGATAGTCGGCCTGGCCGCGGCCGCCGCCCAGCTCGGCATCGGCACCCGCCTCGGCCGCCGCGTCACCGAGGAACCGTCCGAGGCCACGATCCCCGCCCCCGCCTCCCCCGCCGCCGAGAAGAGGCCGGCCACCGAGACCGACGGCTGACCCACCGGCCCCACCACGACCGAAGGCCCAGTCCGGAACCACTCCGGCCTGGGCCTTCCCCGAGCCCCCTGTCGGATTCGAACCGACGACCTACGCATTACAAGTGCGTTGCTCTGGCCATCTGAGCTAAGGAGGCGTGCCCGTGCAGTGTACCCATCGCGGGGGCGGGGGCCGGGTGGGTTTCCCGGGGGGTGCGGGCGGGATCGTTACCGGTCGGGGCATGATCCTTGTTCTGCGGGTACTGACAGAATCGCCGCGACCGGGTAGCTTCCAGGTGGTCCGCTTCGGTGGACTGGACCAATCACCCGCCACGGGAGTCCCCGGGGCGGTTCACCTTCTTTACTCGGATCGTCCGGCACGTTCCTGCCGGTGAAGGGGGCCTGTCACCATGGCCACGGTTACGTTCGACAAGGCGACGCGCATCTACCCGGGCTCGGAGAAGCCCGCGGTGGACCAGCTGGAGATCGAGATCGCCGACGGGGAGTTCCTCGTCCTGGTCGGTCCCTCCGGCTGCGGCAAGTCCACCTCGCTGCGGATGCTCGCGGGGCTGGAGGACGTCAACGGCGGCGCCATCCGCATCGGCGACCGCGACGTCACCCACCTGCCGCCCAAGGACCGGGACATCGCCATGGTGTTCCAGAACTACGCGCTCTACCCGCACATGACGGTCGCCGACAACATGGGCTTCGCCCTGAAGATCGCCGGCGTCAACAAGAGCGAGATCCGCGCCAAGGTCGAGGAGGCGGCGAAGATCCTCGACCTCACGCCGTACCTGGACCGCAAGCCCAAGGCGCTCTCCGGCGGTCAGCGCCAGCGTGTGGCGATGGGCCGCGCGATCGTCCGGGAGCCGCAGGTCTTCCTCATGGACGAGCCGCTCTCCAACCTCGACGCCAAGCTCCGCGTCTCCACCCGTACCCAGATCGCCTCGCTCCAGCGGCGCCTGGGCATCACCACGGTCTACGTCACCCACGACCAGATCGAGGCCATGACGATGGGCGACCGGGTGGCCGTCCTCAAGGACGGGCTGCTCCAGCAGGTCGACTCGCCGCGCAACATGTACGACAAGCCGGCCAACCTCTTCGTCGCCGGCTTCATCGGCTCGCCCGCGATGAACCTCATCGAGGTGCCGATCACCGACGGCGGCGTGAAGTTCGGCAACTCCGTGGTGCCGGTCGACCGGGACGCGCTGAAGGCCGCCGCCGACCGCGGCGACACCACCGTCACCGTCGGCGTGCGCCCCGAGCACTTCGACGTGGCCGAGCAGAACGGCGCCGCCGCCGAGGCGCTCACCAAGCAGAGCTCGGGCGCCCCGGCCGGTCTCGCCGTCACCGTCAACGTGGTCGAGGAGACCGGCGCCGACGCCTACGTCTTCGGCAGCGTCGACCTGGACGGCGGGTCGAAGGACCTGGTCATCCGCGTCAGCAGCCGGGCCGTCCCGGAGAAGGGCGCCACCGTGCACGTCGTCCCGCGCCCGGGCGAGCTGCACGTCTTCGCCACCTCCACCGGCGAGCGCCTCAGCTGACCGCACCCCGCACCGCACCCGGCAGGGCCGGTCCCCCGCAACACGCGGGCGGACCGGCCCTGCCGGCGTTTTCCCACGCCTTCCCCACCTTGCGTCAACTTCACACCCCGAAAAACCCGAGCGCCACAACTCGATCGAGTGACTAAATGTCGCCAAATCATCACTTGCCGCTACTCTCAGGCGCGTGAACCACACCGCTCGCCGCATCGGCCGCTCCCTCGCACTCGTCCTCCCCGTCGTCCTGGTGCTGTCCGGGACGTTCGCGGTCTCCCACGTCAACTGGTCGGGAAACCCGGCCGACTCCGTCCTCACCGCCTCCTCCGAGGACGCCTCCGTCCCGGCCAAGCCCCGCGCCGCCCACGACGTGCTGCGCGACAAGCTCCTCCTGGAGCTGCACGAGAAGGACCCGGGCGAGGCGCTCACCTCGCTCCAGCGCGCCGTCGACCGCAAGCCCTCGCTCGCCCGGCACTGCGTCTCGCTCGCCCGCGCCCTCGGCAAGGCGGCCGTGAAGACCTACGGCGCCACCCGCGCCCAGTCCTTCGCCCGCCCCGTCTGCGACACCTCCTTCGCCTCCGGCGTCGCCCAGTTCGGGTGACCGCGCCCGCCCCCGCCCCGCAGCCCCCGCCGGCCAGGCCCACGCAGGCGGTCGTCCTCGCCGGCGGGCAGGGCACACGGCTGCGCCCGTACACCGACGACCGCCCCAAACCGATGGTGGAGATCCCCGGCACGGGCACGCCGATCATCGGCCACCAACTGGCCTGGCTCGCCGCCGAGGGCGTCACCGACGCCGTGATCTCCTGCGGGCACCTGGCCGGGGTGCTGCAGGAGTGGCTGGACTCCGCCCCGCTGCCCCTGCGCACCCTCACCGTGGTCGAGGAGGAGCCGCTCGGCCGGGGCGGCGCCCTCAAGTACGCCGCCACGCGCCTGCCGGACCCCGGCGCGCCCTGGTACGCCACCAACGGCGACATCTGGACCCGTTTCCCGCTCGGCGAGATGGCCGCCTTCCACACCGAGCGGGACGCGCTGGCCACCCTCGCGCTGGCCCGGCCGCGCATCCCCTGGGGCGCCGTGGAGACCGACGCCTTCGGACACGTCACGGACTTCGTCGAGGCGCCCCCGTCGCCCTTCCACATCAACGCCGGCGTCTACGTCTTCGCCGCCGCCTTCACCGCGCTGCTGCCCGAACGCGGCGACCACGAGCGGACCACGTTCCCCCGGCTGGCCCGCGAGCGCCGCCTCGCCGGGTACCCGATCCCGCAGGGCGCCTACTGGCGGGCCATCGACACCGCCAAGGACCTCACCGAGGCTGCCGCGGAGCTGGCCGCGTACCCAGGCCGCTGAGCCGGACGGCGGAGCACACCCGGCCGTCCGGCGCAACGACGTACACCACACGCTCTGGCGGGAACGCCCCACCCGCCCCGGGCGTTCCCTGGGGACCGACCCAGCTCATAAGGAGAGAAAGCGTGTCCGCCAGTCCGACGGACCCTCCGGGGCACAGTCCCCGACCATCCCGCCCACATCATGATCAAGGCACTCGGCGGGGTGGTGTTCGATGAGTGCCGCTCTCGGCCTGCTGGCCGTCTTCGTCCTGACCGCCGGCACCGGCTACTTCGTCGCCCAGGAATTCGCCTACGTCTCCGCCGACCGGCTCAAGCTGGCCCGCGAGGCGGAGCAGGGCGACCATCGCGCCGCACGCGCCCTGAAGGTGCTGGAACGCCTGTCGTTCATGCTCTCCGGAGCACAGCTCGGCATCACCGTCACCGGCCTGGTCGTCGGCTTCCTCGCCGAACCGTCCGTCTCCGCGCTGCTGCGTCCGGTCCTGTCCGGCGTCGGCATCCCGGACGCGGCCGTCCCCAGCATCTCGGTGATCCTCGCCTTCGTCCTGGCCACCGCCATCCAGATGGTCCTGGGCGAGCTGGCGCCGAAGAACTTCGCCCTCGCCGTCCCCGAACGGCTGGCGAAGTCCCTCGCCGCCTCCACCCTGCTCTACCTCAAGATCGTCGGCCCGCTGGTCCGGGTCTTCGACAGCTCCGCCAACTGGCTGCTGCGCAAGGTCGGCATCGAGCCGGTCGAGGAGCTGCACCACGGCGCGACCCTGGAGGAACTGGGCCACCTGATCGGCGAGTCCCACCAGCAGGGCGAACTCCCCCGGGACACCGCCCTCCTCCTCGACCACGCCCTGGAGTTCTCCGAGCGCCCCCTCAAGGAGGTGCTGGTGCCCCGGGCCGACACCGTCTTCGTGCGGTACGACGCCCCGGCCACCGAGGCGGTCGACCTGATCGCCCGCCACGGCCACTCCACCTACCCGGTCCTCGGCGACCACCCCGACGACGTCACCGGCGTGGTCGGCGTCCGGGAGCTGATGCACCTGTCCGAGCCAGCGCTGGCCGCCACCACGGCGGGCGGGGTGGCCCGGCAGCCCCTGCTGCTCCCCGAGATGCTGGCGCTGCCCGACGCGGTCGAGCGGATGCGCGAGGGGGACGACGAGTTCGCCGTCGTCCTCGACGAGCACGGCGGGGTCGCCGGCATCGTCACCTACGAGGACATCGCCGAGGAACTGGTCGGCGACATCGCCGACGAGTCCGACCAGGTCACCGACGTGGCCGCGCCGGACGGCACCGGCTGGCTGGTGGACGCCCACCGCCGCCTCGACGAGGTGGCCGAGGCCACCGGCGTCACCCTCCCCGAGGACGAGGCGTACGAGACGGTCTCCGGGCTCATCGTGGACCGGCTCGGCCGCTTCCCGGCCATCGGGGACCGGGTCGGCGTACCGGCGGGCGACGGCCGCGAGGCCGTCCTGGAGGTCCGCACCCTGGACCGGCACGTGCCGGACCTGGTGCGGCTGGAGGTCGCGCCCGCCCCGGCGGCGACCGCTGAAGGGAGCGAGGCATGAGCTTCGGTCTGGCCATGTTCGTGACCGTGCTGCTGCTGATCGGCAGTGGCTTCTTCGTCGCCGCCGAGTTCGCCCTGGTCGCCGCCAAGCGGCACCGGATGGAGAAGGCGGCCGCCGAGGGGAAGCGGGGCGCGGCCTCCGCGCTCGCCGGGATGAAGGAGCTGTCCCTGATGCTGGCCGGTGCCCAGCTGGGCATCACGGTCTGCACCCTGGGGCTCGGCTCGGTCTCCAAACCGGCCGTCTCCCACGCCCTCGACCCGGTCCTGGTGAGCTGGGGCCTGCCGGCCTCGCTCAGTTACGGGATCGCCTTCGCCATCGCCATGATCGTGGTGGTCTTCCTCCACATGGTGGTCGGCGAGATGGCGCCCAAGTCCTGGGCGATCGCCCACCCGGAGAGTTCGGCGATGCTGCTGGCCCCGCCGTTCCGGGGGATCGTGACGGTGGTCCGCCCGCTGATCTGGGTCATGAACCGGATCAGCAACGCGCTGGTACGGCTCTGCCGGGTCACCCCGCGCGACGAGCTGGCCGAGGTCCACAACCGCGAGCAGCTCACCCACCTGGTGGCCGAGTCCCGGCGCCTGGGCCTCATCAGCGAGGACGACTCGGAGCTGATCACCAGCTCGCTGACCGAGCCGCTGAGCCCCGTCGAGGCGCTCCAGGTCCCGGCCGAGCGGATCGTCTCCGTACCGGCCGGGGCGGACGCCGAGACGATCCTGGCGACCGCCGCCGCCCACGACCGCAGCCGCCTGCTGGTCCGCGACGGCGACCGCTTCATCGGCTCGCTGCACGCCCGGGACGCGCTCATCACGCGCGCCCGGGGCCGTAAGGCGACCGCCCGCGCGCTCGCCCGGCCGCTGCCCGCCCTCACCGAGGGCGACACGGTCGGCCAGGCGATCGAGCTGCTGCGCCAGCGGCGTGCCTCGCTGGCGCTGGTCCAGGACCGGGAGGGCCGGGTCACCGGCCTGGTCTCCCTGGACGACCTGCTGGCCCGCCTGCTGCACCCGCAGGAGGCGGCCTGACGGACCGTCCGGCCCCACCGGGCCGGACACCGCACCACCGCGAAGGCCCCGGACACGTACCGCGTACGTGTCCGGGGCCTTCGCCCGTTCCCGGCGGGCGCCGGGCCGGGGGTCAGCCGAAGAGGCCGCCGACCAGCTTCGGGCCGCCTCCGCCGCCGGAACCGCCGTCGGCCGGGTCCTCGCCCGGCTCCTCGGCGCCGCCGCCGTCGCCGGGACCCGGGCCGCCGCCCGGCTCGCCGGAGCCGCCGCCGGAGGAGTCGTCACCCGGGCCCGCGCTGGTCTGCGGCGGGGGCTGCGGGGCGTTCTGCTGCGGCGGGGCCTGGCCGGGGCCCTGGGTCTCGGCGGGGGCGGTGGTGCCGGTGCCCGCGGTCTCCCGCTGCTCGCTGCCGGCCGGGCCGCTGCTGGTCTCGGAGGGGCCCTCCGACGTGCCGCCCGAGGGGGCCTCGTCGGGCCCGGCGGAGGCGTCGGGGCTGCCGGAGACCTGGCCGGACTCGCTGGGCAGCGGCATGCCCGGGACGCTGTTGCGCGGGGCCTCGCCGGGGCCGGGGACGACGACCCGGTCGGCGTCGCGGACGGCGCTGCCGAGCAGGGCGCCGAAGAGCAGGGTGAGGCCGACGGCGACGGTGGCGACGACCAGGCCGCGCTTGAGCACCCAGCGCCGCAGCTGCCAGAGTTCGGCGCGCGGGCCGAGCTTGCGCCAGGCGTCGGCGGCGAGTTTCCCGTCCACCGACCAGACCGGGGCGCCCGCGATGATCAGCGGGGTCCAGGCGGCCAGGTAGATGACGTCGGACATCGAGTAGACGGGGTTCGCGCGCCAGCTCACCGTGATGAGCAGCCCCGCCGCGAGCACCGCGCCCGCCGAGGCGGCGAGCCGCTGCCACAGGCCGAGCACGGTCAGCACACCGACCAGGACCTGGAGGAAGGCGACCAGCAGGCCGACCCCGACCGGGTGGTGGACGGCGAAGCCGTGCAGCGGCTCGGCGAGCGACCAGGGCTGGAGCGAGCCGAGCCACCGCATGAGGGAGCCGCGCTCGCCGCCGTCGAAGTAGGCCGGGTCGCAGAGCTTGCTCATCCCGGCGTAGGCGGTGGCGAAGCCGAGGCCGACGCGGAGCGGCAGCAGGACGACGCCGAGGTTCATCCGCCGGTACGGGTAGTACGCGTGGCGCACGGAGGAGCGGGCCTTGGGGCGGCCGTCCTGGTCGAGGTCGCTGCCGTCGCCGCCGTCGGTCCCCGCGCGGTCGCCACCGTCGTCGCCGTCGTAGGCGGGGGTGCCGTGGCGCGGGGTGTACGTGTCGTCGTCGTAGGCGCTGCCGGCCGAGCGCATCCGGGGCAGGAGCGGTTCGCCGGGGGTGTGGCCGGTGAGGGTGGGGATCTCGCCGGTGGCGACCTCGTCGGGGTCGACGCGCGGGATGACCTGGGTGGCGCCGGGCGGGTCGTCACCGTGCCGGACGCCGGAGGCGCGGACCGCCTGGAGCAGGCCGGTGGTGGCGCCGCCGTCGCCGGGCGCGGACCGGCCGGACCAGACGACGGGCGCGCGGCGCCGGGTGACGGTACCGACGACGGGGATGCGCGCGGTGTCGGCCGACGCGCCGCCGGTGAGCCGCGAGATGCGCGGGGACTGCGCCTTCTGCGCGGAGGGGAGCTGTACGCGGAAACTCGCGTGGTTGACGATGACCTGCGCCGGGTCGCAGTGGACTTTCACCATGCTGAGCGGCGCGGGAGTTTCGTCGAACCCTGACGAGCGTCCCCCCGTGGGCGTGCGGGGCGTTCTGGTTTCCACGCTCATCTAACCGAGTGATGCGTGGTTTGGACACTGCCTTGACGCCACCGAATCTGTCCGGGCCCCGTCAAATGATCTTGGGGCCCGGACCGGAAGCGGATCAGGCGCGGCGGCGGGCCGCCTCGTAGAGGACGATGCCGGCGGCGACACCGGCGTTGAGCGACTCGGCGCCGCCCGGCATCGGGATGCGGACCCGGATGTCGCAGGTCTCGCCGACCAGCCGGGACAGCCCCTTGCCCTCGCTGCCGACCACGACGGCGACCGGGCCCTCCAGCGCCGGCAGGTCGGTGACGTCGGCCTCGCCGTCGGCGGCCAGGCCGACCACGACGACGCCTTCCTTCTTGTACGCCTCCAGGGTCCGCGTCAGGTTGGTGGCGCGGGCCACGGGGGTACGGGCGGCGGCGCCGGCCGAGCTCTTCCAGGCACCGGCGGTCATGCCGGCGGCGCGCCGCTCGGGGACGACCACGCCGTGGCCGCCGAAGGCGGAGACGGAGCGGACGACGGCGCCGAGGTTGCGCGGGTCGGTGACGCCGTCGAGGAGGACGATCAGCGGGTCCTGCCCGGCGTCGTAGGCGGCGGCCGTCAGGTCCTCGGCGTGCGCGTACTCGTACGGCGGGACCTGGAGGACGAGGCCCTGGTGGTTGAGGCCGTTGGTCATGCGGTCCAGCTCGGGGCGGGGGGCCTCCATGAGGTGGATGCCGCCGCGCTCGGCCGCGAGCGCCAGGGCGTCGCGGACCCGCTCGTCGTTGTCGATGAACTGCTGGACGTAGAGGGTCGAGGCGGGCACGCCGTCGCGCAGGGCCTCGTAGACCGGGTTGCGGCCGACGACCAGCTCGGAGGTGGAGCGCTGGCCGGGGCGGGCCTTGGGGCGGCGGGCCTGCTGCTTCGCCTTGGCGTTGGCGAGGCGGTTCTTCACGTGCCCCTTGCGCGCCTCGGCGGGCGGGGTCGGGCCCTTGCCTTCGAGGCCGCGGCGTCGCTTGCCGCCGCTGCCGATCTGCGCGCCCTTCTTACCGGACATGCGGCGGTTGTTCGCGGCCATGAGGTCTACCTGTTTCCGTCGGGTACTGCGTCAGTTGAAGCGGGGTGGTGGTGCCCGGTGGCCCGGGCACGCCGCCACCCAGTGTGCCGCCTCGCGGGCGGGGTGGCACACCGGGTGGGGTACGGCGTCTGCGCCGGGGCTCAGCGGGGGCCGAGCGTCCAGCGCGGGCCGGTGGGGCTGTCCTCGATGACCAGGCCGGACTGCTGGAGCTGGTCGCGGATGGCGTCGGCGGTCGCCCAGTCCTTGCGGGTGCGGGCGGCCTCGCGCTGGTCGAGGACGAGGCGGACGAGGGTGTCGACGGCGCCGTGCAGGTCCTCGCCGCGGTCCGCCTCCCCCGCCCAGTGCGGGTCGTACGGGTCGAGGCCCAGGACGCCGAGCATCGCGCGGACCTCGGCGAGGCGGGCGACGGCGGCTTCCTTGTCGTCGGCGGCGAGCGCCGAGTTGCCCTGCCGGACGGTGGTGTGGATGACGGCGAGGGCCTGCGGCACGCCCAGGTCGTCGTCCATCGCCTCGGCGAAGGCGGGCGGCACCTCGGTGGCCGGCTCGGGGGTCTCCCCGGCCTTCTCGGTGACGCGCTGCATGAAGCCCTCGATCCGCGCGAAGGCCGACTCGGCCTCGCGCAGCGCCTCCTCGCTGTACTCGATCATCGAGCGGTAGTGCGGGGTGCCGAGGTAGTAGCGGAGGACGATGGGCCGCCAGTGCTTGACCATCTCGGAGACGAGGACGGAGTTCCCGAGGGACTTCGACATCTTCTCGCCGGCCATGGTGACCCAGGCGTTGTGCACCCAGTACGTGGCGAAGTCGTCGCCGTACGCCTTGGCCTGCGCGATCTCGTTCTCGTGGTGCGGGAAGACCAGGTCGAGGCCGCCGCCGTGGATGTCGAAGGCGGAGCCGAGGTACTTGTGGGCCATCGCCGAGCACTCCAGGTGCCAGCCGGGGCGGCCGCGGCCCCAGGGCGTCTCCCAGCTGGGCTCGCCGGGCTTGGCCGCCTTCCACATGGCGAAGTCGCGCGGGTCGCGCTTGCCCGTCTCGCCCTCGCCGGAGGGCTGGCGCAGCTCGTCGAGGTCCTGGTTGGAGAGTTCCAGGTACTCCGGGAAGGAGCGCACGTCGAAGTAGACGTTGCCGTCGGCCTCGTAGGCGTGGCCGCGCTCGATGAGGCCGCGCATCATCTCGATCATCTCCGGCACGTGGCCGGTGGCGCGGGGCTCGTAGGTGGGCGGGAGGCAGCCGAGGGCGTCGTAGCCGTTGTTGAAGGCGCGCTCGTTCTCGTAGCCGATCGCCCACCAGGGGCGCTCCTGCTCGGCCGACTTCTTGATGATCTTGTCGTCGATGTCGGTGACGTTCCGGATGAAGGTCACGTCGTAGCCGCGGTAGGCGAACCAGCGGCGCAGGATGTCGAAGTTGAGCCCCGAGCGGATGTGCCCGATGTGCGGTGCCGACTGCACGGTGGCGCCGCAGAGGTAGATCGAGACACAGCCCGGCGTCAGGGGGGCGAAGTCACGGATCTGCCGGGCGCTGGTGTCGTACAGCCGAATAGTCACGTCTCCCAGGGTAGTAGGCCCCGGGCAGTGCCCCGCCCCCCGTGCGCGAAGGTCGTCCACTTCGTGACCGAAGGGAGCGGGGTACGGGCGGCTCAGAGGCGGCCGACGACCTTGTCCGGGGTGACGCGCACGACGACGCGGGCGGCGTCCTGGCCGGAGGCCGGGTTGAACTCGGCGTAGGACTTGCCGGTGTACTTCCGGGACAGCTCGTCGATCAGCTCCTGGCCGCCCTCCTCGGTGACGGTGGCCCGGCCGCGGATCTCGGCGTAGGTGTAGGGCTCGTCGAACGGCTGGACCTGCACGGTGACGCGCGGGTCGCGGCGCAGGTTCTTGGTCTTGCGCCGGTCGACGGTGGTGGAGAAGAGCACGTCGTTCCCGTCCCGCTTCACCCAGACCGGGGACAGCTGCGGGCTGCCGTCGGGCTGGATGGTGGCGACGGTGATGAAGACGGGGGTGTCCAGCTTCTGCTTGAGGGCGTCGCTGAGCTGCGCGGTGTCACTCATCGCGGGAATGCCTCCTGATGCGGATGGTGCCTACGGTTCTTTGCTCACCCCTACCCCGCAGCGCGCCCCGCCTCACCGCCGCCCCGCCCGGACGGCAGCAGCCGCGCCGCCACCGCCCCCGCCAGCGGTACGGCGGCCAGCGCGCCCCACAGCACCGGCGCGGGCGCCTGGAGCAGCAGCCCGCTCGCCGCGCTCCCGCCGAGCACCGCGAGCCCCGACACCGAGGAGAGCGCCCCGGTGGCCAGCCCCAAATGCCGCCCGTCCACCAGATCCGGTACGAGCCCCCGGGCGGCCGGGACCAGCAGCATCTGCCCGCAGGTCAGCAGGGTGACCAGGACCGCGCCGGGGAGCAGCCCGCCGGGCCCGCCCGGGGTGACGGGCACCAGGGCGAACCCGGCGGCGACCAGGGCGAGCCCGCCGGCCAGCGCGGTGCGCGGGGCGAGGCGGACGGCGGCGTGCCGGGTCAGCGGGATCTGGGCGGTGACCACCAGCAGGGAGGAGAGGGCGAAGAGCCAGCCGAGGGCGGCCTGGGAGCCGGTGGCCCGCTCCACCTCGGCGGGCAGGGCCAGGTAGAGCTGGTTGTAGGCGAGGAGCCAGGTGCTGTAGGTGAGGCAGAGGACGAGGAAGCGGGGGTTGCGGGCGAGGTGGCGAACGCCGCCGCGCGGGCGCTCGCGGTGGACGGCGGCCCGGCGCGGCATCAGCACGGCGTGCCCGGCGAGGACCGCGACGAAGACGGCGACGCCCGCCGCGCAGGCGGCCCGGAACCCCCACTCACCGCCGGCGGCCAGCAGCAGCGAGCCGAGCAGCGGCCCGAGGAAGGCCCCGGCCTGCCCGGCGGCGGAGAAGACGGCGAGGGTGCGGGCGCGGGCGGTGCCGTCGGCCTGTTCGCGGCGGACGGCCTCGCGGGCGGTCTCGGACTCGACGGCCGGGGAGAACAGGGCGGCGGCGAAGCCGGTCAGCACCACGGCGGCGACGACGGTGGCGGTGGAGCCGGCCAGGGCGAGCCAGGCGAAGCCGGCGATCCGCAGCAGGCATCCGGCGAGGACGACGGGCCGGGGCCCGTACCGGTCGGTGAGGGCGCCGCCGACGACGAACAGCCCCTGCTGGCTGAAGGTGCGCAGCCCCAGCATTAGCCCGACCAGCCACCCCGCCATGCCGAGGCCGTCGCCGAGGTGGCCGGCGAGGTAGGGCAGCACGGCGTAGAAGCCGGTGTTGAAGGCGAACTGGGTCCCGGCGAGCAGCCGCAGGTAGGGCGGCAGCCCGGTGATCTCGCGGAGGCTGGAGGTGGCCGGGCGCAGGCCGGTGCCGGTGCTCATGCGGCGGCCTCGCGGGCGGCGGGGGCGGTCGGGGCGGTGGCCGTGGCGGTGTCGGCGCCGGTGCGGCCGCGGACGGCGGCGGCCAGCAGGACGGCCAGGGCGCCGAGGACGGCGAGGGCGGCGGCGGGGGCCAGCACGGCCCAGGGGGCGCGTTCCACGTACGGCATGTTCTCGGAGAGCATCCGGCCCCACTCGGGGGCGGGCGGCTGGGTGCCGAGGCCGAGGAAGCCGAGGGCGGCGAGGGCCAGGGCGAGGGCGGGGACGCGGAGCAGGGCGTGGCGGGTGACCGGGGGCAGCACGGCGGGGAGCAGGTGGCGGCGGAGCAGGTGGGCGCGGCCGGCGCCGAGCGAGCGGGCGGCGGCGAGGTGGGGCGCGGCCCGCTCCTGGACGTACAGGGCCTCGGTGTGGGCGGCGAGCGGTGCCCAGGCCACGGCGGCGACGGCGGCGGCCGCGCCCCAGGGTCCGGGTCCGGCGACGGCGGCGGTGAGGAGCCCGGCGAGGACGGCGGGGAGCGCGTTGACGGTCTCGGTGAGGGCGCCCGCGCGCAGGAACCCGACGGCCAGCCCGAGCAGCAGCGCGGCGGCGGCGACCGCGAAGGCCAGCAGCACGGTACGGGCGGCCCCGTGGCCCAGCCGGGCCAGCACGTCGCGGCCGAGCGCGTCGGTGCCGAAGGGGTGCGCGGCCGAGGGCGGCAGCAGCCGGGCGGCGGCGTCCACGTGCAGCGGGTCGCGCAGCAGCCCCGCGACGAGCACGGCGCAGAAGACCACGGCCAGCACGACCGCCCCCGCCGCGACCCCCTTGCGCGCGGGCAGCCGGGGCGCGACCAGTGCGGGCAGCGCCCGGTCGGTCAGGGCCGGGCCGAGCAGCACCCGGCTCAGCAGCCGTACGGCGAGGGCGGCGGCCAGCCCCGTCAGCAGCAGCATCAGCACGGCGGCCTGGAGGACGGGCAGGTCCTGGGCGAGGGCGCCGGCCAGCGCGGTGGAGCCGAGGCCGGGCACGGCGAAGAGCGTCTCGACGGCGACCGCGCTGCCGGTCAGCCCGACCACCACCAGCCCGCCCTGCGGCAGCAGCCCCGGCAGCGTGCGGCGCAGGGCGTGCCGGGCGATGCGGCGCGGCGGCAGCCCGGCGGCGGTGGCGGCCTTGGCCCAGGGTTCGGCGAAGGCGGCCGGGAGGGCGTCGTCGAGGAGGCGGCCGAGCAGGGCCCCGGCGGGCACGCCCATGGCGAGGGCGGGCAGTACCGCCTGGGCCGGGGTGCCCCAGCCGAGCGCAGGGAACCAGCCGAGGTGGACGGCGAGGACCGTGGCCAGCACGGCGGCGAGCAGGAATTCGGGGAGCGCGGCGAGGACGGCGGCGAGGACCCCGGCCCGGGTGGTGGTGGCCTCCCGGCGGGCGCCCCGGCGCAGGGTGCGGGCGCTGAGGGCCAGGGCGAGCAGCAGGGCGACGGCGAGCGAGACGCCCATCAGCGAGAGCGAGGTGGTGAGCGCGGCCGTGACGTCCGGGCCGACCGGCTGCCCGGAGACCCAGGAGGTGCCCAGGTCGCCGTGGAGCAGCCCGCCGGCCCAGCCGCCGAGCACGTGCGCGGGTCCGCCGTCGAGGCCGGTCTCGGCGCGGATGGCGTCGAGGACCTCGGGGGTGGGCTGCCGGTCGCTGTAGCGGGCGTGCAGGATCGTCAGCGCCGGGTCGGTCGTGGTCAGCCAGGGCAGCAGGCCGATCAGGGCGAGGACGGCGAGCAGGGTGAGGGCTCGCCCGGCGAGATGCTTCACGTCGGTGGCGGTCGTGGTCGCGGCGGCGGGCCGGTCAGCGCAGCCGGGTGTCGGCGGTGATCAGGCGGCGCTCCATCGGGTCGAGGGCGACCCCGTCGACCTTCCCGGAGTCGAAGCCCTGCACGAACCGCTCGTGGACCAGCGGCACGGCGGCGTCGGCGCCGAGGATCTTCGCCTCGGCCGCCATCTCGGCGGCGTGCCGCGCGTCCTGCCCGTCCGCCCCGGCCGCCTTGGCCACGGCCTCGTCCACACCCTTGTCGCAGAGCTGAGCGATGTTGAAGCTGCCCTCGCAGGTGAAGTCGGAGCCGAGGTAGGAGACCGGGTCGGCGGTGTCGAGCAGGGTGTTCCGGGCCTGGATGAAGGCGTCGTACTTCCCCGCCAGCGCGTCCGCCTCCATCTGCGCGTAGTCCCGCACGTACTGCTTGACGGTGAACCCGCGCGCCTGAAGCTGCTGCTGGACGGCGGAGGCGACCTCGGGCAGCTCGGGCCGGTTGGTGTACGTGGCGAGCACGATCTCCTTCGTCTTCGCCACCTCGGCCTTGCTCGCCGCCTTCGCCCGGCCCTCGGGCTCCTTGCGCGCGTCGGCGGCCCACGGCACCCCGGGCCCGAGCAGCCCCCGCGCGGTGTCGGCGCGCCCCTCGTAGACCCCGTCGACCAGCGCCTTCGAGTCGATCGCCGACCGGGCGGCGGCCCGTAGGGCCGGGTCGGCGAAGACCCCGTTCTCCGTGTTCAGGTACAGCGTGTTGGTGCGCGCGGTCGGCACCTCGTGGATCTGCTTCTCGTCCAGCAGCGAGGTCTGCGCGACCGGCACGTACTCGGCGATGTCGGCCGTCCCGGTCCGCAGCGCGTTGGCCCGCGCGGTCCCGTCGGCGACGAACTTCACGTCGACACCGGGCGCCTTCGCCTTCCGGCCCCAGTAGGTGTCGTTCCGGTCCAGCTTCGCGGAAACGGCGCCGTTGACCTCGGTCAGCGTGTACGGCCCGGTCGCGTGCCCGGCCGGGTTCACCTTGCCGCCCTTCTCCCCCTTCGCGTAGGCCGCCTGGGACAGGATCGCGAGCGAGGGGTTGGCGAGGCGCTGGGGCAGCAGCGGGTCGGCCTCGTCGGTGGTGATCCGGACGGTCCGCTTCCCCGCCGCCTCCGCCGTGAGCCTCACCTCGCTGAGGACCCGCGGCTTGGGCGAGGCGTCCTGCGCGGCGGCCAGCGACCGGACGACCGCCTCGGCGTCGACCGCGTCGCCGTCCTGGAACCGGGCGTCGCGCAGGGTGAACTCCCAGCCCTTCGCGCCGTCCCGCTGCCACTTGGTGGCGAGCGCGGGCTTGGCCGCGCCCTCCTCGTCGATCCGGGTCAGCCCCTCGACGACCGAGAGGCGGCTGAGGGTCACCGCGTCGTCCCCGTACGGCGACATGGCCTGCGCGGGCGGGAACGCCATGACGGCGCGCAGCCGCTGGTCACCCCCGCCGGACGCGCCCCCGTCGGTCGAGCCGCCGCAGGCGGCGACGGGAACGAGCAGCGCGGCGGCCCCGAGCGCGAGCAGGGGACGGCGGCGGACGGAGTACTTCGACGGCTGGGACGGCTGGGACGGCTGGGACGACATGGGCGCGACCTTATATGAAAACGATTGTCATAAGAAAGCGGGATACGGATGTTCCGGCTCAGGCGGGCGTGGCGGCCGGCTGCGCCAGCCCCGCCACCGCCACCTCGAAGTGCACGATCCCCTGCCCGCCCCCGGGCAGCGCCCGCTCGTCGCAGACCTCCTCGGCGGTGGCCCGCCAGAACGCCTCGGCGCCGGGCACCGACGGGTCGGTGTGCAGATAGACCCGCTCGTACCCGCCGGCCCGCACCACGAAGTCGCACAGCTCCCGCACCAGCCGCCGGGCCAGCCCGTGGCGCCGGTGCTCGGGGCGTACGTAGATCCGGCAGAGCTGCGCGGTACTGCCCGAGGGGAAGCGGTCGGCGACCCACTGCGGGTTGGGCGGCGCGGCCGGGCCCCGGTCGCGGACGGCGCCGGTCGCGACGATCTCCCCGTCCCGCTCGACGACGAGCAGCGTGCACCGTTCGGGCTCCAGGTAGGCGGCGGCCGGGTCGATGATGTCGGCGTGCCAGCGGGGCACGTACCCGGAGCGCAGATCCCGGTAGACCGTGTCGAGCATCACGGCCCGCGCACCCGGAACATCGGCCTCCGACGCGGTCCGCACCACATACGCGTCCCGCCCGGCCTCCTCGGCCCGCTCCCGGACGCCCGCTTCCACTCCGGCCACCACAGCCATCCCGCCTGCCACCAGCCCCTCATCAGCCACACGAACCTGCCCCGCCAGCGTACGTGCAACTGATGTGCAGAAGCGGGCCCCCCTCTTCCGGAAGCACCCCCTCCGCCCTGTCGGACCCCCCTGCCACCCTGCTCCCATGGACAGCGACGACGAACGACTCCTCCGCGGCCGCGTCTACGGCCACGACCCCACCGCCCCCGAAGCCGGCCCCCTCCCGGGCCACCACTACGCCGAACTCGTGGGCGGCCCCCTCGACGGCCTCCTCCTGGACATCACCACCGTCCCCCCGGAAGCCCGCCCCGAAGGCGCCGCCCTCCCCACCGCCCTCAGCACCCACGGCCCCGAAGGCCGCTCCCTCTACCAACCCCGCCCCACCACCCCCTCCCGCTGGGACTGGCAGGGAGACCTCCGCTGACCAGAACCAACCCGGCCACAACCGCCCCACTCCCCATCAGCCCAGCCGCCCCCTCCCAGCCCGGCCGGCGTTTGAGGCCACTTCTCAGCCCGGCCGGCGTTTGAGGCCACTTCTCAGCCCGGCCGGCGTTTGAGGCCATCGGTGACCGGCACGGTCGATCCCACCGCACCCCCAAACCAGCCCGGCCGGCGTTTGAGGCCACCCCAGCCCGGCCGGCGCTTGAGGCCACCCCAGCCCGGCCGGCGCTTGAGGCCAAGACCAGCCGGGCCGGCGCTTGAGGCCAAAGAGCCCGGCCGGCGCTTGAGGTCAGCCCACCCGGTACACCAGGGCGGTGGCGATCGCCGCCAACCCCTCACCCCGCCCGGTGAGCCCCAGCCCGTCCGTCGTGGTCCCGGACACGGACACAGGCGCCCCGACAGCGCCGGACAAGGCAGCCACAGCCTCATCCCGCCGCTTCCCGACCTTGGGCCGCAGCCCAACGACCTGCACCGCCACGTTCCCGACGTGGAACCCCTCGGCCCGCACGATCCGCGCGGCCTCACCGAGGAGCGCGACCCCGGACGCCCCGGCCCACTCGGGCCGGGAGGTCCCGAAGTGCGCCCCCAGATCCCCGAGGCCGGCGGCCGAGAAGAGCGCGTCGCACGCCGCGTGCGCGGCCACGTCCCCGTCGGAGTGCCCGGCGAGCCCGAACTCCTCCCCCTCCCAGTGCAGCCCCGCGCACCACAGCTGGCGCCCCCGCTCGAAGGCGTGCACGTCGGTCCCGATCCCGACCAGCGGCATCGTGAACCCGGCCTGGCCCTGCGGCCCCGTCTCAGTACCCATCGTTGGCCCTCCTGCGCGCCAGTACCGCCTCGGCCAGCACGAGATCGAGCGGCCGTGTCACCTTGAACGCCTCTTCGTGTCCGGGCACGACCACGACCGGGAGCCCCAGCCGCTCGCAGAGCCCGGCGTCGTCGGTGGCGCCCTCCCCCTGCACGGGGCCCTGCCGGTGCGCCCGGTCGAGCGCCTCGCGGTCGAACCCCTGCGGCGTCTGCACCGCCCGCAGCCGCGCCCGCTCGGGCGTCGCCACCACGGGTTCACCGGGTCCGGTGGCGCCTTCGGCGAGCGCCCCGACCTCCTTGACGGTGTCGCTGAGCGGCAGCCCGGGCACGACGGCCGGGGCCCCGCCCCGCACCGCCGCCACGACGCCGTCGACGATGTCGACCGGCACCAGCGGCCGCGCCGCGTCGTGCACCAGGACGGTCGTCACGTCGGCGGGCAGCGCGTCGAGCCCGCGCCGTACCGACTCCTGCCGGGTCTCGCCGCCGGCCACCACCACGATGTCGGTCTCGTCGCCGCCCCCGGCCCGCGCGGGCGCGAAGGAGGGCGCCTCGGTGGGGTGGAGGTGGTCGTCGACCATGGCGCGCACCTCGGCGACGCCGTCGGACGGGGCGACCACCACGACCAGGGACACGGCGCGCGAGGCGGCCATGGCCCGGACGGCGTGGACGAGCATGGGGGTTCCGTGCAGCGTACGCAGGGCTTTCGGGGTGCCGGGGCCGAGCCGCACGCCGCGGCCGGCCGCCGGGATCACCACCGCCGTGCGGGGCGCCTGGGTTTCGTCAGTCATCGGTTCCGTTCAGGTTTGTACGCTCGGGCGTCCTGGGTATGGCCACCAACGTGCCGGGCGCGACGTCTGGACCGGACCCTTCCGTGACTTCCGGTCGAGCCGTTCACCGGGGACCCGGCACGTCCAGCAGCGACACGCCGGGGGCCTTCCGACCGCAGACGCGACACCACACCGCACGCGGCACGCGACGATCAGTATCCCGGTACGCCAGAGGGGCACACCGGCAGGCGTGCCCCTCTTTCGTGGCTCCCTCTCGGCGCAGCCCGCTTCTCCGTCCGGACATGCCGAATCGCCCGGTGAAGAAGATCAACGGGCGATACGGCAGATGGACGTGCGCGCTTCACGCCACGCCGCTCCGCGAGGAGCGGGGTGTCAGGAGGCGAGCACCTCGTCGAGGAGGGCCTCGGCCTTGTCCTCGTTGGTGTTCTCGGCCAGCGCCAGCTCGCTGACCAGGATCTGGCGAGCCTTCGCCAGCATGCGCTTCTCACCGGCGGACAGACCGCGCTCGCGCTCCCGGCGCCACAGGTCGCGGACGACCTCGGCGACGCGGATCACATCGCCCGACGCCAGCTTCTCCAGATTCGCCTTGTAGCGTCGGGACCAGTTGGTCGGCTCCTCGGCATACGGCGCTCGCAGCACCTCGAAGACCCGGTCCAGACCGTCCTGGCCCACTACGTCGCGCACGCCGACCAGCTCCGCGTTGTCCGCGGGCACACGCACCGTCAGGTCGCCTTGCGCGACCTTGAGAACCAGGTAGTTCTTGTCCACACCCTTGATCTGACGAGTTTCGATTGCCTCGATCAGCGCGGCCCCGTGATGGGGATAGACCACGGTGTCGCCAACCTTGAACGTCATGTGACAGGTACCCCTTCCGTGGCTATCAAGGGTAACACGAGAATCGGGGCCCTTGAATGGCGTTTTCGCAGGTCAGGCCATATCTCGGGGCTTGACAACAACAACGCGAACGTGCTGCGAAGGGCCTGCGGAACGAGGTATTCGCAGGTCGGGGCAGCTCTCCGGGGAAAGGGAAACGCGTACGTTACAGGTAGTTGAAGCCGTAAAGGAAGGGCTTTATGTCCTGTTTTGTCCGGTACGGTGACCCCCTGTACGGCTCCCGCGTTCGAGGGACCGCGTCACACTTCCCGGCATTGCCGGAATTGATCACGCGGGCGCGTCCGGGGCCCCCGGAGGGGCCGGCTCGGGGGCGCCGGGGAAACGCCGGGCGGGATCACGGCGCGATCACGGGGTGATCACACGGCGCGGCGCGGGGCGAGAAGCGGCGGGACTCTGATCCTTTTCCCCGGCGCCCATGCATTCCTTACCGAAAAACCCGGGAATCCCCCTCACCGGAGCCCCCCGCGCATTTCCGCATTGCCAGGGCCCGGGGCGTACGCCGGTCGCTGCGCGGGCGCCCTCCCGACGGGGGGACGTAGGGCCGCCCGGGGTGTCCCTGGTCCGGGTGGAGGCGGGTCGGGTGAATCCCGGTGGCGACGGCTCGGTAACCTGATCACGCTTGACCGGGAGGGTCCCGATGCGCCCCTTGTCCCGTACCGCCCTCGTTCCGTCCTCGTTCAAGGAGTTGCCCGCACCGTGAGCAGCAGCCTTCGACGCGGCGCCCTCGCCGCCGCCGCCATCGCGTTCTCGATCGCCTCGCTCGCCTCGTGCGCCGCAGGGAACAACGCCGAGACCCACCAGATCAACCCGGACAACGCACGGGCCACGGTCGGCGACATCATGGTCCAGAACGCCGTGGTCGTGACCCAGCCCGACCGCGAGTCGACCGGTCCGGCGATCGTCGCCGCCACGATCTTCAACAACGGCACCAAGGACCAGACCCTCGACTCGGTCGTGGTCGACGGCGTGAACAAGAAGGCCGAGCTGACCGCCGCGCAGGGCAACGGCAAGCTCACCATCCCGGCCGGCGGCCGCCTCATCGTCGGCGGCGAGGACAACGCCTCGGCGGTCCTGCCCAGCAGCCGCACCGCCGTCCTCGACGGCAACGCGCAGGCCATCACCTTCACGTTCAGCCGCACGGGTGACGTGAAGC
This sequence comes from Streptomyces albidoflavus, assembly GCF_000719955.1. Taxonomy (GTDB): domain Bacteria; phylum Actinomycetota; class Actinomycetes; order Streptomycetales; family Streptomycetaceae; genus Streptomyces; species Streptomyces albidoflavus. Next base: position 64,440 of record NZ_JOII01000011.1, read on the forward strand.
TGAACACCCTGGTCGTCCCGGCCACCAGCTACTTCGAGAAGTGGGGCCCGAGCGAGATGCCGAGCGCCCCCGCCTCGGGCAGCCCCTCCCCCGACACCTCCGCGAGCCCCGGTGAGGGCTCCGAGACCCCGGCCGACGAGACGGGCGGCCCCACCGAGGGCGCTGAGGGTGCCGAGGGCGCGCAGGGTGAGGCGGCCGACGGGGCGTCGCACGCCGGTCACTGAGACGCGTACGTACGTGAGGAGGGCGGGACCCGGTGCGGGTCCCGCCCTCCTCACGTGTTCCGGCCCCCGTGCGGGGGCCGGGCCCTGTCAGGGCTCGAACTTGTAGCCGAGGCCGCGCACGGTGACCAGGTAGCGCGGGGCGCCCGGGTCCGGCTCGATCTTGGCGCGCAGGCGCTTGACATGGACGTCGAGGGTCTTGGTGTCGCCCACGTAGTCGGCGCCCCAGACCCGGTCGATGAGCTGCATCCGGGTCAGCACGCGTCCGGCGTTGCGCAGCAGCATCTCCAGCAGGTCGAACTCCTTGAGCGGCAGGTCGACCTTGCCACCGGAGACGGTGACCACGTGCCGGTCGACGTCCATCCGCACGGGTCCGGCCTCCAGGGCCTGCGGTACGGCCTCCTCCGGTTCGCCCCGGCGGCGCAGCACGGCGCGGATACGGGCGACCAGCTCGCGCGAGGAGAAGGGCTTGGTGACGTAGTCGTCGGCCCCTATCTCCAGGCCGACGACCTTGTCGATCTCGCTGTCCTTGGCGGTGACCATGATCACCGGCACGTTGGAGCGGCCGCGCAGCTGGCGGCAGACCTCGGTGCCGGGGAGACCGGGCAGCATCAGGTCGAGCAGGACCAGGTCGGCGCCGTTGCGCTCGAACTCGTCGAGCCCCTCGGGCCCGGTGGCCGCGATGGCCACCTCGAAGCCCTCCTTGCGGAGCATGTAGGACAGAGCGTCGCTGAAGGATTCCTCATCCTCGACGACGAGCACTCGGGTCACGGAAGGACCTCCGGGGCAGGAAGAACGGATGGTGGGGCGGTGAGCGGTACGGGTACGTCGCCGGTGGTGCGGGCGGCGGTCGCGCCGGAGGCGTCCGGGCCGCCCGTCGCGGGCCGGGGCCGTGTCTTCGGCCGCGTACGGCGGTCGCGGGTGGCGCCGGCCTCGGGGAGGCGGAGGGTGAAGGTCGAGCCCTGGCCCTCGGAGCTCCAGACGGTGACCTCGCCGCCGTGCGAGGCGGCGACGTGTTTGACGATGGCGAGGCCGAGGCCGGTGCCGCCGGTGGCGCGGGAGCGGGCGGGGTCGACGCGGTAGAACCGCTCGAAGATCCGCTCGCGGTCCTTCTCGGATATGCCGATGCCCTGGTCGGTGACGGTGATGTCGATGTAGGTGCCGTCGGGCTCGGCGACCCGGCGGGCGGCGACGCCGACGCGGGTACGGGGCGGGGAGTAGTTGACGGCGTTCTCGACGAGGTTGCCGAGAGCGCCGACCAGGGCGCCCCGGCTGCCCCAGACGAAGAGGTCGATGTCGCCGCCCCAGCTCATGGTGATCTGCTTGTGGGCGGCGGCCTGGCGGCTGCGGTCCATCGCCTCGGCGATCAGCTCGTCGACGTCGACGGGCTCGGCGTCCTCCATCGGGTCGTCGTTCTGCACCCGGGAGAGGTCGATCAGCTCCTGGACGAGGCTGGTGAGCCGGGTCGCCTCGATCTCCATCCGTCCGGCGAACCGCTCGACCGCCTCCGGGTCGTCGGCCGCGTCCCGGACCGCCTCGGAGAGCAGGGAGAGGGCGCCGACCGGGGTCTTCAGCTCGTGGCTGACGTTGGCGACGAAGTCGCGGCGGACCGCCTCGATCCGGCGGGCCTCGGTGAGGTCCTCGACCAGGAGCAGCACCAGCCGGGAGCCGAGCGGGGCGACCCGCGCGGAGACGGCGAGCCCGTCCCCCCGGCCGGCGCCGCGGCGCGGCAGGTCCAGCTCGGCCTGGCGTATCTCGCCGTCGCGCCGGGTGTCGCGGGCCATCTTCAGCATCGGCTCGACGGCCAGCTTGCCGCCCCGCACCAGCCCGAGGGCGTACGCGGCGGAGCTGGCCTTGACCACGCCGTCCCCCTCGTCGAGGACGACGGCGGAGGAGCGGAGGGCGGAGAGGACGGTGTCGACGCCCGGCGGCAGCACCGGGGTGCTGTGCAGGGAGGAGCGGGTGGGCCGCCGCAGCTCGCGTTCGCTCCAGCGGAACGCCAGCATCGCGATGACACCGGTGCACACCCCGGCGATCGCGGCCACCGCGGCCACTGCCGTGTTCACGTCCATGTGTCCAGGTTATGCGCGCGGAACCCCCCGCTCACAGCGGCGGGAGTGCGGCCCGCACCACTCGTCGCCCAGAGTTCACCGTGGCGACGGAGCTGGTTCACCGGAGATGCCGGATGTCGTCGCGAACACCGCTCATCGTGGGAGCGTGGGGCCCAGAGCCCCCCGTTACCGGGAGAGAGGGAGCCCATGCGGGACGCGTACCACGAGGAACTGGACTCGATCGGGGACAGCCTGGTCGAGATGGCGCGGCTGGTCGGTTCGGCCATCGGACGTGCCACGACGGCGATACTGGACGCCGATCTGAATCTGGCGGAGAGCGTGATCGCCGGGGACCAGAAGATCGACGACCTCCAGCACGACCTGGAGGCGCGGGCCATCGCGCTGCTGGCCCGCCAGCAGCCCGTCGCGACCGATCTGCGGATCGTCGTGACGAGCCTGAGGATGAGCGCCGACCTGGAGCGCTCCGGCGATCTGGCGAAGCACGTGGCGAAGCAGGCGCGGCTGCGCTACCCCGAGTCGCCGGTCCCCCGCGACCTGCACGCGACGCTGCTGGAGATGGGGCAGCTGGCGCAGCGCCTGATGGCGAAGGCGGCCGAGGTGATCATCACCAAGGACGTCGACCTGGCGCTCCAGCTGGAGACCGACGACGACGAGATGGACCTGCTGCACCGCACGCTCTTCCAGCACCTGATGGACGACCGCTGGAAGCACGGTGTGGAGACGGCGGTCGACGTGACGCTGCTCGGCCGCTACTACGAGCGGTTCGCGGACCACGCCGTCTCGGTCGCCAACCGCGTCGTCTACCTGGTCACCGGCGAGCACGCCGACGGCATCCAGACGCCGGGGGTGCCGGTCGAGGGCGTGTAGCCCGGACAGGTCACGCACGACACAGGTCACGCACGACAGGAGGGGCGGGGTGCCGTGGGGCATCCCGCCCCTCCTGTCGTCCCGCCCCTCCTGTCGTCCCGCCGGTCACGTCCGCTCCCGGTGCCCCGGCCGTCCCGCCCGTCACGTGCGGTGGTGTGAGCGGGCGCAGCGGCGTGCGACCGCCCCTGCCCGCACGCCCATGTGCGCCGTTGATGCGCCCGCCGGTCGGGGCGTCCAATGAGAGGCGGTACGGCTCCGAGCCGTACGCACCGCCCGCCCGTCCGCGAGCTGCGGACGCGTACCCGGCCGATCGACCGCCACCGCGCCGGCCGGGCCGCGTACGCCGTCCGCCCGCGACCTGTGAAGGGAACGCCATGGCCCAGGCCCGCACACCCGAGACCACCCAGGAACAGCGCGTCCACCCCGCCGACCGCCGCGACCTGCCCCGGCTCGTCCTGCTGGGCGCCTGCGGCTGCGGCTCCAGCTGCGGCTGCGGGTGCCAGTCCGGCGGCTCCTGCCAGTGCGGGGGCGGCTGCGGCTGACCCTCCGCCCGGCCCACGACCGCACCCGTGCGGTCGTGGGCCTCTCCGTGCCGGAATAACTGGACAAACGTCCAGGTTGTTCGTCCGGAAGATTCCCGCTGCAACGAAACGGAGCATCACGATGACGTGGGTCCTGCTGGCGTGCGCGATCCTCGCCGAGGTCACGGCGACGATCTCGCTACGGCTCTCCGAAGGCTTCTCGAAGATCGCCCCGTCGGTCGTCGTGGTCGTCGGCTACGTCACCGCCTTCACCCTGCTCGCCCTGGTCCTCAAGCGCGGCATGGCCATCGGCGTCGCCTACGGCATCTGGGCCGCCGCCGGCGTCGCCCTGGTCGCCCTGATCGGCGCGGCCTTCCTCGGCGACAGCCTGACCCCCGTCCAGTACGGCGGCCTGGTCCTGGTCGCCGCCGGTGTGGTCGCCCTGGAGGCCGGCGGTGCCCACTGAACCCGTGGCGGACGGCCGCCGGGCGCGCGGCGAGGAGACCCGGCGCCGCCTGCTGGACGCGACGGTCCGGGTGATCGAGCGGGACGGCGTCGCGGGGGTGACCCACCGTGCCGTCGCCGCCGAGGCGGGCGTCCCCAAGTCGGTCGCCTCGTACCACTACCCGGCCGTCGACGACCTCCTCACCGCCGCCCTGCGCGACAGCTCCGACGCCTACGCCCGCGACCTCGCCGCCCTGCTCCCCGAGGGGTACGGCCTGGGCGACCTCGCCGCCCACCTCACCGCCTGCCAGGAGGAGAACCGCTCCCGGGCGCTGGCCGAGTACGAGCTGTACCTCCAGGCGGCCCGCCGTCCGGCCCTGCGCCCGGCCGCCGCCCGCTGGACCGCCGTCCTCGCCGAGCTGGCCGCCCCCTTCACCACCGACCCCGCCACCGTCGCCACCCTCACGGCGACCCTGGACGGCCTCTTCCTCCAGGCCCTGCTGCGGGACGAGCCGGTGGACGCGGGCCGGGTGGAGGCGGCGATGCGGGTGGTGATCGAGGGGGCGGCCCGGTAGGTCAGCGGGCCGTCCGCCGGGTGTGCCAGTACCTCGGCCCGTCGTCCCCCGGCGTCTCGTGGTCGCTGCTCAGCACGGTGTCCGCCGCCAGGTCGGGGCGCTCGGCCGCGACGTAGTCGTCCTCGGCGGGCATCCACTCGCCCGTCCAGAGCGGCTCGGCCGCCGCCCCGTCGCGCTCCAGGCCGCGCCGGAGGCGCAGTGCGCGGGCGGCGCGGCAGAAGAGGCGGTGGTGGTAGTAGGGGCGGGCGGCGAGGTGGGTGCTGTAGACGCCCTCGACGATCAGCGGGGTACGGGCCGGGACCTCGACCCGCTCCCCGAGCCGGTCGCTTCCCCAGTCGTACCGCTCGTACGCCAGAGGCTCCCCGCGTGCGGCCGGGGCGAGGACCTGTTCGCGCAGGCGGCGCAGGTCGAAGCCGGGGCCGACGGGTGCGCCGGCCCGGGTGCGGTCGGCGCTGGGCAGGTGGAAGTCGTCGACGTGGACGATGTGGGCCTGCGGGAGGTGGCGGGCGAGCTGTCCGGCGAGGGTGCTCTTGCCGGAGGCGCCGGGTCCGTCCACGCCGAGCAGGTAGTGGCCGCCCCGGTCCCCGGCGCCGGCGCGGACGCGGGCGGCGTAGGCGGCGACGTCGAAGAGGGCGTACGGCCCGGATTCACCGGAGGTGGGGTCAGCCATGTCCGCCCTCCGTCCTCGCGGGGGTGTCCGTCGCGGTCCTGCGCCGGACCGTCTCGCGTGCCTCCTCGGGCAGCGCGTCGGCCGGCGCCAGGAGGGGCAGCAGCTCCGGTTCGCGGGTCAGGGCCCGGAAGGCGAGGGCCACCGTCACCTCGTGGCCGGGCCGGTGGACGATCTCCACCCGGTCCCCGGCGCGGATCTCCCCCTCCGCCACCACCCGCAGGTACGCCCCCGGCTCGGCGGCCACGGTGAACTCCTTGATCCACCCCGCCCGCTCCAGCCACCCCTGGAACGTCCCGCACGGCACCCGGGGTACCGCCACCTCCAGCACCACGTCCGCCCCGATCCGCCAGCGTTCGCCGATCAGGGCACCGTTGACGTCGAGGCCGCGCGTCGTGAGGTTCTCGCCGAAGGCGCCGCCGGCCAGGGGGCGTCCGAGCACCCCTTCCCAGCGGTCGAGGTCCTCGCGGGCGTACGCGTAGACGGCCTGGTCGGTGCCGCCGTGGTGGCGCACGTCGTAGACCCGGTCGCCCGCCAGCCCGACCTGTCCGTCCCCCTTGGGCCCCGGCGCGGACACCGCCACCGGACCCGCCACGGGACGCTTGTCGATCCCCGTGGTCGTCACGCCCTTCCAGGGGTTGGGACGGGGCACGCCGACGTTCACGGAAAGCAGTTCCATACCCGGAACGCTATGCGCACCACGCCCCCGCCGACCACGGATTTTTACCCGCGCCCGACCCCCACGGCCTCGTCGGCCGCCCGCGCCGACCCCTTCCACCAGGAGCTCACCGGCTCCCACACCTCGACGTACCGGCCGGCCCCCAACTCCCGCGCGGAGAAGGTCCGTCCGTGGTGCGAGGGGTCCGCCGCCACGGTCACGCCGCCGACCCGCCGGGTCTCGTCCCCGGGCGTCCCGACGGTCCGCACGGTCGCGTACGCCTCCTGCCCCGTCACCAGCCGGTACGGCCCGCTCTCCCCCGGCGGAACGTGCTGGGCCGCCCCGTCCAGGTTCCCGAAGGTGACGGTGGGCAGGCGGTCGACGGCGCAGGTGTGGCGCCCCCGGTTGGTCACGGTGATCCGGACGACGGTCTTGTCCCGGGCGTCCGCCCTGGCCCCGACCTCCACGGCGGAGGGGCGGCAGGTGGGGAGCGGGGCCGCCTGGACGGTGGCGGCCCCGGCCTGCGGGGCGACGGCGACGAGCGCCGCCCCGGCGGCGGTGAGAGCGAGCAGTGGACGGACACGCATGGGGTACCCCCTGTGTCGAACTCCGCCCGGGGCGAGCGCCTGCGGGCGGTTGTGGTCAGTTTGACCGGCTTGAGGGGGGCGAGGTTGTAGCGACGTCACCCGCACACGCACCTGACGACCCGGCTTCGCCCGATCGGGCACAGTTGCCGCAGCCGGGTTGCGCTTATTTCACTTGTTGCGAACAACTCGAATGCAACGGTGGAGGCGCCATGGGGAACGCAACCGGGAAAAAGCTCGAACCAGGCGTGGTGGACGCGGGCGACGCCCAGCGCGCACTGCGGCGGATCAACGACTACCTCTCAAGGACAGCCGGGAGCGACGACGACATCCAGGTACGCCTGGAAACCGGCGCCGACGACGAGGCGCTCGTCCTGCCACGGCCTGTGGCGGAGATGTTCGCCTCGATGCTGGCCGCCCTGGCCAACGGACAGGGCGTGCAGGTCATGCCGGTCGACGCCGAGCTGACCACCCAGCAGGCCGCCGACATGCTGAACGTCTCCCGCCCCTACCTGATCGGACTCCTCGAATCCGGCGAGATCCCCTTCAGGCTCGTGGGCCGCCACCGCCGCATCCGCTTCGCCGATCTGCACCAGTACATCCGGGAGGACGACTCTGCACGCAAGGGAGCAGCCGACGACCTGATGGAGCTGGACCAGGAGCTGGGACTGCTCTGACATGACCTTTGTCGTGCTCTACGACGCGTGCGTGCTGTACCCGAACACGCTGCGGGACCTCCTGATCAGAGTCGGCCGGAAAGGCTTCGTCCGGGCTCGGTGGACGGAGATGACCCTGGACGAGGTGGACCGGAGGCCGGCGAGCTCCGGCGGGGCGCCCCGGGCCGCGCGTGCTGTCAGGACACCGGTCCGCCGCCGCTCGGCGCGTTGCTCAGGTCGACCACGCAGAAGAGGTTGCCGTCCGGGTCGGACAGGACCACGAAGTCGGGCCGGGGCGGGTACAGCTGCCAGTCGACGGGCCGGGCTCCGAGCGCGGTCAGGCGGTCCACCTCCGCCCGCTGCTCCTCGGCCGAGTCCGTGAAGAGGTCGAGGTGGAGGCGGGGACGTGGCTCGGGCGGGGAATCGCTGAGCATCAGGGCCAGGGCGCGACCCGAGCCGTCGGCGTGATGGAGCGTCCGCCAGGTCTCGGACCGCCACTCCTCGGCGGCCACCAGATCCAGGGCTTCCGTCCAGAAGGTCACCGCCCTGGGGAGGTCCGTGACACCGATGACCGGGATACCGAGTCGCAGCATGCGAGCGACTCTAAAGGCCGGCCCACCGGATCAGGCCGAACGGAACCCGCCCGCCTTGACGCCCGCCACGAAGGAGGAGAACGCGGCGGCGTGGAGTTCGAGGACCGGGCCGCCCGGCGCCTTGGAGTCACGGACAGGGACGGTGCCGTGCGCGGCGGCCAGGTTGGTGGCCACCTCCACGCAGTTGCCGCCGTTGTTGCTGTACGTGGACGTGAACCAACGCGGGGACGGGGACGTGGACGCCATGGAAGTACCCCTTCGCAGACGGCTGTTCGTCAGCCGAGCGTAAGGCGCCGCCTCGCCCCGCGCGAGAGCGCCTCCGCGTCGTGGCCGGGACAGCAAGGAGCCCCGCCACCGCTCCCGCGACGGGAGGTGGACGGGGCTTCCTTGACGCTGTTCGCCTGGGTCAGGCCGAGCGGAACTCGCCCGCCTTGACGCCCGCCACGAAGGAGGAGAACGCGGCGGCCGGGACGCTGAGCACCGGTCCACTCACGACCTTGGAGTCACGAACAGGGACGGTGCCGCGCGAGGCGACGAGGTTCGTGGCGACCTCTACGCACTGGCCGCCGTTGTCGCTGTAGGAGGACTTGAACCAGCGGGGGGATTCGGTCGTCACGGGGTGCCCTTTCGTAACTGGTTGATCATGGCCACAGACGCCGCCTGGGACGGAGCCTCGGCCTGTAGCTGATGGTAGGCCGTCAGCAGAGGCAGTACTGACGTACTTTCCCGCTCCAGATGCCCTTGCTGAGCCGATTCGGCATATGACATCAGCGAACGATCCGGCATCGTGAGCAAGGTTATCGGCAGGTTGAAGGGTCGGCGAACACCCATGTCGAAAGTCGCCACCTGAAGCACGGTGTTGTGCAGGTCGGCGAACTCGACCAAATGCGCCAACTGTGCGTCCATGACCTTCGGGCTCCCGACGGGCCGACGGAGGCATCCCTCATCCAGAACCACGAAGACGAGCGGCGGAGGTTGCCGCTGGAGAACCGTCTGGCGTTCAGCGATCAAGCTGACCCGCTCGTCGGCCTGTTCAGCGGTGATCGCACCTCGTTTCACCGCGCTCTGCGCCAGGGCCTCGGCGTACTCCTGCGTTTGCAGCAGACCGGGCATGACGCCCACCTCGTACAACCGGACCTCTGCCGCGCGCCCCTCGTAGCCGATGAACTGCGGGAAGCCTTCGAGCAAGCTCCCCTGCTTCATCTCTCGCCACTTGCGCTCGAAGGACTCTTCCGAGCCAGACGTGCCGAAAACTCGGTCTAGTCGGCGGGAGAGACGCAAGGTCGGAAGCTTCCGACCAGTTTCCACGGCCGACATATGCGAACTGGCATATTCGACTTTGTCGGCCATCATCTGCTGTGTCCAGCCCAGTCCCTCTCTCAGCTCGCGCAAACGCGCGCCGTAAGCCGCCTGGGGACTGCTTTCCGGGTTCAGCTCCTTGCGATTCAAGGAGGCATCACCAACCTTCCGTGCTCAACTGTCACGTTGATCGCGCTTTGACTCTAGGTCAGCCTGAGTGCTCCCGGTAGCGAAATGGCTACAGAGAGGAACAGGCATGCCCGGATTGAACGTTGCCCCGGACGGGGACCCGGCAAGCGCCCGCGTCGACTGCGACTCCTGCGAGGAGTTCCGGCAGGGCGAGGCGGAGGCCAACGCCGAGCGGGACTGGAGCAGGGCGACCGACTGCCGCGTCCTGCTCAGACGGCACCAGGACTCGGCCGATTGCGTGGCCCCGGAGCCCCGGTGAACACGCCGGCCCCGCCCGACGAACCCCCCGGCGGACCGGACGAGCCCGCCGAACCGGCGGAGGACTCCCCGCAGTTGCGGCGCCTGCGGGCCCGCATCGCCGAGGAGAACCGCCTGCGCCGCTGGCTCCGGCGCGCCCTATGACCGCGCCCGGAGCCTGCCCGGCGACGGGCGTCGAGTACCTCGCCGAGGTCCACGGGGGTGCGGCCGCCTCCTCCGTGTTCCTCGGCGGGGTCGTCGCCCCGACCCGCCGCCTCGCCCTGCGGTGGCTGCGCCGCCAGGCCCACCGCCTCGCCGACGCCCTCGACCCCGATCCGCACACGACCCGCCTGCCCGCGCAGGCACTGCGCCCCACGCCCCGTACCGCCGAGCACGCTCCGGCCCAACTCCGCTTCTGGGCCGCCGACCCGGACTACGCCGAGGAGGCCGCCGACCGCCTGGCCGCCGGCTACCCGTACCGCTTCACCGCCCGCGAGGGCCCGGCCTGGTATCAGCTCACCGCCCGGCCCCTGCTCATCCCCGCAAGCTCCGTCCGGCCGCCCGCGTGACGGCGGCGGCCGGACGGCCCCCCATCCCGACCGAGGAGACACCGTGACCACGCCGAACCCATCCCCCGACGACGACCGGCCCGACCCGCCGGGCACCCCGGAGCCGGACCAGCCCCGGCCGGAGCCCCCGGACGCTCCCCGGTACGTGCGCTGCCCGATGCTGGGCTGCGGCAGGCTCCACGAGGTGACCGACTGGTGAGGGGCGGTCAGGCCGCCAGGGATTCCCGCTCGCGCTCGGCGACGCCCTGCTGTTCGGCCGCGTCCAACGCGTCGGCCACGTAGCGCAGTTCCTCCAGGAGGCGGGTCGCCTCCACCACCAGGACGCCGAAGGGGCGGTGCGGGTCGGTGAGCGGGAGCTCCTGGCGGTCCGCCTGGCCGAGCACCTCTTCCAACGCGCGCTCCGCCACCTCGTCGGCCTCGCGCAGGCGCGTGGTGCGTTCCGGGATGCGGTCGAGGTCGAGCTCGGTGAGGACGTCGACGGCGTCGGCCAGCGCGGCCAGGTAGACGCTGTAGGCGGTGAGCAGCGGGGCGGAGGAGTAGGTGTTCTCCGTCTCGCGCCACTGTTCGAGGCTGCGGATCAGGGAGTTGAGCTGGTAGACGACCCGGTCCATCGCACTGAGGACCTGGCGGTAGCGGTGGAATCCGGTGATCCGCCGGTGCGAGGGAAGCAGCCGGCGGGGGTTGCGGCGCAGGCTCGCGTCCCCCGTCTCCAGCGCCGCCCGCGCCTGCACGGCCGCCCGGTGGGCCCGCTCGCCGCCGGCCCGCCACTCCCGCGTCCGCTCCGGAGCGTACTCCCCGGCCTCCAGCCCCTCGGCCACGGCCCGGAGCAGGCCGCGGATCTCGCAGGCGAAGGAGCGCAGGCCCTGTTCGGCGCTGCGGTAGCGCAGCGGCGGTGCCAGACAGACGTTGACCACCAGGCCGATCCCGCAGCCGACGAGGACCAGCGCCACGATCTCCCCGAGCATGGTGGCCCGGGTGAGCGTGGTGGAGGCGGAGGTGAAGGCCGAGAAGGCGAAGAACGCGGCGGTGGGGACCTGCGCGCTCTGCTCACCGAGCCCCTTCCACTGCCCGATGGCCAGGGCCACCAAGGCAACCACCAGGAAGACGGAGAGTCCGGTTCCCAGCAGGAACCCGGCCACGGCCTGCACGGTGACGCCCACCGTGACGGCCGCGGTGTAGCGGAGTGCCTGGCGGATCGAGGTGTCCACGGTCGTGTTGACGGCCAGGAGCGCCGAGAACGGGGCGAAGGCCGGCGACTCGAAGCCCAGGACCTCCTTCGCCAGCCACCAGGAGACCGTGGCCGCCAGCGCGCTCTTGAGCACCAGCAGGACGAGGTTGCGCTCATGGCCCGGGTGCCGGAACACCGCCGCCCCCGCACGTCCCGTCCTCTTGAGAAAACCCACTGCCGCCATGTGCGCCACCGTCCTGCGCGCGGCACCGTACGCCCGGTCCGCCGCCGTATAGCTCTCCTTCGCCTCCGGCCGCTTCCTGACCTGGCTCACACTTCCGTGCCCGCTTCACACCGTGGCATACGTCGGCCCCCAAGGCTCAACCACGGATCTGTGAACCCGCCCACCCCGGCCCCTCAGACGTGCCCCGTCCCGGGCCCCACCCCGCGCATCCGCCCGTCGTGGCCTGCCAGGTCGCGCAGGAACACGCCGAAGCCACCCGGGGCCCGGGGCGTGGTGCGGCCCGAGGTCAGCACCGGGCACGCGTCGGTGCGGAGCACCCGCGCCGTGCCGGGCAGGGCCTCCACCAGGGCCCGGTCCTCCCCGCAGGCCACGGGGGGAAATCCGCCCGCGGCACGGTAGGCGTCGGCGCGGACTCCGAGGTTGGCGCCGTGGACGTGCGGGTGCACCCAGCCCGGCCCCGCCCGGTCGGCGAAGTAATGGGCGTCGTGCCGGACGCGCAGCGCCGCCGGCACGGGCGGGAGCGGGGCGATGCGGATGGTGCCGAGCACGCAGTCCCAGCCCTGCCCGGCGGCCTCCAGCTGCCGGGCGAGCCAGGAGGGCCGTACGACGCAGTCGGCGTCGGTGGTGACGATCCAGGTCTCCTCTGCCGGGGCGCGGCAGAGCCGCAGGGCGTGCTCGACGGCGGCGGCACGGGCGGCCCCGGCCTTGCCGTGGGCGACCTCCACCACGCGGGCACCGTGCCGCGCGGCGACGGCCGCCGTGGCGTCCTCACACGCGTCGGCGGCCACCACCAGGTGCGTCTCCCGCACCCCCGGCAGCCCGTCAAAGGCCAGTGCGCGGCGGATCGACCGGAGCGCGGCGGGCAGCGACGCCGCCTCGTCGTGCGCGGGCACGGCGATCACCAGGGAGCTGACGGCGCCGCTCACACCAGCCCCTCGGCCTCGGCGGGGGTGGGCGGCAGGGACCCGTCCGCGAACGGGCGGGTGAACGTCCCAAGGACGAAGTCGGGGTCACGGAAACCGGGCCCGGGCACCAGCCCGGCACGCGCTTCCAGCACGGGCGTGAGCTGGGAACCGGTCAGCCGGTGCTCGGGCACCTCGTGGTCCCAGTGCACGGTCACAAGCGTGCCGCCGGGCTCCAGCGAGCGGACGGTGTTCGCCAGGAGCCGGTCCAGCCGCTCGTCGTCGAAGTAGTAGAGCAGCTCGGAGAGGACCACGAGGTCGAAGCCGCCCTCCGGCCACTCCTCGGGCACCGCCATCCGCCTGACCCGCACGTGCGGGAGGTCCGCGGTGCGCGCGGCGGCCTCCTCGACGGCGGTGGCGACCCGGTCGGCGGCCACCACCTCCTCGCACCGTCCGGCGAGCATCCGGGTCAGCACCCCGACCGAGCAGCCCGGTTCGAAGGCCCGCCGGTAGCGGCGCCGGGGGAGCGAGGCGAGCGTGAGGGTGTACTTGCGGTGCTCGTACCAGCGGTCGGCGAGCCGCCACGGGTCGGGCGCGTCCGCGTACATCCCGGTGAAGTAGGACTCGGGGGTGGAGTCGTTCACGACAGGTCCGTTTCCACGATGACGGTCTCGAAGTCACGCTGGTGATGGGCGAGTTCCTCCGGCGGGAGGATGACGGCCGGATGGTCGGGCAGCGGCGCGGTCTGGGTGCGGAAGCGGCGCACCGCCGCCCGCTTGCGCGCCCGCTGCGCCGCGGACAGCGGCAGGCGGTGACAGCGGGTCCACGGCACCCGGGCGTCCTCGGGCACGGCCCAGTGCCACATCCACACCGGGTACTGCCACAGCGGGACGCCCACCGAGGCGGCGGCGGTGCGCGCGGCCCGGCCGACCGCCTCGTGGTCGGCGTGCAGATCACCGCGCCACGGCGCCACGCACAGTCCGGCCCCGGTGGAGCGCAACAGCTCGGCCACCGTACGGGCCAGCACCGTCTCGTGGGCGCCGACACGGGTGTCGGCCAGCGCGAGCCGGTGACGGGTCCGGCGGTCCACGCCGAGCGCGTCCAGCGCCTCGGCAAGTTCCCGGCGGCGGGCGCGGGCGAGCGCCTCGGGCGGCAGCACCCTGCTGCCCGGGTGGGACGCCTCCCCGTCGGTCGCCGTCAGCACGTGCACCTCGCGCCGTTCGGCGGCCAGCCGCGCGGCCGTCCCGCCGAACCCCAGGACCTCGTCGTCGGGATGGGCGGCCAGCACCAGCACCGGGCCCTCGGGGAGGGCCGGTTCCGGCCACTCGCCCGGCGCTGGCCACGCGGCCCACTCCCGCTCGTCGGTCCCGGCGGCCTCGATCGCGCGGGCCGCTTCCGACGCGGCCGGCTCCCGGTCCGGTCCGGGCGCACTCACAGGGCGCTCTCCGGGTCGCTCTTCGCCCCGGCGAGGTGGGCGCCGAGGGCCGCGAGGTCACGCTCGGCGTGGTGCTGGCGGATGTACACCGTCAGGTCCGCCACCCGCTGGGCGTGCTCCATGTCGTGGCACAGCGGTCCGGCGCCCAGGGCCCTGCCGACCTCGTCCAGCACCCGGGCGCAGACGTCGGCCACCAGCGCGCGCACGCGCGACGCACGCACCTCGGCCCGGCCCTCACGGTCCCGTGGGTCCCGGTCGACGGCGTCGGCCGCCGCCGCCAGCGCGCACACGGCTCCGTGGAGCGCGACGTCCACCGCCCCGAGATGGGCGGCGAGCAGCGCGTCCGGTTCCTTACGGCCCGCCTTCGCCCGCAGGGCGTCGGCGACGCCCTGCGCCCCGCCGAGCCAGCAGGCGGCCACCCCGATGCCGCCGTGCCAGAAGCCGGGACGGCGCAGGTAGGCGTCCACGTCGCCGACCGGCCGGGCCGGCACCTGGGCGAACCGCACGTCCGGCGAGTCGCTGCCCGCCATGCCCACGGCCTGCCAGGTCCCGGCCACCGGGGTGTACCCGGGCCCGCCGGTGGCCACCGCGAACAGCCTGCGACCCGCGTCGGTGTCGGCGGTCACCAGGGCGTGGGTGCAGCTGTGCGCACCCGAGCAGTAGGGCTTCACACCGTCGAGCAGCCAGTCGTCCCCCGGGCCCTGCCGCGCGGTGAGGACGGCTCCGGGCGGCTGGGCGGCCCAGACGGCCCAGCGCTCACCGGGGCCCGCGGGCGGGGCACCGAGTTCGGACAGGATCGCGAGGGCGTCGGCGTGCCCCTCGGCGAGCCGGGCGAGGGAGAGGTCGGCGAGGGCGAGGTCGTGCAGGACCCGCAGGCGTCGCCGGGTCCGGCCGGCGCCCGGGAGCGGCAGGCCGGCGGGGTGGCCGTGGTCCACCCAGCGGGCGAAGCGCTCGGCCGCCGCCCTGCGCAGCACGTCGCCGTCCGGGCCGCCGCGAGCGGACGGGTCAAGGGGGAAGGTCATACCTCCCGGATTCTCGCTGTCGCCGCTTTCACGCCTCCCCCGACACGCTCGTGAATCCGTTCACGCATGAGTGGGCGGCCACGGGACACACGTACATCATCCGCACAGGAAAGGGGCCGTCCTCCCATGATCACTCCGCATCCTCAGCGCCTTCGTACGCTGCTGGCCCGCTACGCCCAGGCCCGCATCGCCCA
Organism: Streptomyces albidoflavus; assembly: GCF_000719955.1. Classification (GTDB taxonomy): domain Bacteria; phylum Actinomycetota; class Actinomycetes; order Streptomycetales; family Streptomycetaceae; genus Streptomyces; species Streptomyces albidoflavus. Next base: position 79,557 of record NZ_JOII01000011.1, read on the forward strand.
CTTCGAGAACGAGGGCGAGGCCACCCGCAGGGCCCTGGAGGACGCCACCTACACCCTCTGCGTCACCACGGGCACGTCCACGGCCGAGGCCGCGCTGCACCGCGCGGACGACCTGCTGGCCGGGTCGGCGGCCCCGTACCGCAGCACCGTCCGGGACCAGGGCGAACGGGCGATGGCCGCCTGAGGACCGCCCACGGCGCCGGCCCCCGCGTCCCGCGACACGCCGCCCCCGCCCCGTAACAGGAATCGTTTACGTGTAACAGTCACGTATGAAGGAAAGGCGGACCGGAACGGCTCGCCCCGCAGCGCAGGTCTACGTGATCAGCAAGGCTCGCTCACGGCGAGCAGACATCACGACCGCAAGGACGACCGATGCGCGCTCAGAAGATCACCCTCGCCACGCTGGCCCTCGTCACGGGCCTCACCCTCACCGCCTGCCAGGGCGACGACACCGCCGCGAGCACCGACGACGCCGCCCCCGCGGCCTCCTCCCCGGCCGGGGACGACGGCGGCGCCGGCAAGGAGACGGTCGAGGAGACGGCGGCGGCGTCCGGCGGCGACACCGCCTCGGACGCGCCCGAGGGCAGCGGCGGCGGGCAGATCAACACCGGGCCCTGCAAGACGGCGAACCTCGACATCTCCGGCGCCCACGGCATGGGCGAGGGCACCATCCACATCGCCTTCAAGAACACCGGGGACGCCTGCTACCTCAAGGGGTTCCCGGGCGTCGACCTCAAGGCCGACAGCGGCCCGGGCAGCATCAACGCCAACCGCAGCGACCTCGCCACCCCGAGCGTCGTCCTCAAGACCGGCGAGTCGACCCGCGCCACCCTCCACTACCCGGCCAACCACTCCGGCGGCTCCGGCGTCGACATCACCCTGCTGGAGATCACCCCGCCCGAGGAGACCCACTCCAAGAGGATCCCGACCAAGATCAACGTGCCCGTCTCCGACAGCTCCACCTCGGACGAGGTCATCATCGACCCGGTGGGCACCGGGAAGCAGTAGCGGCCACGGGCGGAATCCGGCCACCGAGGGGCATGCCCCACTCACCCCGGGTGAGCATGGAGAGCGCGTTCCGGGACAGATGTGTCTGCGAGACCATCCGGCCCGAAGACCCGAGGAAGGCACCTCCATGGCCCCGCTCACCGCCCAGCACCTGCGCGTCCTGCTGTCCCGGTACGCCGAAGCCCGTATAGCGCAGTTCGAACACGACACCGCACCCAACCGGCGGGCGCTCAAGGAGGCGGCCGAGGTCCTGTGCAGCGCCACCAGATCGCCCGACATCAAGGCCGCCCTGTTCAAGGCGGACGACCTGCTGGCGGCCGGGGCTCCCGAACTCCACCTGCCCAGACGGGCGGCCGGGGCGCGGGAGACCTCCCGGGTCCTGATGACCTGAGGGCCCGGCCGCCGGGCACGCCGGGACCGGGAACGCGTTCAGCGGCCGGCCCCGGCCACCCCGTGCCGGCGGGAGACCTCGTCCCAGGTGTCGCCCGGACTGACGCCCACCGGGCGCCGGAACGCGTCGTAGCCGATCCGGCGCGGCCCCTCCAGCTGCAGCCAGCTCTGCCGCCCGTCCTCCCCGGGCAGCCGCAACGCCCGGTACTGGCGCGGGAACCGGCTCTTGTCCTGGCTGGTGATCTTCAGCACCTCGGCCGCCCGGGGCCCGCACCGCAGCACCAGACACGGCCGGTCCTTGCCGTCGTGCCCCTCCTCGAAGGGCACGTACGCGAACCAGATCTGGCCCGGTCGCGGCCGCGAGCCCGGCGCCGGTTCCGGGACGGGGCCCGTACGGCGAAGGGCGAGGGAGACAGCCGCGAGGCGACGCGGTTCACGGACCAGGGCGCGGCCCGCCAGGAAGAACATCCCGAGGGTGGCGATCCCGGCGGCGCCGAGACCGGCGTCCGCGTCATGCCCCACCAGGCCGAGCAGCGCGCCGAGCAGCACCGTCAGCACCAGCCCGGCGGCCAGGAAAACCCCGGTCACCGCCAGCGTGCGGTAGAGCGCCGGGAGCGCGACCGGGCCGCCCGTCCGGCGACGGGCCGACGCCCTGGCGAACTGGTGGCCGTACGCCGTCAGCAGGGCGAGCAGCGGGAGCAGGAGCAGGGCGGAGGGCAGTGCGGAGGTGCGGCCGGGCAGGCCGGGGACCACGGTGGTGTTCAGCCAGGCGGACATCAGCACGAAGCCGGCGAAGGCGACCGGGGTCACGATCAGGGTCGCGCCGCCCAGCAGGCAGCCGCTCCCCGCGCCGGCGGCACGGCTCCTCAAACGCCCGCGAATCGTTTCCTCGTCCATCGCTCCCCCTCGGGCCACGGGCCCCGGCCGGGCACCTCCCCGTACTGATGCCCTGGACCGGGGCCCTCACGTCAGCGAACCAGAGGGCGGCGGAGGTGTCTGCGCACCCCGGCACGGTCCGGGTGTGAACGAGTGCACAGTTCCCGGCCTCCTCGCGAAGTCGCGAAGTCCCGACGGATTCACCCGTTCGCAGCGCGCCACCGAGCCGGGGCCGCCCGCCCCCTTGCCCGCCCGCCTCGCGACACTTATTTTACGCACGAGTAAGTACGCGCATCGGGAGGGGAGTTGACATGACCGCCTATCAGACCGTCATGGTCGGCACGGACGGTTCCGAGTCGTCTTTCGCGGCGGTCGAGGGGGCCGCGCGGCTCGCCGCCGTCTGCGGGGCCGAACTCGTCGTGGTCTGCGCGTACGTACCGATGCGCGGGCCCGAACTGGTCCGCGCCCAGGACCAGCTGGGGGCCGAGGCGTACCAGGTCGTGGGGTCGGCCCCGGCCGAGGACACCCTGCAGACCGCCCGCGACCGGGCCCGCGCGCAGGGCGCGGAACGGGTGCGCTCCCTGGCGGTGGAGGACGAACCGGTGGCCGCGCTGGCCCGGGCCGCGCGGGAGTGCGCGGCCGATCTGCTGGTCGTCGGCAACCGGGGCCTGCGCTCCCTGGCCGGGCGGCTGCTGGGCTCCGTACCGGCCGACATCGCCCGCAAGGCACCGGTCGACGTGCTCATCGTGCACACCACATGAGCGCCGGGGCGGGGGCCGGAAACGGGGACGGGGACGGGGACAAGGCGCGGGCCGGGGAGCCGCACCCCGCCGTCGAGGAGCTGCTGCTCGGCGGCGGCCGGGCCTACACGCGGCAGGAGATCGCCGAACGGGCCGGGGTCGGGCCCGAACGCACCCGGCAGATCTGGCGGGCCCTCGGCTTCGCCGCCGTCGACGACGACGCGCGGGTCTTCACCGACGCGGACGCCGAGGCACTGCGCGCCGGCGAACGGCTCATCGCGGCCGGGCTCATCACCGAGGAGAGCGAGACGATGATGGCCCGCGCCCTGGGCCACCACCTCTCCCGCCTCGCCGAATGGCAGATCCACGCCCTGTGGACCTGGGCGGGCCGCGACCCCGCCCGCCCGGTGGACGGCGCGGCCCTGCTGGAACACGCCGCCGTCCTCCTCCCGGAGATGGAACTGCTGCAACGCCACGTCTGGCGCCGCCACCTCGCCGCCTACGCCGGGCGCGCCCTGGCCGGGGCCGCCGCGCCCGGCGGGCACGGGGAGGCGCGCCAGAGCGGGGACGTCCGCGAACGGGCCGTCGGCTTCACCGACATGGTCGGCTACACCCGGATGACCCGCGGCCTGGACAGCACCGCCCTCGGCCGCGTCCTCGACCGCTTCGAGACCCTCACCGGCGACGTGGTCGCCGAGGGACGCGGCCGGGTCGTCAAAACCATCGGCGACGAAGTCCTGTACGTCTGCGAGTCCGCCGCCTCGGCCGCCGACATCGCCCTCGAACTCACCGCCCGCGCCGAGGCCGAACCGGACCTCCCCCGCCTGCGCACCGGCCTCGCCCACGGCCCCGTCCTCAGCCGCTTCGGCGACGTCTACGGCTCCGCCGTCAACATCGCCGCCCGCCTCACCGCCGTCGCCCGCCCCGAAACGGTCCTGGTCAACACGGAACTGGCCGGGGAACTGGCGGGCGACACCTCCTACACCCTGAAGGTGCTGCGACCGGTGTCGGTCCGGGGGTACAGCCGACTGCGGCCGGTACTGCTGCGGCGGGGGCGGGGGGCGGGCTGAGCCCCGGTCACCGCTGCCGTTCCCCTGGAGGCGGGCTGCCGTACAGGGTTCAGGGGAAGCGGAGGTCCGCGATGGCATCGAGGTCGATGCCGTACAGGGCGTAGACCTTGGTCGTGTTGACCGATGTCAACCGGTCGCGGTCGATGCCGAGGGCGGCGGCGGTCTCCCAGACCTGGTCCGCGTCGTCCGCCTCGATCTCCAGGTAGGGAGGAATGCGGGGCCATGCGTCGATCTCCAGCCGCGCCGGGCCGAGGGTGTACGAGGTCCGCCGGTTCTCCTGGTAGCCGCGCGGCGTGAGGCCGATCAGGCCGAGGAGTTGGGAGGCTTCCTCGAACGAGTCGACGGTGACCTCGGTCTCGTGGGTGCCGTCCACGGCGTCCGTGGCGATCTGCTTGACGCACAGGGTCGTACCGGCGCCGGTGTCCCGCAGCCGCACCCAGCGGTTCGGCGTGGCCGGGAGGGTGTCGTACACGTAGCGGCGCATGAGCCGGGGACCGGAGCGCCGGATGCCGCCCGCCTCGGTGATGAGCCGGGCGGTCTTCACGGGGTCGATGTCGAGTGCCTTGGCCTCGTACTCGATGCCGGCCATCAGGGCTCCGTTCGTCGGGGTTCGCCGCTCCGTGAACGAGCGTCCCGCGCGGGTGAAACGGCCGGGGCCGCATCCACTCCGCCCCCGCGGCCCGAAGCTCCCAGTACCCCCCATCCCTCACCCCCAACAGGAGGCCCCCATGCACACCCCCCTGCTCCGCGCCGTAGGCGCCGCCACCGCCGTCTACGGGGCCCTGGTGACCGTTCGCCCGGGACTGCTGGCCAAGCCCTCGGGGCTGGCCACGGCGGACGGGGACGTTCCCCGGGACACGGAGATCTGTCTCCGGCCGCTGGTGTGGCGGGACCTCGCCGTGGGGATCGCCATGGCGACGGCGCCCGAGGGGCCGGCGCTGCGTACCGCGACCGCCGTGCGGATCGCCTCCGATCTGGGGGACGCGCTGTTGCTGGGGCCGACGCTGGACCGGCCCTACCGGCCGAAGGTGCTGGCGGTGTCGGTCGGGTGGGCGGCCCTGTCGGTGATCGGGCTGTACGCGCGGCGGGGGAAGTGACGGGTGCCGCCTACCGCTTCCCGGGCGGCAGCGGGAAGAAGCCGCTGGTCCGGGCGCGGTAGGCGGCGTAGCCGGGGCGTTCGGCCATGTGCCGCTCCAGCAGGGCCTTGCCGCTGCCGAAGATGAGGAGGGCGGACATGACGAGGGGGGAGACGAGGGTGGCGGCGGCGACCGGCGGGGCCGCGCAGACCAGGAGGAAGAGGCCCCACCAGACAAGGAAGTCGCCGAAGTAGTTGGGGTGGCGGGTCCAGGACCACAGGCCCCGGTCCATGATCTTCCCCTTGTTGGCGGGGTCGGCCTTGAAACGGGCCAGTTGCCGGTCCCCGATCGCCTCGAAGGCCACCCCGACCGCCCACAGCACGGCCCCGCAGACCGCGAGGACGCCGACCGGTTCACGGACGTACATCGCGGCCTGGACGGGGAGGGAGACCAGCCAGACCAGGGCGCCCTGGAGGAGATACACCTTGCGGAAGGCGTAGGCGGCGGGGCTTCCCGGCGCCTTGGCCAGCATCCTGGCGTATCGCGGGTCCTCGCCGTGGCCCCGGCCGCGACGCCCGATGTGGACGGCGAGGCGCAGGCCCCAGGCGCAGGTCAGGGCGGTGGCGAGGAGGGCGAGGGTGGTGTCGCCGGGGTCGGGGCGGGTGCGGGAGAAGGCGTACGAGGTGAGGGCGACGGCGGCGAAGGCGGCGCCCCAGGCGACGTCGACGATGCGGTGGACGCCCTTGCGCAGGGCGAGGGCGAAGGTCACCAGCATGACGGCGAGGGCGGCGCCGGCCGCGACGGCGAGGTTGAGGGCGAGGCCGCCCCAGTCGGTCATCGGGCCGCCTCCCCGAGGCCGTCGTACCAGGCGGCCGGGGTCGCGGGCATACCGCTGCTCCCGTCGCGGCCGGGCCGGACGGCGAGGATCTGGTCGACGCCCATGCGGCGCTGGTCGAAGGCGAGGGAGCCCCCGGCGAGGTAGAGCCGCCAGACGCGGGCGGTGACCTCGCCGACCAGGGCGACCGCCTCGTCCCAGCGCTCCTCCAGGGTGTCGGCCCAGGCGTCGACGGTCCGGACGTAGTGCTCGCGCAGCGACTCGGTGTGGCGGACCTCCAGGCCCGCGCCCTCCAGGAGACCGGTGGTCTCGCCGAGGGGGCGCATGTGCATGTCGGGGGCGATGTACGTCTCGATGAAGGCGCCGCCGCCGGGGGCGTGGGCGCCGCGTGACATCTGCTGGACGAGGGCCCGGCCGCCGGGGCGCAGCCGGTCGTGGATCAGGCGGGTGAAGGCGGGGTACTCGGCGTCGCCGACGTGCTCGCCCATCTCGATGGTGGTCACCGCGTCGTACGCCTCGCCGGGCTCCAGGTCGCGGTAGTGGCTGAGGCGGACCTCCACCAGGTCGTCGAGGCCCTCCTCCTTGACGCGTGCCTCGACGTGGTCGCGCTGCTCGCGGGCGAGGGTGACGGCGGTGACGCGGGCGCCGTGGTGGCGGGCGGCGTGCAGGGTCAGCGAGCCCCAGCCGCAGCCGATGTCGAGCAGGCGGGCCCCGGGGCGCAGCCCCACCTTGCGGCAGACCAGCTCCAGCTTGTCGAACTGGGCCTGGGCCAGTCCGTAGCCGCCGGTGCCGGGCGGGCGGGTGAAGTAGGCGCAGGAGTAGGCCATCGCCGGGTCGAGGAGGAGGCGGTAGAAGTCGTTGGAGAGGTCGTAGTGGTGGCTGATGGCGGCCCGGTCGCGGGCGGTGGTGTGGGTGGCGCCGGAGAGGCGGGCCGGGCGGCCGGGGGCCGGCGGGCGCGGGCCGAGCGCGCCGAGGGAGACGGCGGCGGGGACGGCGCGCAGGAGCTGCCGGGGCCCGGGCGGGCCCGGCAGGTCGCGGGGCGCGGCGGACCAGAGGGCGCGCAGGGCCTGGCCGAGGTCGCCGTCGACGTCCAGGTCGCCGCTGATGTACGCCTGGGCCAGGCCCAGTTCGCCGGGCGACCAGAGCAGGCGGCGCAGGGCGCGCCGGTGGCGGACGACGACCACCGGCAGGGTGCCCGAGGGGTCGGCGGGGCCGGACTCGCTGCCGTCCCAGGCGCGGAGCCGGAACGGCACGGGCCCGCCGGTGATCTCCTCCAGCGGCTCGGTCATGCGCTGGGCGGCGCCTTTCACGCGGGGCTCCCTTCGGTACGGGGTGCGGGGACGGCGGCGTCCTCGCGCTTGAGCAGGATCTGCTGGACGTCGAGGTAGCCGGTGGCGAACCCGGCCTCGGAGTAGGCGAGGTAGAAGTCCCACATGCGGCGGAACACGGCGTCGAAGCCGAGCGCGTCGACCTGGTCCGCCCGCTCGGCGAACCTCGCCCGCCACAGGCGCAGCGTCTCGGCGTAGTGCGGGCCGTAGCGGTCGCTGCGGACCAGGCGCAGGGTGGTGCCGGTGCGGGTGAGGTCGTCGACGGCGCGCAGGGAGGGGATCATCCCGCCGGGGAAGATGTACTTCTGGATCCAGGTGTACGAGGAGCGGGTGGCCCGCATCCGCTCGTGCGGCATGGTGATGGCCTGGAGGGCGACCCGGCCGCCGGGCGCCAGGCGCCGGTCCAGGACGGCGAAGTACTCCGGCCAGAACTCGGCGCCGACCGCCTCGATCATCTCGACGCTGACGATCGCGTCGTAACTCCCGCTCACGTCGCGGTAGTCGCAGAGCCGGACGTCGACGCGGTCGGCGTAGCCGGCGTGGGCGACCCGGGTCAGGGCGAGGTCGCGCTGTTCGGCGGAGAGGGTGACGGTGGTGACGTGGGCGCCCCGGGCGGCGGCGCGCAGGGCCAGTTCGCCCCAGCCGGTGCCGATCTCCAGCAGGCGGGTGCCGGGGCCTGCCTGGACCAGGTCGAGGAGCCGGTCGATCTTGCGGTGCTGGGCGGCGGGCAGGGTGTCGAAGGTGGCGGGCAGGGAGCGGAAGACGGCGCCGGAGTAGGTGAGCGTCTCGTCCAGGAAGAGGGCGAACAGGTCGTTGGAGAGGTCGTAGTGGTGCTGGATGTTGTCGCGCGCCGCCTCGACGGTGTTGCGCTCGGAGGCCGGGCGGCGCAGGTCCCAGAGCCGCCGCACCCGGTGCAGCGGCGCGGGCACCAGCTGGGTGAGGTGCTGGGCCAGCACCCCGAGGACGGCGGGCAGGTCCTCGGCGTCCCACTCCCGCGCCATGTACGACTCGCCGAAGCCGATCAGCCCGCCCACCGCGATCCGGCGGACGAAGGCGTCGGTGTCGCGCACCCGCAGCCACGGCCCGCCCTTGCCGAGCCGCCGCCCCTCGGGCCCCTCGCCCCACGCCACGTGCAGCGGCAGCCGGTCCAGGGCGCGGGTCAGCAGCAGCCGGCCCAGCAGGGCGCGGGGCGGGGAGCAGCGCGGCACGATGGCGACGCCGGGCCAGCGGGCGGCGTCGACCTGGTCGCCCCCGGGCGGGGCGTCGGGCGTCGGGGCGGACACGTTCATTCCAGGCCCTCCTGGGGGCGGTGGCGGGGACGGGGGACGACCGGCAGGCCGCGCGCCCACAGCCGGATGCCGTGGAGGCGGATGCCGAGGGAGACGGCGAGGGTCGAGAAGGGGCGGCGGGCGGCGGCCCGCAGCAGGGCGCGCGCCGTGGCGGGCCCGCGCGTGCCGCGCACGGTCGCGGTGAACCGGCGTACGCCCTCGCGGTCGAGGTGGACGGCGAGGTCGAGGCGGGCGCCGGGTTCGGGGAGCCGCATGCGGTAGGTGCCGTCGACGGTGAAGAAGGGCGAGACGTAGAACTCCTTGGGCGTCTCGGCCCGGCCGTCGGCGGCCTCGGGGCGCAGCAGGTAGCAGTGGCGTTCGCCGTAGGTGTTGTGGACCTCGGCGACGACGCACCGCAGGTCACCGGTGCCGCCGCTGTCGGTGCCGCTGTCGCCGTCGGTGGCGGTGGCGGTGGCGGGGCCGTGGCACCAGTACAGGGTCAGGGGGTTGAAGACGTGGCCGAGGACGCGGGCGTGGGCCAGCATCAGGACGCGGCCGCCGGCGAGGTCGATGCCGTGGGCGGCGAGGTAGCGGTCGAGGCCGGCGCGGAGGGCGGGGCCGGGGGCCTCGCCGGGCGCGGCCGTGCCCGCGAAGTGGTCGCGGGCGTCGAAGCGGGCCAGCGGGCGCAGGGCGCGGGGCAGCACGGGTATGTGGTCGAGGTCGACCAGCCACAGGTAGGTGCGCTGCCCGAAGGCGTACCGGCGCGGGCCGGTGCGGACGTGCCGGATCTCGCAGCGGTACAGCGCCGGGGCGGACGGCGCCGGGGTCACCAGGTCACCCCGAGCCGTTCGGCGGCCAGGACCCCGGAGCGGCAGCCGTCCTCGTGGAACCCCCAGCCGTGGTAGGCGCCGGCGTAGACGGTCCGCTCGCCGCCGAGGGTGGGCAGCTCCTTCTGCGCGGCCACCGACTCCGGGGTGTAGACGGGGTGTTCGTACGCCATCCGGGCCAGGACCGTGTCCGGGTCGACGCGGCCCTCGTCGCCGAGGGTCACCACGTACCGCTCGGGCGCGTCGAGGCGCTGGAGGCGGTTCATGTCGTAGCTGACCCGGACGTGGCCCCCGGCGCCCGCGCCGCGCGGCACGACCCGGCCGCACTCGGGCAGCAGGTAGTTCCAGGAGGCGCGGGCGCCGGGCGCCTTCGGCAGGAGCGAGGTGTCGGTGTGCAGCACGGCCGGGTTGGCCGAGTACGGGAAGGCGCCCAGCACCCGCCGCTCGTCGGCGCTCGCGTCGGCGAGCACCGCCAGCGCCTGCCCGGGGTGGACCGCGATCACCGCCGCGTCGTAGACCTCGGTCGAGGTGGACCCGTCGCCGGTCGCGGAGGTGACGTGCACGGCGGAGGCGGTGCGCACCACGCGCCGGACGGGGGCGGAGGTCCGCACGTCCGGGAGCTGCTTGGCGAGCACGTCCACGTACGCACGGGAGCCGCCGGTCACCGTCCGCCAGACCGGCGACCCGCTCACCGAGAGCATCCCGTGGTGCTCCAGGAACCGGAACAGGTAGCGCGCCGGGTACTCCAGCGCCGTCCCCGGCGCGCACGACCAGACCGCCGAGACGAGCGGGATCGCGAAGTGCTGCACGAAGTACGGCGAGAACCCGTGCCGGTCCAGGAACTCCCCGAGCGTCGGCCCCGCCTCGCCCCCGTCCGCCAGCAGCGCCCGCGCCCGCCGGTGGAAGGCCGTGACCGCCGTCAGCATCCGGACGAACCGCAGGTCGGCCACGTTCCTCGGCTGCGCGAAGAGCCCGCGCGGCCCGAGCGCGCCCGCGTACTCCAGGCCGCACCCCTCGCACCGCACCGACATGCTCATCTCGGACTCCTGGGTCTCCACGCCCAGTTCGGCGAAGAGCCGCAGCAGGTGCGGGTAGGTCCGCTCGTTGTGCACGATGAACCCGGAGTCGACCGACCGCACCACCCCGTCCGCCCCGGTCAGCTCGTGCGTGTGCGCGTGGCCCCCCAGCCGCTCGTCCGCCTCGTACACGGTGACGTCGTCCGTCCCCCGCAGCACGTACGCCGCCGTCAGCCCGGCGATCCCCGCCCCCACCACCGCGATCCGCCGCCGCTCCCGCCCCATGCCACGCTCTCCTTCACCACGCCCGCCGAGAAGAGGGGCCCGGCCGGAACCCCTCACCTCTCTCTTCGGAGCGGGGGGCCGGTTGGATTGGGGAAGAGATGATTTTTTCCGCGAGAGGGCGGGCGGCGGGGATCACGCCCCGGGCAGGTGGCCGCCCTTCCGCGCCCGCTCCCACGCCTCGGCGCCGTCCGGGACGAACCTTCCCGCCGTGATCAGCGCGTCGATCTCCGCCGCCGTGCACCAGCGGATCCCGGCCATCTCCCCGGGGTCCGGGCGCAGCGGGCCGTCCGTGCGGGCCTCGTGGAGGGCGAGCCAGTACGGGGCGATCGCGCCGTCGCAGAAGAAGGTGAAGAGGGGGACGGGGCGGGCGCGCACGCCCAGTTCCTCGGCCAGCTCGCGGGCGGCCCCCGCCGCGTAGCTCTCACCGGCGGCGACCGCGCCCCCGACCAGCCAGTTGTGGAGGCCGGGGAAGCGGGTGGCGTGGGCGGGGCGGCGGTGGACGAGGTAGCGGCCGTCGGCCCGGTGACAGACGGTGACCGCGATGCGGTGGGGCCAGCCGTTGCGGACGGCCTCGCCGCGTTCCACCACGCCGATCACCCGGTCATGCTCGTCGACCCGGTCGACCCATTCCGTCATACGGCAACTCCCCTGCTCAGCGGACCCCTTCAGCCTCTCAGCCCGCCCCCGGCCCGTACCCTGCGCCCCATGACGACCCACGAACGCGAACTCACCCACGGACCTGTCGACCTGTGCCGCTCCGACGGCACGTTGGCGCCGGAGGCGGTCGGCTGGTCGCGGCGGCCGGTGCACCGGGCCAACCTGCGCGGGTGGGGGCGGACCAAGCGCTGGGAGTACTGGTGCGTCACCACCCCCACCCACCTGGTGGCGCTGACCGTCAGCGACCTGGACTTCCTGCGGCTGGACGCCGTGTACGTCCTCGAACTCGGCGCGGGCGGGCGGGAGATCGAGCGGACCGCGCTGCGGCCGGGCGGGCCCGGCACCCCGCTGCCCGAGGGTGTCGCGGGCGCCCCCGGCCCCTTCGGCGGCCATGACCTCACCGTCGGCCCGGCCCGCCCGGTGCGCGACCAGGTCCGCATCGGCATCCGGCGCGAGGGCGCAGGCACCCGGCTGACCGCCCGCTGCCTGGCCCCCGGCACCGGGGAACAGGTGGAGGTGGACGTGTACGCGGGGCTGCCCGAGGGCCACGAGACCCTGTCCGTGGTGGTGCCCTGGGGGCCGGACCGCTTCCAGTACACCTCGAAGCAGACGGCGCTCCCGGCCCACGGCCACGTCCGGATCGGGCGGCGCGAACTCCCCTTCGCGCCCGGCGACTCCTGGGCGGTGCTGGACCACGGGCGCGGGCGCTGGCCCCGGGTGGCGCACTGGAACTGGGGCGCGGGCTCGGGGCGTACCGGCGGGCGGACGGTGGGGCTCCAGTTCGGCGGGCGGTGGACGGAGGGCACCGGGGCCACCGAGAACGCGCTCTGCGTCAACGGCCGGCTCTCCAAGCTCGGGGAGGAGCTGACCTGGTCCTACGACCTGGCGGAACCGCTCGCCCCCTGGCGGGTGCGCACCCCCGGCTCCGACCAGGTCGACCTCACCTTCACCCCGGTCCACGACCGGGTCACCCGGACCGACGCGGGGCCGCTGTCGAACCACACCGACCAGTGCTTCGGCCACTGGAACGGCACCGTCCGCACGGACACGGGCGAAGAAGTCGCCGTCCACCAGGTGCTGGGATGGGCGGAGGACGTCCGGATGCGCTGGTGACAGGGCCGGACGGGTGGTGTTGAACACTCCGTTCAACATATGTCGTTGACAACGGAGTGTGCGCCTCGCACGCTGGTGCCATGACGACCGAGCCGGGCGCCCAGCAGCCCTCCCCCGACGCCAACGCCGACGCGCCCTTCACCGCCCCCGCCCCCGAGCGGGCGCGCACCCACCGCGTGCACGCCTCGCTCTTCCGGATCGCCGAGCGGCACGCCGCCACCGACGAGCAGCGGCGCCGCCAGGTGCACCCCTCGATGATCGGCCCGCACGAGGCCGTCCGCCTCGTCTCCTACCTGCTCAGCGGCACCGCCCTGCCCGAGGGCGACGAGCCGGAGGTCGACCAGGCCGACGTCACCGCCGCCCTCACCCTCGTCCCCAGCGCCCGCGCCGACCTGGACGAACTGGAGACCGGCCTCATCCGCATGGCCCGCGGCCGCGGCATGACCTGGCAGGAGATCGCCTTCGGCCTCGGCCTCGGCACCCCCCAGGCCGCCCGCCAGCGGTACGAGCGGCTGGCGGGACGGGCGGGAGAGGAGTAGCGGGGGCGGGGGGCGGACCCCCGGGCAGGGGAAGCGCGTCCGCGCCCCGGCCGGCTCACCCCACCAGTGCCCGCCAGGTCACCGGCCCCGCCTCGCCGTCGACGACCAGGCGGTTGAGGCTCTGGTAGGCGCGGACGGCCGTGGTGGTGACCGAACCGAAGGAACCGTCCACGACGAGGCCGGCGCTGCGCCTGTTCAGGGCCGTCTGCAAGGCGCTGACCTGCTGGCCGGAGCTGCCCTGGCGGAGCGTGAGGACCAGCTTGGGCCAGGTCGCGGGGCCGACCTGGCCGTCCGCCACCAGGCCCTGGGCCGCCTGGAACTTCTTGACGGCGGCCACCGAGACCGAGCCGTACTGCCCGTCGGCGACCAGCTGGTGGCCGCGCTGCGTCATCAGCCGCTGGACGACGACGACCGTGGCGCCGGACGCGCCCGGGTCGAGCCGGGGCCAGCCCCCGCCGAGGTCCACCCCGCGTGCGGCCATGAAGGCGACCGGGTCGGTGATGCCGCCGAGGCCGCCGGTGTGCGTCTCGAAGTGCAGGTGCGGCCCGGTGACGTTGCCCGTCGCCCCCATGTCGGCGATGCGCTGCCCCGCCTTGACGGTGGCGTTGAGCGCGACCCGGTAGGCGCTCAGGTGCCCGTAGTACGTGTACTGGCTGCCCCCGTGCGAGATCACCAGGGCGTTGCCGGTCCGGCCGCCGAGGCCGCCGCCCCACGCACGCCGGATCACGGTCCCGGCCGCCGCCGCGTAGACCCCCGTGCCGGTCGAGTTGGTGACGTCCTGCCCGGCGTGGGAGGAACCGCCGCGGGGGGCTCCGTAGTGACCGCCGCTGGGGAAGTGGCCGAGCGCGGGGTTGGCCCAGCTCCCGTTCTTCGCCGAGGCGGCGGAGGCGGCCGGGGCCCCCGCGACGAGCCCGACGACGGACAGCCCGAGCCCGGCGCCGAACCCGGCGAGCAGCCCTCGCCGCGAGACCACGCCACGCTCCGGCACCTCAGCCGCCGTGACACAGGATTCGCACATGGTTCTCCCCTCCCGGAAGGGCCAGAGACTGACCCGCACATGACAACAGTGTCTACCCGCATAGACCATAGAGAGGATGACGGCGTCCGGCCAGAGGCCGAGCGGCCGCGGCCCCGGCGAGCGGGCCCCGGCCGCGTCCGTCCGCGCGGCACGGTCAGTCCGTGGCCCGCTCCGCCGCCGACTTCTCCGTGGTGGCCCCCGAGGTGCGCAGGGAGCCGCCGGAGGTCTCCAGGTGGGCGCGGACGAACCACTGGAACTGCTCCAGGTCGCGGAGCTGCTCGATCAGGAGGTCCTCGGTGGCCGGGTCGATCCGGCCCGCCTCGGTGACGGCCTTGCGGACGTCCTCGACCACGCCGGTGTAGACGACGTCGAGGGCGCCGAGGTGGGCGATGGCGTCGCCGCGGCCGATGCTGTAGTCCTCCCAGGTGCGGGCGGAGACCAGCGCGCCGGGCGTGCCCTTGGCGACGCCGCCGAGGGCCGCGATCCGCTCGGCCACGTCGTCGGCCATCTCGCGGACCCGGTCGACCTGCGGGTCCAGCATCTCGTGGACGGCGATGAAGTGCGGGCCGACCACGTTCCAGTGGATGTGCTTCAGCGTCAGGTGGAGGTCGTTGAGGGCGTAGAGCCGCAGGCGCAGGAGGTCGATGAGCTTGCCGCCCTGCTCGACCGTGAGGCCGGGGACGGTGTAGCGGGGGGTGGTGTCGGTGGCCATGGGGTGTCGTCCTTCGTGTGGGGCGGCGGTGAGCTGGTGATCTTTTTCTGTTCCCCGTGATCACGAGGCTCACCGCCCGCCCACTCGACGGAGTGACAGGGAGGAGGGGATGTTGACGCCAGGCGGGGGAGGCCGCACCGGCGTGCCGGTCACTCCGGCACGTACACCACGTTCGGCCTTCCGGTCACCGGGTGCGGCCCGATACGGGTGTGGACGCCGTAGACGTCGTGCAGGAGTTCCTCGGTGAGTACCTCGGCGGGGGTGCCGGTGGCGACGACGCGGCCGGCGGCCAGGACGTAGAGGCGGTCGCAGTAGGCGGCGGCGAGGTTGAGGTCGTGGAGGACGACGAGGACGGTCGGGGGCAGGGTGCGGGCCAGGTGGAGGATGTCCAGCTGGTAGCGGATGTCCAGGTGGTTGGTGGGCTCGTCCAGGGCGAGGATGCGGGGGCGCTGGACCAGGGCGCGGGCGATCAGGGCGCGCTGGCGTTCGCCGCCGGAGAGTTCGTCGAGGCGGCGGTCGGCGAGGTGGGCGGCGCCGACGCGTTCCAGGGCGGCCCGGCACTGGGCGGCGTCCTCGGCGGTGTCGCCCTCCCAGAAGCGCTTGTGCGGGCTGTGGCCCATGGCGACGGTCTCACGGACGGTCAGGCCGAAGGCGCCGGTGGCGTCCTGCGGTACGGCGGCCACCAGGCGGGCCCGCTCCTTGGCGGTGAGGCCGGCCGCGTCCTGCCCGTCGAGGAGCAGCCGGCCCGAGGTGGCGGTGAGGGTGCCG
The DNA here is from genome assembly GCF_000719955.1 of Streptomyces albidoflavus. GTDB lineage: Bacteria > Actinomycetota > Actinomycetes > Streptomycetales > Streptomycetaceae > Streptomyces > Streptomyces albidoflavus. The sequence continues at coordinate 95,083 of NZ_JOII01000011.1, forward strand.
TAGACGCAGCGGAGCAGGGTGGTCTTGCCGCTGCCGTTGGGGCCGACCACGCCGACCGTCTCGCCGGGGGCCACCTCCAGGTCGACGCCGTCGAGGAGGAGGGCACCCGCGCGGCCCCGGCCGGGCGGGGGGAGGCGGTAGCCGAGCCCTTCGGCGCGCAGCGAGCCGGGGGCGGCGGCGCCGAAGCCCGGGTCGGCGGGGGCGGGGGCGGTGCGGTGGGTCATCCGGTGACTCCTTCTCCGCGCGAGGACCGGCGCAGCAGCCAGAGGAAGAACGGCCCGCCGGTGAGAGCGGTGATCACGCCGACCGGGATCTCCTCGGGCGCGGCGACGGTACGGGCGACCAGGTCGGCGACGACCAGGAAGAGGGCGCCGCCGAGCGCGGTGACCGGCAGCAGCCTGCGGTGCCCGGCGCCGACCAGCAACCGGGCGGCGTGCGGCACCATCAGCCCGATGAAGCCGATCGCCCCGCTCACCGCGACCAGCACGCCGGTCACCAGGGAGGCGAGGACGAAGGCGCCGGCGCGGAACCGGTGGGTGTCCAGGCCCAGCACGGTGGCGCCCTCCTCCCCGGCGAGGAGCAGGTCGAGCGGCCGGGAGAGGGCGAGGAGCAGCCCGGTCCCGGCGATCAGCACGGCGGCCGGGAGGAAGAGGCTGTCCCAGCGGGCGCCGCCGAGGCCGCCGAGGGTCCAGAAGAGGATGGCGCGGGCGTGCTCGGCCTCGGTGGAGAGGACCAGGGCGAGGCTGGTCAGCGCGGAGAGGATGTACTGCACGGCGACCCCGGCGAGGATCAGCCGCCCGGTCGTCATGGTGCCGCCGCGCCTGGCCATCGCGTAGACGACGACCAGGGCGCCCATCGAGCCGGCGAAGGCGGCGACGGGCAGGGCGACGGTGCCGAGCAGGCCGGTGCCGACGCCCGCGACGATGACGAGGACCGCCCCCGTGGAGGCGCCGGAGGAGGCGCCGAGCAGGAACGGGTCGGCCAGCGGGTTGCGGACCAGCGCCTGCAGGACCGTACCGGCGACGGCGAGTCCGCCGCCGACCACGACTGCCAGCAGCACGCGCGGCAGCCGCACGTTCCAGATGACCGGCGCGAGCGGCGTCGGCTCGCTCCCGGTGAGCGCGGCCAGCACCTCGCCGGGCGGGACGCGGACCGAGCCGAGGGCGAGCCCGGCGAGGGCCGCGAGCAGCAGCAGCCCGGTGAGCAGGGTGAGGACGGCGGGGTAGGGCAGGGCCCGGCGGCGGGGCTTCAGCGCCGCCGGGGTGTCCGCGAGGGCGGTCACCACGGGGCCCTACTTCGCGGCGCGGTCGGGGTGGAGCTGGTCCGCCAGCTCGTCCACGGCGTCGGGGACGCGCGGGCCGAGCACGGCGGAGGAGAGCGGGAGGACGGCGAACCGCTCGTTCTTGATAGCGGGCACGTCCTTGAGCGCCGGGTCGTTGAGGAGCTGCTTCTTCTTGGCGGCGACGGGGGTGCCGCCGTAGTCGTAGATGACGACGACCTCGGGCTTGCGCTCGACGACCTTCTCCCAGGAGACGTCGCCGAAGGACTTGTCGAGGTCGGCGAAGACGTTGCGGCCGCCGGCCCGGGTGATGAGGTCGTTGCCGATGCCGTGGCCGCCGGCGGTGAAGGCGGAGCTGTCGCCGCTGTCGAAGACGAAGACGGCGGGCTTCTCGGCGCCCTTGAGCCGCTCGGCGGTGGCCGCGAGCTGCTTCTCCTGCTCGGCTATGAGCTTCTCGGCGCGCTCGGGCACGCCGAACGTCCGCGCCACCTCGCGCAGTTCCTTGCGCAGCTCCTTGACGCCCACGGGTCCGTCCGTGCAGCCCTCGACGTTGAGGCGGGTGGTGATGCCGTCCTTGGCCAGGGCCGCGCGCTCGCGCCCGGAGCCCTTGTCGAAGGCGCTCGCGTAGCCGCCGTAGACGAAGTCGGGCGAGGTGGCGATCAGCTTCTCGTACGAGGGGTACTCGTCGGCGACGACCTCGATCCGGTCGTAGGCGGCGCGGTACTCGGGGAGGATCTTGTCGTCCAGGAAGGCGGTGCCCGCCATCCGGTCCTCCAGGCCGAGGGCGAGCATGACCTCGGTGACGTGCTGATTCATCGTCACGGCCCGCTCGGGCGCCTGCTCGAAGGTGGTCTTCACCCCGCAGTTGGTGACGGTGTACGGGAAGCCGTCGCCGCCCTTGGCCTCCTTGCCGCCCTCCGCCCCGGCCGGGCTGTCGCCGCCGGCGCCGCAGGCGGTGAGCGGGAGGAGGAGTGCCGCCGTGGCGGCGAGGGCGCGCGGGGCGCGACGGGGTCCGGGCATGACCGTGCCTCTCCGGGGGATGACCGCGTCCCCTGGTAGTGCGAGTTGAGGCGGCGGGTCAGTGTCGGACTCCCGGGCCCGTCCGCGTCGCCGCGTCGTGCCCGGTCACCGTGGCGGGACCGCGCCGGATTCGCACCGGCTTCCTGTCCTCCGCCGCCTGGGTGAACGCCGCGATTCTGCCACGCGGGAGGCGGAGGTTCCGGGGCGAGGCGGGGAGATCGTGCTCACACCGGGCGGGACGGGACGGGGCCGCCGCGCCCGCCCGTGCGCCCGGGCCGTGCGGCGGGCCATGCTGGTCCCCGACCGCCGAGCCCCGGAGACCCCCGTGCCCCCACCCCCCGCCTCCAGCGCCTCCCCCGCCGTCGGCCGCGCCCTCGACATCCTGCTGTTCCTCGCCGGGCGGACCGGGCCGGTGCGGGCCGGGGTGCTGGCGCGGGAGCTGGGGATGCCGAGGTCGTCGGCGTACCACATTCTGGCGGTGCTGGCGGAGCGCGGGTTCGTCACCTACCTGCCCGGGGAGCGGGCGTACGGGCTGGGGGTGGCGGCGTTCGAGATCGGGTCGGCCTATCTGCGGCACGAGCCGCTGGAGCGGCTGGCGCAGCCGGTGGTGCGGCGGCTGGCGGGGCGGCTCGGGCAGACCGTGCACCTCGGGGTGGTCTACGGCGCCGAGACGGTCTACCTGCTCAAGGAGCGCCCGCCGCGTGCCTCCGCCGCCGGCACCGCCCTCGTCACCGACATCGGCGTCCGGCTCCCCGCCCACCTGACCGCCAGTGGCCGCGCGATCCTCGCCCACCTCCCCGAGGCCCAGGTCCGCGCCCTCTACCCGCGCCCCGGCGACCTGATCACCCGGACCGGCCGGGGTCCGCGCTCGCTCGCCGAACTTCTCGACCTGCTCGCCGCCGACCGGGCCCGCGGCTGGTCGGAGGAGACCGAACTCGTCTCGGAGGGGCTGCGCTCGCTGGGCACCGCCGTCTTCGACCACCACGGCCACCCGGTCGCCGCCCTCTCCACCACCTGGCGCCGCCACTACGCGCCGCACGACCCCGAGCGGGTACGGGAGGAACTGGGCCGGGCGGCGGCGCGGCTGACCTCGGCGGTGTCGGGACGGGCGCCCGGGGCCGGGTGAGGGGTCAGCGCTTGCGGGCGACGGCCCCGTACATGGCGATGTCGCGGCCCTCGACGCCCTCCTGCTCGGGGCCGGGGCGCCAGGTGTGGACCTGGGTGACGCCCGGGTCGAGCAGGTCCATGCCGTCGAAGAAGGAGGTGGCGGTGGCCAGGTCGCGCAGGGCCATGGGCATGCTCTGCTGCCGGTACTCCTCGGCGACCCGGCCCACCTCCTCGGGGGCGAAGTCGGCGGTGCCGATGGTCATGGCCAGGTAGCTGCCGGAGGGCAGCGGCTCCAGCAGCCGGGCGACCAGGCGGCGGTCCTCCGGGGGCAGGATGAAGTGCATGATCCCGATGATCATCAGGCCGACCGGCTTGTCCAGGTCGATGAGGTCGCGGAACTCGGGGCTGTCGAGGATGGCGTCCGGGTCGTGCATGTCGGCGTCCACGTACGCCGTGGCGCCCTCGGGCGTGCTGCGGAGCAGGGCGCGGGCGTGGGCCAGCACGATGGGGTCGTTGTCGACGTAGACCACGTGCGACTCGGGGGCGACCTCCTGCACCACCTCGTGGAGGTTGGGCGAGGTCGGCAGACCGGTGCCGATGTCGAGGAACTGGCGGACGCCGTGCTCCTCGGCGAGGTACCGGCCGGCGCGGTGCATGAACCGGCGGTTCTCCCGCATGTGGACGGGGAGCGCGGGCCAGTGCCGGCGCATCGCCTCGCCGGCCTCGGCGTCGACCGGGTAGTGGTCCTTGCCGCCGAGGATGTAGTCGTAGACGCGGGCGGAGTGGGCGCGTGAGGTCACCAGTCCGCTCGGGCGCGGGTCGGGGGTGTTCATGCGGCGTCCCTTTCGGTCGAACACGTGCGTGGGGTCATCTTCTCCTGCCTCTCCGCGGAGCGCGGCAGCATGTATGCGCCGGTTGGCCGGAGTTCACCGTTCTGCCTGTATCTGGAGGGCGATGACGGCGATGTCGTCGAGGCGGTTCTGCACCGGCGGCAGCAGGCCCTTGACCAGTTCCGTCAGGGGAAGTCCGAGGCCCGCCAGTTCGTCGGTCCGCTCGCGCAGCCGCCCGAGGTTGTGGCCGATGTCGGTCCCCGGTGTCTCCACCAGCCCGTCGGTGTAGAGGACCAGCGTGTCGCCCTCGCGCAGCACCGTGTACAGGTCGGAGCGGGAGACGCAGTCGGCGACGCAGAGCGGCGGGTCGGCCGTCGTCAGGCCGTGGAGGTACCGCGCGGGCTGCCCGGCCGGGATCAGCAGGGGCGGGGGATGGCCCGCGTTGGACAGGGTGACGCGCCAGAGGTGCTCGCTCTCGCGGCGCAGGATGGCGTGGACCGCCGTGATCATGGACGGGGTGTCGAGCGCCTGCACGACGCGGTCCAGGCGGGCCAGGGTGGTGGCGGGGCTGGTGTCGGGGCCGCTGTCGTACGCGAGGGCGCGCAGCATGCTGTTGACCCGGCCCATGGTGGTGGCGGCGTCCACGTCGTGGCCCGCGATGTCGCCGATGGAGAGGGCGAGGGCGTCCGGGGCGAGGCTGACGGCGTCGTACCAGTCACCGCCGACCTCGGCGTCGGAGTCGGCCGGGTGGTAGAGCGCCGTGCTGACCAGCCCCGCGACGGGCGGCGGGGCGGCGAGGAAGGACTGCTGGAGTGCGAGGGCGGTCTCCCGGGCGCTCTGGAGTTCCATGGTCCGCCGCAGGGGGCCGCTCATCTGCTGGAAGACGTCCTGGAGCAGCGCGAGGTCGCCCTCGTCGCAGGGCGGGTTGCCCCGGCAGGTCGCGGTGGTGGCCAGCGCGACCGTCCGCCCGGAGACCACCACGGGCACCAGGGCGACGCTGGTCGCGCGGGCCTCCCGCAGCCATTGGGCGGAGGCGGGCGAGATCCCCTTCTCGGGCGGGTGACCCTCGGGGAAGGTGATCAGCTGGGCCTGCTGCTCGCGCATGGCGCGCTGCGCGACGGGCCCGAGCAGGAAGTCCGGCTCCAGCGGGGCGAGCGAGGGCAGGCCGGGGGCGAGGTCGACCCGCTCGACCTTGTCCACCGGCGGGCTCGCCGTACTCCAGAGGTCGGCCTCCTGCCCGTGCGGGACGAGGAAGATCGCGACGGCGTCGGCGAGTTCGGGGACGACGGCGGCGGCGGTCGTCATGAACGCCTCGCTGAGGTCGCGGGCGGCCGGTACCGGGGCCATCCGGGCCAGCAGCTTCTCGCGGGTCCGGGTCCGCCAGTGCTCCTCGGCGTCGGCGACGCTGCCGACCCACTCGATCCCGCCGGCCTGGTCCTCGACGGGGGTGGCGACGATCCGCACATACCGGTGGCGGCCGCCGCCGCCCTCCGCCCGCATCCGCACGATGGTGTCCAGGGGGGTCCGCTCCCGGGTGGACCGGAGCCATTTGCGCTCCAGCCCGTCCCGGTCCTTGGGGTGGACCGCCTCGGCCCACGAGCCGTCCTCGCCGGGGTGCCACAGCTTCTTCTGCACCTCGCCGCCGACCAGGGTGGTGACGACCCCGTCGGCGGAGAGCGTCCAGACGGTCTGCGGCACGGCACCGAGAAGCGCCTCGTACCGCCTCAGGAGGCGGTCGCTGTCGGTCACCGCTGCCTCCTTCGCCCCGCGGCACCGCCGACCGGGCTGCGGCAGAGATCCTCCCGGCGGCACGCAGGAGGAAGCCGCTCCTCCGCAGCGCCAGTATCACCCGCCCCGGCCGACTCGGCATGCGCGGCGCCGGCGGCTCAGCCGGGGCTCCCCTCCCCGACCAGCAGGACCCGGCGCCCCCGCGTGTGCCCGGCCTGGCTGTCGGCGTGGGCTTGGGCGGCCTCGGCGAGCGGGTACGCCCGGGTCACCGGAATGCGCAGCTCACCCCGGTGGAGCAGGGCCACGGTCGCCTCCAGCGCGGCCCACACGTCGCCCGCCGTCCCGGAGAACCGCACCCCCTGCTCCGGCGCCGTCAGGTCCGCGATGGAGACGACCCGGCCCGCCTCCCCGGTCAGCCCGACCAGCTCGCGGACCACTCCGGCCCCGGCCAGGTCCAGGGCCGCGTCGACGGGGCCGATCCGCCGCACCCGCCCGGTCCACCCCGGGCCGTACGTCGTGGCGTCGGCGCCCAGGCTCCGCAGGTACTCCTGGTTGGCGGGCCCGGCGGTGCCGGTCACGGCGATGCCCCGGGCGCGGGCGACCTGGAGCACCGCCGAGCCGACCCCGCCGGCCGCACCGCTCACCAGCAGCCGCTGTCCGGGGCGGACGCCGACCTCGCCGAGGACGCGCAGGGCGGTCTCCATGACCGAGGGGTAGCCGGCCGCCTCGGCGAAGGAGAGCCCTTCGGGCATCGGGGCCCAGGCCGACAGCACGGCGGACTCCGCGTAGGTCTCGTGGCCCTCGCCGAACACCCGGTCCCCGGGCCGTACCCCTTCGACGCCCTCGCCGACCTCGTCCACGACACCGGCGGCGTCCAGTCCGAGCCCGGCGGGCAGCGGGGCGGGCGGGTGCGCGCCCAGTTTCTGGCCCTCACGGATGCGCCAGTCGACCGGGTTCACCCCGGCCGCCCGCACGGCGATCCGTATCCGGCCGGGGCCCGGTCGGGGCTCCTCGGCCTCGGTCAGGCGCAGCACCTCGGGGCCGCCGTACGCGGCGAAGCTCACTTTTCTCATGCCGGGGAACGTAACACTAACGGTTAGCCTTTTGAAACCGTTACGTTTTCGTGGCTGATAGCGTACGACCCATGCCCGAGCCGACCGGACGCCGCGAACGCAAGAAGGCCGCGACCCGCCAGAAGATCGCCGACGCCGCCCGGCGGCTCTTCCTGGAGCGCGGCTACGAGGAGGTGGGCATCCGCGAGGTGGCCGCCGAGGCGGACGTCGCCGTCACCACGCTCTTCTCGCACTTCCCGGCCAAGGAGGCGCTGGTCTTCGCGGAGGACGCCGGCTTCGCGCGCCGCCTCACCGAGGCCGTCACCGGGCGGGCCCCGGACACCCCGCTCGTCCCCGCCCTGCGCCGCGAGGTCGAGGCCCTGGTCCGGCACTGCTCCTCGGACGAGGCCGCCCCCGTGTACCACCTGATCGACACCACCCCCGCCCTGCGCCAGTACGAGGCGGCCATGCGGCAGCGCCACGCCGACGCGCTGGCCACCGCCCTCACCGGGGCCCGGGCCGGGAGCGCGACCGCCTGCCGCGCCCTGGCCACCTTCACCGTCGACGCCTACGCGCTGGCCCGGGACGCGGACGAGCCCGGGGCCGCGCTGGACGAGCTGTTCGCGATGATCGAGGCGGCCTGGGCGGCGGCGGGACCGGGCCGGCCGTAGCCGCCGGGGCCGCGCCCGTCTCGTATCCGAGATTTCGCGGCGCGCCCTCTGGTCCGGCCCGCCGCCGCGCCCTGTCATGGGGAGACCCGGTCCACCCGGCCCACCCCAGGAGGCAGCAGTGAGCACCGTTCCCCCGTACTCCCCCGTCCGTGCCGCCCAGGGCACCACGCTCAGCTGTCTCGGCTGGCAGCAGGAGGGCGCGCTGCGGATGCTGATGAACAACCTGGACCCGGAGGTGGCCGAGCACCCCGAGGAGCTGGTGGTCTACGGCGGCACCGGCAAGGCGGCCCGGAACTGGGAGGCGTACCACGCGATCGTGCGGACCCTGCGCACGCTGGGGGACGACGAGACGCTGCTGGTGCAGTCCGGCAAGCCGGTCGGGGTGCTGCGGACCAGCGAGTGGGCGCCGCGCGTGCTCATCGCCAACTCGCACCTGGTCGGCGACTGGGCCAACTGGGAGGAGTTCCGCAGCCTGGAGCAGCGCGGGCTCATCATGTACGGCCAGATGACGGCCGGTTCGTGGATCTACATCGGCAGCCAGGGCATCCTCCAGGGCACCTTCGAGACCTTCGGCGCCGTCGCCCGCAAGCGGTTCGGCGGCAGCCTCGCCGGGACGATCACCCTCACCGCCGGGCTCGGCGGGATGGGCGGCGCCCAGCCGCTCGCCGTCACCATGAACGACGGCGTCGCCCTCTGCGTCGAGGCCGACCCGACCCGCATCGCCCGCCGCCTGGAACGCCGCTACCTGGACGTGGCCGCCGACGACCTGGACCACGCCCTGCGCCTGGCCACCGAGGCCCGCGACGCCCGCCGCCCGCTCTCGATCGGCCTGGCCGGGAACGCCGCCGAGGTCTTCCCCGAACTGCTGCGCCGGGGCGCCCCGATCGACATCGTCACCGACCAGACCTCGGCCCACGACCCGCTCGCCTACCTGCCCGAGGGCGTCACCGTCGAGGAGTGGCGCACGCTGGCCGCCGCCGACCCCGCCGCCTTCACCGAGCGGGCCCGCGCCTCCATGGCCCGTCACGTCGAGGCGATGGTCGGCTTCCAGGACGCGGGCGCCGAGGTCTTCGACTACGGCAACTCGATCCGCGACGAGGCCCGCAAGGGCGGCTACGACCGGGCGTTCGCCTTCCCCGGCTTCGTCCCCGCCTACATCCGGCCGCTCTTCGAGGAGGGCCGCGGCCCGTTCCGCTGGGCGGCGCTCTCCGGCGACCCGAAGGACATCGAGGCGACCGACCGGGCGCTGATCGAGCTGTTCCCCGACAACACCCACCTGCACCGCTGGCTGAAGCTGGCCGGCGAACGCGTCACCTACGAGGGACTGCCCGCCCGCATCTGCTGGCTCGGCTACGGAGAACGCCACCGCGCGGGACTCCGCTTCAACGAGATGGTCGCCTCCGGCGAACTCTCCGCCCCCGTCGTGCTCGGCCGCGACCACCTCGACTCCGGCTCGGTCGCCTCCCCGTACCGCGAGACCGAGGGGATGCTCGACGGCTCCGACGCCATCGCCGACTGGCCGCTCCTCAACGCCCTGGTCAACACCGCCTCCGGCGCCACCTGGGTCTCCCTGCACCACGGCGGCGGCGTCGGCATGGGCCGCTCGATCCACGCCGGCCAGGTCTGCGTCGCCGACGGCACCGCCCTGGCCGCCGCCAAGCTGGAACGCGTCCTCACCAACGACCCCGCCATGGGCGTCCTGCGCCACACCGACGCGGGCTACCCGCACGCGAGCGAGGTCGCGCGGGAGCGCGGCGTACGGGTGCCGATGAACGAGGGGTGATCCGGCCTCGGTACTGGTGGGCTCGCGTGTTCAGCTGTCGCGAGGTGCCGGTGCGGTGAAGACCGGCTCGGTGAGGTGCGGCGGAATGCCCGTGCCGTCGAAGGTCCTGCCCGAGCGGGTCAGGAACTCCTCGTTCGGCAGCCAGGCCACCATGCCGTTGGGGAGCTTGGGCCCTGGGGCGGTACTGGTCGCGCAGGGCGTGCCAGTCGATGCCCTTCGCGGAGAAGAAGGGGTAGTTCTCCTCGAAGGACTGCCAGAAGACGTCAAAGGCGGCGAGCGGATCCTCGGGGGCGGGACGCGTGCAGGCGTCGGGCAACTCCGGGATCCGGCGCAGGCCCCGGTCGCCGACGGAGCCGTCCACCCGCAGGGAAGCGCGGTCGCGGCTTCCTCGGGTGCGCACAGTGAGGACGGTGCCGTCGGGTGTGGTGTAGGTCCCGGGGCCGGTCCGCTGTGCGGAGTCGCCCTTGAGGCAGCTGACGGCGGTGGTCTGGTACTCCTGGAAGGTTCCGTTCCGGATGGAGAGCACGGTGCCGTAGCCGTCCGTGCGCCAGATTCCGTCGGTGGCCGGCTGGTGGGCGGTGGCGGCCGGGGCGGCCGGGCCGACGAGGGCCAGTGCGACGGCGGTGGCCGTGACCATGCGCACGATCTTGCCTTCTCTGTAGGCGACTTGCTCGGGGCAGCCCCACGGTCGCCGACACCGCGTTCTCCCGGCCATCCGGCTGTCCGGTCGGTCGACGGTGGGGCCAGCCCCCGCCACCGGCGATGCCCGGGGTGACCGCGTTCTCGCCATGCACCTCACCGCCCGGCATCCGCGCACCGGTGAGCTGCTGTCCACCGTGAGAATTCCCGGTGCGGACCCTCGCCGCCGCCCGTAAACTTCAGCGCGATCTTGAGCGCGAGCTGACCTACGAGAGGCTGCGCGCCGCCGAGGCCATGATCCGGCGGCCCGGCGGGTACGGATGGCCCCGAGCCTGGAGGAGGCGCCGATGCACGCGTCAGAGGGGGTCCGGGCGGTGGCCGTGGCCAGGTCGGTGGCGGCCTCGCTCGGCCTGACCGCCGACGAGGCGGCCGTCCTGCACGACTCGAACAAGCTCACCCTGCGACTGCTGCCCGCCGACACCCTGGCGCGGGTGGCACCCGCCGACGACCAGGTCGCGGAGTTCGAGGTCGGCCTGGCCCGGCGACTCACCGAGGCGGGCTGCCCGGTGGGCGCGCTCGACCCCCGCGTGGAGCCGCGCGGGTACGAGCGGGACGGCTTCGTCGTCACCCTGTGGAGGTACTACGCGCCGGCGGCGGGCGAGGTCACCCCGGCCGCGTTCGCCGCCGCGCTGGCCCGGCTGCACGCCGGGATGCGCGCACTGGACGTACCGGCGCCCCGGTACACCGAGCGCGTCGAGCGGGCCCTGCGGTTCCTCGCCGACCACGCGCGCACGCCCGGGCTCGCCCCGGCGGACCGGGCCCTGCTCCAGGAGACCCTGCGCTCCACGGCGGAGTGGATCGCCGCCCGGGGCGCCCCCGAACAGCTGCTCCACGGCGAACCGCACCCGGGCAACGTCCTCGCCACCGCGCAGGGCCCGCTCTTCATCGACTGGGAGACCTGCTGCCGGGGCCCGGCCGAGTTCGACCTCGCCCACGCGCCCGAGGAGGTCGGGGCCCATTACCCGGGCGTGGACGTGGAGTTGCTGCGCCGCTGCCGGCTCCTCGTGCTGGCGGTCATCACGGTGTGGCGCTGGGACCGCGAGGACCTCTTCCCGGACGGGCGGCGGATGGGCGAGGAGTGGCTGGCCCGGATCAGGGCGGCGGCCGGGCGGGAGTGACCCGCACCCTTCAACAGTTGCGTAAACAGACAACTATGCTCGGCGTCATGGACGATGCGACGACCCCGCGCCCCGCCGACGCCGCGACCGAACCCGCCGTACTGGACGACGGCCCCGCCGCCGGGCTCCGCCTGCGCGTCACCGGCCGCCCGGCCATCCTCCAGGTCACCCGCGCGTGCGAGACGGAACAGGCGCCCGGCGAGCGGGAGTTCGGCGTGAGCGAGGTGCACGTGTACCGGCGCGACTGGCGGGTGAAGAACCCGCCCCTGCGGTACGGATACGACCCGGCCAGTCCGTGAGCCGGGCCGTCACGCGGCGGGCGGGACCGGGCGCTCGGTCTTGGCCTCCTCGGCCGGGGTGGCGGCGGCCCCTTCCTCCTCCTTCAGCGCCCGCGCCTCGCTCTTGAGGATGCGCAGGGAGCGGCCCAGCCCCCGCGCCGCGTCGGGGAGTTTCTTCGAGCCGAACAGCACGATGACCACGAGGGCCACGATCAGCAGATGCCAGGGCTTCAGGGCGTTGGCGTACACGGCGGGCCCGTCCTCTCCTCGTACGGCGCGGGCCCCCGGGGGTGACCCCGCCTCGTCAGTTGCTAGATTGCGCAACCATAACAACGACGGGCTACGGTGAGGCGGCGGGGATGGCACGGGCGCACAGGCACAAGGACCGCCGGGCCGGGCGGCGCGGGCGGGAGAAGCCCCGCCGGCCGCTGCGGACCGCGCTCCTCGTCGGGCTGTCGCTGGCCGTGCTGACGGGGGCGGGCGCGGGCTGGGCCTACCTGCGGCTGGGCGGCAACATCGACACCTTCGGCGCCGACGGCCTCTCCGACCACCGCCCCTCCTCGGCGGCGCTCGGCCAGAACGTGCTGGTCATCGGCTCCGACTCGCGCTCCGGCGAGAACAGTTCGCTGGGCGGCGGCGAAGGGGAGGTGGGCCGCTCCGACACCGCCTTCCTGCTCCACGTCTACGCCGACGGGAAGCACGCCGTGGCCGTCTCCATCCCCCGGGACACCCTGGTGGAGATCCCCGCCTGCAAGCTCCCGGACGGCAGCTGGACCGAGCCGCGCCGACAGGCCATGTTCAACGCCGCGTTCTCCGTCGGCGAGACCCCCGAGGGCAACCCCGCCTGCACCCAGAACACCGTCGAGAAGCTGACCGGGCTGCGGGTCGACCACACCGTCGTCGTCGACTTCCAGGGCTTCGCCGCCCTCACCGAGGCCGTCGGCGGGGTGCGGATATGCCTCCCCGCCGACATCCACCAGGGCGACCTCGACCCGAACCGCGCCACCCCGGGCAAGCGCGTCTTCCGCAAGGGCGTCCAGGAGGTCCAGGGCCAGGCCGCGCTGGACTACGTACGGCTGCGCCACGGTGTCGGCGACGGCTCCGACATAGGCCGGATCAAACGCCAGCAGGCCTTCGTCGGCGCCCTGGTCAAGAAGGTGCGCGAGGACGGGCTGACCCCCACCCGCCTGCTGCCGCTCGCCGACGCCGCCACCCGCTCCCTCACCGTCGACCCCGGCCTCGGCTCCGCCGACCGCCTGATCTCCTTCGCCATGTCGCTGAAGAACGTCGAACTGGACGACACCCGTTTCGTCACCGTCCCCTGGCGGTACGAGGGGGCCCGTGTCGCCGTCGTCCAGCCCGAGGCCGACGCCCTGTGGGCCGCCCTCCGCGCCGACCGGCCCCTCGACGAACCGGAGTCGGGCGGCGGCAAGGGCAAGGACAAGGGTGAGGACGCGGAAGAGGAGGAGGTCGACGGGGCCGGGATCGCGGTCGCCGTCGCCAACGGGACGACCGTCACGGGGCTCGCCGCCCGCGCCGCCGAGGCGCTGAGCGCGCACGGCTTCACCGTGACCGGGACCAGCACGGCGGCGGAGCAGGGCGGTACGGCCACCGTCGTCCACCACGGCCCCGCCGACCGCGCGGCAGCCGCCACCACCGCCCGCCTCTTCCCCGGCGCGAAACTGGCCGCCTCCCCGGACCCGGGCGTACGCGTCACGGTCGGCCAGGAGTACGCGGACGCGCCCTCGCCCGGCCCGTCGCCGAAGCCGTCCAAGGCCCCCGGCGAGGACGCCCGTTCCGCCGCCGACGACATCTGCTCCGACCTGAGCTACGGCTGAGGGCGCCCGGGGCGCCGGTGGAGTCGCCGGAGCAGCCGGAGGTCACACCGCGCCGCCCGCCCGCTCGTGCCGCCTGCGGGCCAGGACGAGGACGAGCGCGTACAGGGCCAGCACGGTGGCGAGCAGGGCGTAGTACAGCGGGGGCAGGGTGCCCATCGCGAGGAGCGGGCCGAGCGGGGAGAGCGGGAGGAGGACGCCGATCACCGCCAGTCCGAGGGCGGCCCGGTGGACGGGCCCGGTGGACCGGCCCTCGGCGGCGTGGCGGCCGCCGCGCAGGATGACCATGACCAGGGCCTGGGTCAGCAGGTTCTCGGTGAACCAGCCGGCGTGGAACGCCTCCTGGGAGGCGTGGGTGTCGTGGGTGGTGAGGGCGAGGACGCCGAAGGTGGCCACGTCGGCGGCGGCGTTGATCAGGCCGAACCCGGTGATGAACCGGAGGAAGCCGCGCGGCCGCAGCCGGATCGGGCGGCGCAGCACGGCGCGCGAGGGGCGTTCGTAGGCGAAGGCGAGCTGGGCGGCGTCGAAGCAGAGGTTCTGGACCAGCACCTGGGCCGGGAGCATCGGCAGGAACGGCAGCAGCAGGGCGGTGGCGAGCATCGCGAAGACGTTGCCGAGGTTGGAGGAGAGGGTGATCCGCAGGTAGGTGCCGATGTTGCCGCCGCTGTGGCGCCCGGCGGTGATGGCCCGGTCGACGGCGGCCAGGTCCTTCTCGGCGAGGACCACGTCGGCGCTCTCGCGGACCGCGTCCACCGCCCCGCGCGGGCAGAGGCCGACGTCGGCGGCGTGCAGGGCGGGCAGGTCGTTGACGCCGTCGCCGAGGAAGCCGACGGTGTGCCCGCCGGCCCGCAGCGCGGCGACGACGCGGGCCTTGTGCCCGGGCCCGCACCGCGCGAAGACCGTCGTCCGCCGGGCCACGGAGCCCAGTTCGGCGTCGGTGAGCCGGTCGGCCTCCTCGGCGGTGAGGACCTGGCCGGGGTCGAGGCCGAGGTCGCGGCAGACCTGGGCGGCGGTGCCGGGGTGGTCCCCGGTGAGGATCTTGACGCCGACGCCGCGCCCGGCCAGTTCGCCGAGGGCGTCGGCGGCGGTCGGGGCGAGGGCGTCGCCGAAGGTGAGCAGGCCCCGGAAGGTCAGGCCGCGTTCGTCGGCGTGGGTCCACTCGCCGGGCCGGGCGTCCCGCTCGGCGACGGCCACCGCGAGGAGCCGGGAGCCGGCTGCGGCCTCGGCGGCGGCGAGGCCGAGCAGCCGCTCCCGCTCGTCCGGGCCGAGGGCGCACCGGTCGAGGACCTGCTCGACGGCGCCCTTGACGACGAGGGTGTGGCGGCCGAGCCGGCCCGGGGTGCGGACGACGGCGGTGGACAGGCGCCGGACCGGGTCGAAGGGGAGCGCGGCGATGCCCTCGGGCCCGTCGGCGGCCTCCTCCCCGGCGGCCTCCAGGACCGCTTCGTCCAGGGCGTCCGGGACCGGCAGGTCGGCGAGGTGCAGCGTCCACCAGGCGTTGGCGGCGGCCCACCGCAGCACCTCGGGGTCGTCGCGGCCCTCGGCGTCCAGGGCGCGGGTGACGACGGGCCGGTCCTGGGTGAGGGTGCCGGTCTTGTCGAGGCAGAGCACGTCGACGGCGCCGAGGTCGTGCAGGGCGGGCAGCCGGGTGACGATGACCCGGTGCTCGCGGGCGAGGCGCGAGGCGCCGCGCGCCAGGGCGGTGGTCACCACCACGGGCAGCATCTCGGGGGTGAGCCCGACCGCGACGGCCACCGCGAACGGCAGCGTCTCCAGGCCGCGCCCGTGCAAGGCCGCCCCGGCGACCAGCACCAGCGGCGGGGTGAGCAGCATGAAGCGGATCAGCGTCCAGGAGATGCCGTGCACCGACCGGTCGAAGGCGGTGAACCGCCGCCCGTCGCCCGCCCGGTGGGCGGCGGCGAACCGGGTGCCCGCGCCGGTCGCGGTGACCAGCGCGGTGGCGCTGCCGTAGGCGACGCTGCTGCCCTGGAAGCAGAGGTGCGGCGGCGCGAACGGGCCGGGCGGCGGCGCCCCCGGCTCCTGCACGGCGTACTTCGCCACCGGCGCCGACTCCCCGGTCAGCGCCTGCTGATGGACGCTGAGCCCGGTCGCCCGCAACAGCCGTACGTCGGCGGGGACCAGGTCGCCGGGCCCCAGCCGGACCACGTCACCGGGGACCACCTCGCCGACCGGGACCTCCCGCGCCTGTGGCGCGGCCTCGTCACCGGCCCGGCGGACCACGGTGGCGGTGGTCGGGAGCAGGGCCCGCAGCAGGCCGACGGAGCGGTCCGCCCGGTGTTCGCCGGTGACCCGCAGGACGCAGCTGACCAGCACCAGGGAGCAGATCACGGTGGCCGTGCCCCAGGCGGCGACGACGGCGGAGAGCACGCCGAGGCAGAGCAGCACGGTGGTGAAGGGGTCCCGCAGGCTGCGCAGCAGGCGGCGGCGCCGGGTGATCCGGCGCCGCGCCGGCAGCGCGTTCTCGCCGTGCCGGGCGAGCCGCCGGGCCGCCTCCTCCTCGGTGAGGCCGCGCGGGCCGCTGCCGTGGGCGCGCAGCAGCTGGAGCGAGGTGAGCCGGGTGGCGTCCGGCGGGGCGGGGGGCTCGGGGGCGGGCGGCTGGGGTGGTACGGGTGCGACCGCCCGGCAGGCGGCCGCCCGCTCAGCCACCGGCTCCACGCAGGCGCCCGGGCCGGCCGGCCTCGGCGGCCTCCTGCTCGGCGAGCCGCCCGACCATCGACTGGACGACGGTGACCACGTCCGGGTCGTCGACGAAGTAGACCTGGCGGCGGCCCTCGCGCCGGGAGCGGACGAGTCCGGCCAGCTTCAGCTTGGTCAGGTGCTGGCTGACGGCCGGGAGCGCCCCGCCGACCCGCTGGGCGAGCCCGCTGACGTCGCTCTCCCCCTCGGCCAGCGCCCAGACGATGTGCAGCCGCGCGGCGGACGACAGGAGCCCGAAGGTGGTGGCCGCGGCGGCGAGCACCTCGCCGGACGGGTCCTGGAACCCGGTGTCCTGCGCCACTGTCGCCCTCCTTCTCCCGCCTCGCCGGCCCGCCACCCGGCGGCGGGGCCAGTCTAGGCGGCGCCTCCGACAGGCCGGGCCGCCGCCAGGTGCGGGCAGAGCAGGGCCGGGTCCGCCTCACCCCGCCCGCCGCACCACCCCCGCGAACCGCCCGGCCACCGCGCCCCACGCCTCCGCCGCCCCCGGCTCGTCCGCGAGCGCGTCCCGGTGCAGCGCCTCCCGCTCGTACCCGTACCGCCGCAGCCGCTCCTCGTTCCACCGCAGGATGCCGGCGGCCTCGGCCTCGGGGTGGAACTGGACGCCCCACGCCCGCTCCCCCACCCGGAACGCCTGGTACGGGCAGCCCTCGCTCTCGGCGAGCCAGCGGGCGCCCTCGGGGAGGCGGGTGATGGCGTCCACGTGGTTCTGGATCGCGGTGGGGCGGGGTGGCAGGCCGGAGAAGAGCGGGTCACCGGCGGAGTCGGGGCGCAGCCGCAGCGGGGTCGAGCCGAACTCGGGACGGCCGTGCTCGCCCCGCACCTCGCCGCCCGCGACCTGGGCGAGGAGCTGCCCGCCGAGGCAGATCCCGAAGTACGGGGTTCCCTCGTCCAGGGCCTGCCGGGCCAGCGCGCGGGTGGGGGCGAGCCAGGGCGCGCGGTCGTCCTCGTCGGGGAGGTAGCCGCCGCCGAGGACGAGGAGGGCGGCGTGGTCGAGCCGCCGGGGCACCGGTTCCCCGTCGTACGCCCGGACGAGGACCGGGGTGACCCCGGCCGCCGCCAGCCAGGGCGCCCACCGGCCGGGGCCGCCGCGCGGGAAGTTCTGGATGACCAGTGCCGTCGTCGCTGTCGCCGTCACGCCCGGGTGCCCCTTCGCCGCCGCATCGCCGCCGGAGCGCCCGGTGGCCGGCCGCCCAGTACACAGCGGCGCGGCCGGAGGAGTCCACCCCCGGCCGCGTGCGCCCCGGTACCCGCCACCGTCACAGGGCGGGCCGGTTCAGGGAGGTCCGCTCAGGCGGCGGGCCGGTCCGTGCGTTCGACGACGTCCGCCTGCTCGGGGCTGCCCACGAAGACGTGCTGCCGGGAGTGGCTCAGGAAGGCGAAGATCCACGACACCAGGGCACGCGCCTTCTGGCTGGCTCCGGAGAGCAGCGCCAGGTGGACGGCGAGCCAGACCAGGAAGGCGGCGGGCCCGCGCACCAGCCGCCGGCCACGGCCGAGTTCGGCGACGGCCGAGCCGCGCCCGATCATCGCCATGTAGCCCCGGTCCTTGTACCCGAACGGCTCGGTCGGCCGCCCGGCCCGCTGGGCGAGGATGTTGCGGGCGGCCCAGCCCCCCGACTGCTTGGCGACGGAGCCGAGCTGCGGCAGCCGCTCGTCCCGGTCGTCGGTGATGTTGGCGGCGTCCCCGAGCACGTACACGCCCTCGTAGCCGGGGACGGTGAGGTCCTTGGCGACGTCGATGCGCCCGCCACGGCCCTGCGGCATCCCCGACTCGCGCAGCAGCTTCCCGGCCTTCAGGCCGCCGGCCCAGATGACCAGGTCGGCGTCCATGGTGGCGCCGTCGGCGAAGCTGAGCCCGTCCTCGCGCACCTCGGTGACGGCCGAGCCGAGCTTGAGCCGTACGCCCCGCTCGACCAGCCGGCTGGCCGCGTACGCCTGGGACTTCTTGCTGAACCCGCCGAGCGTCCGGTCGACCATGTCCACCAGCGCGACCGAGCACCGCTTGGCCAGGTCGCCCGCGAAGAGCTTGGGGACGACGTAGTTGATGGCGTCGGCGATGGCCCCCGCGGTCTCCACCCCGGTGGGCCCCGCCCCGACCACGGCCACGTTCATCGACTTCTGCTCGGTGTCCTTGTCGGCCTGGTCGAGCAGGGCGACCAGCTTGGAGCCGAGCCGGGTGGCGTCGGTGGCGGAGTAGAGCGGGTACGCGTTCTCACGGGCGCCCGGGGTGTCGAAGAAGTTGGCCTCGGCGCCACAGGCGACGATCAGCGCGTCGTCGGCCTCGTACACGGTCCCGTCGGTGAGGGTGATGGTGCGGCGGCCGGGATCGACGGCGGCCACTCCGGCAGTGAGCACCCGGACCGACGGCTGCCTGCGGAAGATCGACCGCAGCGGCCTGGCCAGCTCGGACACCCCGATCTGGGCGGTGGCCAGCTGGTAGAGCAGCGGCTGGAACTGGTGGTACCCGTGCACGTCCACCAGCAGGGTCCGCACCCCCGCACGGCCGAGCTTCGTGGCGGCTTCGATGCCCGCGAAGCCGCCTCCCACGACGATGACCTCGTACGTCTCTGCCATGCCTTCACGCTATGCCCGCTCCCCCGGGGGTGCATTCCGGGTGACTTCGGAGAGTGAGCGGCCCGGCACCGTGCCGGGTCCGCCACGACGCCGGTGAACTGCGGCGCGCGGGTCCCGCCGCGCCGGGGAACTACCCCTCCCCGTAAGGCGTTTGAGGACTATGGAGACCAGAATGCGGAAGGGCTACCAAGGGACCGGACCCGGCGCGATCACCCCGGACGGATGCGCCGTCGAGCTGTACTCCCGGCTGCCGATCGGCACGGAACCGGAGATCATCGCGGCGGCGATTCCGCCCCGGGCGCACATCCTGGAGCTGGGGTGCGGCGTCGGGCGGATGACGCACCCGCTGGTGGAGCGCGGGTTCACGGTGACGGCGGTGGACGAGTCGGCGGAGATGACCGACCGCGTCCTCGGCGCCCGCACGGTGTGCAGCCCCATCGAGGAGCTGGAGCTGGGCGAGCGGTTCGACGTCGTCCTGCTCGCCTCGTTCCTGGTCCACGCGGGCGACGCCGAGGTCCGCCGCGGCCTGCTCCGCACCTGCCTGCGCCACCTCGCCCCCGGCGGCACCGTCCTCATCCAGCGCGAGGGCGAGGACTACCACACCGACGTCCCCCGCGAACGCGTCGACCCGGCCGGCTTCACCCTTCGCATCGCCTCCGACGAACCGATCGGCGACGGCGTCCACCGCGTCCGCTGCGAGTACCTCTTCCCCGACGCCGAATGGACCCAGACCTTCCTCTCCCGCCCGATGACCCGGCAGCAGTTCGAGGACGCCCTGTCCGAGGCGGGACTCCAGGTCGACAGGTACCTGACGGAGGACCGGATCTGGGTACGGGCGGTGGCGGCGCCGGGCGCGTCCCAGTCATGACCCCCGTCTGACGGGGCACGATGTCGGCATCATCGCGAGGCGGACGACGAGGAGTGCTCCCATGATCGAGGCCGAGAACATCAGGGACTGGCGGGACCACAACGTCGTGGACGCGGAGGGGAACAAGATCGGGACCCTGGAGTCGGTCTACGTCGACACGGTCAGCGACAGCCCGTTCATGATCGGCATCGTGATCGGCCTGCCGACCCGCCGGCGCATCACCTTCGCGCCCCTGGAGAACGCGGTCGTCGCCCCCTCGTACGTGAAGGTGGCGTGGCCCAAGCAGCTGGTGAAGGAGGCGCCCACGATCAGCACCGACGGGGAGCTCCTCGCCGAGGAGGAGCGGGGCATCTTCGACCACTACGGCCTGGAGTTCGGCGTGGGCCACAGCCGGCGGCTGGCCCGGCGGTGAGTCCCGGCCGGGGCCCCGGTGGCCCCGGCCCGGCCCGGGTCAGCCCTGGAGCTGCTTCGGGTCGACCACCTCGTCCGCCGGGGGCTCCTCGGCGTCGACCTTCTTGTTGTAGTCGGTGAGGGTGGTCTCGCCCGGATTCTCGCCGCCCTTGTTGACGGCCTTGAGAATGTACGGCTCGCCCTCGGTGGCGACGTAGAGGATGAATTCCTCACCGTTCTCGGCCTTCTTGGTGAGGGTCAGGGCGGATTCACCGTTGACCTCGGTCTCCTTGCCCTTCTTCATTCCCTTGCGTTCGGACTTGTCGCTGTCGAGGGCGGCGACGACGGCCTGCTTGTCGCACATTCCCTCGGTGCCGGCCTCGTCCGCGTCGGACTTGACCCACTTGCCCGCGAGCTTGTCGACGGCCTCGTCGGAGGAGGCGCCCTGGGCCTTGAGGATGTTCTCCCAGAACGCCTTGTCGGCGCGGACGTAGACGGCCTGGCCGACCTGGAGCACGTCGGCCTTGGCCTCGGGGCCGGTGAGGGTGCCGGTGCAGTTGTCCTTGTTGTCGACGCTGAAGTCGAGCTTCATCTCCTGGCCCTGCTGCTTGCCGGCGCCGGTGATGTGGACCGACTCGGCGTCCCGGGTGGCCTTCACGGCGGCCGCGGCTATCTCGTCGGCGCTCTTCCCGGCGAACGGGCCCTTGTCGTCCGAGCCCGCCGAGCCGCCCCCGCCCTCACCGCAGCCGGCCAGCACGGACACGCCGAGCGTGACGGCGCCGAACAGGACGAGAACCTTCTTCGCGGACATAGAAATCCTCCCGTGGAAATACTGCAAAGCGTGAGCACGAGCGTGAGCGTGAAAGCGCGGGGGAGCCGGTCCCGGAATTCACCGGGACCGGCGGAATCGCCCGCTGAAGCCCACCTGCCCGCGATGCACGTGAGGATTCCGGGGAAATTTCGTGCCGTCGCGATCGCGCCACGAACGAGCATGTCCGGCCAGCTCTCCGGAATTGCGGAATGAAATCCTCCGCCTATTCCCCCTCACCCCCGCCCGGCCACCACCTCCGTCGGCTTCGCGCATACGCAGAAGAGGTTGGACTCCGGGTCGGCGAGGATCACGTAGTCGTCCTCGGGGTCGTCCGTGACGTGCTCGACCGGGCGGGCGCCGAGCGCGGTGAGGCGGGCCACCTCGCCCTCCTGGTCGTCGGTGTAGAGGTCCAGGTGCATCTGGTCGCGGGCGGTGACCGGGGTCAGGGCCCGTTGCAGCGAGAGGTTGACCCGCTCCCCGTACAGGACGCGGAAGTCGTCGCCGGGGCCGGTGGAGGAGGGGGCGAGGTCGAGTGCCGCGCACCAGAAGCGGGTCATGGTGTCGAGATCGGCGCAGTTGATGACGGTGGAACCGAGTCGGATACCCATGGCGCCCCACCTTCCCCGCCCGGCGCGACACGACCGCGCAGCCGCGCCGGACGCCGCTCCGCCGTCCCCACGACCAGCCCGGCGACCACCGCGACCGCCCCCACCAGATGGCCCGCGCCGGGCGCCCCCGTCCCGAGCACGGCGGTGGTCGCCACGGCGCTCAGCGGCACCAACCCGCTGAACAGCACGGCCCGTTCGGCGCCGATGAGGTCCAGCGCGGTGAACCACAGCACGTACGCGACGGCCGTCGCCACCGCCCCCAGCCAGACCACCGCCGCCAGCTCCCCGGGCGTCGGCAGCACGTACGCCCCGGTGGCCACCACCCCGGCGAGGCAGAGCGGCACGGCGGCCGTGCAGGCGTACGCGGAGACCCGGAGCGCCCCCAGCGGCGCCACCAGCGGGGCCGCGACCAGCGCGAAGACGACCTCGGCGGCGAGCGCCACGACCGCGAGCGCCAAACCGGCCCCGCCGGCCGGCGCCCCCAACCCGTGGGCCGCCGCGACCCCGGCCGCGACCAGCAGCCCGGCCACGACGACCCGCCCGTTGGGCCGGGCGCGGGCCAGCAGCGGGGTCAGCACCCCGACCACCAGCGGGGCGGTGCCGACGACGACCCCGACGAACGCCGGGTCGGTGTGGTGCCCGGCGGCGGTGGCGGCGACGTTGAAGCCGACCATGCCGAGGCCCGCCAGGACCAGGACGCGCAGCCACTGCGCGGGGGTGAGCCGGGGCGCGGGGCCGGGCGGCCCGAACCGCCGGACGAGGAGGTGGAGGAGGACGGCGGCCAGCCCGAACCGCAGGGCCTGGCCGGCGAAGACGGGATGGTCGCGGAGGGTGCCGAGCACGGCGACGGAGCTGCCGGCCAGCGTCATGGAGAGCGCGGCGAAGGCGCTGCCTCGAATCATGCGCCGAAGCTAAGGTGACGCGGTGGCACCCCACGAGGACCAATCAACCGCCGGTGTAGGTGGACCAATTGAGGCCCTGACGGCGTCCGGGCTGCGCGCCCTCACCGGCGACGCGGCCACGCTGCCGGGGCCGGGCGGCCTCGGCGTACGGCTGGCGGCGCGGCTTCGGGAGCTGATCCGGGCCGGTGGGGCGCTGCGGCCCGGCACCGTGCTGCCGCCGACGCGGGCCGTGGCGGCGGAGTTCGGGCTGTCGCGGGGTGTGGTGGTGGCGGCGTACGAGCAGTTGGCCGCCGAAGGGTTCCTCGCGGGGCGGCAGGGGGCGGGGACGCGCGTCGCCGATCTGGGGCCCGGGGCGCGCCCCGCGCCGAAGGCCCCGCCGCCCGAGGAGGCCGCCCGGCCGGGCGTCCCGGACCTCGGCGGGTTCCCGCGCGGCCGCTGGCTCGCCGCCTACCGGCAGGCGCTGACCGCGATGGCCGACGGTGACCTGGGGTACGGCGACCCGCGCGGCCACGCCCGGCTGCGTACCGAACTCGCCGCGCACCTGCGGGCGTTCCGGGGCGCCGACGCCTCCCCCGACGGCCTGCTGGTGGTCGGCGGCGCCGCCGACGGCCTGACTCTGCTGGCGGACACGCTGGCCGCGGGCGGGCGCCCCCGGATCGCGGTGGAGGACCCCTCCAGCCCCCGCACCCGCGCCCTGCTGCGCCGGCGCGGCCTGGAGGTGACCGGCGTACCCGTGGACGGGGAGGGGCTGGCCGTGGACGCCCTGCGGGAGCCCGGACGGCTGGGGGCGGTGCTGCTGACCCCGGCCCACCAGTACCCGGCCGGGGTTCCGCTTTCGGCCGGGCGGCGGCAGGCGCTGGTGCGGCTGGCCCGGGAACACGGGGTCCTGCTGATCGAGGACGACTACAACGGGGCGTTCCGCTACGACCGCGAACCGCCCGGCTGCCTCCAGGGCCTGGCCCCCGACGTGACGGCGCTGCTCGGCTCGGTCAGCAAGACCCTGGCCCCCGCCCTGCGCCTGGGCTGGCTCCTCGCCCCGCCCGCCTGGGCGCCCCGCCTGGTCCACGACCGCGCCCTCACCCACCCCACCGGCCACACCCTCGACCACCTCGCCTTCGCCCACCTCCTCCACACCGGCGACTACACCGCCCACCTCCGCCGCACCCGCCGCCGCTACCAGTCCCGCCGCCTCCACCTCACCACCGAACTGGCCGCCGCAGCCCCCGGCTTCACCCCGCTCGGCACCCCGGGCGGCCTCCACCTCCCGGTCGCCCTCCCGCCGTGGTCCCGCGAGGCGGAGGTCCTGACGGCCGTACGCGCCGAGGGTTACGACGTCCAGGGGCTCGGCGCGTGCGCCCTCACCCCGCCGCCGCCGGACCGGCCCGGCGGCGGCCTCGTCATCGGCTTCGCGGCGCTGACCCCGGCTGCGATCACGCACCTGGTGGGCGTGGCACGGGCGGCCGGCGGGCCCCCGCCGTCACCCGGCGCGCCCCCTCCGCCAGGATGAGGACTCCGCCGGCCCCGCAGGCTCGCGCGCACCCCGTACCCCTTCGTGTGGCAGGCCCTGGCCGCCAATCCGCACACGCCGGCCGCCGCCCTCGTGGAACTGGCCGGGGCCCGCGACAGCCCCCACAACGACAACGCCCGGAAGTCGACGCCGCCGAGGTGGCCGCGCCCGGCCGCCCGCTTACCGCCTCCCCGGCGGGGAACACGCGAGGACGGAGGGGAACACGGCGGAAGGATGAGACATGCGCGAGGACATCAGGACCGTACGGCTCTTCGCCGCCCTCCTCGTCGCGATGGGCGTCTTCGGCACCGTCGCCGGCGCGATCGCCACGCACTCCGTACCGATCGCCCTCGGCGTGATCGCCACGCTGAGCGGGGTGCTGCTGACCGTCTTCACCTGCGTAGCCCGGCGGCGGGCCGCCCGTGTGCCCTAGGAGCCCCGCGCCTCGTCCAGCGGTACGCCCAGCCGCCCCGCGACGGCGCTGAGGGCGTCCCCCAGCGGCAGGGCGACGCGGGCGACGGCGTGCCGGTCGCCGCGGGTCGGGTCGCGGTTGACGATCAGTACGGGCTGCCCCGCCTGGGCCGCCTGGCGGACGAACCGGAGTCCGGACATCACCGTCAGCGAGGAGCCCAGGACCAGGAGCGCGCTCGCCTCGCGGACCAGCGCCCGGCACTGCTCGGCCCGCTGCGGCGGCACCGCCTCGCCGAAGAAGACCACGTCCGGCTTGAGGACGCCGCCGCAGACGGTGCAGGGGACCACCTGGAAGTCGCCGACCTGCGCGTCGGTGAGGTCGGCGTCGCCGTCCGGGTTGATCCCGGCGGCCACCGGCGCGAACCCCTGGTTGGCCTCCTCAAGGCGGAGTGCCAGCTCACGGCGGTCGCTGAAGTCGCCGCAGTCCAGGCAGACGACCCGGTCCAGGCGCCCGTGCAGGTCGACGACGCCCTCGCTCCCCGCGGCCTGGTGCAGCCCGTCGACGTTCTGGGTGATCACGCCGGAGAGCAGACCGTGCCGCCCGAACGCGGCCACCGCCCGGTGCCCGGCGTTGGGCAGGGCCCGGCCGAAGGTCCGCCAGCCGAGGTGGCTGCGGGCCCAGTACCGGCGGCGGGCGGCGGGGTCGGCGGTGAAGTCCTGGTAGGTCATGGGGGTGTGCCGGCTCAGGCTGCCGCCCTCGCCCCGGTAGTCGGGGATGCCGGACTCGGTGGAGATGCCCGCCCCGCTCAGGACCAGCACCCCGCCCCGCTCCAGGGCCTCGGCGACCGGCGCCAGGTCCGTGGTGCCCGGCGACGGCTCCTCGGTGGGGGTCCAGCTCAGGGTGGGTCGCATCCGCATGCCTCCAGGGTACGGAGGCGGCCCCGGTATCGCCGGGGGTGCGTTTCCGGCCGTAATCACTGACAGGTGCATGACCATGAAGCGGAAGCGGCAGAGGTCCCTTGGCCCGGCGCGGAGCCGAGCCCCCCTGACTGAAGGGACAGCCACAGCCATGCTGCACTCCCGATGGTTCAAGACGGCCGGCGCCGCCGCGGCCCTCACCCTGGCCACCGCCACGGCCGCCTACGCGACCCCCGCCCCCGCCCCGGCCCCGGACCTCACGGCCGCCGCGGTGACCCTCCGCTACGACGACAGCCGCGCCGCCGGCTGGGAGGCGGCCATCGCCGCCGGGGTCGCCAACTGGAACGCCTCCGTCAGCAACGTCCAGCTCGTCGAGGCCGCCCCCGGCACCCGCGCCGAGATCCAGATCATCGCCACCAGCGGCTGGCCCCAGGCCACCCTCGGCCCCGTCCGCCCCGGCGGCACGGCCAGGGTGGAACTCGGCAGCCAGGCCGTGACCGAGGGCCACGACAAGACCCGCATAGCCGCCCACGAACTCGGCCACAGCCTCGGCCTCCCCGACACCAAACCGGGCCCCTGCAGCCAGCTGATGTCCGGCTCCACCGGCGGCACCACCTGCAAGAACGCCACCCCGAACGCCACGGAACGCGCCCGCGTCCAGTCCCTGTACGCAGGCGGCTTCACGTTCCTCGTCCCGGCCGACGGACGGGTGCTGGTGGACGCGCCGTAACGGGGCGCCCCCACCGGACGACCCCCGCGCGCCCCGGCCCCCACCGCCCGGCCGGAGGCCGGGGCGCGCGAGGAGCACGGCCCCGCCGAGGCGGCGGGAGGCGGCCCGGGGGACGCCCTGTCCGGCCCCGCCCGGCCCGATGGGACAATCCCGGAATGGCAAATCCGCAAGTATTCTTCGACATAGAAGCGAACGGCACCTCCCTCGGCCGTGTCACCTTCGAACTCTTCGCCGACGTGGTCCCCAAGACCGCCGAGAACTTCCGCGCCCTGTGCACCGGCGAGAAGGGCAACGGCAGGCAGGGCAAGCCCCTCCACTTCAAGGGGAGCGGCTTCCACCGCGTCATCCCCGGCTTCATGTGCCAGGGCGGTGACTTCACCCGGGGCAACGGCACCGGCGGTGAGAGCATCTACGGCGAGAAGTTCGCCGACGAGAACTTCCAGCTCAAGCACGACACCCCCGGCATCCTGTCGATGGCCAACGCCGGCCCGCACAGCAACGGCTCGCAGTTCTTCATCTGCACCGAGCCCACGCCGTGGCTGGACGGCAAGCACGTCGTCTTCGGCAAGGTCGTCGACGGCATGGACACGGTCAAGGCCATCGAGTCCCACGGCTCCCGCAGCGGCAAGACCTCCGCGACCCTGACGATCAGCGACTGCGGCCAGATCTGACATCGCCCGGCAACCACCCCGGCCGACGCGGGCACGAGCGCGCGGCGGTCGGGGGGCGGCCGTTCAGCCGCCGGGGCTCATCCCTTGCCGACGTCCAGCACCGCACGCGCCTCGGGTACGTCCGCGAGCTGCTTGAGTCTCTCGGTCACCACACGGACGCGTTCAGTGGTCCGTTTACTGGCCACGTCTGAGGACAGCGAGATCACATGCCCGGCGATCACGGCCGCTTCCTCAGGCTCGTTGGCGTCGGCGTAGCTGGATCTCATCAACCTGTCGTACGCCGAAGCGAATCCCGCGCGTCCCTGCAAGAGGGCCAGCCGGTGCCCCTCGGGTGGCCTCCCGATGCCGGCCCCGACACGTCCGTCAGCCGCGAGCCCTGGCAAGCGCGACCAGACCGGCGAAGCTCTCTCGGGACAGGGTGAGGTGAGGGCCGTTCTGCACCTTGCTGTCCCGCACCAGGAACTCACCCGTGGCCAGGGCGTGGGCGGGGGCCCACTCGACACACTGGCCGCCGTCGCCACTGCTGTAGGAGGAAGCGGTCCAACGAGGGGTTTCGGTCATCACTGGGTCTCCTTCTGTGGTGGTCCGATCACGGCCACGGATGCCGCCGAGTAAGCATTCCCCTCACGCTGGAATACCGACACACACCCGACAGCAACCGAAAGCACCGCCGCACTCCGAGACGGAGGCGACGGCGCCTTCAGCACTGAACGTCAGCCGTGCGACTTGGCGAGCGCCACCAGACCGGCGAAGCCCTCCTGGGACAGGGCGAGGTAAGGGCCGTTCCGCACCTTGCTGTCCCGCACCAGGAACTCACCCGTGGCCAGGGCGTGGGCGGGGGCCCACTCGACACACTGGCCGCCTTCGCCGCCACTGTAAGTGCTCTTGACCCACTGGTCGGGCCGCAGCCCGTATGCCCTACTCATGTGGCGTACTCCTCCGAGATATCTCTGATGAGGGCCAAGGACTCCTCCGGGGCTCGCGCCGAGGCTCGAAGGTGTTCGTAGGCCGTGCGCGCGTCGTCCACTACGGCCGCCGAGTCCGACACGTGCCCCTGCCCTCCGGCCTCCGAGTACAGGACTGTCGCCCCGTCATCCGGTGTAAGCAGGGTAAACGGTAGAGACGAGGCCGGGGCACCCGCAGTGAAGGGCAGAACCTGGACTGTGATGTGAGGGTTTCCCGCGTCTGAGGCAAGGCTGCGAAGCTGCGCCGCCATAACGGCACGGCCACCCACACACGTACGCAGAACCGACTCGTGCAAGATCACCCACAGCATTGGCGGGGCGTCCCTCGTCATCACGTCGCGCCGGGCCAGCCGGGCCTCCACTCTGAGCTTGATCTGCTCCTCGGTCTCACGCGGGTGGGTGGCCCTGAACGTGGCTGCCGCGTACTCCGAGGTCTGCAACATGCCCATGATCAGAGCGTTGGAGTAGTCCTCGATGCGACTGGCCTGTTTCTCCAGGTTGATGTACGGGATGAACCAACCAGGGTGTCCGCCTTCGCTGATCCACGCCAGCAACCGCGAAAAGGAACCGGAGGTATTAAAGAACCGGTCGCACCCCTCCGCGAAGGCCGGAGACGGCATCGCCTTACCGTTCTTGGCCTTACTGACATAGGGCTCCTTGTAGCCGGTGAAGTCGGCCAGTTGCCGTTGACTGGCGCCCCGGTGGAGCAGCGCAGCCGCTAGCTCGCGCCCGAACCATTCGAGGCCGTTCGCGGGCTGATCGCCCTGACTGGGTGACGCATCGATCACGAGTCCCACTTCCACTCTTTCCAAATGCGTTGGAAAGGCTCCAGACCTGTTGAGCGTACCGCCGCCCGCGTCACTCTGTGTTCACTGTCGATAGCTCAACCACAACCCAGTGAACCGTGAGGACACCACTCTCATGACCCCCGAATCCCAGCCGTCCACCCCCACCAATGACCCCCCCACCCCTTGCCGCACCTGCCAGGAATTCACCCTCGCGGAAGCCGTCGCCAACGGTGAGCGGGACTGGAGCAAGGCGACCGACTGTCGAGTACTGCGCAAGCGGCACCAGGAGGCGGGCGAGTGCCTGGGCCGGGAGGCGGGGTGAGCGGTGTGGAGTCGGGCCCGCCGGAACCCGAGTTCAACCCGCTGCGGTACCCGCCCTGCGCCTGCCCCCTGCATCGCGCCGAGCGCGAGCCCGAGCAAGAGACGGATCAGGAGCCCAGGTCCGAGCCCGGCGAGGACTCCCCCTCCCTGCGCGAACTCCGCGCCCACGTCACCGAGGAGAACCGCCTGCGCCGCTGGCTGCGGGGATCGTCGTGAACGGGGGCGTCGAATATCTCGCCGAAGTCCACGCGGGTTCCGGCGCCGTCCGTTTCTTCCTCGGCGGGACTCTCGCCCCCACCCGACGCCTCGCACTCCGCTGGTTACGCCGCCAGGCACACCGCTTCGCGGACGGGCTCGACCCCGACCCGCGTACCGCGAAGGTCCCGGCCGGCGCCCTGCGGCCCGTACCGGCGTACGCGGGTGATGCCCCGGCCGAGCTTCGCCGTTGGGCCACCGATCTGGCCGAACAAGACCGCGCAGCCCAGCAGTTGGCCACCGGCTGCACCTACCTCTTCGTCGCCCGCGAAGAGGCGGCCTGGTACCTGCTCGCCGCCCGTCCCCTGCTCACCGCTCCCCCGGCTCCCACTCCAGCAGCCGCACCTTCGCCACCGTCCGCACATGTCTGCGCATCGCCGCCGCGGCCCGCTTCGCCTCCCCTGCCTCGATGGCGTCCAGGATGGCGTGGTGCTGGGCCAGTGACCGGTCGGGGCGGCCCGGCTGGCGGAGGGATTCGCGGCGGCTCTCGGTGATCTGGTCGGTGAGGGAGGCCATGAACTCGGCGAGGAGGGGGCTGTGGCCGGCCTCGGTGACGGCGGCGTGGAAGAGGCGGTCGCCCTCCTCGCCGTGGCCGCCGGAGGCGATCTCCCCGGCCATGTGGGCGAGGGCGGCGCGCAGGGCGGTGAGGTCGGTCTCGGTGCGGCGGGTGGCGGCGAGTTCGGCGAGTTTGGTCTCCAGGGCCTCGCGGGCCTCCAGTACGTCGGGGAGGCGGCGCCGGCGTTCGACGAGGCGCTCGACCGGTTCGTGGTCGAGGGTGTCGCGGAGCAGGTAGGTGCCGCCGCCGTGCCGGGTCTCCACCAGGCCCTGGACCTCCAGGACGACAACGGCCTGCTTGACGGAGGCGCGGCTGACCCCGAGGCGCTGGGCCAGGTCGCGTTCGGCGGGCAGGCGGTCGCCGGCGGCGAGGCGGTGCTCGGCGGCGTAGGCGCGGAGGCGTTCGAGAACCTGCTCGTAGAGGCGGGTACGGCCCATCGGGCGCAGCGCGTCGTCGGTCATGCGTAACCCCTGTCCTCCTGCTCCCCCGGGCGCCCGGAGCGTAACACCGGGGCCCGGGGCGGGCCTTGCGCCGGCCTTGATCCGTACCCGGTGGCCGAGTGGCTGAACCAATTCGTGCGCGACCCGTTGACACCCGGCGCGCCAGGGCCGAGCGTGGTCCAGCCACTGGGCCAATGAGGCGTTCCGCTTCGTCGGCTCCGGGTCCTTTCGGGCTCAACACCCCACTGGACCCCGTGACATGACCCATTGGGACCCATGGGACGGGAGCCCCTGATGTCTGCCGAACTACTCTCCATCCTGGTGCTGGCGGTGCTGTTCGTCGTCGGCACCACCCGCTCCGTGAACATGGGCGCGCTGGCCTTCGCCGCCGCCTTCGGGGTCGGCACGCTGGCCGCCGGGCTCGACGCGGACGGGATCTTCGCCGGGTTCCCCGGTGACCTGTTCGTGGTGCTGGTCGGCGTCACGTACTTCTTCGCCATCGCCCGCGCCAACGGCACCACCGACTGGCTGGTGCACGCCGGCATCCGGCTGGTGCGCGGCCGGATCGCGCTGATCCCCTGGGTGATGTTCACCGTCACCGGGGTGCTGACCGCGATCGGCGCGGTCAGCCCGGCGGCGGTCGCCATCGTCGCGCCGCTCGCCATGGGCTTCGCCGCCCGGTACGGCATCAAGCCGCTGCTGATGGGCGCCCTCGTCGTGCACGGCGCCCAGGCCGGCGGTTTCTCGCCGATCAGCATCTACGGCTCGACCGTCAACGGCATCCTGGAGCGCGAGGGGCTGCCCGGCAGCCCGATCGCCCTCTTCCTCGCCAGCCTCTTCGCCAACCTGGCCATCGCCGCGCTGTTGTTCGTCGCGCTGGGTGGACTGCGGTTGCGGGGGCGGGACTTGGGTGACCTGGGTGACGAAGAGGCCAAGGAGGCCAAGGAGGGCGCTGGCGGCTCCGGCGGGACGGGCGGGACGGTCACCGGCACCCGCGCCCGCACCACCCCCGACGCCGGCCTCCTGCGCCTGACCCCGGCCCGGATCGCCACCCTGGTGGGGCTGGTCGCGCTGGTCGTCGCCGTGCTCGTCTTCGACCTGGACGCGGGGCTGACCGCGATCACCCTCGCCGTGCTGCTCGCGGTGGTCTGGCCGGAGGACAGCAAGGCGGCGGTGGCCCACATCACCTGGCCGACCGTGCTGCTGATCTGCGGGATGCTCACCTACGTCGCGGTGCTCCAGGAGATGGGGACGATCGACTGGGCGGGCGAGCACGTCGGGTCGATCGGGATTCCGCTGCTGGCCGCGCTGCTCTTCTGCTACATCGGCGCGGTCGTCTCCGCCTTCGCCTCCTCGGTCGGGATCATCGGGGCGCTCATCCCGCTCGCCGTGCCCTTCCTGGAGCAGGGCGAGATCGGCGTGGTCGGGATGGTGGCGGCGCTCTCGGTGTCGGCCACCGTGGTCGACGTCAGCCCCTTCT
The DNA here is from genome assembly GCF_000719955.1 of Streptomyces albidoflavus. GTDB lineage: Bacteria > Actinomycetota > Actinomycetes > Streptomycetales > Streptomycetaceae > Streptomyces > Streptomyces albidoflavus. The sequence goes on from NZ_JOII01000011.1 coordinate 126,396, forward strand.
CGACCAACGGCGCGCTCGTACTGGCCGCCGCCGAGGACACCGACCGCGAGCGCTTCTTCCGGCAGCTGATGCTGTACGGCGGGGCCGTCACGCTGCTGGCCCCGCTCGTGCTCTGGCTGGCGCTGGTGGTGCCCGGCCTCTGACCTGGGTAACCCTGGTCAGGAGGCGCCGCCTGGCCAGGGCGCCCCCGCCCGCCCCCGACCGGCGCAGCACCACACCCGCCCGACCCGAGGAGAACCACCCGTGACCTCGTCCGCCACACCCGAGACGGCATCCCTCTTCCCGGCGCTGCACACCCCGCCGGTCCCGCCGAAGCCCGCCCTCCGCTTCGGCGACCGCACCCTGGAGTACGGAGAGGTGGCCCGCCTCGCCGGGGCGCTCGCCCGTGAACTGCCGCTCGGCCGCCGGGTCGCCGTCTGGGCGACGCCGAGCCTGGAGACCGGCGTGGCGGTGGTCGCCGCGCTGCTCGCCGGGGTGCCCGCCGTACCGCTCAACCCGAAGGCGGGGGCGCGCGAGCTGGCGCACATCCTCGCGGACAGCGATCCCGCGCTGGTGCTGGCCGCGCCCGGTGAGGTGCTGCCCGAGGAGCTGGCGGGGCTGGCCCGCCGTGACGTGGCGACCGACCCCGAGGCCCTGCCGGGCGCCGTGGCGCTCCCCGCCGAGCCGGGGCCCGAGGCGCCCGCGCTGATCGTCTACACCTCGGGCACCACCGGCCCGCCCAAGGGCGTGGTCCTGCCCCGGCGCGCCCTGACCAGCACGCTCGACGCGCTTCAGGACGCCTGGCAGTGGACGGCGGACGACGTCCTCGTGCACGGCCTGCCCCTCTTCCACGTGCACGGCCTGATCCTCGGCGTCCTCGGCCCGCTGCGGCGCGGCGGCTCCCTGGTCCACCTGGTCCGCTTCTCCACGGACGGGGTGCGCCGGGCGCTGGAGGAGGGGGCGACGCTGATGTTCGGCGTCCCGACCATGTACCACCGCATCGCCGAGGAGGCCGCCGGGGACCCGGCGCTCGCCGCCGCCCTCGCCAGGGCGCGGCTGCTGGTCTCCGGCTCGGCCGCGCTCCCCGTCCACGACCAGGAACGCATCGCCGCCGCCACCGGCCGCCGGGTCGTCGAGCGGTACGGGATGAGCGAGACCCTGATGAACACCAGCGTCCGCGCGGACGGCGAGCCCCGCCCCGGCACGGTCGGCGTGCCGCTGGCCGGGGTGGCGCTGCGGCTGGTCGAGGACGACGGCAGCGAGATCGCGGAGTGGGACGGCGAGACGGTCGGCGAGATCCAGGTGCGCGGGCCGAACCTCTTCACCGAGTACCTGAACCGTCCCGACGCCACCGCCGAGGCGTTCGACGGCGACTGGTTCCGCACCGGCGACATGGCGGTCCGCGAGCCCGACGGGTACGTGCGGATCGTCGGCCGGCGCGCCACCGACCTGATCAAGTCCGGCGGTTACAAGATCGGCGCGGGCGAGATCGAGAACGCCCTGCTCGACTTCCCGGGCGTCCGCGAGGCCGCCGTCACCGGCGAGCCCGACCCGGACCTCGGCGAGCGCGTCGTCGCCTGGCTGGTCACCGACGGCGGCCCGGTCGACGCACAGGCGGTCGCCGACCACGTGGCCCGCCAGCTCGCCCCGCACAAGCGCCCCCGCGTCGTCCGCCACCTCGACGCCCTGCCACGCAACGACATGGGCAAGATCATGAAGCGGGCCCTGCATGGCTGACCGCGACGCCCTCACCGCCCGCGCCCTGATCGCCTCCCTCGACCCGGACTACGTCGAACTGGGCTTCTTCGGACCGGAGTTCACGGACGGCCCGCTGGAGTGGTCCGGCTACGGCGCCGCCCGCGAACGGGCCCGCGCACGCACCGGCGAACGCGAGTCCGTCGTCTGCGCCACCGGACGGGTGAGGCCGGGGCCGGGTGCCGCGCCCGCCCCCGAAGCCGTCCTGATCGCCTTCGAGTTCGGCTTCCTCGGCGGCTCGCTCGGCGAGGCGACCGGCGACCGCATCGAGGCGGCGTACGCGCACGCCCGCGCCCACCGGCTCCCCGTCGTCTCCCTGGTGGCGACGGGCGGCAGCCGGATGCAGGAGGGGATGCGGGCGCTGACCCAGCTCCAGCGCGTGGCCCGGCAGACCGTGCTGACCCGGCGGGCCGGGCTGCCGCAGCTCGCGGTGGTCCGCGACCCCACCACCGGCGGCGGCTGGGCCACCCTGGCGGCCGGTGCCGACGTGGTCCTCGCCCTGCCGGGCGCCCAGGTCGGCTTCGCCGGCTCCCGGGTCCGCCCGGCCGACGCCGACCCCTGGGCGTACACCGCCGAGGGCCAGCACGCGGCCGGGCACATCGACGCCCTCACCGAACCTGTCGACCTGTCGGACGTACTCGGGCGGTGGCTGGCCCTGCTCGCCGGCCAGGCCGCCCCGGCCCGCCGGGCCGAACCGCCGCACGCCCTGACCACCGGCCCCCTCCCGGCCGACGGCGCCGAGGCCGTCCGCCGCACCCGCTCCCTCGAACACCCCCGCGCCGACGCCTACCTGGACGACTACTTCGACTGGCGCGAGGAGATCCGGGGCGACCGTACCGGCGCCACCGACCCCGGTATGCGCTGCGGCTTCGGCCACCGCGACGGCCGGACCGTCGCCTACGCCGCCCAGTGCGGCACCGCCACCCGGCCCGCCGGATTCCGCACCGCCGCCCGCCTGGTCCGCACCGCCGACCGGCTCGGCATCCCGGTCCTCACCCTCATCGACACCCCGGGCGCCGCCAACGACGCCGCCGCCGAACAGGGCGGCGCCGGGCCCGCCATCGCCGACCTCTTCGCCGCCGTCGCCGAGGCCGAGGTCCCCGTCACCTCGCTCCTCGTCGGCGAGGGCGGCTCGGGGGGCGCGCTGGCACTGGCCGCCCCCGGCCACCTCTGGGTCACGCCCGACAGCTACTTCTCCGTCATCGCCCCCGAACTGGCCGCCGCCATCCTCAAGCGGCCCCCGGAGGAGATCCCGGCCACCGCCGACGCGCTGCGGCTGCGCCCGCAGGACGCGGTGGAGCTGGGGGTGGCGCGGGGGGTCGTGCCGGGCCCGGCCTAGCAACGCGCGCACGTGCGGGGCGCCCCGGCCGGACGCCCCGCACGTGTCTCCCCCGCTCCCCCGTGTCCCCCGTGTCCCCCGTATCCCCGCAGGTCAGATGGCGGGCACGGCCGCCCCCGTGTTCCGCATCAGCCGCATCAGCACGCGCAGGGTGGTCGCGTACTCGGCTTCGGAAATGCCCTGGTGCATCTCGGCGCCCCATTCGGGGGCCCGTGCCTTGAGGTCGGCGCGGGCCGCGTCGCCCGCCTCGGTGATCCACAGCCGGCCGTCGCCGTCCCGGGTCACCCAGCCGGAGGCGAGCAGGACCTCCGCCTCGGCGGCCAGATCGTCCTCGGGCCGCAGGAACGACACCATCGCGGACCGGAGTTCCTCGACGGTCCTCCCCTGCCCGTCCTCGGAGACGTCGTTCGCCGACAGGAACCGCAGCATCCAGAACCGGGGCTGCGTGAACCCCACCTCGGCCTGCTTCCGCCGCACGAACCCGATGGTCGCCTCGTACGCCAGCTTGGTCCAGTACGGGGCGGGCTGGGACGCCAACTGCGCGTCGGCGTACTGCACATCAGCGGTCACGGTGCTGTCCCCTCGTCACGGCGACCCCAGGTCGGGCCGACGCGACCCAACGTAGAACCTCGACCAAGGTTGAGGACAAGGGCGGCCGGAGAACGCCGTACCGACGGCGGGCTTGCGTCTCCAGCGGGTGGAGACCCGAAGGTGGGGGCATGGACGACCATCCCCTCCACCCCATCGGCGAGCTGTCCCGCCGGACCGGCACCCCGGTCCGGACCATCAGGTTCTACTCCGACGAGGGCCTCCTGCCCCCGGCCGGACGCTCCCCGTCCGGCCACCGGCTCTACGACGAGGCGGCGGCCGGGCGGCTGGCGCTGGTGCGGACCCTGCGCGAGCTGGGGATCGGCCTGCCGGCCGTCCGGAAGATTCTCGACCGGGAGCTGACGCTGCCGGAGGTGGCCGCCGCGCACACCAAGGCCCTGGACGCGCAGATCGCCGCCCTGCGGGTACGCCGTGCCGTGCTGGACACGGCCGCACGGCAGGGCACCGGCGCGGAGGAGATCCGCGCCCTGCACGAACTCGCCCACCTGTCACGGGGCGAGCGGAAGTCCCTCGTGGACGCGTTCCTCACCGCCGTCTTCGGGCCGGAACCGGGCCTGCCGCTCGCGGGGGTCGCCCGCACGCTGACCCCCGAGCTGCCCGACGAACCCGACGCCGCCCAGCTGCGGGCCTGGCTGGAACTGGCCGCGCTCACCCGGGACCCCGGTTTCCGCGCCCACCTCCGCGGCCTCTGCCAGGAGGCGGCCTCGGGGACGGGCACCCCGGGCGTCCCCCGCCCCGACCTGACCGCGACCGTCCGCGAGATCGTCGCCCCGGCCCTGGCGACGGGGCTCGCCCCCGACTCGCCCCGGGCCGAGGAGATCCTGACCGTCCTCCTCGCCCGCTGCGCGCCCCTGCCCGGCGGCGCGGAGGCGGAGCGGGTGCGGGGGCTGACGGCGAGGCTGGAGCGGTACGCCGACCCGCGCCGCGAGCGGTACGTCCGGCTCCTCGCCGTGGTCAACGGCTGGCCCCCGCCCAGCAGTACGCGCCCGGCGCTGACCTGGGCCACCGAGGCCCTGCGCGCCCGGCGCGGAACGGAGCCGGTCAGTCCGCGAGCAGCGACCGGTGCATGATGTGCAGCCCGACATACCCCTCGCCCGGATGCCGGAACCCCTCGGGCAGCGTGCCCAGCACCTCGAAGCCCAGTGACTCGTACAGCTTCACCGCGCGGGTGTTGGTCTCCACCACGGCGTTGAACTGCATCGCCCGGTACCCCTCGGCCCGCGCCCAGTCGATGGTGTGCGTGCAGAGCGCGCGGCCCACGCCCCGGCCGCCGTGCGCGGGGTCGACCATGTAGCTGGCGCTGGCGATGTGGCTGCCGTTGCCCATGTGGTTGCGGTTCATCTTGGCGGTGCCGAGGACGGTCCCGGAGTCGTCCACGGCGACCACGGTGCGGCTCGGCGCCTTCACCATCCACCAGCCCTCGGCGTCCTCGCGGGAGAGGTCGAGCGGGTAGGTGAAGGTCTCGCCCGCGCGAACGATGGACTCGAAGAACGGCCAGATGGCGTCCCAGTCCTCGGTGCGGGCCTCACGGATCAGCATCCGGCCATCCTCGCCGACGAACGACCAGGTGGTCCACGGTATTTCCCGGGCGGACACGGGCGTGCCCTTGACCTCGACTCCGCTTGAGTTTCTAGCTTCGGCCGGGCACGACGACCGACGCCGAACCGTTCCCAGGAGCCCGCATGCCTGCCACCGAGGCCGTCCCCGCCGCCTACCGCCACGCCGTCGTCCCGCACCTCCTGGTCGACGACGCCGACGCCGCCCTCACCTTCTACCAGCGGGCCTTCGGCGCCGAGCCGCGCTTCCGCCTCGACGGCGACCAGGGCGAGGTGGTGCACGCCGAACTCACCGTCGCCGGGGCCGTCATGATGCTCGGCGACGCCCGCGACACCCTGCGCTCCCCGGCCGCGCTCGGCGGCACCCCGGTCATCCTGCACGTCTACGTCCCCGACGTGGACGCCCTCACCGCACGGGCCACCGCCGCCGGGGCCGAGCTGCTGGAGGGCCCCGCCGACCAATTCCACGGGGACCGCACGGCCATGCTCCGCGACCCCTTCGGCCACCTGTGGATCTTCCTCACGCACCTGGAAGATCTCACCCCGGAGCAGATCGCGGAGCGCCTGGCCGAGGCGGACGGCACCGCCGGAGCCACCGGCTGACCTCGGGGAACCCGGTGACAGCACGGCGCGCGCTCCGTACGCTGGCCCACGGTCCGGCCCCGTCCGGGCCGTGCCGTGCCGTCCCGCCCGCCCCGGAGGAACCCGTGTCCGCCACTCCCGGCCCCCTGAGCGACGTCTCCCCGACCACCCTCGCCGACCTCCTCGGCCGCGAACAGGTCATGGACTTCGGGCTGCGGACGCTCTGGCCGACCCCGCCCCGGGTCGCGGGCCCCGCCTTCACCGTCCGCTGCGCCCCCGGCGACCAGCTGATGCTGCACGCCGCGATCTACCGGGCGGCACCCGGTTCGGTCCTGGTGGTCGAGGGCGGCGGCACCGAGTACGCGGTGGCCGGGGGCAACGTCTGCGCCGTCGCCCAGCGCCGGGGCATCGCCGCCTTCGTCGTGGACGGCGTCGTGCGCGACCTGGCCGAGATCCGCGCCTCCGGCTTCCCCGTCTTCGCCCGGGGCGTCGTCCCCAAACCCGGCACCAAGAAGGCGGCGTTCCCCCTGAACGAGGAGGTCCGCTGCGGCGGCGTCACGGTACGCGCCGGTGACCTGGTCGTCGCCGACGAGGAGGGCGTCGTCGTGGTCCCCGCCGCCCGGCAGGACGAACTCCTCCAGGCGGCCCGCGCCAAGAAGGCGAAGGAGGCGGCCCAGTCGCTCGACGCCTGGGAGACCGACCACTACGCCCGCATCCAGCAGGCCCTCGACGCCCAGGACTTCACCGGCTGAGGCCGGTCCCGCACACCCGAACGGAGCCCCGCATGCCGCTGCGCTGCGCCCTGCTGAACGACCACCAGGGGGTCGCCACCACGGCCGCCGACTGGTCCCCCGTCCTGGACCGCGTCGAGCTGACCTCCTTCCCGGACCATTTCGGCACCGAGGACGAACTCGCCGCCGCGCTCGCCGACTTCGACATCGTCGTCACCCTGCGCGAACGCGTCCCCTTCCCCGCCTCCCTCTTCGCCCGCCTCCCCCGCCTACGCCTGCTGGTCGCCTCCGGCATGCGCAACTCCGCGATCGACCTCGCGGCGGCCCGCGCCCACGGCGTCACCGTCTGCGGCACCGCCAGCTACTCCACGCCCCCCGTCGAGCTGACCTGGGCCCTCATCCTCGGCCTCGCCCGCAACCTGGTCGCCGAGAACACCGCCCTGCGCACCGGCGGCCCCTGGCAGTCCACCGTCGGCGCCGATCTGCACGGGCGCCGCCTCGGCGTGGTCGGCCTCGGCCGGATCGGCTCCCAGGTCGCCCGGATCGGCGCCGCCTTCGGCATGGAGGTCGCCGCCTGGAGCCCCAACCTCACCGAGGAGCGCGCCGCCGAGCACGGCGTCCGCCTCGCCCCCGGCCTGCCCGAACTGCTGGCCGACAGCGACGTGGTCACCCTCCACCTGAAGCTGGGCGAGCGCAGCCGGGGCATCATCGGCGCCCGCGAACTGGCCCTGCTGAAGCCCACCGCGTACCTCGTCAACACCTCCCGCGCCGCCCTGGTCGACCACGACGCCCTCCTCGCCGCCCTGAACGAGGGCCGCATCGCCGGCGCCGGCCTCGACGTCTTCCCCACCGAACCCCTCCCCGCCGACGACCCGGTCCGCACCACCCCCCGCCTCCTGGCCACCCCGCACCTCGGCTACGTCACCGAGCGCACCTACGCCACGTACTACCGCGAGGCCGTCGAGGACATCGCCGCCCACCTGGACGGCACCCCGGTACGCGTCCTCGGCTGAGCCCCGCCCGGCCCCTCACCCGGTCAGGTCCCGCAGGTGCGGCACCGCCCGGGTCAGTTCCCGTACGCCCCAGGCGATCAGCGCCACCCCCGCCAGCTCCGGCACCACCCACCAGCCGCCGCGCACGCTCTCCTCGAAGACCACGACACCGAGCAGGAGACTGATCGAGGCGTCCCCGATGGTCAGCGCCGGCTGCGAGGCGGCGAGCGGCCCGGCCTGCAGGGCGTTCTCCAGCAGCAGCACGGCTGCGACCCCGGTCACCGCGAACCCGTACGTCTGCCAGGTCGTGAGGAACGCGATGAACCCGTCGTCGGCGAGCGTGCCCGTGGCCGACTTGAGCAGCGCCGCCGTCAGGGCGTTCCCCACGGCGGCCGCGCAACCGAGCGCCGCCGCCCGGAACAGGGGCGACCGGTTCACCCGCGAGGCCACCACGGCCAGCGCCATCGCCCCCAGACACCCCACCAGCACCGGAATCCACCGCGTCATCGGCGCATCGGTACGCGCCCCCGCCGGCGCCGCCGCCCCCAGCACCGCGACCAGCCCCACCACCACCGCCGCCACCGCCCACCACCCCTCACGCGGCAGCCGCCGGTGCAGCAGCGGCACCCCGATCAGCAGCGCGAACGGCAGCTCCAGCACGAACACCGGCTGTACCAGCGCCAACGGCCCGTTGACCAGCGCCAGCGCCTGGAACAGGGCGGCCCCCACGACCCCCGCGATCCCCAGCAGCCACACCGGCTTCCGCGCCAGCTGCCGCAGCAGCCGCCACCCGCCGCCCGACGCCACCTCGGAGGCGGCCTTCCGCTGGAAGGCGGTACCGGCGGCATTGCTGGCAGCCCCGAGGACGGCGAAGAGGACGGCGAGGACGAGCATGGGTGATCCGTGCCCGGACGGGGGCGGCCCCTCCCCGGGCAGCGGGGATTGCCGCCGATCGGAGCAGGCGGCCGGGGCGGGTGCGCCCTCACCCCCTCTTGGAGACGAGCCGGCCCAGCGGGTGCGCCTCCCCGCCGAGCGCCCGCCGCACCGCCTCCCACTCCTGACTGCCAACGCCGAGGACGTGGCGCAGGTACGCCGTGGTGACCTCCTGCACCAGGGCGACCCGGGCCGGGTTCTCGTCGGTCGTCTCGGCCACCTCGTACCCCGAGATCCCGCCGAGGAAGTGCTCCGCCCCGAAGAGCGTCAGCAGACTCTTCTCGCCCGGACTCAGTACGTACGGATCGGCCGTCCACTCCGGCCCCCGCACGGTCAGCGGCGAGGCGTCCCGGTCGCCCGCGACCACCAGCGCCGGGGCCGTCATGTGCGCGAACTCCGGGCCCCGCAGCCAGGGCAGGTTCCCGGCCGCGAACGGCGTCAGGGCGTCGCCGCCCCGGCCCGCCGTGGCCAGCAGCACCCCCGCCCTGACCCGCGGGTCGGACAGGTCCTCCGCCCTTCCCGTCTCCGGGTCGAGGACGCGCAGCCCCAGCAGCACCCCCGCCGTCTGCCCGCCGAAGGAGTGCCCCGCCACGGCGATCCGCTCCTGGTCGACCCGCCCGGCCAGCCCCGGCACCTGCCCCACCAGCACATCGAGCCGGTCGAGCACCCGCCGCACATCCTCGACCCGGTACCGCCACAGCCCCGGCCGCCGCGGATCGTCCGCCGCCAGCCCCACCGTCTTCGCGTCGAGATGCGTGGGCTGCACCACCACGAACCCCCGCGCCGCCCAGTAGTCGGCCAACGGCCCGTACCCCTCCGACGACGCCCCGAACCCGTGCGCGAACACCACCACCGGCAGCCCCCCGCCCCGTGACGGGCGCCGACACCCGCACCCGCAACTCCTCCCGCCGCCCGGGCACGGACAACCCGAGCGGCTTCACGGAAACAACAGGAACCGGGACGGGAACGGGAACAGGGACGCTGTCCATATGAGCCACTTCTCTCCACCAGCGATCAAAAGGTCGGGTCGGTCTGTCCCGAGTTACGCTAAAACCTGACGCTGACGTCAGAGGCAAGAGAGGCACCGGACCCATGATGCGCATCGGCGAACTCGCCACCCGGACCCACGTCAGCGTGCGCGCCCTCCGCTACTACGAGGAACACGCCCTCCTCACCGCCGAACGCACCCCCAGCGGCCAGCGCCACTACCCGGAATCCGCCGTCGCCCGCATCCACCTCATCCAGCAGCTCTACGCCGCCGGCCTCTCCAGCCGCACCATCCGGGACCTCCTCCCCTGCGTCCTCGACGGCCGGGCCACCCCCGAACTCCTCCACCGCCTCACCGCACAACGCGACCACCTCACCACCAAGCTCGCCGCCCTCACCGCCACCCGCGACACCCTCGACAGAGTGATCGCCAACGCGGAGACCAGCTTGCGAACGGGGGAGGCGTGCGGCGGCGGGGAGTGACCGGCCCGCGCTCCGGGACTCGGGGCCGGGGCTCAGGGCCCGGACGGCCCCCGCATCTCGTCCAGGCCGACGCCTCGGCGAGGCAGATGCATCCACCCCTCGACCGGGGCCAGGGCCCGCTCGTCGCCGGGGGCAGGCCCCTCCGTCAGCCCGAGCGCGACCGCCCGCGCGACGACGGCGGAGATCAGCGCGTCCAGGGCATGGTCATCGGCCACACACCGCCCGCGGACCTCCCCGGAGAGGTCGAGGCCCAGTCCGGCCTCCAGAGCGGCGAGGACGCGGCCGCGCGCCGCCTCGGCGCCCTCGCCCTTGCCCTTGTAGGTCCCCTCGGGGGCGATGCCCCACATGATCAGCGCGTACGCCGGATACACCTCGGCGACGGCCCCGGAACCGTCACGCGGCACCGCCCGCCCCTCCTCGGCCAGCCGCGCCAGCAGACCGGCCCCACGGATCGCGAGGACGCCGAGCTTGTCGACGGAGACCGACAACGGCCGCCGCCTCCCCGCCCCCGTACGCTTCCACGCCACGTCGTCGGTGAGGCGGTGCGTGAAGGTGTTCCCGAGCCCCGGACGCCCGTCGGCGCACGCCTCGTGGTGCGCGAGCGCCGGCAACTCGGCGCCGCTCCGATGAGCGGCGACCAGCTCGGCGAAGGCGACCGGCCAGCCCAACGGCGCGTCGATCCCGCTCTTGTCCGCACTGCGCATCGCCGCCAGCAGATCGTCGTCATCCCTCGCCGGGAGCAGCTCGACCACGGCCCGCCGCCCCCACGTCACGCGGCACACCCCGGTCGTCCCGGTCCTTCCGGCCAGGTCCACCCCGACCGTCACCCGCGCTTCCCCACCGCCACCCACGCCCCGCTCAGCCCGCACCTTCGCTCTTGCCTTCGTCCTCGGCCCTGTCTCCGCGCAGGCGCCGCGCCCGCTCGGCGATGCCGCTCGCGAGCTTGTCCCGTACGGTCCCGGCCCGGTCCAGGGTCTCGTTGCCGACGGCCCTGGCGGCCGCCACGCCCATCGCCCCGGTTTCGAGCGCCCGGTCCCTTGCCTGCACGGCGGCCTCCCTCCACCGCCTCGCCTCGGTGTACCGACGCCCGGCCCGGTCGGCCACACGCTCCTGGAACTCATGGACGCCGACCACGACCTGGTTGCTCGCCTCGACCACGGCCGGGGACTTGGCCGGGTGCAGCAGCACCTTCGCGTTGGCCGCCCCGGCCGCCACGTTCATCCTGGTCACCAGCCGGTCGGTGCACCGCAGGATGAGCTCCTGCCGGTCCCGCCGGGCCTCCCTGAGCCCGAGGCGATGCCCGTTCAGCTCCTCCGGCGACACCTCCCGCACCCGGTCGAGTTCGAGCACCGCCACCGCGTCCTGCAACTGGAAGCAGCGGGCGAGGACAGCGAGCCACTCCCGCACCGCCGGCTCGGCCTCACGCACCGTCGCCGCGAGTTCCCCGATCTTGGCCTGCCGCTCCATCTTCTCCGCGAGCGCGTCCAGCTGCCGCAAGGCGTACGCCTGGGTCTCCGCGATCGTCGCCGGCCCGCCCTGCACCTTCGACCACGTGACCTCGTCGACCCCGCCCCGCTGCCGGCGCACGGTCATGGCCTCCTCGATGACGAGCCCCGTACCGATCATGCGGGACAGCACCCCGTCCTTCTGGGCCCGCAACACGTCGTCGACCTTGGCGTCGATCGCGTCGAGATACTCGGTGATCTCGTCCATGGCCTGCTCCATCGCCACCTGCGCCAGCAGCTTGGCGACGTTGGCGAGAGCGACCGGGCTCCCCACGACCGACCGGGACCCCCGGGCGAACTCGACGAACCCCTTGATCTGCCCCCGGTCCCCCTTCAGCACACCGGTACTGACCCCCGTCGCCGCACTCTCCCGCAACCCGTACTTCTTCACCTGCTCCGCCGACCCCGCCGTCAGCTTCACCCACCGCCCGGACACACCGGCATCCCCGTCCACCCCCTCCTTCACCACCGCGGCCCCGGCCCCGACCACCCCCTTGATCCACCCCGACCCGACCTTCCTCCCCACCAACCCCTCCGAGACAAGAAACCGCTCGACGTCCTCCCGCCCCCCGATCACCGCCAGCCCGTCACCATCACTGACCAGCTGAACCTCGTCCTTCATCGCCCACCCACCCGCTCCGGAGCTCTCCTGAACGAACAAGACTATCCACCCGAACCCAACAGGGGTCCCGTTCAGCCTTGTTGAACAACTCCCGAGAACGACAAAGGCCCAGATCAGAAATCCTCTGACCTGGGCCTCACCGGAGCCGCCTTCGGGATTCGAACCCGAGACCTACGCATTACGAGACCAAGAGTGATCGTGTTGCGTACTGCCTCGTCATGCTGTCCGGTGACGTTTATGCTGATCAGAGCATGTGCAGCAGGCTGACCTGTGCCACCCCGTGATGCCCCGCCCAAAGGCGTCTGTCCACCGGCTGTCCACCGGCGGGGAAGCCGAAAGGGTCACCGAGGGCACTGCGCGGCCGCAAGCGCAGCCTCTGACGAGACCAGACGGGCACATATAGGCGCTTGTCCGACCTCGACAAAAGCGCCTTTGCCCCCGAGTTCCTGAGCTTTCCTGCCGAGCGACGCCTGCACAAGCCAGAAATGTCGGCGACCCATTGCCAACACCCGCCCACCGACCTCCCCGAGATCGTCCGGCTGCTCGGGCTGCCGCCGTAGATCGAGCAATGCTACGTACAGATCAAGGACGAACGCGGCTGGGCCGATATCCAGGTCCGCTCCGACCTGCAACCCTTCGCGTTTCAGGGTATGTGACGCCGCCCTGCGGCGTATTACCAAATGGGACGCCATGGAGGGATCGAGTCTCCTGCCAGGGTTCGGGTGATGGCCGCGAGCTCAGTTCGTGGAACCTGCAGACCGACCTCATGGAGTTGCTTGGTCAGTTGTGCTTCCAGTTCGTGCAGGATCCTTCCCGCTACGACCAGGTGCTCCAGCGCTTTCGCCGTCAGCACGACGAGCTTGCGTCGGCCACCGGCGGGGTGCGGTTGGCGCTCGACGTATCCCCGCTTCTCCAGGTCGTCGAGGATCTGGCCAGCGGCTTGCTTGGTGACCCCGAGTTGCTCGGCGAGTTCACTGCTCGTTGCGCCGGAGCCGCGGAGCACCTGAAAAACCAGACCGTGCATGGGGCGGAGTTCGGCGTAGCCGGCGGAGTCCAGGCGGCTCACGAACTCGGAGAGGACCAGTTGGAAGGCCATTCCGAGCAGGAAGGTGAGCTCGGTGCGCTCAAGAGGGTCGTTGGTCTCCATCGGTTCATCTTGACACACGCCTGTAAAGTAGCTTTACTCGCTGCAAGTAAAGAAGCTTTACACAGGAGGATCCATGTACGTGGTCAGCGAGAGCGAACAGCGGACGACCACCACGCCCGCCGGTGCGATGTTCGGCCTGGCAGGCCCGAGCCAAGGTAGTGCCGAGGTCAGCACTTGGCGGGTGGAACTCGGCGCGGATACATCCACCCCGGTGCACATCATCGACCGTGAGCAGGTGTGGATGCCCTTGTCGGGTGAGTTCGAGGTCGAGGTGGACGGCAAGACCGAACAGGTCAAGGCCGGCCAGGCACTCGTTCTTTCCGCCGGCGCGGTACGGCAGCTCAAGGCCGTCGGCGGCCCTGCTGAGGCGTTGGTCACCATGGTTGTCGGAGGTAAGGCCATGATGCCGGGCAGCGACAAGAAGATCCCGCTTCCCTGGGCGGAGTGACATCACTCCCTTGAGCAGCCCGACCAGGCCCCCCGATGGATCTGGTCGGGCTGTTCGCTGCTCCGGGCCTTGTCCCGCTGCCCCGGCGTGAGCGCGAAGCCGGAGACGTCAGACATCAACCGCAACTCCACCAAGGACAGTTATGGACCCCGAAGTCAGCAGCGTGAGCTGTACTGAGATTTGTGGAGTCCCTGATGCCAGGGTTACGGTCCTGGCGAAGGAGATCCACCAGCACCATGCCAGCACCCCGTAAGTACCCCGATGAACTTCGTGAGCGGGCGGTCCGCGAGGTCCGCGCCACCGGCCGCCCGATCGCGCATCTCGCGAAGGACCTCGGCATTCACAAGGAGGCCCTGCGCGGCTGGGTCCGCCAGGCAGAGGCCGACTATGGCGAACGCAACGACCGGCTGACCACAGCCGAGCACGACGAGCTCAAACAGCTCCGCAAAGAAGTAGCGGAGTTGCGGCGGGCCAACGAGATCCTCAAGGCCGCCTCGGTGTTTTTTGCCCAGGAGATCGACCGTCCCCGGACGAGGCCGAGCAGGTGATCGACCACCTGCGTGACAACGGTCTCGGGGCCGATCCCGTCTGCCGGGTGCTGGGCCTGTCGCCGTCGACGTACTTCGCCCGCAAGAAGCGGCCGAAGTCGGCCCGTCGGCTCCGCGACGAACAGCTCGTGCCGGTGATCGAGCAGGTCCACGCCGAGTCCGCCGGCACGTATGGGACCCGTCGGATCACCCGCGCCCTGCGGCGCAAGGGTGTTGAGGTGGCCCGCTGCACCGTCGAGCGGCTCATGGCCGAACACGGACTGGAGGGCGTGATCCGTGGCCGGCGGCGCCGCACCACGATCCCGGAGCCGTCGGCGCCCCGACCGCCGGACCTGGTGGACCGCAACTTCACCGCGGCGCGGCCCGATCAGCTGTGGGTGGCGGACGTGACATATGTCCGCACGTGGTCGGGCTGGGCATATGTGGCGTTCGTCCTGGACGTGTACTCACGGATGATCGTCGGCTGGCAGATCGCCGACCACATGCGGACCGAACTGCCCCTGGACGCCCTGGAGATGGCGCTCTGGCGCCGACGCATCAAGAAGGACTCCGGCCTCATTCACCACAGCGACAGGGGCTCGCAACATGTGTCGATTCGCTACACCGACCGACTCGCGGACATCGGCGCCTCCGCGTCGGTCGGTTCCGTCGCGGACTCGTACGACAATGCCATGGCCGAGGCACAGAACGGCACTTTCAAGGCCGAGCTGATCGAGATGCAGGGCCCCTGGAAGGACCCCGCCCAGGTCGAACGGGCGATCTTCCAGTGGATCACCTGGTACAACGAAGAACGCCTGCACTCCGCGCTCGACTACGTGCCACCCGCCGAGTACGAACGCGGCTTCTGGCAGCGCCAGGAACGAGTCCCCCAATCCGCCTGAAACAAGATCACCGGACTCTACGAAACTCGGGGCAGCTCAGCCGACCGAGTCCGGAGTGATGCCGTATATCTCGCTTCGAGGCGAGCCCGGCGCACCGCACACAGGCAGTACGCCCGGCGCGGCCCGGTCGATCCGCGGCAAACCATAAGGGAGTTGCTGCGCCGGGGCGGTGAGCCGGCCGGCCTGCGCCGCCGCGCACGTACCGAACGATCCCGGCAGGTGTCCTGCTGGATGTGAACGCGGCCCGTACGCCGACCTGCTGTTGCTGTTCGCGCACGCCTCCACGCACGGTGGTGCGGAAGAGCGGCGCCATACGGAGGCATTCACGATCAGCTCCCGGCCAACCCGGCCCCGACCGGCCACCGTCTGGTCCGGCGTGATGCCGGGCAGTTCGCGGGCGACAGGTCTGCATAACGTGAATGCGCGAGCACGGTGCCATTGCCGAGGCCGGCAGGAGCAACCACCCGGGAGGGGTGCGATGTTCGACAGCGATGGCGTGGGCGTCTTCCGCGGGATGGACGTCGGCAAGACGGCCCGTCACGGCCACGGCTCACCCCGGCCAGGGCCTCGGCACTCGGACACTCCCAGGTTCACTGCGCCAAGGGGGTTCCTTCGGCGTGAGCAGTCCTGAGGAGTGTTCAGCGTGGAGCATCGTCCACGGTCACGACGCGGTTCTGGTAGGCCCACACGGCTGCTTGCAGGCGGGACTGCACACCGAGTTTGGGCAGCATACGGGCGAGATGCGACTTGACGGTGGTGACCTCGACGACGAGTGCTCCGGCGATCTGCTCGTTCGACATACCCTGCGCCAGTAACAGCAGGATGTCTCGCTCGCGGGCGGTGAGGACGTCGATCCCCCGCGTCGCTGTCACAGGTCGCAGGCGCCGTCGTTCCACATACTCGGCGACGATACGGCGGGTCAGAGTGCGGTCGAGAGTGCCGTGTCCCGCGGCGATATGGTGGATCGCTCGCAGAATCTCCTCGGGGTCGGAATCCTTGAGCAAGAACCCGGCGACCCCCGCTTCCAGCGCCCGGAAGACGTAGTCATCGATGTCGAAGGTGGTGAGGATCAGCACCGGGACGGCTGGAGACGCGTCGGGGCCGCAGATGCGGGCCGCGACGTCGATGCCGTCCATCTTCGGCATCCGGATGTCCAGGCACGCGACGTCCGGAACCAGTTCGGTGGCCAGGTCGAGGGCTTCCGCCCCGTCCGCGGCGACACCGACGACCTCGACGTCCTTCTCCGCGTTCAGCAGTGCGCTCAGGCCGGCGCGGACGAGAGGCTGGTCGTCGGCAAGAAGGACTCGGATCACGTGAACTGCTCCGGGAGGTGGTGCCCGCTTTCGCGGGGGATGCTTATACGGGTCTCCCACCCGTCGTCGTCGGTCGGGCCAGCGCCGAAAGATCCGCCGATGAGGGCGGAGCGCTCTCTCATGCCGATGATGCCGTAGCCAGTACCGCGTGAAGCGGGACGGGCCTGTGGGCCGGGCGGTGCGTTGCGGACGGTGATTCGCAGCGTGCGCGGGTCACGGTCGTCCACGGTGACGACACAGGGGGCGCCGGGCGCATGGCGTGAGGCGTTCGTGAGCGATTCCTGCACGATGCGATAGGCGGCCAGCTGACCCAGCAGGCTGACCCCTGCGCCCGGCTTCCGTCGTTCATCGCTGCGCAGATCGAAGTCGACCTGGGCTCCGGTGAGACGGGCCGTCGCGATCAGGTGGGGAAGAGTGGCGAGGGTTTTGACGCCCTCGTCTTGGTGACCGACGTCGCGGAGCAATCCCACCAGACGACGCAGGTCATCCAGGATCGCGTTGCTCTGCTTGCGGATCTCCAACGCTCCGGAGTGGGCTTCGCCCGGTGCCGAGGCGGTCTGCCGAGCGACGACCGAGGCCATCAGCGAGATGCCGGACAAATGGTGGGCGGCGATGTCGTGCAGCTCCCGCGCCATCGCCGCCCGTTCCAGAGCGATCGCCTCACCGATCTTGGCATCGCGCTCACGGGTGACCGCCGCCAGCGTTTCCTGCTGCGCGGCCCTCGTCGCGCGTTGCGCGGCGATCACGGAAGCCGGCAGCAGTGGCAGGCCGACCACCAGGGCCGCCTGAAGCAGCGCCTGCATCACCAGGCCCCACCCGCCGGTGCGCCCGTCGGCGCTGCCGTTGACGAAGTGGGCGGTCGACACCAGTACGCCCGAGGCCAGGGCCCACCGGCACACATCCCGCCAGGCCCCGGTCAGCCCGGCCAAGAACGCACCGACCAGAACCGGCAGCGCGGTAACAGTGAACAGTCCGCTGGGAAACACGGCCGCCAGGACCAGGCAGAGTCCGGCCACGCAGCCCAACGTGGCGGTCACCTGATGGCGGCCCCACAGCAGGGCCACCGATTGCAGGACGAGCGTCACGGCCGTCCCCCACCAGGCGGCCATGCCGAGTGGAGCTCCGGTGAGTGACGGGTCATCACGCGCCAGCAGCGCGATGATCCACAGGAGGGCCAGCGCGCTCAGCGCGGTGGTGACAGCGGTCGCTGCGGAGCGGGTCATGCTGGGGCGCCGCGCGGTCGTCACGGCTCGATCATAGTGAGGTCCCGGTCATACCCCGCGCGGCGGGCGAGCGGCGACGCATCCCCGTGGTCCGGCGGGACGGCAGGGCCGTGGCCGAGACGGCCGCGGGTGGTGATCACGATCACCGCCGCGGCAACAGAGGCACCGGTCCCCATCGCGACGAGGGCGAGCTCCCCGTCCAGGCCGGGAAACATCTCGGACCACATGACGGACGCGAAGGTGTTGACGCCGACATGCATGAGCATGGACAGCGGCAGACTCTGCCCGGTGCGGTTGAACACCCACGACATCACGATGTTGAACGCGACGCAGAACGTGAAGAAGGCCAGAGGCCGCGTCCAGGACGCCTCGGGGTAGCCGCCCCACTCGGTGAGGAACAGCGGGAAGTGCCACACACCCCACAGCGGGCCCAGGACGAAGGCGGCGCGCAGCGGCGAGAACCGGCTCTGCAGGCGGGGAAGGGCGAAGTCGCGCCACCCGGGTTCCTCGGCCAGACCGGTCGTGATCATCTGGAACAGCAGCATCGGCACGAAGGCGGTGAGCGCTGCGGCCGAAGGGGCGGCGACCTGCCCGCCGGAGAACGCCAAGCCGGTCAGGAGCATCCCGGCAGGGACGCTGAGCAACGTGATCGCGTACCAGCGCCCGCCGACCCGCCACCGCCACAACCGGCGCGTCCAGGCCCGCAGACCAGTCCGGCCGTCCACCAGCGCCGTCATCGCGAACGCGGCACCGATCGGCCCCAGGTAGGCGCCCGGGAGGACCCCCAGCACTTGAGTGGTCCCGAGAATCGCGGGAAACCGGTAGTCCCAGATGCCGAGGCCGTTCTGCGACAGGATGTACGGCACCCATGCCACCCAGCTCAGCCCGTTCGCGAGGAGGAAGAAGTAAGTCAGCGGACGCGCTCGCGCCATCGCTCGGAGCCGTGCCGGGAGGCGGTCGGGGACCGGGGTTCGGGGGAGGCTGGCTCTGTTCTCTGTCATGACGGGAACGCTAGGTTTCCTCGCCCGACGGGCTCTACGGCCCGATGGTTGCATCAAGGCAGTGCATCCAAAGGATGCAAACCCGCTCCGCGCGGAGGAGTGCGACGCGTAGGGCGGCCGCGGGAATCCTCCTCACATCGAGGCTCGGGCCGGTGGTTCCACACCCGTCATGCGGGTGCACGAACGTCGGGGCCTCCGGTCCGGGGCACGGATCGGCACAGGAGACGCGTGAGTAGGGTGACTATTTGATCGATCATTTATCGGTCTCTATTCGGAGGGCAAAAAAGGGTGGAAAAAACGGAAAAATAGGTCAGCGAGTGACTGTGGTCACCGGCGGCAGTCGGGGCATCGGCGCGGCGATCTGCCTGCGACTGGCGGCCGAGGGGCACGATGTGGCCGTGGGGTACCGGTCGGATGCCGAGGCTGCCGAGGGCGTGGCCGAAAGGGTGCGTGCGCTGGGGCGGGCGGCTGTGGCAGTCGCGGTCGACACCGCCGACGCGGCAGACGTGGACCATATGTTCGATATCGCCGCCGAGCGCCTGGGGCCGGTCACCGGGCTGGTGAACAACGCCGGCGTGAGCGGGCCGGTGGGGCCGCTGGCCGAAGCCGATCCTGAGGGGATGGGGATGCGGCAGGCCCTGGAAGTCAATGTTCTCGGATACCTGCTGTGTGCCCGCCGGGCCATCGGCGAGATGACGGCGGGCGGGGCGATCGTGAACATCTCCTCCGCGGCTGCGACCCTCGGCAGCCCCCGGCACCTACGTTCACTACGCCGCGGCCAAGGCCGCCGTGGACGCCATGACGGTCGGGCTGTCCAAGGAGGTGACGGCCGACGGCATCCGGGTCAACTGCGTCGCTCCGGGAGCGATCTGGACCGATTTCCACGCCGACCCGCAGCGGCCCGCCAAGGTCGCGGCACTTGCCCCTATGGGCCGCGCCGGCCAGCCTGAGGAGATCGCCGGAGCGGTCGCCTGGCTGCTCTCGGACGACGCCTCCTACGCGACCGGCACGGTAATGCGGATCGCCGGCGGGATGTGACCACGGACGACTCCGGCGCCTCGGACAAGGCCGGCGGCCCCTCTCACCGTGAGTCCGTTCCCATGCAGGGCCGTACCAGCGCTCCCGTGCGACTCTCGAACGCGATGCTGGGCAAGGGTGTCGAGCGGAGAGGCTCACTGCTCGGGGGAGCTGGTGCGCCCTGACGGTCATAGTCAACCTGCGGTGCGGAGGCATGAACACCCAGCCCGCCGGTCGCGGGCTTCTTGCGCGAGTCCGGCGTCCGGCACGTGCGCGCGTCAGCGTGCTTCGGTGGCCCGGCGGTAGGCGCTGGGCGTGACGCCGCGGGTCCGTTTGAAGGCCACGCTGAACGCGAACGGGTCACTGTAGCCGACGGTGCGGGCAATGGACGCGACGGTAGCGGAGGGCTGCTCGGCCAGAAGGTCCGCGGCGAGTGTCATGCGCCAGTGGGTGAGATAGGCCAGCGGCGGTTCACCGAGTAGCTCGGTGAACCGCTTGGCCAGTGTCGAGCGGGACACCCCGGCACGCCGGGCCAGCGCGGCCACCGTCCAGGGCGCGGCCGGTTCGGCGTGCAGCAGGCGCAGGGCCTTGCCGGCCACCGGGTCCTTCTGCGCGGACCACCAGGCCGGGGGTCGACGACCGGGCTCGTCGAGCCAGGTGCGCAGCGTGCACACCAGCATCCAGTCCAGGAGCCGGTCGAGCACCACCTGTTGGCCCGGTTCGTCGCGGGAGACCTCGACGGCGAGGTGATCGAGCACCGGGTCGCCGTCGCCGCCGGCGGGTACGCGCAGCACGACGGGCAAGCTGTCCAGCAGCCGGCGGCCGATCTCGCCGCTTACCGGGTAGGCGCCGATGACCAGGGTCGTTGTGCCGTGCCCCGCCCCGTCCTCGCCGGGTTCGTGCCAGCCGAGCCGGTGGCGGGTGCCGCCCTGCTCGGGGGTGGCGCACTCCGCGCTGCAGACGAGGGGTTCGACGGTGGTTGCCGGGTCGTCGACGAAGGTGAAGGTCGCGGGGCCGCGTACCACGACCGTGTCGTGGGGGCCGAGTCGTTCGGGCGGATAGCCGTCCAGAACGATCCAGCCGGCGCCTGTGAGAACGGTGCACAGCGTCAGTGGGGGCCCGTCCACGAAGTGCAGGGACCAAGGTGGGGACAGCGTCGAACTACCGAACAGTGAGCCGTGCGCTCTCACGCCTCGAAACAGCTCGCTGCTGATGTCCACCCCACCAGAGTAGACGATTACAAAGGCAAGGCGGCTCTTCACCCATGGGAACGTCCGGGCGGCCCGTGTTGAGTGGAGCCATGAACACACACACTTGTCTTGTGGTTGGCGCGACCGGCCGGACGGGGCGCCGTGTCGCAGCCCGGCTGCGACTTCGCGGCATCCCGGTGCGCGCGGCCTCCCGGTCCAGCCAGGTCCACTTCGACTGGTCCCAGCCGGCTGGCTGGGACGCCGTCCTGCACGGCATCTACGCGGCCTACGTGGTGCCCCCGCCGGTGCCGGGCCCGGTGCACGCATTCGCGGCGCGGGCAGCGGCCGCCGGGGTGCGACGGCTGGTGCTCCTCTCCGGCCGCGGTGCGGACGGCTGGGGCGGCTCCATGTTCGGGCGCAACATGGTCTCCGCCGAGGAGGCCGTCCGCGGTGCGCCTCTGGAGTGGACCGTGCTGCGAGCGTCCAACTTCGCCCAGAACTTCGGCGAGGACGTATTCCACGCACCGCTGCTCGCCGGCGAACTGGCGCTGCCGGCCGGGGACGTTCCCGAGCCCTTCGTCGACGTGGAGGACATTGCGGACGCTGCAGTCGCGGCACTGACCGAGCGTGACCGGCACGTGCGGCAGGTCTACGAGCTGAGCGGGCCCCGCCCCGTCAGGTTCGCCGAGGCCGTCGAGCTGATCGCGCGGGCATCCGGACGGACGCTCACCTACCGGCAGATCACCTGTGACGCGTACGTGGCGGAGCTCGTCGGGCAAGGCGTAAGCCGGCACGAGGCCGACGAGGTCGCCGAAATGTTCGCGTTGATGGCGGGCGGCTCGGTCTCCGAGACGACCGGCGACCTCACCACCGTGCTGGAACGCGCGCCGCGAACCCTCGAGGAGTACGTCGTCCGCGCGGCCGCTGCCGGCGTCTGGAATGCCCCGCAGTGAGGCGCCGACCACACCCCGGCCGCTCACGGACCGCATCCCCGCACACCCACACCCGCGAAGACCTCCGAAACCCGGCCCACACCTAAGGACGTACCGCCATGAGCACAGACGAGACCTCTCGCACCCTTCTTGTCACCGCGCACCCCGACCCCGGCTCCCTCACCCACTACATCGCGGAACGTCTCAGCACAGCCCTGCGCCCCGGCGCCGTCGAGGCCGCAGACCTGCACCAGGAGGGCTTCGACCCCCGGTTCACCTCGGCGGACCGTCGCGCCTACCAGGAGGGCGGCGGCCACCCACCCGACGTGGTTCGCGAGCAGCAGCGCCTGGATTGGGCGACCGACCTCGTTCTCGTTTTCCCTGTGTACTGGTGGTCCGTACCAGCCCTCCTGAAAGGGTGGATCGACCGGGTCTTCGTCAACGGCTGGGCCTTCGAGTACGCCGCCACAGGAGGAGTACTGCCCAAGCTCCAGCGACTCACGACGCACCTGCTACCGATAGCAGGCGCCGACGCCGGCGCATACGAGCGGCACGGCTACGAGATGGCGCTGCGCACACAACTCACGCACGGTCTCATCGACTACGTCGGCAGCCAGCGCGGAGCCACCGCCTTCGTCCACGACTCCGAACAGCCCTCCACCGGGGCCGCCGTAGACCACGCGGTCCGCACGCTGGCCAGCGCCGTCGGAGCCCCTGTTTCCCGTTCCTGACCCGGGGCCCGGTGGAAGTGGGCCGCAGTGGCTATCCGTCCCTGCCGGGTCCGAGGTGTTCGCCCAGGAACCGCTCCACCGCGCGGTAGACGGCGGTCAAGTTCTCCGGGTTCTCGATGGAGTGCCCCTCGTCCCCCATGAGGATGTACTCGACGAGGGCTCCACGCGCCCGGAGGGCATGGACCATGTTGTCGGATTCCGCCTGCGCCACTCTCGCGTCGTTGGCGCCCTGGGCGATGAGCAGCGGTGTGCGGATCTGGTCCACCCGGCTGATCGGTGAGCGGGTCAGCATGTCGGCTTCCTGGTGCGGATCCGCAGGGTCGCCGACCCAGCGGAACCAGTTGGCGGCAAGGGCCGGCCGGACGAACTCCGGCTGATTGCGCAGGAAGTTCGCAAGGTCGGAGACCCCGAAGATGTCCACGGCGGCGGCGAAGACGTCGGGGGTGAAAGCGGCGCCCACCAGCGCTGCGTAGCCTCCGTAGGAGCCGCCGAGGATGGCCACCCGGTCCGGGTCCGCGTATCCCTGGGCAACGGCCCAGTCGACCCCGTCGATCAGGTCATCGTGCATCTTGCCGGCCAGCTCCCCGATACCGGCCTTCATGAACGATTTGCCGTACCCCGTGGAGCTGCGGAAGTTCACCTGCAGGACCGCGTAGCCCCGATTGGCCAACAGCTGGACCAGAGGGTTGAAACCCCAGCTGTCCCGGTCCCAGGGGCCGCCGTGCACGAGCAGAGCCAGCGGCAGTCGGTGCGGCTCCACCCCGAGCGGCAGCGTCAGGTGCGAGGGAAGCGCAAGACCGTCCCGAGAGGTGATCGTCACCGGTGTCATAGACGCCAGTTGCTCGGGATCCAGGTGACCACGGGGACGGAACAGGAGCCGGCTCTCGCCTGAGGAATGGTCGTAGTAGTACGCGGCCCCAGGATCGCGGTCGTGGGTGAAGCTGACGACCCACCGCTGCCCGGTCTCGTCTGACGAGATGTCGGCCAGGTCGCCGGCGGACAGTTTCTCCAGGTTTTCCAAGACCTCGGCGAAGTGCGGGTCCAGCGCCTTGATCACCTGTCGTTCCCCGAGATATCGAACCCCGATGAGTTCACCGGTACGCCGACTGAAGATCAGAGGGGAGGGCAGCGAGGGAAACACGCGGGCCCGAGTGTCCAGGTCGTAGCGCGGGTGAGAGTCAACCACAGTCTCTTCACCAGTCACCGTGTCCAGCCGGACCACACGAAGCCTGTCCGAGTCCTGGTACGAGCCATGGAGCACACCACTTCCGTCAGGAGTGACCTCCAACGGATAGACGCCCAGCGGATAGTCCCCACCCTCGAACCACGCCAGGTGGCACGAGGTCTGCGTGGACTCGTCCCACCGTGAGAGCCGTAGGTCGCCTCGTTCGCTGACCTCGCTGGTGAGGGGGCCCGCACTGCCGCCGTAGAAGAGAGTGACGGCCGCGCCCGCGGTGTTCTCCGCGAGCATCCGCAGGTCACCGGTGGCGATATCCAACTCGAAGAGGTCGAACACAGCGGGATTCCGGCTGTTGGAGGAGAACACCGCCTTCCCCGGCCGAGAGGTAGGAAGCTTCAGATCTGTGATGCGCGCACCGGGAAACGGCGTCAGGTCGACAGCCGCTGCGTCCGGGACGTCGAGATCGACTCGGTACAGGTGACTGTTCTCGTCGCCGCCCTGATCCCGGGTATAGAGCAGCCACCGCGGATCATCCGTCCAGTGATAGCTCAGCAGGTTGCGGTCCTCAGAGGTGACCCGCCGCGCCTCCTCCGGCGCTTCGACACTCCCGACCCACAGGTTCAGACGGTTCTCCCAAGGAGCCAGATAAGCAATCTTTGTGCCATCCGGCGAGATAGAGGCCCTCGAACGCCTTGGAGGCGCGAAGAACTCCTCAACGCTGATGATCGTCGGCAATGCCATATCAGTCCTTCCCGTTGTTACGCCGGACAGCAACGGCAGAACCCCGGCGGTGGCAAGGAACCTGAGCGGGTACGCAACCTTGAGTCGCCGCCTTCCCGCAGCCACAGCTGTCACTTAGTGACAGTGTCACTAAGTGACAGGTTGTGTCAACTGTCGCTGCGGACAGTCGGCCAGATACCGGGAGACGGTGAGCCTGCACGGCATGGATGCCGTATCGACTCTCCGGCGGGCCGGTCGGGCCGGAGGTTCAGGTCGTCCCGGGCCAGGATCCGGTGGACGGTGGCAGCCGGCACCCAGAGATCGGGCCGAGTTCGCCCGGGTGCCACACGGGCGGCGACAGGTCATCTCCGAGGGCCGACCAGCGCATGGGCGGTGATGCATGCCGACGGCCATCAATACAGCGGGGCAACTGGCGGGCGCAGCGTCGGGCGGGGCCAGGGGCCAGCCGGCGAGCCCGTCCGGGTCGGACGGGGCAAAGAGGGCGACGGCCGACCATGCGACGACCGGCAGCCAAGCATGCTGTGCGCCGAACAGGGCCGCACCCAGGGCCGCGAATCCGGTCAGCCCGGCCGCATTCCAGGCCAAGAAGCCGACTGTCGCAGCCTTCACACACCCCAGGCGCGAGCAGTTCCTGGCAAGGTTCCCACTCCCGCATGACCTCCGTCTCATCGCCACCGAGGGCCCCTGCCATCGGTCCGGCCAGCGCACCCACCCGGGCAATCGGGCCGCCGCTGATTTCCTCATGGTCGACCTCCTGTAAGGCGCCGAGGCGGCCGCGGGTGCACCCGCACCCTGATGCCGCCGGCAGGCGGGTCAAGGCGGCCGGTAAACACTCGACCAATTCGCCTTCCCCCCTGACCGCAGCCCCTCAGCCAGGCCGTGCGGGCGCATGCAGTGCGTGGCCGCACATGATCGCAGCGACGGCATGAAGCACCGGCCCATAGAAAGCGCGTCCGCCGAATCGGACGTCGCCGTGACCGATGCGAGTACACACGCCTCCGGACGGGCTGCGCGCAGCCCGTCCGGAGCGGATGGAGATCGGAAGTGCCGAGTCAGGTGCGCTTGGCAGGCAGCAGTCCCGCCACCTTCAGCCGCTTGTCGGAAGCCCGGGCGGCCCAGGCGACGACCAGGACTCCGAGGGCGAGGAGCGGGTAGCCCATGGCGATCTTGGCGAAACCCAGCGAGCCGACCTCGTCGGCCTGGTAGAGGTACTGCTGAACGGCGAATCGAGCACCGAAGATGACAGCCAGCACCAGGGTGGCGATGTCGTAATAGAGCCGCGAACGCCCGTCCGCACGCCAGACAACACCCTTACCGGTCGTCGCGTTCCAGATCAGTCCCGCCAGAGGCCAGCGCACCACCACAGAGACAACAAAGGCGACGGCGCCGGCCAGGCTCGCCCAGATGCCGATGAGGAAGAAGTCCTTGGCGGACCCCGTATACCAGGAGACGCCGGCTGCGACGGCTACGCCGAACACGCCGCCCAGCGCCGGCTGGATCGACTCCCTGCGCACCAGCCGCTGCGCCGCGATGCCGCCGGCGACCAGGAGAGCGGCCAGGATGCCGACCTTGAGTCCGCCGACGCCGTTGGCGACGACGAACACCAAAGCGGGCAGCGCCGAGTAGACGACACCTTTGACTCCGCCCGCCTGTTCGAGCACCGTCTCTTTCCCCCGACCTGCCTCCCGCGCGACAGCCGCCTCCCGGGAACTCGTGTCCTGCATAGCGATCCACACCTCTGGGTCAATTTAAGCGTCAGCAGCTTGCGTTGACGTCACTAAGTGACACATTGCCATTAAACGCCAGTCGTCGCCACCCTGCCTGATGTAACCCACGCCACAACCCCGCGAGATCTCGCACAGTGAGTCGCTCGTCATCAGGGCTGGCCGCCGGGTGCGCACGGCTGCTCGCCGTCGCCCGCCAGGAGAGGGCGCGAGGCCTCGATGGCAGTGCTCGCGCGGTTCGGTGGGAGCCTAGGCCCGAGGGGTCGTGCGCGCGCTACGGACGGCGATGAGGGGCAGCGACCAGGGGAGACAGACAGCGCAAGCTGGCGCGCGCCGTCGGCAACCCACCTACGACGTCGCCTGCTGATGTCCGGCTGAACGGAGAACCCAGGCCGAGTGACTGCGACGAAGGGTCCGCACGCCGCAGCCGACGACGACCCGCGCTTGCTATGGATCGAGCCGCCCGCGTGGCGCTCGTTCATCGGACCGGCCCCTCGAGGTCGCCGCCACGGTTCCGGACGGAGGAGCTACTCAGCGGACTCGATCACGTCGTGGTCCTGCCTGCCCGGCTCGCAGCACGGGCGCTGCGCACTGCACTAATCTGCCATGCTCTTGAACGGATGAGCTTCGTCGAGCAACCGACCGTCGCAGGCCCTTTCATCCAGTCGGCGAACGAGCCGGCGCGTTCGGCGTCACAGGTACTGCCCTTGCCGAGCATCGTTGTTCCGCACTCCGGCGTTCGGTTAGTCGAGCGTCCGGTTCCATGGAGTCAAGCCAGTGACGCTGGTCGAGCGGTCGTGTCAGGCAACGACGGCCAAGAGCCCCGGCCGTCGTTGCCTGATCCGTGCCCCGCTGCCCACACCCTGACGCTCCTGAGGAATATTGCACGTATGACTACTGTGTTCTCTCGCATCATCACTGGGGAGTTGCCCGGACTCTTCGTCTGGCAAGATCCGGAAATCGTCGCTTTCCTCTCCATAGCTCCGTTGCGGCCTGGCCACACCCTTGTGGTGCCACGACGTGAGGTCGATCGGTGGACGGACATCGACGGGCCCCTCCTGACGCGTTGCTTCGAGGTGGCCCAAGCCGTGGGGCAGGGGGTGCAGCGGGCCTGGAACGCTCCGCGCGCCGGGCTCGTCGTTGCGGGCTTCGAGGTACCGCATCTGCATATACACGTCGCGCCGGTCTGGGACATGACCGACTTCGATTTCAGCAAGGCCAAGCAGGAGGAAAACCCGTCGGCGCTGACCGGAGCAGCGGTAAAGCTGCGTGCCGCCCTGCTGGAACTGGGTTATGAACAGGCTCGGGGCTGCACCTCCGGAGCATGAACGATCACGCAGCCTGTCGGTATCCGTTCGAGGCTGACGTGGCATCACCAAGAGGCCGGGCCGCGTCCGCTCGCCACCCAGGAGCACACGGCTCATGCCCCCCGTTCGCCCTCAGCCCTCCACACCTGTGGGTGGGCAGTTGCAAGGATCGGCCAGCCAGGAGGGGCGGGGTGCGTCGGAGGCTGCTGACGTGGGTCCGGTACACCTCGCCCCCCCTCGAGATCGACGGACCACACGGACGACTCCTTGCCCAACTCCCCTCCCTCCGGCCCGGCGCCCTCGGCGAGGGGGGCTCGACGCCGTCCACGCTCTACAGCTCCTTCTGGGTGAGTTCGCAGACCTCCACCCCGCCCTCAGTACGCTGCACGGCGACACCTTCGGGCGCCGACTCGGCGGGTACCTCGGCGACGTGGACCGGGTCACCCACGGCGCCACCGGTGGCCGTGCGGACGGCATCGGCGATGAAGGCGAAATTCTCGTCACCGAGCTTCCGGGGATCAGTGCCGTCCAGAAGGCCTGCTCCCACGTACTCGTTGAGGACTCGTAGGGCGGCAGAAGCAGCCGCGGCGTGCAGACGTACCTGCAGGTCGTCGTGCTCACGTCCGAGCCGGGTCGCGATGACTGCGGCCAGTTCGTGTTCGACTTGATCGCATGCCATCAGCCAGGCCGTACGCAGGGCCGGCTCGGTATCACCCAGTCGCATCATCTTCACGCCCAGCCCGGCATCGGCCTGCTCCTGCGTGTCGATCTCGCTGACCAGCCGCTTCGCCTCCGTGGCAAAGTGCTCCTCCAGCGAGCGGTGCAGCGGCCAACTGCGCAGAGTGGCCAGTTCCCACTCCACGCTCTGCGCGATGATCGGCTCTGCACAGCTCTCCTTGCTGCGAAAATGGCGCCAGATGGTGCGGGTCGACAAGCCCACCGCCTCAGCGATCTGGTCACCGCTCGTCCCGTCGACGCCCTGCGCCCAGAACAGACGTGCAGCCTCCCGCGAGATCTCCAGACGTACACGACGACGACGCTGCTCGCTCATCCCACCGCGGCCGCGCCTGGCCGTGGCCTCTTCCTCGGCCATCTCTTCACCACCCGTTCCCATAATTTTCACCTTGCGCCACATTGGCACTAAGTGACGTTTTTCGCCAGTCTCTCGCGGCACAGCTCCAGCATTGCCCGGCCCCGATTCGCAGCCCGAGTGGACCGACAGGTGGATCTCGCCGCGAAACCGGTCAGGTGCGACGACCGCACCCCGGGAAGTGCGCCCGAACGACTTCACAGCACACTGCCGCGGACCCGAAGTCGACCGAGCCCCTCGCCGCGTGGCCACGCGGCCACACGGCGAGCCAGGATGGCGGGACCCACTTGCCACACTCGTCACTTAGTGACATTGTCACTAAGTGACAGGATGGTGGTCGGCCGATTCCTTGCAGGGGTGACCTACGCGTGTGAGTGCCGCCCTTCCGCGTCTGCCCGCACCAGAAGCCAGGAGTACTTCATGAGGAAACGATCAGCCGCAACCGCCGCAGCACTGATCACGGCCTGCGCCGTGACCGGCGCCCTCACGGGGGCAGCCGTCGCCACGCCGGGCCGGGTGACCGACGGCAACCGAGCAGAGAAAACAGTTGTTGCCACGGCCACCCGTTCGGTGACCCATGAGGAGAATGAACGGGTGCCGGAGGGGGCGCGCTGGACCCAGCACTACTTCCCCTCCTCGGACGGCTCCGGGACCGAGCTGCATGCTGATGTGCTGCTTCCTGCGGACCTCCCCGAGGGCGCGAAAGTTCCCGTGATCATGTCGGCCGGCGCGTACTTCGGCCATTCGGGGGAGATGGAGGTCGAGGAGGAGCATGCCGGCCCTTCGGAGCGCTTCCAGGACCTCCTGGAGGGGGCCGACCTGTTCGGCAAGGGGTACGCCTTCGTCATGGTGGACACGCGCGGCTTCGGCGGCTCCACCGGATGCCTCGACCTCGGCGGGCCAGGAGACCAGGCCGACGTCAAGGCCGCGATCGACTGGAGCGCGAAACAGTCGTGGTCCACCGGAGCGGTGGGAATGTACGGCAAGTCCTTCGACGCCTACACCGGCCTCCTCGGCAACAACGCGAAGAACGACGCGCTGAAAGCAGTAGTCGCCCAGGAGCCAATCTGGGACCTGTATCAGCACCTGCACTCCAACGGTGTTCCCCGCCCGAACAGCGTGCAACTACCCACCAGCTACAACCGCATCGCCAGCCTGGCCCAGTTGCCGGACGAGGACGAGCACTACCGGACCAACTCCGCGTACGAGACGAAGCACCCCGAGTGCCTGGCACTCAACTCCTTCGGCCCTACCATCGGCGACCCGGAAGACCCTTACTGGAAGGACCGCAGCCCCGCCGAAAAGGCGAAGGGCACCGACACACCGCTCCTGTTCACCCAGGGCATCGCCGAGACCAACACCCTCCCCGTGGGGATGCAGGAGTTCCTCCACAACCACCGCGGCCCGCAGCGCGCCTGGATCGGCCCCTGGGACCACGTACGCGGCAACGACCGCACGCAGGAAGGGAAGTTCGCGATGGGCCGCGCGACCTGGTTCAAGGAGACAATGTCCTTCTTCGACGAACACCTCAAGGACATAGATCCCAAGGTCACATACCCGAACTACGCCGTCCAGGACAACCTCGGCAACTGGCGCGCCGAGAAGTCCTGGCCCACAGCGAACCGCTCCGCGAACCTCCGACTCGGCAACGGCTCGTACCTGGACAGCGGAGCAGGCTCACAGCCCACACCACCGGAAGAGGAAACCGGTCGTAATGCCGGAAGCTTCTTCATCTGGTCCGAACCTCTCAAGGCAGCCACCCGAGTCACCGGCACACCCAGGATCACCCTGACGGCCAGGGGTGAAGGCAACGTCATGGTCAAGCTGCACGACGTAGGCCCCGACGGAAACGCCGTCGCATTCGACGAGCGAGTCTCCCGCCTGGACCAGGACCACCTGAACATCAGCCTGAAGTCGACCGACTGGACCCTGCGAGCCGGCCACCGCCTCGCCGTGGAAATCGGTTCGGTACGAACCGGCGACTGGCTCGACACCCCCTCCAAGCAAAAGATCCAGATCAGCAACGCCCGCCTCCATCTGCCCCTGGACCACCCGGCCGAAGACACCGCCACCGACGGCGACCGAGCCCCATGGATCGACACCTACACACAGATCAACGCCGCGAAGCCGACGCCAGGCCCCGCCACCTTCACCGTGCCCCCAGCCGATACACGACGCTGAGGAACGCCACACCGCTTGGCATCCTGATCACGCCAGTCTGCGAGAGGCTGTCAAACCATCGACCCTGTCTCACTGCCTCCGAAGCAGATCCCTAAGGGCTGTCCCGTAACTGCTGGTCACAGATGAGATGATCTTGGCGTGGCTGGTGTGATCACTGCGTCGGAGCCGTCCTGGATTGCCCCGTTCAGCG
>NZ_JOII01000012.1 GCF_000719955.1 Streptomyces albidoflavus
GCCCCCGCGCCACCCGCCGCGCCCCGCCCCCTGGACGCCGCCCGCGACCAGCTCCAGGCCGCCCTGACCGCCCGCCACGCCGCCCTCCCCGAGGCCGAACGCGCCCTGCTCCCGGCCCCGTCCGTGGTCCCGCTCGGCGCCGCCGACACCCTCGGCACCGGCGCCCCGGACCCGTACGCCGCCGCGCGCCCGGCCGCCACCGTCCACCTCACCTCCCGCGCCGTCCTCACCGGGCCGTGGCTGCCCGAGGGCGCGGGGCCCGAGACCGCCGGCGCCTGCGGCCAGTGCCTGGCCATGCGGTGGCAGCGGCTGCGGGGCCGCACCGAACGGGAGGCGCTGGAGCGTCGGCACGTCCCGCACGGCGCCACCGGCTGGCCGGTGGTCACCGACTGGGCCGTGGACGCCGTCTGGGCCGCGTACCGGGCGGTGCACCGGCCGGGCCGGACGGCCCCGGAGGCCGAGGAGCCCGCCGACCGGACCCTGCCCCGGGTCACCCGCACCGACCTGGTCACCCTCGCCACCGCCACCTTCCCCCTGCTGCCCGACCCGCTCTGCCCGGCCTGCGTCACCCCGCGCCCGGAGACCGCCGGCACCGCCCGCCTCACCCTGGAGCCGGCCCCCAAGCCCGACCCCGGCACCTACCGCGTACGCCCCCTCGGCGCCTACGCACTGCCCGTCGCCGCCCTCGCCAACCCGGTCTGCGGCGCCCTCGGCTCCGACACCTGGATCAACCCGGCCTCCACCACCACCGCCCCCGTCGCCGGCACCCACTTCGTGCGCGGCTACGCCGGACTCACCGACGTCACCTGGTCCGGCCAGGCCAACCGCACCGCCACCAGCCGCCGCCTCGCCTTCCTGGAGGGCCTGGAGCGGTACGCCGGCACCCACCGCCGGCGCGGCACCACCCCCGTCCTCGGCAGCTACCACCAGCTCGCCGCCGACGCCCTCGACCCGCGCACCTGCGGGGTCTACGCCCCCGAGACGTACGCGAACGACCCCCTGCTCAGCCCCTTCGACCCGGACCGCGAGATCCCCTGGGTCCGGGGCCACTCGCTGCGCGACGAGCGGCCCGTCCTCGTCCCCGCCCGGCTCGCCCACTACAGCGCGGGCGTCGACGCCGACAACTTCGTCTTCGAGTGCTCCAACGGCTGCGCCACCGGCTCCGGGCTCGCCGAGGCGATCCTTTTCGGCCTTCTCGAACGCGTGGAACGTGACGCGTTCCTGCTCGCCTGGTACGGCCGCGCCCGGCTCACCGAGATCGACCTCGCCACCCTCACCGACCCCGAGGTCCGCGCCATGACCGGCCGGGCCGCCCTGCACGGCTACGACATCCACGTCTACGACACCCGGATGGGCCCGCCCGTCCCCGTCGTCACCGCCCTCGCCGTCCGCCGCGACGGGGGCCCCGGCACCCTCGCCTTCGCCGCCGCCGCCGGGTTCGACCCCGCCGAGACCGTCGCCTCCGCCCTCTCCGAGGTCCTCACCTACATCCCGCACCTGCCCTACCAGGTCACCGAACGGCGCGCCGAACTCACCGCCATGGCCGCCGACTTCACCCTCGTACGGGAACTCAAGGACCACGCCCAGCTCTACGGCCTGCCCGAGATGGCGCACCACGCCGAGCCCTTCCTCGACCCCCTGGACCGCCTCCCGCTCGCCGAGGTCTTCGCCGACTGGGACGCCGTCCGCCCCCGCACCGGCGACCTCCGCGACGACCTGGCCCTGCTCACCGGCGCCCTCGCCGACGCGGGCCACGACGTGATCGCCGTCGACCAGACCACCCCCGAACAGGCCCGCGCGGGACTCAGTACCGTCGCCACCGCCGTCCCCGGCCTGCTCCCCATCGACTTCGGCTGGACCCGCCAGCGCGCCCTGACCATGGACCGCCTGCGCACCGGGCTGCGCACCGCCGGACGCCGCCCCGACGACCTGCCCGCCGACGCCGTCCACCTCGCCCCGCACCCCTTCCCGTGACGGTCCGGGCCCGGGACACACGAGGGCCCCTGACCCGGCGGTGGACGCCGCCGGGACAGGGGCCGTACGCGCGATCGGCCGGATCAGGCCGAGCAGGAGGTGGTGCTGGTGGTGCTGGAGCAGGTCGACGTCGAGGAGCAGGACGTCGAACCGGCGAGCACGACCTCGGCCGCGTCCGAGTAGTCCGAGATCTCGAAGGTCTCCGACTCCAGCTCCAGGATCTCGTCGGCGAGGGTGGCCAGCTCGGTCTTGGGGGTCATCGCGTACTCCCTGCGGTCCCAGGGGTCCACCGGCCGCTCCGGCGGAACTCACCTGCTGCCGCCATCCCAGCCCCACCCGCTGTCAGATCCGCCGCCACCCCGCTGTCACCGGCTGACAGTGGCCTGACAGCGGAACGAGACGCCCCTGACACGGCCGCGCCGCACGCTGCCCGGACGGCCCCGTACCTGAGGACGAAGAGGTGACGCCCGTGGCCGCCCCCGAGACCCAGCCGCCCCGCGCCGAGGTGAGGGCCGCCGTCGAGCTGTACCTCGCCCTGCACCGCGCCCCCGAACTCTCCGGCGCCGAACACGCCACCGCCGCCCTGCTCGCCGACCGCCTCACCGCCCTCGGCCTCACCGTCCACCGCGGCCTCGCCGGTACCCCCTCCTTCCTCGCCGAACTCCGCAACGGCCCCGGCCCCACCGTCCTCATCCGCACCGAACTCGACGCCCTCCCCGTCACCGAGGCCACCGGCCTGCCCTACGCCTCCACCGTCCCCGGCGCCATGCACGCCTGCGGCCACGACCTGCACGCCGCCGCCGCCCTCGGCGCCGCCGCCCGCCTCGCCGCCACCCGCGCCGGCTGGCGGGGCCGCCTGCTCGTCCTCGGCCAGTCCGCCGAGGAGACACTGACCGGCGCCCGCGCGCTCGCCGACGACGGGCTGTACGACCGGTTCGGCCGTCCCGACGCCGTCCTCGCCCAGCACGCCGCCCCGCTCCCCGCCGGCACCGTCGCCCACGCCACCGGCGGCCCGCTGATGGCCGGCAGCCGCACCCTGGACGCCGTCCTGCACGGCCGCGGCGGCCACGCCGCCACCCCGCACCTCGCCGCCGACCCGCTCCTGATGGCCGCCTCCGCCGTCCTGAGGCTGCACACCCTCACCGCCCGCGAGAGCGCCCCCGCCGAAGGCGCCGTCCTCACCGTCGGCACCCTGCACGCCGGGACCCGCGCCAACGTCATCCCCGACCGGGCCACCCTCTCGCTGGGCCTGCGCGCCTTCACCGAACCCGCCCTGGACCGGCTCCACGAGGCGGTACGCCGCGTCCTGGACGCCGAGAGCCAGGCCGCCGCCGCACCCCGGCCGCCCGAACTGACCCTCACCGCCCGCTCACCCGTCCTCACCCCGGACCCCGCCCTCACCGCCGCCCTGCGCACCGTCCACGCCGAACACCTCGGCGCGGGCCGTGTCCTGGCCGCCGCCCCGTCCCCGGCCACCGAGGACCTCACCCACCTCACCGCCCTCCCCGACGGCACCCACGTCCCGCTCGCCTACTGGATGCTCGGCACCACCCCCGCCGCCACCTGGCGGGCCGCCGCCGCGGAGGGCCGCACCGTCCCCGCCAACCACGCCCCGGACTTCGCCCCCGACCTCCGCCAGGCCCTGCCCACCGGCATCACCGCGCTCACCGCCGCCGCCCGCCACCTCCTCGCGGCCGGCCCGCCCACCGTGGGAGCGGTCCCGCCCCACCCGGAGGCCGCCCCATGACCCCCCGGCTCCCCGCCCACCTCGACGTCACCCTCCACCGCGCCGACCCGGCCGCCCCGCCCGGCCAGATCACCGTCATCCGCCTGCTCGCGCTGTTGCCGCCCGACTGGTGCTGCCACCCGGACGCGGGCACCGACCAGCTCCGCCTGCGGGTCCGCCCCGCGCCCGCCGAGCCGGGGCCGGCCCTGGCCCGCGCCCTGGCCGACCCGGCGCTGTGCGGGTGGGGGATGGCGGGGCAGGGGGCGTCACTCCGCTGAGCCGGGCGGCGCCTCCCAGAGCCCGGCCAGATGCGCGTGGAGCACCTCGTACGCCTCCTCCGGGGTGAGGTGGCCGACGAGGACGTGTGTGGTGAGGCCGTCCGCGAGGGCCAGCAGGGTGCGGGCGGCGCGGCGCGGATCGGGCGGCGCGGGGTGCCCGGCGTCCTCCAGGGCCTCCCGGGCCAGCCCGGTGAACGCCTCCTGGAGCCGGGCGTAGTCGGCCCGCAGGGTCCGCGCCAGCGCCGGGCTGACGGCGGCCTGCGCGACGAAGGCGAGCCAGACCCGGGCCTCGGCCCGGTCCTCCGCGCGCAGCAGGGCGGTCTCCTCTGCGGCGTGGCCCAGCGCGGTGCGGGCCGACTGGGCCGGGCTCCCGGCGAGGCGGGCCCGTACGCGCCCGGTGACCCGCTCGCCGATCTGCCCGAGCGTGAAGGCGAGCATCTCCTCCTTGGTGCGGAAGCACCGCTGCACCGCCCCCATCGACACCCCGGCACGGGCCGCCACGTCGCGCAGGGTCACCCCTTCCAGCCCGTGCTCGTCGGCGAGCCGGCAGACGGCCCCGGCGATGAGGCGCCGCCGTTCCGCGTGATCCACCTGCTTGGGCATGCCCGTCCCTCTCGTCGTACCGCTCGTACCGCTCGTACCGCACTCGGCTCGCCCGCAGCTTATTCGATGCGGGCGTATCGGTTCAGGGGTTACCGTGGCGTTCCGATGCGAGCGCATCGGTACATCGGAGTGCGCCCCGGAACGGAGAACCATGCAGGACGACGCCCTGTGGAGGATGACGGCCGCGGACCAGGCCGCGGCCGTGCGCGGCGGGCAGGTCTCGGCCGCCGAACTGACCGACAGCCACCTCGCCCGCATCGAGGCGGTCAACCCGCGGGTGAACGCGGTCACCCAGCTCTGGGCGGACCGCGCCCGCGAGGAGGCGGCCCGGCTGGACCGCAGACGGGCGGCGGGGGAGGAACTGGGGCCGCTGGCCGGAGTGCCCTTCACCGTGAAGGAGAGCACCCCCGTCGAAGGCGTCCCCACCACCTTCGGCGCCGAGCGCTTCCGCGACCTGGTGGCCCGCGCCGACGCGCTGCCCGTGGCCCGGCTGCGGGCCGCCGGGGCGATCCCCGTCGGGCACAGCAACATCCCGACCATGATCCTGGCGGGGATGCACACCCGCAGCGAGCTGTTCGGCGACACGGTCAACCCGTGGGACCCCGCCCGCACCCCCGGCGGCTCCAGCGGCGGCGACGCCGTGGCCGTCGCCACCGGCATGGCCCCGCTCGGGCTCGGCAACGACTCCGGCGGGTCGGTGCGCATCCCGGCGCAGTTCTGCGGCGTCGCCGGACTCAAGCCGTCCACCGGCCGCTTCCCCGCCGACCACCGCGTCCTCGGCCCGGACGACCCCGGCCTCGCCTCCCAACTCCTGGTCACCGACGGCCCGCTGGCCCGCAGCGTGGCCGATCTCCGGCTCGCCTACGAGGTGCTGGCCGGCACCGACCCCCGGGACCCGCGCGCCGTACCGGTCCCCGCGTACGGGGAACGCCTCCCCGGCCCGCTCAAGGTCGCGGTGGTGGCCGACCCCGGCGGGCACGGCGTCCACCCCTCGGTCCGCCAGGCCGTCGCGCGGGCGGCCGACGCACTCCGCGACGCCGGGTACGAGCTGTGCGAGGTGCCGGACGTGCCCCGTCTCGACGAGGCCCTGGAGGCGTACGGCCGCATCACCGTCACCGAGTTCGCGCCCTCCTGGCCGGTGGTGCGCACCCTGCTCGGCCCCGGCGGCGACCGCTACATCGCCGCGGCGATGGAGCAGACCCCGCCCGCGACCGCCGCCGAACTGACGGCGCTGACGGGCACCTGGCTCGGCGTCCGCCGCGCCTGGGCCGAGTTCCTCGACGCGTACCCGCTGCTGCTCGGCCCCGTCTTCACCGAGCCGCCGGTCGAACCGGGGCTGGAGTCCCGGGACCGGGCGGGCCGCGAGCGGGTCGGCTCGGGGATGCGGCTGTGCACCGCGACCAGCTTCGCCGGCGTACCCGGCGTGGCGGTCCCCACGGGCCTGGTGGACGGGCTCCCGAGCGGGGTGCAGCTGGTCGGGCGCGCCTTCCGGGAGGACCTGTGCCTGGCGGCGGCCCAGGCGATCGAGGACCGGCTCGGCGTCCTCACCCCGCTCGACCCGCGCCCCTGACTCAGACCCACCCCCGCTCGCGCGCCAGCAGGGCCGCCTGCGCCCGGCTCGCCGCCCCGAGCAGCTGCATCAGGTCGGCGACGTGCCGCCGGTAGGTACGCACCGAGACCCCCAGTTCGCGGGCGCCCGCCTCGTCCTTGCCGACCGTGCACATCGCCAGGAGCACCCGGCGCTCCATCTCGCTCAGGGGGCTCTCGCCGTGCTGTCCCGCGGCCTCGTCCAGGGGGGCGGCCTGGGCCCAGATCTTCTCGAAGAGGGCGATGATGTTGGCGACCAGGCCGCTCTTGTGGGCCAGCAGGGCGCCGCGTGCGGTGTCGCGGGGGTCGAGGGGGACCAGCACGGTCCGGCGGTCGTAGACGAGGAGGCGCTCGCCCGCCTCGCCCTCGTCGGCGACCCGGATGTGGGCCCCGGCGGTGGCCAGCTCCCGCAGGTAGGCGGCGGTCGGCGGGTCGGCGAGGGCCGAGTGCCGGACGACGTTGCGGATGGTGACGCCGCGGGCCAGGCAGCGCAGGTCCAGCGGGCGGGAGCGGGTGATGTTCTCCGGGGAGAGCCGCGTGTAGGGCTCCACAGAGAGGATCTCCTCGCGGGCGAAGAAGGCCAGGTCCTCGATGCGGCCACGGATCGCCGCCAGCCCCTCGATCTGCTCGATGCCCTGCGGGGTGGCGGTCCGCGCCCCCTGCTCGGCCCGCAGCCCGTCCACCACGTGCCGGGAGCGGGTCACCCGCCGCAGATCCTGGTGCAGCTCGTGCAGCCGCCGGTCGGTGAGGCGGGACACGGCCTGTTCCGGGTCGGCCGGGACCACCCGGCCGTCCGGCCCGGTGGGCAGCAGCAGGCCCAGCTCGCGCAGGCGGTCCAGCGCGCGGGCCGCGTCCTTGTCGGCCCGGTCGGCGGTGCGCAGCAGCAGGTGCACGTCGTCGGCGGAGGTCCCCGGATTGCGCAGGAAATGCCGGTAGAGCTCCTCCTCGGTCGAGGAGAGCCCGAAGACGGCCATCTCGTTGTCACCCACGCTCTGCCCCCGGCTGCGTCATGGGCCGACGGCACGGTCCGGAGATTGTCCGGGCACGTGCCGCGACGGTCGAGGTTTTTTCGGCACAGAGTAAGCGTTCGCGCCCCACGCCGGGATGGGGCCGGTGCGAATTGTGTGCGAAGAGTGAGCCAACCGTGCCCGGTTCCGCGTGAACCCCGGACGCCTTCCGTCCGTACGGCACGCGCCGCGGCGACCCAGCGCGAGCGGGACGCGACGGACCGTGCCGGACGCGTCCACCGGCCGCACGTCGTACGCTGGAGACCCCCGGCCCGTTGGACGTGTCGGGCACTCGCGTGTTCCCCGTCGGCGTGACGACTCCGCCCCGCCCGGGCGCCCCGGCGCCCGGGCAGCGCCGGGCACGCGGTGGACGACGACCACGACGAGCACGAACGAGGACGGACTTCCCTTCATGAGCCTGCACGGACTGCTCGACGCGGTGACCGAGGACCCGGCGCTGACCCAGGCGCTGAAGGCGGCCGGGGACGGGCACCTCCTCACCGCCGACCTGGTCGGCCCGCCCGCCGCCCGGCCCTTCACCGTCGCCGCCCTCGCCCGCGAGACGGGCCGTACCGTGCTCGCCGTCACCGCCACCGGCCGCGAGGCCGAGGACCTGGCGGCCGCCCTGCGCACCCTGCTCCCGCCGGACGGCGTCGTGGAGTACCCCTCCTGGGAGACGCTGCCGCACGAGCGGCTCTCGCCCCGCTCCGACACCGTCGGCCGCCGCCTCGCCGTGCTGCGCCGCCTCGCTCACCCGGACGCCGGCGACCCCGAGACCGGCCCGGTCTCCGTCGTCGTCGCCTCCGTGCGCTCCGTCCTCCAGCCGCAGGTCAAGGGGCTCGGCGACCTGGAGCCGGTGGCGCTGAAGGCCGGGCGGACCACCGACCTGGAGGAGGTCGTGCGGGCGCTGGCCGCCGCCGCGTACTCCCGGGTGGAGCTGGTCGAGAAGCGCGGCGAGTTCGCCGTGCGCGGCGGCATCCTCGACGTCTTCCCGCCGACCGAGGACTACCCGGTCCGCATCGAGTTCTGGGGCGACGAGGTCGAGGAGATCCGCTACTTCAAGGTCGCCGACCAGCGCTCCCTGGAGATCGCCGAGCACGGCCTGTGGGCCCCGCCCTGCCGCGAACTCCTCCTCACCGACCAGGTCCGCGAGCGGGCCGCCGCCCTCGCCGTGGACCACCCCGAGCTGGGCGAACTCCTCGGCAAGATCGCCGAGGGCGTCGCCGTCGAGGGGATGGAGTCCCTGGCCCCCGTCCTCGTCGACGAGATGGAACTCCTCCTCGACGTGCTGCCCGAGGGCGCCATGGCCCTGGTCTGCGACCCCGAGCGGGTCCGCACCCGCGCCGCCGACCTGGTCGCCACCAGCCTCGAATTCCTCCAGGCGTCCTGGGCCGCCTCCGCCGAGGGCGGCCACGCCCCCATCGACGTCGGCGCGGCCTCCCTGTGGGGCATCGCCGACGTCCGCGAACGCGCCCGCGAGCTGGGCATGATGTGGTGGTCCGTCTCGCCGTTCGCCGCCGACGAGGAGACGTACGACGGCGACACCTGGCAGCTGGGGATGCGCGCCCCCGAGACGTACCGGGGCGACACCGCCCGCGCCCTGGCCGACACCAAGCGGTGGCTCGGCGAGGGGTGGCGGACCGTCTTCGTCACCGAGGCGCACGGCCCCGCCGCCCGCACTGTCGAGGTGCTGGGCTCCGAGGGCGTCCCGGCCCGGCTCGACGGCGACCTCGGCGAGATCAGCCCCTCCGTCGTCCACGTCGCCTGCGGCGCCATCGACCACGGCTTCACCGACGAACGCCTCAAGCTCGCCGTCCTCACCGAGACCGACCTCTCCGGCCAGAAGGCGGCCGGCAAGGACGGCCAGCGGATGCCCACCCGGCGCCGCAAGACCATCGACCCGCTCACCCTCGAGTCCGGCGACTACATCGTCCACGAGCAGCATGGCGTCGGCCGCTACATCGAGATGGTCCAGCGCACCGTCCAGGGCGCCACCCGCGAGTACCTCCTCGTCGAGTACGCCCCCGCCAAGCGCGGCCAGCCCGGGGACCGCCTCTACATCCCCACCGACCAGCTGGAGCAGGTCACCAAGTACGTCGGCGGCGAGGCGCCCACCCTGCACCGGCTCGGCGGCGCCGACTGGACCAAGACCAAGGCGCGCGCCAAGAAGGCCGTCAAGGAGATCGCCGCCGACCTCATCAAGCTCTACTCGGCCCGGATGGCCGCCCCCGGCCACGCCTTCGGCCAGGACACCCCCTGGCAGCGCGAACTGGAGGACGCCTTCCCGTACATGGAGACGCCCGACCAGCTCTCCACCATCGCCGAGGTCAAGGACGACATGGAGAAGACGGTCCCGATGGACCGCCTGATCTGCGGCGACGTCGGTTACGGCAAGACCGAGATCGCGGTCCGCGCCGCCTTCAAGGCCGTCCAGGACGGCAAGCAGGTCGCCGTCCTCGTCCCCACCACCCTCCTGGTCCAGCAGCACTTCGGCACCTTCTCCGAGCGGTACGCGCAGTTCCCGGTGAACGTCCGCGCCCTCTCCCGCTTCCAGTCCGACGCCGAGGCCAAGGCCACCCTGGAGGGGCTGCGGGACGGCTCCGTCGACATCGTCATCGGCACCCACCGCCTCTTCTCCTCCGAGACCAAGTTCAAGGACCTCGGCCTGGTCATCGTCGACGAGGAGCAGCGGTTCGGCGTCGAGCACAAGGAGCAGCTGAAGAAGCTCCGCGCCAACGTCGACGTCCTCACCATGTCCGCCACCCCCATCCCGCGCACCCTGGAGATGGCGGTCACCGGCATCCGCGAGATGTCGACGATCACCACCCCGCCCGAGGAGCGCCACCCGGTCCTCACCTTCGTCGGCCCCTACGACCCGAAGCAGATCGGCGCCGCCATCCGCCGCGAACTCCTCCGCGAGGGCCAGGTCTTCTACATCCACAACCGCGTCGAGTCCATCGACAAGGCCGCCGCCCGGCTGCGCGAGATCGTCCCCGAGGCGCGGATCGCCACCGCCCACGGCAAGATGTCCGAACAGGCCCTGGAACAGGTCGTCGTGGACTTCTGGGAGAAGAAGTTCGACGTCCTCGTCTCCACCACGATCGTCGAGTCCGGCATCGACATCTCCAACGCCAACACCCTCATCGTCGAGCGCGGCGACAACTTCGGCCTCTCCCAGCTCCACCAGCTCCGCGGCCGCGTCGGCCGGGGCCGCGAACGCGGGTACGCCTACTTCCTCTACCCGCCCGAGAAGCCCCTGACCGAGACCGCCCACGAGCGCCTCGCCACCATCGCCCAGCACACCGAGATGGGCGCCGGCATGTACGTCGCCATGAAGGACCTGGAGATCCGCGGCGCCGGCAACCTCCTCGGCGGCGAGCAGTCCGGCCACATCGCCGGCGTCGGCTTCGACCTGTACGTCCGCATGGTCGGCGAGGCCGTCGCCGACTACCGCGCCGCCCTCGACGGCGGCGTCGAGGAGGAACCGGCCCCCGAGGTCAAGATCGAACTCCCCGTCGACGCCCACGTCCCGCACGACTACGCCCCCGGCGAGCGCCTCCGCCTCCAGGCGTACCGCGCCATCGCCTCCGCCACCACCGAGGACGACATCCGCGCCGTCCGCGAGGAACTCACCGACCGCTACGGCAAACTCCCCGAGCCCGTCGAGAACCTCCTGCTCGTCGCCGGCCTCCGCATGCTCGCCCGCTCCTGCGGCATCGCGGAAATCGTCCTCCAGGGCAACAACGTCCGCTTCGCCCCCGTCGAACTCCGGGAATCCCAGCAACTCCGCCTCAACCGCCTCTACCCCCGCACGGTCATCAAGGCCAACACCCACCAGATCCTGGTCCCCCGCCCGACGACCGGGAAGATCGGGGGGAAGCCCGTGGTGGGGCGGGAGCTGCTGTCGTGGGTGGGGGAGTTCCTGACGTCGATTCTGGGGTCGTAGGGGGCGTGGGGCCGCCCTCCGCTCTCACTCCGGTCGCGGACCGGGGTGTGCGGGTGGCCCCTCGGCGCGTAGCCGGAAGGTCAGGTCCAGGAGTCTGCGGGCATGCATGGCCAGGGTGAGGACGGGGGAACGTCCGGGGGTGGGCGCCCTGCCCGCGGCGCGTATCGCTGCCACCACGGCAGGATGGGTTGCCTCGTCGTAGCTCACGCACAAGGCCCGCAGCCCGGCGGTCAGCTGACGGGCCTGACGCGTGGAGAGGCCCTGCCCTGCCAGGGCGGCGTCCGCAGCGACCGACAGCCTGTGCAGCGCCTTCATGCAGAACAGATCCGGGTCTGGCCACCGGTGCGAGGCGCCTGCGGCGTTCATCGGGGCACCGTCCCGCCCAGAGGGAGGAACGCGCACATCTTCTTGCCCGTTGCGACCTGTTCCCAGGTCGTACGAGCTCCGAGCGCGTTGACGAGGAACAGACCGCGCCCGCTTTCGGCTTCCGGGTGGGGAGGCGGTGCGGGTGGCGCGGCGGGGAGGCTTCCTTCGTCAGTCACCTCGACGGACAATCCGCCGCACGGGTGGACGCTCAGCCGCAGCAGAAGTGCGGTGTCTTCCGGTGATGAACCGTGCTCGACGGCGTTGGTGACCAGCTCCGAGACGATCAGTACGGGAGCATCCAGCTCTCCCCGGTAGCCGAGCCGGGGGAGCAGCCTTCTCGCGGCCGCTCTCGCCTCTCGCACCGCCCTCCGGTCCGGCCGGAACTCTCCGGACCATTCGCGGGCCCTGGCTGCGGAAGCTGTCGTACTCAAGCCCGTCCTCCTTGGACACGGAACCCAGAAGAAATCGCTCTGCGTACGGCTTGAGCGACGCTGGGTGACCGTACTGCTTTTCGCGAATTCCAGCAAGGTAGGGTGGGCTGTCTGGAACGGTCACCTACTGTGTGGTCCCGTAGATTGCGCGGGAAGAGCCGAGAGGACGGTGGGTCGTGGGCGACGCCGAGAGGGCCAGTA
Organism: Streptomyces albidoflavus; assembly: GCF_000719955.1. Taxonomy (GTDB): domain Bacteria; phylum Actinomycetota; class Actinomycetes; order Streptomycetales; family Streptomycetaceae; genus Streptomyces; species Streptomyces albidoflavus. The sequence goes on from NZ_JOII01000012.1 coordinate 12,120, forward strand.
CTTCCGCCCGGTATCTCGCGGCAGGCGGCGCCGGGGGTGACGCGTGGGCGGCCGAGGCTCGGGCAGAGGGGCGGCGCGGGACACAGCGCATCGTCCAGGCGGGCGAGGTTCCCGCGCCCGAACTCGTCGCCGGGCGGCTGGGACTGGAGCCCAGCCAGCCGGTGATCGCCCGCCGCCGCATCATGTACGCCGACGACGAGCCCTGCGAGCTGACGGACACCTACTACCCCGTGTCGATCGCCCGGGGGACCGCCCTCGCCGGAACGGCCAAGATCCGCGGGGGAGCGATACGCCTGCTCGCGGAGCTGGGCCACGTCGGCGCCTGGGTCGAGGAGGACGTCACGGCCCGCCTCCCCACCCCGGACGAGGCGGCCACCCTCGCCCTCTCCGGCTCCGAACCCCTGCTCCAGCTCGTCCGGCTCACCGAGGACGCCGAGGGGCACCCCATCCAGCTGGACGTGATGGCGATGGCGCCGAGGCGGCAGCGGCTTCGGTACCGGTTCAGGGCGGGTGACCGGCCGTGACGCGAGGTGGGGCCGACGGCGTGGACCCGCGTTCGCTGCATGAACGGATCGCGGCTGACTTGCGGGCACAGATCCTGAGCGGTGACCTCGCGCCCGCGTCGGCACTGCCCTCGACCGCACAGCTCAAGAAGCGCTTCGACGCGTCGAACGCCACGATTCAGAAGGCGTTGCAGCTCCTGAAGAGCGAGGAGTTGGTGGTGGGCCGCGCCGGTGCCTCGGTGACGGTCAGGGCGCGCAGGCAGCGAACGGTCCGGCCGTCTTCCTACCTGGCCGCCGGAGCTTCCGGTACACCGTCCCGCTGGCTGGCGGAGACGGACGACGAGGCCCCGCCGGCCCGGAGCGAACTCCTGGACGTCGCCGAGTGCCTGCCTCCGGCCGACGTACGAGCGGTCCTCGGGACGGGCGAGCCGGACCTGGCCGTCCGTCGGCGTCAGCTTCTCCTCTTGGGCGAGGAACCGGCGGAGCTGGTCACCTCGTACTACCCGGCAACGCTGGCCCGGGGGACGGCTCTGACCGTACGCCGCAAGATCCGTGGCGGAGCCCCGGCCGTCCTGGCGGAGCTGGGCGTACCACCCCGGCGCTGCGTCGACCGCGTCTCGGCCCGCGTGCCGACCCAGGAAGAACACCGGCTGCTCCGCCTGCCCACCGGTCTGCCGGTACTGCGGACACTCCGGGTGGCCTTCAGCGCCGACGGAACGCCGGTGGAGGCGACGGTGATGGTCAAGGCGGGGCATCTGTACGAGCTGGAGTACGGGTTCGGGGTGGCGTGACGTCCGCACGACGGGCACGCGTGGTGCTCCGGTCGCACACGCAGCCGGTTGCTGCGGAAGCCGGTGCAGGGCCCCGTGGCCCGGTTCAGCCCGGAAGCGCGTCCCCGAGTTCGGCCAGCTCGCGCGGGGTCAGCGTGAGTTCCACGGCTCTGGCGGAGTCGGTGATGGAGGACGGGCGGCTCGCTCCCGGGACCGGGATCATCGCCGGGGAACGGGCGAGCAGCCAGGCCAGGGCGAGCCGCTGGGGGCTGACGCCGTGTCCGGCGGCGATGCGGTGGAAGGCGGTGGCGGCGGGGGCCAGGCCGGAGGGGCCGTCGAGGGAACTGCGGGAGATGCCGCCGAGCGGGCTCCAGGGCAGGAAGGCCAGTCCCAGCTGTTCACTCAGCCGCAGCTCGGGCTCGCTGTCCCGGACGGCGGGCGAGTAGCGGTTCTGTACCGAGACGAGTCCGTCGCCCAGGATCTGATGGGCCTGGCGGATCTGGTCGGTGGTGACGTTGGAGATGCCGACGGCACGGACGGTGCCGGCGTCGAGCAGCTCGCGCAGCGCGCCGACGGAGTCCGCCCAGGGCACGGCCGGGTCCGGCTTGTGCAGTTGGTACAGGCCGATCGCGTCGACGCCCAGGCGCCCGAGGGAGGCCTCGGCCGCTCGCTTGAGGTGGTCGGGGGTGGCGGTGACGGTCCAGCTGCCGTCGCCCGGGCGACCGCGGCCGCCCTTGGTGGCCACCAGGACATGGGAGGTGTCGGCCCCGTAGCGGGCCAGCGCGCGGGCGATCAGCAGCTCGTTGTGGCCCGCCTCGGCGGCGTGCCAGTGATAGCTGTCGGCGGTGTCGATGAGGGTGACCCCGGCGTCGAGGGCGGCGTGAAGGGTGGCGACCGCCCGCGCCTCGTCCGGGCGGTGCTCGATGGACAGCGGCATGGCGCCCAGGCCGATGGCGCTGACGGCGGTGTGCGCGAGGGTGCGGTACTTCATGGCGGCCTGATTCCTCAGTCGGTGGGAGCGGCGGGTAGGGCGAGAGCGGCGGCGACGGCGCCGGGCAGCCAGTCGGTGGTGCGGGAGAAGGCGAAGCCCAGTTTCTTCGCGCGGGCGTTGCTCATGGCGTAGTGACGGTCGAAGGAGAACGGCGAAGCCTTCTCGCCCGCCGGGACGATCCGGTGGACGGCCTTCCGGCCGGCCTGTGCGGCGACGATCCCGGTGAGGCCGCGCACGTCGAGCGGACCGTCGGAGCAGGCGTTGACCGGGCCGGTGAAATCCGCGGTGGCTGCCCAGGACAGCAGATCCGCCAGTTCCTCGTGGTGGATGAAGACCGTGGGCAGCGCAGGGGCGTGCACCGCGATGTCCTCGCCCCGGCTGACGCGCCCGGTGTAGTGCGCCAGCCGACCGGTGAACTCCTGCGCGCCGCCGCCCAGAACATGCGCGCTGCGCACCGAGGCGAAGGCGAAGCCCGCGGTGCGGGCGAAGACGGCCTCGGCCTGCCGCTTGCCCTCGGCGTAGTGGGCGTCCAGGTAGGCGTCGTCGTGCCAGGGGAGGTCCATGGCCACCCGCCAGCCGGCCGGGTCCACGCTCTCCTCCGGTACGGGGGTCGACGGGGGTACGGGCGGCAGGGCGGCGGTCGCGGGGTCGTAGACCTCGATGGTGGAGGTCATGGCGTAGCGCCGGGTGCGGCCGGTGAAGGCGCGGGCGGCGATCGCGGCCTGCACCGGGGTGTAGCAGACCTGGTCCACCACGACGTCGAAGGTGCGGGTGCCGAGTGCGGCCGTCAGGGCCGCCTCGTCGTCGCGGTCGGCGACGAGACGGGTGACGCCGGCGGGTGGCGCGGTGGAGCCGCGGTTGACGACCGTGACCTGGTGGCCCGCGTCACGCAGACGTTCCACCAGGAGCTTTCCGAAGTACCGGCTTCCGCCGATGACGCAGATCTTTGACATGTCCCCATCTTGGGGAGCTACCGTCACCAGCAGAAGTCCTCACTTGCTGGACGGGTATGAAGGAAAACTGTTGATCGATGTGCAGCGGCTCCGTGTCCTGCGGGCGGTGGCGGAACACGGCAGCTTCAATCAGGCAGCCACGGCTCTCCACCTCACCCCCTCGGCCGTCTCCCAGCAGGTGGCGGCCCTGGAACGCGGACTCGGGACCCAGGTCGTCGCACGCAGCACCCGGGGCGTCACGCTCACTCCGGCGGGCCGGATCATGGTCGGCGCCGCCGAATCCGTCGCCGCCGAACTCGAACACGCGCAACAGCGGATCGCCACCCTCAGCACCGGCCGCACCCAGCTCACCGTCGCCGCCTTCACCAGCGGCGGCAGGCTCCTGCTGCCCGCCGCCCTGCCCCGGCTCATGGCCGCTCACCCCCGCACCGTGCTCCACATCAGGGAGGGCGAGCCCGAGGAGATTCTCCCCCTCGTCCGCCAGGGCGCCGTGGACCTCGCCCTCGCCTACCACTTCGACGGCCCGCTCCCCGCCGGACCGGGCCCTCGCTCCAGCCTGACGTGGACGCCGCTTCTCGAAGACCCCCTGCACGTCGTCCTGCCGCAGGGGCACCGGCTGGCCCGCCAGGACGCGCTCGACCTCGCCGACCTGGCGGCCGAACCCTGGGTGCTGGGCTGTCTGAAGACCGAGGCGTACCTGCGCCGCTACGCCGAGCGGGCCGGCTTCGACCCGGAGATCCGCGGGACCACCACCGACTACTTCTTCGCCCGTTCCCTCGTCGCCGCGGGCCTGGGAATCTCCCTGATCCCGTCGATCGCGCTGGCCCCCGAGATCCCGGGACTGAGCACCGTCCCGATCGTTCCCCCGGGCCCGGTCCGCCACATCGGCGTCGCCACGCTCGCCGGCCGCGACCAGCCCCACGCGACGACGCTCGTGCACGCCCTCCGTGAGCAAGCCGACGCGACACCGGCCGAGTTGCTCCGCCACGGGCCCGTCGGGGTCCGGCGGCGGAGCACCTCCTGAGCCCTGCGGTGACGGCAGTACACCGTGGCCCCGGCCGGGCACCCGCCGTACCTCCGGCCCGGACATGAGCGCGCTGCGGTCCCCTTCACCCCACCCGCGGCTCCCGCATCCCGTCGATGATCCGCGTCCAGTTGTCACCCCCGTGACCGTCCTCCACCGCCCGCCGGTAGTGCCCGAGGATCGTGCTCGGCAGGGCCAGGTCCAGGCCGAGCGTCGCGCTCGTCTCCAGGATGTGGTCGGCCGTCGCGCCCATCATCGTGACCGTGCTGAGGTCGCCGGGGTGTTCGCCGGCGTCGAGGGCGGCGCCGGGGCGGTCCTCGCCGGCGGTCATCATGGCGCCGATGGTGTCGGCGGTGAGGAAGAGTTCGGGGAGGGCCTGTTCGGCGGTGATGCCGGCGGTGCCGAGCAGGGCGGTGGCGTGCATCAGGCCGGAGAGGGCGGTGAGGAAGACGGTGAGGTGGGCCTGGTACATGAGCTGGGCGAGGCCGGGGTCGGTGCCGAGGTACTTGGGGGCGCCGATGACCGCCAGTGCGGCCCGGTGGCGTGTCAGGACGTCCTCGTCCCCGCTGTAGTAGACGTACGCCTCGTCCGTGCCGACCATCGGGGCCGGGTTCATGACGCCGCCGGTGAGGAAGGCGGCGCCGTGCCCGGCGGCCCAGGTGGCGGCCTCCCGGGAGCGGTCGGGGGTGTCGGAGCTGAGGTTGACCAGGGTGCGGCCGGAGAGGGCGGTTGTGGCGTCGGTGAGGATGTCGTACATCGCCGGGTAGTCGGTGAGGCTGAGCAGGGTCAGTGGGCTCGCCTCGATCGCCTCGCGCGGGGTCGTCGCGCGCTTCGCCCCGTCGGAGACGACGCCGTCGGCGCGGGAGGCGGTGCGGTTCCACACGGTGACCTCGTGGCCGGCCGCGAGAAGGGTACGGACCATCGCCCGGCCCATCGGGCCGAGGCCGATCACCGTGACAGGGGTGGGAAGTTGAGCGGTGGGGTGCGGGTTCTCCTGGTGTGCGTTCACGGCTCCATGCTGTGGGGGCGCGACTAGGATCGTAAGTACCCACTATTTACTGCGGTACTTACCTTTTGGTGCGTGAGGGGAGCAGGGGTATGGCGGCCAGAGCCAAGGCGCCGCGTGTCGGGCCGTATCTGTGCGGCATCGACGCCGCGTTCGACGTGCTGAGCGGGAAGTGGAAGGCGCTCATCCTGTGGGAGCTGCACGCCCACGGCGTCCGCCGTTTCGCCGAACTGCGGCGCGGGGTACCGGGGGTCAGCGAGAAGATGCTCACCCAGCACCTGCGGGAGATGGAGGAGGACGCCCTCGTCCACCGCGAGGTGTACGCCGAGGTCCCACCCCGCGTCGAGTACTCCCTGACCGAGCACGGCCACACCCTCAACGAGGCGCTGGGCGCGCTGGGGGCCTGGGGCGAGGAGCGGATTCGCCGGGAGGGGTGCGAGGTGGTGGGCGGGGCGGAAGCGGTCGCGCGTTGACAGGACGCTCGCCGAGGCGGGAGTGCCGACACGTGGCGGGAGCCCACGAGGGGCCCCCGCCACGAAGGTCAGCCGAAGCTGAGCTTCGTCGTCCCCCACCCGCTGCCGGCGCTGATCACGGTGACTCCGGCTCCGAGCTGGGTGGCGCCGCCGGCGAAGACCTTGACGCTGCCGTCCGGGGAGAGCGCCCAGATGTCAGGGATGCTGTCGCCTGTCACGTCCGGGGTGCCCCTGAGGAACCGCGTGGGATAGCCCGCCGCCGTCCAGCCGGAGGCGTACGTCTGGTCGCTGCCGGGCCGCGACCCCGCCGAGGTGGCCAGGGAATCGAGGGTGGCGCCGCCGGTGGTTGCCTTCCTGCCGTACCGGATACGAAGGTTGTCCGACTCCGAGCGGAAGAGGAGGTCGGGTACCCCGTCCTTGTCGACGTCTCCGAGGGTCACCAGATCCCGGCTCTCCCAGGCGCTGACGGCGATCTCGTGCGCCGCGACGAAGGAGGCTCCGGTGTATCCGGTGAGGGCCCAGAGGCCGCCTGAGGTGGTGGTGGCGAAGAGGTCGGTGTGCCCGTCGGCGTCGTAGTCCCCGACGATCATCTGGTCGAAGAGGGCGGGGTCGGGGCCGGGAGGCAGCTCCATCAGCTGACGCTGTTCGATGTCGACGCCTCCGTAGCCGTCGCCGCGGTACACGTACAGCTTGCCGTCGGGCATGCGAGCGAAGAGGTCGCCCAGGCCGTCGCCCGGCAGGATGTCGCCGCCGTGGGCGAGCAGGGCGGGCTTGTCGCCGGCCTTCCAGTACCCGGGGGCCAGAGGGTCGCTGCTCTCATCGTCGACCGGCAGGATCAGCTGGTGCCCCGAGCTGTGGGCTGCCGGCATGCCGCGGTGCAGGTCGCCCTTGTCGTTGGCCGGGTAGAGGTAGAGGTTGCCGGCGCCGTTGATGACGAAGAGGTCGGGGAAGTTGTCGCCCGTCACATCGCCGGGCTTGTCGGCGCTGTCCCTGGGGGTGACGTAGAAGACATAGGCGGTCGGCGTGGAGGTGTTGCCGGCGCTGTCCTTTGCGCAGACGTACAGGATGTTGGGCCCGGCCAAGGGCGGCGAGAGGCTGATCTTCAGTGAGGCGCCGGCCTGGACCGCCTTGGAGGTGGCGCAGGTGCCGGTGTTGAAGGAGTACCCGAAGCTGGTGACGTCCTTGTCCTCGACGGGAGCGAAGGTGAACTCACCAGGATTGCCCAGGGGCTTCACCGACCACACGTCGCCTGCGTCCGTCTCCTCCGGGAAGGCCGTCGAGGTCACCTCGGGTGAGTTGGGGAAGGTGCTGTCGTAGACGAAGCGGCAGGTGGGATCGAGCTCGTCGGTGTTCAGGGGCGCCCATTCCGAGCTAGCGCCGCTCGTGTCCGTCGCTTTGACCCCCCAGGAGTAGGTCCAGCCGTTCTTGAGGTCGGAAACCGGGAAGATCGCCTCGGCGCTGCCCTTGCCCTTGTCGTCGTCCTTGCTGACGCTGACCGTCTTCGACTTGAGCGTGGTGTCGGCGTAGCCGGTGCGCCACAGCTCGAACGTGAGCGACTTGAGGTTCTTGTCGGGGTCGGTGCTCGACGCCGACAGGCGCAGTTCGCGCTTGCCGATGTGAGGGTAGGGGGCGGAACGGTCGCAGGTGGGGCCGGGCGACTGGTCCAGCGCAAAGGGGGTCTTCGGCTTGCGGTTGTAGGTGATCTTGATGTGTGGGGCGTTCTTGCCCTCGGCGCGGAACTTCTTCCAGGCGTACGCGGACTTCTCGTCCCTGGCCTGGAGGCCGATGGTCACCGAGCTCCACCCGCCGTCGGCGGCGTCCTGGACCAGCGACCGGCCGTCGAAGTCGATGTACTCGTCCGGGCACGACGAGTTGTAGCCGTGGGCCACGTCGAGCGCGTCCACCTGCCGCTTCCAGTCCGGCTGGTTGCTCCAGGTCGTCTTGGAGGAGATGGCACCCGTGTGCCAGAGCTCCACCACGCGCCCGTCGCAGGACCATGAGTAGGTTTCCAGCAGGCGGACCGACGCAGCGGAGATCTTGGCGCCCTTGAGGTTCTTGAGGCCGTCGAGCCGGAAGAAGGAGCGCGAGGTGCCCCAGGTGGTCGACTCGAACCCCACCCGGCCCTCGGTCGTACCGGTGTTGTAGTTGGCCCCGTCGTAGAAGCTGGAGTTCTTGAACCGGTCGTACGCCGTTGTCCAGTTCGTGGTCTTCGCGGTGATGGAAGGGTCGATGAAGAGCGGGTACTCCGTCTTCTCGCCCGTCACCAGTCCGCGCGGGGGTGTGACGGTCAGCACGGCGTCGTGGGTGTCCTCGCCGTCGAGTTCCGCCTCGGCCGCCGCGGCGTGAGTGCCGGGGTCGGGACCGGCCAGGCCGGGCAGGTCGAGGATCTGGCGGTCGGTGAGAGAGGGACGGGTCACGAACGCGGCTTCACGTACGGATGCGCCGGCCTCCGGACGCGGCGCCTGCGACCGGTGGGCAGCCGGGTCGACCGGGCCCTCGGAATCGTCGGCGTCCGAGGGCGGCCGGGTGGGCTCCTCGAGATCTCCGTCGTGTGCTCCGCCGGGACTGGGTGACTCGTCCGTCTCCGGTGCCTGCGTGGGGTCGGGGAGTGGGTCGGGTTCCGGGTCGCTGCCCTCCGTGACGGCCAGGGTGCCCGCCGAGTCCCAGGCGAAGGGGGTGGGGCTGACCGCCAACTCGTCTCCGTCCCGGTCCACGGCTGTCACCACATCGGTCTTGGCATCGTGACGGAAGACCAGTTCGTCGGAGGTCAGCCGGTAGGGGAGGCTGAGAAGCTCCGGACTGGTGGCGGCGCGTTCGGTGTGGACCACCAGGACGTGGTTGAAGCCCCCGTCCCGCGCGGTGAGCAGCAGATCGGTCTCGGGGAGGATGTTCCGGTAGAGCGCGCGAGAGCCCTCGATCACCGGCTCGGGCACGTCCCCGGGCCAGCTGAGGACCAGTTCGTGCCCGTCGGTGACCAGGCGAACCAGTTCGGTGAAGCGGGAAGGGTCCTCCGCCGTGGCCGTCCGGGAAGTGGTGCTCGCTCCCGTCGTGCGGCGCAACACGGCGGACGAGGTGGTACCGAGGTCGCTCCGGCCGGTGGAGACCTGGTCCGTCTCCGAGGCCCGTCCTCCGTTCGAGAAGACCACGGGCGCGGTGGAAGCAACCGGGGCCCAGCCCTCTTCGGTCCGCCGCAGGGTGGTGTCGATGGAGCGCCACCGGCCATCGACCCGAGCGCGTACCGGTGCGGCGTGGCTGACCAGTTCGAAGCTGCGGTTCGGCAACGCGTAGGTGGTGCTCGTCTCGGTGCGAGCGGCCGTCACCTCGACACGTTTACCGCTGCGTACGGCCTTCTCCTGAGCCCTGTCCTCCGGCAGGCCGGCTTCCTGTGCACCGTGCTCAGCCGACGCGGCGGTGTCGCGGTCCTGGGCGTCGGTCCACAGCAGAGTCCCCACGGCAAGGGCGGCTGCCGTCACTCCGGCCACGGCGGCGGCCGCTCGGCGGCGACGCGTGCGGCGCCTCGGTTCCGGTGTCTCCACGTTCTCGTTCCCTGCCCCTCGTGAGTAGTGGCAGACGCGTCGAGGAGGTACGCCGGGCGCCGCCGTCACACCTGCGAAGCCCAAGTGAAGCTTTGGAAAAGCCACCGGCCAGGTGAAAGCACGAACGAAGGATGACGTACGGGCCCCCGTCCCGCCACCGGCCTGAATTCGGGAAAGCCTGTCGAGGAGGCAACCGGGTCGGTTGTTTCTGCCTCTTCCGGGGTGTCGCGAAGGGCGGAAAAGGGTGCCTCGGGGAAGCCCCAGGATTTCCCGGTGGATCGTTTCAGGGGAATTTGCTCCGTATGCGTACCGTCCGAAGAGGCCATTTTGACCTGGTAGAACAGCCGCTGTGTGACCTCGTGGGAGATGGGCGCCTCTGTCTCGGTGGCGCCCTTCCTGCTGTTTGCAGGAGCATGATCCACTGTTGCCCTGAACATCCTGTGAACCAAGTCACGTAACTCTCTGCCGAGTTGACGTGACGTCGGGTCTCTCCGCAAGATTCCGCTCATCAATCGGGGAGCAGTGGACCCTCAGAATCCGTTTTTCTGACCCCTGCCGAATCGCAGGGGGCTGTGAAAGCCGTGTGGAGATCAGTTCTGCGCAGCGCGCGTGCCACGTCGAGACGACGTCAGGCGCGGCGGAACCGTGACGGCTTCCGCGGCCCGAGGCTCGCCCTTGTGGCCGCGATCTTCCTCTCCCTGATGGTCGGGGCGGTCCCGCTCGCCGCCGCAGCGCCCCCGGACCGTGACCGCAGCGGTGTCGAGCTGGTCGATCTCCCCGAGGACGTGCCCCAGGAGGCGGCCGAGGAGAACCGCCTCACCGAGCTCACCACGGGCAACATCGACCCCGAGGACGAGTTCGACCCCCAGGCGGTGGCGGAGCCCGCGGGCGGCCAGGTGGTCGAGGAGCTGTCGGACATCGCGCCGGGGGAGCTCGTCCCCCTCGGGGACCTCCCCATCGCGGTGGGCGCCCCCGAGGACGCGTCCGCCGAGGCCACCGAGGCGCTGGAGGGGGAGTGGCAGGCGGCCCTGGCCTCACCCGAGGAGGTCGCCGCGACCGAGATCCAGGGTCTCGTCTTCTCCGTGAACCCTCCCGCCGAGGCGTCCGGCGAGGTCGTGGTCTCGCTGGACTACACGGAGTTCGCGGAGCTGTACGGCGCTGCCTGGGCGGATCGCCTGGACCTGACCCGCCTGCCGTCCTGCTTCCTCGAGACCCCCGAGGTGGAGGCCTGCACCGAGCCCGCGGACGTCAGCACCGATCAGAGCGTCACCCCCAAGGCCGGTGACGCCCCCACCGACGGCAAGCTCGACGGCACCCGGCGGATCACGGCCACGCTCGACGTCGCCGAACTCACCGACGACGGCACTCCCACACCCAGCCCGGCCGTCTCCCACACGTCCGGCGCCACCACCGACGCGCTCTTCCGCCCGCGCACCGGCGACGGCATGGCCTTGACCTCGCTGCGTCAGGCGGCGGCCACGAACACCCAGGCCGGGACCGTGCTGATGGCCACCTCCAAGGGCAGCGGCTCGCAGGGTGACTTCGCCGCCACCCCGCTGGCGAGCGCCGGCTCCTGGTCGGCGGGCGGCTCCTCGGGCGCCTTCACGTACGGCTACACGCTGAACACCCCGGTCGTACCGGGCGGCCCCTCGCCGAGCCTCTCGTTCAACTACAACTCGCAGGGCGTCGACGGCCGTACCTCGGCCACCAACAACCAGGCCTCATGGATCGGCGACGGCTGGGAGTACAACGCCGGGTCCATCAGCCGGACGTACCGCTCGTGCCGCGACGACGCGAAGGACGGCAACAACGAGAAGCGGAAGACCAGCGACCTCTGCTGGGCCTCCGACAACGCCGTTCTCACCCTCGGCGGCAACACCACCGAGCTGGTGAAGGACGACGACGAGAAGTCCGACATCTGGGTCACGGCCAACGGCGACGGCAGCAAGGTCGAGCTCCGCAAGAACAGCGGCTACGCCAACGGGGACGCCGACGGTGAGCACTGGGTCGTGACCACCCGGGACGGTACCGAGTACTGGTTCGGCCGTAACCGGCTGCCCGGCTGGAAGGACGGCGACCAGGCCACCAACTCGGTGCTCACCGCGCCGGTGGCCGGCAACCACCCCGACGAGCCCTGCTACAAGGCGGCCTTCGCCGACTCCTTCTGCGCCCAGGCGTGGCGCTGGAACCTCGACTACGTCGTCGACGTGCACGACAACGCCATGGCTCTCTACTGGAAGCAGGAGACGAACCACTACGCCAAGAACAACGCCTTCAAGAAGGCGGTCCCGTACGACCGGGGCGGCTATCTGGAGCGCATCGACTACGGCCTGCGCGTCGACGACGACAAGGTGTACGGCAAGGCCCCGCTGTCCCGGGTGACCTTCCGGACCGAGGAGCGCTGCTTCAAGGAGTCCGACGTCACCTGCACGGACGCCAACTTCAGCTCGGGGCACCACTACAAGAACCGCATCTGGTACGACACCCCGGCCGACCTCTACTGCAAGGGCGGCAGCGCCGAGTGCTACGTACCGGTGCCCACCTTCTGGTCCCGGAAGCGTCTGGAGCAGGTCACCACCTACACCCAGCGCACCAAGGGGTCGACCGAGCTCTCCAAGGTCGACAGCTGGACGCTGCACCAGTCCCTGCCGCCCCACCTCACGGATGAGGGGACCGCCCTCTGGCTCGACTCCATCACCCGCATCGGCTACGACACCGCGGGGGAGCCCGACTCCCTCAACCCGATCGAGTTCGTGGGCAACCAGGAGTCGATGCCCAACCGCGTTCGCCTCGGCGCCGCCGACAAACGGCCCGACTTCGACCGCCGCCGGATCGAGCGGATCGTCAACGAGTACGGCGGCGAGACCCTCGTCTCGTACCGGAGCCCACGCGGCCCCTGCCAGACCGGCGAGGGCCTGCCCGCACCGGAGAAGAACACGGGGCTGTGCTACCCCGTGTACTGGCATCCGGACCCCGACAAGGCCGACGAGACGCTCTCCTGGTTCCACAAGTACGTGGTGGACACCGTCGAGGAGAAGCCCAACATCGCCGGCAGCCCGAGCGAGTTCACCAGGTACGAGTATCTCGGGGACGGCGGCGGCTGGGCCTTGAACCAGGCGGAGTTCTCCAAGAAGAAGACCCGCACGTACGACCAGTGGCGCGGCTTCGGCCTCGTCCGCACCCTCACGGGCGCCGACAGTGGCAGCGGCTACACGGCGACGCAGGCCGGTATGACCGAAACCGTCTTCTTCCGCGGGATGGACGGCGATCCGCTGCCCGGTGAGAACAAGTCCCGCGAGGCCGTCGTCAAGGACGCCGAGAACGGGACGATCGCCACCGATCACCTCGCCTACCAGGGACGCGTCGCCGAAACCCGCACGTACACCAAGGCGGGCGGCACACTGCTCACCCGCACGGTGGACAGACCCTCCAGCCCGCAGGTGCTGGCCACCCGCAAGCGCGACGGCGGCATCCCTGCGCTGAGGGCGTACCGCGTCCTCGCGGCCGGAACGGACACGGTCACCCGGTACTCCGGCAAGAGCGGAGACGAGACCGACGCCTGGCGGACTGTCTCCACCCGCACCGCCTACGACGACACCTACGGTCTCCCCGTCTCCACCGAGTTCCTCGGGGACACGGCGCGCACCGGCGACGAGAGCTGCACGGTCAACACCTACGTACACAACACCGGCGCGCACCTGATCGGCCTGTCCGCCCAGTCCCTGACGACCGCCGGGACCTGCGACAAGCCGGGCGAGTGGGTTTCCGGCTCCCGCGTGGCCTACGACAAGCGCGCTTTCCAGGACGCCCCCACCAAGGGCCAGGCCACCATGACCTGGACCATCAACGCCGCGGGCGACAACTGGAACCCCAGCGGCACCGTCACCTACGACTCCCTGGGACGCCCCACCGCGGCGGAGGACGCGCTCAAGAACACCTCCACCACCACGTACACCCCCGCCTCGGGCCAGGTCTACGAGGTCAAGACCGCCAACGCGCTCGGCCACACCACCACCACCGAGATCGAGCCCGGCCGGGGCGTCGCCCTCCGGGAGACGGACGCCAACGGCCGGACCACCGCCTACACCTACGACGCCCTCGGCCGCACCACCGAGGCGTGGGCACCCAGCCAGCCCCGCACCGAGGACCCCTCGGTGAAGTTCACCTACGACATCTCGCAGGGCAACCCGGTCAACGTCACCACCTCAGCGCTGAACAACGAGGGCACCTACGACCGCAGCGTCGTCTTCTACGACGGCCTGGGCCGCGAACGCCAGACCCAGATTCCCGCGGTCGGCGAGGGACGGCTGATCACCGACACCCTCTACAGCGCCAACGGCACCGTCCGGCAGTCCAACAACGCCTACTACGCCACTGGCGACCCCGACGGCGTGATGTTCGACCCGAAATCGGACTCCGAGGTCCAGAACGCCACGCTGTACTCCTACGACGGCCTGGGCCGCGTCCTGACCGAGACGCCGTACCTCAACGGCAAGGCCGAGCCCTCCAAGGCCGTGCATGTCGTCCGAGGCTACGACCACACCACCGTCGTCGAGCCGAAGGGCGCCGCAACCCAGCGAACCTGGAGCGACGCGCTCGGCCGCACCGTCCGGGTGGACACCTTCACCGACGAGGCGCGCACCAAGTTCCGCAGCTCGACCTATGAGTTCGACGCCCGCGGCAACCAGGTCAAGGCCACCGACGCCGGTGGCAACTCCTGGAGCTGGGACTTCGACGCACGGGGCCGCCAGACCAAGTCCGTCGACCCGGACACCGGCACGAGCACCACCACCTACGACGTTCTGGACCGCCCGGTCAGCACCACCGACAGCCGGGGCAACACCGTCTGGACCAAGTACGACGCCCTTTCGCGGCCGGTCGAACAGCGCCGCGACAACCCGCTCGGGGAACGCCTCACCGCCGCGACCTACGACGCCGTGGGCGCCCTCGGCCTGCCCGCGTCCAGCACCCGCTACACCGACGGCCTCGCCTACACCTCGACCGTCACCGGCTACACCACCGACTACCAGCCGCTCGGCGAGAAGCTCTCCCTCCCGCCGCTGGTCGCGCAGAAGTACGGGCTCCAGGAGACGTACACCCACACCTACGAGTACGCCAGGAACGGCCTGCTCAAGTCGACCACCCTGCCCGCGGCCGGCACCTTCGGCGCGGAGAAGGTGATCACCCGGTACAACAAGGACGGTCTGCCGGTCTCCACCTCAGGAGAGAACTGGTACGCGGCAGACACCACGTACAGCCCTTGGGGGCAGGTGCTGCGCACCGCCTCCGGTGAGAACCCCTCCCGAGTCTGGACCACGCAGCTCTTCGATGCGGCGACCGGCGAACTGACCCGTCAGGTGGTCGACCGCGAGTCGACCACCGACACCACCGCCGTCACGGGCCACCGGGTCAACTCCCGCTACTACAACTACGACGACGCGGGCAACGTCCGGCAGATCACCGACTACTCCGGCGGACGCACCGACCGCCAGTGCTACGCCTACGACCCGATCGGCCAGCTCACCGAGGCGTGGACCTCGCCCAACGACGGCTGCCGCGCGACGGGCAAGACCGAGCGCATCCCGGACTACGGCGACGGAACAGTCAACGTCACCGCGGACAACAACGGTTACTGGAACTCCTACCGGTACGACGCCGTCGGCAACCGCACCGAGCTGGTCAACCACGACCCCGCACTCAACGCCGCCAACGACACCCGCACCACCTACCGGTACGGCACCGAGGACGGCAAGCGCCCGCACACCCTCTCCGCCTCCACCTCGACCCTCACCAAGGACAACGGCGTCCGCATCACCGAGGAGTCGACCTACGACTACGACGCCGCCGGCAACACCACCGCACGCCGTCAGGGCGGCGACGAACAGGCCCTCGCCTGGACCTGGGACGGTCAGATCGAGAAGATCACCGGCTTCGGGGCCTCAGGCGAAGGCGCCTTCGTCAACACGGCGAGCGGCATGTGCCTGGATCTGACCTCCGGCCTCACCAACGCGGGCACCGCCCTCCAGGCATACGGCTGCAACGGTGCCAAGGGCCAGAAGTTCCGCATCGAGGCCGCCGACGCCAAGGCCGACCCGGCGACCGGCCAGCTCAAGGTGGTCGGCCGGTGCGCCCAGCCGACCAAGAGCGGCACGAGCGCGGGCACGCTGGTCGTGATCGCCCCGTGCTCCTCGGCCACCGCCTCCCAGCAGTGGACGGCGACCTCGACCGGCGCCCTGAAGCACGTCGCCTCCGGCCTGTGCCTCACAGTGCCCGGCACCAACCCGGCCGTCGGCACCGACATGGTCCTCGGCGCCTGCTCGGGCACCGGCTCCGTCTGGGCACCCGCCGACACCACCACGTACATCTACGGCCCCGGTGGCCAGCGGCTGCTGTCCGTCTCGGCCGGCCAGAACGTCCTCCACCTCGGCTCCACCACCGTCGCCACCACGGCGTCCAAGGCTCCCTCCTACACCGAGCGCTACTACTCGCAGCCGGGCGCGCCCACCGTGATGCGCCACGCCGAGGGCGGTGCGGAGGCCACGCTCTCCGCGCAGGTGCAGGACAACACGGGCAGCGCCTACGTCAGCGTCGGCCTCCAACAGGGCAACCAGGTCCAGTTCTCCCTGCGCGACCCCTTCGGCGTCGAACGCACCGAGGACTCCCGCTGGCGCTCGCACCGCGGTTTCGTGGGCGGCAACGACGACGACGCGGCCGGCCTGACCCACCTGGGCGCCCGGATGTACGACCCGTACACCGGACGCTTCCTGTCGGCCGACCCGATCCTCGACCTGGCCGACCCCGTCCAGATGAACGGGTACGTCTACGCCGAGAACAACCCGGTCACCTACTCCGACCCCAGCGGTCTCTCCTCGGGCATCGACGCGTCCGACTACTACGACGGGCCTTCGGCCTCGGCGGTCAGCGACGCCAAGGCCACCATGGGCACCACGATGTGGGACATCATTCTGTCCAACGGGTGGGCCGTGCTCGGCGAGTTCATCGGGTGGGGTGACATCAAGGCATGCTTCGGGCGCGGGGATCTGTGGGCGTGCGGAAGCATGGTCATCTCGGCCATTCCCATCGGAAAACTCGGGAAGATCCCTGCCGTCTGGAAGGCGATCGAGCGGATCGACGCGGCCATCGGCGCGTGGCGGGTGGCGCAGCGGGCGGCGAAGCAGCTGCTCGCCGCGGCAGAGCGGGCCCGGGTCGCCGCGGAGAAGGCGGCGGCCGCGGCCAGAGCCGCCGCGAAGAAGGCGGCCCAGGCGGCCAAGAAAAGGGCGGCCGAGGCAAGGGCCGCCGCGACCCGCGCGGCCAAGGAAGCCCAGAAGAAAACCGGTAACGCCGTCCAGAAGGCGGCCAAGACCAACGCGACCAAGACCGCGGCCAAGACCCAGTCCACGACGGCCCGTAAACAGTCCAAGGGCGACGACAGCTCAGGCCCGGGCAAGAACAGGAAGCCCGACGAGCACGAGGGCGCTTCTGAGGGCGGCTCCTGCCCCATCAACAAGACCGACAACAGCTTCACCCCCGGCACGGCCGTGATGATGGCCGACGGCACCACGAAGCCCATCGAGGACGTCGCCATCGGCGACACCGTCCTGACCACCGACCCGGAGACCGGCGAGACCTCCCCGCAGAAGGTCACCGCCACCATCACCGGCAAGGGCACCAAGCACCTCGTCGACATCACCCTGCACACGACCGACCCCGAGTCCGAGGCGGAAACGGAGTCCGGCACCAAGTCCGCCGGCGGAAAGGGCCCCGCCCCGACCACCCTCACGGCCACCGACGGCCACCCCTTCTGGGTCCCCCAGCTGGACACCTGGATCGACGCGGCCGACCTCAACACCGGCCAGTACCTCCAGACCTCCGCCGGCACCCGCATCCAGATCACCGCGATCACCCAACGCACCACCCAGGCCACCGTCCACAACCTGACGGTCGCGGGGACGCATACGTATTATGTGGTGGCGGGGACTGCGCCGGTTCTGGTTCACAATTGCGGTAGCGTCTACCGCGGGGAGTCTCGTTCGCCTGAAGAAATCCAAGCTGATGGAGGTTTCACTCCGCAAGCCCCGGGTTCCAGCACCACCCTTTACGAATATGTAGTGAAAAACTCCCCTAGCAACTTTGTGAGCACTTCCAAGCATGCCAACACCGCTGCAACGTTCCCCGCAGGAGGGAACGCTGGTCTCTACGTATATGAGATCAGAATGTCAGGTGGCATTGATGTGAATGCGCGGCTAGGGCCTGGGGTCAATCCCAACGCGCACGAAGCGGAAGTGGCATTCGAGGGTGGAATACCCTGGAGTGCGGTATCTCGTGTCTGGATGAGGGACCCTGAGACGGGGGACATCGATTTTGATTTCGACGATCCGATTTGGGAGAGAAAGTGACACGCTCCTCCAGGGGAGGATGAGGCTCCTGTGAGCAATTTTCGCTTCGGTGAGGATATTACGGTCTGCGATACAGAGCGGCTCGAAGCCTTCTTGATGGATCGAACCGATCGTATAGCCCGAGCTGATCGCGGATCCGATGAGCGCATGGTGGCGCGTTCCGTCAGAGCCGCCCTTCGGCAGCACGTTGTCACGATTCAGCACTGCTTCTCATTCCCTGCGGAAGGCGCCGGCCCCCAGGAGCTGATTCGATGGAAGGTGATGCTTTCGTGGAATTCTCTTTGCGTCCTGGCCTCTCCGTGGCTGGGTCACGAAGGCTATGACCGTGAGAGGTGGACATCGGTTAAAACTTGGGGGCGTCCAGTCGGCACGAGTCGAAGTGAATGAGGGCGTCGATCGTGCGGGGATGGTCTCTGTCGAATTCAACTCTGAGGGACGGAAAACTGGCCTGCTTCAGCGGTGAGTTCGACTCGATCCTTGACCTGCAGGGCGTTGTGTCATTTCGTCCCGGTTCGGCCTAGGGTATCGGAAAGTCGTTCTTGAGCCAGCTCCGTATCGCTTCCCATGGTGGTCGGAGGGCCGCCTGTCCAGCCGCGCTTCTGGATGCCCCGATCGCTCAGAGTGGTTGACCCCTTGCCCACCACCACATGGGGGCGTGGCTGAGGTACAGCTCGCGCCCTCCTGCCCGCCTCCCCAGTCGCCAGAAGGGGTGTGTGGGTCAAGGGCTGCTTACGGTTGGCGGCCGCCTGCCTGGTCTTGAGGGGAGACCGTTCTCTGTAGCGCCTTGCGTGGTGTGGAACGGATGACGAAGGCGGATTCGAGGCGCCGCCGCCAGGGGCTCCCCTTGCGGCGGTGCGCGCGTGCTCGAGGAGGCGGAGCAGGGCCCATGCCAGGCCGATCACCAGGGCCAGGACGAGGATTCCGAGGACTGTGGCGAGTCCGGGTGGGAGGTCCGCGACCTGCTCGACTCGGTGCCGGATGTTCATTGCCCTCCGTCAGCCGAGCAGGGCCAACTGTGCCCGTACCAGAGTCTCCGGTACGGCCGGCGGCTTGGTCGAGTCTCCCGCTGTGGCCTCGGTGCGGAAGGTGGCGATGACCGCTCCCTTACGGGCCACCACGAACGTGACGGGTCCTGCGGTGTCGAGGGTCGCCGTCAGGGACATGACCTCGTCGGCGCCTGAGGGGGCGAGGGCGCGGGTGATGTCCGTGACCTTGGTGCGGCCGTCGGGGGCGTTGTAGGTGAAGCCTTGGGCGCAGGTGTCGGTGGCCGTACCCAGTGCGGCGGTGGCCGTGGTGGCCTCGTCGGCCTTGTAGGCGGCCAACACGGTGGTGACCGTGACCTTGTCGGCTTCGGAGTCCTTGCCGGTGTTTCCCCGCCAGTTGTAGCCCGCCGTGGCTTCCGGCGTGCCCAACGCTGATCCCGCCACCAGTCGGGCCAGGGGAGTGCAGGGTTCGTCCGTGGTGCGGACCTTGTCGCCGGGCAGGGGGTGGTGGGCCGGGCCTTTGAGGATGCGGCCTTCGCCGAGGTCGGCCTGGTTGAGGGTCGCGCCCTGCAGATGGGCCTGCGAAGGGGCGGCCGCTTCACCGAAAGGGTCGACCGCAGCGGAGGGGAGAGGTTCCGCACGTCGGGTCTGGGAGTCGGAAGAGGCGGTGGCCTGGTCCGTCGTGGCGTCGGGGCCGGACGTCGTGCAGCCCGTCACGGGGAGGGCGCAGAGCAGTACGCCGGTCAGGGCGCGAGCGGGGAGGGTGAGGCGCATGGCGGGGTCGGTCTCGCAATCTGCCGCACGTGAAGGCGCGTTCGTCCGGTGACGGACGCCCGCGGACCGGAGGGCCGCCTCGGTTGGTTCGGTTCGGCGGTCAGATCATACGGACGGATCCCCCCGAACTCCGTCCCCCCGATCCCCCCACGCCCCCGCCCCGCCCCCACCGCGCCCCACCCCGTCCGACTGCCCGTCACTCCGCAGGGCAGGATGCCTCTGGGATTGGGACGGAAGCAGGGCTGGGCGAGAGAAGGGTGTGCGTGGTGACGGTGCGGCGGTACGGGATGGTGGGGCTCGCGGTCGGGGCGCTGCTGTGGAGTGCGGGGTGTGGGCTCGGGGAGCCGTCGACCGGGAGTGACGGGGCCGGCGGCGAGGGTGCCAAGGGCGGGGCTGCCGCCGGGACGGCGCTGGCGGCGCTGGAGACGTTGACCGTCAAGGAGGAGGGGAGCAAGGACGGGTACGGGCGGGAGCGGTTCGGGTCGGCGTGGGCCGACGTGGACGGGAACTCCTGCGGTACGCGGGACGACATCCTCAAGCGGGACCTCGCCGAGGTGGAGTACAAGGACGGCGACGACTGCGTGGTGGCGTCGGGGGTGTTGAAGGACGACCCCTACTCGGGGGAGGACGTGGAGTTCCGGCGCGGGGCCAGCAAGGTGGACATCGATCACCTGGTCTCGCTCTCCGACGCCTGGAAGAAGGGGGCGTCCGAGTGGGAGCCGGCCAAGCGCATAGCCTTCGCCAACGATCCGCTCAACCTCCTCGCGGTCAACGCGAGCCCCAACCGCGCCAAGGGCGACGGTGACGCCGCGAAGTGGCTGCCGCCGAACAAGACGTACCGGTGCGCGTATGTCGCCGGGCAGGTGGCGGTGAAGAAGAAGTACGAGGTGTGGGTGACCGCCGGGGAGCGGGACGCGATGCGAACCATCCTCGACGGCTGCCCGGAGGAGAAGCTGCCGGAGGGGGACGCGCCCACCGAGGCGCCGGACCGTTTCAGCGCGAAGTAGCGGCCCCAGGACCGTTCGGGGGAGCGGCCCGGGCCGGAGCGGCACCGCATGACGGTGCTCGCTCCGGCCCGGGCCGCCCCGGCGTGGCGACCGCCGCCCGGGTCGTCGACGCGGCCGGCGCCGGTGCCGCGCTCGGCCGCAACCTCACCCTGCTGCGGCCCGACCCGGACGCCCTCGACCCCTGGTTCCTCGCCGGGTTCCTGCGCGCGACCGCCAACCACCGGCAGGCCAGCAGCTACGCCTCCGCCGCCACCCGGCTCGACGTCCGGCGCATCCGGCTGCCACGGCTGCCGCTGGCCGAACAGCGGGAGTACGGCGCCCGGTTCGCGGCCGTCGCCGCCTTCGAGGAGAGCCTGCGCCGCGCCGCGCGCCTCGGCGGACAGCTGGTGCAGGGGCTGCACGACGGGCTGACGGGACCGGCACTCCCGCCCTCCTGAGCCGAACATGTCACACCTCGTCACCAGGAGGACAACGGTTCCGTACAACGGGGTCCGGCCTGCGGCGGCGGGTGTATACGCTCGGACCCGCACGCGCGTCCGGCGCGGCCCACGATCTTCAGGGAGCAGGACATGCACAGCACCTACCCGGCGGCCCCGAAGCCTCAGGGTCCGTCCAGGGAGGCCCGCGTCTGGCTCCGGGTGCTGTTCACCGCTCTGGCCGTGATGAGCTGCGGGTTCTTCGCCTTCGGCGCCCTGATACGCCTGGCCTGCCTGACCCGCAGGCCCAAGGACTGGGTGCTGACGGGGATCTCCGCCGCCTGCACCTTCCTGGCGATCGGGATGATGCCCGAGGGCGACGACAGCACGACCATCCTGGACGACCTGGCGGTGGGGCTCATCCTGCTCAACATGGTCGCCGTCGTCACGTACTACCTCTGGGCCGACATCCGCCACGACCGGAAGGTCTACGGCACCGGCCACCCCGGCGTCCCGGGCCCGCACCTCGCCGGCCCGTACCCGCCGCACGGCGTCACCCGCCCCGCCACCGCTCCCCTCCAGCACCACCCGTACCCCCAGCCCCCGCACCAGCCGCACCCCCAGCAGCACTACACCCCGCCGACCGCGCCCACCGGCGTCGGCGAGGCCTGGGCCCGGCCGCAGACGGGGCCCGCGCCCACCCCCGCCGGGCCGCGCCCCGCGCCCGGCACGCCGCCGCCCGGCGGTCCCGCCCGCATCGACCAGGTCCGGGCCGAGCTGGACGAACTCAGCGCCTATCTGCGGGACTCCGGCGGACAGCAGGGTGACGGCCGGGGCAACGGCTCGCAGGAGGGATCCCGTTGAGCGGGCGGATCATCGCCGGGCGGTACGAACTCTCCACCCTCATCGGCCAGGGCGGGATGGGCCAGGTGTGGACCGGGTACGACCAGCGGCTCGACCGGCGCGTCGCCGTCAAGCTGCTGCGGCCCGACCGGGTCGCCGGGGCCGAGGCGGAGGAGCTGCGCCGCCGCTTCGTGCGGGAGTGCCGGGTCACCGCCCAGGTCGACCACCCCGGCCTGGTCACCGTGCACGACGCGGGGACCGAGGGCGAGGAGCTGTACCTCGTCATGCAGTTCGTGGACGGCGCCGACCTCGGCGACCACCTCGCCGAGCACACCCCCTACCCGTGGGAGTGGGCCGTCTCGGTCGCCGCCCAGCTCTCCGCCGTGCTCTCCGCCGTGCACGCCGTGCCGATCGTCCACCGCGACCTCAAGCCGCGGAACATCATGATCCGGCAGGACGGCACCGTCACCGTCCTCGACCTCGGCGTCGCCTCCGTCATGGACAGCGACACCACCCGCCTCACCCACACCGGCTCGCCCATCGGCAGCCCCGCCTACATGGCCCCCGAACAGGCCATGGGCGGCGCCGTCGGCCCGTACACCGACCTGTACGCGCTCGGCATCGTCCTCTACGAACTCCTCAGCGGGACCGTGCCGTTCGACGGGAACACCGTCCTCGGCGTCCTCCACCGCCACCTCTACGAGGCGCCGCTGCCGCTCGGCCGGCTGCGCCCCGGACTGCCCGACGGGCTCGAACCGCTCGTCATGCGGCTGCTCGCCAAGGAGCCCCAGGACCGCCCCGGCTCCGCCCAGGAGGTCTACCAGGCGCTCGCCCCGCTGCTGCCGCCCCGCGGCATCCCGCGCGGCACCCCGCTCGACCCGGCCCGGCCCTTCCTGCGCCCGCACGCCCCCTGGCCCGACCACCCGCTGGCCCCCGCGCCCCGGCCCGACCGGCCCCCGGCCGCGCCCGCCGGGGGCGAGGGCGCCGATGTCGCCGCCGCCGTGGACGACGTCAAGCGGCTGCTCGGCGAGGGCCGCATCACCCAGGCCGTCGACATCCTCGGCGCGATCCTGCCCACCGCCGCCCGGCAGCACGGCGAGCACTCGGCGGTCGTCCGCACCCTGCGCAAGCAGTACGCCGCCACCCTGCTCGACGACGGCCAGTACCGCCGCGCCCTGCCCGAACTGCGCCGCCTCGCCGACGAGTACGCCGCCGAGGCCGGCACCGCCGACCCGCGCTCCCTCCAGTTCCGCTACGAGGCCGCCCAGTGCCTCGAACAGCTCGGCGAGCCCGCCGCCGCCCTGGCCGAATACCGCGCCCTGCTCCCGTACTTCGAGAACCAGTACGTCAGCACCGACCGGGATCTGCCGCTGGAGGTCCGCCGCCGCATCGGCCACCTGCTGCTCGCCCTCGGCGACCGCCCGGCCGCCCAGGACACCCTGCTGCGCCTGCTCCACGACGCCGAACAGCGGTACGGTCCGGGCCATCCGCTCCCCGCCGAGGTGCGCCGCACGCTGCACTGGCTCGGCCTGGTCTGAGCCGGACACCCGGCCGCGAAGGGCGGCGGGGGACGGACAGGAACCGGACACGCGGGGAATCGTTGCTCCCGACAGTGGCCCAGATCACGCCGACTGCCTACGATCGATCTTCGCAAGGACGTCCGGACCGTCAGGTCGTATGTCGTCAGGTCGCAGGTCGTCAGGTCGCCCCATCGTCCCCGCACCGCCGAACGATCCCGCCGGGAGGCTCCCTTTGCACCGCCGCCGTCGCACCTCGCTCGCCCTCATGGCCGCCACCCTGGTCGCGGCCCCGCTGCTGACCGCCTGCGGCGCCGACGCCCGGCCCGGTGCCGCCGCCGTGGTGGGGGGTGAGCGCATCACCGTCGCCCAGCTGGAGGCCCAGGTCGGCCAGGTCCGCGACGCCCAGGTCGCCGTCCTCGGTGAGGAGGGGTACGCGGACGCCCTCGACCAGCAGTGCTCCGCCGCCCGCCAGGCCGAGCTGCAGCAGCGTGACGCCTCCGCCGCCCAGGGGGAGAAGGTCGTCGAGGGCCGCGAGACCTGCGCCCCCGACCGCTCCACCCTCGCCGGGATGATCAGCGAGCGCGTCGTCAAGGAGGCCGCCGACGAGGCCGGGATCAGCCCCACCCGCAAGGAGCTCCGCGAGCGCCGCGCCCAGCTCCAGGAGCAGACCGGCGGCACCGCCGAGCAGCTGGAGGAGGCGTACCTGCGGACGTACGGCATCCCCGCCGCCCGCATCGACGACCACCTCGCCTACCAGCTCCGCCTCGACGGGCTCCGCCAGAAGTACGCGCCCGGCACCTCGCCCGAGCAGGCCGACACCCAGGTCCGCAAGGAGCTGGTGCGGACCGCCAAGGGGCTCGGCATCGACATCAGCCCCCGCTACGGCGCCTGGGACGGTGAGCAGCTCCTGATGGTCACCGGCTCCGACCCCTGGCTCAGCTCCGACCCGCGCCGCCTCGGCGAGGAGAAGGCCCAGGCCCGCTCCGAGTCCCAG
The DNA here is from genome assembly GCF_000719955.1 of Streptomyces albidoflavus. Classification (GTDB taxonomy): domain Bacteria; phylum Actinomycetota; class Actinomycetes; order Streptomycetales; family Streptomycetaceae; genus Streptomyces; species Streptomyces albidoflavus. The sequence goes on from NZ_JOII01000012.1 coordinate 36,309, forward strand.
AGCGAGGGCCTCCCGGCGCTCTGACCGGCGCCGACCGCCCCACCGGGCCCGGCGGCCGGGCTCCCGGGTGCGTTACGTTCGAGGCGTGAACGCACCCAGCCCCGGCCGCCTCGTCCTGCTCACCACCAGCCACCGGGTCGCCCCCGGCCAGCTCTCCTGGCCCGCCTGGCAGGCCCTGCACCAGGCCGACCGGGTGCTCTGCGCCGACCCGGCCCACCCGCAGCTGCCCTACCTGCGGGAGGCGGGCGTCGCGGTCGAGGTGGCGGCCACCCCGGACGCAGCCGACCTGGTCGACTTCCTCGCGGGCGGCCGTACCGCCGTCCTCGTCCAGTCCGGCGAGGGCGACCGGCGCCTCACCGACGCCCTCTCCCGCCTCGCCGGCTCCGGCCGCGTCGCCATGCCCGACCTGGAACTCCTCCCCGGCGCCTACGACCTGCCCGGCGCCCGCCTCATCGACCTCGTCCAGGTCATGGACCGCATCCGCGAGGAGTGCCCCTGGTCGGCCCGGCAGACCCACGAAGGGCTCGCCAAGTACGCCATGGAAGAGGCGTTCGAACTCATCGAGGCCATCGAGGAGGGCGACCGCGACGCCCTGCGCGAAGAACTCGGCGACGTGCTGCTCCAGGTCGTCTTCCACGCCCGTATCGCCGAGGACGGCGCACCGGCCACCGGGGACGACGAGGAGGCGGAGGACGGGGGGCCGTTCTCCATCGACGACGTGGCCGCCACCCTCATCGACAAGCTGGTCCGCCGCCACCCGCACGTCTTCGGGGACGCCGTCGCCGAGACGCCCGAGGAGGTCCGCGCCCAGTGGCTGCGGGTGAAGGGGGAGGAGAAGGAGCGCACCTCGGTCACCGACGGCGTGCCCGTCGCCCAGCCCGCCCTCGCCCTCGCCGCCAAGCTCGCCTCCCGCGCCCGTGGCGCCGAGCTGCGCGTCCCGCTCCCCGAGGGCCCCGGGCCCGGCCCCGCCCTGCTCGCCCTCGCCGTCGAGGCCGAGCGGCAGGGCACCGACCCCGAGGCCGCCCTGCGCGAGAGCGCCCGCCGCTACCGCGAGGCCATCCGGGCCGCCGAGGGCCACTGAGCCGGGCCACCGGGCCCCCGATACGGTCGGACCATGAGCGAAACCCAGGCAGCCGGGCGTCCCGAACTCTTCGGCTGGGAGTTCGCCGCCGACCCGTACCCCGCCTACGCCTGGCTGCGCACCCACGAGCCGGTCCACCGGACCCGGCTGCCCAGCGGTGTGGAGGCGTGGCTGGTCACGCGGTACGCGGACGCCCGGCAGACCCTCGCCGACCCCCGGCTCAGCAAGAACCCGGTCCACCACGCCGCCGACGAGGCCGGGCGCAGCCGCACCGGCATCCCCGGCGAGCGCAGCGCCGGGCTGATGACGCACCTGCTCAACATCGACCCGCCGGACCACACCCGGCTGCGCCGCCTGGTGTCGAAGGCGTTCACGCCGCGCCGCGTCGCCCAGTTCGCGCCGCGCGTGCAGGAGCTGACGGACGGGCTCATCGACGGTTTCGCCGGGCGCGGCGAGGCCGACCTCATCCACGAGTTCGCCTTCCCGCTGCCCATCTACGCCATCTGCGACCTGCTCGGCGTCCCGCGCGAGGACCAGGACGACTTCCGCGACTGGGCGGGGATGATGATCCGGCACGGCGGCGGGCCGCGCGGCGGCGTCGCCCGCTCGGTGAAGAAGATGCGCAACTACCTCGCCGAGCTGATCCACCGCAAACGCGCCGACCTCGGCGACGACCTCATCTCGGGCCTGATCCGCGCCAGCGACCACGGCGAGCACCTCACCGAGGAGGAGGCCGCCGCCATGTGCTTCGTGCTCCTCTTCGCCGGCTTCGAGACGACCGTGAACCTGATCGGCAACGGCACCTACGCGCTGCTCCGCAACCCCGCCGAACGCGCCCGCCTCCAGCGCGCCCTGGCCGAGGGCGACGAGGCGCTGCTCGACACCGGTATCGAGGAACTCCTGCGGTACGACGGCCCGGTGGAGATGGCCACCTGGCGGTACGCCACCGAGCCGCTGCGGATCGGCGGGGCCGACATCGCCGCCGGGGACCCGGTCCTGGTCGTCCTGGCCGCCGCCGACCGCGACCCCGCACGCTTCGACGGGCCCGACCGCCTCGACCTCGCCCGCACCGACAACCAGCACCTCGGCTACGGCCACGGCATCCACTATTGCATCGGTGCCCCGCTGGCCCGTCTGGAGGGAAAGGCGGCCCTCGCCACCCTGCTGACACGCCTTCCGGACCTGCGGCTCGGCACCGAACCCGAGGAACTGCGGTGGCGCGGCGGACTCATCATGCGCGGACTGCGCACCCTGCCGGTGGAGTTCACGCCGGAGCGGGGCTAGGGCGCGAAGAAGGTGTCAGGGCCACCCTTTTCGTTCACGAGAACTGACGACACGTCAATAATGTGATGTTGACGTGATCTCCGCTGCATCGACTTGTGACGAACGTTCGACAGCCGCTACCTTCAGCGCCAACCGGAAGCCCCGCCGCCACCTGGCGGGCGCCGGTCAGCAGTCGTCACGCGAAAGGCAACCGCATGCTCTCCGGGAACGGACGTCACCGACGCCCCCGACAGGCTCCGGCCTTCGTCGTCGCGGCCGGGGTGACCGGTTCGGCCATCGCCATCCCCCTGCTCGGCGCCGGATCGGCCAGTGCGGCCGACACCGCCACGTGGGACCGGCTGGCCGAGTGCGAGAGCGGCGGTGCCTGGAGCACCAACGCCGGCAACGGCTACTACGGCGGCCTCCAGGTCACCCAGGAACTCTGGGAGCGCCACGGCGGCCTCAGCTACGCGCCCTCCGCCGACCTCGCCAGCCGCTCCCAGCAGATCGTGGTGGCCGAGCGCATCCTCGACGCCGAGGGCACCGCCGCCTGGGCCACCTGCGCCCCCGCGATAGGCCTGAAGCAGGGCGGCGAGTCCGCCGACGTGAACCCGGGCGTCCCCAGCGGCACCGGCACCCCCTCCGCCTCCCCGACCTCGCCCGCCGACAAGGGCGAGGGCAAGGGCGACACCGAGGACGAGGACGGCAAGGCGTCCGGCAAGGACAAGAAGGACGAGAAGGACAACAGGGACGAGAAGGGCAAGGGGGAGAAGAAGGAGAAGGGGGAGAAGGGGGACGCCGCCTCGGCCACCCCCTCCGCCGACCCGACCTCCCTCCCCGACGGCTACCCGTCCGCGACCCCGGACGAGGAGGCCACGGAGATCCCCGACGCCCCCTCGGACGCGCCCTCCGCGACCCCGGGCGAGGACGAGGACTCCGGAGGCGGACGCCATCGCGGCGGCACCGCGGCCGAGCCGGGCTCCGGCGAGAGCCGCGAGGGCTCCGGGCGGCACGCCTCGCGGGGTGACCGTGGCGACGCGCCCGACGCCTCCGGCGCGTACACCGTCAAGGAGGGCGACAGTCTCTCGGTCATCGCCTGGCTCCACGAGGTGGACGGCGGGTGGCCCGCGCTGTACGAGGCGAACAAGGAGATCGTCGGGGACGACGCGGACCACATCCTGCCCGGTCAGGCCCTTGATCTCGGATCGGACCCGGCGGCTGAAAAGGACCGAATCGGGCGCTAGTTCGGGCGCAAATGTCCGGATCGGGGGAAGTGAGACATGGATCTCAGACCCCCTGATCGTCTTTGGAATCTGCCGCCGGCCGTGCTTACGGTCTAGGCCGCTCGCCACTGGCGGGCCCCAGCGGTCGTTACGCCGAATCCTGTCGACGGCCGTCCGGGACAGTCGTCGCGCAAGCGCCGTAGACAGGAGCGGGGGACCCAAGGTTTGCCGCCGCACCGGCCGTTCGCCCCGTCACGGGGCGGGCGCCGGAGCGGCTCGGGGTGAAGCCGCGCGTTCCGCACAGGAGCGCGTGGCCGGGCACTCATCCGGCCCGAACCCGACAGCTCACCTCGTAGGCGTCGGTGAGGAGATTCCTTTCATGCTGACCAACAAGGCCAAGCACCGCCGTCCCTCCAAGGTCACCCGCATCCTGTCGCTCGCCGGGGTCGCCGGTGTCGCCGTCGCCGCGCCGCTCGTCGCGACCGGCTCCGCCTCCGCCGCCACCGCCTCCGAGTGGGACGCCGTCGCCCAGTGCGAGTCGGGTGGCAACTGGTCCATCAACACCGGCAACGGCTTCTACGGCGGCCTGCAGTTCACGCCGTCCACCTGGGCCGCCTTCGGTGGCACCGCCTACGCCTCCAGCGCCGACCAGGCCACCAAGGAGCAGCAGATAGCCGTGGCCGAGAAGGTCCTGGCCGGCCAGGGCAAGGGTGCCTGGCCGAACTGCGGCACCGGCCTGAGCAACGCCGCCTACAACGGTGGCGGCGCCGAGGCCGAGAAGCCCGCCGAGAAGCCGGCCGAGCAGCCCGCCCCGCAGGCCGCCCCCGAGCGTCCCGAGCCGCGCGCCGACCGCAGCGAGCAGCGGACCGCCCCGGCCGAGGAGACCGTCGAGACCCCCACCGGCGAGACCGTCGCCAAGGGTGACGGCGAGTACAAGGTCGTCAAGGGCGACACCCTCAGCCAGATCGCCAAGGCCGAGAACGTCGAGGGCGGCTGGAAGAAGCTCTTCGAGCTGAACAAGGACGTCGTCGACAACGCCGACCTGATCTTCCCGGGCCAGCAGCTCCACCTCTCCTGATTGCGAGCTTCGCTCGCCTCCGGGGCGCTGGGGTCGTTGTCGAGCCACCCGACGTGCTCAACCGCTTCGCGGCCTGCGCGCGACGGGTGTCTCGACAACGACGCGCCCCTTCGGCTCGCGAAGCCGCCGGTGTGGCGGGGTGAGCAGGCTCCCCACGGCCTGACCCCGCCCCCCTAGACAGCCCCGTTCCGATGCGTGACTCCCCCCCTGCGCATCGGGACGGGGCTTCCCCTTTCCTCCCCGTCGCCGCCCGGCGGTCGTTACCGGTGAGTAGAAATCGGCGGTTGCGTAGGGTTTCGCCCCGTACGGGCCTCTTTTCGTCCCAGCGTCCGGGCGCGAGGCCGGGATGGGGCCGGCCGCCGGTTAGGCTCTGGAGCGAACGGCCGACCGAAGGCCGACCCGCGTCACATCCCAGAAGGAGATGCTCGTGCCGTCCATCGACGTCGTCGTAGCCCGGGAAATCCTGGACTCCCGAGGCAACCCCACGGTCGAGGTCGAGGTCGGCCTCGACGACGGCAGCACCGGCCGCGCCGCTGTGCCGTCCGGCGCCTCCACCGGCGCCTTCGAGGCCATCGAACTGCGTGACGGTGACCCCAACCGTTACCAGGGCAAGGGTGTCGAGAAGGCCGTCCTCGCCGTCATCGAGCAGATCGGCCCGGAGCTCGTCGGCTACGACGCCACCGAGCAGCGCCTGATCGACCAGGCCATGTTCGACCTGGACGCGACCGACAACAAGGGCTCGCTCGGCGCCAACGCCATCCTCGGCGTCTCCCTCGCCGTCGCCCACGCCGCCTCCGAGGCCAGCGACCTGCCGCTCTTCCGCTACCTCGGCGGTCCCAACGCGCACCTGCTCCCGGTGCCGATGATGAACATCCTGAACGGCGGCTCGCACGCCGACTCCAACGTGGACATCCAGGAGTTCATGATCGCCCCGATCGGCGCGGAGTCCTTCTCCGAGGCCCTGCGCTGGGGCACCGAGGTCTACCACACGCTGAAGAAGGTCCTGAAGCGCAAGGGCCTGGCCACCGGCCTCGGCGACGAGGGCGGCTTCGCCCCGAACCTCGACTCCAACCGCGCCGCCCTCGACCTCATCCTGGAGGCCGTCAAGGAGGCCGGTTACGTCCCCGGCAAGGACATCGCGCTCGCCCTGGACGTCGCCGCCTCCGAGTTCTACAAGGACGGCTCCTACGAGTTCGAGGGCAAGTCCCGCTCGGCCGCCGAGATGACCGAGTACTACGAGGAGCTCGTCGCCGCGTACCCGCTGGTCTCCATCGAGGACCCGCTCTTCGAGGACGACTGGGCCGGCTGGAACGTCATCACCGAGAAGCTCGGCGACAAGGTCCAGCTCGTCGGCGACGACCTGTTCGTCACCAACCCCGAGCGCCTCGCCCGCGGCATCGAGGAGAAGTCGGCCAACGCCCTGCTCGTCAAGGTCAACCAGATCGGCTCGCTCACCGAGACGCTGGACGCCGTCGAGCTGGCCCAGCGCAACGGCTTCAAGTGCATGATGAGCCACCGCTCCGGCGAGACCGAGGACGTCACCATCGCCGACCTCGCCGTCGCCACCAACTGCGGCCAGATCAAGACCGGCGCCCCGGCCCGCTCCGAGCGCGTCGCCAAGTACAACCAGCTCCTGCGCATCGAGGAGATCCTGGACGACGCCGCGGTCTACGCCGGCCGCAGCGCCTTCCCGCGCTTCAAGGGCTGACCCGGCCGGGCCGCCGACGGCCCCCCGGCCTCCCCGCGTCCCCGCCCCCGGTCCCGTACCGTGGGCGGGGACGCGGGCACGTGCGGGCGAGGATCAGCAGCACGTGCGGTCGCGGAACACCTGACGGACGGGCAGAGCGGCCGCGCACAGCGCACGGCCGAAGGGGAGGCGGGCATGGCCGGGAAGAAGAGCGGCGCGGACCGCTTCTCCACCGCGACCCGGCTCAGGCTGTTCGGCGAGCAGACCGCCGCCCGCGTCTACCGCTCCCAGAACCGCCGCCAGGCCCGCCGCTCCCGCCTCACCGGCCGCGCCGCCCTCCTCGCCCTCGTCCTCTGCTCCCTGATCGTCGCCCTCGCCTACCCGATGCGGCAGTACGTCTCCCAGCGCGCCGAGATCGCCGACCTCCAGCGCGAGCGGGAGGCCCACCGCGCCAGGGTCCAGCAGCTGCGCGACGAGAAGGCCCGCTGGGAGGACGACCGCTACGCCGAGCAGCGCATCCGCGAGCGCCTGCACTACGTACGCCCCGGTGAGACCGGCTACACCATGATCGACCCGGACGCGGCCGAACCGAGCCGCACCGACCGCACCGCCGCGACCCGGCCCTGGTACACCAACCTCCTGGAAGGCGTCGACCGCGCCGACCAGGCCGCCGGGCCCCGCCCCGTCCGCCCCGCCACCGAGTGAACGACCGAGAGACCTGACCCCGCCATGGACACGCCCCCGCCGCCCACCCCGCGCACCGAGCCGACCGCAGCCGACGTCGACGCCTTCCAGCAGCAGCTGGGCCGTCCGCCGCGCGGGCTGCGCGCCATCGCGCACCGCTGCCCCTGCGGACAGCCCGACGTCGTCGAGACGGCGCCCCGCCTGGAGGACGGCACGCCCTTCCCCACGCTGTACTACCTGACGTGCCCGCGCGCCGCCTCGGCCATCGGCACGCTGGAGGCCAACGGCGTGATGAAGGAGATGACCGAGCGGCTGGCCACCGACCCGGAACTGGCCGACGCCTACCGGGCCGCGCACGAGGACTACATCAAGCGCCGCGACGAGATCGAGGAGCTGAAGAACTTCCCCTCGGCCGGCGGCATGCCGGACCGGGTGAAGTGCCTGCACGTCCTGGTCGCCCACTCGCTGGCCGCCGGACCCGGCGTCAACCCGCTCGGCGACGAGGCGCTCGCGATGCTCCCCGAGTGGTGGCGCAAGGGCTCCTGCGTGACGCTGCCGATCAGCGCCGAGCCGTCCGCCCTGTCCGCCGACGAGCCCGCGGGGGAGGGCCGGTGACCGCCCGTCGCGTCGCCGCGATCGACTGCGGCACCAACTCCATCCGCCTGCTGGTCGCCGACGCCGACCCGGCCACCGGCGAGCTGACCGACCTCGACCGCCGGATGCGGATCGTCCGCCTCGGCCAGGGCGTCGACCGCACCGGCCGCCTCGCCCCCGAGGCCCTGGAGCGGACCTTCGCGGCCTGCCGCGAGTACGCCGAGGCCATCCGCGAACTGGGCGCCACCGAGGTCCGGTTCACCGCCACCTCGGCCACCCGCGACGCGGAGAACCGCGCCGAGTTCACCGAGGGCGTCCGCGACCTCCTCGGCGTCACCCCCGAGGTCGTCACCGGCGACGAGGAGGCCGCGCTCTCCTTCACCGGCGCCACCAAGGAACTGACCGGCCGCGCCGACCTGGACACCCCGTACCTGGTCGTCGACATCGGCGGCGGCTCCACCGAGTGCGTCGTCGGCACGGACGGCGTCCGCGCCGCCCGCTCCGTCGACATCGGCTGCGTCCGCCTGACCGAGCGCCATCTCGCCCGACCCGACGGCACGGTGACCGACCCGCCCACCGCGGACCAGGTCGAGGCGATCCGCCGCGACATCACCGCCGCCCTCGACGAGGCCGCGCGTACCGTCCCGCTCGCCGAGGCCCGCACCCTCGTCGGCCTCGCCGGCTCCGTCACCACCGTCGCCGGCCTCGCCCTCGGCCTCACCGCGTACGACTCCACCGCCATCCACCACGCCCGCATCCCCTACGCCAAGGTCAAGGAGGTCACCGACACCCTCCTGACCTCCACCCACGCCGAACGCGCCGCCAACCCGGTCATCCACCCGGGCCGCGTCGACGTCATCGCGGCGGGGGCACTGATCCTCCTGACCCTGATGGAGCGCACGGGCGCGAGCGAGGTCGTCGTCAGCGAGCACGACATCCTCGACGGGATCGCCTGGAAGGCCGCGGGGGCCTAGAGACCCCGGGGGAAGGGCGGTTCGGCGACGGGCGGGTACCCGGGCCGGGCCGCCCTTCCGCGTTTCCGGGCGTCGCTCAGCGCAGGTCCGCCGCCCGCGCCGCCAGGACCAGCAGTTCGCCCCCGCGTACCAGGCAGGCGAGGCGCTGGCCCTCCACGCGGAGGCGGAACAGGCCCGGGGTCGTGCCGATGGGGGCGGCGTCCGGGTGCGGGCCGGCCGGGTCCTCGGCGACGGCGGTCAGGGTGGCGAGGACGCGCAGGGCGGTGGGGCGGGGGAGGGAACGGAAGTGGTGGCGGGCGGCCGGGGTGAAGTGGGGCGCGGGGGTCATGCCGGGCCCGGGGTGCGGCCGGAGAAGAGGTCGGCGACCAGTTCGGCCATGGTGACGGTCGGTTCGTCGCGGGCCAGGACCGCCTCCGCCTCCCGGGCCAGCATCAAGTCGGCCGCCTCCTCCAGGACTTCGAAGTCGGCGAAGGGGACCAGGGCGGCGACGGGGGCGCCGTTGCGGGTCACCACGGTCGGGGTGCCGGACTCGGCCCGGTTGATGTGCTCGGCGAGATGGGCGCGGGCCTCCCGCACGGAGACGCTGTTCTCCACTGCTTCGACGGCGGCCCGCGCGACACCGCCCGCGTGCTCCTGGTGCTCCGGCATGGAGGGGAGGGTACGCCTCCGGTTACCGGCATCGCGACATCGCGGCGGGAGCGGTACGGGGGCCGGTCCGCGCGGCCGGACCAGGGGTGCGTGGAGGACCGGCGGGACGGCCTGGAGAAGGGTACCCGTCGATCCGGCCCGGAGCCGCCCGGCCGGATCGCGGGCTCCGGCGGCGGGGGCAGGTTCACGGGTGCGGTCCGCCCCTCGTCCCGACGCTCCCGGCGCGGTGGCGCGCCCCGGCGCGGGCGCCCTCGCGCACGCCCTTCAACCCCGGTGCCGCACTGCCCGTTTGAGCGTCGCGGGCACGGGCCTGAGCGGCCCCTGAGGGCCGTCCGGGGGGTCTCTCCGGCATGCCGTCGGGAAACTTCGTGAACTTCTTCACAAGAGAAAGTGCTCCGATGGGCGAAGTCGAGGGCCTTTCGGCCTCCATCTGGGCGACTCCGGGCCCCAACCCTCTGTGCATGGGGTGTTTCCCGCGCGTTGCCTGGGGATGAAAGGCCGGCCGGGCTCCTGCCCCCGGAAGAGGCGAGCGGGCAGCTCACAGGGGGTGGGGAACGTCCGAAGGGGGATGGTGGTTCCGCCACGCGGACATGACCTGGGTCACGCGGGCCGCGCAGTGTAGCAGAGGGGGTGGGGAACCTTGTGAAGGGGCGCACGAACCACCCCCCATGGACGGGTGGATACTCGATGGCATGAGCACCACGGAGCGTCCCAGGATCCTCGTTGTAGGCGGTGGGTACGTTGGCTTGTACGCAGCACGACGCATTCTGAAGAAGATGCGCTACGGCGAGGCGACCGTCACGGTCGTCGACCCGCGCTCGTACATGACGTACCAGCCCTTCCTCCCCGAAGCCGCAGCCGGCAACATCTCGCCGCGCCACGTCGTCGTCCCGCTGCGACGTGTACTGCCGAAGGCCGAGGTGCTGACCGGCCGGGTCACCACCATCGACCAGGACCGCAAGGTTGCCGCCATCGCGCCGCTGGTCGGCGAGGCGTACGAGCTGCCTTTCGACTACCTCGTCATCGCGATGGGCGCGGTCTCCCGCACCTTCCCGATCCCCGGCCTCGCCGAGCAGGGCATCGGCATGAAGGGCATCGAGGAGGCCATCGGCCTGCGCAACCACGTCCTCGAGCAGCTCGACAAGGCTGACTCCACGACCGACGAGGAGGTCCGCCGCAAGGCGCTGACCTTCGTCTTCGTCGGCGGTGGCTTCGCCGGGGCCGAGACGATCGGTGAGGTCGAGGACCTCGCCCGGGACGCCGCCAAGTACTACAACAACGTCTCCCGCGAGGACATGCGGTTCATCCTCGTGGACGCGGCCGACAAGATCCTCCCCGAGGTGGGTCCGAAGCTCGGCGCGTACGGCAAGAAGCACCTGGAGAGCCGGGGCGTCGAGGTCTACCTCTCGACCTCCATGGACTCCTGCGTCGACGGCCACGTGGTGCTCAAGAACGGCCTTGAGGTCGACTCCTCCACCATCGTGTGGACCGCCGGTGTGAAGCCGAACCCGGCGCTCAGCCGCTTCGGCCTGCCGCTCGGCCCGCGCGGGCATGTCGACACCGCCGCCACGCTCCAGGTGCAGGGCACGGACTACATCTGGGCGGCCGGCGACAACGCGCAGGTCCCGGACATGATCGGCCGCAAGAACGGCAACCCGAACGCCTGGTGCCCGCCCAACGCGCAGCACGCGCTGCGGCAGGCCAAGGTCCTCGGCGACAACGTGATCTCCGGCATGCGGGGCTTCCCGCAGAAGGAGTACAGCCACGCCAACAAGGGTGCGGTCGCCGGTCTCGGCCTGCACAAGGGCGTCGCGATGATCGTCATGGGCAAGATGAAGATCAAGCTCAAGGGCCGTCTCGCCTGGTACATGCACCGCGCGTACCACGGCATGGCGATGCCGACGTTCAACCGCAAGATCCGCGTCTTCGCGGACTGGACCCTCGGTATGTTCCTCAAGCGCGAGGTGGTCTCCCTCGGCGCGATGGAGACGCCGCGCGAGGAGTTCTACGAGGCGGCCAAGCCCGCCCCGGCCCCCGCCGCCAAGGCGGAGGAGTCCGAGTCGGCCAAGGCCAAGGCGTCCTGACGTCCTGACCGCACGCTGAATGCTCCCTGAGGGGGCGCTCGCCGTCCGTGGTGCGAGCGCCCCTTTCGGCGCGCCATATAGATGGCCTCTACATGTATTTTGCGGATTCCTTACCCGGAACCGGGACTGCGCGAGCCCCCCATCGGTGTTCACATGTGTACGTACAGCAGCGGCCGCGTCCGCACGCGCGGCCGGCCACCGACACAGGAGCTCAGGCACACCGAACCCGGAAGGTGACGCGTCATGCACGGTGCCGCCCAGCGGCTGGCCACACACGCCGAACAGATACTGGGAGCCCCCCTCCCGGTCCGCCTGCGCGCCTGGGACGGCACCGAACACGGCCCGCCCGGAACCCCCGTGATCATCCTCCGCAACCGCCGGGCCCTGCGCCGCATCCTCTTCAAGCCCGGCGAACTCGGCCTCGTGCGGGCCTGGGTCTCCGGCGACCTCGCCATCGAGGGCGACCTCTACGAGGCGCTCGACCTCCTCGCCGGAGTGGTCTGGGAGACCGAACGTCCCCCACTCGGCCCCCTCGACGCCGTCCGGGACCCGCAGGTGCGCGCCGCCGCCCTCGACGTCGCCCGGCTGGCCGGGCCCTTCCTCCCGCCGCCGCCCCCGCCCGAGGAGGCCCCCGTCCGGCGCCGCCTCGGCAGCCGCCACACCAAGGGCCGCGACCGCAAGGCCATCAGCCACCACTACGACGTCGGCAACGACTTCTACGAGCGGGTCCTCGGCCCCTCCATGGTCTACTCGTGCGCCTACTGGCAGGGCGACGCCACCCTGGAGAGCGCCCAGCGCGACAAGCTCGACCTGATCTGCCGCAAGCTCGGCCTCGCCCCCGGCATGCGCCTGCTCGACGTCGGCTGCGGCTGGGGCTCGATGGCGCTGCACGCCGCCCGCGAGTACGGCGTCCAGGTCGTCGGCGTCACCCTCTCGCGCGAACAGGCCGCCTACGCCCGCAAGCGCGCCGCCGAGCAGGGTCTGGCCGACCGCGTCGAGATCCGCGTCCAGGACTACCGCGACGTCCGGGACGGGCCCTACGACGCGATCTCCTCCATCGGCATGGCCGAGCACGTCGGCGCCGTCCGGTACCTGGAGTACGCCGAGGACCTGTACGCCCTGCTCAAGCCCGGCGGCCGGCTCCTCAACCACCAGATCGCCCGCCGCCCCCAGGACGACGAGGCCGCCTACCACGTGGACGCCTTCATCGACGCCTACGTCTTCCCCGACGGCGAACTCGCCCCCGTCGGCTCCACCGTCGCCCAGCTGGAGCGCGCCGGCTTCGAGGTCCGCGACCTGGAGGCGCTGCGCGAGCACTACGCGCTGACCCTGCGGGCCTGGGTGCGGAACCTGGAGGCGAACTGGGAGGAGTGCGTCCGGCTGGCCGGGGCCGGCCGGGCCCGGGTCTGGCTGCTCTACATGGCCGCCTCCGCCCTCTCCTTCGAGCGCAACCGGATCGGCGTCAACCAGATCCTCGCCGTCCGCACCCCCGCCGAGGGCCACCCCGGGCTGCCGCTGCGCGCCCGGAAGTGGACCGCCCTCTCCGCCCGGAGCGACACCGGCCGGGACTCCACGTCACCCGGCCGGCCCGACGGCGGCGCGGCCGGCCGGGACGAGGCCGGCGCCCGCCGCGAGGAGCCGGGCGGTCGCGCCCCGGGCTCCGGCGACGACGGGACCACCCCGGCACCCCGGTCCCCCGAGTCGGTCTGAGGCCACCCCGCCCTTCGCGCGTACGGCGCCGGGCCCCGCCCCTGCGAACAGGGGCGGGGCCCGGCGCCTCGCTCGTACCGCCGCCCGTCCCGGGCGGTCCGGCCGGTCTACTCGGTCTTGATCGCGGTGAGCATGTTCAGCCGGGCGGCGCTGCGGGCCGGCCAGAGGGCGGCCAGGACACCGACCAGCCCGGCCAGCGCCAGGAAGATCGCGATCCGGTCCCACGGCAGCACCAGCTCGTACCCGGGGACGGACTCCGCGATCGTCTCGCCGATCGCCCAGCCCAGGAAGACCCCGAGGGCGGTGCCGAGGACCGCGCCGAAGAGCGAGATCACCACGGCCTCCAGCCGGATCATCCGCTTCACCCGGCGCCGGTCCAGGCCGATCGCCCGCAGCATCCCGATCTCCTGCTGCCGCTCGAAGACCGACATGGCCAGCGTGTTGACCACACCCAGCACCGCGATGATCAGGGCCATCGCCAGCAGGCCGTACATGATGTACAGCATCGTGTTGATCATGCCGCCGAAGGCGTTGCGGATCTCCTGCTGGTCCATCACGTCGATCGCCGGGTTGTTGCCGAGTGCGTCCACCAGGGCCTGACGGGCGGAGTCCGAGGGGCCGCCGTCGGTGTTGACCCAGATCTCCATGATCATCGGGGCGGCCTCGTGGGCGTCCGCCACCGCGCGGTCGATCAGGACGCTGTCGAGGAACTCGTTGCCCTCGAAGGTGGCGCCGACCTTCAGCTCGCCCTTCTTCTCGTCGTCGAAGGTGACCGGGAGCGTGTCACCGACCTTCCAGCCGCGCTTGTCGGCGGTCTTCGTGTCGACCGCGATCGCGCCGTCCTCGAGCGTGGCGAGCGAGCCGTCGACGACCTTGAGGTGGAAGACCTTGTCCACCGCCGCCGGCGTCACCGACGAGGCGCCCAGGTAGTCGTCCTCGAACTGGAAGCCGGCCGCCTGCTTCGGCGACACCGCGCTCACGCCGTCCGCGCCTTCCAGCGCCTTCAGGGCGGAGGAGTCCATGGGGCGGCCGGAGGCCATCGTCACCATGTAGTCGGCCCGGATGTGGTCCGTGGTCATCCGGTCGATGGCCTGGCCGACCGTGAGACCCAGCACCGACAGGCCGGTGACCAGGGTCAGCCCGATGGCGAGCGCGGAGGCCGTGGTGCCGGTACGGCGCGGGTTGCGCACCGCGTTCTGCGCGGCCAGCTTGCCGGAGACGCCGAACACCTTGGTCAGCAGCGGCCGGACCGCCGCGATCACCGGCCGCGACAGCAGCGGGATCAGCACCATCACACCGAGCAGTGCGAAGAAGGCGCCGCCCGCGATCAGGTACCGGCCGTCCCCGCCACCCTTCGAGGCGCCCGCGACGATCGCCACCGCGCCCGCCGCCGTCACGATCGAACCGATGGTGTTCCGCACCACCAGGGACTTCACCGTGGCCACCGCGTGCACGCTGTTCATGGCGGCGACCGGCGGGATCTTCGCGGCCCGGCGGGCGGGCAGCCAGGCCGCCAGGACGGTGATCACGACGCCGACGCCGAAGGCGGAGCCCACCGCCACCGGCGAGACCACCAGCGGACCGGCGGGCATCTCCGCGCCGAAGGCGTCCATCGCCGAACGCAGCGCCACCGCGAGCCCGAGCCCGAGGCCGAAGCCGACCGCCGAGGCGACGAGACCCACCAGCGCGGCCTCGGCCAGCACCGAGCGCTTCACCTGGCGGCGGGAGGCGCCGACCGCGCGCATCAGCGCCAGCTCACGGGTGCGCTGGGCGATCAGCATGGTGAAGGTGTTGGCGATCAGGAAGACACCGACGAAGAGGGCGATCCCCGCGAAGGCGAGCAGCATGGTGTTGAGGCCGGTCAGCCCCGACTCGATGTCCTTGGCCTGCTCCTCGGCGAGGGCCTGTCCGGTCTGCGCCGTGGCGTCCTCGGGCAGCAGCGCCTCGACCTTCTCCAGCAGCGCGGTGTCCGAGGCGCCGGAAGCCGCGGTGACCGTCACGTCCTTGAAGTAGCCCGGGCGCAGGTACTGCTTCTGGGCGGTGCGCTGGTCGAAGAGGACCAGGCTGCCGCCGGCGTTGACCGCGCCGTCCTCGGTGGTGAAGACGCCGGAGAGGGTCAGCTCCTGGACGGGCCCGTTGGTGGCGACGCGGACCTTGTCGCCGACCTGGTACTCGCCCTGGTCGGCCGTGGCCCGGTCGAGCGCGACCTGGCCGGCCTTCGGGCCCTTGCCGTCGGTGAAGGTGTACTGGGGGTCCTTGCCGTCCGCGCCCGGGGCGAAGTTGGCGCCGGTGTTGGACCAGCCGCTGCCGATCAGCTTGCCGTCCGGGTCGGCGACGCCGGCGAAGCCGGAGACCCGGCCGTGGGCCGCGGCCACGCCGTCGATCCCCTGGATCTTCTCCAGCGTCGCGGCGTCGATGCCGGTCTTCTCCTGGTCGCGCTGGTCCGCGTAGGTCTGCACGGAGACGGCGACGTCGTCGTAGCTCTTGGCGGACTGGTTGCGCAGGGCGTTGCCGAGGGTGTCGGTGAAGACCAGGGTGCCGGAGACGAAGGCCACGCCGAGCATCACGGCGAGCACGGTCATCAGCAGCCGGGCCTTGTGCGCAAGGACATTGCGCAGGGCGGTACGGAACATGAGGAGTCCTGGGAAGGAAGGGGCGCGCCCGGTGGGCCGCGCGGGACGGAGGAGTGAGCGGGGGCGCGGTCCTAGCTGGTGCGGCCCTTCGCGTCGAACTCCTTCATCCGGTCCAGCACGCTGTCGGCCGTCGGCCGGTGCATCTCGTCGACGATGCGGCCGTCGGCGAGGAAGACCACGCGGTCCGCGTAGGAGGCGGCGACCGCGTCGTGGGTCACCATCACCACGGTCTGGTGGAGGGTGCGCACGGAGTTGCGCAGGAAGCCCAGCACCTCGGCGCCGGAGCGGGAGTCCAGGTTGCCGGTGGGCTCGTCGCCGAAGATGATCTCCGGCTGCGAGGCGAGCGCCCGGGCCACCGCCACGCGCTGCTGCTGGCCGCCGGAGAGCTGCGCCGGACGGTGCTTCAGCCGGTCGCGCAGGCCCACCATGTCGATGACCTGGTCCAGCCACGCCTGGTCGGGCTTGCGCCCGGCGATGTCCATCGGGAGGGTGATGTTCTCCAGGGCGGTGAGCGTCGGCAGCAGGTTGAACGCCTGGAAGATGAAGCCGATCTTGTCCCGCCGCAACTGCGTGAGCTGCTTGTCCTTCAGCGCCCCCAGCTCCGTGTCACCGATCCGCACCGAGCCGCCGTCGAAGGTGTCCAGCCCCGCCACGCAGTGCATCAGCGTGGACTTGCCGGAGCCCGAGGGGCCCATGATCGCGGTCAGCTCGCCCTGCCGGAAGTCGATGGAGACCTGGTCCAGCGCGACCACCCGGGTCTCGCCCGTGCCGTACACCTTGCTGAGTTCGGTGGCGCGGGCGGCCACCTCGGTGGACCTGGAGGCCAGAGGGGTGGTGGTGGTCACGGGGAAGCTCCTGTCGGTGGGGGCGGCGCGGACTCGTGGCTCCCGGCGTCTGCCCGGCGGGCGGACACGGCAAGCCACCCCTGTTCCTGAGGCCGGGGTGAGTCGTCTGACGGTCTGCGTCCATCCTTCCTGCCGGAACCCCGCCGGCCATCACCCCCCAGTTCCCTTTCGCGTGCCACTCCGTGGGGTGACCCGGGGAGCCGCCCTCATACCTGGGTATGACCCTCCGCCCGCCCCGACCCTGACGGCCGCCCCTGAGACGGGTCCCCGGGAAGCCCCGCGCGGCCCCGGGAAGCCCGGGCGTCAGGAGACCCTGATCACGCTTTCCGGTGGTTCTCGTGGCCCGCCCCGTGCCCCGGTACCGGCGCCGCTCGGTAGGCCCGGGGGAGGCGCCGCGGCCCAACCCGCCACGGAGGCAATGATCTTCGACCGCCGGCTGGTCGCATTCCGGTCATTCTCGGTCCGGGCCGCCTTCGGCCGGGTGTGGGGAGTGCCTGCCGAAGGGCGGCGTGGGGGGAGCACGCGATGTTCTGATGCACCCTCAGGCGCCAATAAAATAAGACAACATCGGCTTGAGGGCCCGCTGTCCGAGTGACTTGTCCGGATAGGCTCACACCGCGTATATGCGGCCCCCAGCTTGCCCGGATGGTGGAATGCAGACACGGCGAGCTTAAACCTCGCTGCCCTTCACGGGCGTACCGGTTCGAGTCCGGTTCCGGGCACATCCGCACCCAGCCTCCGGGCCGCGTGAGCCCCCCGCCGCCCTCACCCCGCCCGGCGCAGGATCTCCGCCACCACCTCGCTCTTCGCGTCCGCGTACTGCTGCGTGTACGTCCAGCTCCGGGCGGACAGCTCGCGCTTGGTGCGCGCGTACAGGTCGCGGTCGGCGGCGTCGGCGCGCAGGTGGTCGCGGAAGCGGAGCATCCGCACGGTCTCGGGGCAGTCCTCGGGGAAGACGTGCAGGTTGACGGCGTCCGCCGCGGGGTGTCCTGCCGCGCCCCTGAGCAGGCGGTGCGCGTACCAGTCGGGCTCGCGGATCGTCAGGCGCAGGCCGAGCGGGGCGAGCGCCGGGACGTAGGCGTCCTCGTCGGCCGGGTCGGGGACGGTCAGGACGAGGTCCAGGACCGGTTTGGCCGGCAGTCCCGGGACCGAGGTCGAGCCGGCGTGGTCCAGGCGGTGCGGGAGAGGGGTCAGCCGCTCGCCGATCCGGGCCGCCAGTGCCGCGTACGCCTCGGGCCAGCGCGGGTCGTACGGCACGAGGGTGACCGGTCCGTCCAGCCGGGGCGGGGCGGTGACGTATGCGGCCTCGATCTCCGTGTCCGTCATGGGGGTGCGGTCCTCGGGGCGGGCGGGGGGCTGCTGGTCAGGCATGAGGGCTCCTAGCGGGCGGGGCGGTGGCCTTCCTGGATTCTGCCGCTCGCGGCGGGCCCTCGCCGCCGCCCGCCGGCTTTGCCTTTTCCTGACCTTCGGCATACCGAACACTGGAAGAGATGTAGTACTCCTGCTACGTTTCATCGCAGTAGCAAGACGGGGAAGTGAAGGTACGCACGGATGGGGGAGCCGGAGATGGCGTTCGACAGCGGGGGCACGGGCGGGGGCGGCGAAGTCGTCGTCGACGTGCGGGACCTGTGGATGAGGTACGGGGAGAAGGACGTGCTGCGCGGGGTCTCGTTCGAGATCCGGCGGGGCGAGGTGCTGGGGCTGCTCGGGCCCAACGGCGCGGGGAAGACGACGACGATCGAGATCATGGAGGGGTTCCGGCAGCCCTCCTCCGGCCACGTCCGGGTGCTCGGCGAGGACCCGCTGCACGGCGGGGACGCCTGGCGGGCGCGGGTCGGCGTGGTGCTCCAGTCCTGGCGCGACCACAGCCGCTGGCGGGTCGGCGCGCTGCTGGAGCAGTTCGCCTCCTACTACCGGCCGTACGCCGGGCGCGACGGGTACCCGGGGCCGTACGAGGTGGCGGAGCTGCTGGCGCGGGTCGGGCTCTCCGACAAGGCGGAGACCCGGGTCGGGGCGCTCTCCGGCGGCCAGCGGCGGCGGCTCGACGTCGCGGTGGGGATCGTCGGCCGGCCGCGCCTGCTCTTCCTGGACGAGCCGACCACCGGCTTCGACCCGAAGGCGCGCAGCGACTTCCACGACCTGGTCCACGCCCTCGCCGACCTGGAGGACACCACCGTCCTGCTGACCACCCACGACCTCGCCGAGGCGGAGAAGCTCGCCGACCGCATCCTCATCCTCGACGGCGGCCGGATCGTCGCCGACGGCAGCGCGGAGCAGCTGGCCCGGCAGGTCGCGGGCGAGGACGAGGTCCGCTGGACGCGCGACGGCGTCCGCGAGGTCCACCTGACACCGGACGGCACGCGGTTCACCCGCGAGCTGTTCGAGCGGTACGGCGCGGAGATCACCGAGCTGGAGGTGCGCCGGGCCAGCCTGGAGGACACCTACCTGCGGATGGTCGCGAGGAGCGAGGCGGGGCTGGAGGAGCCGGCTCCGGACCAGGAGACGGTCAAGGAGCGGACGGGGGAGCCGGCATGAGCGGGACAGTGAGCGGAACGGGCGCGCGGGAGCGGGGAGCGGCCCGGCCCGCCCGGGGCGGAGGGTACGGACCAGGGGTCCGGCGTGGCTGCACGGAGTTCATGAACTCCCTGCGCACCCCGACCGACGTGGGCTACTACGTCATCGGTTCGGCGGTCTTCCTCTTCGTCATCCTCCGCAACCGGGACACCATCGACGAGACGACCGGCCTCAGCGCGGGCGCGCTCATGCTGCCCGGTGTGCTCGCCTTCTCGATGATCTTCGCCGCGCTCTTCGGGCTGGCGACCGCCGTCGCCACCGAGCGCGAGGACGGCACGCTGCTGCGCGCCAAGTCCCTGCCGCACGGCACCACCGGCTATGTCGTGGGGCAGAGCACCAGGACCGCGCTGGAGGTCTGCTTCTCCCTCACCCTGCTGCTGGTGCCCGGCCTCATCCTGCTCGACGACGGCTGGTCCGGCGGCGTGTGGGGGGTGCCGCACGCGGCCTCGCTGCTGGTGCTCGGGGTGCTCGCCTCGACCCCCCTCGGCTTCGCCGTCGGCTCGCTGGTCAAGAATCCGCGCACGCTCGGCGGCTGGGGGTTCCTGTTGATGGGCGGCATGGTCGCGATCTCGGGTACGTTCTTCCCGCTGTCGGTACTGCCCGGCTGGGCGGCCGGGCTCGCGCAGGTCTTCCCCCTCTACTGGCTGGGGCACGGTCTGCGCTCGGCGATGCTGCCGGACGCCGCGGCCGCCGGAGAGATCAACGGAACCTGGCAGGTGTGGGAGAGCTATGCGGTCCTCGGGGCCTGGGCGCTGCTCGGGCTGGTCCTCGCGCCCGTGCTGCTGCGCCGGATGGCGCGCAGGGAGTCGGGCGCCTCGATGTCCGCGCGCAAGGAGACCGCGCTCCAGCGGTACTGAGGTGAACCGATGACGCCCCGTACGGAGGGGGCGGGGTCCGGCGCGGCCGCCGCGCCGGACCCGGTCCACAACCGCATCGCGATGCTCCGCGTCGAACGCCAGGTCACGCGCCGCCAGCTCGCCGACGCCCTCGGTGTCCACTACCAGACCATCGGCTACCTGGAGCGCGGCGAGTACAGCCCGAGCCTCCACCTCGCCCTGCGCATCGCCGCCTACTTCGAGGTGCCGGTGGAGTTCATCTTCTCGCTGACTCCGTTCGCCCCGCTCAAGCCGTGACCGGCGGGGTCCCGGCGTGCGGGGTGGGCCCATTCCCGTCGGCCGTGAGGTGAAGGTCACCCGCCCGGCGCCCCGGTGCCGGGCGTCCTCGTGCGCATCCCGGCCGGCGTCGGGCGTGGTTGCCCGCGCGCACCCTGCCCCGCCTGCGAAGACGTCCCCCGCTCGGCGTCACGGCGAGTTGCCCTGGAGTACCCGCTTTGGGGGTTTGACCCCGGGGGATTTCGGTCAAGAGCGCGGAAAGATCCTTCCCAAGCAGTAGGGTCATTCTTTTGCCCACCCATTACTCTTGGGCCAAGGCCACGCAGGGTGGCCACGGAGGAGTGAGATGAGGAGCAGCAACCCGGTCTTCTCGCGACGGGGGTTCAGCCGCGACAACGGCCACGCGCAGTTCAACGCGGCGCCGCAGGCCGGGGGCCCCGCCGTCGGAACGCAGCAGGGCAACCCGTACGCGGGCGGCAACCCTTACGCGGGCCAGAACCCGTACGCCGGTCAGAACCCGTACGCCCAGGGCGACCAGCAGACGTACGCCAACCCGTACGCGCAGGACCAGTACGGCGTCCAGGCGCCCACCACCGACCGTATGACGATGGACGACGTCGTCATGCGCACGGCGACGACCCTCGGCACGCTGATCGTCACGGCCGCCCTCGCCTGGTGGTTCCTGCCGATCGACCCGGCCAACATGGGCAAGTCGTACGGCATCGCCATCGGCGCCGGTCTCGTCGCGATGGTGCTGGCGCTCGTCCAGTCGTTCAAGCGCAAGGCCTCGCCCGCGCTGATCCTGGCGTACGCGGCCCTCGAGGGCGTCTTCCTCGGCGTCGTGAGCAACGTCGTCGACAACTACGTCGCCAACGGCGCGGCCATGCAGGCCGTCATCGGCACCATGGCGGTCTTCACCGCGGTGCTCGTGGCCTACAAGGCCGGCTGGATCCGCGTCAACCGCCGCTTCTACGGCTTCGTGATGGCCGCCGCGATGGGCTTCGTGCTCCTCATGGCGGTCAACCTGCTCTTCGCCGTCTTCGGCGGCGGTGACGGCCTCGGCTTCCGCAGCGGTGGCCTCGGCATCATCTTCGGCATCATCGGCGTCCTGCTCGGCGCCTGCTTCCTCGCCCTCGACTTCAAGCAGGTCGAGGACGGGATCGCCTACGGTGCTCCGCGCGAGGAGTCCTGGCTGGCCGCCTTCGGCCTGACCATGACCCTGGTCTGGATCTACATGGAGTTCCTGCGTCTGATCGCCATCCTCCAGGGTGACGACTGACGGTAGGTCGCACGCACGCCGAAGCGCCCCGCGGAGCTGTCCGCGGGGCGCTTCGGCGTTCCCCGGCCGCCCCAGGGCATAGGGTCGGCGGTGTGCTTGATACGACCCCGCTGACCAGTGCCGTGGACCAGTTCGCCGACCGGCTGCGGGCCGCGCCGCAGAGCAGGCTCCAGCGCGGCGCCGCCGCCGAGGCCCTGGAGCTGGCCCGCGAGCTGTCCGCCCGCGCCCAGCGCCTGGAGGAGCCCTCCGGGGAGGTGCGCGTGATGCCGGACGCCGGGATGTTCGCCGTCGCCGACCAGGTCACCGTCGCCGCCCACGACCTCGCCCTCGTCCTGCCCGGCGAGGCCGCCCTGGAGTCGGCCGTGGCCCGGGTCGCCGAGGCGCGGGAGCGGGCCGGGATCTGACGGGGCGTACGCGCGAGGTCCGCGCCCCCGGCGGGGACGCGGACCTCGGAATGCGGAAGGCCGGACGGCCGGGCGGTCAGACGGAGGCTATGACGCGGTCGGCCAGCAGATAGACGTTGTCCTCGCCGCAGGAGAAGGTCAGGGCGTACGCGCCCGAGACCCCGGAGCCGCCCAGCAGCACCGGCGCCTCACCGGCCCGCAGGGAACCCGCCAGCAGTTCGGCCGTCTCCCGGTGGCCCGGGGTCATGCAGAGGGTGGTGCCGTCGGCGAAGACGTAGACGTCCAGGGTGCCCAGCGGGCCCGGGCGTACGTCGGCCAGGGCGGTGCGGGCCTGTGCCAGCTCCTCCAGCACGGCCACCGTCGTCTCGTGGTCGTCACCGGCGGTCTCGCGCTCCACCGGGGTGGGGCGGACCGGGACGAAGTCCGGGTGCGAGGGGTGGCGGCGGCGGGCGGCGGCCAGCTCGGGGGAGTCCTCCTCCGGCTCGGCGGCCGGGAGGTGCTGGGCTGCCTCGGCGGCGTCCAGCGCGTCGAGCCCGGCCAGGTCGGCCTGGCGCGGGATGAACAGGTCGTCCACCAGGCCGTGCAGGCCGCCCAGGAGCGAGGGCGCGTCCGAGGCGTCCCGCGCCTCCTGCGCCGCCCAGAACGCCCGTGCCTCGGCCAGCTCGCGCTCCCGCTCCTCGGCGAGCGCCTCGGCGACGGCCTCGCGGATACCGTCCGCGTCGGCCCGGGCGGCCGGGACGGTGGCGCGGCCGGAGTGGGTGGCGTGCAGCTCGGCGCGGAGCGCCGCGATCTGCCGGCGCAGCCCGTGCACGGCGTGCAGGGCGACAGCCCCCACGGCCACCACGGCGGCGAGGGCGATCAGCAGGGCAAGGGTCATGGCGCTCACTGACGTACTCCCGGTTCGAGTCGGTCCCCGACTTCCTACATCAGCTTGAAGGGCGAACCATCCGGCTGTCAGTGCATTACGTCACGAAAGGGACAGGTCTTTCGGCGGGGCGGTCCCCCTCAACCCATAGTGACCTGCGGAAACGCTGATCCCTCGGGATATAGGTCACATCCTGGGGGAGATTGGATCACGGAATGGAGGAGGGGCGGGTGGTGCGGAAGGGGCGCGGTACGGCCACTCCCCTCCCCACCTGCGAAGGGTGGCCCGGCGTGCGCGCGGGGCCACCCTCCGTGGGTGGGACCTGGGGTCCCGGGGCTGTCAGCTGAGGCGCTCGATGACCATCGCCATGCCCTGGCCGCCGCCCACGCACATGGTCTCCAGACCGAACTGCTTGTCGTGGAACTGGAGGCTGTTGATGAGGGTGGTGGTGATGCGGGCACCGGTCATGCCGAAGGGGTGGCCCACGGCGATGGCGCCGCCGTTGACGTTGACCTTCTCCAGGGGCAGGCCGAGGTCGCGGTAGGAGGGGATGACCTGGGCGGCGAACGCCTCGTTGATCTCGGCGAGGTCGATGTCGTCGATGGTCAGGCCCGCCCGGCGCAGGGCCTGGTTGCTCGCCTCGACCGGGCCGTAGCCCATGATCTCGGGGGAGAGGCCGGAGACGCCGGTGGAGACGATCCGGGCCAGCGGGGTCAGGCCCAGCTCGCGCGCCTTGGTGTCGGACATGATCACCAGGGCGGCGGCGCCGTCGTTCAGCGGGCAGCAGTTGCCCGCGGTGACGCGGCCGTCGGGGCGGAAGACGGGCTTCAGGCCCGACACGCCCTCCAGGGTGACGCCGGCGCGCGGGCCGTCGTCCTGGCTCACCACGGTGCCGTCCGGGGTGGTGACGGGGGTGATCTCGCGCTCCCAGAAGCCCTTCTTGATGGCTTCCTCGGCGAGGTTCTGCGAGCGGACGCCGAACTCGTCCATCTCCTCGCGGGTGACGCCCTTCAGCCGGGCCAGGTTCTCGGCGGTCTGGCCCATCGCGATGTACGCGTCGGGCAGCTTGCCGTCCTCGCGCGGGTCGTGCCAGGAGTCCGCGCCCTGCTCGGCGACGGCGGCCGTACGGGCCTCCGCCTCGGCGAAGACGGGGTTCCGGGTGTCCGGGAGGGAGTCGGAGTTGCCCTTGGCGAAACGGGAGACCGTCTCGACGCCGGCCGAGATGAAGACGTCGCCCTCGCCGGCCTTGATGGCGTGCAGCGCCATGCGGCTCGTCTGGAGGGACGAGGAACAGTAGCGGGTCACCGTGCAGCCGGGCAGGTGGTCCATGCCCATCTGGACGGCGATGATCCGGCCGAGGTTGTTGCCCTGCTCGCCGCCGGGGAGGCCGCAGCCGAGCATCAGGTCGTCGATGTCACGAGGGTTCAGCTCGGGGACCTTGGCCAGAGCCGTCTCGATGATGTGGGCGGTCAGGTCGTCCGGGCGTACGTCCTTCAGGGAGCCCTTGAAGGCGCGGCCGATGGGGGAGCGGGCGGCAGAGACGATCACGGCTTCGGGCATCGGGCGGCTCCAGTCGGTACGGGGGCGGGGCTTCCTTGCGGAAGCTACCCGTACGTAGGGTGCGGGTCACCCACTCTGGGCTGTGACACGGACCGCACTTTCTAAGCGCTTGCTCACGGCCGCGGGGCCGAGCTACAGGGCTGGGGGTGCGGGGGCTGGGGTGGCCTCAGGCGCCGGCCGGGCTCAGTGGCCTCAAGCGCCGGCCGGGCTGGGATTGGCTGAGGTGATGCCTCAGCCGTCCGTCACCGATGGCCTCAAACGCCGGCCGGGCTATCGATAGCTCGGCCGGCGTCTGAGGCCACCTAGCCGGGCCGGCGCTTGAGGCCACTCAGCCGGGCCGGCGTTTGAGGCCAAGGAGCCCGGCCGGCGATTGAGGCCACCCCTAGCCGGGCCGGCGATTGAGGCCACACTCAGCCCGGCCGGCGATTGAGGCCACCCCTGTCAGGGGCCGGGGTCTGGGGGGTCGGGGTGGGGGAGGGCTCGTGGGGGATGCGGCGGCGTCGGCGGCGTTTGAGGAGGGCGAGGGGGCCTCGGGGGCCGGTGGCGGCGGTGACCTCGGTGCCGCCTTCGGAGGCGGCGCGGACGGCGGCGCGCGCCACGGGCAGGAACCCTTCGTCGCGGGCGGCCTCCGGCCGCTCCCCCTCGGGCCAGAGTCCGAGCGAGGCGCAGAGGGTGGGGAGCACCGCCATCGCCGCCGTCGCGTACCCCTCGGCGGAGGGGTGGTAGTTGTCGGGCCCGAACAGCTCGCGCGGGTTCTGCGCGAACTCGGGCCCGAGCAGGTCGCCGAGGGAGACGGTCCGCCCGCCCTGTTCCACCGTCCCGATGGTCTGGGCGGCCGCCAGCTGCCGCGAGGCCCGCCGGGCGAGCCAGCGCAGCGGCTGGTAGACGGGCTCGATGGTGCCGAGGTCGGGGCAGGTCCCGACCACCACCTCGGCCCCGGCCGTGCGCAGCCGCCGTACCGCCGAGGCGAGCAGCCGGACCGACTCGGTGGCGGCCATGCGGTGGGTGACGTCGTTGGCGCCGACCATCAGCACGCAGACGTCGGGCACCCACCCGCCGTCGGCCAGCGCCAGCGACACCTGACGGTCGAGGTCGTCGGAGCGGGCGCCGGGCACCGCGACGTTCCGCAGCTCCACCGGGCGCTCGGCGACGGCGGCGAGCCCGCTGGCCAGCAGCGCGGCCGGGGTCTGCCGGGACCGGTGCACGCCCTGCCCGGCCGCCGTCGAGTCGCCCAGCATCAGGAACCGCAGCGGCTCCAGCGGCGGCTCCCCGTCCGGGCGGAGGCCGAAGGCCCTCCCGTACACCCCGTCGGCGCGCGGCGGCGCGGCCCCGTTCCCCTGGCTCCCCACGGAGCGCTTGGCCAGCTGCGCCTCGGCCAGCAGCACCCCGACGCCGGCCACGCCGAGCAGTCCGATGCCGCCGCCGCCGTACGCCGCGCCCGCCGCGATCCGCCGTGCCACCCTCGCCCTCGACAACACCGGCAGCCACCTCCTCGTAGCCGTACACCCACACTGTGCCCCGCCGGGGCCGTGCGCCAATCCCCGGCGGCTTACGCTGTGCGCACCCATACAGCCCTGCGTTACGCAGTCATCGACGCCCGGAGACAACGGTGCACATCCACGACTCGATGGTCGATCTGGTCGGCAACACCCCGCTGGTCAGGCTCAACAACGTGACCGAGGGAATCCAGGCGACGGTCCTGGCCAAGGTCGAGTACTTCAACCCCGGCGGTTCCGTGAAGGACCGCATCGCCCTGCGCATGATCGAGGACGCCGAGGAGCGCGGGCTGCTCGGCCCCGGTTCCACGATCGTCGAGCCGACCAGCGGCAACACCGGCGTCGGCCTGGCCATCGTCGCGCAGCAGAAGGGGTACAAGTGCATCTTCGTCTGCCCCGACAAGGTCTCGCTGGACAAGATCAACGTGCTGCGGGCGTACGGCGCCGAGGTCGTGGTCTGCCCCACCGCGGTCGACCCGGAGCACCCGGACTCGTACTACAACGTCTCCGACCGGCTGGTCCGGGAGACGCCGGGGGCGTGGAAGCCCGACCAGTACTCCAACCCGAACAACCCCCTCTCCCACTACCACTCGACCGGCCCTGAGCTGTGGGAGCAGACCGACGGGAAGATCACCCACTTCGTCGCGGGCATCGGCACGGGCGGCACCATCTCCGGCACCGGCCGCTACCTCAAGGAGGTCAGCGACGGAGCCGTGCAGGTGGTCGGCGCCGACCCCGAGGGCTCGGTCTACTCCGGCGGCTCCGGCCGTCCGTACCTGGTCGAGGGCGTCGGTGAGGACTTCTGGCCGACCGCCTACGACCGGAACATCACCGACCGGATCGTCGCGGTCTCCGACAAGGACTCCTTCCAGATGACCCGCCGCCTCGCCAAGGAGGAGGGGCTGCTGGTCGGCGGCTCCTGCGGGATGGCGGTCGTCGCCGCGCTGGAGGTCGCCCGCGAGGCCGGCCCCGACGACGTGATCGTCGTGCTGCTGCCGGACAGCGGCCGCGGCTACCTCTCGAAGATCTTCAGCGACGAGTGGATGAACGACTACGGCTTCCTCGACCAGGGCGGCGACGAGCCCCGCGTCGGCGACGTGCTGCGCGACAAGGAGGGCGCCATGCCCTCCCTCGTCCACATGCACCCCGAGGAGACCGTCGGCGAGGCCATCGAGGTGCTGCGCGAGTACGGCGTCTCGCAGATGCCGATCGTCAAGCCGGGCGCGGGCCACCCCGACGTGATGGCCGCCGAGGTCGTCGGCTCGGTCGTCGAGCGCGAACTGCTCGACGCCCTCTTCGCCAGCCGCGCCGCCCTGGACGACCCGCTGGAGAAGCACATGTCGCGCCCGCTGCCGCAGGTCGGCTCCGGTGAGCCGGTCGCCGACCTGATGGCCGTCCTCGGCAAGGCGGACGCCGCGATCGTGCTGGTGGAGGGCAAGCCGACCGGCGTCGTCAGCCGCCAGGACCTGCTCTCCTTCCTCGCCCGCTCGGCCGGCACCGCCGTCAAGTGAGCCCCCGCGCGGCCCGCCTCCCGGACCTCCCGGAGCGGGCCGCGCTCCCCTTCGCACAAGTGGTACGAGCCCGACACGTCGGCGCAGCACCCGGTTAACACGCGTCCGGCACATTGGTGGGTGTCGGCAGGAGACAGCACACGACCACCGGGGGAACCCGGGGGCGATGGGCCGCTTCCCACCGGCACGCGAACGGCGTCACGGACCTCCGGAGCGGCTCCCGGACCTCCGCACGACGCCCGTGGGCGCGGTGCCCGGCCCTGACCCGGCGCCCGCCCCTCGCGGGGACCGCCGTCGTCCCGCCCTCCTGGGGCTCGCCCCGGGGGGTGCGGCGGTCCCCGCGCATCTCTCCTCCTCAGCCGGCCCTCGGACGGTACGAGCCGCCGTGCTCCACTCCGCGCCCGGGAATCGTCGTCCAGGCTGCGCGAGGGATTTTCCGCCTGGTGTCCCCCGTCACGGTCCGGCCTTTCGGCGGAACCATTCCCTTCGCTTTCGGATTCCGTCGGGAGGAACATCAGGGTCCGGTTCTTCGCGCGTTTCGGCCACGCGGAAATCCCTTGAACGGGCCGGTCCGGCGTTGTTACTTTCGGGGCGTCAACTTCACTGCTGCAAACGAGATTTGCACTGCGAGAGGTGTTCGTCTTGAAGATGCGCAAGGTCGGCAGGGCTTTCTTCGTGCTTTCTGTGGCGGCGGGTATGACCGTGGCGCTGCAGGGCTCGGCTTCGGCCGCGTCGTACACCTACCGGGCCACCGACGTGAGTGGCGGGCCGGACTGGAATCAGCTGAAGGCGTGTTCCTACGTCAACTACAACGGGGAGGCGGGACGGGCCTGCTTCCAGCCGAACGGTGACAAATTCTGGGTGCAGGACCTGAAGGCCGACGGGCATCACGTGGAGATGAATGCCCAGGTGAATGTCAACGGCAACTGGTACCACTGCCTGAATTACCACGGCAAGGCGGCCGGCTGGACGTCCTGCTCCTTCGCCACGGTCGTCCCGGAGAACGCGAGGATCGCCTACAACGTCTCCGTCTGGGAGGGGGACAAGCTGCTGCGCTCGGGCCAGCTGATCGCCGCCGACACGTAAATTCCCCGCTGTCGGAGCTCCCGGTGGCGGCCGGCCGTTCCGCCCCGGGGTCTCCGGGCGCCCCGGACCGTGTCTCCTGCCCCCGTCACCCTGTATAGGGTCATGCACAGCGCATGACGGATGAATGGCGGCGAGCTCCGAGGGGACGCGACCGATGACCCACAGCCCGGCCGGGAGGCTTCAGGGGCTCTTCGAGGGGCGGCGGCTGACGCCGACGCAGCGCAGGATCGCGCACTGCATGGTGCGCCATGCCGACGAGGTGCCGTTCCTGTCCAGCGTGGAGCTGGCGGAGCTGGCCGGGGTCAGCCAGCCGTCGGTGACCCGGTTCGCGGTCGCCCTCGGCTTCGACGGGTATCCGGCGCTCCGGCGCGACCTGCGGGAGCGGGCGCCCGGTGCCCCGTCCGCGCCCGCCGAGGCCAACGGCTACCAGCAGGCCGTCGAGGCCGAGGTCGCCAATCTGCGGCGGCTCGCCGACTTCCTCGCCGACCCGGCGCCGTTGCAGCGGGCCGGGCGGCTGCTCGCCCAGTCGCGTCCGCTGCCGGTGCTGGGGCTGCGGGCGGCGGCCGCGCAGGCGCGGGGCTTCGCCTACTTCGCCGCCAAGGTCCACCCGGACGTACGGCTGCTCGACGAGGGCGGCACCATGCTGGTCGACCGGATCGACGCGGCCCGGCTCGCCGGGGCCTCCGCGCTGCTCTGCTTCGCGCTGCCGCGCCACCCGCGCGAGGTGGTCGAGGCGCTGGCGTACGCCAGGGAGCGCGGGCTCACCGTGGTGACCGTGGCCGACTCGGCGTTCGCGCCGGTCGCCGCCGAGTCGGACATCCTCGTCCCGGGCGCGGTCGGGACCGGGCTCGCCTTCGACACGGCCTGCGCGCCGATGCTGCTGGGGCGGGTCCTGCTGGAGGCGATGTGCGACGCGCTGCCCGACGCGCAGGCCCGGATGGAGCGGTTCGACGTGCGCGCCGCCGACCGGGGGCTCTTCGCCGACTAGGACCGAATGGGACCGAAAGAGCCGCATAGGACCGAACAGAGGGGGAGGCCGGTGTTTCTCACCCGCGTCTCAGGAATGGCCGGTAACCTCCGGGCCCACACCGGCCCCGGGCGGCCCGGGGCGAGCGGCAGTGGGAGGAGCGGGAGTTGAGACGCGGAGCGCGGGGACTGGTACGGGTGGCGGTGGTCCAGCGGGCCGGGGCGGCACCCCTGTGGTGGCTCGGAGTGGTGGCGGCCGGCGCCGGGCTGGTCCCGGAGGGGCTGACCGGACGCCGTATCGGCGTCCTCGTCGGGGCCCTGCTCTTCCTACTGGCGGCGGCGGTGGTCGCGCTGGTGCGCGGTGGCCGGGCCGCCGCGCTGGCCGCGGAGGCCGAACGCGCCGCCCGCTCTGACATCCTCCAGGCCCGCTCGGTGACGGTACGCAACTGGCGGCGCGGGCACCGCTGGTGGCTCCTGCTCGCCTTCGCCGCCGCCCTCGGCAGCGCCTTCGCCCTGCCCGCCGCCGGCGGCATGGCGCTGGCCGGCTGGGGGGCGGGGCTGTGGCTGCGGGCCCGCGGGACCGGGCGGGTCGAGGAGGCGCGGGAGGTCCTGCTGTGGACCGCCGCCGACGCCCTCGGCCGGGGCGCGGGCGACCCGCTGGGGGCGAGGACGACCCGGCTGTGGACGACCGGCACGGAGGCGGGGGACGCGGCGCCCGGCGGCGGCCGGCGGCGCTGACCGCGCCGGGGGCGTCCCCCGTCCCGTACCGGTCCTACCGGCTCAGACCTCCAGTTCGGTCTCGATGCGGCGCAGCTGGTGGCGGGCCATGGCCAGGTTGGCGCGACCCGCGTCCAGCACCAGGTAGAGGAAGAGGCCGTTGCCGCCACGGGACTTGAGCAGGCGGATCAGGTGGTACTGGCCGCTGAGGGTGATCAGGATGTCCTCGATCTCCTCCTTCAGCCCCAGGTGCTCCATGGTGCGGAGCTTGGCGCGGACCACGTCGGTGTTGCCGGCCGCCGCGACCTCCAGGTTGAAGTCCTTGCCGCCGCCGAGGGTGCCCAGCGCCATGCCGCTCGTGTAGTCGACGAGGGCGACGCCGGTGGCGCCCTCGATGATGCTCATCGCTTCCTTGAGGGACGTTTCGGTGTTGGCCATGGGTGCGTTCCTTTTCTTCCTCGGATGGTTGCGCGTACGGGGTGATGCGGTGGGGCTCATACGGGACGCCGGGGCAGGACGCCCGGCGGGGTGCCGGTGGCCGGGCCCGGAGCCTGCGGCGGCGGGGCCGCCGGGCGGGCGGGCATGGCCGTGCGGGTGTGTTCGGGACGGGGCTGCGGGGTGGCCGCCCGTTCCAGGGCGGCGTCGACCAGGGCGCCGATCCGGGTCCCGGCGCGGCGGCCCTCCAGGTGGAGGCGGCCGACGTTGATGCGGTCCTCGGCGAGCAGGGTCAGCACCGCCGAGGAGCCCGCCGCGTACGTCGCCACGTACCCCTTCTCGCCGCGGACCAGGAGTTCGCGGAAGGAGCCGCGGGCGGTCGCGTCGGTGAGGCGGACCGCGACGCCGAGGGCGGCGGCGGTCAGGGCGGCGAGGCTCTCCGCCTCGACACCGGCCGTGTCCTGGGCGAGGACCAGGCCGTCGGCCGAGGCCGCCAGGGCGCCCGAGAGCAGCGGGACGCGGGCCCGCAGCCGCTGGAGTTCGTCGAGGACTTCCCGTTCGGCGGCCATCAGTTGTCTCCTCTCGGCACGCTGTCGGCGCGCACGTATCACAGGACCTCCAGGGCGTCTCGGAGCCGGCGCAGCAGGGCGATGTCCGGGTCGGGCGTCACCTCGGGGAGGACGGGGGCCCCGGCGCGCGGGCCGGACGAGCCGTCGTCTGGGCGGCCGCAGGACCGGACGGCGTCCAGCGCGCCCGCCGCCGCCAGCCGTCGTACGTCGACCAGGGTGTGGAAGGCGGAGCGGCCCAGTCCGCGGGCGATCTCGGCGGCGGACCGGGACCCGTCGACCGCGGCCAGGACGGCGCGGCGGCGCGGGGTCAGCGGCGGGGCGGCGGCGTCCGGGAGGCGGACCAGGGGGGCCGTGTCGACGGTGGCGTCCGGCCAGATGCGGTCCAGCAGGGCGCGGCGGCGCAGGGTCTCGCGCTCCACCGAACCGGCGGCGACCGGGTGGACCGGGCCGATCCAGTGCGAGACGCCGTACCGGAAGCGGGCCGGGGTGCTGGTCGGGGCGAGGGCGAAGAAGGCGGCGTCGTACAGGGCGCCGAGGTGGCAGAGTTCCAGTGCGCCGCCCGGCACCCGGCCGCTGTCCACCAGGTACGCCGCGACCCGCTGCCGTGCGCCGGCGGCGGCCACCGCCTCCCACCAGCCCGCTCTGGCCAGGGTGCCGCCGGCCGTGAGCAGGACGTCGATGCCCGGGGTCGCCGGGGACTCCGCGTGGACCACCTGGCCGTCGGCGAGGTAGAGGGTGCCGCTCTCGCGCATCAGGGCGCCGGTGGCGCGCTCCTCCGCGAGGCGCCGGAGCATCGGGGAGACCGCGGGTAACGGTGCGGTGGGGGCGGGGGAGGCCGGGGGTCTCATGCCAGGACCAGCCGCCGGGCCAGTTCGCCGAGGCGGATGCGGGCGAGAGCCAGGTTGCCTTCGGAGCGGTGCAGCCAGAGGTGGACGAAGACGCTGCTGTCGAAGTCGGTCTCGACGAAACGGAGGATGTGGTAACCCGCCGGGGAGGTGACGATGACGTCCTCGACGCCGGAGGCCGGGGGGTCCTCGTCAGGGGTCCCCGAGCGGGCCGACTCCTGGGCGAACGCGGGCTGTTCGGCGGCCATGCGGGCGACCTCGGCGGTCTCGGCGGCGGTGGCCTCGTGGTCGTCGTGCGGGGATTCGCCGATGGTGCCGAGGGCGAGGCCGCTCGTCCAGTCGACGACGGCCGCGCCGCGCGCGCCGGGGAGTTTCATGATGTCGAGCAGGCACTCGTCGATTCCGGGCATGCGGGGGGTTCCTCCCGGACTGGGCAGCGGCTGGGGGTGTGAGCAAGAGGCTACGCATGGTGGTGGGGGGCTTGGGGAAGTTCTGGCATTTTCCAGGGGTACTTGCGTTCGGGGCGATAAGGTTCGGCCCCGTTCGGCACGGGGGTTGCCGTGGACGGTGGCAGGGCTGTATGGGCATGGCTGTGCCACGGGGGTGGCCTCGGGGGCGGCCGGGCCGGATTCTGGGCGGGGCCGGCGGCTCCGGGTACCGGGCCGGGACGGTTCGGCCGGGGCCCGAGGCTCGTAGCCCGAGGCGCCTCAGCCTGCCCCGGAAGCCGCTAGCGGATCAGCCGAGTCGTGCCGGCCGGCCTGCCACCCGTCCGCCACGGGGCGGAGTCAGGAGGACTCCCGTACGACGAGTTCCGTCGGCAGGACGACGTGCTGCCGAGGCTGTCCGGGGTCGTCGATCTCCGCCAGGAGGATCTGGGCCATCGTGCGGCCGATCGCCTCGACCGGCTGGCGCACGCTGGTGAGGGGCGGGTTGCTGTGCCGGGCGATGACGGAGTCGTCGAAGCCGATCAGCGCCACGTCGTCGGGGACCCGCCGGCCCTGGCGGCGCAGTTCCGCCAGCGCGCCGGCCGCCATGACGTCTGAGGCGGCGAACACCGCGTCCAGACCGGGATCACGTTCAAGTAGTGAACGCATCGCGGCCTCGCCGCCGGCCTCGGTGAAGTCGGCGGTGGCCACCAGCGTCTCCGCCGCCTCGACGCCCTCGTCCCGCAGGGCGTCCCGCCAGCCGTCGAGGCGGCTGCGCGACACGTCCATGTCGAGGGGCCCGCTGATGGTGGCGATCCGGCGCCGCCCCCGGGCCACCAGGTGGGCGACGGCCGCCGCGGCGCCGCCCTCGTTGTCGGCGCGGACATGGCTGAGCGGCTCGCCGTGGGCGCGCCGGCCGGCGAGGACGGTGGGCAGCCCCATGTTCTCCAGCAGGCCCGGCAGCGGGTCCTGCTCGTGCACCGAGACCAGCAGCACCCCGTCCACCCGGCGCTCGGCGACCGACTCGGTGAGCTGGTCGCGCTCGGCCTGGTCGCGTACGAGGACCAGTTGGAGCTGGATCCGCCGCTCGGTGAGACCGGTGCTGACGCCGCGGATGACGGCGGAGAAGTAGGGCTCCGAGCCCAGCCGGCTCTCCGACTCGGGGATGACCAGGGCGACGGAGTCCGTCCTGCTGGTCACCAGCCCCCGCGCGACCGAGTTGGGCACGTAGTTCAGCTCCGCGATGGCGGCGAGCACGGCCGTCCTGGCCTCGTCGCTGACCAGCTCCGAACCGTTGATGACGCGGGAGACCGTGGTCCGTCCCACGCCCGCACGCGCGGCGACGGTCTTGATCGTCGGGCGTTGCCTGCTGCCCATGGAGCCTCCCTCGCGCCAGGTCGGTCAGACCGTGATCCGCCGGGCGGGGCCTGGCCGTGACCTGCCGCCGTTCGCCTGCGCATTCTGCCAGAACGCCCCTGCGGCCGACGGGGTCGGAGAGCGGCGGGCGGACATCCCCCCGAAACAAAGTCGCGTCAACTTCTTGACACAGCCTTTCGGCGGCGGCCAGTCTTCGAGCTCCCAAGTGGGTACGTTCCCACCGTCAGTTGGGAACGTACCCACTACGCAAATCGGCCTTGCGGGACAGCTACGCGGGCTCGAACCCCGGTGCGTGAGCGCCGCTGAGGAGGACTACATGCCCAGAACCCGCAGGAAGCCGCGTACAAGAGTCGTCGCCGCCATCTCCGCGGTGTCGGCCCTCGGGTTGCTCGTCGGCTGCTCAGGCGGTGGCGAGAGGACCGGCGGCGGCCGGAAGGACGGCAAGGTCACCATCAGCATGGGGCTGTACGGCGTGATGGGCTTCAAGGAGACCGGGCTGCTCGACAAGTACATGGAGGAGAACCCGGACGTCGTCGTCGAGGCGGAGATCGCGGGCGACGAGCAGACCTACTACACCGCGCTCCAGACCCATCTGGCCGCCGGCAGCGGGCTGAAGGACATCCAGGGCATAGAGATCGGCCGGGCCAAGGAACTGGTCGACACCCAGAAGGACAAGTTCGCCGACCTGTCCGGCGTGAAGGGGACCGACCACTTCCTGCCGTGGAAGCAGAGCCAGGTCACCTCGGGCGACGGCAAGGTCATCGGCCTCGGCACCGACATCGGCCCGATGGCGGTCTGCTACCGCAAGGACAAGTTCGAGGAGGCGGGCCTGCCCACCGACCGCGACGAGGTCGCCAAGTTGTGGGAGGGCGACTGGGCGAAGTACGTCGCTGTCGGCGAGCGCTTCAAGGAGGGCGCCAAGGGCGACAAGGTCGCCTTCATGGACAGTGCCAGCGGACTGTTCAACGCCATGATCTACGGCGGCCCCCAGCAGTTCTACGACAAGGAGGGGGAGCTGGTCTACGCCGACAACCCCGTCGTGAAGGACGCCTGGAAGCTGGCCTCGAAGGCCGCCACCTCCGACCTCACCGCCAAGCTCCGGCAGTTCCAGCCGGGCTGGGACCCCGGGCTCGCCAACGGCACCTTCGCCACCGCCGTGTGCCCGGCCTGGATGCTGGCGCACATCAGCGAGAAGGCCGGCGAGGCCAACAAGGGCAAGTGGGACGTGGCCAAGGCCCCCAAGGGCGCCAACTGGGGCGGCTCGTTCCTCGGGGTGATGGAGGACAGCCCCGTCAAGAAGGAGGCGCAGGAACTCGTCGCCTGGCTCACCGCGCCCGAGCAGCAGGCGTTCCTCTTCCAGAAGCAGAGCCTCTTCCCCTCGTCCCGGACCGCCCTGGAATCCCCTGAGGTCGCCGGCGCCAAGTCGGAGTACTTCAACGACGCGCCGATCGGCGAGATCTTCGGCGCCGCGGCCCGGGAAGTCCCCGAGGAGCAGGTGCTCGGCCGTAAGGACGGCACCATCAAGGACATCTTCTCCCAGGGCCTGACGCTGATCGAGTCGCAGAACAAGAGCCCCGACGACGCGTGGAACACCACGGACGAGCGCGTCAAGAAGGCCGTCGGCTGACCCGGGGGGCCCGGCCCCCCCTCGCAGCGGTCCGGCGCCCCCTGCCTCCCCTGAGGGCGCCGGACCGGACCCCGACCGCCCACCCACCCACCCCCAGGAAGGACGCCTTCCGGTGGCCACCTCCACCTCGTCCCCCCAGGACCGCACGACCGGTACCGGCCCGCCGCCCGGCACCGACCCCGGTGTGAAGCGCCGACGGCGCGGTGCGCTGCTGCACCGACTGGACGTCAAGGGCGCGCCGTACGCCTTCATCGCACCGTTCTTCGTCGTCTTCGCGGCCTTCAGCTTCTACCCGCTCATCTACACGTCGTGGATCTCGCTCCACCGCGTGGAGCTCGCGTCCCTGGACTTCATGGAGTGGGTGGGGTTCGACAACTACCTGGCACTGGTGCGTGACGAGCGCTTCTGGAACGCGCTGGGCAACACCATCACCATCGGCGTCCTGTCGACCGTGCCGCAGTTGCTGATGGCGCTCGGACTGGCGCACCTGCTCAACTACCGGCTGCGCGGCTCGACGTTCTTCCGCGTCGCCAGCCTGACCCCGTACGCCACCTCGGTGGGTGCGGCCGCCCTGGTCTTCACCATGCTCTTCGAGCGCGACTTCGGGATGATCAACTGGGGCCTGAGCCTGTTCGGGTTCGAGCACCTGGACTGGGAGAACAACAAGTGGGCCGCGCAGGCGGCCATCTCCGTCATCGTCATCTGGCGCTGGACGGGCTACAACGCGCTGCTCTACCTCGCGGCGATGCAGGCGATCCCCCGTGACCGGTACGAGGCGGCGGCCATCGACGGCGCCTCGCGGTGGCAGCAGTTCACCAAGGTCACCGTCCCCGGCATCCGCTCCACCATCGTTTTCACCATCGTGCTGTCGACCATCGGCGCCACCCAGCTCTTCGGTGAGCCGCTGATCTTCGGGCAGGGGCCGAACGGTGTCACCGGCGGAGCCGACAACCAGTACCAGACGCTCGGTCTGCTGCTGTACGAGGAGGGCTGGAAGAGCTACCAGATGGGCCGGGCCGCCACGGTCGCCTGGGCGATGTTCCTGCTCCTCATCCTCGTCTTCGTCGTCCAACGCCTCGTCAAGCGCTTCGTCGCGCGCAAGGCCTGACCGGGAGATCCCCCATGACCACAGACAGCCTCCCGGTCCGGCCCCCGGACACGCCCGTGGCCCCGCAACCGGGCAGCGGCCCCCGGCCCGCCCCACGGCGCCGGCGGTTCTCCCTGCGCCCCAGCGCGGGCCGCCAGCACCACGCGGGCCCCCTCGCGTACGTCCTGCTCGGCCTGGCGTCGCTCCTCTCGCTCTTCCCGCTCTACTGGACCCTGGTGGCCGCCTCGTCCGACAACACCCGGGTCACCCAGACGCCGCCGCCGTTCCTCCCTGGCCCGCATCTGCTGGAGAACCTGGGCAAGGCGTGGCAGGACGCCGCGCTGGGCAAGGCCATGTTCAACAGCCTGGTCGTGGCCGGCGCGGTCGCCCTGTCCACCGTGCTGTTCGCGACGCTGGCCGGATTCGCCTTCGCCAAGCTCCGCTTCAAGGGCCGCAACATCCTGCTGATGCTCGTCATCGGCACGATGATGGTCCCGCCGCAGCTCGGGGTCGTTCCCCTCTTCATGATGATGACCGAGCTGGGCTGGGGACAGAAACTGCCCGCCGTCATCTTCCCCACCCTGGTCAGCGCCGTCGGCGTGTTCTTCATGCGGCAGTACCTCGCCGAGGCGCTGCCCGACGAACTCGTCGAGGCCGGGCGGGTGGACGGGGCGCACTCGCTGCGCATCTTCTGGAGCATCGTCCTGCCCGTCGCGCGGCCCGCGATGGCCGTGCTCTTCATGATCACGTTCGTGCACACGTGGAACGACTTCTTCTGGCCGTTCATCGTGCTCGACATGAGCAACCCGACCGTCCCCGTGGCGCTCACCCAGCTGAGCGCCGGATACGTCCGGGACCAGTCGCTGATCATGGCCGGCGCCCTGCTCGGCACGCTCCCCCTGCTCGCCCTCTTCGTCGTCTTCGGCCGCCAGATCGTCGGCGGCATCATGCAGGGCGCCGTGAAGGGATGAGTGCCCGCCGCCTCCCCGCGTCCGGGCCCCGCCGTCCACCCGAGGGCCCCGAACCCGCCCCGCAGCCCCGCTCGGAAGGAACCACGTGACCATCGCCCCCCGACGTCCCGCCACCGTCCCGCAGACCCCCGGCGTCCGCCACTTCCCGCAGGGGTTCACCTGGGGCACCGCCACTGCCGCCTACCAGATCGAGGGCGCCGCCTCCGCGGGCGGGCGCACCCCCTCCATCTGGGACACCTACGCGCACACGCCCGGCCGGGTGCGGAACGGCGACACCGGTGACGTGGCCACCGACCACTACCACCGCTGGCGCGAGGACGTCGAGATCATGGCCGATCTCGGGGTGAGCGCCTACCGGTTCTCCATCGCGTGGCCCCGTGTGCAGCCGACGGGCCGCGGCCCGGCGGTCGAGCGGGGACTCGACTTCTACCGCGCGCTGACCGACGCCCTGCTGGAGAAGGGCATCGAGCCGGTCGCCACCCTCTACCACTGGGACCTGCCCCAGGAGCTGGAGGACGTCGGCGGCTGGCCCGGCCGCTCCACCGCCGGCCGGTTCGCCGACTACGCCACCCTGGCGGCGCGTGCCCTCGGGGACCGGGTGAAGACCTGGATCACCCTCAACGAGCCGTGGTGCAGCGCCTTCCTCGGCTACGCCTCCGGAGTGCACGCGCCGGGCCGCACCGAACCCGTGGCGGCCCTGCGCGCGGCGCACCACCTCAACCTGGCGCACGGCCTGGCCGTCCAGGCGCTGCGCGCCGAGCTCCCCGCCCGCGCCGAGGTGGCCGTCACCCTCAACATCCACCACGTGCGGGCCCGGACGGAGTCCGCCGAGGACCTCGACGCGGCCCGGCGCATCGACGCGCTGGCCAACCGCGTCTTCACCGGGCCCCTGCTGGAGGGGAAGTACCCCGCGGACCTCCTGGAGGACACCCGGACCCTGACCGACTGGTCCTTCGTCCAGGACGGGGACCTCGCCACGATCCACCAGCCGCTCGACTTCCTGGGCGTCAACTACTACACGCCCACCCTGGTCTCCGCCGCCACCGGCGAGGGCGGGCACGGCTCCGACGGCCACGGGGCGAGCGAGCACAGCCCGTGGCCCGGCGCCGGCCACGTGGCCTTCCACCGCCCGCCCGGCGACACCACCGCCATGGGCTGGGCGGTCGACCCCAGCGGCCTCTACGACCTGCTGCTGCGCCTCAAGGCCGACCAGCCGGACCTGCCGCTGATGATCACGGAGAACGGGGCCGCCTTCGACGACTACGTCAACCCGGAGGGCGAGGTCGTCGACCCGGAGCGCATCGCCTACCTGCACGGTCACCTGACCGCCGTGCACCGGGCGATCGAGGCGGGCGTCGACATCCGCGGCTACTTCCTCTGGTCCCTCCTGGACAACTTCGAGTGGGGCTACGGGTACAGCAAGCGCTTCGGCGCCGTCCACGTGGACTACCCGACGGGCACCCGGACCCCGAAGTCGAGTGCGCGGTGGTACGCCGAGGTGGCCCGCACGGGCGCCCTCCCGGCCGAGGCCGGGCCGGGCCGGTGAGCGAGCCGTAGCGCCCCGGCGGAGCCTGGGGGTCGTGGGGGCGCTCGGGACTGCGGTAGCCGCGGGAGGCGTGGTGAGGGCCCGCGGCCACCGCTGTCCCCGGTCCGCCCGGGACCACGGGGAAGGCCAGCGGCGGGACTCAGCCCCGCTCTCCGCGCAGGACCAGCTTGTTGAGGCCCCAGAGGCCGATGCCCAGCAGCAGGAGGACGCCGGCGCGGATGTAGACGTCGGCGGGGCGGTCGGCGAGGGGGCTGGCGAGGACGAGGGCGGTGAGGGCGCCGAGGACGGGGAGGGCGGTGGGGGTGCGGAAGTGCGGGTGGTCGACGCGGTCCTTGCGGAGGACCAGGACGGCGATGTTGACGACGGCGAAGACGCAGAGGAGGAGGAAGGCGGTGGTGTCGCCGAGGCCCTCGATCTCGCCGGTGAGGACCAGGCCGAGGGCGAGCAGGGTGACGAAGACGATGCCGACGACGGGCGTGCGGCGCTTGGGCAGGACGCGGCCCATGGCGCGGGGCAGGATGCGTTCGTTGGCCATGCCGTAGCAGAGGCGGGAGGCCATCATCATGTTGATCAGGGCCGAGTTGGTGACGGCGAAGAGGGCGATCAGGGCGAAGAGCTGGGGCGGGAACTGGACGCCGCCCGCCTTGACCACTTCGAGGAGCGGCCCGTCCGAGCCGGAGAGGGTGCCGGGGTCGACCAGGAGCGAGGAGACCAGCGCCACCAGGATGTAGATGGTGCCGGTGACGGCCACGCCGATGAAGATGGCACGCGGGAAGGTGCGGGTGGGGTCCTTGGTCTCCTCGGCCATGTTGACCGAGTCCTCGAAGCCGACGAAGGCGAAGAAGCCGAGCGCGGTGGCGCCGAGCACGCCGGTCATCAGGGCGAAGCCGGTCCCGCTCGACTCGAACTCGACCAGCCGGGACGGCTCACCGCCGCCGGTCAGCACGGCGTACGCGCCGATGCCCAGGATGATGGCGAGGCCGCTGAGTTCGACCAGGGTCAGGACGACGTTCATCTTGACCGACTCGGCGACGCCGCGGAGGTTGACGGCGGCGAGGATCAGCACGAAGGCGACGGCGATCAGGGTGG
Organism: Streptomyces albidoflavus; assembly: GCF_000719955.1. Lineage (GTDB taxonomy): Bacteria > Actinomycetota > Actinomycetes > Streptomycetales > Streptomycetaceae > Streptomyces > Streptomyces albidoflavus. The sequence goes on from NZ_JOII01000012.1 coordinate 76,354, forward strand.
GCGGCAGGGCGCCGGCGGTCAGCTCGCTCATGTAGTCGCCGCTGAAGGCGAGGGCGGCGGCGCTGGCCGAGGAGAGGCCCGAGCACATCACCATGAAGGCGATGATGAAGGTGAGGAAGGGGACCTTGAACGCCTTCTGGGTGTAGAGCGCCGCCCCGGCCGCCTTCGGGTACTTGCCGACCAGTTCGACGTAGGAGGCGGCGGTCAGCAGCGCCACCACGAAGCCGATCGCGAACGGGACCCAGAGCGCGCCGCCGACCTTACCGGCGACCTTGCCGGTGGTGGCGTAGATGCCGGTGCCGAGGATGTCGCCGATGACGAAGAGGATCAGCAGCTTGGGGCCGATGGCCCGTTTGAGGGACGGCTCCCCGGCCGGGGAACCGGCCTTCTCCTCGGGCGGGTTGCCGGGGGCTCCGGCGGGTCGGGTGGCGTCCATGGGTCCTCCCCCTGGTGAGTGATGGAGGCTTCCTTACCCGCACCCGACCCGCACAAGCACCTCAGATCCCGGCCTCGGAAGGGCAATTCAGGTCAGGCCGTCAGAGATCCGCCAGCCCGGTGAGGCCGTCCCGGTGGGCCTCGCCGCCCTCGGCGACGATCTCGGCCACCGTCTGCGCCGGCCGCACCGTCGCGAACCGCACCTCCGGCTCCTCGCCGGCCGCGCCCGGCCGCTCCGTCCAGCCGTGCACGGCCGGCCGGGGCAGGCTGTTGTACGCGTAGTGGTGGGCGAAGTAGTACGCCCCGGTGTCCAGGGCCGCCGCCCAGTCGCCCGGGTGCAGCCGCGGCATGGTCTGCCCGGTGGCGAGCAGGTCGCCGGCGAAGCAGGCGGGGCCCGCCACGTCCTGGACGACGGTGTCGCCGGTGCGCGGGCGGCCCTCGGCGTCGAAGGCGGCGATCCGCAGCGGCCAGGACTCGGGGTTGTAGACGGTGCGGGTGGCGACCTGGACCCCGGCGTGGGTGACGGCGATGGGGCGCTCACCGGCCGACTTGGTGTACTCGACCCGGGCCAGGACCGTGCCGTGCTTGGCCAGCACCGAGCGGCCGAACTCGGTGACCAGGCCGTACCGGCCGTCGAAGAGGCCGGGCACGGTCTTCCTCAGCAGGGCGGCGTAGGCGGCGTGGCTCGGGTCGTCCGCGTCGGAGTGGAAGTTGACGGGGAGGCCGCCGCCGATGTCGAGGGTGTCGATCTGCTTGCGCCCGGCCGCCTCGTTGATCTCCTCGGCCAGGTCGTACAGGGCGCCGAGTCCTTCGGCGAGGAGTTCCAGCGGCATGCCCTGCGAGCCGGAGTGGGCGTGCAGCCGGGTGAGCCAGGGGCGGGCGGCGTAGGCGCCCAGGACCCAGTCGCGGGCGCCCGGATCGCGCAGCGCCACGCCGAACTTGGAGGTGGGGGTGGCGGTGGAGAGGGCACCGATGGAGCCGCCGCCGACCTGAGGGTTGACGCGTACGCCGACGGGGGAGGAGGGGGTGGCGCCGTCCAGGATGGCGTCGAGGCGTTCGAGTTCCTGCGGGTTGTCGGCGTTGAGGGCGACGCCCAGGCGCAGCGCCTCGCGGATCTCGGCGGGGGTCTTGGCGGGGGAGTCGAGGACGATCCGCTCCGGCGGGATACCGGCGGCGGTGGCTAGGGCGAGTTCGCCGGGGGAGGCGACCTCGGCGCCCAGTCCCGCCTCGGCGAGGAGCCGCAGCACCGGTACGAGCGGGGTGGCCTTGACGGCGAAGGCGTGCAGGACCGGGGTGCCGGGGGCGGTGACGGCGTCGAAGGCCGCGTGCAGGGCGGCGGCGGTGGCGCGGATGCCGTCGACGTCGAGGAGCCCGGCGATCGGCTCGTCCGGGCCGACCAGGCCCTGGGCGACGGCGGCGCGGACGGCCCGGTCGCGGCGGGCGGCGCGCGCCGCCGGCTCGTTCGCCCCGGCGTCGGCGCTGTCCGGGAGGTGGCTGAGGTCGTATCGGTGATCACCCATGAGGGCCAGGCAACCATCGCGACGCGCCCGTGGCCAGGGCACCGGGGCTGACGCCCCCGCTCTGACTAGCTATATTCAGCGGAACGGCTCGTGAATGAACAGGGTGCGGGCCGGCCCCCTCCGGAGGAGACCCCTGTGTCCCACCCCCGCCCCGCGAGCCCGACCGGCACCGCCCGCCAGACCCCCGACTTCCTCACCATGTGGCGCGATCTCGCCCCCCTCGGCCGCCACGCCACGAGCGGCGGCTACCGGCGCTACGCCTGGGGCGGCGCCGACCGCGAGTGCCGCGCCTGGTTCCGCGAACAGGCCGAACTGCGGGAGCTGGCCTACGAGGTCGACCGCAACGGCAACCAGTGGGCCTGGTACGGCGTCCGGGGCTGGGCCGAGGCGGGCCCCGGCGAGGCCGTCGTCACCGGCTCGCACCTCGACTCCGTCCCCGACGGCGGCGCCTTCGACGGCCCCCTCGGCGTCGTCTCCGCCTTCGCCGCCCTCGACCGGCTCCTGGCACGCGGCGCCGTCCCCACCCGCCCCCTCGCCCTGGTCAACTTCGGCGACGAGGAAGGCGCCCGCTTCGGCCTCGCCTGCGTCGGCTCCCGCCTCGCCACCGGCCGCCTCACCCCCGCCGACGCGGCCCTCCTGCGCGACGCCGACGGCATCACCCTGCCCGCGGCGATGGAGGCCGCCGGCTACGACCCGGACACCCTCGGTCCCGACCCCGACCGCCTCTCCCGCATCGGCGCCTTCGTCGAACTCCACGTCGAACAGGGCCGCTCCCTCGACCTCACCGGCGACCCGGTCGGCATCGCCGGCTCCATCTGGCCGCACGGCCGCTGGCGGTACGACTTCCACGGCGAGGCCAACCACGCCGGCACCACCCGCCTCGGCGACCGCCGCGACCCGATGCTGACCTACGCCGGGACCGTCCTGGAGGCCCGCCGCGAGGCCGAACTCGCAGGCGCCGTCGCCACCTTCGGCAAGGTCGCCGTCGAACCCAACGGCGTCAACGCCATCCCCTCGCTGGTCCGCGGCTGGCTCGACTCCCGCGCCCCCGACCAGGCGAGCCTGGACGCCGTCACCAGCGCCGTCGAGGCCGCCGCCCGCACCCGCGCCGCCCGCGACGGCATCTCCCTCGACGTGGTCCGCGAGTCGTTCACCCCCGTCGTGGAGTTCCACCGCGCCCTCGGCGCCGAACTCGGCCGCATCCTCGACGCCCCCGGTATGCCGCCCGTCCCCGTCCTCGGCACCGGCGCCGGACACGACGCGGGCATCCTCGCCGACTCCGTCCCCGCCGCCATGCTCTTCGTCCGCAACCCCACCGGCGTCTCCCACTCCCCGGCCGAACACGCCGCCGAGGACGACTGCCTCGCCGGCGTCGAGGCCCTCACCGACGTCCTGGAGGGACTCGCGTGCGTGTGAACACCTACTGGCTGGAGCACGCCTGGCTCGGCGACCGCGTCGAGAGCGGCGTCGTCGTCGACCTCGTCCCGCCGGACGCCCCCGGTCCCGTCCCCCTCGACGAGGAACTGGGCGACGGCACCCGGGCCCCCGGCCCCGTCCCGCCCGGACACCTCCTCGCCGTCCGCACCGGGGTCCCCGCGCCCCCGCCCGGCGCCGTCCGGCTGCCCGGCCTCACCCTGCCCGGCCTCGCCAACGCCCACTCGCACGCCTTCCACCGCGCGCTGCGCGCCACCGTCCAGGTCGGCTCCGGCACCTTCTGGACCTGGCGCGAGACCATGTACCGCTTCGCCGCCGCCCTCACCCCGGACAGCTACCACGCGCTGGCCCGCGCCGTGTACGCCGAGATGGCGCTGGCCGGGATCACCGCCGTCGGGGAGTTCCACTACCTCCACCACCAGCCCGACGGCCGCCCCTACGACAACCCCAACGCCATGGGCGAGGCGCTGATCGCGGCCGCCGCCGACGCCGGCATCCGGCTCACCCTGCTCGACACCGCCTACCTCTCCTCCGGCTTCGGCGCCGCACCCGACCGCCACCAGCGCCGGTTCAGCGATTCCACCGCCGACGCCTGGGCCGAGCGCGTGAGCCTGCTGCGCGGCGACAGCCACACCCTGATCGGGGCCGCCGTCCACTCGGTCCGCGCCGTCCCCGCCGGTCAGCTCGCCACCGTCGCCGACTTCGCCCGCCACCGGGACGCGCCCCTGCACGTCCACCTCTCCGAGCAGCGCGCCGAGAACGAGGCGTGCCTCGCCGCCACCGGCCGCACCCCCACCCAGCTCCTCGCCGACCACGGTGTCCTCGGCCCGCGCACCACCGGCGTCCACAACACCCACCTCACCGACGAGGACATCACCCTCATCGGCACCAGCGGGACCGGCACCTGCATGTGCCCCACCACCGAACGCGACCTCGCCGACGGCATCGGCCCCGCCCCCCGCCTCCAGCGCGCCGGCAGCCCGCTCAGCCTCGGCAGCGACAGCCACGCTGTCATCGACCTCTTCGAGGAGGCCCGCGCCCTCGAACTGAACGAGCGGCTGCGCACCCGCACCCGCGGTCACTGGACCGCCGCCGCCCTGCTGCGCGCCGCCACCGCCGACGGCCACGCCGCCCTCGGCCGCCCCGAGGCGGGCAGCCTCGCCCCCGGCGCCCCCGCCGACCTCACCACGCTCGCCCTCGACACCGTACGGACGGCCGGGGCGCCGCCGCTGCTCGGCGCCGAGACCGCCGTCTTCGCCGCGAGCGCCGCCGACGTGACGCACGTCCTGGTCGGCGGGCGGGTGATCGTCCGCGACGGCGTCCACGTACGGCTGCCCGGGACCGGGCGGGCGCTCGCCGAGGCGGTGGCCGCCGTCCGGGACGGGGGCGGCCGGTAGCCGCCCCCCTCGTGCAGTCGTCAGCAAGTCCCCTGTCGGAGAAGGTGGTTGTGGTGCAGAGCAGTACGTACGGGAACGGTGGCGGACAGGGCGGGTCGACGGCGGTGGTGGGGATCTCCTCGCTGGTGACCAACGACCCCGCGCAGGGCGACGGTTCGCCGCTCGGGGTGATCCGGGACGCCGCCCTCGTCATCGAGGGCGACCGGGTCGTGTGGACGGGGGAGGGGGCGCGCGTCCCCGCCACCGACCACGTCGTGGACGCGGGAGGGCGGGCCGTCGTCCCCGGCTTCGTCGACTCCCACTCGCACCTCGTCTTCGCGGGCGACCGCACCGAGGAGTTCGCCGCCCGGATGTCCGGCCGCCCGTACAGCGCCGGAGGCATCCGCACCACCGTCGCCGCCACCCGGGCCGCCAGTGACGAGGCGCTCTCCGCCAACGTCGCCCGCTACCTCGCCGAGGCGCTGCGCCAGGGCACCACCACCTTCGAGACCAAGTCCGGCTACGGCCTCACCGTCGAGGACGAGGCCCGCGCCCTGCGCGTCGCCGCCGCCCACACCGACGAGGTCACCTACCTTGGCGCCCACATCGTCGCCCCCGAGTACGCCGACGACCCCGCCGCCTACGTCGACCTCGTCACCGGCCCCATGCTCGACGCCTGCGCGCCCCACGCCCGCTGGGTCGACGTCTTCTGCGAACGCGGCGCCTTCGACGGCGACGCCGCCCGCGCGATCCTCACCGCCGGACGCGCCAAGGGCCTCGTCCCGCGCATCCACGCCAACCAGCTCGGCCACGGCCCCGGCGTCCAGCTCGCCGTCGAACTCGACGCGGCCAGCGCCGACCACTGCACCCACCTCACCGACGCCGACGTGGACGCCCTCGCCGCCGGGAACACCGTCGCCACCCTGCTGCCGGGCGCCGAGTTCTCCACCCGCGCCCCCTGGCCGGACGCCCGCCGGCTGCTCGACGCCGGGGTCACCGTGGCGCTCTCCACCGACTGCAACCCCGGCTCCTCCTTCACCTCCTCGGTCCCCTTCTGCGTCGCCCTCGCCGTCCGCGACATGGGGATGACCCCCGACGAGGCGCTCTGGGCGGCCACCGCGGGCGGGGCCGCCGCCCTGCGCCGCGAGGACGTGGGCCGCCTGGAGCCCGGCGCCCGGGCCGACCTGGTCCTCCTCGACGCGCCCAGCCACGTCCACCTCGCCTACCGGCCGGGGGTGCCGCTGGTGGCGGGCGTCTGGCGGGCCGGGGAGCAGGCCGTCCCGCTGGGCTGACCGGGGACGCCCCCCCCACACGCGGCAGGGCCCGCCTCCCCGAGGGGAAGCGGGCCCTGCCGAAGCCTGTGTGCGGGTGGCGCGGCCGTGCGGGGCCGGTCACTCCACGACCGTCAGCCCCTTGCGCAGCCGGTTCAGCGTGCGGGTCAGCAGACGGGAGACGTGCATCTGGGAGATCCCCAGCTCCTCGCCGATCTCCGACTGCGTCATGTTGGCGGTGAAGCGCAGCGAGAGGATGCGGCGGTCGCGGGCGGGCAGCTCCGCGATGAGCGGCTTGAGGGACTCGACGTACTCGATGCCCTCGATGCCGTGGTCCTCGTACCCGATGCGGTCGGCCAGCGCGCCCTCGGAGTCGTCCTCCTCGGGCTGGGCGTCGAGCGAACTGGCGGTGTACGCGTTGGACGCCGCCATCCCCTCGACGACCTCCTCCTGGCTCAGGCCCAGGCGGTCGGCCAGCTCGCGCACGGTCGGCGCGCGGTCCAGCTTCTGTGCCAGCTCGTCCCCGGCCTTCGCCAGGTCCAGCCGCAGCTCCTGCAGGCGGCGCGGGACCCGCACCGACCAGGAGGTGTCGCGGAAGAACCGCTTGATCTCGCCGATGATCGTCGGCATGGCGAACGTGGGGAACTCCACGCCGCGGCTCAGCTCGAACCGGTCGATCGCCTTGATCAGGCCGATCGTGCCGACCTGGATGATGTCCTCCATCGGCTCGCTGCGGGAGCGGAAGCGGGAGGCGGCGAACTTCACCAGGGCGAGGTTCAGCTCGACCAGGGTGTTCCGTACGTAGGCGAACTCCGCGGTGCCCTCCGCCAGCGTCTCCAGCCGGGCGAAGAGGGTCTTGGAGAGGGCGCGGGCGTCCAGCGGCCCCACCTTGTCGTACGCGGGGATCTCCGGCAGCTCGTGGCCCGGATCGTCATAGGGGAGGTCGTCGGCGGCCATGGCCGCCGCGGAGTCCTCGTGCGTTTCCTGGGTTTCCCCGGCGCTGTCGGCGGACAGGTGTGCGAGTGGGGCGGTCGACGCCGTCAGGCGGGTCTGCGCGTCGAGCTGGGGTGACATGATGTCCTCCATCGTTCTCGGCATATGGCTGCCGATGCCAATACGTGCACTGAAGGTGTGCGGCGCCTCCGAAGCCGGCCGTGTCGAATGGGTGCTCCTATAGCCCTACCGAATCCCCTGACCAGGTCGCAAGTGAGCTTTGTGGCTAAATGTCCGTTTTCCAGGGCTGGTTCGGGTACCGGACGACCTGGTGAGGGCGTAGTGTTCGAGGGCGTCAGTCAGTAGTCAGGACGGGTCGGAAATGAGTAACGGCATGGACCGCCAGACGGTCGGCAGCACCCCACGGGGCCGGCTCCGTGTAGACGTCCGCAACGAGGGCAGCAGTGCCGTGGTGACCCCGGCGGGTGAGCTGGACCACCACACCGCCGATCTGCTCCGGGAGCCCCTCGAAGAGGCCGTATCCCAAGGCAGGGCGCGTCTCGTCGTCGACTGCTCACAGCTGGAGTTCTGCGATTCCACCGGGCTCAACGTCCTGCTCGGCGCCCGCCTCAAGGCGGAGGCTGCCGGGGGCGGGGTCCATCTCGCCGCGATGCGGCCGGTGGTCGCACGCGTCTTCCAGATCACCGGGGCCGAGGCGGTCTTCACCGTCCACGACTCCCTCGAGTCGGCCCTCGCCGACTGACCCCCCGGGCCTTCTTCGCCGCCGGGACCAGGATTTATCCCACAGTTGCGCCGCCGTGACCGACGCGTTACCAGTGTCACAGGCAGGTCGCGAAATACGTGGGTGTTCTCACGGTCACTTCGGGCAGGAGAGACCCTGGACGCGTCGCTCGGACCAACGGGCGGCGCGCCAGAACCCCCTATAAGTTCCTTTTATGTTCCGCAGGATCGACCAGGCACATCGTTGAACTGGCGAATCGGTGAGGTGAAGCGCTGATGAGCACCACCCGGCCCTCTCTGCCGGGCGACCGCGGCCCCGAGACGGACGCGAACGTCGCCCAGGGGCCCCTGGCGCCCGTGGAGCGCCTGGTGCGCAAGCTCGGGCTCGCCGACGCCACCGGCATCGTCCCGATGGCCCGGGACTTCACCCGGCAGGCCCTCTACGACTGGGGCTGGCTGCCGGCGCCCGACGCCGAGCGCAGGGCCGCCGCCGAGGATGTGCTGCTGGTCGTCTCCGAGCTGGTCACCAACGCGTGCCTGCACGCCGACGGGCCCCAGGAGTTGCGCGTGGGCGCGCAGGGCAAGGTCCTGCGACTGGAAGTCGCCGACAAGGGGGCCGGTGAGCCCGCTCCCCGTACCCCCCACCGGGCCGGGCGGCCCGGCGGCCACGGCATGTTCATCGTCCAGCGCCTCTGCCTCGACTGGGGCGTCCTCCGCGTCCCCGGCGTCCCCGGCAAGACCGTCTGGGCCGAACTCGCGGCCCCGGACGACCTGGGCGCCGCTGCGACGTCCTGACGGCGGGCCTCAAACGCCGGCCGGGCTCGATCTGTGGCCTCAAACGCCGGCCGGGCTGAGATGGGCTGGGGTCCGGCTCCACACACCGGTTCAGGATGGCCTCAAACGCCGGCCGGGCTGGAACTGTGGCCTCAAGCGCCGGCCGGGCTGGAACTGTGGCCTCAAGCGCCGGCCGGGCTGGAAGTTACGGCCTCCAGCGTCGGCCGCCGGGCTGGAAGAACGTGGCCTCCAGTGCCGACTGGTCCTGGCCGTGTGCTCTCCAGAGCCAACCGGGCTCGGAAACTGTGCCCTGAAGTCAGGCCGGGCTGGAAGAGCTGTCCCCGGTGCCGCCTGTCTCGACTCGAAGGCTTCCCCGATTGCCGAGGGGCCGGCCTCCAGGGCTGGCCGCGTCTGAGGTCGTTCTAGGCCGGAACGGGCCCGGGGAGCCGGGGCAGGACAGATGCCCGCAATACCCAGCCCGGCCGGCGTTTGAGGCCATCCTGAACCGGTGGGTGGGACCGGAGGTCAGCCATAAGTCAGCCCGGCCGGCGCTTGAGGCCACAGTTCTGAGCCTGGCCGGCGTTTGAGGCCACAGAGTTTCCAGCCCGGCCGGCGCTTGAGGCCACCCCTCCCAGCCCGAACGGCGCCTGAGTCCCGCAGCGGGCCCATGGGCGCGGCCCAGCGACCCCTCAGCCCCGGCCCTCCGGGCCGGAAAAGCCCCGAGCCCCGCGACCTGGCCGGCAGGCCAAGTGCGGGGCTCGGGGTGTGAGGTGGGGCGAGGTCAGTGGATCTCGCCCATGAGGGACTTGACCTTGCGGCGGTACATGAAGATCGCGAAACCTCCGACCACGGCGAGGGCGGCCTCGAGGGCGACGACGCCGGTGCGGTTGAGGTCGACCCCGGAGTCGGAGAGGAGGCCGGTGACACTGTCGCCGGCGGTCACCGCGAGGAACCAGACGCCCATCATCTGGGAGGCGTACTTGGCCGGGGCCATCTTGGTCGTCACCGACAGTCCGACGGGCGAGAGCATCAGCTCACCCACGGTCTGGCAGAAGTAGATGACCACGAGCCACCACGGGTTGACGAGCGACCCGTCGGAGCTGGCCGTCAGCGGCAGCAGGAAGACGAAGAAGGAGATGCCGACCAGCGTCAGACCACCGGCGAACTTGGTGATCGTGCTGGGCTCCTTGCCCTTCTTGTTCAGGTAGAGCCAGATCCAGGCGAAGACCGGCGCGAGCGCCATCACCAGGATCGGGTTGACCGACTGGAACCAGGAGACCGGGAACTCCCAGCCGAACACCTGGTTGTCGACCTTGCCGTCGGCGAAGATCGCGAGGGTCGAGCCGCCCTGGTCGTAGATCATCCAGAAGACGGCGGCGGCGATGAAGAACCAGACGTAGGCGGAGAGCTTGGACTGCTCGGTGCCGGTCAGTTCCTTGTCGCGCTTCATCCGGCCCAGGACCATGATCGGGATGACCAGGCCGAGGATGGTGAGCGGGACGGTGGCCCACTTGATGGTGAAGCTGCCGGAGAAGCCGACGATGCCGTAGAAGACGACGGCGATCAGCAGCCAGATCAGCGACTTGCGGATCACGTTGTTCCGCTCGTCGGAGCTGAGCGGCTTCGGCACCTCGGAGGAGCGCGGGCTCAGGGTCTTGCCGGCCAGCAGGAACTGGAGCAGGCCCAGACCCATGCCGAGGGCGGCGAGGCCGAAGCCCCAGTGCCAGCCGACGTTCTCACCGACGGTGCCGATGACCAGCGGCGCGGCGAAGGCACCGATGTTGATGCCCATGTAGAAGACGGTGAAGCCGCCGTCGCGACGGGGGTCGTTGGGCCCGTCGTAGAGGTGACCGACCATCGTGGAGATGTTGGCCTTGAGGAGGCCGGAGCCGATGGCCACCAGGACCAGGCCGACGTAGAAGACCGCGTCGCCGGGGAGGGCGAGGGTCAGGTGGCCCAGCATGACGATGGAGGCCGCGATGGCGACCGTCTTCCGCGGTCCCCAGTACCGGTCACCGAACCAGCCGCCCGGCAGGGTCAGCAGGTAGACGGTGGCCATGTAGACGGAGTAGATGACCGTGGCCGTCGCCGCGTCGAGGGCGAGTCCTCCGGGCGCGATGAGGTACAGCGGGAGGAGGGCGCGCATGCCGTAGTAGCTGAAGCGCTCCCACATCTCTGTGAGGAACAGTGTGGCCAGTCCGCGGGGGTGGCCGAAGAAGGTCTTCTGCGATCCGGGGTTGCCGGCCGCGTCCTTCGTCAGGCTGGACGCCATGGGTCGATCCTTGTGGGTTCGGGACGCGCGGCTGCGAGAGCGGATACGCGCCCGGTGGGGGGTTCGGCCGGCACCGGCGTCGTCCTCCGTCCCAGTTCCCCCACGCCCAGGGGTCCTGACCTCGCGGAGTCCGTGAGGCGGGGGACGGCGACACCGGGATCCACACCCCGTCCGCCACCACCGCCTCCGGGTCCGCGCGGGATCTCGGGGCAGGGGCGGCCGGGGCCCGGCCACAGGTCATTCCTTTCAGGGCCGGACGGAACCGGCCCGCACACAAAAGTGACCTTCAGCCCGCATAGCAGGCCAAAGGTCCTCATGTAGTGCTACAGGCGTCTCGCCACCATACGTCATGACTATCTGGACTATGGAAGAGCTTGAGAGATGGATCACAGGTGAAGGAGGTGTCGAACGCCTCAATCGAAGGTGAATGGATCATTCCATCGCTGCCTTGCAGGGTACGCCCCGGGCGGGCGCGCAGCAGGGGCGGAGCCCGGGCGGGGCCGGGGCCGCGCGGACTACCATCACCCCATGACCCGTGTACTGCTCGCCGAGGACGACGCGTCCATCTCGGAGCCCCTGGCCCGCGCCCTGCGCAGAGAGGGATACGAGGTGGAAGTCCGCCAGGACGGGCCCACCGCCCTCGACGCCGGACTGCGAGGCGGTGTCGACCTCGTCGTCCTGGACCTGGGACTGCCCGGCATGGACGGCCTGGAGGTCGCCCGCCGGCTCCGTTCCGACGGCCACACGGTTCCGATCCTGATCCTGACCGCCCGCGCGGACGAGGTGGACACCGTCGTGGGCCTCGACGCGGGCGCCGACGACTACGTCACCAAGCCGTTCCGCCTCGCCGAACTGCTGGCCCGGGTCCGGGCCCTGCTGCGGCGCGGCGCCGCCGAGCCGCCCCAGCCCACCGCGACGCACGGCGTGCGGATCGACGTCGAGTCGCACCGGGCCTGGATGGGCGACGAGGAACTCCAGCTCACCGCCAAGGAGTTCGACCTGCTGCGGGTCCTGGTGCGGGACGCGGGCCGGGTCGTCACCCGCGACCAGCTGATGCGCGAGGTCTGGGACACCACCTGGTGGTCCTCGACCAAGACCCTCGACATGCACATCTCCTGGCTGCGCAAGAAGCTCGGCGACGACGCGGCCAACCCCCGCTACATCGCCACCGTGCGCGGCGTCGGCTTCCGCTTCGAGAAGTCCTGAACCCCCGAGGACCTCTGCCCCGCCGAGGCCCCCTGATCGCCCGAGGACCCCAGTGCGCCGCCGTCTGATCAACTCCACGCTCGCCGTGGTCCTCGTGGTGATCGCCGTCTTCGGCGGCACGCTGGTGATCGTGGAGACCCGCACCATCACCAACAGCGCGCAGGAGAGCGTCGAGTCCGAGGCGCTGCGGCTCGCCTCCATCGTCGACAGCCGCCTGATCAGCGAGGAACGCATCAGCGCGGGCCTGCTGCAGGACCAGATCGCCGCCAAGCGCTACGCCCGGATCGACATCCCCGGGCGGGCCGCCATCGAGATCGGCGAGCGCCCCGACGGGGACGTCATCGAGGCCCGCGCCACCGGCGAGGAGGGCGAGTCCGTCCTGGTCCAGGAGCCGCGCGCCGCCGTCACCGGGGAGGTCGGCCGTACCCTGATGATCATCGGCGGGGTCGCGCTGCTCGCCGTGGTCGCCGCCGTCCTCCTCGCCGTCCGCCAGGGCAACCGGCTCGCCGCGCCCCTGACCGACCTCGCCGAGACCGCCGAACGCCTCGGCTCCGGCGACCCCCGGCCGCGCCACAAGCGGTACGGGGTGCCCGAGCTGGACCGGGTCGCCGACGTGCTGGACGGGTCGGCCGAACGGATCGCCCGGATGCTGACCGCCGAGCGGCGCCTCGCCGCCGACGCCTCGCACCAGCTCCGCACCCCGCTGACCGCCCTCTCCATGCGGCTCGACGAGATCACCCTCACCGAGGACCTGGAGACGGTCCGCGAGGAGGCCACCATCGCGCTGGCCCAGGTCGAGCGGCTCACCGACGTGGTCGAGCGGCTGCTGACCAACGCCCGCGACCCCCGTACCGGCTCGGCCGTCGCCTTCGACCTGTACGAGGTGGTCAAGCAGCAGCTGGAGGAGTGGCGGCCCGCCTACCGCTCCGAGGGGCGGGCCATCGTCTGCTCGGGCCGCCGCGACCTGCGGGCCGTCGCCACCCCGGGGGCGGTCGCCCAGGTGCTGGCGGCGTTGATCGAGAACTCGCTCATGCACGGCGGCGGCACGGTCGCGCTCAGGACCCGGGTGACCGGGAACCAGGCGGTGGTCGAGGTCGCCGACGAGGGGTCCGGCGTCCCCGCCGACCTGGGCGCGCGGATCTTCGAGCGGACGATCAGCGGCCGCAACTCGACCGGGATCGGGCTGGCGGTGGCGCGGGACCTGGCCGAGGCGGACGGCGGGCGGCTGGAGCTGCTCCAGCCGCAGCCGGCGGTCTTCGGGCTCTTCCTCTCCCGGGCGCCCGAGGACTGAGCCGGGCGGCCGGGCTCAGCTCCGCCCGGCGGAGGTGCCCGAGGCGACGGGCTCGCGGACGGGTTCGGCGGCCTGCTTCGCCGCGCGGACGGCGGCCGGGGCGCGGAAGACCCAGGTGCGGTAGGACCAGAAGCGGAACAGGGTGGCCACGCCGATGCCGGCGAACTTCAGGACGTTCGACTCCAGCCGCCCGTCGAAGCCCAGGCCGTAGGTGCCGGTGTAGAGGATGCCGTTCTCGATGACCAGGCCGATCACGCTGAAGGCGAGGAAGAGCGACATCTCGCGGGTCCGGCCGCCCTTGTCGCGGTCGCGGTAGGTGAAGTAGCGGAACCCGAGGTAGTTGAAGACGATCGCCACCACCGTGGCGAGGACGCTGGCGCGGACCACCTGGAGTTCGGTCAGGTGGCGGACGAGGTTGAAGACGGCGAGGTTGACCAGGACGCCGGCGCCGCCGACCGCGCCGAACTTCGCCACCTCGCGGACCAGCCGCCGGACCCGCTCCCGGAGCGCGGAGGCGCCCGGCGCGGTGGCGGCGGGCGTCGGTTCTCCCGGTGCAGGACTCATGTACGGGCTCAGCCCCTGTCGCTCGTCGTCGGTACCGCCGGTGCGTCGGGCGGCCGGGCTTTCCGTGGCCGCGTCAACCCGGTCATGCTAACCACCGCGCTTCTGCCCCGTCCTGGGGTGTCGACGCGCTGTCCGGACGCCGTCACGCCCAGTGCGCGACTCCGGGGTCCGGCGCGAGGGCCGATACCCTGGACCGCGTGACGTTTCCGGTAGTCGGCATGGTCGGCGGTGGACAGCTCGCGCGCATGACGCACGAGGCAGGCATCCCGCTCGGCATCAGGTTCAAGCTCCTCAGTGACACTCCCCAGGACTCGGCGGCCCAGGTCGCCGGTGAGGTCGTCGTCGGCGACTATCGCGATCTGGAGACACTGCGCGCCTTCGCGCGGGGCTGCGATGTGATCACCTTCGATCACGAGCACGTCCCGACCGAACACCTACGGGCCCTGGAGGCGGACGGCATCCCCGTCCGCCCCGGGCCCGACGCGCTGGTGCACGCCCAGGACAAGGGGGTGATGCGGGCCCGCCTGACGGAGATCGGCGCGCCCTGCCCCCGCCATCGCATCGTCGCCGATCCGGCCGATGTGGCGGCCTTCGCCGAGGAGGGCGACGGCTTTCCCGTCGTCCTCAAGACGGTGCGCGGCGGGTACGACGGCAAGGGCGTGTGGGTGGTCCGCTCCGAGGCGGACGCGGCCGAGCCCTTCCGCGCGGGCGTCCCGGTCCTCGCCGAGGAGATGGTCCCCTTCCGCCGTGAGCTGGCCGCCAACATCGTCCGCTCCCCGCACGGGCAGGCCGTCGCCTACCCGGTGGTCGAGTCCCGCCAGGTCGACGGGGTCTGCGACACGGTGATCGCCCCCGCTCCCGGGCTCTCCGAGGAGCTGAGCGGGCAGGCGCAGGAGCTGGCGCTGCGGATCGCCGACGAGCTGGGCGTCGTCGGCCACCTCGCCGTCGAGCTGTTCGAGACCGAGGACGGCCGCGTCCTCGTCAACGAGCTGGCGATGCGCCCGCACAACTCCGGCCACTGGACCATGGACGGCGCGGTCACCTCGCAGTTCGCCAACCACGTCCGCGCCGTCCTCGACCTGCCGCTGGGCGACCCCCGCCCGCGCGCCCCGTGGACCGTGATGTGCAACGTGCTGGGCGGCGACTACCCCGACATGTACGCCGCGTACCTGCACTGCATGGCGCGCGACCCGCAGCTGAAGATCCACATGTACGGCAAGGACGTGAAGCCCGGCCGCAAGGTCGGCCACGTCAACACCTACGGCGACGACCTGGACGCGGTGCTGGAGCGCGCCCGGCACGCTGCCGGATACCTCAGGGGAACGATCACCGAGTGACCGCACACACCAGCCAGAACCCCGTCGTCGGCATCGTCATGGGCTCCGACTCGGACTGGCCCGTCATGGAGGCCGCCGCCCAGGCCCTCGACGAGTTCGAGCTGCCCTACGAGGTCGACGTCGTCTCCGCCCACCGCATGCCGCACGAGATGATCGCCTACGGCGAGCAGGCGGCCGGACGCGGGCTGAAGGCGGTCATCGCCGGGGCGGGCGGCGCCGCCCACCTGCCCGGCATGCTCGCCTCCGTCACGCCGCTGCCGGTCATCGGCGTGCCGGTGCCGCTGAAGTACCTCGACGGCATGGACTCGCTGCTCTCCATCGTGCAGATGCCCGCCGGGGTCCCGGTCGCCACCGTCTCGGTCGGCGGCGCCCGCAACGCCGGGCTGCTGGCCGCGCGCATCCTCGCCGCCCACGACGAGGAGCTGCTCAGCCGCATGAAGGAGTTCCAGCGCGAGCTGAACGAGCAGGCCACCGAGAAGGGCAAGCGGCTGCGCGCCAAGACCGCCGGCGGCCCGGCCGGCTTCGGCTTCGGAAAGTGAGGCGGAGGACGTGACGAGCACCCCCACCGGACCCGTACCCAACGCCGAACTCCTGCCCACGGCACTGGAGTTCCTCGCCGAGCACCCCGTGGTCGACGGCCACAACGACCTGCCGTGGGCGCTGCGTGAGCAGGTCCGCTACGACCTGGACCGGCGTGACATCGCCGAGGACCAGTCGGCCCACCTGCACACCGACATCGCCCGGCTGCGGGCCGGCGGGGTCGGCGCGCAGTTCTGGTCGGTCTACGTCCGCTCCGACCTCGGCGGCGACGAGGCGGTCAGCGCCACCCTGGAGCAGATCGACTGCGTCGACCAGCTCCTCGCCCGCTACCCGGCGGACCTCGCGCCCGCCGAGACCGCCGACGCGATGGAGAAGGCGCGCACCGAGGGCCGGATCGCCTCCCTCAAGGGGGCCGAGGGCGGCCACTCGATCAACAACTCGCTGGCCACCCTGCGCGCCCTGCACGCGCTCGGCGTCCGCTACATGACGCTCACGCACAACGACAACATCGCGTGGGCCGACTCCGCCACCGACACCGAACGCCTCGGCGGGCTCTCCGCCTTCGGGCGCGAGGTGGTGCGGGAGATGAACCGGACCGGCATGCTGGTCGACCTGAGCCACGTCTCGGCCGGGACCATGCGGGACGCGCTGGCCACCAGCGAGGCGCCGGTGATCTTCTCGCACTCCTCGTCCCGCGCGGTCTGCGACCACCCGCGCAACATCCCGGACGACGTGCTGGGCCGGCTCCCCGCCAACGGCGGCGTCGCGATGGCCACCTTCGTGCCGAAGTTCATCCTCCCGGCCGCCGTCGAGTGGACCCTGCGCGCCGACGAGAACCTGCGCGCGCACGGCCACCACCACCTCGACACCGGCGAGGAGGCGATGGCCCTGCACCGCGCCTTCGAGGCGGCCCACCCGCGCCCCGTCGCGACCGCCGCCACCGTCGCCGACCACCTCGACCACATGCGCGAGGTCGCGGGCGTCGACCACATCGGCATCGGCGGCGACTACGACGGGACGGCCTTCACCCCGGCCGGCCTGGAGGACGTCGCGGGCTACCCGAACCTCGTCGCCGAACTGCTCAGCCGCAACTGGTCCACGGCCGACCTGGCCAAGCTGACCTGGGGCAACGCGGTCCGCGTGCTCCGCGACGCCGAGGCCGTCTCGCGCGACCTCGCCGCCCGGCGCGGCCCCTCCAACGCCACCCTGGAGCAGCTCGACGGCTGAGCCGCCCCCGTGGCCGTACGGCCGTACGCGAGAAGCCCCCGCCCTCACCGGCGGGGGCTTCTCGCCTTCCCGCTCACTGGCGGCAGAGGCAGAACGGGTGGCCGGACGGGTCGGCGTAGACGCGGAACGAGCGGTCGGGGCGGGTGTCGAGCGGGCGGGCGCCCAGCGCGAGGACCTGGCTCTCGGCGGCCTCCAGGTCGGGGACGTTCAGGTCGAGGTGGAACTGCTGGGAGTTGTCGGGCGAGGGCCAGGTGGGCGGGACCATGTCCGGCGCCTCCTGGAAGGCGAGCTTGACGCCCGGACCGTGCAGCTCGACCCAGTAGTCGGCGGGCTGCTCCACGGTGCCGCCGAGGATCGCCTGGTAGAAGGTGGCGAGGGCCAGCGGGGCGGGGGTGTCCAGGACGACCACGTCGAGGGTGGCGATGGGCATGGCGGGCTCCTCGTGGGGCGGGGACGGCGGGAGGCGTGCGGTGCGTCGCCGCCATCATGGTGTTACCGGTAGCGCCTTTCAAGAGGTAACGCGCCCCGGAGTGTCGGACCGGCCTATCCTTCCGGGGTGACAGAACCGACCGGGCCCGCGACGCGGCACCGCGTGAACCAGGGGCCGCGGGCCGCCGCGCGCAACCGTGCCGCGCTGGTCGCCGCCGCCCGGGAGGTCTACGCGGAGCTGGGGCTCGACGCCCCGATGGCCGAGATCGCGCGGCGGGCCGGCGTCGGACAGGGCAGCCTCTACCGGCACTTCCCGGACCGGGACGCCGTCGTCGCCACCGTCCTGGAGGAGAACGTGCTCCAGGTCGAACAGGCCGCCGCCGCCGACGGCGCCACCCTCGCCGACGTGCTGGCCGTCCTGACCTGGCACCTGGTGGAGTCGGCCGCCTTCATCGGGCTGCTGCGCGCGGAGTACGCCACCGTCCGCCGCGAGGAGCTGGGCCGGGCGGGGGAGCTGGGCGAGCGGGTGGAGCGCGCCCTGCGCGGGGAGCTGCGCGACCGGGGCCCGCTGCCCGCCGGTTCCCTGATGCTCG
The DNA here is from genome assembly GCF_000719955.1 of Streptomyces albidoflavus. Classification (GTDB taxonomy): domain Bacteria; phylum Actinomycetota; class Actinomycetes; order Streptomycetales; family Streptomycetaceae; genus Streptomyces; species Streptomyces albidoflavus. The sequence goes on from NZ_JOII01000012.1 coordinate 94,297, forward strand.
CCGTCGCCATGGTCTCCGGCGCCGTCACCGGCCCCACCCGCGAGGACCGCGAACGCCGGGCGCTGGAGGCGTGGGCGCTCCTCGGGGTCGAGGTGGGACCGGTACGGCCGTTCCCCGGCTGACCGGGGCGGCGGGTCAGCCGCCGTTGGACTGCCGGATGCCCTCGGCCAGGGCGTCGAAGGTGTACACGTACCCGCCCGCCGGGCCGCTCACCGTCAGGTAGGCCCGGGTGCCGCCCGGGGTGATGGCGACGTTGGTGGCCGATTCCAGCCCCCGGTGCCGGGCGGGCACCTCGACGGTGGCCAGCCGTGCGCCGTGCCGGTCGTAGACGGCCATCGCGGCGCGGCCGTGCAGCCCCTGGTAGAGGTTGCCGTCGGTGTCCACGGCGATCGAGTCGGTCTGGGCGAGGCCGCCGTCGACGCGGATCGCGGTGTGGCGGGAGGTGACCTCGCCCTGGTCGTCGAGGCGGAGGTAGGAGATCCGGTTCTCGGTCAGCTCGCTGAACCACAGGCCCCGGTACTCGGCGTCGAAGGAGATGCCGTTGGTCGCGGCGAGCTGGTCGGCGAGGACGGTGGCCTTCTTCCCGTCCCGGCTGATCCGGACGACGCGGCCCTCGGCCGTCCCCTCGCTCAGGCCGCGCGAGTCGCTGACGTAGAGGTTGCCGCTCCGGTCGAAGGCGAGGTCGTCGGGGTGCATCGCCGCGCCGTCGACCTTCCCCGTGAAGAAGACCTGGCGGTCGCCGCCGCCGGGGGCGAGGCTGACGATCTCGCCGTGGGCGTAGTCGGTGAGGTAGATCCGGCCGTCGTGCGGGCTGTACTGGGCGGAGGTGTACGCGCCGCGCTCGTCGGTGTGGAAGGGCGTGCCCTTGCCCGTCCTCACGTCGACGCGGATCATCTTGGGCTCGCCCGCGGGGGCGGTGACGTCGACGACCAGGAGGCGGCCCTTCGCGTCGAGGAGCGGGCCCTCCAGCAGGGTCATGCCGGTCTGCTCGTGCGGCTGGGTGAGGCGCGCGAGGCGCTTGGCCGTGATGGTGCGCTCGGCGGGGCCCGCGGCGGCGGGGCTGTCGTCGGCGAGGCCCTGCTGGGTACCGCAGCCGGTGAGGGCCAGCGTCGTGAGGGCCGCGATTCCGGCCAGGGAGCGGAGCGTGGTGCGTCGCATGGGGGGAGGTCACTTCCTGTCGGCTGGCGGGAGGTGCCGCACGCGTCGTGTTCGCTTCCGCGAAGAGGTCCGGCGCCCGGCCGGCGGGCCCTTCGAGAGGCGGCACCCAGCAACCGGACAGCACTGTCCGGTTGCGGTGTACGGTAGTCGACACTCCGCCCCCGCCGCGGCCCGGCCCACCCTCCACGCTCCGGCCCGCGGCGCGGAGCACACCCCCAACAGAGCGAGGAACCACCCCACATGACGCTCCCTCACCCCGTCACCGAGGCAGAGATCGCCCAGCTCAGGAAGCGGTACCGGCAGGAACGCGAGCGGCGCGTCCGCCCCGACGGCACCCGCCAGTACCAGGGGGCCGAGGCGGAGTTCGGCTACTACGCCGCCGACCCGTACGCCGGTGCGATTCCCGAACGCGACCCGCTGAACGACACCGTCGACGTGGCGGTCGTCGGCGGCGGCTTCGGCGGCATCCTCGCCGGGGCGCGGCTGCGCCGGCAGGGCGTGGAGCGCGTCCGCATTGTGGAGACCGGCGGCGGCTTCGGCGGCACCTGGTACTGGAACCGGTACCCCGGCGTCCACTGCGACATCGAGTCGCACGTCTACCTGCCGCTCCTCGACGAGACCGGCTACGTCCCCGAGTGGAAGTACGCCCCCGGCGAGGAGATCCGCCGCCACGCGGTGCGCATCGCCGAGCAGTTCGGCCTCGGCACCCACGCCCTGTTCTCCACCACCGTCACCTCACTCACCTGGGACGACACCGCAGAGGAGTGGCTGATCACCACCGACCGGGACGACGCCTTCCGCGCCCGTTACGTGATCACGGCGACCGGCACCCTCTCGGAGCCCAAGCTCCCCGCCCTCCCGGGCATCGAGAAGTTCGCCGGCCACACCTTCCACACCTCGCGCTGGGACTACGGCTACACCGGCGGCACCCCGGACGGCGGCATGACCGGGCTCGCCGGAAAGCGCGTCGGCGTCGTCGGCACCGGCGCCACCGGCGTCCAGGCCATCCCGAAACTCGCCGAGGACGCCGGACACGTCTACGTCTTCCAGCGCACCCCCTCCTCCGTGGACGTACGCGGCAACCGCCGCACCACCCCCGAGGAGGTGGGCGCCGACCGCGAGGGCTGGGCCCACGAGCGCCGGGAGAACTTCCTGCGCATCGTCTCCGGCGAACAGGCGGAGACGGACCTGGTCGCCGACGGCTGGACCGCCTCCGCCGCCCTGCTGGAGAAACTCCTCCCCAGCTTCCGCCGCGAGGGCGACCCCGCCACCTTCGAAGCCGCCTACGAGGCGGCCGACGCCGCCAAGATGAACCAGCTGCGGGCCCGGGTCGCCGGCGAGGTCACCGACCCCGCCACCGCCGAGAAGCTCCAGCCCTGGTACCGGTACGCCTGCAAGCGCCCCGCCTTCTCCGACGCGTACTACCCGGCGTTCAACCGGGAGAACGTCACCCTGGTCGACACCGCCGACACCCACGGCATCGAGCGCCTCACGGAGGACGGCGTCGTCGTCGGCGACACCACCTACCCCCTGGACTGCCTGATCTTCGCCACCGGGTTCTCCGTCGGCGTCTCCGGCGTCCTCTCCGGCAAACTCCCCGTGCTCGGCCGGGGCGGGCGCTCCCTGCTGCACGCCTGGGGAGAGCGGGGGCCGCGCACCCTGCACGGGTTCACCAGCAACGGCTTCCCCAACCTCATCCAGCTCGGCAGCATGCAGAACGCCAGCAGCGTCAACTTCACCCACATCCTCGACGAGCAGGCGCTCCACGCGGCCGCTCTGATCGCCGCCGCCGAACAGGCCGACGCGGTGCTCGAACCCTCCCGCGAGACCGAGGACGCCTGGCTCGCCGCGATCCGCGAGGGCGCCCCCGACCACGAGTGGTTCCACGCCGAGTGCACCCCCGGCTACTACAACCGGGAGGGAGGCGGCCGCCCCAACCCCGCCGCCTACCCGCACGGCGCCGTCGCCTTCCACGCCCTCCTGCGGCAGTGGCGCACCGACTCCGTCGCGGAGATCCTGACCCCCCGGACCACGCCCACGACCCGGTAGCGGGTTCGACTACCGTCGTCGCCATGGCCAGACCTTCCGCCCCCGGGCCCCTCGTCCTCGTCCAGGACCTGGTCAACACCCTGGATCTGGAGACGGGGGCCGACACCCTCGCCACCGAGGAAGGACGCGCCGCCTTCGGCCTGCGCGAGGCCGACGTGGCCGCCGCCCTCGCCCTGCGCGAAGCCCTGCGGGCCGCCTGCCTCGCCCACGCCGGGCACGGCGCGCCCGCCGAGGTGGCCGCCCTCGGCACGCTGCTGGCCCGGGCACCCCTGGTCACCACCGTCGACCCGGCCGACGGCTCGGCCCGCCTCGCCCCGGCCGATCCCGCCTCCCTCACCGCCCGAGTCGCGGCGGCCGTCGCACGGGGCTCGCTGGACGGCAGCTGGCAGCGGCTGAAGGTCTGCGAGGACGAGACGTGCCGCTGGGCCTACTACGACCGCAGCCCGGCGGGCCGGGGCCGCTGGTGCTCGATGGAGGTGTGCGGGGCCCGCGCCAAGATGCGGGCCTACCGGGCGCGGCGGGCGGGGGAGTAGGCCCCGTCCGCCGTACCCGCCCCCGTCAGGCCCGGGGCCGGCCCATCGCCCGGAACGTCCAGCCGGCCTTGCGCCAGACCTCCGGGTCGAGGGCGTTGCGGCCGTCCAGCAGGGTCGGGGTGGCGACGGCGGCGGCCAGTTCGGCCGGGTCCAGCTCGCGGAACTCGCGCCACTCGGTGAGGTGGAGGACGACGTCGGCGCCGCGGACCGCCTCCAGCGCCGAGTCGGCGTAGCCGAGGGTGGGGAAGATGCGGCGGGCGTTGTCCATGCCCTTGGGGTCGTAGACGGTGACCTGGCCGCCCTGGAGGTGGATCTGCCCGGCCACGTTGAGCGCCGGGGAGTCGCGGACGTCGTCCGAGTCGGGCTTGAAGGTGGCGCCCAGCACCGCGACCCGCTTGCCGAGGAACGAGGTGGTGCCCAGCGCCTCCAGGGCCAGCTCCACCATGTGCCCCCGGCGCCGCATGTTGACCGAGTCGACCTCGCGCAGGAAGGTCAGCGCCTGGTCGGCCCCCAGCTCACCGGCGCGGGCCATGAACGCCCGGATGTCCTTGGGCAGGCAGCCGCCGCCGAAGCCGATCCCGGCCCGCAGGAACTTGGCCCCGATCCGGTCGTCGTGGCCGAGCGCCTCGGCGAGCTTGGCCACGTCGCCGTCGGCGGCCTCGCAGACCTCGGCCATCGCGTTGATGAAGGAGATCTTGGTGGCGAGGAAGGAGTTGGCGGCCGTCTTCACCAGCTCGGCGGTGGGGAAGTCGGTGACGATGAAGGGCGAGCCCTCCGCGACCGGCGTCCGGTACACCTCGCGCAGCAGTTCCTCGGCGCGGGCGCCGCGGACCCCGACCACGATCCGGTCCGGGTGCAGGGTGTCGTCGACCGCGAACCCCTCGCGCAGGAACTCCGGGTTCCACGCCAGCTCGGCCTCCTCGCCCACCGGCGCCGCCGCGGCCAGCTCGGCGGCGAGGCGCTCGGCGGAGCCCACCGGCACCGTCGACTTGCCGACCACCAGCGCGGGCCGCTTCAGGTGCGGGGCGAGCGAGGCGAGAGCGCTCTCCACGTAACTCATGTCGCAGGCGTACTCGCCCGGCTTCTGCGGGGTGTTCACGCAGACGAAGTGGACGTCGCCGAAGTCCGCGACCTCCTCGAAGGAGGTGGTGAACCGCAGCCGGCCGCTGGAGCCCTCGATCCCCGCGACGTGCTTGCCGAGCAGCTCCTCCAGGCCCGGCTCGTACATCGGGACCCGGCCCTGGGAGAGCAGCGCGATCTTCTCCGGGACGACGTCCAGCCCGAGCACCTCGAAGCCCAGCTCGGCCATGGCGGCGGCATGGGTGGCGCCGAGGTAGCCGGTGCCGATCACGGTGATCCTGAGGGCCATGGTGGGTGCTCCAGTGCGTCCGGGGGAGGCGGATCAAGTCGTACGGGGTGATGCGCCGACCGAGCATAGCCCCGTGCGTGGCGCGGCCCTCAGCTGGGCATTTCCCCCCTGTCGTCAACCTCACGTACCGCTCGGTGCGGCACGGGCCCTAAGCTTTGGACGAGTTACTGGGTTACTTAACGGTAGTTAGCATGACTGGGGAGTGAGAGACCGTGGCCGGAGCGCCTGATTTCGACCTGTACCGCCTGTCCGAGGAGCACACGATGCTCCGCGAGACGGTCCGCGCGCTCGCCGAGGCGAAGATCGCCCCGCACGCCGCCGCCGTCGACGAGGAGGCCCGGTTCCCGCAGGAGGCCCTCGACGCGCTCACCGCCGCCGACCTCCACGCGGTCCACGTACCGGAGAGCTACGGCGGCGCCGGCGCCGACGCGCTCGCCACCGTCCTGGTCATCGAGGAGGTGGCCCGCGTCTGCGCCTCCTCCTCCCTGATCCCGGCCGTCAACAAGCTCGGCTCGCTCCCGGTGGTCCTCTCCGGCTCCGAGGAGCTGAAGAAGAAGTACCTGGGCCCGCTCGCCAAGGGCGACGGCATGTTCTCGTACTGCCTCTCCGAGCCCGACGCGGGCTCCGACGCCGCCGGCATGAAGACCAAGGCCGTCCGCGACGGTGACTTCTGGGTGCTCAACGGCGTCAAGCGCTGGATCACCAACGCCGGCGTCTCCGAGTACTACACGGTGATGGCCGTCACCGACCCGGAGAAGCGCTCCAAGGGCATCAGCGCCTTCGTCGTGGAGAAGGGCGACGAGGGCGTCTCCTTCGGCGCCCCGGAGAAGAAGCTCGGCATCAAGGGCTCCCCGACCCGCGAGGTCTACTTCGACAACGTCCGCATCCCCGCCGACCGCATGATCGGCGCGGAGGGCACCGGCTTCGCCACCGCCATGAAGACCCTGGACCACACCCGCATCACCATCGCGGCCCAGGCCCTCGGCATCGCCCAGGGCGCCCTGGACTACGCCAAGGGGTACGTCCAGGAGCGCAAGCAGTTCGGCAAGCCGATCGGCGACTTCCAGGGCGTCCAGTTCATGCTGGCCGACATGGCGATGAAGCTGGAGGCGGCCCGCCAGCTCACCTACGCCGCCGCCGCCAAGTCCGAGCGCGTCGAGAACGACCTCACCTTCTTCGGCGCCGCCGCCAAGTGCTACGCCTCCGACGCCGCCATGGAGATCACCACGGACGCCGTCCAGCTCCTCGGCGGCTACGGCTACACCCGCGACTACCCGGTCGAGCGGATGATGCGCGACGCGAAGATCACCCAGATCTACGAGGGCACGAACCAGGTCCAGCGCATCGTGATGGCGCGCAACCTGCCGTAACAGGTCCTCGCAGGAGACCAAGGGAGAAGCCCCGGCCGTGCAGGCCGGGGCTTCTCCCTTGCTCCGGCTACGCCACCGGGCAGCCCAGCCCGGGGCCGGCGCGGTTCGGGGAACAGGTCACCACCGCCAGGGACAGGAACGTGGGGCGCTCCAGGTAGAAGCCGTACGAGACATCGGTACCGGAGTGCAGCTGCCCGGCCGCGGCGTCCACCAGCCGGGCCAGGCGCGTGACGTCCCGTTCCCCCGCCGAAGCGAACCGGGGCGCGTACGCGGCCAGCCGCTCACCGAGCCACGAGGCGGCCTCCTTCGCCTCGCCCCAGGTGCCACGGACCAGGGAAGGGGGCTTGACGAGCCAGTACGCCGTCTCCAGCGGCGGCAGGTCACCGGCCGGGAACTCCGCCGCCACCTCGCGATACCGCTGGATCAGCTCCGGCCTGCCGCCGGCGGGCGGAGGCTCAGGATGCGGCGGCCGCCGAAGCGCCTCCTGGTCGAAACGCTCCTTCGGGCCAACCCAGAGATAGCCGTGGTGGTGCACCTGTCATACCCGCTCGGTGTCGTGGACCAAGTCACGGGCGCGAAGGGCGGTCAGGCGCCCAGCCCGAAGCGCGCGGGGTCGATCCCGGCCGCCCCCAGCTCCTCCGTGGTGAACCGCAGCGGTTTCGCGTCGGGCCGCTTGCTGTCCCCGAGCGCCCAGGCACCGTCCCCGATCCGGGCGAGCGTCACGCACGACTCGCCGTCCGGGTGCGTGTTACCCCCGCACGCCTTCACGAACAAGGCTCCGTGGATGTCGAGTGCGTACAGGTCGGTTCCGTTCTGCATCTCTGCGCCTTCCTGTTCAACCGATTCCCGCCACTGCGGCAGGGGGAACTCAACGGCGTTTCGCCCCATTCAGGACGATTCAGCGCCGATGTGCCGACAGTAGGAAGCGCCGGGTTCCGCGCTCAATGAACTTGCATGAACTTGCACGGCAATTCATCGGCGCAACAGCCTTCTTGGCGCGGCCCCAGCAGCTCAGCGAGGCTGATGCAAGCCCGGGCAAAGGTCTCAACCTGCGAGGCGGCTTGGCGGTAGCGTTCATCGGAACCGAGCCCGACATGCACCGGGACCACTGGCCTCTCCCGTGCGGGCGCACGCGCCGAGGCCCAGGAGGTCATGTTGCAGGGGGTGGAAGCCGAGCACTGAAACTCAGGCGCCGTGCGAGGCAAGCGGCCCCGCGCACTACCCGGTACCTGACGAGGGAGGCCGGTGTCGTGATTCCGGCCGGATGATCCCGATGATCAGGGAGGCGCGTGATGCCGTCGAGTGTGCCCAGCTTCACTGAGCTGCTTGGCCAGTGCGAGCGGTCCGCCGTTCACCTGGAACTGCGTGCCTCCTGCGTCCCGACGGATCGGTTCGCGGCGTGGAAGCGCGGTGAGCGGATCGATGGGGAGGACCGCGCATCCTGGTGGCACCCCTACGACCCTTTGATCACGGACGCGGTGGTCCGGGGGTGGTTGCCCCGGCGGCGGGCTACGAGCATTGCCGTGAAGCTGTGCTCCGCCGCTTTCGAAACGGTTCGAGAGCGAGCTGTCCCGCACCTCCTGTACGAGATCTGACGAAGGCCTGCTCCATGCACTCTCCTCCCTCATCACGCGTTCAGAAGGCCCGTGAAGAATTAGCTGGCCGACTGCGTGAGATCCGCAAGGACGCGGGGATCAGCGGCCGGGAGCTGGCTCTCAGGTGTGGCTGGTCAGAGTCGAAGTCCTCCCGGATCGAGAACGCGAAAACCCCTCCCTCCGACGCGGATGTCAGAGCCTGGTGTCGTGCATGCGCCGCCGACGAGCAGGCTGCCGACCTGATCGCCGCCAACAGGCTCCCCGCCGACGCTCATGCGCAGTGGCCGCGACTCCAGCGAAGCGGGCTGCGCCGTTTGCAGGAGTCCACCGGAGACCTGTACCAGGAAACAAGAACATTCAGGACCTACGTGTCCGACGTGATCCCCGGATTCCTCCAGACACCTGGATATGCCGCCGCCCTGCTTTCCTCCATCGCGGACTTCCGGGGGACCCCGGACGACGTGAGCGATGCCGTTGCGGCCCGCATGAGGCGTAACGAGGTGCTGAGCAACGGTGCACGCCGGTTCTCGTTCGTCATGGAGGAGTCGGTGTTGCGATACCGGCTGTGCAGCGCGGAGACCATGGCGGCCCAGCTCGGTCACCTGCTCGGGGTCATGGATCTCCAGAACGTGGCGGTGGGGTTCATCCCGTTCTCAGCCCGGCGAGCCGTGTGGCCCATGCCCACGTTCACGATCTTCGACGACACCAGGGTGCACGCGGACACCCTGGACGCCGCAGCCACGCTCACGCAGCCCGGCCAGGTCGAGCTGTACGCGCGAGCCTTCGAGCGACTGGCGCAGGGGGCGGTGCGGGGCGCGGCGGCACGTTCCCTCGTAGCGGATGCGGTGGCCTCCCTGGCGTGAGGGCCGGTATCGGAGCGTCCGTGGCCTCCTTCCCGGATGCCACGAGCAGGGCCCGCAGCGCGGCCCCGATCTGTGCTCTGTTCACGCCTCGTGCTCGGCCCACCATGCGGTGAACGGTTCAGCGTGGCTGAGCGCCGTGTCGCGATACCTGATGAACTCCGCCGCTCGTTCCGGGGCCGGCACGTCCGAGCCCAGATACCTCCCCGTGTCGTCGTACCTCATGACGGCCACGGACTCGGAGTCGAAGCACCAGAAGTCCGGGACGCCGGGGAGGGGGTTGGGCCTGTTCGTGACGTCGAGGATGAAGAACTCTTCGCCGCCGGTCATGTTCTTCCGGTAGCCCCAGCCGAGTTCGAATCGAAGGTATTCCGTCAGTGGGCGCGACAGAATGTGCACTCGGCGGATCCGCTTCCCGTTCTCGGTGTGGGAACGGACTTCGTCCACCCAGTCGGCGTTGTAGCCGGCGGGCTGCGGCTCCCCGGCCAGGTAGGCGTGATAGGCGTCGACGTTCCCCGACCGGCTGTAGTCGTCCAGGGTTTCCAGGCGGAACGCCTCCTGCTGGAATGAGTCGAAAAGATCGCCGAGGGAATCAGATGAGCTTTTCACGCATGGCCTTCCGGAGATGTTCTGCCGGGATCTCGACCAGGGTTTCGCGGACCAGCTTGGTGGTCTTCATACGGTGGTCCCTTCCCCTGCCGCAGGCTGTGCCTGGCGTCCGAGTCGATGCTCCCGATGGCCGGGGGCGCGGGTCAAGCGATCACGGTTGACGGAACGGGAAACCGGGCAGCTGGCCCTCGCCGGTCACCACGTCCGGGTACTCCCGGCGCGGCGGACGGGGGAATTCCGGCGCGCCCGGCGAGGCGGGCGGGGCTCAGGGGAACCCTCGCGTGGCCAGCACCGCGCGATCAAGGAGCCGTAGCCGTGACCGAGCCCGCCAACAAGGACCGTCCCTACCTGACCAACCGGCAGGGCCATCCCGTCTACGACAACCAGAATCAGCGGACGGTGGGGGCCCGGGGGCCCGCCACGCTGGAGAACTACCAGTTCCTGGAGAAGATCAGCCACTTCGACCGGGAGCGGATCCCGGAGCGGGTGGTGCACGCGCGTGGGGTGACGACCTTCGGGTTCTTCGAGGCGTACGGGAAGTGGGGCGACGAGCCGATCAGCCGGTACACGCGGGCCAAGCTCTTCCAGGAGGCGGGGAAGCGGACCGATGTGGCCGTGCGGTTCTCGACGGTGATCGGGGGGCGGGACTCCTCCGAGGCGGCGCGGGACCCGCGCGGGTTCGCCGTGAAGTTCTACACCGAGGACGGCAACTGGGACCTCGTCGGCAACAACCTGGGGGTCTTCTTCATCCGGGACGCCATCAAGTTCCCCGACGTGATCCACTCCCTCAAGCCCGACCCGGTCTCGCACGAGCAGAAGCCGGCCCGGATCTTCGACTTCATGTCGCAGACCCCGGAGGCCATGCACATGCTGGTCAACCTCTTCAGCCCGCGCGGCATCCCGGCCGACTACCGCCACATGCAGGGCTTCGGCGTCAACACGTACAAGTGGGTGGACGCCGAGGGCGGCACGGTGCTGGTCAAGTACCACTGGGTGCCCAAGCAGGGGGTCGCCTCGATGACCGAGGAGGACGCGGCCAACGTCCAGGCCGACGACCTCGGCCACGCCACCAAGGACCTGTACGAGGCCATCGGGCGCGGCGACTACCCGGAGTGGGAGCTGCGGGTCCAGATGATGTCCGACGACGACCACCCCGAGCTGGACTTCGACCCGCTGGACGACACCAAGACCTGGCCCGAGCAGGACTTCCCGCCCAGGCCGGTCGGCCGGATGGTGCTCGACCGGGTCCCCGGCAACTACTTCGCCGAGAACGAGCAGGCCGCCTTCGGCACCGGCGTCCTCGTCGACGGGCTCGACTTCTCCGACGACAAGATGCTGGTCGGCCGCACCTTCTCGTACAGCGACACCCAGCGGTACCGGGTCGGCCCGAACTACCTCCAGCTCCCGGTCAACCAGCCCAAGGCCCCCGTCGCCACCAACCAGCGCGACGGCCAGATGGCGTACGAGAACGGGCCCGACGGGGAGAACCCCGAGGTCAACTACGAGCCCTCGATCATGGGCGGGCTGCGCGAGGCCGAGTACCCGACGCGGGACGAGGAGGGCCCGGTGCTCCAGGGGCGCCTGACCCGGGCCCGCATCCCGCGCACCAACGACTACCTCCAGGCCGGTCAGCGCTTCCAGCTCATGGAGGAGTGGGAGCAGGACGACCTGGTCAAGAACTTCACCGACCTGTTCGCCCAGTGCACCCGGCCCGTCCAGGAGCGGATGATCTGGCACTGCCTGATGGCCGACAACGAGCTGGGGCTGCGGGTCGGCGAGGGCATCGGCATCGCCCCCTCCGACGTCGCCCACATGGCGCCGCTGCCCGGCCAGACCCTCACCGAGGAGGACCGCGTCCGCCTCGGCCGCCTCGGCGACAACCCGCCCCGCGACGTCACGGGGCTGACCATGACCCACTGCGTCCCGGACAAGCACCACGTGGTGACGCGGCGCTGAGCCGGGGCGGTCCGGGCGGGAACCGGTCGTGTTCCGGTCCCCGCCCGGGCGAAGGGCGGGTGTCTTCCGGGCGTCAGCCGAGCCGGGGCGGCTTGTCCATCCGCGTCCAGGAGAGGCCGAAGCCGTACGCCTGGTCGACCAGCTGGTGGATGCCGAGTTCGGGGTGGCCGTCGAACCAGCGGACCTCGCGGCGCACGGTCAGGCCGGTGCCGTCGGACTCGGTGAGGGCCACGGCGCACCCCGCGGCGGTGGCCGGGGCGTCGTCCAGGAGAATGCGGAAGGTGCCCGCCGTGCCGCTGACCGTCACCGAGGCGCCCAGCTCCCGGAAGGAGACGGAGCCCTCGTAGAGGTAGGTGAAGAAGAGCAGGCGGCGGAAGAGGTGGTGGTGGTCGAGGTTGACCCGCAGGGTCTCCCCGTCGGCGCTGGCGCCGCTGCGGTCGTCGTGGTCGAGGGCGATGTACGGCCAGGCGTCGAGCCGGCCGAAGGCGTCGCCGAGGGCCTGCACCACCTGGAGCGTCCCGTCGGTGAACTCGGCCAGTGCGCAGAGGTCGACGTCGGCCTCGGCCCGCGCCGACCAGTTGAGGTTGACCTGGAGGAGACCGCCGCCGCCGAGCCGGGCGGCGGGCTCGGCGCGGGTGAGGCGGACCTCCTTGGCGAGGGCCGCCCGGCGGCGCCGTTCCGCGGCCTCCCGCGCCGCGTCGGCGGCGGGCGGGGGCTGCTGTTCCGCGCCCGGCGCACCCGTACGGCGCGCGGGGCTCTCCGCGCCCCCGGGGCGCAGCCTGATGGTCTTCCGTTCGCGCCCGTCGCTGCTCAACCCGGCCCCCATACCGTCGTGTTGACGAAGATTCCACGACTCTGGCGGAGTGTAAGCGATCGGTGACAGCTGCACTATGCTGTGCCGTCCCGGTGGCAGAGGGGGATGTGCCGCCGGCCGGGGGAGCGGGGCGCGGACGCGCACCGCACAGCACGGGGGCGCCCCCGCGACGCGGCTGCCGGGGGGTTGCAGAGGATGACCGGAGAACTGACCGACAGCCGCAGGCTGGGCAGGTCGCTGAAGAAGCTGGCCGCCGAACCGGCGCTGGCCACCCGGCAGGCCGAACTGGAACACCTCGCGGAAGCCGTCTCCGACCAGGACGGGAACCGGCTCGACCGGTGGGCCGAGGTCGACCTGCTGCACACCTTCGTCCGCCCCGAGTCCGTCGCCGCCGCCACCCGCAGCCCCGAGGAGCACCGGGCCTGGGCCTGGCTGGAGGCCGGGCTCGGCGCCTTCGTCTTCCTGCCGCTGGTCCTCAGCTGGTACGGCCTCACCCAGGCGTCCCGCGCCTACCAGGAGCTGGTCGCCGAACGCCCCGCCGCGGCCGCCCGCCCCTTCCTCCAGCTCTGGCAGACCGGCTTCGAGGGCCACCTGTCGGGGGTGCACACCTTCGGCTCCGTCGCGCTCGGCGCCACCGCCGTCATCGTGGTGCTGCTCGCACTCGCCCTGGTGCACGGGGCGCGCGGCGCCGCCGTGGACCGGCGCGAGGAGCGGGGCCGCCGCGCCACCGAGGACGTCCTGGGCCGCCTCACGGTGACGCTCTCCCGCACCCAGCTGTACCTCGGCGAACACCGGCGCACCTCCCCGCTGCGGTTCGCCGCCGAACTCACCGAGTCCGCCGCCACCCTGCGCCGGCTCGGCCAGGACGCGGTACGCGTCCAGACGGAGCTGGGGGCGGCCGCCGCCTCCGTGGAGACGGCGGTCCGGGGCGCGGAGACCGCCCTGAGCGCCGTCGACACCTCCGTCCGCCCCCTGGAGCGGGCCGCCGGCCAGATCGAGAAGGCCGTACGCGAGAGCGGCGACGGGATCGGGGGCGCCCTCGGCGAGGTGCGCGGCGGCCAGAAGGAGCTGCACGAGGGGATCGGCGCCGCCGCCGAACGCGTCGAGGACTCGGCGGGCGCGCTGGCGGCGGCCCAGCAGTCCTTCACCACCGGCATCGAGGTCTCCGCCGACGTCACCGCCCGGCTCCTCTCCCGGCTCGACTCCTACGCCGAACGGTCGGCGGCGGCCGACGAGGCGGCCGGGGCCGCGCTGCGGCAGCTCGCCGAGCAGACCGCGGCGCTGCGCCGCACGGCGGACCGGTTCGCAGAACTGACCGAGGCGCTCCAGGAGTACCCGCCCGGCCCGCCGCCGGAGCCCGCCGGGCGGGAGCCCGCGAAGAAGGCGCCCGCCGCGCTGCCCGCCGGGGCGCCGGGCGACGCCCGATGAGGCGCCGCCGGTTCCGGCCGCTGCACCTCGCGGGGTGGCTCTTCGCCGACATGCTCCTGGTGCTCGCGCTGGTCGCCCTCGGGGACCGCGGGGACCCGCAGGCGGCCAAGGCCGTGCCCTCGCCCGGGCCCAGCCCCTCCGCCACGGCGACCGAGACCGGCAAGCCCCGGCCGAAGGGACCCCGCTCGGTCAGCCGCGAACCGGTCACGCTCACCGTCGACGCGGACTACGGTGACCGCGCGGGCCTGGAGAAGAAGCTCCGGGCGGCGACGAAGCGGTACGCCGGACGGCAGGCGGCCATCGTCCTCACCTTCGGCCGGCACCCCGACCCGGGCGGCGGCCAGGCCTACGCCCGGCGGGTCAACTCCACGCTGACGAAGGCCCGTCCGGACATGTTCGAGAAGACGACCCGGCGCGATTTCTGGAAGGGCGGTGCCGCCGGACACGCCTCGGTCGAGATCTACTTCTACACCTACTGAACGCTCCCGCGCCCCGGCGCCCGCCGGGAGGGCCCCGTCCCCATCCGAGCAGCCACGGAGGTACACCGTGCAGATCCTTCCCTTCTACCTGCTGTGCGACGAGTCCGGCTCGATGACCGGCGATCCCATCGACGCCATCAACCGGGCCCTGCCCGACCTGCACCACGAGATCAGCACCAACCCGACCGTCGCCGACAAGACCCGGTTCTGCCTGATCGGCTTCTCGGACGACGCCAGCGTCCTCCAGCCGCTCGTCGACCTGAGCGACATCGACGAGGTACCGGCCCTCTCCGCCGGCGGACTGACCGACTACGGCACGGCCTTCCGCACCCTGCTGCGCTCCGTCGAGAAGGACGTGGCCGAGCTGAAGGCCCAGGGCCACGAGGTGTACCGGCCGGTCGCCTTCTTCCTCTCCGACGGCATCCCGACCGACGAGGACTGGCCCACCGCCCACCGCGAACTCCTCAACTCGCGGTACGCGCCGAAGATCATCGCCTTCGGCATCGGGGACGCCGAGGCGCAGATCATCGGGCAGGTCGCCAACTTCCGGGCCTTCATCCAGAAGGACAACAGCGTCTCGCCCGCCCAGGCGCTGCGCGAGTTCGCCTCCAGCCTGACCCGCTCCATCGTCCGCTCCGCCTCCAGCATCTCCAGCGACGGCAGTTCGGACTTCACCCTCGCGGTCGAGGAGAAGGTCCCCGGCTTCGAAACCGTCACCCTCGACAAGGTCTGAGATGCCCGAGCCCACCGCGTACGAGCCCGAGGAAGCCGACGGCCTGGACGCCACGTTCCGTCAGAACGAGGCGATCCTGCGGGAGAGCGGCCCCGCCGTCCCGGCGGGCGAGGCCGCCGCCCCCTCGGTACCGGCCCAGGGAAGCCCCTGGCGTCCGGTCCACCCCGGCGAGGCCCCGCCGGCCCCGGCGTACGCCCCCGCCCCGGCGTACGCGCCCCCGCGCCAGGACCCGGCGGGCCCGCTGCCGGAGGAGGCCGGGCCTCCCCGGCCGCCCGCGCCGGAACCCGGACCCCCGGCGGCCTCCGCTCCCACCCCGGAGCCCGAAGCCGGGCCCGCCCTGCCCGAGTTGGGCGAACCCTGGCACGGCGGCCCCAAGCCGCCCCTGTACCGGCCCGTCCCGCAGGCGGCCCCCGCCGTGCCGAGCGCCGGGATCGAGGGTGCCCTGGTCCCCGACATCGTGGTGGACGGGGCGGAGCACGGGGCGCTCACCGTCCGGGCCGCCTCGGTGCGCGGCGACTCGCACCGCTACCAGGCCGAGCCGCGCCAGGACTCCGTCTGCGTGGCCAGGATCGGCTCGGGGGAGTCGGAACTGCTGGTGCTGGGGGTGGCCGACGGGGTCGGCTCCGCACCGCTCTCGCACGTCGGGTCGCAGAAGGCGTGCGCCCTCGCGGCGGGCGCCCTGGACCGGGTGGCGGGGCCGCTCGCGGCGGCCGTCGCCGAGAGCGACCTCCCCGGGTTCACGGCCCTGGCGCGCCAGGCCACCGCCGAGGTGGCGACGCTGCTGCGGCACGAGGCCGAGCGGTACGGGCGCCGGCCCTCGGAGTTCGCCACCACGCTCCGCCTGCTCGTCGTCCCGCTCGACCCGGAGGTGCGTGTCCGGGGCCTGCTCACCCTCGGCGACGGCGGCACCGCGCTGCTGCGCGAGGGCCGGTGGGACACGGCCCTCGGCGCCACGGAGGAGGGGGACGGCGCCGTCATCGACACCCGCACCCCGGCCCTGCCCACCACCCGCGAGCCGGTCGCCACCCTGATCAGCACCCGCCCCGGCGACGTCCTGGTGGTCTGCACCGACGGCCTCTCCACCCCGCTCGCCGGCGACCAGGACACGGCACGCTTCCTGGCGCGCGCCTGGTCCCCGGAGCGCGTGCCCGGACCGGCGGACTTCCTCTGGCAGCTCCAGTACCGGGTGAAGTCCTACGACGACGACCGCAGCGCCGTCGTCCTGTGGGAAGGCCCCGCCCGATGACCGTGCACGACGGGGAGGACCTCGCCCTCCACCAGGTGAAGCGGTTCGCCCGGGTCGGCGACGGCGGGCAGGGCGAGGTCTTCGAGGCGGGCGGCCCCGGGCGCCTGCTCTACAAGGAGTACCGGGAGCCCCACAAGGTGCGCGGGGACGCCCTCACGCACCTGGTCCGGGTCCGCCAGGAGATGGCCCCGGCCGAACGGGACCGGCTCGACCGGCAGGCCGCGTGGCCGCTCTGCCGGGTGACCGACGGCGGGCGCGTCACCGGGTTCCTCATGCACCGGGCGCCGGAGGCGATGACCTGGACGACGTCGAAGGGCGACGGCAAGCTCATCGAGCTGTCGTACCTGCTCAGGGAGGCCAAGGCCGCCTGGAGCGCCGTGCCGCAGCCGGTCCCGGCCCAGCGCCTCGACCTGGTGGTCCAGGTCGTTTCCCTCCTGGAGTGGCTGCACGGGCTGGGGCTGGTGGTGGGCGACCTCTCGCACGCCAACGTCCTGTGGAGCCTCGCCCCCGAGCCCGCCGTCCACCTCCTGGACTGCGACGGCATCCGCGCCGGCGGCCAGGACCCGGTCCTCGACCAGGCCGACACCCCCGACTGGCACGACCCGCTGGCCCCCGCCGGACTCCCCGCCTCCGTCGACAGCGACCGCTACAAGGCGGCCCTGATGATCGGCCGCATCCTCTGCCGCGACCCGCTCATCCGCCCCGGCGAGCCCCTGACCCTCGTGCCCGGAACCCTGGACGACCGCCGCGCCGGCCAGCTCGCCCCCCTGTGGCGCCAGGCGGCCGGAGCGGCCGGCTCCCGCCCGGACCTGGGCCGCTGGCGCACCGCCCTCAGCGGCCGGGGCACCATCCCCCTGCGCCGGGGCGTCCCCCGCCCCGCCCCGTCCGGCGCCGACCCGGCCGTCTTCCAGCAACGCGGCCCCCGCGGCACCATCCCGCTCCGCGGCGACTGAGGCCCCCGCCACGACACCGGCCCGCCCCTCGCGTATGCGGGGAGCGGGCCGAAGCGCGTCACAGGGTCAGCTCGCGACGACACCCTCGACGAACGCGGACAGGGCGGCGGCCGAGAACAGCAGGGCCGGGCCCTGGGGGTGCTTGCTGTCGCGGACGGCGACGGTGGTGGGGGAGACGATGCCGCATTCGACGCACTGGGCGCCGGTGTCGGAGTACGTGGACTTCCACCAGGTCACGGGGAGGGTGGAGGCGTCGTTGACGTGGCTCATAGCTTCTTCCTTATCTGGGTGATCAGGTCCGCCGACGCGTCCACAGAGGCAGCGGCAGAAGTGAGGCGCTGCCAGGCGTCCCGGTGCGCTGCCACCTTGTCGCGCTCTTCCACGTACAAAGCGGAGGTCAGGCTTTCGGTGTGGACGACATCGAGGTCCGGGTGGGGGCCGAAGCCGAGCAAGGTGAAGGACCCGAGCTGGCCGACGTGCAGAGGTGCGTCGGAAGGCAGCACCTGGATGTTGACATTAGGGCGCTTGCCCATGGAGAGAAGGCGCCCCAGTTGCTCACGCATGGCTCCGTCCGTCTGGGAACTGGAGCGCAAGGCGTGTTCGGCGATGATCGCCCACAGGCTGACCGGGTCCTCACGAGTGAGAACGGCCTGACGAGCGAGGCGGACTTCCACCAACGCATCGACGCGGGCTTCCAGAGCTTCGGACATCGCGGTCGCGCGAATGATCTCGCGAGCGTACTCGGCGGTGTGCAGCAGCCCCGGAATGGCACCCACCTGCCAGGAAAGGATCGACTCCGCCTCTGACTCCAGGCTGATCAGATCCGCGTGTACGGGGCTGAGCACACCCCGGTACGAGTGCCACCAGCCCCGCTGTGACGCCTCCTTGGTGAGGGTGACGAGGGCGGAGCGGAGTTCGTCGCTGACCTCGCGGCCGAGGGAGGCGTACAGGTCGAGGAGGGTTTCCACGTCCTTGGCCTTGGCGGCGCTCTTGGCGGTCTCTATGCGGGAGAGCTTCGAGGTGACGAAGAGGCCGCCCGAGGCCTCAGCGACTTCCTCCAGGGTGAGTTCGCCGCGCAGGGTGCGGAGCTTGGCGCCAAGTCGCCTGCGACGCACGGTCGGTGCGCTCACGTGGTCCCCCTCACTGTGCTCAAGTGCTGCTCGAAAGTCTGCCGTGAGCTGACATGCCGTGTCACCCGAGCCAGAGGCACATCACCCTCGCTCACTACCGACATCTGCTGCCACCCCGCCGAGGGGCCGCCCCCGATCCTGGTGCTGGCCGGCGAGCCGCAGTCGGCGCGCGCCGCCCGCCGGTTCGTCGCCGAGTACCTGGCGCACCACGTTCCGGAGGCAGCCGAGGAGCACGTCAACACCGTGGTCCTGGTCGCCTGCGAGCTGGCGGGCAACGCCATCCGGTACGGCACCGAGCCGGGGGACTTCTTCCGCGTCGTCATCGGGGCCGACGACCGGCGTACCCGCGTCGAGGTGCACGACCCGGTACGCCGCCGGCCGCGCAGGCGTCCCCGGTCCGAGGCGCGGAGCCGGGGCCGTGGGCTACTGGTGCTCGACGCGTTGTGCGAGGGGAGGTGGGGCGTGGAGGACATCCCGCTGGGGAAAGCCGTGTGGGCCGAGATTCCTCGCTGATCGCCTGCCCTACGGCGCCGCGTCCCCCCGCTCCCGCTCCTGCCCCAGCACCTCGTCCAGGTCCTTCAGCCGTTCCATGCCCCGGGCGGCCTGGGCGGTGCGCGGGTTGTGGACGAGGCGTTCGTGGTGGCGGTGGACGAAGCTCCAGTAGCCGGCGGTGTAGGGGCAGGCCCGGTCGCCGGTGCGGTGGTCGGGGCGGTAGGCGCACGGGGAGCAGTAGTCGCTCATGCGGTTCAGGTAGGCGCCCCCGGAGGCGTAGGGCTTGGTGGTCATGCGGCCGCCGTCGGCGTACTGGGACATGCCGAGGACGTTGGGGAGCATCACCCAGTCGTAGCCGTCGACGAAGCAGCGGTGGAACCAGTCGGTGAGGGCGGCGGGGTCCCAGCCGCGCTGGAGGGCGTAGTTGCCGAGGACCATCAGGCGGGGGATGTGGTGGGTCCAGCCGGTGTCGCGGAGCTGGGCGAGGACGGTGGAGAGGCAGTGGGCGGTGACCGCGTCGGCGTCCAGGTCGGACCACCAGTCGGGGAGCGGGGCGTGGTGGCCCAGCGCGTTGGTGGTGCGGTACTCCTCGCCGAAGTGCCAGTAGAGGTGCCAGATGTACTCGCGCCAGCCGGCGATCTGGCGGACGAACCCCTCGACGCTGTTGAGCGGTGCCTCCCCGGCCCGCCAGGCGGCCTCGGCCCGCTCGACGCACTCGGCGGGGTCGAGCAGGCCGAGGTTGAGGGAGGAGGAGAGGAGGCTGTGGCTCATCACCGGGTCGGCGGTGAGCATGGCGTCCTCGTACGGGCCGAAGGTGGCGAGGCGGTCGGAGACGAAGCGGCGCAGGGCGTTCAGGGCCTCGCGGCGGGTGGCGGGGAAGCGGCGGGGGCCGTCGCGGCCGACGAAGGTGACCTCGCCGGAGCGTTCCCAGCGGTCGAGGTCGTGGCGCACCTCCTCGTCGATGGCGTCCTCGCGGGGGCGGTAGGGGGCGGGGACGTCCAGGGCCCCGGCGTCGCGGGGCGGGGGTTCGCGGTTGTCGTGGTCGAGGTTCCAGCGGCCCGAGGCGGGGCGGTCGCCCTCCATGAGGAGGTCGTGGGCGGCGCGGGTGCGGCGGTAGAAGTCCTCCTGGCGCAGCGCGCGCCCGCCCCGGCCCTCCGCCCAGTCGGCGAACTCCTGGTGGCCGACGAGGAAGCCCCGCGCGGGCAGCACCGTGACCTGGGGGAGGGCGTCGACCAGGGCGAGGGCGGCGCGGGAGGTGGGATGGTGGACGGTGACGGGGCGCTCCCCGGCCGCCTTCCGCAGGCCCTCACGGTACGTCCCGGCCTTCACGTACGTGACGCGGTCGCCCAGCTCGGCGGCGCGGTGGCGCATCGCGGAGAGGACGAGGTGGGCCTTGGCGCGGTGGAAGCGGCGGCGCCGGAACACCGCGCGGGACTCGATCATCATCAGCGGGGTGTCCCGGTGCGGCCCGTCCTCGCCGGGGGTGAGGAAGTGCGGGCCGAGCTGGTCGCCGAAGAGCCAGTGGACGGCCCCCGTCCCCTTGCCGCCGGATCGCTGCCCCATCGTGCGCGCCCCTTCGTCTGGCCCTGCGGTGTCCGGACGACACCGCGCCCCCAGCTTCAGGCGCCGGGGGCGCGGCGGATGCGCGGGGGAGCCGTACGGGTGAGGGGTACGGCCCGGGGCTCACTCCGTGACGGTGACCTTCTCGTCGTTGCGGAGCTGCTGCATGAGCTGGTCCTTCTTGGCCTTGTCCCAGACGAGGTTGCCGCCGTTGGAGCCGGAGATCGGCATGTTCATCGAGGTGCCCTCGCCGCCGGTCAGGCCCTTCATCGCCCAGAACATGCTGGCCAGGTCGAACAGGCCCATGTCCTTGTCGACGATGAGGGTGTCCAGGCCCGCGCCGAGCGTCGGGTAGAGCCGGAACGGGTTCAGCACGGTGGACGGGGTGGCCGCCTGGTTGGCCAGGGTCGCCAGGAACTTCTGCTGGTTCTTGGTGCGGTCCAGGTCGCTGCCGGCGAAGGCGTACCGGGTACGGACGAAGGCGAGCGCCTGCTCGCCGTCGAGGGTCTGCTTGCCCGCCTGGAAGTCGGCGCCGGACTTCTTGTCCTTGAACGCCTTCGGGATGTCCATCTCGACGCCGCCGAGCGCGTCCACGATGTTGGCGAAGCCGCCGAAGCCGATCTCCGCGTAGTGGTCGATGCGCAGGCCGGTGTTGTACTCCACGGTGCGGACCAGCAGCTCGGGGCCGTCCTCGGCGTAGGCGGCGTTGAGCTTGACGCGGCGGCCCTGCGCCGGGAAGAGCTTGCCGGACTCGGAGCCCTTGAACGACGGGATCTCGACCTCGGAGTCACGCGGCAGCGAGACCATCGTGTTCCCGTTGGACCCGACGTGCAGGATCATCATCGAGTCGGTGCGCTTGCCCTCGGCGGAGCCGGTGTGCAGGCGCTTCTTGTCGTCGTCGGTCATGCCGTCGCGGCTGTCGGAGCCGACGATGAGGTAGTTGGTCCCCTCGCCCTCCTCGGGCCGCTCGATGACCTTGGCGAGGTCGACCTCACCGCGCAGCTTGGAGCTGGCCCACATGTACGTGCCGACGCTGACCACCAGGGCCGCGACGAGGAAGGTGATGAGGCCCACCTTGACGCGCCGGCCCCAGTTCGGCGCCGGGCGCCGTCCGCCGGGGCCGCCGGGGCCGTCCTGGTAACCGCCGCCACCCCGGCCGCCGCCACCGCCGCCGTACACCTGTCCGGTGTTGTAGCCGTCGTCGTAGTCGTCCCGGCCACCCGGACGGCCGTACTGGGGCTGCGGCGGAACCGTGGTGCGCGGGGGCGCCGCCGGGGGCGGTGCCTGGCGGCGGCGCACGTGCGGCATGGCGCGGGCACTCTCGGGTCGGGCGGAGCCGCTGCCCCGCCCGTATCTGGGCTGCTCGTCGCGCCCGGCGGGCCAGTCATTCATGCGTGACAGTGTGCGCCGTCCGGGGGACCCCCAGACAGAGGGGTGCCGCAATCCGGCCAGGGCTGTTGCGAAGCTGATGCATTCGAGCAGGTGAGCGGGTGCGACATACAGTGGACCCCATGACAGACCCGGCCCGCGTCCCGGAATCGGAGATTCCCGGCAAGCCCACCTCAGCTTCCCGAACGACGCTTTCGCACATCATGACGCACAACGACACCAACCTCCTCGGGACGGTGCACGGCGGCGTGATCATGAAACTGGTGGACGACGCGGCCGGTGCCGTCGCCGGACGCCACTCCGAGGGGCCCGCCGTCACCGCCTCCATGGACGAGATGGCCTTCCTCATGCCGGTGCGGGTCGGCGACCTCCTGCACGTCCGCGCCCAGGTCAACTGGACCGGCCGCTCCTCCATGGAGGTCGGCGTGCGCGTGGTGGCCGAGCGGTGGAACGACTCGACCCCGGCCCAGCAGGTCGGCACCGCCTACCTCGTCTTCACCGCCGTCGACGCCGACGGCAAGCCCCGCCAGGTCCCGCCGGTCATCCCGGAGACCGAGCGCGACAAGCGCCGCTACCAGGAGGCGCAGATCCGCCGCACCCACCGGCTGGCCCGCCGCCGCGCCATCCTCGACCTGCGCGAGCAGCGCGCCGCCGAGGGGCTCGACGCGGACGACTGAACCTCGGCCGGACCCCGGGCGGCGGGCGCGACCATGACCGGATTCACGCCTTTCCGGCGGCCTCGGGCCGGGGGCAGGTGACCTCGTCGCCCCGGAGCGCGCCGGTGGCGCCCTCCGGCGGGTCCTCCGCGCGGACGGGGTGCACCTCGGTGAAGTCGGCGCCCAGCACGACCCGCAGCGTCCCGCCCTGCCCGGGCGCCGCCTTCACCTCCGCGCCGGGGAAGGCCGCGGCCACCGTACGCGCCGAGCGGTCCCAGCGGGGGTCGTAGAGGACGGTGGTCCGGGCGGTGGCGCGGTCGGCGGCGTCGACCGCCTGGCCGCTGGTGCCGAAGCCGGTGGCGCGCAGCGCCCGGTCGGCCTGGGCACCGAGGCCCTGGCGCGGGGTGCCGTTCTCCACCTGGACGCGGATCTGCTCGGGCGGCACGTCCACCACCGTCGCCTTCGGCCGCGCGGAGTCGTGGTCGGCGAGCGGGCGGTCCTCGCGGAGCGCGCCGAAGATCCGCTTGGCCTCCTTGGCCTTCCAGACCAGGGTGTTCCCGATCCCCGGCACCTCGCGGGCCTCCTCCTGGACCGGGACCGAGGTGAACTCGGCGGAGGCCGGGGTGAACCCCCGCATCGCCTTGCCCAGGTCGAGCATCCGCTCCGTGGTGAAGCCGCTGTCGGCCCGCAGCGAGCCCAGCACGGACTGGGCCACCTCGCGGAACCGCACCGGGTTGAGCAGCACCCCGCTGCCGGTGACCTCGGCGGTGAGCGCGGCGAGGAAACGCTGCTGGCGCTGCATCCGGCTGAGGTCGCCGGTGCCGTCGAGGTGGCGGGAGCGGACGTACTGGAGGGCCTGGCCGCCGTCGAGGCGGTGCGGGCCCGGGGCCAGGTCGAGGCCGGTGTAGGAGTCCTTGAGACGGCGGACGGTGCAGATCTCCACGCCGCCGACCGCGTCGACGGTCTCCATGAAGCTGGTGAAGTCGACCTCCACGTAGTGGTCGATCTTCACCTCGGTCATCTTCTCGACCGTCCGCACGGTCAGCTCCGGCCCGCCCTCCGCGTAGGCGGCGTTCAGCTTGACCGGGTGCGGCCGGTGCTCCTCGCCCGAGGTGCGGTCGGTGTGCGGCGGCATCATCGCGTAGCTGTCCCGCGGCAGGCTGACCACGCTGACCCGGGAGTGGTCCGCCGAGAGGTGGAGCAGCATCAGGGTGTCGGTGCAGTGGCAGGGCTTGCCGCCGAGCCGGTACGCCTGGCGCTGCTCCTCGGTGATGGTGTCGCGGCCGTCGGTCCCGGCGAGCAGGATGTTCAGGCCGCGTCCGGCCTCGGGCCGGTTCTTCATGTCCTTGAACGGGTCGACCCGCTCGATGCCGCTGTCCAGCCCCGACATCACCGCGTGCCCGACCCCGGAGGAGGCGAGCACGGCGACGGACAGGGCCGTCACCGCGCGCACCGCCCAGCCGGTCCGGCGGCGGTGGCGCCCTCGGCCGGGCGGGACGGGCCGACGGCGGGCGGGGGGACGGGGGGCGCGGGCTCGGGGGCGGGACGGCGTGGGCACGGGGGACACCTCCGCGTGGCGGGCACGGGCGGGGGAACAGGCGACGGGTCGGTCGGGACGGGAGCGGACGGGTGCCCCGAACGGTAAGCAGATATGACTTACAGACCGGGGGAGCGGGCCGGACGGCACGCGCCGGTGTCCCCCGTTCGCGGTAACGCCACGTCCGGCGAGCGCCCGCACGCCGGAGGGGCCGTACCGCCCCCATCGGGCGGTACGGCCCCTCGTACCTGGTCGTCGTGGTGCGGTCGCGTGCCCCGCCGGGGTCACCAGGTGAAGGCCGGGTCGACCTCCATGCAGGCGGTGTCGTCGGAGCCGTTGAGGGCCTCGGCGGAGTCCGGGGGCTCGTTGTCGCCCTTCTTCGGCTTCGGGAAGGTGTCGCCCTCGGTCCAGTCGGCGCCGATCTCCAGCGTCACCCCGGAGACCTCGGCGGACTTGCGGACGGTGCCCAGCGGCATCCCCAGCGCCTCGGCGACCGACTGGGCGTCGCCCTCCAGCTCGGCGCTGGGGTAGAGGATCGCGGTCTCCTCGCGGTTCTCCACCTGGTTCTGGTCGGCGGTGGCGCGGGTGAACCCGGCCTCGGTGAGGAGTTTCACGAGGTCGGAGGCGCGGCCGGAGACCGGGGCGGCGACGGGGGAGCCGGTGCCGTTGCGGACCAGGACGGCGATGTCGGCCGGGTCGTCGGCCGGGTCCTCGGAGGTCTCGTCCTCGGACGGGGAGGGCGAGGCGCCGTCCCCGTCCCGGCCGTCCAGCGCGATGTCCTCGCGGACCAGGCGGAACAGCTGCTCGGCGTCGTCCGGCTTCGGCTCCACCCGGTTGTGGTCGGAGGGCGACCAGATCCACGGCATCGTCGCCATGGTGGTCCGGTTGGGCGCGACCTTCTTCAACTCCTCGGCCAGCGCGTACAGCTCGGCGACCGAGGCGAGTTCCTCGTCGACGGTCAGTGCCTCGGTGGCCTCCTCGGCCAGGTTCCGGAGCTTGTTGGGGCTGCTCAGCCCGGTGTTCTCGCGCAACTTGCGCACCAGGGAGTTCATGTACATGTGCTGGGCCTTGGCCCGGGCTATGTCCGAGCCGTCGCCGAAGCCGTAGCGGGTCCGCAGCCAGGCCAGCGCGTCCTCGCCCTTGATCTCCGTGGTGCCCTTCTTCAGCTTGAGGCCGGAGCCCTTGCCGTCGGAGGTCCGCGAGTGCAGGTTGGCGTCGACGCAGACGGGTACGCCGCCGATCGCGTCGGCCATCGAGACGACGCCGGCGAAGTCGACCATCATGAAGTGGTCGATCCGGATGCCGGTCAGCTCCTCCCAGGTCGCCACGGTGCAGCCGGGGCCGCCGCGCATCAGCGTCTGGTTGGTCATCCGGGTGCCGACGGTCGCCGGGTAGACCTTGCCGGACTCCGGGTCGGTGCACTCCGGGATCTTCAGCAGGGTGTCCCGGGGCATGCTGATCACCGACATGTGGGAGCGGTCCGCCGAGAGGTGGAGCAGCATCTGCACGTCGGCGAGGGCCGGGCCGCCGAAGGTCTCCCGGGCGCCGCCGAGCCGCTGGTTCTCCTCGGAGTCGCGGGCGTCCGAGCCGATCAGCAGGATGTTCAGCGGCGTCTGCCCGGCCGCGTTCGGGGTCGGCTCGGGGGCGCGGGACTTGCCGATGTGCAGCGGCTTGCGGTCCAGGTTGTCGTTGAGGTGCTGGTAGTAGAACCAGCCCGCCGTGCCCGCCGCCACCAGGGTCAGCGCCAGCCCGGCCGCCGTCCAGGCGAGGATGCGGCGCTTGCGGCGCTTGGGCTTGCGGGGCTTCGCCGCCGCCTCCGCGTCTGCCTCCTCGGGGGCCTCCCCGGACGCGTCCCCGGGGGCCTCGTCAGGGGCCTCCTCGGGCGCGTCCTCGGGTGCGTCCCGCTCTCCGCCGGCCTCGGGTCTGCGTCTGCCGGGCCCCGACTCCCCGGCGGGCGGACCTGGTTGCTCCGGTACGCCCACGGGCGTGCCGGAGTCCCGGTCCGGTTGTTCGTCGGGGTCCTCCGGCTCCGTCTCGCCCTCGCCGTCCGCGCCCCCGGCGTCACCGGCACCGCGCTGGCCGGGCACCTTGGCCCGGCCGGTCTCCACCGCCGCGTCCCGGCCCTCGTACAGTCCCTCGTCCCACCCCAGTGCCCCGGCGGGGTCCTGATCCCGTTCGGGACCGCCCTCCGACCGTGCTGAGCCCATGTCGTGCCCTCCCCACCTCGCACCGCACGCCCGAGAGCCGCCCCGGCCGTGGTGAGCGGCCGGGGCGGATGCGACGGTGGATCACTTCGCGCAGACGGTCTTGTCCGCGCTGACCTTGTTCACGCCCTTGGGGGCTTCCTTCGGGGCGACGAGCGGTATGCCCGCGCCCTTGAAGTCGCGGCCCAGTGTGAGCTTGACCGCCGGGAGCCCCTGAGAGTTGCTCACGGATTCGCCCGGCTTCAGCGCCGAGGCCGGCAGCCCCATCATGTCGGCGAGCGCGCGGGCCTGCGGGGCCTCCTCCTCGCCGTACTCCACGGTGGTCTTGGCCAGTTCCTCGGGGGCGTTGCCCAACTGCGTGGACTTCAGGACGCCCTGGGTGTTCTGGAGCCAGGTCAGCGTGGTCTGCGCCGAGCCGGTGGCCGCGCCGCCGTTGTAGACGTCGACCCGCACCTCGGTGGGGTCCGCGCGCTCGCCCTTGAGCCGGGCGGCGACCGCCGCCTTCTCCTTCTTCTCCTTCTTCTTGACCGCCGTGAAGGAGACGTCCTCGCGGACCATCTGGAAGACGGACTGCGCCTTCGGGTTGTCCAGCACCACCGTCACCGGGGTCGGCTCGGCCGGGTTGTCCTTGACCGGGATGGTGGCGAACGTCAGGTTCTTCGGGTCGAGTTTGCCCAGCTCCATGCCGAGGTCGCGGAGCTTGGAGATGTCGGCCAGCGTCGAGTCGACGGTCAGCGCCTTGGTGCCCGCCTCGGCGAGGGAGAACATCTTGGTGGGGCTGGTCAGCGTGTCGTTCGAACTCAGCTTGCGCATCAGCGAGCTGAGGAACTGCTGCTGGATCTCGATCCGGCTGAGGTCGCCGCCGAAGCCCACCGAGTGCCGGGTGCGGACGAAGGCCAGCGCCTCCTCGCCCTCGATGGTGTGGGTGCCCTTGGAGAGCTTCAGGTGCGAGTCCGGGTCGTCGATGTCCTTGGCGAGGCAGACCTCGACACCGCCGACGGCCGTGGTGAGGGTCTTCACCGCGTTGAAGTCGGCCACCATG
This sequence comes from Streptomyces albidoflavus, assembly GCF_000719955.1. GTDB lineage: Bacteria > Actinomycetota > Actinomycetes > Streptomycetales > Streptomycetaceae > Streptomyces > Streptomyces albidoflavus. The sequence goes on from NZ_JOII01000012.1 coordinate 121,459, forward strand.
AAGTGGTCCATCTTTATGCCGGTCAGCTCCGTGACCGTCCGCATGGTGCAGCTGGGGGTGCGCTCGCCCTGGCCGAGGCTCTCGTTGAACTTGGTGCCCTGCTTGCCCGGGATGACCGTCTCGGTGCCGTCCTCCTGCTGCGTGGGGCAGTCCGGGATGTCGGTGATCAGGTCGCGCGGGATGCTGAGCGCGGTCGCGTTGGAGCGGTCCTTGGAGACGTGCAGGACGAAGGTGGTGTCGGCGTGGCCGGGGCTGTCCTTGTCGCCGTACCCCTCGTTGCCCTCGCCGGAGCGCTTGTCGGTGCCGATCAGCAGGACGTTGATGGCCCGGTCCTTGCTGAAGCCGCCGGTGCCCGCGCCGTCGTCGGCGACCGAGTTGATGTTGTCCTTCAGGTGCTCCAGGTACGCGTAGGCCGAGGCGGCCAGTGCCACCATCACGAAGGCCAGCACGCCGCCGGTCCACAGCAGGACCTTCTTCTTGCCCTTCTTCTGCTTCTGGCCGCGCCCCTTGCGCCCGCCCGCGCGGCGCGCGGCGGCACGCCCCGGCGGCGGCTCGGGCTCGGCGCCCCGGCGCCTGCGCTGCCCCGGGACCGTCTCGCGGGACGGCCGGGAGCCGGGCTCCGGGTCGTCGTGCTCGGGCGCGGGCCGGCGCGGGCGCTCCTGGCCGGGCTGCGGGTGCTCACGGTCGGGAGCCCGGCGGGAGCGCGGAACGGCGCCCCGCCGCCCATTGCCGGGCGGTCGCCCATCGGAAGGGCTCAGTCGCAATTCGTAATCGCCGGTATCCGGGTTGAGTACCCACTGGTCTGCGGGGTCGATATTCTCCGCCCGCCCACGGCCTTGCGCGTCCACGGTTGTCCGAATCCTCCGTCAGGGCCACGCGGCGCCTCGGGTCCCCTCCCCGCAAGGCGCTCATTCGGTCGGTCCGTCAGTCTCCGGCGGCCGTGTCGGGCTCGCCGGATCGCTCACACTATCCGGCCTCTTCGGCCCAGGGCGACGGTGGTGAGGCATTGCTTGTTGCTTACAAGTGGGCATTACGGCGCAATCCCGTGCGCTGTTCCACGGTATTGAGTGGTCTTTTACCCACAGGAATCATTCACAGGCGGAACGGGCCGCGCTATTACCGCTGAAGGTCGGATCAGGAACGGGCGTCGAACGCACCCCCGGCGTACCCGAGGGGGCACTGGAGGCGCTCGGAGCGGCCGGGCCCGTGCCCGTGGGGCTGGCGGAGGGTGCGGGGCTCGCGGAGTCGCTCGGGCGCGGGGCGATCCGTACCGGTTCGTCCTCCCGCAGCAGGGTGAAGAGTTCGCTGGCGGCGGGCTCCACCAACTGGTCACGATTGGGGTCCCCCGCGTACGCCTCGCGCGGAACGGTCAGGAACCGCACCTCTTTCGTGGGGATGTTCCGCATGGAGCGCACGAGGTCGTAGAGGTCGATGAGGGAGGAGAGGGACGGGTCGGTCGTCAGCGAGGAGGTGGCCGCGTCCAGCAGGGGGTAGAGCTTGCCCGGGTTGAGGAGGACGCCGTTGCTCTGCACCTTGGCCACCAGGGCGCCGAGGAACTGCTGCTGGCGCTCCATCCGGTCGGTGTCGCTGCCGTTGCCGAGGCTCTTGCGGGCGCGCACGAAGCCGAGCGACTGCTCGCCGTTGAGGGTGTGCTCACCCGCCGGGAGCCGGACGTGCGCGTCCTTGTCGTCCATCGGCTGCTTGAGGCAGATCCGCACCCCGTCGACCGCGTCCACCATCCGCTTGAACCCCTGGAAGTCCACCACCATGTGGTGATCGACCCTGATCCGGGTCAGGCGCTCGACGGTCCGGATGGTGCACGCCGTTCCGCCGTAGGAATACGCGTCGTTGAACTGCGCCGTGCGCGCCGGTGCGCTCTCGCCGTCCGCGCGACGGCAGGAGGGGATCTCCACCATCAGGTCGCGGGGTATCGACATGGCGGTCGCGCTGCGCCGGTCGGCGGCGAGGTGGAGCATGATCACGGTGTCCGAACGCTGGCCCCGGGCCACACCGTACTGGCCGTTGCCCTGTCCGGCACGGGTGTCCGAGCCGACCAGCAGGATGTTGAGCGCCCCCTGCTTCGAGGGGAGCGGCCGCTCCTTCTCGTGCCGCTCCAGCTCGGCGATGACCGCGTCGTCCCGCGTGATGTTCCCCTGGAGCCGGTCGTAGAGCGCCCACGCGCCGACCCCGGCGCCGACCAGCGCCACCGTCGTCCCGGCCGCCGTCCACCACACCCAGCGCCGCCGCAGGAACGGACGGCGGGCGGGCCCCTGCCGCGCCGGACGGGGGCCCCAGTGCGCCCCCTGCTCCCTCGCCCCGCTCCCTGCGGTCTCCTGGTTCCCCTCGTCGTTCCCCTCGTCCCCCTGCCCGTCGGGCCGGCCCGCGCGGTCCGTCACGGTCGGCCACCACCCTCCGTCTCGGCACGGCGTCCCCGAAGCCCGGGCGCCCCTCCCTCCTGACCACACCACCCCCCGGCCCGCGGGGCGCGCGGGCCGGGGGGTGGTGTGGGCCGTACGGGTGAGTGCGGGGCCCGGGGGACTCCCGGGAGGGGGGGCTACAGCAGGGTCAGGTCCACCCGCTCGTCGGCGACCCTGCGGGCCAGCCCCTCCTCCGACAGTCCGCCGGTGTTGCGGCACAGCACGACCGAGCCGCCGGCGGCCAGCGGCGCGTACAGCCCGGCCGCGAGCCCCTCCCAGGTCTCCCAGCCGAGCCCGGACAGGACGCGGTCGCCCGGGCCTAGGCCGAGCCGGGCCGCCTCCGCGCGGGCCTCCTCGACCAGCTCGGCGCCGGTCAGCTCGCGGCCCGCCACGGCCAGGGCCGGCTCGTCGGGCTCCACCGGCGCGAAGGGCGCGAACCGGTCGCCCTGCCCGGGTACCTCCACGGCGTAGTCGGCGAAGCCTTCGGGAGCGTGCGGGAACCGCCCGCCCAGGGGGCGCAGCGCCAGCGCGATCCGCTCGCCGGAGCAGGCGCGGGCCGCGTCCAGGGTGTCGGGGCCGCTCACCACCAGATCGGCGGCGGCCGGGTCGCCGCCCACCTCGGCGACGACGCCGGTCGAGTGGCAGGCCAGCAGCCACACGGCGCTCTGCCAGTGTGCCGGGAGCAGCAGCGCGAGCCGGTCGCCGGGCTCGGCGGAGAGGTCGCCCTGGAGCAGGTTGGCGGTCTTGGCCACCCAATTGGCGAAGGTGGCGACGGAGAGTTCGACGCGCTCGCCCGTCGCGTCGTCGTAGAAGGTCACGAGCGGGCGGGCCGGATCGGCGGCGAGCGCGGATCGCAGCAGGTCGGCGGGGGTGCGGTCGATGGCGTTCACGCGCGCAAGCGTACGCGGGGCGCAGCGTGCGGGTAGTGGACGCCGGAGTGCGGAGCGGGGCGACACGCCGACGCGCCGTCAAGTCACCTATGGACAGCTTTGGTCGGTTATGCCGACGATCATTCGTATGCGTGGATTCCTTGCTTCCTCGATCGGCGTGACCTGCGCGGCCGCCCTGGCCCTGCCCGCCGCCCTGCCCTCCGGAGCCCTCGCCGCGACCGCCGCCCACCCCCGGGCCGGCGCGGCTGACACCTCGACCGGCGCCCCCGCCGCGGACGCCCTGCCCGCCGCGCCACCCGGCGCGCACACCCTCCCGGCCGCCGACGACACCCCCGGCCACACCCGCTCCCTGCCCCTCCCCGACGCCCCCGCCGGCCGTTCGTCCGAGCCCGGCGAAGGCCCGGACGAACGCGCCCTGAGCCCGCGTGAGGTCGAGCCGTTCTCGCTGCTCGGCGTCGTCTGGGACGACCCGGACGCCCACCTGGAAGGCCGGGTCCAGGTCCGTACCCGCTCCACCGTCACCGGCGCCTGGTCCGGCTGGCAGGAGCTGGAGAGCCACCACGACGACCACGGAGCCGACCGTTCCACCCCCGAGGGCGCGGCCGGCCGGGGCGCCACCGCCCCGCTGTGGGTGGGGCGTTCGGACGCCGTCGAACTGCGGGTCACCGCCCGCGACGACCACCGCCACCAGGGCGAACGCACCACCGACCGGCTCCCCGAGGGGCTGCGCCTGGACCTCGTCGACCCCGGGGAGGCGCCCGCCCTGGAGGAGGAGCCCGCGCCCCGGCCCACCCGCGCCGGGGCCCCCGCCGCCACCCCCGCCGGACTCCCCGAGGCCGCCGGTGAACCCGCCGTGCTGCCGGAGCTGACCCGCGAGGAGACCCTCGCCGAGCTGGAGGCGGCCCGCGCCGTCGAGGAGCCCGAGGCCGGCGCCGCCGGTCCGCAGCAGCGCGCCCAGCCCTACGTGGGGCCGCGCCCGAAGATCGTCACCCGCAAGGGGTGGGGCGCCGACGAGAAACTGCGCGAGAAGAACTTCGCGTACACCGGCAAGGTCAAGGCCGCCTTCGTCCACCACAGCGCCACCGGCAACAACTACACCTGCGCCCAGGCCCCCTCCGTCATCCGCGGTATCTACCGCTACCACACCCAGAGCAGCGGCTGGCGGGACCTCGGCTACAACTTCATGGTCGACAAGTGCGGCACCGTGTACGAGGGACGGGCCGGCGGCGTCGACAAGGCCGTCCTCGGCGCCCACACCCTCGGTTTCAACAGCAACAGCACGGGCATCGCCGTCCTGGGAAGCTACAGCAGCGTCAAGCCGCCCAAGGCGGCCGTCGACGCCGTGGCCAAGCTGACCGCCTGGAAGCTCGGCCTGTCCGGTGCCAACCCCAAGGGGAAGGTCACGCTCACCTCGGGCGGCAGCAACCTCTACGCGAAGGGCAAGAAGGTGAGCCTGCACGTCATCTCCGGACACCGCGACGGCTACTCCACCGAATGCCCGGGCACCCGCCTCTACGGCCAGCTCGGTACGGCGCGTTCCGCCTCCGCCCGGCTCCAGGGGCGCTGACCGGCGCCGGGCCGGCCGGCACCGTGCGGGATCGGGAATGGGGCGTGCCGCACCGGTCTGCATAGACTGGCCGGCCGAAAGACAGTTCGGCCGGCCCCGGCAGGAAGCAGAGACGCACAGTGACTCAGGCCCCAGAAGCGATCCTCCTGGTGGGCGGCAAGGGCACCCGGCTCCGGCCGCTCACGGTGCGCACGCCGAAGCCGATGGTGCCCGCCGCGGGCGTCCCCTTCCTCACCCACCAGCTGGCCCGCGCCCGCGCCGCCGGTGTCGAACACGTGGTGATGGCCACCTCGTACCTCGCCGAGGTCTTCGAGCCGTACTTCGGTGACGGCTCCGACCTCGGGCTCCACCTCGAGTACGTCACCGAGGAGGAGCCCCTCGGCACCGGCGGCGCCATCCGCAACGTCGCCCCCCGGCTCCACTCCGGGCCCGACGACCCCGTCCTCATCTTCAACGGCGACATCCTCACCGGGCTCGACATCCCGGCCCTCGTCGCCACCCACCAGGAGAGCGGCGCCGACGTCTCCCTCCACCTCAGCCGCGTCGAGGACCCGCGCGCCTTCGGCCTCGTCCCCACCGACGAGGCCGGGCGCGTCCTCGCCTTCCTGGAGAAGCCGCAGACGCCCGAGGAGATCGTCACCGACCAGATCAACGCCGGGGCGTACGTCTTCCGCCGCTCCGTCATCGACACCATCCCCACCGGCCGCCCCGTCTCCGTCGAACGCGAGACCTTCCCCGGGCTGCTGGAGAGCGGGGCCCACCTCCAGGGCATGGTCGACTCCACCTACTGGCTCGACCTCGGCACCCCGCAGGCCTTCGTCCGCGGCTCCGCCGACCTCGTCCTCGGCCGGGCCCCCTCGCCCGCCGTCCCCGGCCGGCGCGGCGAGTCCCTCGTCCTCGACGGGGCCCACGTCGCCCCCGACGCCAAGCTCTCCGAAGGCACCGTCGTCGGCGTGGGCGCCCACGTCGGCGCCGGGGCCCGCATCACCGGCTCCACCCTTCTCGACGGCGCGTACGTCGCCGAGGGCGCCGTCGTCACCGACTCCCTCATCGGCGCCGGGGCCCGGGTCGGGGCCCGCACCCATGTCACCGGGGCGGTCATCGGCGACGGTGCCGACGCCGGCGCCGACAACGAGCTGCGGGACGGGCTGCGGCTCTGGTGCGATGCCGTCCTGCCGGACGGCGGGGTCCGGTTCTCGCCCGATCGCTGACCTGGGCCGCGATGGGGCGGCCGGGCTTTGGTGGCCTCAAGCGCCGGCCGGGCTGTCGTGGGGCCGGGGTGGTGCCTCGACCACCGGTCACATGTGGCCTCAAACGCCGGCCGGGCTCCTTGGCCTCAAGCGCCGGCCCGGCTGAGTGGCCTCAAGCGCCGGCCGGGCTGTCGTGGGGCTGAGACGGCGCCTCAGCCGCCGGTCACCGATGGCCTCAATCGCCGGCCGGGCTTGATTTCGGCCGACGACGCTGCCACCTGATTCATGGGGTCCGGCCTTGCCCATTCCAGCCCGGCCGGCGCTTGAGGCCACTGAGCCGGGCCGGCGTTTGAGGCCACCTAGCCGGGCCGGCGATTGAGGCCACTCAGCCTGGCCGGCGTCTGAGGCCACTGAGCCGGGCCGGCGTTTGAGGCCACCCGAGCCGGAGGGCTGGGGTGTCACCTCAGCCCCACCCACAGCCCGGCCGGCGCTTGAGGCCACCTCATAGCCCGGCCGGCGCTTGAGGCCACCCCTGTGACCGGCGTCGCACATCCCCCCAACCCCCCGAGCCGGCAGGCGAGTCCAGCACCAGGACGCCCAGTGGCCACTCCGGCCCCCAGTTCCCTGGCGCCCCGCGCCAGTACGCTCTGGCGCATGGCAGGACGTTTCCCCCCGAGGCCTCGTGCCCCGTACGGCACGATTAAGGGCACCCCCTGCCCGGACACGGGTCCGGATCCCACGGGGGCCCGGACGTTCCGCGCGGCCACGCGGGCCGCCGCCGCGGCCAGGCCGGAGGCTCCGGCCAGGTCCAGGGTGTGGACCCCGCCCTACCAGGCCGACCTCGGCCTGATCCTGGGCGTCCTGCGTCGCGGCCCGGGCGACCCGGCGTTCCGCCTGACCCAGGACCGTGCCGTCTGGCGCGCCAGCCGCACCCCCGAGGGCCCGGCGACGCTGCGGGTCACCCTGCGCGCGGGGAGGGCCGAGGCGACCGCCTGGGGTCCGGGCGCCGACTGGTTCCTGGACCGGCTCCCGGAGCTGCTGGGCGCCGCCGACACCCCGGAGGCGTTCACGCCCCGCCACCGCCTGGTGGCCGACTCGGCCCGCCGCGCCACGGGCCTGAGGCTGACCAGGACGGGCCTGGTGCTGGAGTCCCTGATCCCCTCGGTGCTGGAGCAGAAGGTCACCGCCGACGAGGCGTACCGTGCCTGGCGCCGCCTGCTGACCCGGCACGGCGAACCGGCCCCGGGTCCGGCCCCGGAGCGGATGGCCGTCATGCCGGACCCCCGGGCCTGGTCCCTGATCCCGTCCTGGGAGTGGCACCGCGCCGGGGTCGACGACAAGCGGGCCGCGACGATCCTGCGCGCCGTACGCCTCCACTCCCGCCTGGAGCGGGCCGCCGGCCTGCCCCCCGAGAAGGCGGCGGCGCTCCTGGAGGCGGTCCCGGGCATCGGGCCCTGGACCTCCGCCGAGGTCGTCCAGCGCACCCACGGCGCCCCGGACGCCGTCACCACCGGCGACCTCCACCTCCCGGGCATCATCGGCTACGCCCTGACCGGCGACCGCACCACCGACGACGCGGCCATGCTGGAGCTGCTCGCCCCGTACGCCGGCCAGCGCCACCGGGCGGCCCGCCTGATCCTGCTGGCGGGCCGGGTACCGCCGCGCCGGACACCGAAGATGCCGTACAGCGACATCTCGCGGCTCTGACGGCGGCGTACCAGGAGTTCTGGCGCTTCTAGCGCACCGTCAGGAACGTCTCCGGGTCGCGGCCGGGCCGGTCGGCGGGCGGGGTGGCGGCGCGGCCCACCGCGACGGCGCCCATCGGGTCCCAGGTGTCCGGGAGGTCGAGGACCTCGCGGACGACCTCGCGGCAGAACATGGTCGAGGAGACCCAGGCCGAGCCCAGCTGCTCCCCGGCGAGGGCGACGAGGAAGTTCTGCACCCCGGCGCCGGTGGCGACGACGAACATCTCGCGTTCGGCGGCGGACCGGCGCTCGTCGGGGTAGGCGTGCGAGCCGTCCATGACGAGGCAGGGGACGACCAGGTACGGGGCGTTGCGCAGGACGTCGCCGCGGCGGACCCGCTTGGCGATCGACTCCTCGCTCTTGCCGTCCCGGCGCAGGTCGGCGATCCAGGCGTCGCGCATCGCGTCGAGCAGCCGGGTGCGGGAGGCGGCCGACTCCAGCAGCACGAACCGCCACGGCGTCGTGTGGTGCGGCGCGGGCGCGGTGACGGCGGCCGCGACGGCCCGGCGGACCGCGCCCGGGTCGACCGGCTCGTCGGTGAAGGAGCGCACCGTCCGCCGCAGCGTGACCGCCTCGCGGACCGCCTCGGAGGTGCCCAGCCGGAACATGTCGTCGGCCGCGCCGCGCACCAGCTCCCGCGCGCCCGCCCCCTCCTCGCCGCCGACCAGCGCGGAGAGCCCGCTGACCACGGCGACCGGCAGCCCCTCGGACTTGCCCTTCACCAGGTCACCGGCGGCGGCCAGTTCGTCGGCGAGGGCGATCACGGTGGCGTGCAGCGGGTTGCCGTGGGCGTCGGTGCCGCCGCGCAGGTCGTCCAGGACGCGGACCCCGGCGGAGCCGATGGCCACGTCGGTCAGGCCGTTGCGCCAGGGCCGCCCGAAGGTGTCGGTGACGACCACGCCGACGTCCACGCCGAGCGCGTCGGCGAGCCCGGCGCGGAGGGCGCGGGCGGAGGCGTCGGGGTCCTCGGGGAGGAGCAGCACCGTGCCCGCCGGGGTGTTGGAGGCGTCGACGCCGGCGGCGGCCATGACCAGGCCCTGCCGGTTCTCCACGATGCGCAGCGCGCCGCGCCGGGCCACGACCCGTACCGTCTCGGCGTCGATGGCGGCCTCGCGGGAGTCGGCGGCGAGCACCCGGCCCTCGGCCTTGGAGACGATCTTCGAGGTGACCAGGACGATGTCGCCGTCGGCCAGCGTGGGGGCGGCGGCCGCGATCAGCTTGGCGAGGTCGTCGCCCTCGTCGACCTCGGGCAGCCCGGGGACGGCCCGGACCTGGAAGGCGGGTGCGGCGCTCACGCGCGGACCTCCTCGGCCAGGGCGAGCGCCTCGCGGGCCATGGCGGCGGTGGCGTCCAGGTCGGTCATCATCAGCGGCACCGCGCGGCAGCGGATGCCCGCCGCCTCGACCTCGGCGACCGCCCCGCTGTCGGCACTGTCGACCAGCCAGCCGTCGAGCAGCCCCGAGCCGTAGTGCTCGGCGACGGCCGCCGCGGCGGTCTCGACGCCGATCGCGGAGAGCATCTTGTCGGCCATACCGCGCACCGGGGCGCCGCCGACGATGGGGGAGAGGCCGACCACCGGCACGCCCGCCTCCGCGATGGCCTCGCGGATGCCGGGCACCGCGAGGATGGTGCCGATGCTGACCACCGGGTTGGACGGCGGGAAGAGCACCACGTCGGCCTCGGCCAGCGCCTCCAGCACGCCGGGCGCCGGCTTGGACTGCTCGGCGCCGACCGGGACCACCGCGAGCGCGTCGACGGAGGCCCGCAGCCGCACCCAGTACTCCTGGAAGTGGACGGCGCGCCGCTCCCCGTCGAGGTCGACGGCGACGTGAGTCTCGACCCGGTCGTCGGTCATCGGCAGCAGCCGCACCCCGGGCTGCCACCGCTCGCAGAGCGCCTCGGTGACGGCGGAGAGCGGATAGCCCGCGCCGAGCATCTGGGTGCGCACGATGTGCGTGGCGAAGTCCCGGTCGCCGAGGCCGAACCAGTCGGGCCCGACGCCGTACGCCTTCAGCTCGTCCTTCACCTGGAAGGTCTCGTCGGTCCGCCCCCAGCCCTGCTCCTCGTTGATGCCGCCGCCGAGGGTGTACATGACCGTGTCGAGGTCGGGACAGACCTTCAGGCCGAAGAGGTGGATGTCGTCACCGGTGTTGCCGATGACGGTGATGTCCGCGTCCGGGGCCGCCGCCTTGAGACCGCGAAGAAACCGGGCGCCGCCGATGCCGCCTGCCAGAACCACAATGCGCATGGGCTCAGTGTGTCAGGCGCGCCGGTTCCTCCGCCGGGGTGGTCGCGGACCGCTCCAGGGTCCGTACCGGCATGGTCGTCAGCCCGGGGAAGTAGACGTGGAGGCTGACGGCGGGCTCCAGCGCGTCGTTGACCACCTCGTGGGCGTGACCGGGCGCGACGACCCGGTGCCCGCCGGGCCGCAGCACCTGGCGCCCGCCGGGGGTGTGCTCGGTGAGGGCCCCGTCGAGGACGGTCATGACCCCGGCCGAGCGCCCGTGGTCGTGGGCGCCGCTGCCCTGTCCGGGCAGCCAGGAGAGCAGCCACACCTCGTAGCCGGGTCCGGTCTCCAGCCGGTGGTACCAGCGGCTGGTGGGGTCGTACGCGACCAGCGGGGCCCAGCGGGCGCGGTCGGCGGCGACGGTCCGGGCGAGCCGGACGAACCCGGCCACGGTGCTCGGGTGCTCGGGGGCGGGGCGCAGCAGGTGCTGCACCTCCAGCAGGTCTCCGGCGATCTGGAGGTCGCTGTCCTGGTTCATGGTGCGGGGGTTCCTCGGCAGGGGAGAAGTGGGCGCGGGGAGGGGGAGGGGAGGCGACTGCCGGACGGCCCGGTGCGGGGTGCGCGGGGGCCGGGGCGCGTACCGCGCCGGGGTGCGGCGGGACGCGGGACCGGTGCGGTCCCGCGCGCTGCGGTACGGGGTGCTGAGCGGGTCGGCCTGCGGATGGGCGGCCGGTGCGGTCAGCGGCAGTCGGGGCCGGCGGGGCGACAGCCGGCGGCGGAGGGACAGAGGCTCCGCGGACAGGGCTCGCAGAAGTGGGCAGCGTCGATGGAGCCGACAGGGCGGGTCCAGGAAAGCGCCGAATTCGCGAGCATGCCCCACAGGAGACCGGCTGACACCCGCGATGTCAACTCATGGTCCGGATTGTGGCCTATGTTTCACCACATCCGGTTGCGGGGCGCGGAGAAAGGTTTGTGCACCCGCCTCCCGGGACACACGGCGGACCAGGTCGGGCAGTCGGCCTGCGGGGGTGATCACCGTTGCCGCCCTGTGATCGCGCTGTGATCAAGTTCGCTTCGGCGAGGCTCGCGCAACGTGTCCCGGGAGGGTGGCGTCCTCCCTGCCGGAGGAGGGTCCGCGGCGGGCCCGAAAGGGCTGCGGGGGAGCCGAATTCACGCCTCCCGCGCCGTCACGTGACGGAAAAGGTACGGGTTTAGGACGATTTGTACACTTACCGCGAAGGCTTGGTTCCGCAGAGTGAATAAGGGGCTCAATAGCAGATCCCGGCTTGACTCGCCCGGATCGGCGCACCTGTAATTTCACTCGTGTCGCCCGGCCGGAACCGGTAACGACAGCATCACGGGGACATAAAGACAGACGAGGGGCGCTAATGACCGAGCTGTTCGAACAACTGCTGGTCGAGGAAGCGGACGAAGAACTCGGCTGGCAGGAGCGCGCACTCTGCGCCCAGACCGATCCCGAGTCCTTCTTCCCCGAGAAGGGCGGCTCCACCCGTGAGGCCAAGAAGGTCTGCCTCGCCTGTGAAGTCCGTTCGGAATGCCTCGAATACGCGCTCGCCAACGATGAACGCTTCGGAATCTGGGGCGGTTTGTCCGAGCGCGAGAGGCGGCGCCTGAAGAAGGCCGCCGTCTGACCCGGGCCCCAGCGCCCGGCCCGCCCCACGCGGGCCAGCACCACGAGCACCACCCCGCACCACGAGCACGACCCCCCGCACGGCCCCGAGCCGTACGACCCCGAGGCCCCGGCCCCAAGGCCGCCGCCCCGGCACCATCGCGCCCCCCGCCCGCGCCGTCCCTCGCGAGCGGGCCGCCCCACCGCCGCCCGGCACCCAGCCCGACCGGCCCCCACCCACGGCCCCGAGCGGAGCGCCCGTCCCAGCGCTCCGCCGCCCGCCCCCAACTTCCCGCCACCTGGGCACAACTCGGCCCGACCACCACTTCTCGGCCATGCAGAGACTTCTCAGCCCGCCCGGCACACCACAGCCCGGCCGGCGATTGAGGCCACTTGAGCCTGGCCGGCGTTTGAGGCCATCAGTGACCGCGGGCACACGAAGCCCGCACCCTCCCCGGCACACCGGAACGGCAACCCTGCCCAAGGGCCGCCCCAACAAACGCCGGGCGGCAACCCCGCACCCGACGTGCCGTTAGTGTGGGGCCCCGTCCGAGACTCCCGGCCGCCCGCGGCGGGCGTCACCGCAGTCCACCGAACCGGGGCCCGTACCTCGATGTCCGTGCACAGCCACTCGGCGGCCTACCCGGCCGCCCCCGCAGGGTCGATGTCGGACCCGGCCGCCACCATGACGGCCACCCCGACCAGCCTCCCGGGCCTCGACCCCACCAGCGCACCCGCCTACGCGCGCCACGTCGTCACCGCCGTGCTCGTGACGCACGACGGCGCCCGCTGGCTCCCCGACGCCCTCGCCGGGCTCCTGGCCCAGGAACGGCCGGTGCAGAACGCCGTCGCCGCCGACACCGGCAGCGCCGACGACTCCGCCCGCCTGGTGGCCGACGCCTTCGGCGACGACCGCGTCCTCCACCTGGCCCGGCGTACCGGGTTCGGTACCGCCGTCGACGAGGCCGTCCGCGCCGCGGGCGTCCTCACCCCCGACGACCTGCCCTACCTGAAGCGCCCCGGCGGCTGGGACCCCGTGGCCCGCCAGTGGCACGACGAGAACTACGACCTGCCGGAACTGCCGTACGGCGAACCGGAGCAGTGGCTCTGGCTGCTGCACGACGACTGCGCCCCGGCCCCGGACGCCCTGGCCGGACTGCTCGCCGCCGTCGAGGCCGAGCGCGAGGCCGGCGGCGAGGTCGCCATTGTGGGCCCGAAGCTGCGCGGCTGGTACGACCGCCGCCAGCTCCTCGAAGTGGGCGTCACCATCGCGCACAGCGGACGCCGTTGGACCGGCCTGGACCGCCGCGAGCAGGACCAGGGCCAGCACGACCACGTCCGCCCGGTCCTCTCCGTCTCCACCGCGGGCATGCTGATCCGCCGCGACGTCTACGAGGAGCTGGGCGGCTTCGACCGCGCCCTGCCCCTGATGCGCGACGACGTCGACCTGTGCTGGCGCGCCCAGGCCGCCGGGCACCGCGTCCTCATCGCCCCCGACGCGGTCCTCAGGCACGCCGAGGCCGCCTCCCGGGAGCGCCGTACCGTCGACTGCGCGGGGCGCGGCACCACCAGCCCGCACCGGGTCGACAAGGCCGGCGCCGTCCACACCCTGCTGGTCAACAGCCGTGGCGCCGCCCTGCCCTGGGTGCTGCTGCGGCTGGTCGTCGGCACCGTGGCGCGCACCCTCGCCTACCTCGTGGGCAAGGTGCCCGGCCAGGCCGTCGACGAGATCTCCGGTCTGCTCGGCACCCTGCTGCGGCCCGGCCGCATCCTCAACGCCCGCCGCAGACGCGGCAAGGGCACCGTCGAACCGGCCGAGCTGCGGCCGCTGTTCCCGCCGCCCGGCGCCACCGTCCGGGCCACCGTCGAACAGGTCGCGGGCAACCTCACGCGCGGCTCCGACGCCGACGCCCCGGGCGCGGGCCGCCACGGCGGCGCCGTCGAGTCCGGGCCGGGCGGCGACGACGCCGACTTCCTGGAGGTCGAGCAGTTCGCCCGGCTGAAGCGGCTGGCCCGCAGGCCGGGCCCGGTCCTCTTCGCCGTCCTGCTGCTCGCCTCGCTGGTCGCCTGCCGCGCCCTGCTCGGCGGCGGCGCGCTGGCCGGCGGCGCCCTGCTGCCCGTACCGGACCAGCTCGGCGACCTCTGGGGCCGCTACGCGGACGGCTGGCACGCCGTCGGCACCGGCACCACCGAACCCGCCCCGCCCTACCTCGCGCTGCTCGCCACCCTCGCCGCGCTCCTGTTCGGCTCCACCCACACCGCCGTCACCGTGGTCCTGGTCGCCTCCGTCCCGCTCGCGGGCTTCGCGGCCTACCTCGCCTCCGGCTCGCTCGTCCCCTCCCGGCTGCTGCGCGCCTGGGGCTCGGTCGTCTACGCCTTCCTGCCCGCCGTCACCGGCGCGCTGGCCGGCGGCCACCTGGGCACCGCAGTCCTCGCCGTGCTGCTGCCGGTCATGGCCCGCGCCGGGCTCTCCGCCGCGGGGCTCCTCGGCCACCCCGGCACCTGGCGCGCCACCTGGGCGTACACCCTGCTGCTGACGCTGGCCACCGCGTTCACGCCGATGGTGTGGCCGCTGGCGCTGGTCCTCGGGATCGGGGTGCTGGTGGTGCGCCGGAGCGCGCTCGGTACGTACGCGCCCCGGTTCGTCGCCCAGTTCGCCACCCCGCTGCTGGTGCTGGCGCCCTGGTCGCTGACGCTGCTGCCGTTCGGCTTCTTCCAGACCGCCGGGCTCGACACCGCCACCGGCGGCGCCGGTCCGCTCGACCTGCTGGGTGCCTCGCCGGGCGGGCCGGGCACCCTCAGCGCCGTCCTCTTCCTCGGCGTGGTCGCCGCCGCGCTCGGCGCCCTGCTCCGCGAGGAGCGGCGCCGCGCCATCCTCACCGCCTGGGCCGTCGCCCTGACCGCCCTGCTCTTCGCGGTCCTGGCCAACGCCTCCGCCTGGGCCGGCCCCGCCACCCTCGTCCAGGGCGCCGCCCTGCTCGGAGCCGCGCTGGTCGGCGCCGACGGGGCCCGGCACCGGGTCGCCGAGCAGAGCTTCGGCTGGCGTCAGCCGCTGGCCGCGCTGATCGCGCTGGCCTGCGCGCTGGGCCCGGCCGCCGCCGCCCTGACCTGGATGGCCGCCGGAGCCGACGGACCGCTGGAGCGCCGCGACCCGGTGCAGGTCCCGGCCTTCGTCGCCGAGGAGAGCCGTACCCAGGACCAGGCCCGCACCCTCGTCCTCGCCGGCGACTCCGCCGCCGAGGTCAGCTACGCCCTGGTGCGCGGCTCGGGCGGACGGCTCGGCGACGCCGAGCTGGCCGCGGCCGCCGGGACCGACGACCGGCTCTCCACCGTCGTCGCCCGCCTCGTCGCCGGCTCCGGCGCCGACCAGGCCGACCAGCTCGGCGGCTTCGCCGTCCGCTACGTCCTGGTCCGCGACGGCTCGCCGCGCGAGATGAGCCGCGTCCTCGACTCCACGCCCGGCCTGACCCGCCTCAGCCAGCAGGACGGCAGCGCCCTGTGGCGCGTCGACCGGCAGGTCTCGCGGGCGGCCGTGGTCGCCAAGGACGGCTCCGGCGAGCCGCTGCCGGTCGCCGCCGGTCCCGTCGAACTCCACACCGACCTCCCCGCCGGCCCGGCCGGACGCGTGCTGCGTCTCGCCGACACCGCCGACCCGGGCTGGACCGCCACCCTCGACGGCGAACCGCTGGAGCGGGTCACCGTCGACGACTGGGCGCAGGGCTTCACCCTCCCCGAGGGCGGCGGCCGTCTCGACGTCACCTTCGAGGACCCCTTCACCCACACCGTCTGGATCTGGACGCAGGGCTTCCTCGGCCTCGTCCTGGTCGTCCTCGCCCTCCCCGGCCGCCGCCGCACCGTCGACGACGACATGCCGGACGAGCCCGCGCCCGTCCCCGCCCAGCCCGTCGAGGGCGAGGGCCGCCGCGCCCGCCGCCTGCGCGCCCAGGCCGAGGCGGAGGCCGAGGACGCCGCCCCCGAGGCGGACATCCCGGAACAGCGCGAGGCCCCCGGCGACGAGCCCGACCCCGCCTGGACCGCCGCCCCCGAGCCCTACGAGCCCGTCGACCCCCAGCAGGGCGGCTACGACCCGTACGGCTACCAGAACCAGGGCTACGACCAGTCCCCGCAGGGCTACCCGCCCCAGCCCGGCTACGACCCGAACGCCTACGACCCGTACCAGCAGCAGCCCCAGGACCCGTACCAGCAGGGCGGCTGGCAGCAGGGGCAGCAGGGCTATCCCGGGTACGAGCAGCAGCCGCAGCAGGGCTACGGCCCGGGCCAGCCGGCGCCGGAGTACGGGCAGTACGAGCAGCCGCCCCACGGCCACGGCCGTGAGCGTCCCGACGGGAGCCAGCAGTGAAGCGCACGACCCTGTCCCTGATCGCGGCCGGCGCCGCGCTGGCCGCCGTCACCTCGGTGGCCGCCGTCGCCGCGCCCGAGGAGGGCCCCGCCGCCACCGGCAAGGCGGCCCAGCAGCCCGTGGAGCGCACCTCGCTGCTCTGCCCGGCCCCCAGCAGCTCGGAGCTGGCGGAGACGACGTACACCGCGTACACGCCGAAGACCGAGGTGTCCTCGGACTCCGGCACGGCCGCCCTGGTCCCGGCCGCCCGCAGCCTCGCGGGCAAGGACGACAAGAAGGACGACGAGAAGGACGACAAGGGCGACAAGAGTGACAAGAGTGGCAAGAAGGGTGAGGAGGAGAAGCCCTTCCTCGCCGTGAAGAAGCAGGGGGCGCCCGTCACCGCCGAGGAGAACGGCTCGGGGGCGCCCGCGCTGATCGGCCTCGCCGAGGGCAGCCTCGCGCCGGGGTGGAGCGCCCAGCAGACCACGCACTTCACCGCGGGCGCCGGCCGCGGCCTGCACGGCGCCGCCTGCTCCGCGCCCGACACCGACTTCTGGTTCCCCGGCGCCTCCACCGCCGAGGACCGCAGCGACTACCTCCACCTGACCAACCCGGACGACGCGGCCGCCGTCGTCGACATCGAGCTGTACGGCAAGGACGGCGCCCTCGACTCCGAGGTCGGCGAGGGCATCCAGGTGCCGCCGCGCTCCAGCGTCCCCGTCCTGCTCTCCACCCTCACCGGCAAGCCGCAGACCAACCTGACCGTGCACGTCACCGCGCGCAGCGGCCGGGTCGCCGCCGCGGTGCAGGCCCTGGACCAGAAGGTGGGCGGCGACTGGCTCACGCCCTCGGCCGAGCCCTCGGCCTCCGTCGTGCTGCCCGGCATCCCCAAGGACGCCACCGCGGTCCGCCTGGTCGCCTTCGCGCCCGGCTCCGCCGACGCCGACCTGAAGGTCTCCCTCGCCGGGCCCAACGGCTCCCTCTCGCCCGCCGGCAACGAGACCCTGCACCTCAAGTCGGGCATGACCACCGCCGTCGACCTCGCCGACGTCACCCGGGGCGAGCCCGGCTCCCTGGTCCTCACCCCGACCGGAGACTCCGGCGAGACCCCGGTGGTGGCCGCCGTACGCGTCATCCGGGGCAAGGGCGCCGACCAGGAGAGCGCCTTCATCCCGGCCGCCCGCCCGGTCGGCGACCGCGCCACCGTCACCGGCAACGGCGCCAAGGGCACCTACCTGTCGCTGACCGCGCCCGGCAAGGCCGCCAAGGTCCGGGTCACCGCCTCGGCCGGCACCGGCGGGGGCACGGCCGCCACCAAGACGTACTCCGTGGGCGCGGGCCGGACGCTCGCCGCCGACGTGCCGCTCCCGGACTCGCTGAAGGGCACCTACGCCCTGACCGTCGAGACCGTCTCGGGCGGCCCCGTCCACGCCTCCCGCACCCTCACGCTGAGCGGTGCGGCGGCCGACGGCATCTCGATGTTCACCGTCCAGAACCTCACCGACGACCGGGGCACCGTCACCGTCCCGGCCGCCCGCCCGGAGATGGGCGTGCTGCTCGACTGAGCCGCCGCCCGCGTACCGCCGCCCGCCCCGCCCCGGAGTCCCGGAGCGGGGCGGGCGCCGTTCACTCCCCCTCGCCGTACCGCGGGTCGACCGCCTCCGGCGTCAGGCCCAGCACGTCCGCGACCTGCTCCACCACGACCTCGTGCACCAGCAACGCCCGCTCGTCGCGCCCCTTGGCGCGGATCTCCACCGGCCGCCGGTAGACCACCACCTGCGCCGGACGGCCCTTGCGCGCCTCCAGGGCGGCCCCCAGCGGCACCGCCTCGTCCTGCCAGTCGTCCCCGGGCCCCTGCGGCCTCGGCACCTCCTGGACGACGAAGTCGATGTCGGCGATCTGCGGCACGTGCCGCTCCAGCCGCCCCACCGCGTCCCGCACGAAGTCGTCGAAGACCTGCGCCCTGCTCGCCGAGAGCGGCACCTGCGGCGGGGCCACCGGCCCGCGCATCCCGCGCCCGTGCCGGTCCCGGTGGCGCGGGCGCGGACCACCGGGCGGCGGGCAGGGCGGTACGGGGGGTGAACCGGTGGCGTCGGCGCGCCCGGCGGCGCCCGGCGCGTCCGGCGAGCCCGCGGGGTCCGGCGAACCCGGAGAAACGTCGTCCATCACCGTCGCAGCGTAGTCCGCCACCCGGCGTCGGCACCCGGAGTGCCGGTCCGGCCACCCCCGGAAGCGTCGGCCGGTTTCGGCCAAACCGGGGCGCGAACCCGACCAGGACCGGCCCCCGTCGCCCCCGCCGCACCCCCGGAACCCCCGCCGTACCGCCCGCGCCGCACCGCATCGCCCCACCTCAGAAGGGTCCCGCCGGGCCGCTTCCGGGACCGACACGGCGGGGTCGGTGGGGGGAGAGTCGTCGCGGCCCGTTCAAGAGTGCGGTACCGTCCAACATCGTGAGCCCTGTACGTCGCTGTTCGCGCACCGCGTGCGGTCGCCCTGCCGTCGCAACACTGACGTACGTCTACGCCGATTCGACCGCAGTCCTCGGTCCGCTCGCCACCTACGCCGAACCGCACTGTTACGACCTGTGCGCCGAGCACTCCGAGCGCCTCACCGCGCCCCGAGGCTGGGAAGTCGTGCGCCTCGCCGACTCCGCCGGCCCCGCCCGCCCGCGCGGCGACGACCTCGAAGCGCTGGCCGACGCCGTCCGCGAGGCCGCCCGCCCGCAGGACCGCCCCGCCGCCCCCGGCCACCGCACCCCGGACCCGGCACCGCGCCCCGCCCCGGACCCGCAGCTGCCGGCCACCCGCCGCGCTCACCTGCGCGTGCTCCGCTCGCCGGACTCCTGACCCCGGCGGCTCCCTCCGGGGCCCACCCCACGGACGCCCCCGGCGCCCGGTCACCGCGACCGGGCGCCGATTTCGTTCAACCCATTGACGAACTCTCCCGGCGCCCACAACCATGCCCAACCAGCCGGAGATCACCTTCCGCCCACCGGAAAACAACCCCCACACCGGCACGCATCACCGCACCCCGGCACGTACGAACGGCAACCGCGCTCCACCCCACCCCGCCAGGAGGCACGCGTGTTCGTCCAACCCCTGGAGCCCGTCGCGGACTCCCTGCCACTCTCCGCCCTGGTCGCGGCCCTCCCCCTGGTCACCGTGCTGGTCCTGCTCGGGGCCGTCCGCATGAAGGCCCACCTCGCCGGCGCCCTCGGCCTCGCCGTCGCCGCCCTCGTCGCCTGGCTCGTCTACGGCATGCCGCTCGGCCAGACCCTCTCCAGCGCCGCCCAGGGCGCCCTCTTCGGCCTCTTCCCGATCATGTGGATCGTCGTCAACGCGCTCTGGGTCTACCGGATGACGGTGCGCACCCAGCACTTCGACATCCTCCGCCGCTCCTTCGGCCGCCTCTCCGACGACCCGCGCATCCAGGCCCTGGTCATCGCCTTCTGCTTCGGCGCCCTCCTGGAGGCGCTGGCCGGATTCGGCGCGCCCGTCGCCATCAGCGCCGTGATGCTGGTCGCCCTCGGCTTCGACCCGGTCCGGGCCGCCGTCGTCGCCCTGGTCGCCAACACCGCCCCCGTCGCCTTCGGCGCCATGGGCACCCCGGTGGTGACGCTGGCGCAGGTCACCGGGTTGCCGCTGGACTCGGTCGCCTCGGTGGTGGGCCGTCAGACCCCGCTGCTCGCCCTCGTGGTGCCGCTGGTCCTCATCTGGCTGGTCGACGGCAGGCGCGGGCTGCGCGAGACCTGGCTGCCCGCCCTGGTCTGCGGCGTGGCCTTCGCCGCCGCCCAGTTCCTCGCCGCCAACTACTTCTCCGCCCAGCTCGCCGACATCGCCGCCGCCCTCGCCGGGGCCGCCGCCCTGATGCTGGTGCCGAGCGCCCGCAGGCCCGCCGACGAGGCCGTCCGCGCCTCCGTCCTCAAGGGCGTCCGCAGCGACGACCTCGACCACGACGACCCGCGCCCCGAGATCTACCGCGCCTACGCCCCGTACGCCCTGATCGTCGCCGTCTTCTCCCTCGCCCAGATACCCCCGGTCAAGGAACTCCTGGCCAAGGCGACCCAGTCCTTCGACTGGCCCTTCCTCGACGTGGCCGACGCCGACGGCCAACCGGTCGGCGCCAACATCTTCACGCTCCCGCTCGTCGCCACCGGCGGCACCCTGGTCCTGGTCGCGGGCCTGCTCACCGCCGTCGTCCTCGGCGTCCGCGCCAAGGACGCGCTGCGCGAATGGGGCGCCACCGTCCACGAACTCCGCTTCGCCATCCTCACCGTGGTCAGCGTCCTCGCCCTCGCCTACGTCATGAACCTCTCCGGCCAGGCCGCCACCATCGGCTACACCGTCGCCGCCGCCGGCGCGGGCCTCGCCTTCCTCTCCCCGGTCCTCGGCTGGTTCGGCGTCGCCGTCACCGGCTCCGACACCTCCGCCAACGCCCTCTTCGGCGCCCTCCAGGTCACCGCCGCCCGCGAATCCGGCCTATCCGCCGAACTCCTCGCCGCCGCCAACAGCTCCGGCGGCGTCCTCGGCAAGATGATCTCCCCGCAGAACCTCACCATCGCCTGCGCCGCCGTCGGCCTCGCCGGCAAGGAGGGCGACCTCCTCCGCAAGGTCCTCCCGTGGAGCCTCGGCCTGCTGCTGGTCATGTGCCTGATCGTGGTGGGGCAGAGCACGGCGGTCCTGGGGTGGATGCTGCCCTAGACCCGGTACGACGGACACCCGACGGTTGGCCGGGCCCGCCCGGGAACGGGCCCGCCGGCCGCCGGTACCGCACCTCCCGCACCGCCACCCCCGCGTACTCCTCGCTCTGCGCGCCCCCGTCCGCCCGGTACCCGGCCGCCTCGTAGAAGCGGCGGGCGCGGGCGTTGGCCTCGACCACCCACAGCACCAGTGCGCCCCAGCCCCGCGCCGCCGCCTCCTCGTGGACCGCCCCGAGCAGGGCACGGCCGACGCCCCGGCCCAGCAGACCGGGCCGCACGTAGAGGGCGTACAGCTCGCCCTCGCCCGCTCCCGGCCCGTCTCCCGGGGTGCCGCGCGGACCGCAGCAGGCCCAGCCGGCGACCTGCCCGTCCGCGCCGGCCGCGACCAGGTCGCAGAGCCCGGCCGCCCGCCCCGCGGCGAAGCGCTCCTCCCGCCGCGCGGCGTCCCGCTCCACGCTCATCGCGTCGAGGTACGCGCCGGGGATCAGTCCGGCGTACGCCGCCCGCCACCCCGCCACGCGCACCGCCGACACGGCCGCCGCGTCGCCCACCACCATCTCCCTGACCCACGTCATCCCGGCACTGTAGGGCCCGGCCGGACCCCGCCACCCGGCCAGATCCGCCCGCCCGGCGGCCCCGCCGCCCCCGCCGGGTAGCTTGGGCGGTCCGAAAGCAGCCCCACCGGCAAGAAGGGCCAGCCGTGACCGCGGACCTCTCACAGATCGTCAAGGCGTACGACGTGCGCGGAGTCGTGCCCGACCAGTGGGACGAGCACCTCTCCGCCCTCTTCGGCGCCGCCTTCGCCCAGGTCACCGCCGTCCCCGCGGGCAGCGGGGCGATCGTCGTCGGCCACGACATGCGTCCCTCCTCGCCGGGCCTCTCGCACGCCTTCGCCCGGGGCGCCGCCGAGCAGGGACTCGACGTGGTCGAGATCGGCCTCTGCTCCACCGACCAGCTCTACTACGCCTCCGGCGCCCTCGACCTGCCCGGCGCGATGTTCACCGCCTCGCACAACCCGGCGCAGTACAACGGCATCAAGCTCTGCCGCGCCGGAGCCGCCCCCGTCGGCCAGGACACCGGCCTCGCCGACATCCGCGCCCTCGTCGAGAGCTGGCTGGACGACCCCGCCTCGGCCCCCGCCCCCGCCGCCACCCCCGGCACCCTCAGCCGCCGCGACACCCTCGCCGACTACGCCGCGTACCTCCGCTCGCTGGTCGACGTGAGCGGCATCCGCCCGCTCAAGATCGTCGTCGACGCCGGCAACGGCATGGGCGGCCACACCGTCCCCACCGTCCTCGGCGACCTCCCCCTCACCGTCGTCCCGCTCTACTTCGAACTGGACGGCACCTTCCCGAACCACGAGGCCAACCCCCTCGACCCCAAGAACCTCGTCGACCTCCAGGCCCGCGTCCGCGCCGAGGGCGCCGACCTCGGCCTCGCCTTCGACGGCGACGCCGACCGCTGCTTCGTCGTGGACGAGCGCGGCGAGCCGGTCTCCCCCTCCGCCGTCACCGCCCTGGTCGCCGCCCGCGAACTGGCCCGCAACGGCGGCCACGGCACCGTCATCCACAACCTCATCACCTCGTGGTCGGTCCCCGAGGTGGTCCGCGAGCACGGCGGCACCCCCGCGCGCACCCGCGTCGGCCACTCCTTCATCAAGGCCGAGATGGCCGCCACCGGCGCCATCTTCGGCGGCGAGCACTCCGCCCACTACTACTTCCGCGACTTCTGGAACGCCGACACCGGCATGCTCGCCGCCCTCCACGTCCTCGCCGCCCTCGGCGGCCAGCCCGCCCCCTTCTCCACCCTGGTCGCCGAGTACGACCGCTACCCGGCCTCCGGCGAGATCAACTCCACCGTCACCGACCAGCAGGCCACCACCGCCCGCGTCCGCGCCGCCTACGCCGACCACCCCGCCGCCACCACCGACACCCTCGACGGTCTCACCGTCACCACCCCCGACTGGTGGTTCAACCTCCGCCCGTCCAACACCGAACCTCTCCTCCGCCTCAACGTCGAAGCCCGCGACCGCCAGACCCTGGAACGGCTGACGACGGAGGTGCTGGAGCTGGTGCGGCAGTAGGGGTGCGGCGCGCCGGCGCCGGGTGCGGGGGAGTGGGCCTCGTGCGCGTCACCAGGCGCACGCCTTGCGCGGGGTGGCTGCTCGCAGCGGCCTCGGGAGCAGCCGACGCCGGACCGCGCTGCGCCCTTGTCGGCCGCAGCGCGGTCCAGGCCGACATCGGTAGTCGCTCGCGGCGGGGCTGACGGCTGCCCAGCAGCGACTGCCGAGCAGCTCCCTGAGCAGGAGCGGGGCTCCTACACCCCAGCCCCCGGAGCGCAAGCCAGCTTCATACGCCCAGCCACCGCCCTCGGGGCGCAAGCGGGGCTCCTGGCTTGAGTCACCCCGCCGGAGCACAGGCGAGGTTCCCGCGCCTGAGCCGTCCCGTCGGAGCTTGAGCGGAGTTCCTGCGCCCGAGCCCCCCGCAGGGCAAGCGGTGCTCCTGCGCCCGATCCCCCTCGGTTCCTGCGCCCGAGCCCCCCCCGCAGGGCAAGCGGTGCTCCTGCGCCCGAACCCCCGCAGCGCAAGCGGCGCCTCTGCGCCCGAGCCGCCCCACCGCAAGCGGCGCTCCTGAGCCTCAGCTGCCGCCCCCGAAGTGCAAGCCGGGCTCCTACGCCTCAGCCGCCCACCCTCCGTGACCACAAGCCGGGCTCATACGCCTGAGCCACACCCCCCGCTGAAGCGCAAGCCAGGCTCCTACCCCCGCCCCCCGATCCCGGCGAGCACCTCCCGCACGAGCCCCACGACCAGTTCCGGCCGCCCGACGAACGGGGAGTGCCCCGTCGGCCACTCCCGCACCTCCCCGCACCGCGCGGCCATGCGCCGCTGCACCCCGGGGTCGATCGCCCGGTCCCGCGCACACACCACGTACGTCGACGGCGTCGTCCGCCACCCCTGACGCTCCGGCACCCCGCGCCCGCACCCTGGCCCCTGCTCCCGCAACAGCCCCACAGCACGCCGGGCGAGCGGCGCGGGACAGTCGTCGTACAACACCCCGGCAGCCAGTTCCGGCCGCAGCCTGGTCGCACCCTCCTCCCCGGCCGCCACCACAGCCTCCCGCAACGCGGCCGACCCCCTACCCCACCCCGCCGCACTCTCCCCGGCATCCAGCACGAACGCCGCCAGATACACCAGATGCCCCGCCCCACGCACCCCCGTGATCACGGACCCGCCGTACGAATGCCCGACCACCACCGGAGCCACCCCGAACCCGTCCACCGCCTCCTGCACCACCCGCGTGTCCTCCCGCAACGACCCCCGATGCAACTCCGGAACCACCCCCTCCCCCCCCCCCCGCCGCAACCCCGCAGCCACCACCCCAAAATGCCCCGCCTGGTGATAGAGCCCATGCACCAACACGACCCCACCCATACGTCCCCCCGCCTGGTCCTGAATTCAGGACCACTCGCCCCTTGGTCGCTGCGTTCAGGGTCACTGACCCCCTAGTTCTGCGTTCAGAGTCCGGCCCTGAGTTCAGGGTCCCCCCGTCCTGGCCCTGCTTCCACAACCCGCCTGGCTGGTCCTGCACAGACGGTCCGCTCTCCCTGCTCCGATTCCAGCAACGGCCTACTCCCTCCCGAACTCACCGCCCACCTCTCTCGCTCCGGCCCCCTGCCCCCGGGCCCACGGCCCCGCCCCTGCTCAGCGGCCACCTTCCGATCCAACGGACACCAATCCCAGCCCGGCCGGCGCTTGAGGCCATCGGTAGGCGGCACTGTCGATCGGACCGAGCCCAAATCAGCCCGGCCGGCGTTTGAGGCCATCGGTAAGTGGAACGGCTGATCGCACCGAACCAACTCCAGCCCGGCCGGCGCTTGAGGCCATCAGTAAGCGGCACCCCCAGCCCCAGAGGCCGCCGCCAGGCAGACGCACCCACACCTGAAGCCACACCCCACCTCCCCACCGGTAGGCTCTGATCAAGCGGGCCGCAAGCCCACCTCACCGCCCCGAAGGGAACCCCCATGGCACTCGAAGCCGGCCTCCTGGAAATCCTCGCCTGCCCGGCGTGCCACGCCCCCCTTGAGGAGTCGAAGACCGACTCGACCCCGGAACTCCTGTGCACCGGCGAGGGCTGCGCCCTCGCTTACCCGATCCGCGACGGCATCCCCGTCCTCCTCGTCGACGAGGCCCGCCGCCCCGCCTGACCAGGGCGGACAGGCGTACCCGCACGCGCGGCACGCGAACCCCGCCCGGGGCGGACCAGGCGTACCCGCACCCACGGAACGCGAGCCCCCGCCTGACCAGGGCGAACCAGGCGTACCCCGCGGACGCGAGCCCCGTACGAGGCGCGACCGAGCCTCGCGGAGGTAGCCCGCCCCACCCCGGGGCACACGCAGGAGCACCCGCACGGGCCCGCCGCCCAGAGGCGCGCCCGGCCAGCGAACCGGAGGCCCCTCCCATGTTCGACGAGACCCTGCTCGACGACCCCGAGGCACTCACCCGCGCCGACCCGCGCGGCCTCCTGCGCGACGCCGCCGGCGCGGGCGCCCGGGTCCGGACGGCGGCCCGCCTCGCCGCCGAGGCGGGCATCACCGAACTACACCCCGACGGCCGCCCCCGTACCGTGCTGATTGCCGGCCCCGGTACGGCGGCCACCGCCACCGCCGACCTCCTCGGCACCCTCGCGGGCGGCGCCTGCCCCGTGGTCCCGCTCGGCCCGACCGGCGTGGCCGCCGCCGCGGGCGCCCTGCGCTGGACCCTGCCGGGCTGGGCCGGCCCCGTCGACCTGCTCCTCATCGCCACCCCCGACGGCGGCGAACCCGGCCTCGCCCTCCTCGCCGAACAGGCGTACCGGCGCGGCTGCACCGTCGTCGCCGTCGCCCCCGACCGCACCCCGGTCTCCGAGGCGGTCCAGGGCGCCCACGGCCTGGCCGTCCCCATGGCCACCGCCCCGGGCGAACTCCCGGAGGAGGAGCCCGTCGAGGCGTACGCCAACGGCACGACCGCCGCCTCCGGCGCCTTCTGGGCCCTGCTCACCCCCCTGCTGCTCCTCCTCGGCCGCACCGGCCTGGTCGACGCGGACACCGACGCCGTCCACGACCTGGCCGACCGCCTCGACACCACCGCGGAACGCTGCGGCCCCGCCGTCGCCGCCTACTCCAACCCCGCCAAGACCCTCGCCGCCGAACTGGCCGAATCCCTCCCCCTCGTCTGGACCGAGGGCCCGGGCGCCGGACCGATCGGCCGCCGCTTCACCGCCCTCCTCGCCGAGGTCGCCGGGCACCCCGCCCTCACCGCGGCCCTCCCGGAGGCACTCCCGGCCCACGGCGCGCTCCTCGTCAGCGGCATCGCCGACGCGAGCGACCCCGACGACTTCTTCCGGGACCGCGTCGACGAGCCCGAGCCGCTGCGCGCCCGCGTCGTCCTGCTCCGCGACCGCCCGCCGGGCGGCCTCACCG
Source organism: Streptomyces albidoflavus (assembly GCF_000719955.1). Taxonomy (GTDB): domain Bacteria; phylum Actinomycetota; class Actinomycetes; order Streptomycetales; family Streptomycetaceae; genus Streptomyces; species Streptomyces albidoflavus. The sequence continues at coordinate 147,623 of NZ_JOII01000012.1, forward strand.
CCGCCCCCGCCGCCCGCGAACTCGCCCTCGCCCACAACACCGCGCTCAGCGAACTCGAACCGGGCGAGGGCAGCGACCTCGCCGCCACCGCGGAACTGATCGCCACCACGGATTTCGCTGCCGTTTACCTCGCGCTCGCCACCACCCCCCGATCATGACGGGGCACCGAACCCGCCGCTGACCGCCCGGCCGCCGCACCCCGCGCCGCAGGCCACGCCGAGGCAAAGACCTCCGGCGGCGGACCCGCCCCTCCCGTCCCACGCCTGTGGAGCCACGCCATGGACCGCCTCCAGAACACCGTCCGCCCCTACGCCTGGGGCTCCGTCACCGCCATCCCGCACCTCACCGGCACCGAGCCCACCGGCGAACCGCAGGCCGAACTCTGGATGGGCGCCCACCCCGGTGCCCCCTCCCTCGTCGACCGGGGCACGGGCCCGCGCTCCCTCGCCGAGCTCATCGCCGCCGACCCCGACCGCGAACTCGGCCCCGCCGTCGCCGCCCGCTTCGGCCCCCAGCTCCCCTTCCTCCTCAAACTGCTCGCCGCCGACGCCCCCCTCTCCGTCCAGGTCCACCCCGACAGCGACCAGGCCGCCGCCGGTTACGCCGACGAGGAGCAGCGAGGCATCCCCCGCACCGCCCCCGAGCGGAACTACAAGGACCCGCACCACAAGCCCGAACTGATCTGCGCCCTCACCCCCTTCGAAGGGCTCTGCGGCTTCCGCGACCCCGCCGAGGCCGCCGACACCCTCGCCGCGCTCGACCTGGACTCCCTCAAGCCCTACGTCGACCTGCTCCACGCCCACCCCGAAGAGGCGGCCCTGCGCGAGGTGCTCACCGCCGTCCTCACCGCCGACCGCGACGAGATGGCCGCCACCGTCACCGAGGCCGCCGCCGCCTCCGCCCGCCTCGGCGGCCCGCACGCCACCTACGCCGACCTGGCCCGCCACTACCCCGGCGACCCCGGCGTCCTCGCCGCCATGCTCCTCAACCAGGTCAGCCTCCAGCCCGGAGAGGCCCTCTACCTCGGCGCCGGCGTCCCGCACGCCTACCTGAGCGGCCTCGGCGTGGAGATCATGGCCGCCTCCGACAACGTCCTGCGTTGCGGCCTCACCCCGAAACACATCGACGTCCCCGAACTGCTGCGGATCGTCCGCTTCGACCCCGCCACCCCAGGCGTCCTGCGCCCGGAGGCGTCCCCCGACGGGGAGGAGGTCTACGACACCCCCGTCCACGACTTCCGCCTCTCCCGGTACGTCCTCGCCCCCGGCGCGCCCGTCCGCGACCTCACCCTGCCCACCCCGCAGATCCTCCTGAGCACCGAGGGCTCGCCCACCGTGGGGGAGCTTCCCCTCGGCCCCGGCCAGTCCGTCTTCGTCCCCGCCGGCGAACCGGTGGAACTGCGCGGCCCGGGAACGGTCTTCCGCGCCACCGCCCTCACCTGACCCGCTCTCCGCCCCCTTCCGGCTGCTGTAACAATGTGCCGCCGCGGCCCGGCCCGTCCGGGCCGCGCACCCGGACCGTCGCCGCGGCCCGGGAGGACCAAGGGATTGGGACCCAGAACCATGAGCGCGTCAGGCGGCACCAAAGCGATCGTCGCGGCACTCTCCGCCAACCTCGCCATCGCGGTGGCGAAATTCGTGGCCTTCCTCTTCAGCGGGTCGTCCTCGATGCTGGCCGAGAGCGTCCACTCGCTGGCCGACTCCGGCAACCAGGGACTGCTGCTCCTCGGCGGCAAACGCGCCAAGCGCCAGGCCACCCCCGAGCACCCCTTCGGCTACGGCCGCGAGCGGTACATCTACGCCTTCCTCGTCTCCATCGTCCTCTTCTCCGTCGGCGGCATGTTCGCCATCTACGAGGGCTACGAGAAGATCAAGCACCCCCACGAACTCGAGCACTGGTACTGGCCCGTGGGCGTCCTGGTCTTCGCGATCATCGCCGAGGCGTTCTCCTTCCGTACCGCGATCAAGGAGTCCAACCCGCTCCGCGGCAAGCAGAGCTGGAGCCAGTTCATCCGCCGGGCCAAGGCCCCCGAGCTGCCCGTCGTCCTCCTGGAGGACTTCGGCGCCCTCGTCGGCCTGATCCTCGCCCTCGGCGGCGTCGGCCTCGCCCTCGGCACCGGCGACGGCGTCTGGGACGGCATCGGCACCCTCTGCATCGGTGTCCTCCTCATCGTCATCGCGATCGTCCTGGCCGCCGAGACCAAGTCACTGCTGCTCGGCGAATCGGCCGGCCTCGACGAGGTCCGCAAGATCGAGGCGGCCCTGGTCGACGGCGACACCGTGACCCGCGTCATCCACATGCGGACCCTCCACCTCGGCCCCGAGGAACTCCTCGTCGCCGCCAAGCTCGCCGTCCAGCACGACGACACCGCCGCCGAGGTCGCCGCCGCCATCAACGCCGCCGAGGCCCGCATCCGCGAGGCCGTCCCCATCGCCCGCGCCATCTACCTCGAACCCGACATCTACGACGAAGCCGCCGCCGCGAAGGGGACCAACCCCGCTATGACCCCTTCGCCGGACGCGTCACCGCGCTGACCTGCGCGATCCCCGCGGATCCCGGTGCGGGCTGGGGTCCGCGGGGCCGATCGGTGTAGATTCGGTCCCCGAGACAGACGTCGCTGCTGATGGCGGTCGGGCGGCCCCCACCGGGCCGGCCGAGGGAGAGAGGGCCTCCGACGGACTGCGAGCGCGGGTGGCCGGACACCGGTGTGTCCGCCCGTCCGCCCTGTCAGCCGTACCCACCCTCGACCCGATACGAGGAGCAGCCCACCATGGCAAGCGCCCAGCAGCACGACTTCAAGGTCGCCGACCTCTCCCTCGCGGAGTTCGGCCGCAAGGAGATCACCCTCGCCGAGCACGAGATGCCCGGCCTGATGTCGATCCGCGAGGAGTACGCCGCGTCCCAGCCGCTGGCCGGCGCCCGCGTCACCGGCTCGCTGCACATGACCGTCCAGACGGCCGTCCTCATCGAGACGCTCACCGCTCTGGGCGCGGAGGTCCGCTGGGCCTCCTGCAACATCTTCTCCACCCAGGACCACGCCGCCGCCGCCATCGCGGTCGGCCCCAACGGCACCCCGGACAACCCGCAGGGCGTCCCGGTCTTCGCCTGGAAGGGCGAGAGCCTGGAGGAGTACTGGTGGTGCACCGAGCAGGCGCTGACCTGGCCGAACACCCCCACCGGCGGCCCCAACATGATCCTGGACGACGGCGGTGACGCCACCCTCCTCGTCCACAACGGCGTCCAGTACGAGAAGGACGGCAAGGTCCCCGACCCGGTCACCGCCGAGTCCGACGAGCACCGCGTCATCCTCCAGCTGCTGACCCGCACCCTCGGCGAGAACCCGCAGAAGTGGACCCAGCTCGCCTCGGAGATCCGCGGCGTCACCGAGGAGACCACCACCGGCGTCCACCGCCTCTACGAGATGCAGCGCGACGGCCAGCTGCTCTTCCCGGCGATCAACGTCAACGACGCGGTCACCAAGTCGAAGTTCGACAACAAGTACGGCTGCCGCCACTCCCTGATCGACGGCATCAACCGTGCCACCGACGTCCTCATCGGCGGCAAGACCGCCGTCGTCTGCGGCTACGGCGACGTCGGCAAGGGCTGCGCCGAGTCCCTGCGCGGCCAGGGCGCCCGCGTCATCGTCACCGAGATCGACCCGATCTGCGCCCTCCAGGCGGCGATGGACGGCTACCAGGTCGCCACCCTCGACGACGTGATCGGCCAGGCCGACATCTTCGTCACCACGACCGGCAACAAGGACATCATCATGGCCGCCGACATGGCCAAGATGAAGCACCAGGCCATCGTGGGGAACATCGGCCACTTCGACAACGAGATCGACATGGCCGGCCTCGCCGCCATCCCCGGCATCGTCAAGGACGAGGTCAAGCCGCAGGTCCACACCTGGACCTTCCCCGACGGCAAGGTCATCATCGTGCTGTCCGAGGGCCGCCTGCTCAACCTGGGCAACGCCACCGGCCACCCGTCCTTCGTGATGTCCAACAGCTTCGCGGACCAGACGCTGGCCCAGATCGAGCTGTTCACCAAGCCCGACGAGTACCCGACCGACGTCTACGTGCTGCCCAAGCACCTCGACGAGAAGGTCGCCCGCCTCCACCTTGACGCCCTCGGCGTCAGGCTGACGACCCTCCGCCCGGAGCAGGCCGCGTACATCGGCGTCTCCGTCGAAGGCCCGTTCAAGCCGGACCACTACCGGTACTGACACCGGCCCGGCCACGTCCGCGCGCCGCGCCGGCCCCGCCGCCCGGCGCCGGAACAGCCGGTGCCACAGCCTCACCGCAGGCCCCCGCCACCCCGGCGGGGGCCTGTCCCCATACCCGCCACCGACGAGGACCCGCAGCCCATGCCCAAAGGCCGCTACTCCCTGCACGATCCGCACGACCACACCCCCCTCGCCGAAGAACACTTCCACTGCGCGCCAGGCCCCCAGGGCTGGCGCTACGTCGCCCAACTCACCACTCCCGCACCGGAGAACGACCACCTGGGCTCCGTCGACCTCACCCTGGACGACCTCGGCCGTCCGCTCCGCCTCGAACTCCACTCCGGCGGCTGGCAGGTCCGCGGCGGCGCCCTCGAAGGCGTCACCTGGGTACGCACCGACCCCACCGGCGAGGAGGCGACCGAAGGCACCGTCGCCGCCCACACCTTCACCGGGAACTCCCCGGCCTTCCTCGTCGCCACCGCCCGCCTGCTGCGCCTCACGACCACGTCACCCCCGACCCGCGTCCGCCTCGTCTCCTTCACCGGCCAGGCCCTCGCTCCCCGCACACTCGATCAGCAGTGGGCCTTGCGATCGAGCGAAACACACGCCACCGACAACGGCCCGCTCACCGTGGACGAATACCTCGTGGGCGACGTCGAAACCGGGGAACAGCACACCGTCCACCTCGCCGGCGATGTGATCCTGAGCGCCCCCGGCATCGAACTGGAGGACCTGGAGACCCCGCCGACCCGCTTCACCGACTGACCTGGGAGAACCCCTCACACCGGGGGCACGAACCCGGTCCCCGCCTGCCCACCGGAACGGCCCTCTCCGCCTCCGCCGCCCTCCGCCGGAGAAATTTCCTCCCCGACACCCCGAGCCTCCGGCACGGCACCGGCCCCGCCGCCCGGAACCTCACCCTCCGCCACGTCACGCGGAAGAGCCCCCGCCTTCCGGCGCTCCCGCTCCCGCCGTTCGTAGGCCACCGCCGCCAGGTAGCTCCCGGCGGGCACCCCGGCCGGCACCGGCACGCCGGTCCGTACGGCGAACTCCTCGGCGAGCCTCCCCGCCATCCCGGCGGCGACCTGCGCGTCCAGCTGCCGGGCGCGGCCCAGGTACTGACGTACCGCGAGCCACAGAGAGTCGGGAACGGAGGACAGATCCAGCCCGTTCACCTGCTGGGCGAGCCATGGCTCGGGCGCCGCCAGTTCGGGGGCGCGCGCCACCGGGATCCGCTCCCGCACCACCAGCGTCCCCGCGAACACGTCCCCCACCCGTCGGCCCCGCTCCGACACCAACGAGGCCACGCACGCCACCACACCCACCGTCAACAGGATCTCGACCACGGCCATGGCCCCGCGCACCAACGCGTGCCGGAACCGGATCGGGCCCCCGTCCTCGCGCACCACCCGCAGCCCGCATGCCCACTTGCCCAGCGACCGCCCGTGGCTGAGCGTCTCCACGGCGATCGGCCCGCCGACCGGCACCAGCAGGAAGACCGCGACGGAGACCGCCGCCACCGCCGCCTCGTCCAACGAAGCCGTGGTGACCAGCACCCCCACCATGACCAGCAGAAAGACCAGCCAGGTCACGGCCAGGTCGATCAGCACCGCCGCCCCGCGGCTCAGCAGTTTCGCGGGCCGCAGCTCCAGCGCGACCGCCTCGCCCGTCACCGGACCGCTCACCGTCTCCGCCTCTCCGCCGGCCACGCCTCCCACGGCCAGTCTGCCAAGCTGATGGGCACCCCGCCCCGGCCCGCCCACACCGAGAGGCACGCCCGATGGACCTCGACGTCTTCGTCGCCGCCCACGAGGCGGAGTGGCGCCGCCTGGAAACGCTCCTGCGCCGTCGCCGCCTCACCGGCCCCGAGGCCGACGAACTCGTCTCCCTCTACCAGCGCGCCACCACGCATCTCTCCCTGATCAGCTCGGCCGCCCCCGATCCCCGGCTCACCGGCCGCCTGACCCGCCTCGTCGCCCGCGCCCGCAGCAAGGTGACCGCGCCCCGCCGCGCCCGCGCCCGCGACCTGACCGGCTTCCTCGCCCACGACTTCCCCGCGGCCCTGTACCGCACCCGCACCTGGTGGGCCCCGACCGCCGTCGCCTCCCTGCTGGTCGCCGCCCTGATCGGCTGGTGGGTGGCCACCCACCCCGAGGTCCGGTCCGCCATCGCCGCCCCCGCCGAACTCCGCGAACTCACCCGTCCCGGCGGCGACTACGAGGCGTACTACGCCAGCCATCCGGCGACCTCCTTCGCCGCCCAGGTCTGGACGAACAACGCCCAGGCCGCCGCCCTCTGCCTGGTCCTCGGCGCGTTCCTCTGCCTCCCGGTGGTCGCGGTCCTGCTCCTCAACATGGTGAACATCGGGGTGGGCATCGGCCTGATGGCCTCGGCCGGCCGCCTGGACACCTTCCTCGGCCTGCTCGTCCCGCACGGCCTGCTCGAACTGACCGCGGTCTTCGTCGCCGCCGGTACCGGCCTGCGCCTCGGCTGGACCGTCATCGACCCCGGCCCGCGCCGCCGCCGCGACGCCCTCGCCCAGGAAGGCCGCGCAGCCCTCGGCATGGCCCTCGGCCTCGCCCTGGTCCTCCTGGTCTCCGGCGTCATCGAAGCCTTCGTCACCCCCTCCGGCCTGCCCACCTGGGCCCGCATCACCATCGGCGCGGCCGCCGAGGCAGTTTTCCTCGTCTACGTCTACGCGGTCGGCGGTCGAGCAGCCCGCGCCGGCCGTACCGGCGACCTCGCCGCCGACGAGACCGGCAGCGGTGTCCCTGTGGCCACCTGATGTGCATCCGACGGCCGTGAGCTGGTACTGTCCTCGACGCCCCGGAAAAACCGTTGACACGGTCGGACCGGGGAGGTAGATTCGAACAGTTGCCCGGGAGCTGGTACAGTCCTGGAGGCGAAGGTTGAACATCTTCCTGTCTTCTCGCTCCGGATCAAGTATCCGCACGGAGAAGCCACCGATTCACCAGAACGGACCGCCGGTCAAACCGGCGAAATTCCTCTGATAGAGTCGGAACCGCCGAAAGGGAAAAGCGAAGCGGAAACGCGGAGCTGGAACCGGAAAGGCACCGAGGAAATCGGACGCGAAAGAGTCTGATAGAGTCGGGAACACGAAATACCGAAGGGAAGCGCCCGGAGGAAAGCCCGAGAGGGTGAGTACAAAGGAA
>NZ_JOII01000013.1 GCF_000719955.1 Streptomyces albidoflavus
GCCGGCGATGCTGGCCGAGCTGAAGCGTGCGTACGCCAAGAAGGAGCCGATCGCGGTCACCCTGTGGTCGCCGCACTGGGCGTACAACGAGTTCGACCTCACCAAGCTGAAGGACCCCGAGGGTGCCTGGGGCGAGGGCGATGAGATCCACACGCTGGCGCGCAAGGGGTTCTCGAAGGAGTTCCCCGAGGTGGGCAAGTGGCTCAAGGACTTCAAGATGTCCGAGGAGCAGCTGACCAGCCTGGTTCCCGTGGGAGGAGGACATCGCCGCCACGTACCTGTGGAAGCACGTCCTCGAGGACCGCGGCTACAAGATGAACCTGCACCAGTTCGAGGTCGGCCCGATGTACGCGGCGATGTCGCGCGGCCAGATCGACGTGCAGTTCGACGCCTGGCTGCCGAACACGCAGAAGAAGTACTGGGACAAGTACCAGAACGAACTGGTCGACCTCGGTGACTGGTACGGCCCCACCTCGCTGGAGCTGGCCGTCCCCGACTACGTGAAGGACGTCAAGTCCCTCGCCGACCTCAAGGGCAAGGGCGAGCAGTTCGACGGGCGCATCGTCGGTATCGAGGCCGGTACCGAGACGATGGACATCCTGAAGAACAAGGTCGTCCCCGGCTACGGCCTGAGCGGCGAGTACAAGGTCGTCGACAGCTCCACCCCGGGCATGCTCGCCGAGCTGAAGCGGGCGTACGCCAAGAAGGAGCCGATCGCGGTCATGCTCTGGACGCCCCACTGGGCGTACAACGAGTACAAGCTGAACAAGCTCGAGGACCCGAAGAAGCTCTTCGGCGAGGGTGACCAGCTGCGGACCGTGGCGCACAAGTCGTTCACCGAGAACTACCCGGTCGCCTCGGACTGGTTCCGCGACTTCGAGCTCAGCGAGGACCAGCTCGCCGGGCTGGAGAACGAGATCCAGAAGCTCGGCACCGGCAAGGAGGAGCAGGCCGTCGACGCCTGGCTCAAGGAGAACCCGGAGATGGTCGACAAGCTCGCACCCATGTGAGCCTGGAGCACCCCGCGTGAGGGTTCCGGTGCCCCGGCACCGGACCACTCCACGTGACCGGAGCGTCACCTGACGGCGCGCCCCCGGCGCGCCCGGCCAAGGGGCGGACCCCACCGCGAGGCGGGGTCCGCCCCTTCGGCATGCGCCCCCGTGCGCCCGGCGATCCCGCCGGTCATGGCTTTCCACTCGCCAGGGGGCGGGTCCTTCGGGCAGGGTTACCAGGAGGGGGTGCTTCCGGACGCCGTCCGGGAGGCCCGCCGTCCGCCGGACCTGCGTAGGGTGCCGGAACACCCACGGGAGCCGAGGAACACGAGGGGGCGCCGCAGCGATGGACGAGAAAGTGACCCTGCGGGTCGGACCAGCCGTACGGCGGCGCCGCCGTGCCCTGGAGCTGACGCTCGCCGCCGTCGCGGAGCGCAGCGGGCTCTCCGTGCCCTTCCTCAGCCAGGTGGAGAACCAGCGGGCCCGCCCCAGCCTGCGTTCGCTGGAGGCCGTCGCCGACGCGCTGGAGACCACCGCCGTCGAGCTGATGGACTCCGTCGACCCCGCCCACACCGTGGAAGTGGTCCGCGCCGGACCCGAGAGCCCGGGCGCCAAGGAGGTCCGCACCCTCATCCCCGGACACCACCAGCTGGAGGCGCTGGAATTCACCGGGGACCACGACGAGGGCCGCGAACAGGTCCACCGCAACGACGAACTGCTCTACGTCGTCGAGGGCTCGGCCGAGGTCGAGGCCGAGGGGCGGGCCCACCGCCTGGGCAAGGGGGACACGCTCTACCTCACCGGCGGGGTCCGCCACCGCTGGCGCGCCACCGGGCCCGACACTCGCATCCTCGTCATCACCGTCGCCGACCACGTCGCCACCGACGAGGACACCCGCGACTGACCGGCGACCGGCCCGTCTCGCTCAGGCGGGCGGCGCCGGCAGCCGGCCCGTGACCAGGCGGCGCGCGGTGCCGGCGCACGCCACCAGCCAGGCCGCCACCAGCAGCGCGTACAGGCCCGTCGCGGCCAGGTCGAAGAGGCCCAGGCCGGTCCGGCTGCCGAGCCCCGCCAGGCCCGTGACACAGGTGCCGACCGGGAAGGTGAACCCCCACCAGGTCAGCGAGAAGCCCAGGCCGCGCCGCAGCGCCCGCACCACCAGTGCCCCGGCCAGCCCCAGCCAGAGCGCGGCGAACCCCATCACCGGCACCCCGTACAGCACGGCGAGGGTGGCGAAGCCCCCGGCGTAGGGTCCGGGGACGACGCCCTGCGCCGCCTCGGCGAGCTGGTGGACGGCGGTGGTGGACTGGCCGAGCGGTCCCAGCACCAGGAAAAGCGTGGGCGTCAGCGCCAGGGCGGGCGGGCCGCCGGTCAGCAGCCGCCCCAAGACCAGCGGCAGCATCAGCAGCGCGCCGAGCAGGCTCAGCCCGAAGAGGCCGTAACAGCAGTACAGGAGGGTCTGGCGGAGCTGGCCCGCGGGCAGGTGCGGCACCAGCAGCGGACCGAGCGCCGCCGAGACCATCGGGGCGACCACCGGCAGCAGCCACACCGGGGAGGCGTCCGCGAGCGGCGGCCGGTGCCGCGTCACCATCAGGTACGGCACGGCGACGGCCGCCAGGACGCCGGTCACCGTTCCGGCCGTGAACAGCACCAGGTCGACGGCGACCGCCGCCCGTACCCCGATCCAGTCGGAGCCCACCACCAGCGTCGCCCCGCCGACCGCCAGCAGCGCCATCGCCAGGCAGCCGTAGAACGGGGCCATGGAGGCGTCCAGGAGGTGGGCGCGCGCCTGGTCCCGGTGGTGCGCCCAGTGCAGCGCGCGGGCGGCGAGCAGCACCCCCAGCAGGAGCGCGGAGAGCGCCCACACCACGGTCAGCGCCGTCCGCATCCCCGGCGGCTGCCACGGCAGGCCCGCCCCCGCGGTCGCCACGATCGCGGTCCCCATCACCGAGGCGTACCAGTTGGGGCCCAGGTGGCGCAGGGCGGGCAGGCGGCGCACCGGCGCGCCGGCCGGCGAGGAGGCGGGCGGGACGGCGGGACGCGTGGTGAGGGCAACCATCCCTCCACTCTGCCTTTCCCCAGGTCGGGCCCACCAGCCACCGGCGAGCCATGGCCTCATAACCTGGTCCTATGAGCACCGACGAGCCGTACGCCCCGGAGCCGGCCGGCCCCGCCCCCGCCGACCCGTCTCTCGCCCACCGGATGCCCGCGCTCGGCTCGCTCCAGCTGCTCCTGGCCGTCGCCCGCCTCGGCAGCCTCGGCCGGGCCGCCGAGGAACTGGGCATCAGCCAGCCCGCCGCCAGCGGCCGGGTCCGGGCGATGGAGCGCGACCTTGGCCTCGCGCTGGTCGACCGCTCACCGCGCGGCTCGCGGCTCACCCCGGCCGGGGCCCTGGTCACCGACTGGGCGGGCCGGGTCGTCGAGGCGTCGGCCGCCTTCGACGCCGGGGTGCAGGCGCTGCGCGACCGGCGCGACGCCCGGCTCCGGGTCGCCGCCAGCCTCACCATCGCCGAGTACCTGCTGCCCGGCTGGCTCATCGCCCTGCGCCCGCTGCGCCCGGCCACCGCCGTCTCGCTGCGCGCGGGCAACTCCGAGGCGGTCGCCGCCCTGCTGCTGGACGGCGAGGCCGACCTCGGGTTCGTCGAGGGGCCCGCCGTGCCGGCCGGGCTCGACGCGGTGACCGTGGCCCGGGACCGCCTGGTGGTCGTCACCGCGCCCGGCCACCCCTGGACGCGCCGCACCGCCCCGCTGGACGCCGCGGAACTTTCCGGTCGCCCGCTGATCCTCCGGGAGGAGGGCTCCGGGACGCGCCAGGTGCTCGCCGAGGCGGTCGGCGGGCTGGCCGCGCCCCTGCTGGAACTCGCCTCGACCACCGCCCTCAAGGCCGCCGTCGCCAGCGGCGCGGGCCCGGCCGTCCTCAGCGAACTCGCCGTGAGCGACGAACTGGCCGCCGGGCGGCTGGTGAAGATTCCCGTGGAGGGCGTCCGGCTCACCCGTGAACTGCGCGCCGTCTGGCCGGCCGGCCACCCGCCCGTCGGCCCGGCCCGGGACCTGCTGGCGCTGACCCGTGGCGGGCGGGGCTGACCTGGGCGTCAGCCGGCGCGCCGCCCGCCCCAGGCGGCCGCCGCCTCCACCAGCCCCCGCATCACCCGGGTGTCCTCGCCCATCTCCGGGTGCCACTGGACGCCCAGCACCCACTGCTCCCCGGCCGGCTCGATCGCCTCCACCGTGCCGTCGTCGGCCTGGGCGGAGACGGCGAGGCCCCGCCCCAGTTCGGCGACGCACTGGTGGTGGTAGGCGGGGACCGCGGACTCCTCCGGCACCACCGCCGCGTACCGGCTGCCCGGGACCGGCTTGACCAGGTGGGAGCCGAAGACCCCGGTGGCGCCCGTGTGGCCGTCCAGGTGCTGGACGAGGGTGCCGCCGAGCGCCACGTTGAGCAGCTGCATGCCCCGGCAGATCCCCAGCAGCGGCGTGCCGAGCGCCAGCGCCGCGTCGATCAGCGCCAGCTCCCAGGCGTCCCGCGCCCGCGCCGGGGGACCGGTACGCGGGTCGCGCTCGGCCCCGTAGCGGACCGGCTCGACGTCGGGGCCGCCCGCGATGACCAGGCCGTCCAGGCGGGCGACCGCGGCCGTGGCCCGCTCGGGCGCGTCGGGCGGGAGCAGCGCGGCGAGGCCGCCGGCCGCCTGGACCAGGCCGGGGTAGCCGACGGGCAGCAGCGCCGCCGGCATCGTCCACACCCCCCAGCTGACCTCGTCCTCCAGGTAGGTGCTGACGCCGATCAGCGGCGGGACGTGCATGGGTCGTACTCCTCGTGGTGCGTGACGGTGCGGGGGCGGCGGTGGGCTCAGCCCCGGTCGAGTTCCGCCTCGGCGGCGGCCAGGGCGGCGAACTCCTCCTCGGGAGCCTTCGCCACCAGATGGTGGCGGCTGTAGAAGCCGAAGTACGCGACCGCCACTCCGTAGACCACCAGGGCGATCACCGCGGCCACCACGTCGACCAGGAAGGTCGCCACCAGCGCCGCGCAGGCCAGCGTCAGCGCCACCGAGGAGGTCGCCACCCCGCCGGGCGTGCGGTACGGCCGGTGCAGCTCCGGCTCGCGGCGGCGCAGCACGATGTGGGAGAGCGACATCAGGGCGTAGCTGATGGTGGCGCCGAAGACGGCGACGTTGAGCATCCGTGCCCCGTCGCCGGTGGCGGCGGCCAGGCCGAAGCCGATGGCGCCCGGGACCAGCAGCCCGAGGTAAGGGGCCTTGCGGCGGCTGGTCAGGGAGAGGAAGCGGGGCAGGTAGCCGGCCCGGGAGAGGGCGAAGAGCTGGCGCGAGCCCGCGTAGATCAGGGAGAAGAAGGAGGCGACGAGGCCGGCCAGGCCCGCGTAGTTGATGATCCGGCTCAGGGTGGTCGGCTCGCCGTCCGGCTGGAGCGCCTCCACCAGCGGGTTGCCCGCGTCCTGGATGGCGGCGGCGCCGCGCGACCCGGCCGAGGCGAAGAAGGTGAGCAGCGCCAGCACCACCAGGATCGCCATCGACCAGCGGATCGCCTTCGGCAGGGTGCGGGCCGGCTCGCGGGTCTCCTCGGCGGCCAGCGGGACGCCCTCCACGCCGAGGAAGAACCACATGCCGAACGGGAACGCCGCCCAGATGCCCAGCAGGCCCATCGGCAGCCAGGAGTTGGAGCCGAAGGCGCTCGCGTCGACCGGGATGTCGTTGAGGTTGGCGGCGTCGAAGCGGGTGAAGGCGCCGACCGCGAAGATGAGCAGGGCGGTCACGGCGATGCCGGTGACGACGAAGCTGAACCGCAGCGCCTCGCCGACGCCCCAGAGGTGGATGCCGATGAAGACGACGAAGCAGAACAGGTAGACCGGCCAGCCGGAGGTGAGGCCGAACAGCCCGAGGGACTCCACGTAGTCGCCGATGAAGATGGAGATGGCGGCGGGGGCCAGCACGTACTCGATGAGGATGGCGGTGCCGGTGAGGAAGCCGCCCCAGGGGCCCAGCGCCCGCCGGGCGAAGCCGTAGCCGCCGCCCGCCGTCGGCAGCACCGAGGAGAGCTCGGCCAGCGAGAAGACCATGCAGCCGTACATGATCCCCATCAGCACCATGGCGATGGCGAGCCCGCCGAAACCGCCTTCGGCCAGGCCGAAGTTCCAGCCGGAGAAGTCCCCGGAGACGACGTAGGCGACGCCGAGCCCGGTCAGCAGCAGCCATCCCGCGCTGCCCCGGCGCAGTGCCCGCCGTTCCAGGTAGTCGTCGGGGGCCCCGCCGGCCTCCGGCGGGGTGCCGGGGGAGTCCCCGGGGGCGGGACGGGCGGGGTTCACGGTCATGTCACGACTCCCACGGAGGCGGTGGAGGTGCAATGGAATGAGGCCATACCTTTGCGCTCCCTGGGTGCGCCGCGCAAGACCCGTGCGTTACGCGGTGGTTAATCCGGCGGCGGGCCCAGAGGTACCCGTCGCTCAGGTGAGGAAACCCCGCAGCAGGGCCGCCGTGCCCGCGCAGTGCTCGCGCATGATCTCCCGGGCCGCGTCCGCCTGGCCGTCCAGGACCGCCTCCACCAGCGCCGCGTGCTGCCGCTGGGAGTGCTCCAGGTTCCGCACCAGGAGCGGGATGCCGTCGAGCAGGCCGTTGACCTCGGCGCGGACCGCCGCGTACCGGGCGGTCAGGGAGGGGGAGCCGGCGAGTTCGGCGAGGGTGAGGTGGAAGAGGGTGTCCTGGCGGCGGTACTCCTCGGACGGGGCGTCGCCGGTGCGCTCCAGCGCCTCGCGCAGCCGCCCGGCCCCGGCCGCGCCGAGGCCGTGCGCCGCGCAGAGTCCGGCCGCGCCCACCTCCAGGACCTCGCGGAACCGCAGGGTGTCCTCCAGCGCCGCCGCGTCGGTCCGCCCGGGCGCCGGGTGCGGGCCGGCGCCGGGCGCGCGGACGAACGTACCGCCGTACCTGCCGCGCCGCGGCTCCACCAGCCCCTGGTCCTGAAGGGCCTTCAGGACCTCGCGCAGCGTCACGCGGCTCACCCCGATCCGCTCGGCCAGCTCCCGCTCCGCGGGCAGCCGCTCGCCCGCCGGGACCAGGCCCAGGCGGATCACCTGGAGGATCTGTTCCATCGCCTCCTCGAAGCCGTTGCCCGCCCGCACCGGCCGGAGCACCGGGGTGAGGCGGTCGTCGCGCGCCCCCGGCGCGCGGTCCCGGTCCGCGCCCCGCGGCGACGCGCTCGCGTCAGTCATCCGGCGGTACCCCCTTCCCAAGCAATGGTCGTTCCCCATACCTTATGGCCCTCGGTGACGAAGGAGGAATTCCCGTGGCACACCGCACACCCCCGCTCTCCGTCGAGGAGTTGCGCAGCCTGGTCCGCGCCGGAGAGATCGACACGGTGGTCCTGGCCTTCCCCGACATGCAGGGACGCCTCCAGGGCAAGCGGTTCGCCGCCCCCTTCTTCCTCGACGAGGTCCTCGACCACGGCACCGAGGGGTGCAACTACCTCCTCGCCGTGGACGTCGAGATGAACACCGTCGACGGCTACGCGATGGCCTCCTGGGACCGCGGCTACGGCGACTTCGCCCTCCACGCCGACCCCGCCACCCTGCGCCGAGTCCCCTGGAACGACGGCACCGCCCTGCTCATGGCCGACCTCGCCTGGGGCGACGGCTCACCCGTGGTCGCCGCGCCCCGCCAGATCCTCCGCCGCCAGCTCGACCGGCTCGCCGACCGCGGCCTCACCGCCCAGGTCGGCACCGAGCTGGAGTTCATCGTCTTCCAGGACAGCTACGAACGCGCCTGGGACCGCGGCTACCAGGACCTGACCCCCGCCAACCGCTACAACATCGACTACTCCGTCCTCGGCACCGGCCGCATCGAGCCGCTGCTGCGCCGCATCCGCAACGAGATGGCCGCCGCCGGCCTCACCGTCGAGTCGGCCAAGGGCGAGTGCAATCCCGGCCAGCACGAGATCGTCTTCCGCTACGACGACGCCCTCACCACCTGCGACCAGCACTCCGTCTACAAGACCGGCGCCAAGGAGATCGCCTCCCAGGAGGGCGTCTCCCTCACCTTCATGGCCAAGTACGACGCCCGCGAAGGCAACTCCTGCCACATCCACCTCTCCCTCACCGAGGAGGACGGCACCCCCGCCATGCCGGGCGACGGGCCCGACGGCATGTCGGAGCTGATGCGCCACTTCCTCGCCGGACAGCTCGCCGCCCTCAGCGACTTCACCCTCCTGTACGCCCCCAACATCAATTCCTACAAGCGGTTCCAGCCCGGCTCCTTCGCCCCCACCGCCGTCGCCTGGGGCCACGACAACCGCACCTGCGCACTGCGCGTCGTCGGCCACGGCCCCGCCACCCGCTTCGAGAACCGCCTGCCCGGCGGCGACGTCAACCCCTACCTCGCCGTCGCCGGCATGGTCGCCGCCGGCCTGTACGGCGTAGAGCACCGCCTCGAACTCCCCGACGCCTGTACCGGCAACGCCTACACCGCCGGGCACGACAGCGTCCCCACCACCCTCCGCGAGGCCGCCGACCGCTGGGAGAACAGCCCCATCGCCCGCGCCGCCTTCGGCGACGAGGTGGTCGCGCACTACCTGAACATGGCGCGCGTCGAACTCGACGCCTTCGACGCCGCCGTCACCGACTGGGAGCTGCGCCGCTCCTTCGAACGCATGTGAGGCACCGCATGTCCGACCCCGCACCCGCCCACGGCCAGGCCGAACTCCCCGTCCTCAACCCGGCCACCGGCGAACTCCTCACCACCGTCCCCGCCGCCACCCCCGCCGACGTGGACGCCGCCGTCCGCCGCGCCACCGCCGCCCAGCGCGGCTGGGCCGCCCTCGCCCCCGCCGACCGGGCCCGGCTGCTGCGCCGGTTCGCCGCCGCCGTCGACGGCCACGCCGAGGAACTGGCCCTCCTGGAGGTACGCGAGGCCGGCCACCCGATCGGCAACGCCCGCTGGGAGGCGTCCAACGTCCGCGACGTCCTCGACTACGCGGCCGGCGGCGTCGAACGCCTCAACGGCCGCCAGATCCCCGTCGCGGGCGGGGTGGACGTCACCTTCCTCGAACCGCTCGGCGTGGTCGGCGTCATCGCCCCCTGGAACTTCCCCATGCCGGTCGCCGCCTGGGGCACCGCACCGGCGCTCGCCGCGGGCAACGCGGTGATCCTCAAACCGGCCGAGACGACCCCGCTGACCGCGCTGCGGCTCGCCGAGATCGCCCTCGACGCCGGCCTGCCCGAGCACCTCTTCCAGGTCCTGCCCGGCACCGGACCCGTCGCCGGGGAGGCCCTGGTCGACCACCCCGGCGTCGCCAAGATCGTCTTCACCGGCTCCACCCGCACCGGCAAGCGCCTCATGGCCCGCTGCGCCGGCCAGGTCAAACGGCTCACCCTGGAACTCGGCGGCAAGAGCCCCAACATCGTCTTCGCCGACGCCGACCTCGAACAGGCCGCCGCCGGCGCCCCCATGTCCTTCCTCGACAACTCCGGCCAGGACTGCTGCGCCCGCACCCGCATCCTCGTCCAGGACTCCGTCCTCGACCGCTTCCTCGACCTGCTCGCACCCGCCCTGTCCGCCGTCACCGTCGGCGACCCGGCCGACGAGGCCACCGACATGGGCCCGCTGATCTCCCGCGTCCAGCTGGACCGGGTCCGCGGCTACGTCCCCGAGGGCGCCCCCGGCCTGCGCGGCACCGCCCCCGAGGGCCCCGGCTTCTGGTTCCCGCCGACCGTGCTGACCCAGGCCGCCGAGCGCGACCCGGTCGCCGTCGAGGAGGTCTTCGGGCCCGTCGCCGTCGTCCTGCCCTTCCGCGACGAGGAGGACGCCGTCCGCCTCGCCAACGACACCGAGTACGGCCTCGCCGCCTCCCTGTGGACCCGCGACGTCGGCCGCGCCCTGCGCGTCTCCCGCGCCGTGCGGGCCGGCAACCTCTCCGTCAACTCGCACTCCGCCGTCCGCTACGCCACCCCCTTCGGCGGCTACGGCCGCTCCGGGCTCGGCCGGGAACTCGGCCCCGACGCCCTCACCGCCTTCACCGAGACCAAGAACGTCTTCCTCAGCACGGAAGGTCCCGCCCAGTGACCCAGCCCAGCACCCCGCGCCCCGACGCCGCCGAACAGCCCGTCTGCCGCCGTCTCGTCGGCCGTACCGCCGTCGTCACCGGCGCGGGCAGCGGCATCGGCCTCGCCACCGCCCGCCGCCTCGCCGCCGAGGGGGCCCACGTGGTCTGCGGCGACATCGACGAGACCGCGGGCAAGGCCGCGGCGGAGGCCACCGGCGGCCTCTTCGTCCGGGTCGACGTCACCGACCCCGACCAGGTCGACGCCCTCTTCCGGGCCGCCCACGACACGTACGGCTCGGTCGACATCGCCTTCAACAACGCCGGGATCTCCCCGCCCGAGGACGACTCGATCCTGGAGACCGGTCTGGAGGCGTGGAAGCGCGTCCAGGAGGTCAACCTCACCTCCGTCTACCTCTGCTGCAAGGCCGCCCTGCCGTACATGCGGCGCCAGGGCCGGGGCTCGATCATCAACACCGCCTCCTTCGTCGCCGTGATGGGCGCCGCCACCTCGCAGATCTCCTACACCGCCTCCAAGGGCGGCGTCCTCGCCATGTCCCGCGAACTCGGCGTCCAGTTCGCCCGCGAGGGCATCCGCGTCAACGCCCTGTGCCCCGGCCCGGTCAACACCCCGCTCCTCCAGGAGCTGTTCGCCAAGGACCCGGAGCGCGCCGCCCGCCGCCTCGTCCACATCCCCGCCGGGCGGTTCGCCGACGCCGACGAGATCGCCGCCGCCGTCGCCTTCCTCGCCAGCGACGACGCCTCCTTCGTCAACGCCACCGACTTCCTCGTCGACGGCGGCATCGCGGGAGCGTACGTCACGCCGCTCTAGTCCGTCGCCGGTTCCGGCGGGCCTGACGGGGCCCGCCGGAAACGCTCTAGGGTGACCGCATGAACACGCCGCTCCCCCCACCCGGTTGGTACGTGGACCCGGCCGCGCCCCCGCCCGCCGTCGAACGCTGGTGGGACGGGACCGGCTGGACCGCGCACACCCGCGCCCCCGCCCCCCGGACCGCCCCGGGCCCGGCCGCCCCGCCGCCCGGCTCGCCCGTGGCCCCCGACGGCGGCTTCGGCCCGCCGCCCGCCCACGGCTCCCAGGGAGTCTTCGGCCCCGGCGGTTTCGGGCCGCCCACCCCCGCCCCCGCGCCCGGCCCCTCCCGCCCGCGCGGCACCACCGCCGCGCTGATCGCCGGGGCCGTCGTGGTGGCCGCCTGCGTCGTCGGCGGCGTCGTGCTGCTGGGCGGCGGGGACACCCCGGACGACGCCCGGCCCACGGCCGCGCCGACCAGCGCCGTCTCCGAGGCGGCCGGCACCCCCACGCCGACCCCGACCCAGGGGCCCACCGGCGAGGCCGACCCCCGGGTCCTCACCGACGACCTCAACGGCATCACCCTGCCGGTGCCCGAGGGCTGGACGACCGCCAACACCCGGAGCGTCGGCGACGTCGCCATGGTGACCGACCCGTCCTACGACTGCCCCGGCGGCGGCAACTCCGGCTTCTGCTACCGCGGCCGGATCACCTCGGCCACCCTCACCGGCAGCGACGAGACCGACCCGAAGGCCGTGGCCGAGGCCGACATCTCCGAGGCCGCGGACGACCTCTACGACCGCGACACCCTCGACCGCCGCCCCTACGACGGCGTCACCGCCAAGGAGAAGGCGGCCGCCGGGCAGGTCGCGGTGGCCGGCCGGGCCGGCTACTACGTCCGCTGGCGGGTCACCACCGGCGCGGGCGAGGGCGGCTGGGTGCAGTCGCTCGCCTTCCGCTCCTCGGCCGGCAGCGAGGCGATGGTGGTCGTCCGCTTCGCCTTCGACGCCGGCTCCGAGGGGCCGCCGCTCAGCCTGATGGACACCGTCGTCAAGGGGATCGAGCCGGTCGGCGGCTCGGGCGGCACCGGCGGCGTCGGCGAAGGGCTCACCCCCGCGCCGGGCGGCTGACCGGCGCCGCGGGGGTCAGAGGAAGGTCCGCCCCTCGCCCCGGTACGTCGGCACCGTGTCCACCACCGCGTCCCCGGAGACCAGGTGGAGCGCGGCGAACCGCTCGCACAGCTCGCCCGCCTTCGCGTGCCGGAACCACACCTTGTCGCCGATCAGCAGATCGTCGGCGGGCGGCCCGAGCAGCGGCGTCTGCACCTCGCCCGCCCCCTCCTGCGGGTCGTACCGCAGCCCCTCGGGCAGGTACGGCACCGGCGAGCGGTCCGGCCCGGCCACCCCGGAGGCCGGGTAGCCGCCGCCCAGCACCGTCACCACGCCCACCCCGGGCCGGCGCACCACCGGCTGGGCGAAGAGCGCCGCCGGACGCCCGGTGAACGACGTGTAGTTGTCGAAGAGCCGGGGCACGAAGAGGCCCGACCCCGCCGCCACCTCCGTCACCGCCGGTTCGGCCACGGTGTGCTGCACACTGCCCGTGCCACCGCCGTTGACGAACTCCAGCTCCGGCACCACCGCGCGCACCGCCCGCACCACCGCGTCCCGGCGCGCCGCCAGCTCCCGCCGCGCCGCCCGCTGCATCAGCCGGATCGCCCGCGACCGCAGCGGACTGCCCGCCACATCGTCCCCGACACCCGCCACATGACCCTCGTAGGCCATCAGCCCCACCACCCGGAAACCGGGCCGGCGGTCCACCAGCCGGGCCAGCTCGGCCACGTCGGCGGGGGAGTGCAGGGGCGAGCGGCGCGCGCCCACCCGTACCCGACCGCCCAGCAGGAGCAGCGAGGTGTCCAGCTCCAGGCAGACCCGGATCTCCTCCGCGCCCGGACCGCGCGCCTCCTCGATCAGCCGGAGCTGCGCCGGGTCGTCGATTATGACCGTGACCGAGGCCGCCAGCTTCGGGTCGGCCGCCAGCTCCGCGTACCCGTCCCGGTCCGCCGAGGGATAGGCCAGCAGCACGTCCTCGACGCCGGAGCGGGCCAGCCACAAGGACTCCGCCAGCGTGTACGACATCACCCCGGCGAACCCGTCGCGGGCCAGCACCCGCTCCAGCAGCGCGCGGCAGCGCACCGACTTGCTCGCCACACGGACCGGCTTGCCCGCGGCCCGGCGTACGAGGTCGTCGGCGTTGGCGTCGAAGGCGTCCAGGTCCACCAGGGCCAGCGGGGCGTCGAGATGCGCCGTCGCCCGGTCGTACCGGGCACGGGCGTTGGCGAGGGGCGTCATGCCCGCAGCCTGCCAGAGAGCCCTACCCGGGGGTAGGGGGTGACCAGGGATCTCCCCGCCCGGTCTGCGCCCGCCGGGGATCATCCGGGCAGAACAGGCCCGACGGCCGCGGCCGTTCCCGCCGAGGCCGCGCCAACCCGTAGAGTGACGCGCACGGAGGGCGCGCGAGATGCCCCTGCCGGGCCGCGTGAGGGAAAACGGGGGGCGCATGAGTACGCAGGCACGCCGCCCGGACGTACCACCGCCCCCGGCCCGCCGCCCGGAGGAGCCCGCGCCGCGCGCCACCGCCCCCACCCCGCCGCGCCGCCCGCGCGGCCCGAGGCCGACGACGCCGCCCCGCCGAAGAGCCCCCGCACCTTCCCGGCCTTCCCCACGCCCCGTCCCGCCGAGCCCCGGCCCCGCGACCGGCGGCACACCGGCGCCGTCGACCTCACCGACCGGCCCGGCGCCGGAGCCCCGTTCGCCGCCGCCCCCAGGGGACCCGGACACGACGAGGCCACCACGCGGCTGCGCCCCGTGCCCCGCTCCCCGCGCCGTACCGCGGCCGCCGCCGTCTGCCTCGTGCTCGGCCTCGGCCTGGTCGCGGGCGGCGCGGCCGGCACCTGGCTCGCCGGCGGGGACTCCGCGGGCGCCGCCGACCGCTTCGCGGCGGGCGCCGCCCTGTGGCACGACGCCCCCGTCGACCGCCTCTTCCCGCCGACGGTCGAGGGGAAGAAGGCCGGACCCGGCGGCGCCGACCGCACCTGGACCCGGATCGCCGTCGCCCCCGACAGCGGCTGCGCCAAGGCCCTCGACCCGCTCCTCGCCTCCGTCCTCGCACCGGCCGGCTGCGCCCGCCTGCTCCGCGCCACCTACACCGACGCCACCCGCAGCGAGGTCGTCACCGTCGGCCTCCTCTTCACCCGCGCCGGCGAACAGACCATGACCGACCTGCGGACCCGCTTCCGCACCGAGAAGCTCGACCAGCGCCGCGACCTGATGCCCCGCCCCTACGCCGCCGAGGGCACCCCCGCCGAAGGCTTCGGCGACGACCAGCGCGCCTCCTGGTCCCTGACGGTCCTGGACGACCTGCCCGCCGTCGTCTACGCGGTCAGCGGCTTCGCCGACGGGCGGGTGATCACCGAACCCCAGTCGGCCGCCTCCGCCACCGCCGACGGCGCCACCACCGCCCCGGCCCAGGCGGGCCTCGGCCACACCGCGCTCGCCCACACCGAGCGCGCCACCGCCCGCCTGCGCTCCCTCGCCCGCCCCGACACCGAGGAACGGTGACCGTGCCCCGACCCCGCCGCGCCTTCCGCGCCCTCGGCGTACCGGCCGTCGCCACCTGCCTCGCCCTGCTGCCCACCGTCGCCCACGCCGACGGCATCCGCGCCCAGCAGTGGGGCCTGGAGGCGCTCCACGCCGAGGACGCCTGGCGCACCACCCAGGGCAAGGGCGTCACCGTCGCCGTCCTGGACACCGGCGTCGACGCCGACCACCCCGACCTGGAGCGCAACGTCCTGGACGGCAAGGACCTCATAGGGTTCGGCGCCGGTCCCGGTGACCGGCCCTGGGCCCGCCACGGCACCGCCATGGCCTCGGTCATCGCCGGTCACGGCCACGGGCCCGAGGACGGCGACGGCGTGATGGGTGTCGCCCCCGAGGCCAAGATCCTCCCGGTCCGGGTGATCCTGGAGGACGGCGACCCCGCCCGCAAGAAGGCCCGCTCCACCCGGGGCGGCGCGCTGGCCGAGGGCATCCGCTGGGCCGCCGACCAGGGCGCCGACGTCATCAACCTCTCCCTCGGCGACGACAGCGAGTCCGCCCACCCCGAGGCCGCCGAGGACGCCGCCGTCCAGTACGCCCTGAAGAAGGGCGCCGTGGTTGTCGCCTCCGCCGGGAACGGCGGCGAGAAGGGCGACCACGTCTCCTACCCGGCGGCCTACCCGGGCGTCATCGCCGTCACCGCCGTCGACCGCTTCGGCGAACGTGCCGCCTTCTCCACCCGCCGCTGGTACGCCACGGTCAGCGCCCCCGGCGACGACATCGTCCTCGCCGACCCCGACCGCCGCTACTACGAGGGGTGGGGCACCAGCGCCGCCGCGGCCGCCGTCTCCGGCACCGTCGCCCTGGTCCGGGCCGCCCACCCGGAGCTGACCCCCGTCCAGATCAAACGCCTCCTGGAGGACACCGCCCGGGACAGCCCCGGCGGCGGCCGTGACGACTCCCGGGGGCGCGGACTGGTCGACGCCGCCGCCGCCGTCGAGGCCGGGGGACGGCTCGACCCCGAGAAGCTGAAGCCCGCCGCCCACTCCTCCACCCACTTCGGCCCCGGCCCCGGCCCGCACGACACCGGCTCCGGCGCCGACTGGGCCGGGCCCGCCGCGGGCGGCCTCGGGGTGCTGCTGCTGGCCGCCGCCGTCCTCCTCTGGCGCGGCCGCGCACCGCTGCGCTGAGCCGCCCGGCACCGGCCCGCCCCGGGCCCCTCCGCCGAGGCCGCCTCGATAGGCTCACGGCGTGGCGAACAAGAACATTCCCGACTCCCCCTTCTCCGACGACGACGGCACCGCCGACCCCGCGCTGGGCGCCGCGCTCGCCGCCTGGGCCGAGGACCGCACCCGGCACCGGCCGGTGCTGGAGGCGCTGCGCACCGCCCGGCTGCTCGTTCCGGTCGTCGCCGTCCTCGGCGAGAGCGAGGTGGACGAGAACGGGCTGCGCCGCGAGAAGACCAGCGACATGGCGGTCCCCACCCTCAAGGCCGGCGAGCGCACCGCCCTGCCCGCCTTCACCTCCACGGAGTCCCTCGCCCGCTGGGACCCCGGCGCGCGCCCCGTCGCCGTCGCCCTCCACCAGGCCCTGGAGGCCGCCGCGCACGAGCGGGCCGACACCCTCGTCCTCGACCTGGCCGGACCGGTGCCCTACGAGCTGACGGGCGCGGCCCTGCGCGCCCTCGCCGAGGGGCGCACCGACCCCGACCCGCTGGCCGACCCGGCCGTCACCGGGGCGGTCCGTGAGGCGCTGGCGGCCGAGCCCGAGGTGGTCCGCGCCCACCTGGCCCGCTCCACCGGCGCCACCGACGGCGTGCTCGCCGTGGTGCTGGCCCCCGGCGCCGACCCGGCCGTCACCCTGAACCGGGTCGCCCGGGCGCTGGCCGCCGCCGAGCCGCTCCGTGCCCGCCTGGTCCGCGGCCTCGACCTGGCGGTGCTGCCCGCCTCGGCCGACGGGCCGGCCGAGGAGCCCGTCTACCAGCGCTGACGGGGCCGCCGGGGGAACGCTTCCGCGCCGACAGGCAGGGCGGGGGAACCAGGGGCACAATCGGCGAAGAAACCGGAACGAACCATCCCGAACCGGAAGTAATCGCGAGGTGTGTCCATGTCTACGCGTGCGCTCATATCGGAGTTCACCGGCACCGCGCTGCTGGTGTTCTTCGCCGTCGGGGCGGCGGTCCTCGCCGGGGACTTCATCGGCACCGTCGGTATCGCCCTGGCCTTCGGCTTCGTCCTGCTCGCCCTCTGCTACGCGCTCGGCCCCGTCTCCGGCTGCCACGTCAACCCGGCGGTCACCCTCGGCATGTACACGGCCGGCCGCATCGACCTGCGCTCGGCCGTCGGCTACTGGGTGGCGCAGGTGCTCGGCTGCATCGTCGGCTCGGCCGTGCTCTTCCTGCTGGCCAAGCAGGTACCGGGGCTGGAGACCCACGCCCAGTTCGGCACCAACGGCTTCGCCGACCGCTCGGCGGTGGAGCTGGGGATGGGCGGCGCCTTCCTCGCCGAGGTGGTGCTGACCTTCCTGCTGGTCTTCATCGTCCTCGCGGTCACCAACCGGCTCGCGGTGGTCGGCTTCGACGGCCTGCCCATCGGCCTCGCCCTCGCCGCGATCCACATCGTCGGCATCCCGCTGACCGGCACCTCGGTCAACCCGGCCCGCAGCCTCGGCCCCGCCCTCTTCGCGGGCGGCGCGGCCATCACCCAGCTCTGGCTCTTCATCCTGGCGCCGCTGATCGGCGGCGGCCTCGCCGCCCTGGCCCACCGCTTCACCCATCCGCCGGGCGGGCTTCCGGTGGAGGCCGACAGGGTCGAGTGACCGTACCGGCCCACGGACGGCGAGGAGGGGGGGGGGCCCCCCGGCCCCCCCCCCCCCCCCCCCGCCCCCGGCCCCCCCCCGGTGGCCCCCGCGTCCAGCAGCCCGGCCAGGGAGTGGATGAGCTTGCGGGCCTCGTCGAGGTCCTTGTGGTCCTCGCCGCCCTCGGCCAGCCCCAGGTTGACGGCGGCGGCACTCATCAGGTGCACGCCGACCGTGGTGATCACCTCGACCGCGGGGACGTCGGCGATGTCGCGGGTCATCTCGTCGAAGCCGGGGGCCTCGCCCGCGGGGGTGGCGTCGCTCATGGCAGCTGGTCTTCTTCCCTTGTCACTGGGGTGTTCCTGGGGTGTTCCCGAGGGCGCCCGCCCGGCCCGTGGCCTGGGGGGAATCCTCTCCGGCGCGCCCTCGGGCGCGTCCGGCGCCGCCCAGCCTAATGGGGTGCTGCCCGCCCCTTCCGGCCTGCCCCGGACTCCGCGGCGGCCCGGGCGGCGGACGGTGCCGACGCTGGTATGCTTGGTAGTCGACCGGCCGGGCACCTGTGTCCGGCCACAAGTGGAGGCTCCGATCTCCCACCTGGCCGTCCCCTGGACGGCGGGTCACCGGTCAGGCCGCCACACCCCGAGTGTGGCAGGCCCGATGTGCGCCCCGCGTCCACGCGGCGGTGTTCCGGTAGTCCAGGAGCCCCGCGTGTGATCGTCCGGGGCATTTTTCGCGTTCCGGCTCGGTTGGTCTGATTGACACAGACGTAACGCGGCAGCCCGCCAGGCTGTCGTGTGGTGCTACCGAGGAGGATCCATCAGCGCCGAGCCCCGCATCAACGACCGGATTCGCGTTCCCGAGGTCCGACTTGTCGGTCCCAGCGGCGAGCAGGTCGGCATTGTGCCGCTTGCCAAGGCCCTGGAGCTTGCGCAGGAGTACGACCTCGACCTCGTCGAGGTCGCGGCGACCGCCCGTCCGCCCGTGTGCAAGCTCATGGACTACGGAAAGTTCAAGTACGAGTCGGCCATGAAGGCCCGTGAGGCGCGCAAGAACCAGGCGCACACGGTCATCAAGGAGATGAAGCTCCGGCCGAAGATCGACCCGCACGACTATGACACCAAGAAGGGTCATGTCGTCCGGTTCCTCAAGCAGGGCGACAAGGTCAAGATCACGATCATGTTCCGCGGTCGTGAGCAGTCGCGGCCGGAGCTCGGCTTCCGGCTGCTCCAGCGGCTGGCGGAGGACGTCCAGGACCTCGGGTTCATCGAGTCGAACCCGAAGCAGGACGGCCGCAACATGATCATGGTTCTCGGTCCGCACAAGAAGAAGACCGAGGCAATGGCCGAGGCACGCGAGGCGCAGGCCGCCCGCAAGGCCGAGCGTCAGGGTCGTACGGCCCAGGACGACGAGGCGGCCGAAGCTGACGCCGACGGCGCCGAGCAGGCCCCTGCCGAGGCATGATCCGGAACGCGAGTTCCGTGATCGTCAACCGACACATATGACGTTCCGGGCCGCCCGTTCGTGAGGACGGGCCCCAGGACGCCACTGACGAGGAGAGAACGGCGCTATGCCGAAGAACAAGTCGCACAGCGGTGCCAGCAAGCGCTTCAAGATCACCGGCTCCGGCAAGGTGCTCCGTGAGCGCGCCGGCAAGCGCCACCTGCTCGAGCACAAGTCGTCCCGTCTGACGCGTCGCCTCACCGGCAACGCCGAGATGGCCCCGGGCGACGCCAAGAAGATCAAGAAGCTTCTCGGCAAGTGACGTCGCGGCCTCCGCCACCACGGAGGCCGGACGCCGGGACCGGGACCAATTCGAACCGGGCCGTGTGAACACCACCACGGCCCCGCTACAAGGAGTCAACAAGTGGCACGCGTCAAGCGGGCAGTCAACGCCCACAAGAAGCGCCGGGCGATCCTCGAGCAGGCCAGCGGCTACCGCGGCCAGCGGTCGCGCCTGTACCGCAAGGCGAAGGAGCAGGTCACCCACTCCCTCGTCTACAACTACAACGACCGCAAGAAGCGCAAGGGCGACTTCCGTCAGCTGTGGATCCAGCGCATCAACGCCGCTGCCCGCGCCAACGGCGTCACCTACAACCGCTTCATCCAGGGTCTGAAGGCCGCCAACATCGAGGTCGACCGCAAGATCCTCGCGGACCTCGCCGTCAACGACGCCCCGGCCTTCGCCGCGCTCGTCGAGGCCGCCCAGAAGGCGCTGCCGAGCGACGTCAACGCCCCGAAGACCGCCGCCTGATCTCCTTCCCAGGAACAGGCACACCCGTCTTCACCCGGACCCGCAGGCGCCCGCCGCCTGCGGGTCCGGTGCGTCTCCCGTCCTGACCGCACCCACAGAAGCTGGACCCCGATCCATGGGCACCCCCGAGCTGATCTCCCCGCGCTCCACGCGGGTCACGGCCGCCAAGCGGCTGGCCCGCCGCAACGTCCGCGGCAAGGAGCGCAGATTCCTCGCCGAGGGGCCCCAGGCGGTCCGGGAGGCGCTCGGCCACCGCAGCGGCGACGAGCCGACCCTGGTCGAGCTCTTCACCACGGTCGAGGCCGCCGAGCGGTACGCGGAGATCATCGGCGCCGCCCGCGACGAGGGCGCCCGCGTCCACCTCGCCGACGAGGCCACCATCGCGGAGATCGCCACCACCGTCACCCCGCAGGGGCTGGTCGGGGTCTGCCGCTTCCTCGACACCCCCTTCGACCGCATCACCGCCGCCCGGCCCCGGCTCGTCGCGGTCCTCTCCAACGTCCGCGACCCCGGCAACGCCGGCACGGTGCTGCGCTGCGCCGACGCCGCGGGCGCCGACGCCGTGGTGCTCACCGACGCCTCGGTCGACGTCTACAACCCGAAGGCCGTCCGCGCCTCCGTCGGCTCCCTCTTCCACCTGCCGGTCGCGGTCGGCGTCCCCGTCGAGACCGCCGTCACCGGCCTGCGCGAGGCGGGGGTACGCATCCTCGCCGCCGACGGCGCGGGCGAGGACGACCTCGACACCGAACTGGACCGCGGCACCATGGGCGGCCCCACCGCCTGGATCTTCGGCAACGAGGCGTGGGGCCTGCCCGAGGAGACCAGGGCACTGGCCGACGCCGTCGTCCGCGTCCCCATCCACGGCCGCGCCGAGTCGCTCAACCTCGCGACCGCCGCCGCCGTCTGCCTCTACGGCTCGGCGCGCGCCCAGCGCCACGGCTGACCGGAATCTGGCGGGCACCCAGGGGGGAGCGGCCCATGCGGGACGCGCTGGCGGAAGGCGGCTTCGCCCTGGTGGCCGGAGCGCTGGTGCTCCTGCTCGCCCTGCTGCTGCGCGGCCGGCCCACCCGCCCCTGGTGGCGGGCGCGCGCCGAACGCTCCGCCCGGGCCCGCCGCCCCCGGGAGCTGCGGCGCGCCGCCGACATGGCCATCGCCGCCGCCCGCCGGGCCGCGGGCCCCGGCGAGCCCGCGGTGGTGCGGGTCGCCGCCGTGCGGGAGCTGGCCGCCGGCCACTTCGGGCACCCGTCTGTGAGCCACCAGGAGGCCGCTGCCGCGCTCCGTGAACGGTACGAGCGGGCCGGGTGCAACCGGGACTGCGTGACCGACGCCCACCACCGGCCCTGAGCGGGGCACCTGTACCGCCCACCATGCGCCCCCGGTGTGCGCCGATCTGCGCCCCTGGTGCGCCCCTGCGCGGAGTGGATGTCACGGGCGGGAACAGTAGAGTGGCCAACTCGGGGGCCCACAGCACGGGTTCGACTCCCCCGAGCGGTTCGGTCCGGCAGGCTCGAGCGGCCTGAGAGGTGGGATACGGGGATGGCAGCCGGTTCGAGTGAACCGCCCGCGCCGCGCGGCACGACGCGCGACCACGGCACCGGCGGACCGGCGCTCGTGCCCGACGACCTGCCCGACGGCCTGGTCGTGGCCGACCACCGTGGCCGCGTCGTCTGCTTCAACCGCGCCGCCGCCCGGATCTGCGCCGTCCGCGCCGGCGACGTCCTCGGCCTTCCGCTGGCGAAGGCCCTGCCGCTGGAGGACCTCAAGGGCCGCCGCTGGTGGGAGCTGACCGACCCCTTCGGCGGCCTCGCCATCCGCGCCGGCCAGCCCGAGCGGAACCTCCTGCTCCCCGGCGGCCGCGAGGTCCTGGTCAGCGCCCGCTACGTGCGCGAGGAGCCGCTCGGCCCGGTCCGCCAGGTCGTCGTCAGCCTCCGCGACACCGAGGCCCGCAGGCGTACCGAGCGCAGCCACGCCGAGCTGATCGCCACCGTCGCCCATGAGCTGCGCTCGCCGCTGACCAGCGTCAAGGGGTTCACCGCCACCCTGCTGGCCAAGTGGGACCGGTTCACCGACGACCAGAAGCGGCTCATGCTGGAGACCGTCGACGCCGACGCGGGACGGGTGACCCGGCTCATCGCCGAGCTCCTCGACATCTCCCGCATCGACTCCGGGCGCCTGGAGGTCCGCCGCCAGCCCGTCGACCTCGCCGCCGCCGTCGGCCGCCACGTCCACGCCCTGGTCGCCGCGGGACAGCCGCCGGAGCGTTTCCTCGTCCGGCTGCACCGGCCGCTGCCCGCCCTGTGGGCCGACCCCGACAAGATCGACCAGATCCTCAGCAACCTCCTGGAAAACGCGGTGCGCCACGGGGAAGGTACTGTCACCATCGACGTGGCACCCGCGCCCCTGAAGAACGACACCGAAGGAACAGCTGTCACCGTGAGCGACGAAGGACCCGGCATCCCCGAGGAATCGGTGAACCGTGTCTTCACCCGCTTCTGGCGCGGCAGCAAGCGCGGCGGCACCGGCCTCGGCCTGTACATCGTCAAGGGCATCGTCGAGGCCCACGGCGGAACCATCAGCGTGGAGCGCGCCCGCGGCGGCGGCGCCCGGTTCCGATTTACGTTGCCCGAGGCGGCCCCGGCCTATCTGGCCTGACCCCGCCCCGGGCGCCCCGCGGTCCGCCCCCGCACCGGCCGCGCCCCGCGCGGACGCCCCGGGTCCGGGGGAAGGACCTCCAGCTCACCCCCGTTAGACTCGGTCTCCGGCACATTTTTGCGCCCTTGGCCTCTGCGGGGACCCACAGCCAGGCCCCACCATCCGGTACCCCGCGCCCGCGACACGTACCGGGCGCGGGGCGGAGCAATCGGAAGCACGGGAAGAGATGTCGGCACCGAACAAGTCGTACGACCCAGTAGAGGTCGAGGCACTGAAACCGGAAAACATCGAGCGCATGCGGGACGAGGCGCTCGCCGCCTTCGACGCCGCGGCGGACCTCGACGCCCTCGCGCAGGCCAAGACCGCGCACGCCGGCGGGACCTCGCCGCTGTCGCTGGCCAACCGGGAGATCGGCGCCCTGCCCCCGCAGGCCAAGGCTGAGGCGGGCAAGCGCGTCGGCATGGCCCGCGGCCAGGTCAACAAGGCCCTCGCCGCCCGGCAGGCCGTCCTGGAGGCCGAGCGCGACGAGCGGGTCCTGGTCGAGGAGGCGGTGGACGTCACCCTGCCGTACGACCGCGTCCCGTCCGGCGCCCGCCACCCGCTGACCACCATGATGGAGCGGGTCGCCGACGTCTTCGTCGGCATGGGGTACGAGATCGCCGAAGGGCCCGAGGCCGAGGCCGAGTGGTTCAACTTCGACGCGCTCAACTTCACCCCGGACCACCCGGCCCGGCAGATGCAGGACACCTTCTTCGTCCGCGGCGAGGGCCAGGAGCCCGGTTCCCGCGAGGACGAGTCCGGCATCGTGCTGCGCACCCACACCTCGCCCGTGCAGGCCCGCACCCTGCTCGACCGCGAGCCGCCCGTGTACGTCGTCTGCCCCGGCCGGGTCTACCGGACCGACGAGCTGGACGCCACGCACACCCCGGTCTTCCACCAGATCGAGCTGCTCGCCGTCGACGAGGGCCTGACCATGGCCGACCTCAAGGGCACCCTCGACCACATGGTCCAGGCGCTCTTCGGCCCGGACATGAAGACCCGGCTGCGCCCCAACTTCTTCCCCTTCACCGAGCCGTCCGCCGAGATGGACATGGTCTGCTACGTCTGCCGTGGCGCCTCCGTCGGCAACCCGGAGCGGCCCTGCCGCACCTGCGGCAGCGAGGGCTGGATCGAGCTGGGCGGCTGCGGCATGGTCAACCCGAAGGTCCTGGTGGCCTGCGGCGTCGACCCCGAGAAGTACAGCGGATTCGCCTTCGGGTTCGGCATCGAACGGATGCTGATGTTCCGCCACAACGTCGAAGACATGCGAGACATGGTCGAGGGTGACATCCGGTTCACCCGGCCGTTCGGGATGGAGATCTGATGCGGGTCCCGCTTTCCTGGCTGCGGGAGTACGTCGACCTCCCCGCCACCGAGACCGGCCGCGACGTGCAGGCCAAGCTGGTCGCCGCCGGCCTGGAGGTCGAGACGGTCGAGCAGCTCGGCGCCGGCCTCACCGGCCCCCTCGTCGTCGGCGAGGTGCTGACCATCGAGGAGCTGGAGGGGTTCAAGAAGCCCATCCGCTTCTGCACCGTCGACGTCGGCACCGCCAACGGCACCGGCCTGCCGCAGGAGATCGTCTGCGGCGCCCGGAACTTCGCGGTCGGCGACAAGGTCGTCGTCGTGCTGCCCGGCGCCGTCCTCCCCGGCGACTTCGCCATCGCCGCCCGCAAGACCTACGGCAAGGTCTCGCACGGCATGATCTGCTCCAGCGACGAGCTGGGCATGGGCTCCGACGGCGACGGCATCATCGTGCTCCCCCCGGAGTACGAGCCCGGCACCGACGCCATCGAGCTGCTGGAGCTGGCCGACGAGGTCCTCGACATCGCCGTCACCCCCGACCGGGGCTACTGCCTGTCGATGCGCGGCGTCGCCCGCGAGACCGCCACCGCCTACGGCCTGCCGCTGCGCGACCCGGCCCTCCTCGACGTCCCCGGCCCCAACGCCGAGGGCCACCCCGTCGAGGTCGCCGACCCCTTCGGCTGCGACCGCTTCACCGCCCGCACCGTCAGCGGCCTCAACCCCGAGGCCCGCTCGCCGATCTGGCTGCGCCGCCGCCTCCAGAAGGCAGGCATGCGGCCGATCTCGCTCGCCGTCGACATCACCAACTACGTGATGCTCGAAGTGGGCCAGCCGCTGCACGCCTACGACCGCTCCCGCGTCCAGGGCGCCCTCGGCGTCCGCCGCGCCGAGCCCGGCGAGAAGCTCACCACCCTCGACGGCGTCCGCCGCACCCTCGACCCCGAGGACCTCGTCATCACCGACGAGCGCGGCGTCATCGGCCTCGCCGGGGTCATGGGCGGCGCCGACACGGAGATCGCCGACGCGGCCCCGGACCCGCAGACCGGCCGGGTCTCGGGCACCACCGAGGTGGTGATCGAGGCCGCGCACTTCGACCCGATCGCCATCGCGCGTGCCGCCCGCCGCCACAAGCTGCCCTCCGAGGCGTCCAAGCGCTTCGAGCGCGGCGTCGACCCGCTGGCCGCCCCCGCCGCCGCCCAGCGCACCGTCGACCTGCTGGTGCTGCTCGCGGACGGCACCGCGGGCGCCGGGGTCACCGAGGTCATCTCGCCCTCGGCCCCGCACACCGTCGCGATGCCCGCCGACCACCCCGCCAAGGTGGCCGGGGTCGCCTACGACCGGGAGACCGTCGTCCGCCGCCTCCAGCAGGTCGGCTGCGACGTCTACGGCCAGGACGACCTGGTCGTCACCGTCCCGTCCTGGCGCCCCGACCTGCGCGCCCCCAACGACCTCGCCGAGGAGGTCATCCGGCTGGAGGGGTACGAGAACCTCCCGTCCACCCTGCCGAAGCCGCCCGCCGGGCGGGGCCTCACCGACCACCAGCGGCTGCACCGCCGCATCGGCCGCGCGCTGGCCGCAGCGGGGTACACCGAGGCGCTGAACTACCCGTTCATCTCCGAGCAGGTCCTCGACCAGCTCGGCCTCGCCGCCGACGACCCGGCCCGCCGCGTCGTCACCCTGGTCAACCCGCTCTCCGACGAGGAGCCGGCGCTGCGCACCACGCTGCTGCCCGGCCTCCTCGGCGCGCTCCGCCGCAACGACGGCCGGGGCAGCCACGACCTGGCCCTCTTCGAGACCGGCCTGGTCTTCCACCCGAGCGGGCACCCGCCCGTCGCCGAGCGGCTGCCGGTCGACCACCGGCCCACCGACGAGCAGCTCGCCGCCATCAACAAGGCCCTGCCCGTCCAGCCCCGGCACGCCGCCGTCGTCCTCGCGGGCGCCCGCGAGCAGGCCGGCTGGTGGGGCAAGGGGCACCCGGCCGACTGGGCCGACGCCGTCGAGGCGGCCCGGCTGATCGCCCGCGAGTCCGGCACCGAGCTGCTGATCCGCGCCGGTCAGTACGGCCCGTGGCACCCCGGCCGCTGCGCCGAACTGGCCGTCGTGATCGACGGTGACGAGCGCGTCGTGGGCCACGCCGGTGAGCTGCACCCGCGTGTCCTGAAGGCGCTGGGCCTGCCCGCGCGCACCTGCGCGATGGAGATCGACCTGGACGCCGTCGAGGCGGCGGGCACCGGCACCGTCGAGGCGCCGCGCATCGCCACCTTCCCGGTCGCCACCCAGGACGTCGCGCTCGTCGTCGACGCCGGGGTCCCGGCCGCCGAGGTGGAGGCCGTGCTGCGCGAGGGCGCGGGTGAACTCCTGGAGTCCATCCGCCTGTTCGACGTCTTCACCGGCGAACAGCTCGGCGAGGGCCGCAAGTCGCTCGCCTACGCGCTGCGCTTCCGCGCCGCCGACCGGACGCTGACCGTCGAGGAGGCCAGCGCCGCCCGCGACGCCGCCGTCGCCCTCGCGGCCGAGCGGACCGGCGCCGTGCTGCGCGGAGCCTGACACAGGGGGTGCCCCGGCCGGTCCGGGGCACCCACCCGGCGTACCACCCGCCCCCCAGGGGGCACGGAACGCCACGAGAAGGGGCCCACCCGGCACTCCGGGCGGGCCCCTCACTCGTTCGGGTGGGAACCCGGTCCACCCCGGCCGCGTCGCCGCCACCGCCGGACACAATCAGTCCGGCCGAAGGGGTGGGCCCCACCGGGTACGGTGCGCGGTGCACCGGCTCTCCGACCCCCGGCCACCCCTCAGGGAGGCCGTCGGATGTTCCGTACCAAGCCTGGCAGCCGCGAAGCGCGGCCCCGAGCGGCCGGCGCCGCCCGGCCTGCCCGGCACCACCCCCTCACCTCCCTCGCCCCCGCCCTGCTCTGGGGCGCCGCCGTCCTCGGCTACAAGTACGCCTGCCCCTTCGCCCAGCGCGACGACCTGCCGAGCCGGATCGCCACCAGCGCCGTCCTCTTCGTGGTCGGCGCGGTGCTCATCATCCGCATCCACCGCAGCCTGCTGCGGGACCTGCGGCGGATCGACGAGGTGGCCGGAGCCGCCCAGGGCGTCCTGCTCCGCCCCCTCCCCGCCCGCCTGGACGGCCTCACCCTCGCCGCCCGCCGCTTCTCGGCCCACCCCGCCGCGACCGTCGGCGGCGACCTCTACGAGGCGGTCGCCAGCGACCACGGCGTCCGCGTCGTCATCGGCGACGTGCGGGGCTCGGGACTGACCGCCATAGGTACCGTCGCCACCGTCCTCGGCAGTTTCCGCGAGGCCGCCCACGACGAACCGGCCCTCGGCGGAGTCCTGCGCCGCCTCGACCGGGCCCTCGACCGCGAACTGCGCCGCCGCGCCCGCCTGGAACATCCCTCAGGAGGCCCGGCCGAAGCGGGACACCCGCTCGCCGAGGAGTTCGTGACCCTGCTCCTGCTGGAGATCCGCCCCGACGGCACCCTCCTCACCGTCAACTGCGGCCACCCCTGGCCCCACCTGCTCTCGGCCGGCGCCGAACCCCTCAGCCACGCCGACCCGCTCCCGCCGCTGGGCCCCTTCCCGCTCCCCACCGACCTGCCGGTACGCCACTGCGGCCGCCTCCTGCCCGGCCAGGCCTTGGTCCTGCACACCGACGGGGTCGAGGACGCCCGCGACCCCTCCGGCCGCTTCTTCCCTCTCGTGGACACCCTCTGCTCCATCGCGAACGGCCCGTTCACCGCCCGGACGGCGGCCTCCGACATCCAGGCGGCCCTCCTCGCCCACAGCCAGGGCCCACCCACCGACGACGCCGCCGTCCTGGTCCTGTGCTCCGAACCCTCCCGAACGGTCCCGCCCCAGTCCACCGGCCACGAACCCTGCTCGGCGGCAGAGCCGTCGGTGCAGTGAGACGACCCCACCGGTTTCACCGGAAACCGGGTCGGTGCGGCCTCGGCCTACTGGAGAGCCGTCACTCTCCGGGCCGCTCCGGCACCATCACCAAGGGCGCCGAGCGCACCGGGCAGCACTGGGGGAGGCAGGTGGTCGTCCAGGTGCCGACCGCGACGCTGCGGCAGATCAACAAGGTGCTCGGCAGGAACTTCGTCACGGAGTACGGGACCAGGCAGGGCATCGTCGTCCTGGGCCGGGTCGCGCCGTTCGGTATCGGCGCGGTGATCGGCGGCGGCGCCAACGCGGCCCTCGCCTCCCTGGCGGTCAGGGCGGGACGCCGCGCCTTCGGCCCGGCACCGGAGCAGTGGCCGGCGTCCTGGGACGAGCCGCTGGACTGACCTGGCGTCATGCGGCCCGGGCGAATGGGCCCGAGCGGTGGGTGGTCAGCCGGCCTGACGCCGCCGGGAGCCCGCCTCGGCGGCGTCGAGTGCCGGGGCGAGAGGGGCGAGGGCGGCGCGGAGCAGGTCGGGCAGGGAGCCCGACGGGATGACGAGCCGGTCCGGCGCGGTCGACGGCGCGGGGGCGGTGCCGAGCCACTGGTGCAGGGCGATGCGCACGGCGGCGGCCACCGCGGCCGCCAGCACCGGGGCGGTGGGCGTCGTGGTGTCGTCGAGGCGCCGGCCGATCGCGTCGGCGAGGGGGCCCTCCAGCTCCGTCGCGGCCTCCAGGAAGGCCTCGCGCAGGGGCGGCGTCGCGGTGACCAGGAAGCGCTCGGTGTCGCCCGGCTCGGTGTACCGCGCCAGGATCGCGCCGGTCAGGGCGTCGGCGAGGGAGGTGTGGGCGGGTGCCGCCGTGACCTCCTCGGCGATCCGTGCCTCCCGCTCGGCGGTGATGGCGGCGACGATCGCCTGCTCGCGGCTGGAGAAGTAGTTGTTGTACGTCCTCGGGGAGACCCCGGCGGCGTCCGCGATGTCGTCCACCCGGACGTTCTCGGGTCCGTGCTCCAGGGCCAGCCTCAGCGCCGCCTCGCGCAGCGCCGCCCTGGTCGCCTGCTTCTTCTGCTCACGCAGTCCGGTCCGCCTCGTCGTCACGCCCGCATTCTCCCAGCTCCGCCACGCATCCGTGAAAATGCGCGCACGCAAACTTGCGTACACGCAATCTTTGCCTCTATGCTCGTATTCCGGCAGAGGCGACAGATGGGGACAGATTCGTGCGCGCCAAAGGCATTTGCTATGACACCGGCTTCCTCCGCCCTGGAAGCAACTCGCGGACGCGGTTCGATTCCGGCCTGGTCAGGAGAGAGCTGACCGTCATCCGGGACGACCTCCACTGCGACGCCGTCCACCTCACCGGCGGTGATCCGGAGCGCCTGGAGCTGGCGGCCCGTCACGCCGCCGACCTGGGGCTGGAGATCTGGTTCTCGCCCTATCCGCTGGAGCTGGGCACCGAGGAGATACTGCGGCTCCTCGCCGACTGCGCCGAACGGGCCGAGCGCATCCGGCGGCGGGGCGCCGAGGTCGTGTTCGTCACCGGCGTCGAGCTGAGCGTCATGAACCAGGGGTTCCTCGACGGTGCCGACACGGAGGAGCGCCTCACCTGGCTGCTGGCCGATCCGGAGCTGCGGGCCGACCGCATGGCGACGGCGAGTACCCGCGTCAACGCCTTCCTGCGTGATGCCGTGACCGTCGTCCGCGAACGCTTCCACGGCAGCATCACCTACGCCGCCATCCCGTTCGAAGGCGTCGACTGGAGCCCGTTCGACTTCGTGACCTACGAACTCATCCGCTCGGCCGAGGTCGCCGACCGCTTCCGCGAAGGCGTGCGCGGCCTCACCGCCCAGCGGAAGCCGGTCGCCGTCACAGGCTTCGGCACCGCTACCTGGCGAGGGGCGGGGGAGGTGGCGCCGCGCAGCATGGAGGTGCTCGAGAACGACCCGGTGACCGGCGCCCCCCTCCGGCTGACCCGCGCCTGCGAGCGCGACGAGGAGGGCCAGGCGGCCTACCTCCGCGAGCTGCTGGAGATATTCGACAGCGAGGGCGTCGACAGCGCCTTCGTCTTCCTCTTCGCCCTCGACAACCTGCCGCACCGCCCGGACGGAGACCCACGCGACGACCTCGACCTGGCCAGCCTCGGCATCGTCAAGGTTCTCGAAGGCGGCTGCGGCGAGACCTATCCCGACATGCCCTGGGAGCCGAAGGCGGCCTTCGCGGCGGTCGCGGAGTGCTACGGAGGTGGATGAGCGGGGAGCCGGCGCGACCGGCGGTGGTACGCGCGAAGGCCGCCCCTTCGCGGCGGAAAAGGCGGCCTTGATGTCGCGCGGGCTACCGGGCCCGTGGTGGCCGGGGCTCGTGCGGCCCTCGGCGCCGGCTCACTGGTAGGCGTAGAACCCGGAGCCCGTCTTCCGGCCCAGCCGGCCCGCGTCGACCATGCGCTGGAGGAGCGGGGGAGCGGCGTACAGGGGCTCCTTGTACTCGGCGTACATGGAGTCGGCGACCGAGGCGACCGTGTCGAGGCCGATCAGGTCGGAGAGCTTGAGGGGGCCCATGGGGTGGGCGCAGCCGAGTTCCATGCCGTTGTCGATGTCCTCGCGGCTGGCGATGCCGGACTCGAACATGCGGATGGCGGAGAGGAGATAGGGGATGAGCAGCGCGTTGACGACGAAGCCGGAGCGGTCCTGGGCGCGGATCGCGTGCTTGCCGAGGAGCTTCTCCACGACGGCCTGGGCGCGGCTGATGGTGCCCTCGGAGGTGGTCAGTGCCGGGATCAGCTCCACCAGGCTCTGGATGGGAGCCGGGTTGAAGAAGTGGATGCCGATGACCTGGTCCGGGCGGCTGGTCGCCACGGCCAGCTTGACCAGCGGAATGGAGGAGGTGTTGGAGGCCAGGATGGCGTCCTCGCGGGTCACGACCTGGTCGAGGACCTGGAAGATCTCCGTCTTGACCTGCTCGTTCTCCACCACGGCCTCGATCACGAGGTCGCGGTCGGCGAACTCGCCTAGGTCGGTGGTGAAGGTCAGCCGCTCCAGGGTCTCGTTCAGCTCGTCCTCGGTGATCTTCCCGCGCGCCGCAGCCTTGGTCAGGGAGTTCTGCAGGCGGGTGCGGCCGATCTCCAGGGCCTCGCCGGTGGTCTCGGCGACCATCACGTCGAGCCCGGACCGGGCGAACACCTCGGCGATGCCCGCTCCCATCTGGCCGCAGCCGACTACGCCGACGCGTGCGATATCCGCCATCGAGTCCGTCCCTCGTGTCTCTCGCTGATCTTCGGACCGGCTACGTCCAGGGTGCGGACGTGCGCCTGAACGCTGAACGTTACTCCGGATGAGTGCTCCCGTGGCGAGGCGGGGCGTTCGCTCCGGCTCACAGAAAGCCCTATAGCAAGACAAGGGCCTTAAGAGTGATGAAAGGTGCGAAACGGATAAAAAGGGTGCATGGAGTCCGGGGTGCGCCGGTCTCGTGCGGGAAGGGCGGACGGGGTGATCGGCGGAGGCGGGGCGGTTCGGCTGTGAGTATCCGCACGCCTCGGTGCGGGATGGCGGGGGCTTCCGCGTGGCCGGGAGCAGTGGCGGTGCGTGACCGGGGCGCCGCACGGGGTGCCGGGTGATGGTTCCGTGCGGCGGGCCGGGGTGGTCAGCCGCGGGCGCGCTGGGTGACGGCGATGCAGACCAGCACGCCCGTCGCCGCCAGCGGGGCCGCCCAGGTCAGCTCCTCGCCGAGCAGCCAGAACGACCAGACCAGCGTCATCAGTGGCTGGGCCAGCTGGAGCTGGCTGGCCCGGGCCACCCCGATCCCGGCCATGCCCCGGTACCAGACGTACAGCCCGAGGAAGGTCGACCCCGCGGCGACCCAGGCGAGGCCCACCGCGCCGTGCGGGCTCCAGTGGACCGGTTCCAGGCTGAGGGCGACCACCGATCCGGCGACCGTGACGGGCAGGCAGAGGACCAAGGCCCAGCCGACCACCTGCCATCCGGGCATCAGGGCGGCGAGCCGGCCGCCCTCCGTGTAGCCGGCGGCGCAGACCAGCAGTGCGCCGAAGAGGTACAGGTCGCCGGCGGACAGGGCGCCGCCGCTCTGCTGCCAGGTGAAGGCGGCCACCACCGCCGCCCCGGCCACGGCGGCCGCCCAGAAGACGCGCGAGGGGCGGTGGCCGGTCCGCAGTGCCGCGAGCGTCGCCGTGGTGAGCGGCAGCAGGCCCACCACGACGGCCGCGTGGGCGGTGGAGGAGGTGCCCAGCGCCAGCGTGGTCAGCAGGGGGAAGCCGATCACCACACCGCCGCCGACCACCGCGAGCCCGGCCCAGTGGCGCCGCTCCGGCAGCGGGACCCGCTGCGCCAGCAGGAACACCGCGGCGACGGCGGCGGCCAGGACGCCGCGTACGGCCACCAGCGACCACGGGCCGAAGCTCTCCAGGCCCCACACGGTGGAGGGGAAGGTCAGGGAGAAGCAGAAGACGCCGAGCAGGGCGAGGGCGGTGCCGGAGCGGGGCCGGGTGCCCGGGCCCGACGACCGGGCGGCCGTGGGGGCGTGCGGGGGAGTGACCGCTTTCGCGGTGCGGGCGGTAGCGCTACTCTGTGCTCTCATGACCGAGCGTAGCAGTGTGGCGGATCTGGCGAAAACTCTGCGAGAAGAGGTGGACCGCTACTCTCCGGGGGAGCGTCTGCCGTCGAGCAGGGCGCTGGTCGAGCGGTACCGGGTCAGTCCGGTCACCGTCTCCGGGGCGCTCGCGCAGCTCGCCGCCGAAGGGGTCGTGGTCACCCGGCCCGGCGCCGGCGCGTACCGGGCCGAGCCGAGCGGCCCGGCCAAGCCCGCGCCCGGGGACACCTCCTGGCAGGAGGTGGCGCTGTCGGCGCAGACCGCCGCCGGGCCCGTGCCCCGCTCGGTGGACGCCTCCGGCGTGCTCGACACGCTCGCCGAACCGCCGCCCGGCGTCATCGAGTTCAACGGCGGCTACCTGCACCCCTCGCTCCAGCCCGAACGCGCGCTGGCCGCCGCGCTGGCCCGGGCCGGACGCAGGCCGGGGGCGTGGAACCGGCCGCCCACCGACGGGCTTTTCGAGCTGCGGGCCTGGTTCGCCCGCCAGATCGCGGGGCCCGGCGGCGAGGGCGGGCCGACCGGCGCCGACGTGCTGATCACGGCGGGCGGACAGTCCGCGCTGACCACGGCCCTGCGGGCGCTGGCGCCGCCGGGTGCGCCGGTCCTCGTCGAGTCGCCGACCTACCCCGGGATGCTCGCGGTCGCCCGCGCGGCGGGGCAGCGGCCCGTCCCCGTACCGGTCGACGCGGACGGCCTCAGGCCCGAGCTGTTGGCGGCGGCGCTGCGGGCCACCGGTGCCCGGGTCCTCGTCTGCCAGCCGCTCTTCCAGAACCCGACCGGTGCCGTGCTCGCCCGTGAGCGGCGTCGCGAGGTGGTGCGGATCGCCCGCGACGCCGGGGCGTTCGTCGTGGAGGACGACTTCGCGCGCAGCCTCGCCCACGAGGACGCGGGCGCGCTGCCGCCCCCGCTCGCCGCCGACGACCCGGACGGCGTCGTCGTCCATCTCCGCTCCCTCACCAAGATCACCTCGCCGAGCCTGCGGGTCGGTGCGCTGGCCGCGCGAGGGCCGGTGCTGGAACGGCTGCGGGCGATCCATGTGGTCGACCAGTTCTTCGTCCCGCGCCCGCTCCAGGAGGCCGCCCTCGAACTGGTCGGCTCCCCGGCCTGGCCCCGCCACCTGCGGGCCGTCGCCGCCGCGCTCCGCCCGCGCCGCGACCACCTCGCCGCCGAACTGCGCCGCCAGGTGCCCGCCCTGGTCCAGGCCGCCGCTCCACGCGGCGGATTCCACCTGTGGGTCCGCGCCCCGGAGGGCACCGATGAAGCGGCGCTCACCGGGGCCGCCCTGCGCGCCGGCGTCGCGGTCACCCCGGGCAGGCCGTACTTCTGTGCCGAGCCGCCCGCCGTCCACCTGCGTCTCGGTTTCGCCGCCACCGCCGGTACGGCCGAGATCACCGAAGGGGTGCGCCGCCTCCGTACCGCCTGTGCGCAGGCGCTGCCCCACGGCGCCGGGGGAGAGGAGCAGGCTCCCGCGTAATCCGGCTGCACGCGCCCCCTCCCGCCTGCGAACCTCGCCCTGTGATCGATACTCAGGAACTCCTCGACGCCGCTGTCCGCCACCCGCTGCCCGCGGGATACGTCTGCTCCGCCGACCCCGGGCGCTTCGACGCGGACCTCGTCCACCGCTGGCTCTCCACCGACGCCTACTGGGCGATGGGCCGCAGCCGCGAGGCCCAGGCCCAGATGCTCGCCGGCTCGCTCGTCTACGGGGTGTACGAGGAGGGGTCCGGCGCGCAGGCGGGATGCGCGCGGGTCGTCACCGACCTGGCCGCCTTCGCCTACCTCTGCGACGTCTACATCGCGCCGGACGCCCGGGGGCGCGGGCTCGGCACCTCCTTCGTGGCCGCCGTACTCGCCGACGTGGTCCAGCGGGCGCCGCACGGAATGCACCACGTCCTGCTCGCCACCCAC
Organism: Streptomyces albidoflavus; assembly: GCF_000719955.1. GTDB lineage: Bacteria > Actinomycetota > Actinomycetes > Streptomycetales > Streptomycetaceae > Streptomyces > Streptomyces albidoflavus. The sequence continues at coordinate 33,861 of NZ_JOII01000013.1, forward strand.
AACGCCCACGGCGTCTACGCCAAGCTGGGCTTCACCCCGCTGCCGCGCCCCGAGCAGTGGATGGTCCTCGGCGGCTCCTGACCCGGCGCGCGACGGTGGCCCCAGAGACGGCGTTGAGCCTCAACTCCCCCTGGGGGAGGCCCTCTTGACCCGAGGCGCGATTGCCCCGACGATCGCCGCATGCACGTTCGGGTGACGCTCGTCACAGCACCGCTCGGCACCTCGCGACTCGCCGAGCGGTTCGCCGACGACCGCCCGCTGGACCAGGCCGCCTGGCACGCCGTGCAACTCGCCTCGCACGCCCTGGTCCCGCTCAGCGCCGCCGACCTGCGCTACTGCTCCCCGACCCACCGCAGCCGGGCCACCGGCGACGCCCTCGGCTTCGCCCCGCTCGTCCAGCCCGCCCTCAGCGACTGGGACATGGGCGGCTGGCGGGGGCTGACCCTCGGCGAGGTCGCGGCGCACGACCCGCGCGCCGTCGACGCCTGGCTCCGGGACCCGCGTGCCGCACCACACGGCGGGGAGAGCCTGCTCGACCTCGTCACCCGCGTCGGCGGCTGGCTCGACACCCGCCCCTTCGAGGACGGCGGCGCCCTGGTCGCCGTCGCCGAACCCGCCGTCGTCCGCGCCCTGTTGGTCTACGCACTCAAGGCGCCCCCGGCCACCTACTGGAACGTCGACCCCGGCCCCCTCTCCGCCGCCACCGTCACCGGCCACCCGGGCCGGTGGAGCCTGCGGATGGAGGCCCCGCGCTGAGCGGCCGACGGCTACCCTCGCCGGGGTGATCATCTGGCTGAACGGCACCTACGGCGCGGGAAAGACCACCACCCGCGAACTGGCCGCCCTCCTGCCCGGCTCCCGGGTCTTCGACGCCGAGACGGTGGGCGCCCTGCTCGGCCCGATCCTCGCCTCCGAGCCGGTCGGCAACTTCCAGGACTGGCCGCCGTGGCGCGGCGTGGTCGTCGCCACCGCCACCCAGGTCCTGCGGTACACCGGCGGCACTCTGCTCATCCCGCAGACCGTGCTCAGCGAGGAGTGCTGGGCGGAGCTGTCGGCGGGCTTCGCGGAGCAGGACGTACCGGTCCGGCACGTCCTGCTCCACTGCGACCCCGACACCCTCACCCACCGCATCCGCACCGACACCGCGCCCGAGAGCGCCACCGCCGGACCCTGGCGCCTGCGCCACCGCGCGCCGTACCGCGAGGCCCTGCCGTGGCTGCGCCGCAGCGCCGAGGTGGTCGACACCACGCACCTGACACCGGCTCAGGCGGCGGCGGTGATCGCGGCGGGCCGGGAAGCCTGACAGGCGCCGCCTACTCCCGGGGCGCCCGCCCCGGCAGGTACCGGCAGGCCGCCACCGTCAGCAGGGAGAGGCCCGCGATCCCCGCGCTCCAGTCGAAGGCGGCCGGGACGGCGGCACCCGGTTCCCCGCCCGCCCGGTTGTACGGGACGAGCAGGAGGGCCAGCCCCAGCGTGCCGCCGACGGTCAGCGCGGCCTGGAGGATGCCCGCCGTGACGCCGGTGTCCTCGGGCCGGGTGGTGGCGAGGATCGTCAGGTTGAGCGGGACGAGGGCCAGGCCCACCCCGATGCCGAGCAGGGTCGTCGGACCCAGCATCCCGGTGATGTAACCGCTGTCCTCGTGCAGGCGGGTCAGCCAGAGAACTGCCAGCAGGACGACGGCGAGCCCGGTGACGGCGCGGGGGCGGTGGCCGAGGCCCGCCAGGAAGCGGTCCAGGAGTTGGGTGGTGACCAGCAGGCTCAGGCCGAACGGCAGGATCGCGAGCCCGGTGCCGAGCGGACCGAGGCCGAGGACGGCGTCGAGGTACTGGACCATGAGGAAGAGGAACGAGGTCAGCACGGCGGCCAGGGTGACGAGTCCGAGGAACCCGCCTGCCCGGCGCCGGTCGGCCAGCACGTGCGGCGGTACGAGGGGCTCGGCGGAACGGCGGTCCACCGTGACCCAGGCGGCGCCGAGCAGCAGCGCCCCGCCGAGGCACAGCAGCGCGGCGGTGTCGTTCCAGCCGTGGTCGGCGGCGCGGACCAGGCCGTACACCAGCGCGGTCAGCGCGCCGACGACCAGGGCGGCGCCGGGCAGGCCGGCCGGGCGGCGGTCCGGGCGCGGGGGAGCGGGGCTGAGGGTGCGGGCGCCGAGGAGGACGACGGTCAGCGCCACCGGCACGTTGACCAGTAAGGTCCAGCGCCAGTCGCCGAGCCAGGTGAGGAGCGCCCCGAGCAGCATGCCCGAGACCGCGCCGAGGCCGGTGACGACCGCGTAGAGGCTGAACGCGCGTTCGCGCCGGGGGCCTGTGAACTCCCGGGTCAGCAGGGCGAGTCCGGCCGGCCCGGCCACGGCGGCGCCCGCGCCCTGGAGCGCGCGGCCGGCGACGAGGACCGGCAGGTTCGGGGCGAGCCCGGCGAGGAGCGAGGCGGCGCCGACCAGGCCCACGCCCCAGAGGAAGAGGCGGCGGTGGCCCAGCAGATCGCCGAGGCGCCCGGCGGGCAGCAGCAGTCCGGCGAAGGCCAGGAAGAAGCCGTTGACCACCCAGGACGCCTCGCTGATCCCCAGGTCGAGATCGCTCCGCAGGCCGGGCAGGGCGACGTTCACGATGGTGCCGTCGAGCTGAAGCATGAACTCGGCGCCGACGACGGCGAGCAGGACCAGGAGCCGGCCGCGCGGGGGGCCGTCGGGCGGGCCGGTCCCGGAGGGTGTCGTGGTCTCGGCGGGTGTCGTGGTTTCGGTGGGCGGGGGTGTCTCAGCGGACACGCGAGGGCTCCTTCGGGAGGGGCGGAGGGCAGCCGGAACGGCAAACTGAGGCCGCCTCAGGTTGCGAACAGTTAAGCTGAGGCGGCCTCAGGTGGTCAACAGCGGGAGGAAACCGTCCATGGAACCGGCGCCCTACATCGCCCGGCGCCCCAAGCGGGCCGACGGGCGGCGCAACTACGACGCGATCCTCACGGCGGCCCGGGCCGCCTTCGACGCGCACGGCTCCGGCGCCTCGCTGGAGGAGATCGCCGCCGAGGCCCAGGTTGCGATCGGCACCCTCTACCGGCACTTCCCGACCCGCGCCGCCCTGGTCGAGGCCGCCACCCGGGACGGCCTCGACGCCCTGATCGCCGAGGCGGCCGAGCTGTCCGGACATGCCGACCCGCTCGCCGCCCTCACCCGGTGGACGCGCAGCGCCGTCCGGCACATCAGCACCTTCCGCGGCCTGGTCGGCATCCTCAGTGAGGCGATGTACGACGAGGGCACCCCCTCGCACGCCGCCTGCGCGGCCATGCACCAGGGCGCCGCCGAACTGCTCACGGCCGCCCAGGAGGCGGGCCGGGTCCGCCCCGACCTCACCCCCGATGAACTGTTCGACCTGCTCACAGCCGCCGCCTGGATCCGCGAGCACGCCACCTCCCGGCCGGAGGCGGGCCCGCGCGTCCTGGAACTGATGCTGGAGGGGATCACGGCGGGACCCGCCGCCCGCCCCTGAACCCCGGGCACCCGCACCGGAAAACGGCTTGGCTCCCGCCATCCGCCGGTGGTGGAGTCCCGCCATGGACACCCCGCCGCGTACCGCCGCCCCCGCCGCCCCGAGCCCCGACGAACTCCGGGCCCACTACGACCTCCGCATGCGCCGGGAAGCGCGTCCGGACGGTCCCGGTGCCGTGGTCGAGCGGGTCGGCGAGAGCCTGCGCCAGACCGGTGGGGCCGAGGGGTGGGACGGGGTGGTCTGGTCCGGGCTCGACGTCGGTGAGGCCGATGCCGTCATCGCCGCGCACGTGGCCCACTTCGCGGCGCTGGGCCGGTCCTTCGAGTGGAAGCTGTACGGACACGACCGGCTGCGGCCCGCCGGGCGCCGGCCCGGCGAGGACGCCGAGGGGCTGGCGGCCCGGCTGCGCGCGGCGGGTTTCGTCGCCGAGCCGGCGGAGAGCCTGATGGTGGCCGAGGCCGGCCGGCTGGAGCACCGGGTCCCGCTGCCCGGGGGGACACGGCTGCACCGCCTGACCCGGCCCGAGGAGGCGGACCTGGTCGCCGAGGTCCACCAGGCCGCCTTCGGCGACGACCGGGCCCGGACCCGCGCCTGGGTCCGCGACCTGCTCACCGACCGCGCCCGCAGCAGCGCCGTCCTGGTCGTTCTCGACGGCGACCGGCCGCTGAGCGCGGGCCGGCTGGAGTGGGAGGAGGGCGGGGAGTTCGCCGGGCTCTGGGGCGGTGGCACCGTCCCGGCCGCCCGTGGCCTCGGCCTGTACCGCGCCCTGGTCGCCGAACGGGCCCGGATCGCCGCCGCGCAGGGTGTGCGCTGGGTCCAGGTCGACGCGACCGACCGCAGCAGGCCCATCCTGGACCGCCTCGGCTTCCGCACGCTCACCACCACGACCCCGTACGTGTGGACGCCGCCCGCCGGCTGACCACCGGCCGCCCGCGCGGTGGCGGGCGGGCGGGGCCGCGCCTAGCGTGAGGCTGCGGCGGACCGCACCGGGCCCGCGCGGCCGCCGGGCAAGCAGCCGCCGCCCCGGGAAAGGACACCCGATGAGCCCAGTCGCCGCCGAGCGCCGTGCGCCCGGGCGGAGCGTCCGGTGAACCTCACCGTCTTCGGCGCCACCGGCCGCACCGGCCGCGCCCTGCTCACCGCGGCCGCCGCCGCGGGCCTGCCCACCACCGCCCACGTCCGCGACCCGGCCCGCCTCGCCGGGGCCCCCGCCGGGCGGATCGTCACCGGGTCGGTCTTCGAACGCGACACCGTCCTGGAGGCCCTCGACGGCGCCACGGCGGTGGTCGTCGCCTTCGGCCTGCGCCGCCGCGAGCGCCGCGTCCCGCTCTACGCCCAGGGCACCCGCAACATCGTCGACGCCATGCACCTGCTCGGCGTCCACCGCCTGCTGGTCGTCTCCGAGGCCGCTTACGGCGACCACGTGCACGGCGCCGTCCAGCGCGGGCTGGCCAAGCTGTACGGCACCGTCGCCGCCCCCGCCGTACGCGGGCGCCGGGAACAGGACGCCGTGGTCACCGCCAGCGGCCTCGACTGGACCGTGGTGCGCCCCGCCGCCCTCACCGAGGGGCCCGCGCGGGGGTACCGCCCGCCCGCGACCGCCCCGCGCCGGGCCGACGCCCACCGCCTCACCTACGCCGACCTGGCCGAGCTGATCCTCCAGGCGCTGCCCGACCCCGCCACGTACCGGCGCAGCCTCTACCCCTGAGCGGGCGGAGGGCCCTTTCGAACAGAGGGGCCGGACGAGATATCTTGATGTCGAGCAATGTTGCAGACGTGGAGCGGAGCACCGGTGACTGACTCGACCATCTTCTATACGCACACCGACGAGGCCCCGGCCCTGGCGACGTATTCGTTCCTGCCGGTCGTCGAGGCGTACGCCTCGACCGCGGGGGTCACGGTGGAGCGCCGTGACATCTCGCTGGCCGGACGGATCATCGCGAGCTTCCCCGAGCGTCTCGCCGAGGGCCAGCGCATCGAGGACGCCCTCGCCGAGCTCGGCGAACTCGCCAAGACGCCGCAGGCCAACATCATCAAGCTGCCGAACATCTCGGCCTCCATCCCCCAGCTCAAGGCGGCCATCGCCGAGCTCCAGGGGCAGGGCTACGCGCTTCCGGACTACCCGGACGACCCGAAGACCGACGAGGACAAGGACGTCCGTGCCCGGTACGACAAGGTCAAGGGCAGCGCCGTCAACCCGGTCCTGCGCGAGGGCAACTCCGACCGCCGCGCCCCGGCCTCGGTGAAGAACTACGCCAAGGCCCACCCGCACCGCATGGGCGCCTGGACGGCCGACTCCAAGACCAACGTCGCCACCATGGGCGTCGACGACTTCCGGTCCACCGAGAAGTCCGCCGTGGTCGCCGAGGACGGCACCCTGCGCATCGAGCTGGTCGGTGACGACGGCTCCACCACCGTGCTGCGCGAGTCCGTACCGGTCCTGGCCGGCGAGGTCGTCGACGCCTCCGTGCTGCGCGTCGCCGCCCTGCGCGAGTTCCTCACCGCGCAGATCGCCAAGGCCAAGGCCGAGGACGTGCTCTTCTCCGTGCACCTCAAGGCGACGATGATGAAGGTCTCCGACCCGATCATCTTCGGCCACGTGGTCCGCGCCTTCTTCCCGAAGACCTTCGCCCAGTACGGCCCGGCGCTCGCCGCCGCCGGCCTGAGCCCCAACGACGGCCTCGGCGGCATCTACAAGGGCCTGGAGGGCCTGGCCGAGGGTGCCGAGATCAAGGCGTCCTTCGACGCCGAGCTGGCCGAGGGCCCGGCGCTCGCCATGGTCGACTCCGACCGCGGCATCTCCAACCTGCACGTCCCCAGCGACGTCATCGTGGACGCCTCCATGCCCGCGATGATCCGCACCTCCGGCCACATGTGGGGCCCGGACGGCGAGGAGGCCGACACCCTGGCCGTCCTCCCGGACAGCAGCTACGCCGGTGTCTACCAGGCCGTCATCGAGGACTGCCGCGCCAACGGCGCCTACGACCCCTCCACCATGGGCTCGGTGCCGAACGTCGGCCTCATGGCGCAGAAGGCCGAGGAGTACGGCAGCCACGACAAGACCTTCGAGGTGCCCACCACCGGCACCGTCCGCGTGGTCGACACCAAGAGCGGCGAGGCCGTCCTGGAGCAGACCGTCGGCGCCGGCGACATCTTCCGGATGTGCCAGACCAAGGACGCGCCCATCAAGGACTGGGTGAAGCTCGCCGTCACCCGCGCCCGCGCCACCGGCAACCCGGCCGTCTTCTGGCTGGACGAGGACCGCGCCCACGACGCGCGCCTCATCGAGAAGGTCCAGGCGTACCTGCCGGAGCACGACACCGAGGGTCTGGAGATCAAGATCCTCTCGCCCGTCGAGGCGACCCGCTTCTCCCTGGAGCGCATCCGCCGCGGCGAGGACACCATCTCCGTCACCGGCAACGTGCTGCGCGACTACCTGACCGACCTCTTCCCCATCCTGGAGCTGGGCACCAGCGCCAAGATGCTGTCGGTCGTCCCGCTGATGAACGGCGGCGGTCTCTTCGAGACCGGCGCCGGCGGCTCCGCCCCGAAGCACGTCCAGCAGCTCGTCAAGGAGGACTACCTCCGCTGGGACAGCCTCGGTGAGTTCCTCGCCCTGGCCGTCAGCTTCGAGCACCTCGCGCAGACCACCGGCAACGCCCGCGCCCAGGTGCTGGCCGACACCCTGGACCGCGCCACCGGCACCTTCCTCAACGAGGACAAGTCGCCCAGCCGCAAGCTCGGCGGCATCGACAACCGCGGCAGCCACTTCTACCTCGCCCTGTACTGGGCGCAGGAGCTGGCCCAGCAGACCGACGACGCCCAGCTCGCGGAGGCCTTCGCGCCGCTGGCCGCGACCCTCGCCGAGCAGGAGGGGACGATCGTCGCCGAGCTGGCGGCCGTCCAGGGCAAGCCGGTCGACATCGGCGGCTACTACCAGCCCGACCCGGCCAAGGCCGAGGCCGTGATGCGCCCGTCGAAGACGCTGAACCAGGCCATCGCCACCCTGGCCTGACCTCGTACGGTCCCCGGACCGCACAGGAACGCCGCCCCGCCCCGGACCTCGTGTCCGGGGCGGGGCGGCGTCGTCGTGCGGCCAGGGCCAGAGCCAGGGCCAGGGCCGGTCCGGCGGCTCCGTACGCGGTGTCATGCCGAAGGCGCGGCCCGTCCGGACCGCGCCTTCGCGCCTCGCGTGCGTGCCGCTCAGTCCTCCGCGCGGGCCGCCTTCTCCGCCCGGGCCGCGTCGCGCTCCGCGATGCGGGCCGTCTCCTTGCGGACGTCGGCCTGGGTGGCGCGCTCCTTCTCCAGCCACTCGGGCCGCTCGTCCTTCAGCGCCTCGATCTGCCCGGTGGTGAGCGCCTCGGTGACGCCGCCGCGGGCCAGCCCGGCGATGGAGACGCCCAGCTTGGCGGCGACCACCGGACGCGGGTGCGGGCCGTCGCGCCGCAGGTCGCGCAGCCACTGGGGCGGGTCGGCCTGGAGGGCGTTGAGCTCGGCCCGCGAGACGGGCCCCTCCTGGAACTCACTGGGGGTGGCCGGGAGGTACACACCCAGTTTCTTCGCCGCGGTCGCGGGCTTCATGGTCTGGGTGTTCTGGTGCGAGGTCATGCCGACCAGGGTATCGAGCACCGGTGGCTGCTCCGAACCACCCGCTCGCGGGACCGTCAGCCCCCGAGGTTCTCCAGGTCGGCGAGGAGCCCCGGCCGGACCGGCGTCCAGCCCAGCCCGGCCCGGGTACGGGCGCCGGAGGCGGGCTGGTCGGTGGCGAAGACCGGCCCCAGTGGCCCGAAGGCCTCCTCGGGCACCGACTCGACGGGGAGTCCGAGCCGGCGTCCGATCACCGAGGCGATGGCGCGGACCGCGACGCCCTCGTCGGCCACGGCGTGCCAGGAGCTGCCGCCCGGCGCCTCCTCCAGCGCCAGCCGGAACAGCACGGCGGCGTCGAGGGCGTGGACCGCCGGCCAGCGCTGCGCCCCGTCGCCCGGATATCCGGCGACGCCGGTACGGCGGGCGTGCTCCGTGAGCAGGCCGGCGAAGCCGCCCCGGCCGTCGTGGTGGACGGTGCGCGGCAGCCGGACGGCGGCGGCGCGCACCCCGCGCGGGGCGAGGGCGAGGACGCGGGCCACCGATTCGCTGCGACCGCCGACCGGGCCCTCGGTGGGCAACGGGTCCTCCTCGGTGGAGGCCCGGCCCGGCGCCACCGGCGTGCCCGCGACGGTGACGAGCGGCCGGCCGGTGCCGATCAGCGGGCCGGCCAGGGCGGCGAGGGCCTCGGCCTCCTCGGTGACGTCCCGGGCGATGGCCTCGGGTGAGCTGAAGTCGTTGCCGAAGGCGAGGTGGATGACGCCGTCGGCCCGCTCCGCGCCGGCCCGCAGGACCTCCAGGTCGGTGAGGCTGCCGCGCAGGGGCGTGGCTCCGGCGGCCTCGGCGCGCTCCGCAGAGGAGGCGGAACGGCTGAGCGCGGTGACGGTGTGCCCGGCCGCGACGAGTTCCGCGACGACGGCGGAACCGACGAGCCCGGTCCCGCCGGTGATGAAGACCTTCATGGGTGCTCCCCGACGTGATGCGACAGGTGTCGCGTCATGGTAGCGCGAGTGATGCGACACCTGTCGCATCCCCTAGGATGGCGACATGCCGAGATGGAAGCCCGACGCCGGACAGCGGCTGGTCATGGCCGCGTTCGAGCTCTTCGCCGAGCAGGGCTACGACGGCACGACCGTCAGCCAGATCGCCACGCGGGCGGGGCTCACCCGTAGCACCTTCCACCGGCACTTCTCCGACAAGCGGGACATTCTCACGGCGGGTCAGGCGACGCTCAGCCGTCTGCTGACCGACGGCATCGCGGCGGCCCCCGCCACCGCGACCCCCGTGGAGGCCGTCGCCCGTGGTCTGGAACGGGCCTCGGCCGGGATGACCACGTTCAACCGCGAGCTGAGCCCGCTGATGCGCGCGGCGCTCGACGCCGACGAGGAGCTGCGGGAGCGCGAGGCGCTCAAGAGCGTCGGCATGGCCCGGGCGATGGCCGAAGCCCTCCGCGCCCGGGACGTTCCCGACCCGGCGGCCCAGGTGACGGCCGAACTCGGGGTGCTCGCCTTCAAGACCGGTTACGGCCGGTGGGCCGGGGCCGCGCAGGACGAGGCCCCCGGCGGACTGCCGGCCCTCACCGTCGCCGCCCTGCGCGAACTCCACGCGGCCGCCGCCGGGCTCACCTGACGTACCGCCCGCCCACGGGGGAGCGGCCGCACGGAACCGGCCGGTAGCCTGGCCGGGTGACAAGCACCGAAGACCGGCCCGCCGCCGACGCGTCCCCCTCCTTCCGGCTCGCGTTCGTCCCCGGCGTGACGCCCGGCAAGTGGGTGCGGATCTGGCAGGAGCGGTTCCCCGCCGTCCCCCTCACCCTGGTGCAGGTCCCGGCCCCCGAGGCCACCGCCCTGCTGCGCGCGGGCGGGGCGGACGCGGCACTGCTCCGGATGCCGGTCGACGGCGAGGACCTCAGCGCGATCCCGCTCTACACCGAGACGACCGTGGTCGTCGTCCCCCGGGACCACCTGCTCACCGCGGTGGACGAGGTGCCGGTCGAGGAACTGGCCGAGGAACTCGTCCTCCACCCGCTCGACGACCCCCTGGAGTGGGAGCACCCGCCGGGGCTGCCCGCGATCGAACGCCCCGCCACCACGGCCGACGCGATCGAGCTGGTGGCGGCCGGGGTCGGCCTGGTGGCCGTGCCGCAGTCGCTGGCCCGTCTGCACCACCGCCGCGACCTCACCTTCCGGCCGCTGCTGGACGTCCCCGCCTCCCGGGTCGCCCTCTCCTGGCCCGAGGAACACACCACCGACCTCGTCGACGCCTTCATCGGCATCGTCCGCGGCCGCACGGCCAACAGCACCCGGGGCCGCCTGGCCGCCACCCCCGGCCCGGCCAAGCCGAAGGGCAAGGGCGCCGACGCCAAGTCCGCCCCGCACAAGGCCGCCGCGAAGTCCGGCTCCGGCGGGAAGGGGGCGCGCGGCACCACGGGCGGGCCGAAGGGGACCAAGGGCGGCAAGGCGTCCGGGGGAGCCAAGGGAGCCAAGGGCGCCAAGCGGGGGAAGCCGCGCCGCAGGTCGTAGGCGCTGCCGCTCCTCGTGAGGGGGGGCGTGCGGGGCGCTTCCCGGCGTGACCGCTACGGGGCGGGCGCGAGGTCGAGGCGCCAGACGACCTCGACGCCGTTCTCCCCGGGCGTCACCGGCCCGCCCTCCGCCGGGTTCCGGCTGATCTCGGTGAAGCCGAGCCGCCGGGGGACGGCGGCGCTGGCGGTGTTGGCCTCGTCGTGGTGGACGGCCACGTGGTCCACGCCGGGCAGCGCCCGTGCCGCCGTGATCAGCGCGCCGACGGAGCGGGTGACGAGCCCTCGGCCCGTCCACCCCGGATGGATCCAGTAGCCGATCTCCAGCCCGCCCGGCCCGATCCGCCGCATCAGCCCGCAGCTGCCGAGCACCGCCCCGCCGGCCGTCAGCGCGTACATGTACGCCTCGCCGCTCGCCCACTCCTCGTCGCAGCGCGCCAGGTACTCGTCCGTCTCGCGCGGGCCCTGCCCGGCCGCCCACGGCATCCAGGGCACCAGGTGCTCCCGTGACTCCGAGATCACCCGGTGCAGCGCCTCGGCGTCCTCGCGGCGCCAGCGGCGCAGCTCGGCGGGGTGGGCGGGGAGGAGTTCGGGGGGCGCGATGTCCATGCCGGGGATGCTGTCGCAGCGGGCCGCAGGCGGGCAAGCGGCTTTCGCCGGGCGCCTCGCGCCCGCCCCCGTCCAGTAGGGTGACGGCGGGCCGTGACTGGCGCTGAGGTGGAGAACCACCGGGGAGCGGCCCGGCGACCCGCCTTCCGTGCCGCGCGCCTGGGCGACTCACCGCGAGCCCCGGGAGCGCCCCATGACCCAGTCACCGACCGCCCGCCTGATGGACGGCACCGCACTCGCCCGCCGGATCACCGAGGAGAGTGCCGAGGCGGCGGCGGAGCTGCGCCGGCGTACCGGCACCGCCCCGTGCCTCGCCACCGTGCTGGTCGGGGAGGACCCGGCCTCGGTCACCTACGTGCGGATGAAGCGCGCCCGCTGCCGCCAGGCCGGCATCGCGTCACGGCACGTCGCCCTGCCCGCCTCGGTCACCACCGCCGAACTGGTCGGGACCGTCACCGCGCTCTCCCAGGACCCGTCCGTGCACGGCATCCTGCTCCAGCACCCGGTGGGGCCGCACCTCGACGAGCGCGCCGCGTTCGAGGCCATCGCGCCCGAGAAGGACGTGGACGGCGTCACCACGCACTCCTTCGCCGCCATGAGCTTCGGCCTCCCCGGCTTCGTCTCCTGCACCCCCGGCGGCATCATGCGGCTGCTGGACGCGTACGGGGTGGAGCCCGCCGGCAAGCGCGCGGTCGTCGTCGGACGCAGCGCCATCCTCGGCAAGCCCGCCGGGATGCTGCTCCTCGCCCGCGACGCCACCGTGACGTACTGCCACTCCCGCACCGCCGACCTGGCGGCGGCCGTCCGCGAGGCCGACATCCTGATCGCCGCGGTCGGCCGCCCGCGCTTCCTCACCGGTAGTGACCTCAAGCCGGGCGCGGTGGTCGTCGACGCCGGCTACAACGAGGGCAACGTCGGCGATGTCGACTTCGACTCGGCCGCCACCCGCGCCTCGCTGATCACCCCCGTCCCCGGCGGCGTCGGCCCCATGACCATCGCCGTCCTCCTCGCGCAGACGGTGGAGGCGGCGGGCCGGCAGCTCGGTACCGCCTGACGCCGGGTCAGTCAGGAGTCCCGGCCGCGAGCAGCGCGCCCAGGACCCGGCGCACCGTCCGCCCGAACAGCGCCTCCGGGTCCTCGGCCGGGTCGCCTCCCGGCGCGCCGGCCAGGGCTGCCGCCAGGTGCGGATACGCGCCGGCTGCGGCCGTCTCGCCCAGGTAGGCGGCCTGTGCCGCCCGCCGGTCCGCCCCCGCCGCGCCCTGCTGCCGCTGAGCCCGGGCGAACTGCGCCACCAGCGCGTCGACGACGGCGACGACCTCCAGCCGGGCCGGGCCCGGCAGCCGCGCGGGCGCCATGGCCCGCAGGGCGAACTCCAGGTACGCCAGCCCGTGCGGCCCCAGCCGCAGCGGCTCCGGCGGCAGCTCCGCCAGCCACGGGTGCCGCAGGTGGACCGCCTTGGCCCGGACGGCCAGGGCGAGCAGGTCCTCCACGGGGTCGCCGCCGAGCGGCACACCGAGGTCGATCTCCCCCGCCACCGCGTCCGCCATCAGGTCGAGGAGGTCGTTCCGTCCGCCGAGGTAGCGGTAGAGGGAGGACGGGCCCGTGCCCAGCTCCGCGGCGACCTGCCGCATGGAGACGGCGGCCAGTCCGCTCCGGTCGGCCAGCGTGACGGCCACCGCCGCCAGTTCGGCCCTGCTGTGCCCGGCGGCAGGCCCACGGTTGCCCCGCTCGGGCCGCGTCCAGATCAGTCGCTCCATGAGCCTCTTCCGTTTGTGCGATGCGGCCTCTACTCTAAAACTGCGAACACTGATCGCAGTAAAGGAGAAGCCGTGTCCCCGACCTTCCGTGAACGGTGGAGTCCCGTGCGGTACGCCGGGAACGGCCCGGTGCGACTCGCCTTCGACCGGCTCGTCGAAGGGGGCGACGGCCAACCGCTCCTGCTCGTCACCGGACTGGGCGTCAACCGTCACTGGGTCCCCGACGGGTTCTGTCGCGCGCTCGCCGCCGAGGGCTTCGCCGTGGCCCGCTACGATCAGCGGGACGGCGGCGAGTCGACACACCTGCCGCACACCTCCGCCCGCACCCCGGTCTCCGCCCTACTCGCCCGGGGCGCCCCGGCCTACACGGCGGAGGACGTGGCGGACGACGCGGTCGCCGTCATGGACGCCCTGGGCTGGCCGTCGGCGCACCTCGTCGGCGTCTCCCTCGGTGGCGCCGTCGCCCAGCGCGTGGCGCTGCGCCACCCCGGCCGCGTCCGGACGCTCACCACCGTCGCGGCGGTCCCGGGGGACCTCGGCGGCCTGCGCACACTGCGGTACGTCCGCCTTGGGACCCTCGCGAAGTTCGCCCGGCTGAACGTCCCCGACACCCACGGGGGCGCCGTCGCGGCGGGCGTCGCCGTCTCCCGCCTCCTCGCCTCCCCGCACCGTGCTTTCGACGAGGCCGCAGCGCGCGCCGCCGCCGAGCGCAACGCCGACCGGGGAGTGGGCGACCAGCGCGCGCAGAGCCGCCAGATCGCCGCCCGCTGGCACGGCCCGCCCGTCGAGGCGGTCACCCGGCCCACCCTCGTCGTCCACGGTGAGGACGACCCCCTCATCAAGGTCCGCGCCGCCCACGCGCTCGCCTCCCGGATTCCCGGGGCACGGCTGCTGCTCCTCCCGGGAACCGGCCACGAACTCCCCGAACCCGCCTGGGAACCCCTCGTCACCGCGATCGGCCGGCTCGCCGCGGACGCGGCCGCCAGGTGAACACCAGCGGCCGGACGCGCCCCTGAGCACCCCTCAGCCGGTGCCCTTCCGCAGGCGGAGGAGGTACGCGGCGGTCAGGGCGACAGCCCGGTCCTCGTCCTGCGACAGCTCCGTGAGGGCCCGGGTGGCCACCGACCCCGGGATATCGGCCAGCGCCTGGGTCAGCCGCCCCCGCGCGGCGGCCCGGGTGGTGGTGTCCGCGAGGCGGGCGGTCATCGCCCGGGCCACGCGGTCCGCCGTCGCCCCGTCGGAGGCCAGGACGCCCAGCGTGTCGGCCGCGTCCGTGTCGCGGTGCCCCGACACGACCATGTCGAGCAGCGCCGGCACCGCCCCGTCCTCGCCGCGCGCCCCGAGCGCCAGCGCCGCGCGCCCCCGCACCACGGCGTCCGGATGCCCGAGCGCCTCCCGGAGCCGCCCGGCCGGCCCTTCCCCGGGCAGCTCGGCGAGGGTCTCGACGGCCCGTTCCCGCACCGCGGCCTCCGGTGATCCGAGAGCCTCGGCCAGCAACTCGGCGGCGCTCCCCTCCGACCGCGCCAGAGCCCAGCTCAGGGCACCGGCGACATTCGGCTCCGGCTCGCTCAGTACCGCCTCGACCAGGGCCTCCACCGGCACCGGCACCGCGTCGCCCGAGGAGAGGGCCGCCCGCTGGCGCGCGTCGGCGCTGGCCGACGCCAGAGCCTGGAGCAGGGCGACGACCCGCAGGGCGTCCTCCCAGCCGGCCGGGTCCGCCGCGTCGAGCCGCCGCAGCCGCGTCAGCAGCTCCGTCTCCGCCGCGATACGCGCCCGGGTCTGCCGGATGAGGTCGCCGACCAGCGCCGAGGGCGTGAAGCCGGGATCGTCCAGGGCCCGCCCGATCTCCCGCAGCGACAACCCGAGCGACCGCAGGCTCTCGATGTGCAGGATGCGGCGGATGTCGGCGCCGGAGTACTCCCGGTAGCCCGAGCCGGTGCGGCCCGAAGGCCGGACCAGGCCCAGCGACTCGTAGTGCCGGAGCATGCGGGCGCTGACCCCGGAGCGCCTGGCCACCTCACCGATCAGCACCGGCCCATCATCCCTCCCGGCCGGACCCGCCGAGCGCCACGACCCGCTTGGCCTCCTCCACGGCGCCCTCGAACCCCGAGTCGGGGTCGCGCAGCAGCCGCTCGGTGGCGAGCGCGTGTGCCCGTACCTCCGGGTCCGCCGCCTCGGCCGTCGCCCGCAGCGCGGGCACGATCACCTCGCCCAGTCCGGCCAGCGCCCGGCTGAGGCTGCGCCGCGTCTCCAGCGGGCCGCGCCCGAACTGCGTCACCAGCACCGCGACCAGCGCGGCCTCCCCGCCCTCGGGTACGAGCACCACCGCCGCCCGCCAGGCGCTCCGGGCCACCTCGTCGTCGGCGTCGGTCAGCAGCGCCCTGGTGATCGCCGGGTACGCCCGCGCGTCCCTGATCTTGGAGAGCGTGTGCAGTGCCTGGCTACGGGCCGGCGGCCGCTGCGAGCCCAGCTCGCGCAGGAGCGCGGGAAGCGTCAGCGGGACCGGGTGACGGGTAAGCGCCCAGGTCAGCATGTCCCTTACGGAGAACTCCGGTTCGACGGCGCACCGCTCCACGAGCGCCCCCACGAAGCCCGGCCGGGGCGCCGAACCGATCGCCAGAGCCGCCCGCAACCGGACCGACGCCCGCTCGTCCGCCAGCCCTCCGAGCAGCCGCGCCTCGTCCCCGTCCTGCTTCCGTCCCGTGACCGTCATCGAGACCACCTCCTCGCCCGCAGTGAAGACCTTGTCACCGTGTCAAGGTCAACCACGGGCGGGGCGACGCCGGCCGCACCGTCACGCCGGCGGCCGGTCCAGCCTGGCCGCCACCGCGTCCAGGACCCACTCCAGGCCGGTCGCGAAAGACGTCGCGGCGTCCACCTCGGAGCCCTCGTGCACCGCCCTGGCCAGCGCGGGGAATCGGCCCGTGGCCAGCTCCCGCGTCACGTGCGGACCCCGGGCGCGCTGCCATTCGCGGTCCGAGAGGCCCGAGGCGCGCTCGGCCCGCAGAGCGGCGACCTCGCGCCGGATCGCGCCGATGAAGTAGGAACTGACGGTCTCCACCGCCCGCAGAGCGGTGTCGACGTCGGTGACGCCGTCCAGGGCGGCCAAGGTGGACTCGGTCAGGGCGAGACCGTTCGGCCCCAGCGCCGGGCGGCCACCCAGAAGTTCGGCCAGCCACTCGTGGCGCAGAGCCGCCTCCCGCGTGCGCCGGGCGAGGCCGCCCAGCGCCTCCCGCCAGTCCTCCGCTCGCTCCCCGGGGAGAATCTCCGCCTGGACCTCGTCCAGCATGAGGTCGAACAGGTCGTCCTTGGTGGAGATGAACCCGTACAGCCGCATCGGGCCCGCGTTCAGCCGGGCGGCGACCTTGCGCAGCGACACCGCTTCCAGTCCGCCTTCGTCGGCCAGCGCGACGGCGGCCGCGACGATCCGCTCCCGGTCGAGCGGTACGGGTCGAGTCGGCGGCTCCGGCCGCTCCCACACAGTCATGGGTCCCACCGTACTGTTGCGATACGCCGCCTCGGGTCAATACAGTGTATCGACGCGAGACGCCGCATGGATACGTGGCGGCGAAGCAGAGACACGGCGCCGTACGGAGGAGACGCGGCAGCGCACGGACGTGCGGCGCCGCATCGAGGTGAGACGGGGCAGGCAGATGAGACACCGTATTGCTGTGGTCGGGGCCGGTCCTGGAGGCCTCACCCTGGCCCGCATCCTGCACCGCCACGGCCTTTCCGTCACCGTCCTCGAACGCGACGCCGGTCCGGACGCCCGCCCGCCCGGCGGCTCCCTGGACCTCCACGAGGGGATGGGGCAGCGGGCGCTGGAAAAGGCGGGGCTGCTGGCGGAGTTCGGGGCGCTGTCCCGTCCCGAGGGCCAGGCCATGCGCATCCTCGACCCCCACGGAACGGTCCTGCGTGACTGGCGTCCCCGCCCGGACGACCGGGCCAACCCGGAGATCGACCGGGGCCACCTCCGCGACCTGCTCCTCGGTTCCCTCGACGTCCGGTGGGGCAGCGGCGTGAGGGGGGTGACCGCAGAAGCCGGGGGAGCCGCGCGGGTCCGTCTCGCCGACGGGCGGCAGGAGCGGTACGACCTCGTGGTCGGCGCGGACGGCGCTTGGTCGCGGGTCCGCCCCGCGCTCTCGCCGGCGACCCCGCAGTACACCGGCGTCACCGCGGTCGAGACTTCCCTGGACGAGGTCGACCGCCGCCACCCCGGCCTCGCCCGGCTGATCGGCGACGGCTCCTTCGCGGTGTACGGAGTCCGGCGCTCCCTCGTCGCGCAGCGCGGCAGCGGCGGCCACGTCAAGGTGTACGCGCAGTTCCGGGTACCCCTGGACCGGGGCGCGGAACCAGGTCCGGCCGATGCCGAGACGGTGCGCGCACGGCTGCTGGAGCGGTACGAGGGCTGGGCGCCGCCCGTGCTGGACCTCCTCCGCCACGGCACCGCCTTCGTCCACCGCCCCCTGTACGCGCTGCCCGTCGACCACGCCTGGCCGCACGTCCCCGGAGTGACGCTCCTCGGCGACGCCGCGCACCTGATGCCCCCGCTCGGCGCGGGCGCCAACCTCGCGATGCTGGAAGGCGCCGAACTCGGCGACGCCCTCGCCGCCGCCCCCGCCGGCCTGGACGAGGCCGTCCGGGCCCACGAGCAACGGATGTGGCCCCGGGCACGCCGGTGGGCGGAGCTGACCGCGGCCGGCCTGAACCGCCTCGTCGGCCCGGACCCCGCCGAGGCCATCGCCCTCTTCGACGAGGTCCAGCCGGAGTGAGCGGTGGGGAGAGCGGCGGCCTCAGGCTCGACGGTTGACCACCGAGCCCCCTCCCGAAGCTGTCACGCGTCATCACGACGGATACGGACGGATGCGCGCCCATCTCCCGGCGTATTACGGCGTGTTCGGGTCATAGGAGCCGGTGACGGTCTTCCGCCTCCAGGGGGAGGGGGAGGGGGAGGGGGAGTGGATCCGCCCCCTTGTGGTCGAGGTGAGCGCCCGGGTGGGCTGAATCCTTACGCCCGGACGCCCTCGTACGCGTGGTTCTCCAGGGCCTGGGGTGCGTCGAGGTCGGCCGCCTCGCCCCGGTGGAGGGCGATGCCGGAGTGCTGTGTGACGGGGAGAGGGTGGTCGGACGTGCAGGTGAAACCAGGATCACGGGTCATGGCGCCGGAGCTTGAGCGGCGAGCGCGCGGTCACCGCCCCGCCCACACCCCTCATTGCATAAACGTGCACCTATGCGTATAGTCATGCCACCTAGAAGGAGGGTTCCATGACGGTACGCGCGGCAGTGGCGGGCGCGAGTGGGTATGCGGGTGGTGAGGTGCTGCGGCTGTTGCTGCAGCATCCTGAGGTCGAGATCGGGGTGCTGACGGCGGGGTCCAACGCCGGGCAGCGGCTCGGGGCGCTTCAGCCGCATCTGCTGCCGCTCGCCGACCGGGTGCTGGCGGCGACCACGGCCGAGACGCTGGCCGGGCACGACGTCGTCTTCCTGGCGCTGCCGCACGGGCAGTCGGCCGCCGTCGCCGAGCAGCTCGGCGAGAGCGTGCTGGTGGTGGACATGGGGGCGGACTTCCGGCTCGCGGACGCCGCCGACTGGGAACGCTTCTACGGCTCGCCGCACGCCGGGACCTGGCCCTACGGCCTCCCCGAACTGCCGGGTGCCCGTGCCGCGCTGGAGGGGTCCAGGCGCGTCGCGGTGCCCGGTTGCTACCCGACGGCGGTGTCGCTGGCGCTCGCCCCGGCCTACGCCGCCGGCCTCGCCGAGCCCGAGGCCGTGGTCGTCGCCGCCTCCGGCACCTCCGGCGCGGGCAAGGCGGCCAAGCCGCACCTGCTGGGCAGCGAGGTCATGGGCTCCATGTCGCCGTACGGCGTGGGCGGGCTGCACCGGCACACCCCGGAGATGATCCAGAATCTCAGCGCCGCCGCCGGGGAGCGGGTCACTGTCTCCTTCACCCCGACCCTGGCCCCGATGCCGCGCGGCATCCTCGCCACCTCCAGCGCCAAGGCCCGCCCCGGCGTCGACGCCGGGCGCCTGCGCGAGGTCTACGAGAAGGCGTACGCGGACGAGCCCTTCGTCCACCTGCTGCCCGAGGGCCGGTGGCCGGCGACCGGCGCCGTGTACGCCTCCAACACCGCGCAGCTCCAGGTGGCGTACGACGAGGCCGCCGGGCGGATTCTGGTGATCAGCGCCATCGACAACCTGACCAAGGGCACCGCGGGCGGGGCCGTGCAGAGCATGAACCTCGCCCTCGGACTCCCGGAGACCAGCGGACTGCCCGCCACCGGTATCGCCCCCTGAGCGGGGCGCGGGCGGCGGACCCGGGCGCGCACCCCGTACGGGTGGCGCCCTGAACCACGCCCCGGGCCCACGCGGGCGCCGGGGTGGAAGAGGCCGGAAGGCCGGAAGGAGAAGACCGTGAGCGTCACGGCAGCACAGGGATTCACCGCGGCGGGCATCGCCGCGGGCATCAAGGCGAACGGCAACCCGGACCTGGCCCTCGTGGTCAACACCGGCCCCCGCCGATCCGCTGCGGGCGTCTTCACCGCCAACCGCGTCAAGGCCGCGCCGGTCCTCTGGTCCGAGCAGGTCGTCAAGGACGGGCAGGTCGCCGCGGTCGTCCTCAACTCCGGCGGCGCCAACGCCTGCACCGGGCCGCAGGGTTTCCAGGACACTCACGCCACCGCCGAGAAGGTGGCCGAGATCCTCGGTGAGGGCGCGGGCGACATCGCGGTGGCCTCCACCGGCCTCATCGGCGAGCTGCTGCCGATGGACAAGCTGCTGCCCGGTGTCGAGACCGCGGCCGCCGCGCTCAGCGCGCACGGCGGCGAGAAGGCCGCCATCGCGATCAAGACCACCGACACCGTCCACAAGACGGCCGTCGTCACCGGCGACGGCTGGACCGTCGGCGGCATGGCCAAGGGCGCGGGCATGCTCGCCCCCTCCCTCGCCACCATGCTGGTCGTCCTCACCACCGACGCCGACCTCGACAGCGACACCCTCGACCGGGTGCTGCGCGGCGCCACCCGCACCACCTTCGACCGCATCGACTCCGACGCCTGCATGTCGACCAACGACACCGTGCTGCTGCTCGCCTCCGGGGCCTCCGGCAAGGCCCCCGGCGAGGCGGAGTTCGCCGAGGCCGTCCGCACCGTCTGCGACGACCTGGCCCGCCAGCTCATCGGCGACGCCGAGGGCGCCAGCAAGGACATCCGGATCGAGGTGACCGGCGCCGCCAGCGAGGAGGACGCCGTCCAGGTGGGCCGCACCATCGCCCGGAACAACCTGCTCAAGTGCGCCGTGCACGGCGAGGACCCCAACTGGGGCCGGGTGCTCTCCGCCATCGGCACCACCGACGCCGTCTTCGAGCCCGACCGGCTCGACGTGGCCATCAACGGTGTCTGGGTCTGCAAGGACGGCGGCGTCGGCGAGGACCGCTCGCTGGTCGACATGCGCTACCGCGAGGTCACCATCACCGCCGACCTGCACGCGGGCGACGCCTCCGCGGTCATCTGGACCAACGACCTCACCGCCGACTACGTCCACGAGAACAGCGCGTACTCCTCCTGACCAGGAGAGCGCCCGGCCCGCCCGGCCGACCCGGACCCGAAGGACGCCCGCACCCATGAGCACCCGCAAGCACACCGCCCTGCCCAAGGCGCAGATCCTCGTGGAGGCGCTGCCCTGGCTCACCCGGCACCACGGCAAGACCGTCGTCGTCAAGTTCGGCGGCAACGCCATGATCAACGAGGAGCTGAAGGCCGCCTTCGCCCAGGACGTCGTCTTCCTGCGCCACGCCGGCCTCAAGCCCGTCGTCGTGCACGGCGGCGGCCCGCAGATCAACGCCCAACTCGACCGGCAGGGCCTGGTCAGCGAGTTCAAGGCCGGACTGCGCGTCACCACGCCCGAGGCGATGGACGTCGTCCGGATGGTCCTCGCCGGCCAGGTCCAGCGGGAGCTGGTCGGCCTGCTCAACCAGCACGGCCCGCTCGCCGTCGGCCTCACCGGTGAGGACGCGCACACCATCACCGCCACCAAGCACCAGCCGCGCATCGAGGGCGAGCTGGTCGACATCGGCCGGGTCGGCCAGATCACCGAGATCGACACCGGCGCCATCGAGGCCCTGCTGGAGAACGGCCGCATCCCGGTCGTCTCCTCCATCGCCCGCAGCGCCGACGACGACCACGTCTACAACGTCAACGCCGACACCGCAGCCGCCGCCCTGGCCGCCGCGCTCAACGCCGAGACGCTCATGGTCCTCACCGACGTCGAGGGGCTCTACGAGGACTGGCCCCACAGCGACGAGGTGATCAGCCGCATCACCGCCACCGAGCTGGAGAAGCTCCTGCCCGACCTGGCCAGCGGCATGGTCCCCAAGATGGAGGGGTGCCTGCACGCCGTGCGCAACGGCGTCACCACCGCCCGCGTCATCGACGGCCGGGTCCAGCACTCCATCCTGCTGGAGATCTTCACCGACGAAGGCATCGGCACCATGGTCGTCCCGGACCCGGAGGAACTCACGTGACCGCCACCCCGCCCGCCCCCGCCGCCGAGCCCGGCGGCAACGCCGCGCTCACCTCGCGCTGGCAGGGCGCCCTGATGGACAACTACGGCACCCCGCGGCTGCCCCTGGTCCGCGGCGAGGGCGCCGTCCTCACCGACGCCGAGGGCGCCACCTACCTCGACCTGGTCGGCGGCATCGCCGTCAACGCCCTCGGCCACGGCCACCCGGCCGTCGTCGAGGCGGTCAGCCGCCAGATCGCCTCCCTCGGCCACGTCTCCAACCTCTTCACCGCCGAGCCGCCCGTCGCCCTCGCCGAGGAACTGCTCCGCCTCCTCGGCCGCCCCGGCCGCGTCTTCTTCGCCAACTCCGGCGCCGAGGCCAACGAGGCCGCCTTCAAGATCGGGCGGCTCACCGGCCGTACCCACACGGTGGCCACCGAGGGCGGCTTCCACGGCCGCACAATGGGCGCCCTCGCCCTCACCGGCCAGCCCGCCAAGCAGGCCCCCTTCCTGCCGCTGCCCGGCGAGGTCACCCACGTGCCGTACGGGGACGCCGACGCCCTGCGCGCCGCCGTCACCGAGGAGACCGCCGCCGTCTTCCTGGAGCCGATCCAGGGCGAGAACGGCGTGGTCGTCCCGCCCGCCGGCTACCTCAGGGCGGCCCGCGAGATCACCCGCGCCACCGGCACCCTCCTCGTCCTGGACGAGGTGCAGACCGGCATCGGCCGCACCGGCCACTGGTTCGAGCACCAGGCCCACGAAGGCGTCGACCCCGACGTCGTGACCCTCGCCAAGGGGCTCGGCGGCGGCCTGCCCATCGGCGCCACCGTCGCCTTCGGCCCCGCCGCCGACCTGCTCCGTCCCGGCCAGCACGGCACCACCTTCGGGGGTAACCCCGTCGCCTGCGCCGCGGGGCTCGCCGTCCTGTCGACCATCGCCGCCGACGGCCTCCTCGACCAGGTGAAGCGGGTCGGCGAGCGGCTGCGCGCCGGAATCGAGGGGCTCGGCCACCCGCTCGTCGGCCACGTCCGTGGTGCGGGCCTGCTGCTGGGTATCGTGCTCACCGAGCCGCTCGCACCCACCGTCCAGCAAGCGGCCCAGGACGCCGGCCTGCTGGTCAACGCGCCCGCCCCCGACGTCGTACGGCTGATGCCGCCGCTGGTGTTCACCGACGAGGAGGCGGACACCTTCCTGCGGGCCCTGCCCGGCGTCCTCGACACCGCGCGGGAGACCGCTCGCACGACCGACCAGGGGGAACGATGAGCCGCAGAACGGGACGACGACGATGAGCCAGGCGCACGAGAACGAGAGCGCCCAGGCGGTGCCGCAGACCCGCACCGCCCGCCACCGCCGGATCGTGGACATCCTCAACCGGCAACCGGTGCGCTCCCAGAGCCAGCTGGCCAAGCTCCTGGCCGACGACGGACTGAGCGTCACCCAGGCCACCCTCTCCCGCGACCTCGACGAGCTGAACGCCGTCAAGATCCGCAACGCCGAGGGCGACCTGATCTACGCCGTGCCGAGCGAAGGCGGCTTCCGCACACCGCGCGCCCCGCTCGGGGAGTCCGCCAAGGAGGAGCGGATGCGGCGGCTCTCCGGCGAACTGCTGATCTCCGCCGAGGCCTCGGCCAACCTGGTGGTGCTGCGGACCCCGCCGGGCGCCGCCCAGTTCCTCGCCTCCGCCATCGACCAGGCCGAACTCCACGACGTGCTGGGCACCATCGCGGGCGACGACACGCTGATGCTCATCAGCCGCGCCCCCGAAGGCGGCCAGGCCCTCGCCGAGCACCTGCTGCGGCTCGCCCAGAACGACCACTGAGCCCCGCGCGCCCGCCCGCTCCCGCACCGGGGGCGGGCGGACGCGTACCCCAGCGGTCGACAGGGCCGTACCCCACCGGACGTAGCGGCGGCCCGTACGGTTCGCCCCCGGGGCCGAGGACGGGACGGGCCGCCCGTCCTACGCTGGCCGCATGCCCTCCCCAGCCCGGAGCCGCCTCCGGCTCCCGCGAGGCCGCGCCGCCGACGCCGCCCTCGCCTCGGGGCTCTTCCTGGTGGTCGGCCTCGGGACGCTGCGCTCCCTGATCGGCGCCCGCGAGGAGCCCTGGGCGGTCACCGCCGCCAACTGGGTGCTGATCGCGGTGGCCTGCGGCGCCCTCTACTTCAGCTCCCGCCGCCCGGTGGCCGCCGCCTCGGTCGCCGCCCTCGCCACCGCCGTCTACTACGTCACCAGCGCCTACGACGGGCCGCTGCTGCTCGCCGTGGTGGTGGCCCTCTTCCTGGTGGCCGCCGCCGGACGGCTGCACGCCGCCGTGGTCATCGCCGCCCTCTGCCTCCTCGGCACCGCGCTGGGCACCATCCGGGGCAACGGCGACGTCAACCAGGTCGCGCTCTTCATGCTCACCGGCTGGTTCGTCGCCATGATCACCCTCGGCGGGCTCCGCCACAGCCACCTCGCCCGCGCCCGGGAGACCGAGGAACGGGCCGCTGCCCAGGAACGGCTGCGGATCGCCCGCGAACTCCACGACGTGGTCGGCCACCACCTCTCCCTCATCAACGTCCAGTCCACCGCCGCCCTGCGCCGCCTCACCAAGGACCCCGCCGCCGGGGCGGACCAGGCCACCGAGGCGCTCGGCGCCGTCAAGGACGCCAGCCGCGAGGCCCTGCGGGAACTCCGCGCCACCCTCGGCGTGCTGCGCGAGGCCGGGGAGGCCGCGCCGACCGCGCCCGCCCCCGGCCTCGGCCGGCTCGGCGAACTCACCGACGCGGCCGGCGCCGCCGGCCTCGCCGTCACCGTCCACCGCACCGGCGACACCGGGCCGCTCCCGGTCGAGGCGGACCTCGCCGCCTACCGCATCGTGCAGGAGTCGCTGACCAACGTCGCCCGGCACGCCCGCGCCACCCGCGCCGACATCCACCTCGACGGCGTCGGCTGCCGGCTGACCGTCACCGTCACCGACGACGGGCGCGGCCCGGCCGCCGACCCCGCGCGCACCGGCCCGCCCGGATCGGGCATCACGGGGATGCGCGAGCGCGCCCGCGCCCTCGGCGGCGACCTCACCGCCGGACCCGCCCCGGGCGGCGGCTTCAGCGTCCGCGCCACCCTGCCACTCGCCCGTACGACCGCCACGGAGGAACCCCGCCGATGATCACGGTGCTGCTCGCCGACGACCAGCGGCTCGTCCGCGCCGGATTCCGGTCGATCCTGGAGGACGAGGAGGGCATCGAGGTGGTCGGCGAGGCCGCCGACGGGGAGGAGGCCGTCGCCGCCGCCCGGGCGCTGCGGCCCGACGTCGTCCTCATGGACATCCGGATGCCCGGCACCGACGGCCTGGAGGCGGCCCGCCGCATCACCGCCGACCCGCGCCTGGAGACGGTCCGCGTCGTCATTCTCACCACCTTCGACCTGGACGAGTACGTCTACCGGGCGCTGCGCGAGGGCGTCACCGGCTTCCTCGTCAAGGACACCGAACCCGAGGAACTGGCCCACGCCATCCGCGTCGCCGCCCGGGGCGACGCCCTGATCAGCCCCTCGGTCACCCGGCGTCTCATCGCCGAGTTCGCCGGCCGTGTCGCCCCGCCCCCGCCCGACCCCCGGCTGAACGCCCTCACCGACCGCGAACGCGAGGTGCTGCGCCTGGTCGCCGGCGGTCTCACCAACGACCGGATCGCCGCCACCCTCGTCGTCAGCCCGGCCACCGCCAAGACCCACGTCAGCCGCGTCATGACCAAACTCGGCGTCCGCGACCGCTCCCAGCTCGTCGTGCTCGCCTACGAGTCGGGGCTGGTGTCGCCGGGGTGGCTCGGCGGCTGAACGCGAGCCCCACGGGCGTACGCCGCGCGCCGCCGGGGACGCCCGGGGGAGTACCCGGCCCGCAACCCGGGGCGGACGCGCGGCGGGTGACCCCCGGCCCAGGCTCGGTGGCATGACACCACACACCTCCGCGCCGGGCAGGGCACCGGCCGCCGCGACGGGCCTTCTCGTCGGCGGCGCCGCCGGATTCCTGCTCACCGAAGCCGTCGCCGTCCTGGCCGGCCTGGCCCTCGGCGAACCCCTCGACGTGGGCGGCGGCGGTCCCCTGCGGGCCGTCCTCGTGGCCGCCGTGCTGCTCTGCGCCCTCGCCGGAGCCGTGACCGGACTCCGCCGCGCCGGCCGCCCCGGACCGCGCCCGGAAGGGGGCCGCTGAGATGGCACGCACCGAAGCCGCCCCGGCCTCCGCCGCCGCGACCCCGCCCCCCGGCCGCCTCGGCCGGATCGCCGCCGGGTCGATGCGGCACCGCAGGACCGCCCTGCTGCTCTGGCTGGTCCTGGTCGCCGTCCTCACCGCCGGCGCCCAGGTCGCCGGGGACGGCTACCGCAACGACCACTCGCTGCCCGGCACCGACTCCCAGGCCGCCGCCGACCTCCTCGCCGCGCACGGGGCCGAGCCGGAGGACCGCACCGCCCGTGTCCTGCTGAAGCACGCGGACGGACTGGACGCCGACCGGGACCGGATCGCCGCCCTCCTCGACCAGGTGAAGGCGCTGCCCTCGGTCGACTCCGTGCAGGACCCCTGGTCCGCGGGGGGTGCCGTCTCGCGGGACGGCACGATCGGCTACGCCACCGTCGCCCTCGACGAGGGGGACGACCCGCTCCCCGCCGAGGACCTGACCCGGCTGCTGGACACCGTCCGGGAGGCCGGCGGCGACGGGCTGGTGACCGCCGTCGGCGGCGAGGCCACCCGGGGCGCCGAGGAGGCGGGCGGCGGGGCCGCCGAGGGCGCGGGGATGCTCGCCGCCCTCGTCGTCCTGGTCCTCTTCTTCGGCTCGCTGGTCGCGGCCGCCGTCCCCCTGGTCACCGCCGTCTTCGCGGTCGGCGGCGCGCTCGGGCTGATCGGGCTCGCCGCGCACCTCTTCACCGTCGCCGACTTCACCCCGCCGGTGATGATGCTGGTCGGCCTCGGCGTGGGCGTCGACTACGCCCTGCTGATCTTCCACCGCTACCGCACCGAACTGCTGGCCGGAGCCGACCGGCACCACGCCGCCGTACGGGCCATGGACGTGGCCGGGCGCACCGTCCTCTTCGCCGGCTGCACCGTCATCATCGCCCTGCTCGGCCTGGTCGTCCTCGGCCTCGGCGCCCTCCAGGGCGTCGCCCTCGCCGTCGCGCTGACCGTCTTGGTGACCATGGCGGCCTCGGTCACCCTGCTGCCTGCCCTGCTCGCCCTCGCCGGAGCCCGGATCGAGCGGCACGTCCGGGCCCGGGAGACGAAGCGGCGCACCCGGCGCGGGGAGGCCGGCGCGGACCCGGCGGACGGCGGACGCTGGGCCGCCCTCGCCACGGCCGTCGGGCGCCGCCCGCTGCCCGTGCTGCTCGCCGGGGTCGCGGTGCTGGTGGCGCTCTCGGCACCGGTGCTCGGGATGCGGCTCGGCTTCGCCGACGCCGGGACCGATCCGGCCGGGTCGAGCAGCCGCACCGCGTACGACCTGACGGCGGAAGGGTTCGGGCCCGGCTTCAACGGGCCGCTGGTGGTCGTCGCGGAGGGCGGTGACGGAGCCTCGGGGAAGGAGCTGGCCACGGCGCTCGGCGAGGCGCAGGGCGTGGCGGCGGTCCAGGGTCCGTTCCCCGCCGGGGGCGGGGAGGTCGCCACCGTGCTGGCCTTCCCGGAGGCCGGGCCGCAGGACGAGGCCACCGCGGAGCTGGTGCGCGAGCTGCGCGCCGAGGTGCTGGCGCCGCTCGCCACCGAGACGGGGGCGCGCTACCTGGTGGGCGGGCCGACCGCCGCCGCGCTGGACTTCGCCGACTCGGTCTCGGCGCGGATGCCGCTCTTCGTCGCCGTGGTCGTGGGCCTCTCCACGCTGCTGCTGCTCGCGGTCTTCCGCTCGCTGCTGGTCCCGCTGAAGGCGGCGGTGCTCAACCTGCTCTCCATCTCGGCGGCGCTCGGCGTCATCACGCTGGTCTTCCAGAACGGCTGGTTCGGGGCGAGCAGCGGGCCGGTGGAGGCGTTCATCCCCGTGATGGTCTTCGCCATCGTCTTCGGCCTCTCCATGGACTACGAGGTCTTCCTCGTCTCCCGGATGCGTGAGGCGTGGCTGCGCACCGGGGACGCGCGGCCGGCGGTGGGGGAGGGGCTGGCCGCCACCGGCAAGGTGATCACGGCGGCCGCCGCCATCATGATCGTGGTCTTCGCCGCCTTCGTGCTGAGCCCGAGCCGGATGCTCCAGCAGTTCGGCCTCGCCCTCGCGGTGGCCGTCCTGCTGGACGCGGTGGTGATCCGCTGCCTCATCGTCCCGGCGGTGATGCGGCTGCTGGGCGCCCACGCCTGGTGGCTGCCCGGGCCGCTCGCCCGCGTACTGCCCAGGTCGGGGGCAGGGGAGGGCTGAGCTACGAGGGGCCCGCACCTCGGGGGAGGTGCGGGCCCCTCGTCCGTGCCGGGCGGTCTCAGGTGGCCGGTGCCCCGGCCGCCTCCAGGGCCTCGGTGCGGCGGGCCCGGTGGGCCATCCAGGCCGCGACCAGGGCGCCGGAGACGTTGTGCCAGACGGAGAAGACGGCTGCGGGCAGGGCGGCCATCGGGGAGAAGTGGGCGGTGGCCAGGGAGGCGGCGAGGCCGGAGTTCTGCATGCCGACCTCGAAGGACATGGCGCGGCTGGCGGGGGCGCCGAGGCCGAAGAGGCGACCCGCCCCGTAACCGAGCGCGAGTCCCAGGCCGTTGTGGAGGACCACCGCGAGGATCACGGTGAGCGCCGCCGACTTGATGGCGTCGGCGCTGCCGGAGACCACCGCCGCGACGATGGCGGCGATGGCGAGCGAGGAGAGCCACGGCATGGCGGGCAGCACCCGGTCGACGTACCGGCCGGCGACGAGGCGGACCAGGACACCGGCGATCACCGGCAGCAGCACGGTCTTGAGGATGTCGCCGACCATCGCGCCCGCGTCCACCGGCAGGTACTCGCCGGCCAGCAGCAGCGTGAGCGGCGGGGTGATGAGCGGGGCCAGCACGGTGGAGACGGTGGCGACCGAGACGGAGAGGGCCACGTCGCCCCGGGCGAGGTAGGTGACCACGTTGGAGGCGGTGCCGCTGGGCGCGCAGCCGACCAGGATCACGCCCGCCGCCAGCGCCGGCGGCAGGGAGAGCGCGTGGGCGACGAGCCAGCCGAGCCCCGGCATGATCACGTAGTGCGCGACCAGGCCGAGCGCCACCGCCCACGGCCGCTTGACCACGCCCTGGAAGTCCAGCGGCGTCATGGTCAGGCCCATGCAGAACATCACGCAGCCGAGCAGGTACGGCACGCCGCTCGTCCACCCGGCGAAGAGGGAGGGGGTGGCGAGGCCGAGGGCCCCGGCGGCGAGCACGAGGAGCGGGAAGAGCGTGACGGCGTGGCGGGCCGCGCGGTCCTTGGCGCCGTCACCGGCGCCGCTGCGGGGGGTCATCTGTTCGGACTGCACGCCCGCGATGCAACGCCCGGCGGGCGGGCACCGCAAGCGTGTCTCGTCATGTGGTCACTACATCTACCCCGGGCGTCCTCATCCGTCCTCGCCCCCGGCGGTGACCGGGCCGGTGCGCGGCGGCAGGGGCAGCGGCAGCCCCGGCAGCCCGTCCATGCTGGTGCGGATGTGCTCCTTCTGCGCGAAGTACGCGCCGAGCGAGGCGTCGTCCTCGCGGGAGAACCGCTTGGCGTGCAGGTCCCGGTCCGACTCGTACGCCATGAAGGGCACCGCGTAGCCGCAGGAGTCGCGGATCGTCTCGGCGTGCACCACGATCACGGCGCGCAGGCCGTGCGGGACCGGGTCGACGCCCGGGAAGCGGGCGACCAGTTCCTCGAAGCGCGGGTCGTCGCGGAATACGGGTTCGCCCCTGCCGTGCACCCGCACGATGGTGGGCGGGCCCTGGAAGGCGCACCACATCAGCGTGATGCGGCCGTTCTCGCGGAGGTGGGCGATGGTCTCGGAGTGGCTGCCGGCGAAGTCCAGGTAGGCCAGGGTGAGCGGGTCGAGCACGGTGAAGGAGCCGCTGACGCCCTTCGGGGAGAGGTTGACGGTGCCGTCCCCGGCGAGCGGGGCACTGGCCGTGAAGAACACCGGCTGGGCCTCGATGAAGGTGCGGAGGCGGCCTTCGACGCGTGCGTATTCCTTACCCATGCGGGTCATTATTCGCTTCCCTGTGCGGCCCTGGCAGAGTTTTTCGGGCCACGGGGGCGTCGCGCTTTGACGAAACATACGGAGGGGTGCATAGTTATGCCTATCGGTGTGCACCGTAGGGGGAGTCTCGCCCGGCGGCCCGCGCCACCGGCACACCCACTCCGTCCGCGCGAGGAAGCGAGTACAGCAGTGAGCAGCAACAACGGTGACGTCCGCCTCTGGGGCGGCCGGTTCGCGGACGGCCCCGCCGAGGCGCTGGCCAAGCTCTCCGCCTCGGTCCACTTCGACTGGCGGCTCGCCCCGTACGACATCGCGGGCTCCCGCGCCCACGCCCGTGTGCTGCACACCGCAGGCCTGCTCACCGAGGACGAGCTGACCCGGATGCTGGCCGGCCTCGACCAGCTGGAGGCGGACGTCGCCGACGGCTCGTTCACCGGTACCATCGCCGACGAGGACGTCCACACCGCCCTGGAGCGCGGCCTGCTGGAGCGGCTCGGCCCCGACCTCGGCGGCAAGCTGCGCGCCGGACGCTCCCGCAACGACCAGGTCGCCACCCTCTTCCGGATGTACCTGCGCGACCACGCCCGGGTCGTCGGCGGCCTGCTCGCCGAACTCCAGGACGCGCTGGTCGGCCTCGCCGAGGCCCACCCGGACGTGGCCATGCCCGGCCGCACCCACCTCCAGCACGCCCAGCCGGTGCTTTTCGCCCACCACGTCCTCGCCCACGTCCAGTCGCTCTCCCGGGACGCCGAGCGGCTGCGCCAGTGGGACACCCGCACCGCCGTCTCCCCGTACGGCTCGGGCGCGCTGGCCGGCTCCTCCCTCGGCCTCGACCCGCAGGCGGTCGCCAAGGACCTCGGCTTCGAGCGCGGCTCCTCGGGCAACTCCATCGACGGCACGGCCTCCCGGGACTTCGTCGCCGAGTTCGCCTTCATCACCGCGATGGTGGGGGTCAACCTCTCCCGGATCGCCGAGGAGGTCATTCTCTGGAACACGAAGGAGTTCTCCTTCGTCACCCTCCACGACGCCTTCTCCACCGGCTCCTCGATCATGCCGCAGAAGAAGAACCCGGACATCGCCGAGCTGGCCCGGGGCAAGTCCGGCCGCCTCATCGGCAACCTCACCGGCCTGCTCGCCACCCTCAAGGCGCTGCCGCTGGCGTACAACCGGGACCTCCAGGAGGACAAGGAGCCGGTCTTCGACTCCGTCGACCAGCTGGAGATCCTGCTGCCCGCCTTCACCGGCATGATGGCCACCCTCACCGTCCACCGGGAGCGGATGGAGGAGCTGGCGCCCGCCGGGTTCTCGCTCGCCACCGACATCGCCGAGTGGCTGGTCCGCCAGGGTGTGCCGTTCCGGGTCGCCCACGAGGTGGCCGGCGAGTGCGTCAAGGTCTGCGAGGCCGAGGGGATCGAGCTGGACCAGCTCACCGACGAGCAGTTCGCCAAGATCTCCGAGCACCTGACGCCCGAGGTCCGCACCGTCCTGAACGTCCCCGGCGCCCTCGCCTCACGCAGCGGCCGCGGCGGCACCGCGCCCTCCGCCGTCGCCGCCCAGCTGGTCGAGGTCAAGGCCGACCTGGTCGTCCAGCACGCCTGGGCCGAGGCGAAGCAGCCGGCCGGCAGCTGACCCGTATCCCTCCCGTGGACCCCGTACCGGCGCGCCGGTACGGGGTCCACGTGCGAAAAGATCTTGCCCGCCCCTGCCCTGAACTGCTGAGATGCCCCGACGCGCGGGCACCGGTCCGCGTGCGGAGGCGGGAGGCGGCGCGATGCGCGAGGGGTACGGCACCAGGGCACCCAGGGCCGAGGAGGCCGAGCAGGTCGCGGCCCTGGTCCACGAGGCCGAGCGCAGCCAGGACCCGACGGCGGGGGCCCGCACCCCGGCCGAGTTCCGGGCTGTCTGGTCCCGGCTGGACCTGGCCCGCGACGCCCGGGTGGCCACCGCCCCCGACGGCACCCTCGCCGGGTACGCCCAGGTCGACGTGGTCCGCCCCGGCCGGTTGCACGCCGACGGCTACACCCGTCCCGGCCACCTCGGCACCGGGATCGGCGCCGCCCTGATCGACTGGTCCGGCGACCGGGCCCGCCGGCTGGCCTCCACCGCGCCCCACGCGGGCGCCCCGGCGACCCTCCTCCACTACGTGATGCTGGACGGGGCCGCCGACCGGATGCTCCGCGCCCGCGACTACCGCCTCGTCCGCGTCCACCAGCGGATGCGCCGCTCCCTGACCGGGCCGTTGCCCGCGCCCCGGTGGCCCGAGGGCGTCACCGTCCGCCCCTGCGACGGCACCCCCGAGGAGCTGCGGCGCGTCCACGCCTGCGCGGAGGAGGCGTTCGCCGACCGGTACGAGGGGGTGGGCCGCACCTTCGAGCGGTGGAGCGCCGACCTGGTCCACGAGCGGACCGACCCGGCCCTGTGGGTCCTCGCCGAGCGCGCCGGGCGGATCGTCGGCGTCGCCGTCTGCGACCTGACCACGGTCCAGGGCGCGCCCTCCGGCGAGGTCTGCCAGCTCGCCGTCGCCCGCGAGGCGCGCCGGACCGGCCTCGGTAAGGCCCTGCTGCTGGCCGCCTTCGCCCGCTTCGCCGACCGTGGTGTCACCACCGTCGGCCTCGACGTGGACAGCGAGAGCCCGACCGGCGCCCACCGCCTGTACGCGGGTGCCCAGATGGCGGTCACCGCGACCATCGGCCAGTTCGAGCTCGGCCTGCCCGCCCGCTGAGCCGGGGCCGAGGGGTCAGCCGGCGTCCGCCCACCGCTCCAGCCGGTCGAAGTCGGCCTGCCGCAGGCCCACGCTCCGGTCGATCTGCAGCAGCAGGGCGGGCGCCGGGTGGTGGCGCCGGGCCCACAGGTCGTCGGCCTCCGTGAGGTCGTCGTCCACCCACGCGAACCGGCGGCCGTCGGCGTAGGCGAGCAGGCGGCGGGTCTTCCAGAAGGTCCCGGCCGGTCCCGGCACGGCGGGGGCCGGGAAGTCGACGTACGGCAGCGGCGGCAGGCCGAGCACCGGGGCGATCCAGGCGTTGGCCTCGTCCTCCCAGGTCGTCGCCCAGACCAGCTCGTAGCGGCGCTGGAGCGCGCGCAGCCGCGTGCCGTGGTCCGGGTCGAGGAGCACCGTCAGCGGTTCGGGCCAGCTCCAGCCCGCCGGGCGCATCCGGTGCGGGTGGAAGCCGTCCGGCGGCGCGGGCGCGCTGAGGGCCCCGTACGGGTTGAGGGGCCCGTCCACGTCCAGGAACAGCAGCGGCTTCATCACCCCAGGGTGCCCGCTCGGCCCCGGGGAGGCGGG
The DNA here is from genome assembly GCF_000719955.1 of Streptomyces albidoflavus. Classification (GTDB taxonomy): domain Bacteria; phylum Actinomycetota; class Actinomycetes; order Streptomycetales; family Streptomycetaceae; genus Streptomyces; species Streptomyces albidoflavus. The sequence continues at coordinate 66,704 of NZ_JOII01000013.1, forward strand.
ACGCGGCCCCGGACTGCTCGCCGCACGGCGTGTCGTACGCCCTTGCGGTGAGACGCATGCATCTCCAGTGAGACATCACTGTCTCACGTGGGCTATGGTTGTCCCATGTCCGTAGACCGTGACCAGATGCTGCGTGCCGCTGCCACGCTCCTCTCCCGCAAGCCGGGCGCCCCCATGGACGAGGTGGCCCGCGCCGCCGGCGTGGGCCGGGCGACGCTGCACCGGCACTTCGCCGGGCGGGACGCCCTCGTGCGCGCCCTGGAGGAGCGGGGCATCGCCGAGTTCGGCGCGGCCATGGACGCCGCCCGCCTCGACGAGGGCAGCTCCGAGGAGGCGCTGCGGCGGCTCATCGCCGCCCTGGAGCCCGGCGCCCAGCTCTACGGCTTCCTGGTCAACGAGGCCCAGCTCTTCCAGGAGGACGTCAACGAGGGCTGGGACCGCCTCGACGCCCGGATCGCCGCCTTCTTCCGGCAGGGCCAGGAGCGCGGCGAGTTCCGCATCGACCTGCCCGCCGCCTGGCTGACCGAGGCGCTCTACGGCCTCCTCGGCGCCGCGGTCTTCGCGGTCCAGCAGGGCCGCGTCGCCGCCAACGACTTCACCTACCTCATGGCCGAGCTGCTGCTCGGCGGAGCACGCCGGAGCGTGACCGCATGACCGCCCCCCTTTCCACCCCGACCCAGCACGAGGAACTCAGCCGGCCCGGCCGGTGGATCGCCCTCTCCGTCCTGGTCCTCGCCGTCCTGCTGGTGGCCGTGGACGCCACCGTGCTGGGGCTCGCCACCCCGTTCCTCAGCGAGGACCTCAAGCCCACCGGCACCCAGCTGCTGTGGATCGGCGACGTCTACTCCTTCGTCATCGCCGGCCTGCTGGTCTCCATGGGCAGCCTCGGCGACCGCATCGGCCGCAAGAAGCTGCTGCTCACCGGCGCCACCGCCTTCGGCCTGGTCTCGGTCCTCAACGCCTACGCCACCTCGCCCGAGCTGATGATCGTGGCCCGCGCCCTGCTCGGCGTCGCCGGTGCCACCCTGATGCCCTCCACGCTGGCGCTGATCCGCAACATCTTCCACGACGCCCGCGAACGCAGCGTCGCCATCGGCATCTGGGGCGCGGCCGCCTCGGCCGGTGCCGCCGTCGGCCCGGTCGTCGGCGGGTTCCTGCTGGAGCACTTCTGGTGGGGCTCGGTCTTCCTCATCAACCTGCCGGTGATGGCCGTCCTGGTGGTCGTCGGCGTCAAGCTGCTCCCCGAGTCGAAGAACCCCGCCCCCGGCCCGTGGGACCTGGCCAGCGTCGGCCTCTCGCTGATCGGCATCATCGCCGTCGTCTACGCGATCAAGGAAGGCGCGGTGCACGGCGTCTCGTGGGGCGTCGGCGCGGCCGCCGTGGCCGGTGTCGCCACCCTGGCCTGGTTCGTCCGCCGCCAGCTGACCCTGAAGTCGCCGCTGCTGGACATGCACCTCTTCCGCAACCGGGGCTTCTCGGCGGCGGTCCTCGCCGACCTGCTGACCATCCTGGGCCTCGCCGGCCTGGTCTTCTTCCTCTCCCAGTACCTCCAGCTCGTCCAGGGCAGGCGGCCGCTGGAGGCCGGGCTCGCCGAACTCCCGGCCGCGATCGGCGCCGTCGTCGCCGGTCTCCTCGCGGGCCGGGCCGCGCGCCGCTTCTCGGTCCGGGCGGTGGTCTCCGGCGGCCTCGCCGCGATCGGTCTGGCGCTGGGGGCCATCACCCTGGTCGGCCAGAACACGGGTTACCCGCTGCTCGGCGCGATCCTGCTGGTGGTCGGCGTCGGCGCGGGTCTCGCCTTCACCGTGACCGCCGACGTGATCCTCTCCTCCGTGCCCAAGGAGCAGGCCGGTTCGGCCTCGGCCGTCTCGGAGACCGCCTACGAACTGGGCGCCGCCCTCGGCATCGCCCTGCTCGGCTCCATCGTCACCGGCGTCTACCGCGGCTTCCCGGTCCCCGAGGGGACGCCGGGCCCGGTCGCCGACGCCGCCCACGAGTCGCTGGGGGGCGCCGTCGAGGCCGCCTCCGCCCTGCCGGGACAGACCGGGGCCGAACTGGTCGCCGCCGCCCAGCGGGCCTTCGTCGACGGCCTGCACACCGCCTCGTCGATCGGCTGCGTGGTCCTGGTCGCCACGGCCGTGGCCGCCTGGTTCCTGCTGCGCGGGCAGCGGCTGGAGGACGGGGCCGGGGCGCACCACTGAGCCGCCCGTCCCAGGACGCGCGAGAGGGCCCCGCTGCCGCAGCGGGGCCCTCTCGCGTCTTCGCCTGCCGACGGGTCAGGCCGCCTTCGCCTTGGTGGCGTACATGTCCACGTACTCCTGGCCGGAGAGCCGCATGACCTCGGTCATCACCGAGTCGGTGACGGCGCGCAGGACGTACCGGTCGCGGTCCATGCCGTCGTAGCGGGAGAACTCCATCGGCTCGCCGAAGCGGATGGTGACCTTGCCGGGGCGCGGCATCCCCTTGCCGCCCGGCTGGATCTTGTCGGTGCCGATGACGGCGAACGGCACCACGGGCGCGCCGGTCATCAGGGTGAGGCGGGCGATGCCGGTACGCCCCCGGTAGAGGCGGCCGTCGGGGGAGCGGGTGCCCTCCGGGTAGATGGAGAAGACCTTGCCCTCCTCCAGCACCCGGCGGCCCGTCATCAGCGCCGCCACGCCGCCGCGTCCGCCGTCCCGGTCCACCGGGATCATCCCCGCGCCCCGGAAGAACCAGGCCATCGCCCGGCCCTTGATCCCCTTGCCCGTCACGTACTCGTCCTTGCCGATGAAGTAGACCGGCCGCTCGCAGCAGACCGGAAGGATCAGCGAGTCGATGAAGGTGAGGTGGTTTCCGGCCAGAATGACCGGCCCGGTGCCGGGAATGTTCTCCGCCCCCTCCACCTGCGGCCGGAACATCAGGCGCAGAACGGGGCCGAGGGTGGCCCTCATGAACGCGAGGCTGGACAAGTGGCCCTCCGATGGCTCGGGTTGGCTGGCAGGTCGGCGCGAACGCCCGCCGTCACCCGGGGGCGGCGGGGCCCGGCGCGGCGGGCCGGGCGGTCACCCGGCACGGAACCACGCAGGTGAGGACGATACTCGCGGTTCGCCGCGGTGCGCACATCGGGTTGATGAACCCGATACGCAGTGTTGACCTGTGTTGGTCCGCCGTTCGGCCCAGGGTCTCCCGCAGGCAAGCGGAGCGCCCCTACGATCGAGCCGCTTTGTCAGGTTCGGGACACCCAGTGAAACGGAGTCGCTCCATGCCGAAGTCCTCCTCCGGACAGCCCCCCGCCGCCGGCGCCCCGCGCCGCGCCCTGCTCGGAGCCACCGTCGCCTCCGCCGCGGGCCTCGCCCTCGGCCTTCCGCAGGCCGCGCAGGCCGCCGAGGCGGCCGCGAGGAAGCGCCCCGGCTCCTTCCGCGACCTGCCGTACCCGACCGTCATCGCCCACCGCGGCGCCAGCGGCTACCGGCCCGAACACACCCTCGGCGCCTACCAGCTCGCCCTCGACATGGGCGCCCACATCGTCGAGCAGGACCTGGTGCCCACCAAGGACGGCCATCTCGTATGCCGTCACGAGAACGACATCACCGGCACCACCGACGTCGCCGACCGCCCCGAGTTCGCCGGCCGCAAGGCCACCAAGTCCATCGACGGGGTGAAGCTCACAGGCTGGTTCACCGAGGACTTCACCCTCGCCGAACTGAAGACGCTGCGCGCCACCGAGCGCATCCCCGGCACCCGGCAGCACAACACCCTCTACGACGGCCGGTGGTCCGTGCCCACCTTCGAGGAGGTGCTGCGCTGGGCCGACCGGGCGGGCAAGGAGCGCGGCGCGCCCGTCTGGCTCCACGTGGAGACCAAGCACCCCACCTACTTCCGCTCGCTCGGCCTCGGCCTGGAGGAGCCGCTGGCCCGGCTGCTGCGCAAGTACCGCCGCGACCGCGCCACCTCGCCCCTCTTCGTCCAGTCCTTCGAGCCGACCAGCATCGAGAAGCTCCACCGGCTCGTCGCCACCCCCGGTGTCGTCCTGCTCTCCGGCGCGAACACCCGCCCCTGGGACTTCGTCGACTCCGGCGACGCGCGCACCGTCGCCGACCTCATCACCCCGGCCGGGCTGAAGGAGATCGCCCGCTACGCCAAGGGGATCGGCCCCACCCTCGACCTGGTCATCCCGCGCCGCGCCGACGGCAGCCTCGGCACCCCCTCCACGCTGGTCGCCGACGCGCACGCCAAGGGGCTGATCCTGCACCCGTACACGATGCGCAACGAGAACCAGTTCCTGCCCGCGGAGTTCCGCCGGGGCACCGACCCCAACGCCTACGGCGACGCCTTCGGCGCCTTCCGGGCCTACTTCGAGACCGGGATCGACGGCATCTTCTCCGACCAGTGCGACACCGCGCTGCTCGCCGCCGCCGAACACCGGCGGCGCTGACCCGCATCCCCGCGCCGCCCACGAGGCGGTACGCGCCCCCCAGGTGTCCACCGGCGTACGCCGGGTGTCACCGGAGGGGGTGACAGGCGGCCGCCCGGAGCAACCGACCGGGGGGCCGCCTCGTCACGCCGGGCATGACGAAGACCGACCCCGCCGGGTGGCTGACCCGTGACGCCTACACCGCGCTCCGGCCGCCGCTGGCCCGGGCGGCGGCCGCGGAGGCCGTCCTGACCGGACTGGACGCCGCCGACCTCGAACAGGCCGCCTGGCTGCGGCTGCTGGAACAGGCCAAGGCCCAGGGCCCGCCCGCCGACCCGCGCCCCGGACTGCTCGCCGCTGTCCGCAGCGAGGCGCGGGCGGCCCTGGGGGCCCTGCGGCGCGAGGGGGCAGGACCACGGCGGCCCCGCCCGCTGGCCACCGGGCCCGGCGGCTGCCCCGAGGGCCGGTTCCTGAGCCGGGAGGCCGCCGCCGAGTTCCGCCGGGCGGTCGACGCGCTCACCCCGCGCTGCCGCACCCTGGTCGCCGCCCTGCTCTCCGGGCGCGATCTCACGTACCGCGAAATCGCAGGAACGTTGGGTATCTCACAGGGCAGCGTGGGGCCGGAACGTTCCCGTTGCCTGGGATGCCTGCGCAGAATGCTCGCGACGGAGGTTGGAGCTCCTGGCGCGGGGGGAATGGAGCGATAGACAACCGGCGGAACAGGTGAGCGAGAGGCATGCACACATGGGCATGAGTGTGATCGTCGCTGCGGCGCGGGAGAGCGACGCCGAGCAGATCTTCCGGCTGCAGTACCTGTGCTTCCAGAGCGAGGCCGAGCGGTACGGCAACTACCGCATCGAGGCGCTGGTCGAGTCCCTCGACTCGGTCCGGGCCTCGGTGGGCCGGGACTGCGTCTTCGTGGCCCGCCTCGGCGACGAGGTGGTCGGCGCCGTCACCGGCACGGTCGGCGAGGACGGCACCGCGCGGATCGGCAAACTCTGCGTCCATCCCCGTCTCCAGCGGCACGGCCTCGGCGCCCGCCTGCTGCTCGCCGTGGAACGGGCCCTGACCACCGAGCGCGGCGCCAGCCTGCTGAGGCTGCACACCGGTCACCGCAGCGACCTCAACCTCCGCCTCTACCGGCGCGCCGGATACGCGGCCGTGGGAGACACCACGGTCGACGGCGTCCAGCAGATCGTGCTGGAGAAGGCCGCGCCCACCGGGCAGGAGTACGCCGCCAGCGCCTGACGGCCGCCTGGCCGCCCCGGACACGCGGACGGCCCGCCTCCGGTGAGGAGACGGGCCGCCCGGCCGCGGTCGCGCGGGGAACTCAGGCGCGCGGGCGCCGCAGCCACAGGATGCCGGTCACCGGCAGGATCACCGGGATGAAGAGGTAGCCCCGGCCGAACTCCGACCAGACCGTGGAGTCCGGGAAGGCCGAGGGGTCCGCCAGCGTCCAGATCCCGACCAGCACCACACCGGCCAGCTCCACCGCGCAGCAGACCAGCGCCGCCACCCGGGCGCGCTCGCCGCCGCGGACCAGCGTGTAGGTGATGAAGGCGTACACCACGGCGGCCACCGCCGAGAGCGTGTACGCCAGCGGGGCCCGGTCGAACTCGGTGGCGATCTGGTAGGCCGAGCGCGAGACCGCGCCGACCACCATGACGCCGTAGACCCAGACCAGCAGCGTGCCGGGGCCCGTGACCAGCTTGCGGCGGGGTTCCGCGGCCGCCTCGCCGGCGGGCTCCGGGCCCTGTCGCGTCTCGCTCATCCTCAGCCTCCCCAGATGTCGTAGAGCCGTACTTGGAGGACGGCGAGGACCACGCCGCCGGCCAGGACCGTCATCGAGCCCCAGCGGGTCCGCTCGGCCAGCGACATGAAGCCGGCGGCCGGGACACAGGCGGCGGCGCCCAGCAGGTACGAGACGAAGAGCACGGTGCCCTGCTCCGGCGACTGGCCCCGGGCCAGCTGCACCACGCCGACGACCAGCTGCGCGACGGCCAGCAGCGACACCACGGCCATGCCGATGAAGTGCCAGTCCTTGGTCGGCTCGTGGCGGGCGAACGCCAGGCCGCACCAGGCGGCGAGCAGCAGCGCGCAGACCGCGGTCGCGATCGTCAGGGCATCCAGCATGCGGCGAACCCTATTACGGGCCATTTCACCCGCCGTCGGCGGCCCACCCCCTGCACGGGCCGGACCGGCGGCCGCCGGTCGTACAGTCGGGCACCATGAAGATCGAAGCCGATGCCCTGCTGTTCGACAACGACGGAACCCTCGTCTCCTCCGTGGACTCCGCGCTGCGGTGCTGGACCCGCTGGGCCGAGGAGGCGGGGCTGACCGCCGCCGACTTCGCCCGGGTCCCGATGCACGGCAGGCCGTCCGCCGAGATCGTCGCCGACCTCATACCGGCCGCCGGGGTGCCCGCCGCCGTCGCCCGGATCGAGGACCTGGAGGTCGAGGCGGTGGCCGAAGGGGTCGAGCCGGTGCCCGGCGCCCTCGCCCTGCTCGGCTCGCTCGCCGCCGGCCGGTGGGCCGTGGTCACCTCCGCCAGCCGCCGCCTCGCCGAGGCGAGGCTGGCCGCCGTCGGCATCCACCCGCCCACCGTGATCGCCGCCGACGACATCACCCGGGGCAAGCCCGACCCGGAGCCCTTCCTGCTGGCCGCCGCCCGCCTCGGCGTCGCACCCGAGCGGTGCGTGGTCTTCGAGGACGCCCCGGCCGGACTCGCCTCCGGCCGGGCGGCGGGCATGCGGACCGTGGCCTTAACCACATCGCACCCTGCGGCCGAGCTGACGGCCGACGCCGTGGTGAGCGACCTGACGGCCGTGTCCGTGCAGGTCAACGGGGGTTCGCTGGAAATCCTCGTAGCGGACTGACGGGCTCCGGTTGGCGGTCCGCGCGCTGTCCACGGCTGTCCGGCATGCGGACAGTCGTGACCGCGCCGGTCCGCTTGTCTGCTTTACTGGTCCGCATGACCACGACGAGCAACCGCGTACCCGCGACCGAGGCGATCACCACGCCCGGTGCTCGTTGTCTGCGCACCCGCCGAATGCGCGCCTTCTGAGGGCCCCTGCCGCATCTCTCGCGCCCCGAAGCGAGACGGCTGAGGCGCCACGCCTGTCCCACGCCCCGTAGCGGGCCGGACGCCGCACGCGCCCACCCCACCCGGACACGGTTCCCCGCGGTCTTCGCCGCGCCCCGGACCGTGCCGCGTTCCCCACGAATGCCCCCGCGTCCGGCGTACGCGCCGCCGCGCACTCGACAGTGATGGATACCCCTGTGATCACCACATCGGGACTGACCAAGACCTACCGCACCCGCGGCCGCGAGGTCACCGCCGTCGACGACGTCGACCTCACGGTGCGCGAGGGAGAGGTGTACGGCGTCATCGGCCAGAGCGGCGCCGGCAAATCCTCCCTCATCCGCTGCGTCAACCTCCTGGAGCGCCCCACCTCCGGGACGGTCACGGTCGACGGCACCGACCTCACCGCGCTCGCCGGGCGCGGCAACCGCGCCGGCCGCGAACTGCGCCGCGCCCGCAGCCGTATCGGCATGGTCTTCCAGCACTTCAACCTGCTGTCGACCCGCACCGTGCAGGACAACATCGAGCTGCCGCTGGAGATCCTGGGCCACTCCGGTGCCGCCCGCTCCCGCAAGGCGCTCGAACTCCTCGACCTGGTCGGCCTCGCCGACAAGGCCAAGGCGTACCCGGCGCAGCTCTCCGGCGGGCAGAAGCAGCGCGTCGGGATCGCCCGCGCCCTGGCCGGGGACCCGAAGGTGCTCCTCTCCGACGAGGCCACCAGCGCGCTCGACCCGGAGACCACCCGCTCCATCCTCCAGCTCCTGCGCGACCTCGGGCAGCAGCTCGGGCTGACCGTGCTGCTCATCACCCACGAGATGGACGTGGTCAAGTCCATCTGCGACTCGGCCGCGCTGATGGAGCGGGGCCGGATCATCGAGTCCGGCACCGTCCCCGAACTGCTGGCCACCCCCGGCTCGCAGCTGGCCTCCGCCCTCTTCCCGGTGAGCGGCGAGTCCGGCGACCCCGAGCGGACCGTCCTCGACGTCACCTTCCTCGGTGAGTCGACCTCCCGGCCGGTCATCTCGCAGCTCTCCCGTACGTACAACATCGACATCTCGATCCTCGGCGCCGCCATGGACACCGTGGCCGGACGCCAGGTCGGCCGGATGCGGATCGAACTGCCCGGCCGCTACGAGGACAACGTCGTGCCGATCGGCTTCCTGCGCGAGCAGGGTCTGCACGTCGAGAACGCAGCGGACGCGGCGGACGCGGCCCCCTCGGTCGCCGAGGCCGCCCCCGCGCTGGTGAAGGAAGGTGCCAAGTGACCTGGTCCGAGATGCAGCCCCTGCTGGAGCAGGCGAGCTGGGACACGCTGTACATGGTCGGCTGGTCCACCGTCATCGCCGTCCTGCTCGGCCTGCCGCTGGGCATCCTGCTGGTCCTCACCGACCGGGGCGGGCTGCTCCAGAACTCGGTGGCCAACAAGGTCATCGGGCAGATCGTGAACATCGCCCGCTCGATGCCGTTCATCATCCTGATGGTCGCGCTGATGGGCTTCACCCGCTGGCTCACCGGCACCACCATCGGCCGCGAGGCCGCCATCGTGCCGCTGGCCATCGGCGCCATCCCGTTCTTCGCCCGGCTCGTGGAGACCTCCGTACGCGAGGTCGACTCCGGCCTGGTCGAGGCGGTCCAGTCGATGGGCGGCTCGACCTGGACCGTGGTCCGCAAGGTCCTGGTCCCCGAGTCCCTGCCGTCGATGATCGCCGGTGTCACCACCACGATCGTGACCCTCATCGGCTACTCGGCGATGGCCGGCACCGTCGGCGCCGGCGGCCTCGGCGACATCGCCATCCGCTACGGCTACCAGCGCTTCGAGTCCGGCCTGATGTGGATCACCGTCGCGGTCCTGGCCGTCGTCATCTCCCTCATCCAGTTCGCTGGCGACTTCGCCGCCCGGGGCCTGCACCGCCGGGGCGGACGTTCCGGCGCCGCCCCCAAGCTGCGCTTCCTGCGCGACCGCACCCCGGCCGCCACCGGGAAGACCGGTACCGAGCCGGAACTCACCAAGGCTTCCTGACCCACCGCACCACCCCGTCCCCAGCCTGTGACCCCTTGTTCTAAGGGCGAGGCCGACACCCTGAAAGAGGCACTTGTCGTGCGTAAGAACCTGAAGATCACCACCGCTTTCCTCGCCACCGGCGCCCTCGCCCTCGGCCTCTCCGCCTGCGGCGGCTCCGAGTCCGACTCGGCCGGCGGTGACAAGGACGGTCCGCTGACCGTGGCGGCCAGCCCCACGCCGCACGCCGTCATCCTCGACTACGTCAAGAAGAACCTGGCGAAGGACGCCGGGCTCGAACTGGACGTCAAGGAGTTCACGGACTACGTCCTGCCGAACACCGCCACCGAGGACGGCTCGGTCGACGCCAACTTCTTCCAGCACCAGCCCTACCTGGACGACTTCCAGAAGAAGAACGGCACCCACCTGAAGTCGCTGGTCCCGGTCCACCTGGAGCCGCTCGGCCTCTACTCGAACAAGATCAAGAGCGCCGGCGACCTGAAGAAGGGCGCCACGATCGCCCTGCCCAACGACACCACCAACGAGGCGCGCGCCCTCCAGCTCCTCGCCGACGAGGGCATCATCGAGCTGAAGAAGGGCGCCGGCGAGTCCGCGACCCCCAAGGACATCGCGAAGAACCCGAAGGACCTCCAGTTCAAGGAGCTGGAGGCCGCGCAGGTGCCGCGCTCCCTGGACGACGTGGACGCCGCGATCGTCAACGGCAACTACGCCGTCGAGGCCGACCTCAGCCCCAAGGACGACTCGCTGATCCTGGAGAAGGCCGAGGGCAACCCGTACGCCAACCTCCTGGTGGTCAAGGAGGGCGAGGAGAACGACCCGCGCGTCAAGAAGCTCGCCGAGCTGCTCAACTCGCCCGAGGTGAAGAAGTTCATCGAGGACGAGTTCAAGGGCTCCGTCCTCCCGGCCTTCTGAGCCCCGCAGCGGTCACGAGAGAGCGAGACAGCACCATGCGCAAGACCCTGCTCACCGCCGCGGCGGGCGCCCTCACCCTGGGCCTGACCCTCACCGCGTGCGGCTCGGGCTCCGGCCCGGACGACGCGTCCGGCGCCGAAGGCCCCCTGGTCGTCGGAGCCACCCCCACCCCGGCCGGGGAGATCCTCGAGTACGTCAGGAAGAACCTGGCGAAGGACGCCGGACTCGACCTGGACGTCAAGGAGTTCACGGACTACGTCCTGCCGAACACCGCCCTCCAGGAGGGGACCCTCGACGCCAACCTGTACCAGCACAAGCCCTACCTGGACGAGTTCAACCAGTCCAAGGGCACCGAGCTGGTCGCGCTGGACGAGATCTACCTGCCGCCGACCGGTGTCTACTCCGAGAAGGTCAAGGACATCGCCGACCTCCGGAAGGGCGCCACCGTCGCGGTGCCCAACGACGTCACCAACGAGGGCCGTGCCCTCAACCTCCTCGCCGAGGAAGGGCTCATCGAGCTGAAGAAGGGCGCCGGCGCCGACGCCAGCCCCTCCGACATCGCGAAGAACCCCAAGAACATCACCATCAAGGAGCTGGACCCCGCCCAGCTCCCGCGTTCCCTCAGCGACGTCGACGCCGCCGCGATCAACAACAACTTCGCCCTCGACGCGGGTCTGAGCCCCCGCGAGGACGCCATCCTCCTGGAGGAGGCGAAGGACAACCCGTACAACAACGTCCTCGCCGTCAAGAAGGGCAACGAGAACGACCCGCGGGTCAAGAAGCTCGCCGAGCTGCTCACCTCGCCCGAGGTGAAGAAGTTCATCGAGGACACCTACAAGGGCTCCGTCATCCCGGCCACCGCCGGCTGACCCACCCTCACCCACCGGCCGCGCCACGGCACTCCGCTCTCCGCGAAGGGAGCGCGACCCCGTGGTGCGGCCGAGTGCCGTGATGCTGCATGCTGGGCACTCGGCCAGGCCAAGAAGGTTACGGAGAGCGGCGCATGACAACCACCTTCCCGGACATCTCCCTCAGCACCGAACGGCTGGTGCTGCGCCCCCTGGAAGTGGCGGACATCCCCCCGTTCACCGAGATGATGAACGACGAACTGGTCACCGCCTGGACCACCGCCCCGCACCCCTACACCGAGGGCGACGCCCACGACTGGATCACCCGGGCCGCCCCCGCCGAGCGGCTCCGCGGGCGCGGCATCGTCCTGGCCGTCACCGAGTTCCTCACCCAGCGCCTGGTCGGCACCGTCCACCTGCGCCACGTCGACCGCCGCGTCCGCTCCGCCGAACTCTCCTGCGTCGTCGCCCCCTGGGCCCGCGGCGAGGGGTACGCCTGCGAGGCCGTCGTCGCCCTCGCCCAGTGGCTCTTCGGCGACCAGCGCTTCGAACGCCTGGAGATGCGCACCGCCGCCGGGAACACCGCCGCCCAGCAGGTCGCCCAGAAGACCGGCTGCATCAGCGAGGGCGTGCTGCGCGGCGCCCGGATAGCGCGGACCCGCACCGAGGACGGCAGCTGGGCGGAGTTCCGCACCGACCTGATCGTGTGGAGCCTGCTCCCCGAGGACCTCGAAGGCGTCGGCGAGCAGCTCGCCGAGTCCGGCGGCTACCCGGCGTACTCCGACTGGAACTGACCCCGCACCCCGCACCCCCGCACCCCGCACCCCCGCACCCCGCGTTCCCGCCCCCACCTCCGCCGTCGTCGGCCACCCGGTACCCTGCACCCCCGGACCGCCGGGCACCCCCACCTCCGCACGCCCCCACCAGCGCCCCGGCGCAGAGTTCAGGAGAGAGACGACGATGGCCGACCGGGTCACGGTGATCGGCTGGGACGGTACCCCCCTGACCGAGGCGGCCCGCTCCGCCCTCGCCGCCGCCACCCTGGTGGCCGGCGCCGCCCACCATCTCGCCCTGCCCGAGGTCCCCGCCCGCGCCGAACAGGTGCGGCTGGGCTCCGTCCACCTCGCCGCCCGGCGCATCGCCGCCCACCGCGGCACCGCCGTCGTCCTCGCCGACGGCGACCCCGGCTTCTTCGGCGTGGTCCGCGCCCTGCGCGCCCCCGAACACGGGCTGGAGGTCGAGGTCGTCCCCGCCGTCTCGCTGGTCGCCACCGCCTTCGCCCGCGCCGGGATGCCCTGGGACGACGCCGAGATCGTCGTCGCCCACCGGCGCACCCTGCGCCGCGCGGTCAACATCTGCCGCGCCCACACCAAGGTCGCCGTGCTCACCTCGCCCGGCGCCGGACCCGCCGAACTCGGCCTGCTGCTCGGCGACATCCACCGCACCTTCGTGATCTGCGAGGAACTGGGCACCGACCGCGAGCAGGTCACCGTCGTCACCTCCGACCGGGCCGCCGACCACAGCTGGCGCGACCCCAACATCGTCCTGGTGGTCGGCGGCACCGCCGCCCAGAGCCCCGACGGCGGCTGGCGGGCCGGCCGCGACCTCACCCGCAACCGCCGCGGCTGGGCCCTGCCCGGCGCCGGGCAGGACGGTCCGGCCGGCCACGAGGGCGAGGGCCAGCGGCTGCGCGCCTGCCAGCTGGCGCTGCTCGGGCCGCGCCCCGGCGACCTGGTCTGGGACATCGGCTGCGGCTCGGGGGCGGTCGCCGTCGACGCCGCCCTGTTCGGGGCCGCCGTCATCGCCGTCGACGCCGACCGCGCCGCCTGCGAACGCACCGCCGAGGCCGCCCGGCGCGACGGCGTCCAGCTCCAGACCGTCCACGGCAGCGCCCCGCACGTCCTGGAGGACCTGCCCGAGCCCGATGTGGTCCGGATCGGCGGCGGCGGGCCCGCGGTGGTCTCCGCCGTCGCCGACCGGCGCCCCGCCCGCCTGGTCACCCACGCCTCCACCAGGGACGCGGCGGAACTCGTCGGCCGCGACCTGACCGCCCACGGCTACCGGGTCTCCTGCTCCCTGCTCCAGTCGGTGGAGCTGTCCACCGACACCTGGAGCGAGCGGGAACGCACCGTGGTCTTCCTGCTCTCCGGAGAGCTGCCCGACCGCGCCCCGTGACGGGCTCCGTACCCGGCGCGCGGTAGGCTGGCGGATCGTTGTACCGCACGCGGGCCCGTGGCGCTTCCTCCGGCGATATCCGGACAAGGGGCACCGAAGGCCCGGGCCGTCGCGGTAGGACAGGCCGGGGGGAGCGCGACGTGGCGCACTCCGCAGCGGGCCACGGGGCCGGCCGCCGCAGCAGCGGCGGACAGCAGCCGCTGCCCGTCCGGTACGTGCCGCGCGGCACGGCCGCTCGTTGACACGACGGGCGGACGGCGCCGAGGGCCGCGTCCGCCGGGGCAGGGCCGTCAGGAGAGTTACGACGCACATGGGCGAGGGGTACGCATGACCGACACCGGCCAGATTCCGGGTGAGGATTTCCCGGGCAACGCGGGTGCGGTGCCGCAGCAGGGCTCCGTCCCCGGGACCACGCACGCCCCCCGGCGCGGCGAGGACGAACTCCTCATGCCCGGCGCCCAGGGCGCCTGGAGCGAGTACCCGGCATCCGAGTGGTCCACCGGCCAGTTCCCGGCCGGCGACGGGCAGCAGCACGCCACCGGGCAGTACGCCACGGGCCACGAGCAGCCGTACCCCGCCGAGGGCCTGCCGTACGCCGCCGGCCGGGCCCCCGAGGCCGAGCCGCAGCCGTACGCCGAGGCCCCGGCCCAGGAGGCCCAGCCCCACGAGGCCGGTGCCCACGAGCGCGCGGGCCGGGACAGCGGCGCCGTCGACCTCTCCGCCGTCCGGGCCGCCGAGGCCGCCCAGACCCCGCCGCCGCGCCGCCCGCTCCACATGGGCCCGCCCGTCCCCGGCGGCACCAGCGGCAGCCAGGTCCGCTCCCTCGCCGACCGGGGCCCCGCCGCCCACCCGGCGCCCGCCCGGCAGGCCGCCCCGGCCACGACCGGCCCCGAGTACCTCGACCAGCCCGACCCGGCCACCCTGCCCGGCCCCCAGCTGGGCGCCCTGCCGGAGACCGACCCGGCCTGGACCGGCGGCCAGGACGCCTCCTGGAACACCGGGCAGCACGCCTCGTACGGCGACGCGGCACCGGTCGGCCCGGCCTACGCGCCGGACCACTCCGGCCACACGCCGCTGCCCGCGCAGCCGGAGGCCGCGGCCCACGACACCGCCCCGCAGGCCCCGCACACCGAGGCACAGCCCTTCCCGGAGGCCCCGGACGCCTCCACCGCCACCTACCAGGACGCCTCCGGCACGGCGGAGTACGTGCCCGCCGGGCAGGACCCGGCCGCCGCTGCCGTGGAACTCCCCGGGCAGCGGACCGGCGCCGCTCCGGAGGCCGAGGCCGCCGAGCCCGTCGAGCCGCAGGCGCCGCCGGTGGAGGAGAACCCGGCGGCCGAGCCCGTACAGCTGCCCGCCGACGCCTCGCTCGGCCAGTTCGTCGCCGTCCCCGGTGCCGTGCCGACCGACGGTCACCTCGCGCCCGCCGAGACCCTGCCCGAGTGGGGGACACCGCCGGCCGGGGTGCCGGTCGAGGCGGTCACCGAGGCCGCGTCCGCCCCCGCCCCGGTCCAGGCGGCGGCCGGGACCGTGGCCGAGCCGGAGGAGGCCGCCCCGGAACAGGCCGCCCCCGAGGCTGCGGAGGCCGAGGAGCCCCAGCCTCAGGCCGTCGTGGAGACCGCGCCCGTTCCCGTCACCGAGGAGGCCGGGCAGGCTCCGGCGGCGGACGAGACCGCCGCGGAGGCTCCCGCCGAGGTCCAGGTCCCCGCCGAGGTTCCGGTGCCCGCAGAAACGGTCCCTGAGACCGCCGAGCCGCAGGACGCCGAGCCGGAGGCGGGGGCTCCCGAGGCCGTCCCCGCCGAGCCCGTCGCCGTCGAGGCCGCTGAGGCCGGGTCCCCCCAGGAGACCCAGGTCGCGGAGGAGGAGGCCGTCCCCGGGGAGGAGACGCCCGCCGGACTCCCGCAGGAGGCGCCCCGGCCCGCCGCCCCCGGCTACGCCGAGGCCGAGCGGGACGCCGTGCTGCGCGTGATGCGCGAGCGGCGCGACATCCGTAACGGCTTCCGCTCCGACCCCATCCCGCACGACGTGCTGCTGCGGGTCCTGGAGGCGGCGCACACCGCGCCCAGCGTCGGCCACTCCCAGCCCTGGGACTTCGTCGTCATCCGCTCCGCCGACACCCGGCGGGCCATGCACGAACTGGCCGAGCGCCAGCGCGAGGCGTACGCCACCTCGCTGCCCAAGGGCCGCGCCAAGCAGTTCAAGGAACTGAAGATCGAGGCGATCCTCGACACGCCGGTCAACATCGTCGTCACCGCCGACCCGACCCGGGGCGGCCGCCACACCCTCGGCCGGCACACCCAGCCGCAGATGGCCCCGTACTCCTCGGCGCTCGCCGTCGAGAACCTCTGGCTCGCCGCCCGCGCCGAGGGCCTGGGCGTCGGCTGGGTCAGCTTCTTCGACGAGCGGGAGATGGTCCGCGAACTGGGCCTCCCCGACCACCTGGAGGTCGTCGCCTACCTGTGCGTCGGCTACGTCGACGAGTTCCCCGAGGAGCCCGAACTGATGCAGGCCGGCTGGTCCAAGCGGCGCCCCCTGTCCTGGGTCGTCCACGAGGAGACGTACGGCCGCCGCGCGCTGCCCGGCGAGGAGCCGCACGACCTGCTCGCCGAGACCGTCGCCAACATCCGCCCGCTGGACGCCAAGGCGCTCGGCGAGGCGTGGGAGCGGCAGAAGCGGATGACCAAGCCCGCCGGCGCCCTCGGCATGCTGGAGATCATCTCCGCCCAGCTCAGCGGCCTCTCCCGGAAGTGCCCGCCGCCCGTCCCCGAACCGGCCGCCGTCGCGGTCTTCGCCGGGGACCACGGCGTCCACGCCCAGGGCGTCACCCCCTGGCCCCAGGAGGTCACCGGCCAGATGGTGGCCAACTTCCTCGGCGGCGGCGCGGTCTGCAACGCCTTCGCCGCCCAGGTCGGCGCCGAGGTCTGCGTCGTCGACGTGGGCGTCGCCACCGAGCTGCCCGCCACCCCCGGCCTGCTGCCCCGCAAGGTCCGCCCCGGCACCGCCGACATGACCACCGGCCCCGCCCTCACCCGCGAGGAGGTCAAGGCGGCGATCGAGGTCGGCATCGAGACCGCCCGCGACCTGGTCGCCGCCGGGAACAAGGCGCTGCTCACCGGCGAGATGGGCATCGCCAACACCACCGCGTCGGCCGCCCTCATCTCCGTCTACACCGGCGCCGACCCGGCCGAGGTCACCGGCCGCGGCACCGGCATCAACGACGAGACGCTGGCCCGCAAGACCGACGTGGTCCGCCGCGCCCTCGAACTGCACCGCCCCGACCCGGCCGACCCGATCGGCGTGCTCGCCGCCGTCGGCGGCCTGGAGCACGCCGCCATGGCCGGGCTCCTGCTGGGCGGCGCCAGCCTGCGCACCCCCGTCATCCTCGACGGGGTCAGCGCCGGGGCCGCCGCCCTGGTCGCCCGCGCCATCGCCCCCGAGGTGCTGGCCGCCTGCATCGCCGGGCACCGCAGCGCCGAGCCGGGCCACGTCGCCGCTCTCAACAAGCTGGGCCTGCGCCCCCTGGTCGACCTCGACCTGCGCCTCGGCGAGGGCACCGGCGCCCTGCTCGCCCTGCCGATCGTGCAGAGCGCCGCCCGCGCCATGCACGAGGTCGCCACCTTCGACTCGGCCGGCGTCACCGAGAAGTGAGCCCCGCGGCCGCCCGTCCCCGACCGGGCCGGGCGGCCGCGACGACCCCTCCCACCAGGGCCGGGGCCCGCCCGCCCCCGTCCCCGCCGTATCGTGGAGGCCGACAGCGCCCCCGCGCGGGCCCGCGTGTCGTACGCCGCTCCACCGTCGCAGCGGCCCTCCTCCCGCCTGCCCGTCCCCAGGAGCCGCACCGCCATGGCCCATTCCGCCGACCACCCCGCGTACCCCGTCGGACTCCGCCTGTCCGGGCGGCGCGTCGTCGTCCTCGGCGGCGGCCAGGTGGCCCAGCGGCGGCTCCCCGGACTCGTCGCGGCCGGCGCCGAGGTCCTGCTCGTCTCCCCCTCGGCCACCGCCTCCGTCGAGGCCATGGCCGACGCCGGCGAGATCACCTGGGAGCGCCGCGGCTACCGCCCCGGCGACCTCACCGACGCCTGGTACGCCCTGATCGCCACCAGCGACCCCGAGGCCAACACCGCCGCCTCCGCCGAGGGCGAGGCCCACCGCGTCTGGTGCGTACGCGCCGACGACGCCGAGGCCGCCACCGCCTGGACCCCGGCCACCGGCCGCAGCGCCGGAGTCACCGTCGCCGTGCTGACCCGCGACGCCGAACGCCGCGACCCCCGCTACACCGCCGCCGTCCGCGACGCCGTGGTCGACGGGCTGAGCGACGGCACGCTGCTCGCCGCCCGCCGCACCTCCCGGGCCGGCTCCGACGCGCCGCGCGTCTCCCTGGTCGGCGGCGGCCCCGGCGACCCCGACCTCATCACCGTGCGCGGCCGCCGCCTGCTCGCCGAGGCCGACGTGGTCATCGCCGACCGGCTCGGCCCGCGCGACCTGCTCGCCGAACTGCCCCCGCACGTCGAGGTGATCGACGCCGCGAAGATCCCCTACGGCCGGTACATGGCCCAGGAGGCCATCAACGCGGCCCTCGTCGAGCACGCCAAGGCCGGCAAGGCCGTGGTGCGGCTCAAGGGCGGCGACCCCTTCGTCTTCGGGCGCGGCATGGAGGAGGTCGAGGCACTGGCCGAGGCCGGCATCGCCTGCACCGTGGTGCCGGGCATCTCCAGCTCCGTCAGCGTCCCCTCGGCCGCCGGCATCCCCGTCACCCACCGGGGCGTCGCCCACGAGTTCACCGTGGTCAGCGGCCACGTGGCCCCCGACGACCCGCGCTCGCTGGTCGACTGGGCGGCCCTCGCGAAGCTGCGCGGCACCCTCGTCGTGCTGATGGGCGTCGACAAGATAGGTGCCATCGCCGAGGCCCTCGTCGCCCACGGCCGCGACCCGCACACCCGGGTCGCCCTCGTCCAGGAGGGCACGACCGCCGCCCAGCGGCGCGTCGACGCGACCCTCGCCACCGTCGCGGAGACCGTCCGCGCCGAGGAGGTGCGGCCGCCCGCCGTCATCGTCATCGGCGAGGTCGTGGGCGTCGGCCCGACCGCCTGACGCGACCGCCACCGAACGGGAGCCCGCACCCCATGGCCGTACCGCAGCCCGTCACCGACCCCGGTGACCCGCGCCTGCACGACTACACCGACCTCACCGACGTCGCGCTGCGCCGCCGCCGCGAACCGGCCGAGGGCCTTTTCATCGCCGAGGGCGAGAAGGTCATCCGCCGTGCCGTCGAGGCCGGTTACACCCTGCGCTCCCTGCTGCTCTCCGAGAAGTGGCTGGACGTCATGGCCGACGTCATCGAGGCCGCCGACGCCCCGGTTCACCTGGTCACCCCCGAACTCGCCGCGCAGGTCACCGGCTACCACGTGCACCGGGGCGCCCTCGCGGCCATGGAGCGCAAGCCGCTGCCCGACCCGGCCGACATCCTCACCACCGCCCGCCGCGTCGCCGTCCTGGAGGACATCGTCGACCACGCCAACGTGGGCGCCGCCTTCCGCAACGCGGCCGCACTCGGCGTGGACGCCGTCCTGCTGAGCCCCCGCTGCGCCGACCCCCTGTACCGGCGCGCGGTCAAGGTCTCGATGGGCGCCGTCCTCCAACTGCCCTGGACCCGGCTGCCCGACTGGCCGGCCGACGCCGGACTCCTCGGCCGCCACGGCTTCCTGACCGCCGCCTTCTGCCTCGGCGACCGCTCCATCACGCTGGACGAACTGGCCGCCCGCCGCCCCGAGAAGCTGGCCCTGATGTTCGGCACCGAGGGCGACGGCCTCACCCCCGGCGCCCTCGCGGCGGCCGACACCTGGGTGCGTATCCCGATGGACGCCGGCATCGACTCCCTCAACGTCGCCGCCGCCTCGGCGGTCGCCTTCTACGCGACGCGGGGCTGAGCACCGCGTTCCGGACGGGCCCCGCCGTCCCGTGGTGACCGCAGACAGAGCCCCGTACGGGGCGACGTCCGCAAGTACGACGGAACGCCGCCCCGGCTCCGCCCCGCCGAGCGCGGGAACAGCGGAACCGGAGCGGCGTACGCCAGTGAGGGACCGGGTCAGGAGGCGGCCGCGCTGCCGGCCAGGGCGGCGTCCTCGCGCTGCTCCTCGGCGTCGGCCTGCTCGGCCTTGCCGGGCGCCCCCGCCCGGGGCACCTCCGCCGGGATGCCCTTGCCCTGCCGGGCGCGGTGCGCCAGCCAGAGGTCGGCGAGCAGGTTGAGGACGAGACCGGCGCCGCCCCAGGCCGCGATGGTCAGCAGGTTCCCGCCGAGGCCGGTGGAGTCGAAGTAGACCAGCGAGCGGGCGATGTCCACGGCGGCCGGCAGCGGCAGCACGTCCTGGAGGGTGCGGAAGATGTCCGGCACCATCGAGATCGGCAGTCCGCCGCCGGAGGCCGGGACGCCCAGCAGCATCAGGACGATCATGACCGGCACGATCGCCGCGAGGCCGATGGTCCGGGTGAAGGCGCCGGCGGCCAGGGCCACGCAGAAGATGGTGGCCGCGCCCGCGCCGATCAGCACGCCGGCGTGCCCGTTCACCGCGCCGATCAGCACGTCGAAGAGGAACCACAGCCACACCGCCATGCCCACGGCCCACCCCGCCAGCAGCGGCAGGAACTGCCGGAACCGGCGCAGTTCGGGGGCGCCGCCGCGCAGCACCGCCATGATCAGGAACCCGGCCATGATCCAGGACATCGCCACGTAGAGGCTGTTGGAGCCCATCGTGTCGTCCCCGGTCAGCGGCCGGACGTCCGTCGTCTCCAGCGCCATCTCCTGCTTCTCGGCGACCTGCTGGAAGACGCTCCGCAGAATCGTCTGCTGGCTGGGACCGGCGGCCGAGGCGGTGAGCAGCTCGGCGCCGCCGCCCGGCGCGGTGGGCAGCACGTACGCGCTGGCCACCTCCTGGTCGGTCAGCTGTGCGGTGGCTTCCCGTACGGAGTCGACGGGCCGCAGGTCGAACATGGCGCCGAGACTGGGCTCCAGCCCGGCAACGGCCTGCCGTGCCTGCTGTTCGGTGGCGCCCACCACGGCCACCGGCATGTCCCGCACCTCGGGCTTGTGCATCGAGGCGCCCATCAGCCCGACCACCGCGACCAGGATCGACAGCGGGAACAGGACGGCGGCGACGTACCGCGTACGCGGGGCCCGGACGGGGCCGCCGGCCAGCGCGGGCAGCGGCTCCCCGGGCCCGTCCACGGCGGGGGCCGCCGGGATGGCGTGTCCGGAGCGGCGCTCCTTCAGCAGGCAGAGGGCCGGCGCGGCGAGGACCCACACCGTCAGCGTCAGTAGGTGGGAACCGAGGCCCCGCCCGTCGAAGTACAGCAGCGAGCGGAGCGCCTCGCCCGCCGCCGGGAGCGGCAGCACCCCGTGCAGGAACTGGAAGAAGCCCGGCATGGTGTGGATCGACAGCGACAGCCCCGAGGAGGGCATCCCGAAGACGACCCAGAGCAGCATGCCGAAGAGCACGGCGAGCGGGCCGACCAGCTTGGTGAAGAGCAGCTGGGTCAGGGCGACGGCGCCGGTGGCCAGCATGCCGATGCCGAGGAACTGCAGGTAGTGCCCGTCGACGGCGCCGACCACCGGGCCCAGGATCGTCCAGATGACGGTGCTGGTCACGGCCGACCAGCCCAGCGCCAGCGGGAGGAAGCGCCGCAGCCGCAGCAGGTACGGCAGGGACATCGTCATGAGGCTCAGCGGGACGTACCCGGCGAGCATCATGCCCATCCCGGCGAAGAGCACCGCGGTGCCGGACATGTCGCCGTCGGCGAGCGGCGCGACGTCCTCGACCGAGGTCCGCCACTCGTTCTCCACCGCGACCGGCGCGAGGACCTGCTGCACGGTGCTCGCCTGGGAGGCTCCCGCGGCGTTGGCCGTGTAGATCGTGGCCGTGCCGCCGGCCTCGGCGGGCGGCAGCAACGCCCCGGCTATGTCGCGGTCCTTCAGCAGGCCGACCGCCTCGTCCTCGGTGGCGACCAGGCGCGCGTCCACGGTGTCCCCGGGCGCGGCGTCCAGCCCGGCGACCAGCTGCTCGGCGGCCGGTCCCGCGCCCACCACGGCGACCGGCAGGTCGCGCGGGGCCGGCGCGTGCATCGTGCCGACGTACGTCGCGTACATCATCGTCACCATCAGGAAGGGCATGGCGAAGAGCGCGACGTACCGCGCGATCCGGGTCTTGCGGTCCTCCTGGGGCGGGCCCGCGGGTGATGCTTCGACGGTTCCGCCGTCCGGCGGGGCGCTGGTGGACGGGTCCACGGACTGCTCCTAGCTGTGAGGGTTCGAGGAAGGTGCGACGGGCCTGTCTCGCCACGCCGCACTGAGTGGGGGGCCGTCGGACCTGCCCACCATACGCCACCTGACTTAAAAACTCGGGATGGGCTAGGTTGGCCTCCGTCCCCACGCCCGTAAGGGCGTACGCCACCTGGGAGAACGCGACCACCGATGGCCAGATCAGACAGGTCCCGCACGGCGCTGCTCGACGCGGCGGAACGACTGTTCGCGGAGGCGGGGATCGCCCAGACCTCGGACCGCAAGATCGCCGAGACGGCGGGCAACAGCAACCACTCGGCCGTCGGCTACTACTTCGGTGGCCGGGAGGGCCTGCTGAGGGCCCTGCTGACCCGGCACATCACCGGACTGGAACCGCGCCGCCAGGAGATGTCGGCGGCCTCCGCCTCACTCCTCGACGAGGTCCGCAGCCTGGTCGTGCCCGCCACCGACGCCCTGGGCGAACTCGCCGCACAGGCGGGGGAGGGGAAGCCGACCTGGCGGGCCCGTTTCGTCCGCGCCGCCCTTCACGACCCCCAGGCGGCGGAGATCCTGCGCGGCCTGGGCGACGAGGCCCCCGCCGCCGCCCGTATCGTCCACGCGATCGTCGCCCGCCTCGACCACCTCCCGGCCCACATCGTCCGGGGACGCGCCGCCCTGATGACCCACATCATCACCTCGGCCTGCGCCGAACACGAGGAACAGGCCGCCCGCGACGCCGTCACCCCCCGCTGGCAGGCCACCGGCGACTTCCTCGCCGACGCCATCACCGGCATGCTCCAGGCCCCGGTCACCCAGCCCTAGCGCCCTCGGCCACATTCAGCCCGGCCGGCGTGCGAGGCCATCTTGAACCGGCGCGATGGCGCCGAGACTCAGCCAAAACCAGCCCGGCCGGCGCTTGAGGCCAATCAGTGAGCCCGGCTCACGGAGAGCCCGACCCCTCCATCCCGACCGAGGCCACCCGTCCCCCGTCGAGGCGGGCCCCTTCAGCGGGCCCCTGGCATCCCTGCGCAGCAGCAATCCCCAACGCCACCATCAAGGTGACCACCACGAACACCACCAACCGCTGCCGCAGCAGCCGAGGATTGGCAGGCCGCCGCCCGGTCCCGGTCGCCCGGGGAGCCGCCCCCCGCTGCCCGCCCCGGGGCCGCTGCCCGGGACCGCGCGTCCCCCCGGTCCTCGGGTTCCCCCCGCCCCGGGAACTCCCCCCGGTCCGGGGCCGGGAGACGGAGTTCGGGTTCCGCGCCGACTCGGGCCCACCGCGCCCCGCCCCGGTCCGCGGCGTCTGCGGCCGCGCTCCCTGCGGCCGCGCCCCCTGCGAGGGACGCGGCGTCGACCCGGAGTGCTGATGCCGCTGCGTACGCTGCCCCTCGGGCGGCACGGTCATCCGCCCGGTCGGCCGGTCCTGCTCGCCCCGCGGCCCCGGCGCCCGGGCGTCGCTGGGCCCCTGCGCCTCACGCGCCGCGATCTCCTTGAGCCGCAGCGAAAGCTCCAGCGTGCTGGGCCGCTCCTCGGGCACCTTGGCGAGGCAGGCCAGCAGCAGCGGCGCCAGCGCGTCCGGCACCCCGGAGAGGTGCGGCTCCTCGTGCACCACGCGGTACAGCATCACCTCGGAGCTGCCGTGCCCGAAGGGCGAGTCGGCGGTCGCCGCGTACGCCAGCGTCGCCCCCAGGGAGAAGACGTCGGTGGCCGGGGTGACGGCCGCGCCGCGCACCTGCTCGGGCGCGAGGAATCCCGGCGAGCCCACGGCGGTCCCCACGTGGGTCAGCGTCGAGGCCCCCGTGGCCCAGGCGATGCCGAAGTCGATGATGCGCGGGCCCTTGGGGGAGAGCAGGATGTTGGAGGGCTTCAGGTCCCGGTGGACCACCCCGGCCTCGTGGACCGCGACCAGCCCTTCGGAGAGCGCCGCCCCGACCGAGGCCACGTCGGCGGCGGAGAGCGGCCCCTCGTCGGCGACCTTGTCGTGCAGCGAGGGCCCCGGTACGTACTGGGTGGCGAACCACGGCCGGTCGGCTTCAAGATCGGCGGCGACCAGCCGCGCCGTGCAGCCGCCCCGGATACGCCGCGCGGCCGAGACCTCGCGGGCGAACCGCGACCGGAACTCCTGGTCCTCCGCCAGATCCGGGCGGATCACCTTCAGCGCCACCCGCTGGCCGCGCCGGTCGGAGCCCAGATAGACCACGCCCATCCCGCCCGCGCCGAGCCGCCGGTGAAGCCTGAACGAGCCGACGACACGCGGGTCCTCGCGTCGGAGCCGCATCATCGCCATGTCCATCTCCGCTGCCCGGTCCCTGTGACGAGCCACAGCTTACGGTTCCCCGGCCCCCGGCGCTCTCAGGCCGCGCCCTTGCTTGTGCATCGATTCTGCGTGCGGTAGGCGCGAACTGAGCGCCGGTCACCAGCCGTTCACCGATTACCTTGTTGACGCCACGTCTGCTCCAACAGGCGGTGCGAAACACCCCTCTGACGCCCCGTCGGGGACGTACGACCGGGGCCCCGCCCCGCCCTCCCGGCCCCTTCCCCGCCCCCGTCCGGACACCCGGACGACACCCGGGACCACGCTCCGTACGCCTCCCCGGCCTCGTACACGTGAGCGAAGTCACCACTCGCGCCGCCGGTCCCCTGGGGGAGATCCCGTACCTCCGCCCGGTCTCCTGCAACCACAGGAGTACGCCACCGGGGAGGCCGTCATCCTGCGGGAGGCCCGCACATCGGTACGCCGGCATGACGCCCCGCCGCCGCCCCGCGCATAGATTCATGGTCAGGCGGCGGACACGGGCTGCGCATCACGGCCCGGGTTTGCCGCCGTCCGGAACGAACAGGAGAGGGACATGGCTGAAGCGCTGCGCACCCGAGGACGCCGGACACTGGCGGCGCTCCCCACGGTGCGCCCCTTCGGCCCGCCGCGCGGAGACCGGCGCCACCCGCTGGTCGCCACGGCGATGGTTCTTCCCCTGGCCGCCCTTCTCGTCGTCCTCTTCGGCGGCTGGGAAGCGGTGGTGGCACAGGCGTCGTCCGTAGGTGTGATGCTGGGGCGCTGACGCGCCCCGGTCCGGGAGAGCGGCCCGGGACCCCGTGGGGACGGGGGTACGACGGACGACAGGACGCCCGCGCGGTCAGCCGCGCGGGCGTCTTCGTGCTCCCGGCGCGCGCCCCGAGCCCTCCCCGCCCCGCACCTGCGGCCCCCGGCGGGCAGGCCGCCCGGGAGCCAGGCAAGCTGACCCCATGCCATGCGAGGACCTGCACGCCGCCCTGGCCGACCACGCCGCCCACCGAGCCCACCCCGTCGCCCCGCCCCGCCCCTGTGCCTGCCCCGTCCGCGTGCTGGCCGACCGGCCCGACGGCACGGTGGTGCGCCACGGCCACCTCGTGGTGAAGGCCCACGCCCCGGACGCCGGCCCCGCCCTGCACGCCCGCCTCACCGCCGCCGCCTCGCCCGGCCTGGCGGGCATCGTGCTGCGCCCCCTGGCCGGCGCCCCCGTCGAGGCGTCCGGCCGCCTGCTGACCTGCTGGCCCTACGGCACCCCGGTCGACCCGGCGGCCCCCGGCGCCGCCCCCTGGGAGGAGACCGCCACCCTCCTCGCCCGCCTCCACCAGGCTCCGCCGTCGGTCCTCGGCCAGGCCCCGCCCCCGGCCCGCGGCCCCGAGAAGGCGGAGCGCGCTCTCGCCCGGCTGCGGAACTCCCCGCTGCGAGGCGCCGCCCGTGAGGCCGTCCTCGCAGCGGGCGCCGCCGTCCCGGTACCCCCGGCCCGGACCGGGCCGGCCGTCTGCCACGGCGACCTCCACCTGGGGCAGCTGGTGCGCGACCCGGAGCCGGGGGGCGGCTGGGTGCTGATCGACGTGGACGACATGGGCCTCGGTGACCCGTCGTGGGACCTGGCCCGCCCGGCGGCCTGGTTCGCCTGCGGCCTGATGGCCCCCGAGGACTGGGTGCGCTTCCTGAGTGCCTACCGGGAGGCGGGCGGCACGGCGGCGGGCCCGCCGGGGGAGGAGTGGCGTCAACTGGACGGACCCGCCCGGGCCCTGACGGCCCAGATCGCGGCGCAGGCCCTGGTCAAGGCGGAGCAGGCCGCCCGGCCCCTGGACGAGGACGAGTCCGCCTTCGTGGACGCCTGCGCCAGGATGACCCCGCTCCCGCACGGACCGGCCCTGGACGCCGCGACGTAGGGTGCCAGGGACCGCGCCGGGGCAGTATCCCGGCGCAGGTCCCGTCCACAGGCGAGGAGTTGAGCCGAACGATGCACTGTCCGAAGTGCCACGCCCCGATGCACACCTACAACCGCAACGGCGTCCAGATCGAGCAGTGCGGGGGGTGCCGGGGGATATTCCTGGACTACGGGGAGCTGGAGGCGCTGACCCGTCTGGAGTCCCAGTGGTCCCAGCAGGCCCCGCCGCCCGCCGCCCCG
Source organism: Streptomyces albidoflavus (assembly GCF_000719955.1). Classification (GTDB taxonomy): domain Bacteria; phylum Actinomycetota; class Actinomycetes; order Streptomycetales; family Streptomycetaceae; genus Streptomyces; species Streptomyces albidoflavus. The sequence continues at coordinate 92,827 of NZ_JOII01000013.1, forward strand.
CCCGCGCCGCAGCCCCCGCACGGGCAGGCGTACCCGGCACCGCCCGCCCCGGCCTGGGGCGCCCCGCACCACGGCGGCCACCACTACGGCCACCGCCGTGACCGCGGCTTCGGCCGCATGCTCTTCTCCTCCTGACCCCCTCGCTTCCGGCCGCACCGGGCGGGCCCTCACGTCAGAGGGGCTCCCGTCCGGTCCGGCGGGCCGGAGACGGGGGAGCGGGCGACGACGACGGAGCCCCCGGCCGCCTGAGGCGACCGGGGGCTCCGGGTGGTGCGCGATACTGGGATTGAACCAGTGACCTCTTCCGTGTCAGGGAAGCGCTCTCCCGCTGAGCTAATCGCGCGGGACCGACCGCGACCGGAGACCGGCCGGAGTTCGGGGAGTGTGGTGCTGCGTGCGCGATACTGGGATTGAACCAGTGACCTCTTCCGTGTCAGGGAAGCGCTCTCCCGCTGAGCTAATCGCGCGGGCGGAACCGTGAGGTTCCGAGTGGACGATACTGGGATTGAACCAGTGACCTCTTCCGTGTCAGGGAAGCGCTCTCCCGCTGAGCTAATCGTCCTTGGAGGTGGAGACGGGATTTGAACCCGTGTAGACGGCTTTGCAGGCCGTTGCCTCGCCTCTCGGCCACTCCACCACTGCGGGGGCTCGGGAAGATCCCCCACGTCGAGCGGACGACCAGGTTCGAACTGGCGACCTCAACCTTGGCAAGGTTGCGCTCTACCAACTGAGCTACGTCCGCTTGTCTTTCCCGGGGCGCTTGCGCGTCCCGGCGACGTGTTGAACTCTAGCGGATTCCTGGGCCAGCACAAAAACGCGTTTGCGCAGCGTGCTGCGGTGACCTCGGCGAGGGGCCGCCCGAGGTGGGCCGACCTAGACTCGCGAACGTGCACAACCCCGCTTCCCCTCTTCCCCCGCTGGCCCGCTTCGGCGAGCTGCTCGCCACCGGTCTGCGCGACGTCACCCACGATCCCGAGGCGCTCGGCTCGGAGGGCTTCTGGGCGGTCGTCGCCGACTTCGAAGCTGGCCTGACCTGCGCGCGCTTCGACGAGGTACGCCGCGAGCCGGTCCCCGCGCCGCGTCCAGGGGCCTGGCGCGGCCCCGCCCCCGACGCCTGGGAGTCCTCGCTCGGGCACGGTGCGTACACGGAGGGGGTGCGGCGGATCAGGGCCGCCGTCGCGCGGGGCGAGGTGTACCAGGCCAACCTCTGCCGGGTGCTCTCCGCGCCGCTGCCGGACGGCGCGGCCGCCGACGTCGACGCCCTCACCGCGCTGCTGGCCCGGGGCAACCCCGCCCCTTACGCAGGAACGGTTCGCCTGCCCGGACACGGCATCGGGGTGGCCACCGCCTCACCTGAGCTGTTCCTGCGCCGGCGGGGCTCCGTCGTGGAGTCGGGCCCGATCAAGGGGACAGGCGCCACCGAGGCGGACCTCCTGGAGAAGGACTACGCCGAGAACGTCATGATCGTCGACCTGGTCCGCAACGACCTGGGCCGCGTCGCCGCCACCGGCTCCGTCCACGTCCCGGAACTCTGTGTGGTCGAGAAGCACCCCGGGCTGGTCCACCTCGTCTCCACGGTCCGCGCCACCCTGGCGGAGGGCGCCGGCTGGCCCGGGCTGTTCGGCGCGGCCTTCCCGCCCGGCTCGGTCACCGGGGCGCCCAAGTCGAGCGCGCTGGAGATCATCCGCGAACTGGAACCCGTACCCCGGGGCCCGTACTGCGGGGCGGTCGGCTGGGTCGACGCAGACCGGGGTGCGGCCGAGCTGGCGGTGGGTATCCGCACCTTCTGGACGGAACCAGGCGACGACGGCGGCGTGGCGCTCAAGTTCGGCACCGGCGCCGGTATCACCTGGGGGTCCGATCCCGAGCGGGAGTGGCGGGAGACCGAGCTGAAGGCGTCCCGGCTGCTGGCGATAGCGTCTGCGGGACACGAGGCGAGTGGAGGAACCCTTACGTGAAGATCTGGCTCGACGGCGCCCTGCGGGACGCCGGTACCGCACAGGTGTCCGTCCTGGACCACGGGCTCACCGTCGGCGACGGCGTCTTCGAGACGGTCAAGACCGTCGACGGCCGTGCGTTCGCGCTCACCCGCCACCTGGACCGCCTCGCCCGTTCGGCGCGCGGCCTCGGCCTGCCCGAACCCGACCTGGACGAGGTGCGCCGCGCCTGCGCCGCCGTCCTGGCGGCCGAACCGGTGCCGCTGGGCCGGCTGCGGATCACCTACACTGGGGGCCTCTCGCCGCTCGGCTCGGACCGCGGCGACGACACCCCCACCCTCGTCGTCGCCCTCGGCGAGGCCCACCCGCGCCCCGAGACCACCGCCGTCGTCACCGTCGACTGGACCCGCAACGAACGGGGCGCGCTGTCCGGGCTCAAGACCACCTCGTACGCCGAGAACGTGGTCGCGCTCGCCCGCGCCCGCGAACAGGGCGCCACCGAGGCGCTGTTCGCCAACACCGTGGGCGCGCTCTGCGAGGGCACCGGCTCCAACGTCTTCGTCGTCATCGACGGCGAGATCCACACACCGCCGGTCTCCTCCGGCTGCCTCGCCGGGATCACCCGCGCCCTGACCGCCGAGTGGACCGGGGCGCGCGAGACCGAGCTGCCGATGGACGTCCTGGAGCGGGCCGACGAGATCTTCCTGACCTCCTCCCTCCGCGACGTGCAGGGTGTCCACCGCGTCGACGGCCGCACCCTGGCCGCCGCACCCGGACCGGTCACCGCCAAGGCCATCCGGATCTTCGCCGAGCGGTCCGCCGCCGACATCGACCCCTGAGACCGCCCGAAACGGTGGTGACAGGCCCCGCCCGGCGGGGGTAGAACCAGACCGATGACCACCACCCTGCGGCCCGCGGCGCCGCTTCAGCGCGAGCCGGACGGCACGGTCCGCCCCCGGCCGTACGACATCTGCGTCAACGGGCGGACGGTGGGGAGCCTCAGCGTCGGCACCGCTCCCGGAATGGGGCCCACCGTCGGCTTCCTGGACGGCCTCACCGTCCAGCAGGCCGACCGGGGCCGGGGCAGGGCGACGGTGGCGCTGCTCGCCGCCGAGGAGGTGCTGCGCGGGTGGGGCTGCACGCAGGCCCGCTGCACGGTGCCCGCCGACGCCGGCCCCGCGTTGCGCCTGGCCACCGCCCTCGGCTGGACCGAGGGCGGCCGGAACATGGTCAAGACCCTGCCGCCCACCCCGCCCCCGCTCCCGGCCGGCGTCACCGCGCGCCCCATGACCGAGGGGGAGTACGCACAGTGGGAGACGGCCTCACGGGAGGCGTACGCCCAGGAGTGGGCCAACCGCGGCCTGCCCGAGGAGCAGGCCCGCGCCCGGTCCGAGGCCAGCTACCGCGACAACCTCTCCCAGGGACTCGCCACCCCCGGCGTCACCTTCGGCGTGGTGGAGGCGGACGGAGCGCCTGCCGGACACGTCTGGGTCTCCTCCGGCCAGGCCGGGCCGGGCGTACCCGGCGCCTACGTCTTCGACATCGAGGTCCGCCCGGAGTTCCGGGGACGGGGGCTCGGGCGGGCGCTGATGCTGCTCGCCGAGGGCGCCGCCTTCGAGACGGGCGACAGCCTCATCGGACTGCACGTCTTCGCGGACAACACCCCGGCCCGGCGGCTCTACGACTCCCTCGGCTACACCCCGACCCGGCTCCACTGGTCCAAGCCGCTCTGAGGCGGCTCGGGGCGCCGGTCAGCCCGCCAGCAGCCGGTCGGCGATCTCCTCGATCCGGGCCCGCAGCCCCTCCTGGCTCTTGCCGCCGTCCAGCCGCTCCCCGCCGATCACGTAGGTCGGCGTGCCGGTGACCTTGAGTGCCTTGCCCTCGGCCTGGTCGGCGTCGACGATCAGGATGTGCCGCCCGTCGACCAGCGCGGTGTCGAACTCCTCCGCGTCCAGCCCCAGCTCCCCGGCGATCTCGACCAGCAGCGGCTCGCCGACCCGGTCCAGCTCCCCGACCCGGTCCAGCACCGCGCGCACGTACTCCCAGCCCTTGCCCTGCACCAGCGCCTCCTCGGCGGCCTGGGCGGCGGCGAAGGCGTGCCGGTGCTTCTCCAGCGGGAAGTGGCGCAGGCGGATGTCCATGCGGTCGCCGTAGCGCTCGCGCAGCGCGTCGAGGTCGGCGAGGGCGGTGTGGCAGTCGGGGCACTGCAGCTCGCACCAGACGTCGAGGACGACGGGGGAGGAGGAAGGCGAAGAGGAGTCGTTCATGACCGACAGTCTTCCAGCCGGTCACCGGCCCGCCGAATCCGGCGGTGGCGCCCGCCCGTGGGAGGGCGGCGTCCCGGAGTTCTCCCGGAGATCGGGCCGGCCCCCGCCACGGGGCGTGGCCATTCGCACCCCGGTCGGTGCAGGATGGAAGGAGCCCCATCTCACTGCCTGGAGGACCGGATGCTTGCCGAGACCGTGTGTTCAGCCGTGGCCGCGGCCGGCCTGGGCATTGCCGCCGTGACCGCCTACCGCAAGCGGTTCCTCACCGCGACGCGGATCGCCGCCTACGCCCTGGTCCCCGCCGGACTCGTCCTGACCGGCGCGGTCGCCTGGATCGCCAGGACCGCCTTCAGCCCGAGCGCCTGGGCCGGATTCGGGGTGCTGGGGCTCGCCTGGCTGCTCTTCATGACGACCCGGACCGTCGAGCGCCGCCGGGGGACCCGCAAGGAGCGGGCGGCCGCGGCGCCGGAGGCGGTCACGGGCGGCGCGCGCCCCGCCGTGGGCGGGAGCACCGGCGCCGGCAAGGCGTCCCAGGCCCCCGCCGCCGGGAAGAAGCAGGCCGGCGGGGACGACGACTTCTCCGACATCGAGGCCATCCTCAAGAAGCACGGCATCTGAGGAAGGCCGGCGCGAGGCCGCTCCCGCCGCGCGCCCGGAGGCGGCGTACGCCCCCGGGCGCGCGGCTTCTTCGTACGCGCCTTGGCGCGCACGTGGCGCGCTCACGGGAACCGGTGAACCTGGCGCCCCGTCCCTGGTGGACGGCGGTCCTGGGGTCTTCGGGCGGGTCATGATCTCCGCGAGATGCTCGACACCACACCGCCCCAACACGCCCCCGCACGCCCCGACGCCGAGCGCCGCGGCTGCCTCTTCGCCCTCTCCCAGCCGCCCCTGATGATCTTCCTTCTGGTGATCGGCTGCCTGCTGATGCTGGGGGCGGTGCATGACCTGTTCCTGTTGTGAGCCGGGCGGGCGCCCCGCGGCTCAGCCCGCCGCCTCCCGGCGCCGCGCCCGGTACGCGGCCACGTGCAGCCGGTTGCCGCAGGTGCGGCCGGAGCAGTAGCGCCGCGAGCGGTTGCGGGAGAGGTCGACGAAGGCGTTGGCGCAGTCCGGCGCCTCGCACCGGCGCAGCCGCTCGCACTCCCCGGCGACCACGAAGATGGCCAGCGCCATCCCGCCGTCGGCCGCGAGGTGGTCGGCGACCGAGGCGCCCGGCGCGAAGTAGTGCACGTGCCAGTCGAAGCCGTCGTGGTCGGTGAGGCGGGGGGTGGTCCCGGCCGCCGCCACCAGTTCGTTGATCACCCGGGCCGCGTCCCCCAGGTCCCCGGCGGCGAAGACCGCCTCGAAGCGCTCCCGCACCCGGAGGACGGCGGCCAGGTCGGCCTCGCCGAGCCGCCCCACGTCGCTCACCCCGTGCGCGTCGACGAAGGCACGCAGCGCGGTCACGTCGCCCAGTCCGTCGGAGTGGCCGTCGCCCGGCGCGGTGTTCACCAGGCCGACCACGGCGTCCAGCGCACATCGGGTGTCGTGAGTGATCAGCACGGGCCGCTCCCTGGGCTGGAGGTCGGGCCGGTGCCCGCCGGTGCTGGCCGATGGTAGACGAGCCGTCCGACGGCTGCCCGGGAACGGGCGGTGCGCGGCCGGTCCGGGACGCACGAGAGCCGCCTCCCGCGCTGGGCGCGCGGTGGCGGCACTCGTACTCCGTGAGCGGTTGTCGTACCCCGGGCCGCCTCCCCGAGTCGGGCGGCCGGGCGGAGCTGGCGCGCTGCCCGGGAGGGTCAGCTCTCGGCCAGGATGTGCGACAGCTCCGTGTCGAGATCGAAGTGACGGTGCTCGGTGCCCGGGGGCACCGCCGCGTCCGTGCGCTTCAGGAAGGATTCCAGCGCCCGCGCCGGGGCTTCGAGCAGAGCCTCACCTTCGGGGGAACTCAGGGCGATGCAGACGACGCCCTGACCGTGGCTGCGGGACGGCCAGACTCGGACGTCGCCGGTGCCGGTGGGCCGGTGCAGGCCCTCGGCGAGGAGATCGCGGGCGAACACCCACTCGACCGTCTCCTCGGCTCCGGTGTGGAAGGTGGCGTGCACGGCATAGGGATCGGCCGTGTCATACCGCAGTCCTGCGGGAACAGGCAGTGAGGACTCGCTCGACACAACGAGGCGCAGGTGCAGCTCGCAGCTGACCGTGGTGTTCATAAGCGCCAGGGCCTTTCGCTCAGTGTGCGCTCGGGGATTCGCACGTCGGCGAAATCGACATGCCACCTACGGTGCCGTTGTAAACCCCTCTGGGCATTTTGCGAAGGTTGAGATACCTCGTACGGCCGAGTATTCGGCGCGGGTGCGGTCATTCCGGCGAGGTGTGCGCGTCAGGTACGTTTGTCCTCATGAATACGGGGAGTGACGACGCCGGTTCCACCGCGGTGGCGGAGGGCGAGGCGCAGAAGAAGCCCGAGCGGCGGCTCGGGTCGCGGGCGCCGCGGTTCATCCGGCGCAGCCGGACCCTGCACCTGAGCTGGCAGGTGGGCGTCTTCGTGGTGGGCCTGGCCGTCGTGGTGGCGGGGGTGCTGATGCTGGCCCTGCCCGGGCCGGGATGGCTGGTGATCTTCGCCGGCATGGCCATCTGGTCCACGGAGTTCGTCTGGGCGCAACTGGTGCTGCGCTGGACGCGCCGGAAGGTCACCGAGGCGGCCCAGCGCGCGCTCGACCCGAAGGTCCGCCGCCGGAACCTCATCCTGACCTCGGTCGCCGTGGTGATCGGCGCCGCGCTCTGCGCCCTGTACCTGTGGCGCTTCGGGCTGACGATGCCCTGGAACATCACCTGGTGAGCCCGGCCTGCGCCGACCGTCCGGCCGGTGCGCGCGGGGGTGTCGGGGGCACCCGCTGACATGCGGTAATGTTCTCTCTGCACCCGGGCGATTAGCTCAGTGGGAGAGCGCTTCGTTCACACCGAAGAGGTCACTGGTTCGAACCCAGTATCGCCCACCCCGGGACTGCGGCCCGAAGGCTTCCGGCCTTCGGGCCGCAGTCGTGTGCGGAGCCGGGCGCGCCCGCCACCGGCGTGACGCCCGGTGACCGGGGGAGCGGTGCGGACATCCGCGAGAAATGCCCGGAATAAAGGTTCTGTCGCTATGCGGGGCGTACGCCACGCGGATCGTCCGGGTGACGCTTCATCAGTTCCGGACGGCCTCCGGGAATTCACGTACCGGAATGCGTTCCGCCCTTTCCTGTTTTTCGTACTCCCCGTTTTTCTGCCCCTAATGCGGAATGCGCCCCGCCGGACGGGTGGCTGACGGGGTATTTGTCGACTTGCCGTCAGAAAGTGCGGCGGGCGTGGCCGTCCGGGCGGCCGGGCAGCCTTGCGGCATGGACCTGAACCGCTACCGCTTCCACAGCCGCTGGAAGCTGCCGGCCGCCCCCGACGCCGTCTACCGGGTGCTGGAGGACGTCCCCGGATACCCGCACTGGTGGCGCGAGGTCCGCGAGGTGCGCCGCACCGGCGAGACGGAGGGCGTGCTGCGCTTCCGCTCCCTGCTCCCGTACGACCTGCGGGTCACCGCCCGCGTGAGCAGGCAGGACCCGGACGCCCGGCTGATCGAGGCGGCGCTCGGCGGGGACCTGGTGGGGACGCTGGTGTGGCGGGTCGGCGCCGTCCCCGGCGGTGCGCGGGTCGACTTCGAGCAGGACGTCCGGGTCACCTCGCGGATGATGCGTCTGCTGGCCGTGCCCGGACGCCCCTTCTTCCGTGCCAACCACGCCCTGATGATGCGGTCCGGGCGCGCGGGGCTCGCCCGGCTGCTCGCGGCTCCGAAGCCGGTTTGAACGGCGGGCCCCGGGGCCTGTATGGTTCAGTCCGTTCCCGGGCGATTAGCTCAGTGGGAGAGCGCTTCGTTCACACCGAAGAGGTCACTGGTTCGAACCCAGTATCGCCCACCCCGGGAGAGCCGGTCCGTCGTCGACGGACCGGCTCTTCGTCGTCCGGGCGGCTGTCGCGGGTCCGTTCAGACGGCCGCCGCCGCCCGGGGGCGCAGCGGCCACGTCGTGTCGGCCCGCTCCCGCGCCGGGCGCGCGGCCCCGCCCCGTACCTGCGCGGTGTGCCAGTCCTCCTGGAGCGCGTGGAGTTCGCCCGGGGTCAGCCGCTGCAGCCGGGGTGCGAAGACCCGCGCCAGCGCACGCACCACCTCGATCGCCGTCCGCGCCTCCTCCGCCGCGTCGTGCGGGGGCGGCGCGGGAACGCCGTAGCGGACGCAGAGGGCGTCGAGCTGGCGCGAGCCCTTGCGGTACCGGTCCAGGTGGGTGTCGAGGACGCGCGGGTCCAGCACACTCAGCGGCACCCCGGCGAGGTAGGCGCCGAGCGAGGAGGCGCGGTGGCGCCGCAGTTCACGGTCGAGCAGGGTCAGCGCCGCCGGGGCGTCGTCGACCACCAGCGGCCGGCCGGCCGCCGCGTGCGCGGCCAGCGAGCGTCCGACCTCCTCCATCACCGGCGCCGGCCAGCGGCCAGTCCGCTCCACCTGATCCCGCGTCAGCCCGTGCCGCGCGGCCTCCTCCTCGGTCACCGTCACCCCCGGGCTGACCAGCCAGCGCAGCACCCTCGGGCGCGCCCCCGCCAGGTCCTGGACGACGACGGCCGCCGTCACCAGCCGGTCCTCCTCGGCGTCAGGACCGGTCGCCCTGAGGCGCAGTGCGGCCAACGGGCCCTCGTACCAGTGCGTCATGACGAACCAGCTCCTCCCACCCGCGCGGACGGCGTCCCGCCCGGGAGGTGATACCCGTCCGCCCGCACCGGTACGCGGCGTGCGGGCGGCTCAGCCGGTCAGCGGGCGGTGCGCCCACAGGTCGCGCAGGGTGCCGATCTCCGCGCCGTGGTGGACGATCTCGCGGGTGATGTGCAGGACCAGCCGTGCCATGCGGTCCTCGGCGAACGGGCCCTCGGACGGGCCGCAGGGCTGCTCCAGCCCCTCCTGGCCGAGGGACCGCACCCCGGCGGTCCACTCCGCGTACCGGGTGTCGAGCTGGTGCAGGGCCTCCTCGGCGGTCCCGGCGTAGGCGAAGCTGCCGTAGTCGGTCTCCGGGCCGCCGAAGTGGGCGGCGAGGCGGGTGCCGAGGACGCCGACGATCAGGTGGCCCAGCCGCCAGCCGATGGTGGTGACCGGCGGCGGGGCGGGCTCGGGGAAGGCGTAGTCGATGGTCCACTCGCCGGAGCCGGCCGCCGACGGCCACGGGCTGGTCCCCGCCGGACGGATGTTCCAGCACCCCTCGACCGGTTCCCAGAAGTACTCGGCGTCGGTGAGCCCGGCGAGGCGCGGACGCAGCAGGTGGGTCCAGTACCAGTCGAGCTGATCGGTGAGGAGGCCGTTCCAGTCCGTAGTCATGCGGGCACGGTAGGCGGCCCGCAGGCTCCGGGCGAGCGGACGCGTCGGCGGAACCCTTTCGCGTCAGCCCTCCCCGGCTCGGTACCATCGGCCCCGTGCGTGCACGCCAGATCCGGCGCACGCTCCCCACCTCAGTCAGGAGAGACCGGTGTCAGACGTCCGTGTGATCATCCAACGCGATTCCGAGCGGGAAGAACGCGTGGTGACGACGGGCACTACGGCCGCCGACCTCTTCGCCGGCGAGCGCACCGTGATCGCCGCCCGGGTGGACGGTGAGCTGAAGGACCTCGCGTACGTCCCGGGCGACGGCGAGAGCGTCGAGCCCGTCGACATCTCCTCCGGGGACGGCCTCGACATCCTGCGCCACTCCACCGCGCACGTGATGGCCCAGGCCGTGCAGGAGCTCTTCCCCGAGGCGAAGCTCGGCATCGGCCCGCCGGTCAAGGGCGGCTTCTACTACGACTTCGACGTCGCGGAGCCCTTCACCCCGGAGGACCTCAAGCGCGTCGAGAAGAAGATGCAGGAGATCCAGAAGCGCGGCCAGCGCTTCTCCCGCCGGGTCACCACCGACGAGGACGCCCGCGCCGAGCTGGCCGGCGAGCCGTACAAGCTGGAGCTGATCGGGCTCAAGGGCAACGCGGCCCAGGCGGCCGACGGCGCCGACGCGGAGGTGGGCGGCGGCGAGCTGACCATCTACGACAACCTCGACGCCAAGACCGGCGAGCTGTGCTGGAAGGACCTCTGCCGAGGCCCCCACCTGCCCACCACCCGGAACATCCCCGCCTTCAAGCTGATGCGCTCGGCCGCCGCCTACTGGCGCGGCAGCGAGAAGAACCCGCAGCTCCAGCGGATCTACGGCACCGCCTGGCCCTCCAAGGAGGAGCTGAAGGCGCACCTGGAGTTCCTCGCCGAGGCCGAGAAGCGCGACCACCGCAAGCTCGGCACCGAGCTGGACCTCTTCTCCTTCCCCGACGAGCTGGGCCCCGGCCTCGCCGTCTTCCACCCCAAGGGCGGGGTGGTCCGCAAGGAGATGGAGAACTACTCCCGCCGGCGCCACGAGGACGCGGGGTACGAGTTCGTCAACACCCCGCACATCTCGAAGGAGCACCTCTTCGAGACCTCGGGGCACCTGCCGAACTACTCCGAGGGCATGTTCCCGCCCATCGAGTTCGACGGGCAGAACTACCGCCTCAAGGCGATGAACTGCCCCATGCACAACCTGATCTTCAAGGGTCGGGGCCGCTCCTACCGCGAACTGCCGCTGCGCCTCTTCGAGTTCGGCACGGTCTACCGGTACGAGAAGTCCGGTGTGGTGCACGGCCTGACCCGCTCGCGCGGCTTCACCCAGGACGACTCGCACATCTACTGCACCAAGGAGCAGATGCCGGAGGAGCTGGACTCCCTGCTCACCTTCGTGCTGGACCTGCTGCGCGACTACGGGCTCAACCAGTTCGAGCTGGAGCTGTCCACCCGCGACCCGGAGTCGGACAAGTTCATCGGTGAGGACGCCGAGTGGGAGGAGGCCACCGAGGCGCTCCGCCAGGCGGCCGAGAAGCAGGGCCTCCCGCTCGTCCCCGACCCGGGCGGCGCCGCGTACTACGGTCCGAAGATCTCCGTGCAGGCCAAGGACGCCATCGGGCGCTCCTGGCAGATGTCGACCATCCAGGTCGACTTCCAGCAGCCGAAGCGGTTCGGCCTGGAGTACACGGCGGCGGACGGCTCGCGTCAGCAGCCGGTCATGATCCACCGGGCGCTCTTCGGCTCCATCGAGCGGTTCTTCGCGGTCCTGCTGGAGCACTACGCGGGCGCCTTCCCGGCGTGGCTCGCCCCCGTCCAGGCGGTCGGCATCCCGATCGGCGACGCGCACGTCTCCTACCTCCAGGAGTTCGCCGCCGACGCCAGGGCGCGCGGGCTGCGGGTGGAGGTCGACTCCTCCTCCGACCGGATGCAGAAGAAGATCCGCAACCACCAGAAGGCCAAGGTCCCGTTCATGATCATCGTCGGTGACGAGGACATGAACGCGGGCACCGTCTCCTTCCGGTACCGCGACGGCTCCCAGGAGAACGGCATCCCCCGCGAGGACGCCCTCGCCAAGCTCCAGGACGTGGTGGAGCGGCGCGTCCAGGTCTGAGACGCGGGTACGTGACCATGGCCGGCCCCCGGTGAGCGCTCAGCTCGCCGGGGGCCGGCCCGCTCGCTCGCCCTCCTCGGCGAAGGCCTGGAGCAGCCAGGAGGCGAACGAGCCGGTCACCGCGCCGAGCAGCGCGAGGCCGCCGGCCATCAGCGCCACCAGGACGAGGCGGCCGAGGAAGGTGACCGGGACCGCGTCGCCGTAGCCGATGGTGGCCAGGGTGGCGCAGACGCACCACACCGCGTCGCCGAAGCTCTGGATCGACGAGCCCTCGGCCGAGCGTTCCGCCGCGTAGACGGTGAGCGCGCCGGCGAAGCCGAGGAGCAGGGCGGCGAGGCTCGCGTAGCTCATCACCCGGGCGTAGAGGTTCAGGCGGGGGCGCCGGTGTCTGCGGCGGACCGCCTCGTAGACCGGGACCACCCGCAGCGGGCGCAGCAGCGGCAGCAGGAGGACGGCCGTGTCCAGGCCGTGGCGCGCCCAGAAGAACGGGCCCTCGCCGCTGAGCCGCCAGCGCACCGCGTAGTCGACCGCGAAGAGCAGCCAGCAGCCCAGCAGCAGCGCGAGGCAGGCGTCGTGGACCTCCGGCGGCAGGCCGGAGCCCAGCACCCGCAGGGCGTACGAGGCGAGGAAGACCAGGGAGGCGGCGGCGAGCGGCAGCTCCGTGCGGTTCTCCCAGCGGGCGAGGCGGGTGGACATGGCGCCCAGCATCGCGGCCCGGCCCGGCCGCCGCCCCGGCGACACGCGCCCGGCGGCCGAGGTCATATGCTGCAGGGCATGACGACTGAGCCGGAGCAGCAGTTCGGAGTGGGGACGCCCGACGCGTTCCAGCGCCTGTGGACGCCCCACCGGATGGCGTACATCCAGGGTGAGAACAAGCCGACCGGTCCTGGTGCCCAGGACGGCTGTCCGTTCTGTGTGGTCCCGGCCAAATCCGACGAGGACGGGCTGATCGTCCGGCGCGGCTCGCACGCCTACGCGGTGCTCAACCTCTACCCGTACAACGGCGGCCACCTCCTGGTGGTGCCCTACCGGCACGTCGCCGACTACACCGAGCTGGACGCCGCCGAGACGGCCGAGGTCGCCGAGCTGACCAAGCAGGCGATGACGGCGCTGCGCTCCGCCTCCGGCGCGCACGGCTTCAACATCGGGCTCAACCAGGGGTCGGCCGCAGGCGCGGGCATCGCCGCCCACCTCCACCAGCACATCGTGCCCCGGTGGGGCGGGGACACCAACTTCATGCCGGTCATCGGCGACACCAAGGTGCTGCCCCAGCTCCTCGGCGACACCCGGGCCATGCTCGCCGCCGCCTGGCCCGAGGCCGACGGTCCCGAGCTGACCGACACCGACGCGGGCTGACGGACCGGGCCGGGCGCCGCTTCGCGGCGACCGCCCGGCCCCGGCCCGCTCAGGCGTCGTACAGGTCGGCCTTCTTCGGCGCCGCGTCCTGGACGGCGCCGCTCAGTCCCGCCGCGCGGCCCGCGAAGCGGCTGGTGTCCACGCCGTTCTCCTCCAGGACCCGCAGCGCCGCCTTGTGCACCACCCGCAGCACCGGCGCCGCCGTGCGCAGCGCGTCGTCGGCCATGAAGCGGTTGGCCCACGGCCGCCCGGCCCAGACGTGGCGCAGCCCGAAGGGCTCGGGGAGCGACATCTTCCCGCCGAGGTGGTCCAGGACCGCCGGGTACGGGGTCAGCGGCGCGCGGACCAGCAGCCGCACCACCTCGGTCGCGTCGACCAGCGGCAGCTTGTGGGTCTTGGTCTCCCAGAACTTGATCGGCTTGGCCGTGGTCCGCTGGCGCGCCGCGGGGCCACCGCTGAACAGCCCGTGCACCGGGCCCAGCGCGTGGCCGGTGACCTCGATGCGCAGCGTGTGGTGGAGCACCGTCACCGTGATCAGCATGGTGAGCACCAGCTGGCCGTCCCAGAGCACGAACTGCACGCCGAGATAGTGCCGGTTGCCGTTGCTGAACTGCTGCTCGTTGCAGATCCGCTGGATCTCGTGCGGCTTGACCTGGTACGCCTCGACCGTCTCGCCCTCGGGGCGCGAGACACCGCCCGCGTTCTCCCCGACCGGGGAGACGATCCAGTGCTTCACCGAGGGCTTGGGGAAGCCGCCGGTGTGCAGCGGGCCGCGCTCCAGCATCTGGAGCTGGTCGTGGATGGCCCGGATCACGTCCCAGGAGCGGAACGGGTTGATCTCCTTGCCCGCCTCCGCCGGCTCCAGGTCCTCCGCCAGCTGCCAGCTGCCCCACCGGGTGCCCATGCCGAGGATGCCCTTGGGACCGGCGTAGAAGACCGAGTTGCTCTGCTGCTCGGCGGCGAGCTTGGCGAGGCTGACCCGCAGCTGCTCGGCGGCGGCGTCGTCGGGGTTGGCCGGGACCGCCTCGGGGATCTTCGCGCCGGAGCCGCCGCCCGCCAGCAGACTGCTCCAGTGGGCCCGCAGGTCCTGCGCGGTCCGCTCGGCGAGCTGCTTGGCCACGAACCAGCCGAGCACCGGGCCGAGGATGCAGCCGCGGATGTACCAGGGCAGGATGCCCTCGGTCGGCAGCCCGACCAGCAGCACCACCGAGGCGATGCCGCCCACCAGCATCAGCAGCGTCCCGAGCAGGTCGGCGCCCTTGGCCACCCACTTGCCCGACATCGCCCGCAGCTGGAAGGCGAGCACCCACAGGGCCGCGCCGGGCAGGAAGAGCACCCCGCAGATCAGCGCGACCAGCGTCAGCCGCCGGTCGCGCTGCTTGCGCAGCCGGCTCGCCGCCAGGCAGTGCTCGACCACCACCTGCGGCTCCATGCCGAACGCCTGGATCAGCGGCGACCGCCCCGCGCCCAGCATCCGCACCACGACGGCCTGCGAGAACGCCTCACCGAGCAGCGGCGCGAAGATCTTCAGCTTGCCCGGCTTCACCGCCGTCTTGTGCCACTCGCCGTCCGCCTCGGTGATCTTGTCGAGCGGGTCGTCGCGGTACGCCACCGAGGCCAGGGCATGGGTCGCGGCCGTGCCGCCCGCACCCCCGGTGACGGGGATCTGCGCCCCGGGGCTGAAATCGAAGAAGTCGTCCGCCATGCCGCCCCCATCGCCGCGCTGCCGGAGCGCTGTCGCCGCCTCGTCGCCTTCCGGACCCGACTGCCGCGCCCGGCCTTTCTGCTGATCCGCAGTCAGGGTATCGGGGCGCGGGGGCGCGCGGCAGGGGACAGGGAAGGTCGTGGGGGAGCGCACCCGCCGCCGGGCCGTCCGCGCGGGTGGGCGGGGCGCGTCGGCGCGGGTGCCCCGACGGCGGGGCGGCGTGCGCGTGACTACGATGGGCCAGCCGATGCCCGGCCCGGACACCGGCCCCCACCGACCCTCGGGAAGGCCATGCTGAACAAGTACGCGCGAGCGTTCTTCACGCGCGTCCTCACACCGTTCGCCGCGTTTCTGCTCCGCCGCGGGGTCAGCCCCGACGCGGTCACCCTCATCGGGACGGCCGGAGTGGTGGCGGGTGCGCTGGTCTTCTTCCCCCGGGGGGAGTTCTTCTGGGGCACCATCGTCATCACCCTCTTCGTCTTCTCGGACCTGGTCGACGGCAACATGGCCCGCCAGGCCGGGATCTCCAGCCGCTGGGGCGCGTTCCTCGACTCGACCCTCGACCGGGTGGCCGACGGCGCGATCTTCGGCGGCTTCGCCCTCTGGTACGCGGGCAACGGCGACGACAACGTGCTGTGCGCGGTCGCCCTCTTCTGCCTCGCCGCCGGACAGGTCGTCTCCTACACCAAGGCGCGCGGCGAGGCCATCGGCCTGCCGGTCGCGGTCAACGGCCTGGTGGAGCGCGCCGAGCGGCTGGTCATCTCGCTGGTCGCGGCGGGCCTCGCGGGCCTGCACGCCTTCGGCGTCCCCGGCATCCAGGTGCTGCTGCCGATCGCCCTGTGGGTGGTCGCCGTCGGCAGCCTGGTCACGCTGATCCAGCGGGTGGTCACGGTGCGCCGCGAGGCGATCGAGGCCGACGGCCCGGCGGGCCAGGGGGCCGCCTCGTGAACGAGCGGCTCTCCGACGCGCTCTACGGCCTCGGCTGGAGCACCGTCAAGAAGCTGCCCGAGCCGGTCGCCGTCCGCCTCGGGCAGACCCTCGCCGACACGGTCTGGAAACGGCGCGGCAAGGGCGTCCTCAGGCTGGAGGCCAACCTCGCCCGGGTCGTCCCCGACGCCGGCCCCGAGCGGCTCGCGGAGCTGTCCCGGGCCGGGATGCGCTCGTACCTGCGGTACTGGATGGAGTCCTTCCGGCTGCCGGCCTGGAGCGAGACGCGGATCAAGGAGGGGTTCGAGCCGGAGGGCCTGCACCACCTCACCGACGGTCTCGCCGCCGGCAAGGGCGTCATACTCGCCCTGCCCCACCTCGGGAACTGGGACCTGGCCGGCGCCTGGGTCACCCGCAACCTCGGGGTGCCCTTCACCACCGTCGCCGAGCGGCTCAAGCCCGAGACCCTCTACGACCGGTTCGTCGCCTACCGCGAGGGCCTGGGCATGGAGGTGCTGCCGCACACCGGCGGCTCCGCCTTCGGCACCCTCGCCCGCCGGCTGCGCGCCGGCGGCCTGGTCTGCCTCGTCGCCGACCGCGACCTGTCCGCCTCCGGCGTCGAGGTGACGTTCTTCGGCGACACCGCCCGGATGCCCGCGGGCCCGGCGATACTCGCCCAGCAGACCGGCGCCCTGCTGCTGCCCGTCACTCTCTGGTTCGACGCCACCCCCGTCATGAAGGGCCGCGTCCACCCGCCCGTCGAGGTGCCGGAGACAGGTACCAGGGCCGAGAAGACGTCCCTCATGACACAGGCCCTCGCGGACGCCTTCGCCGAGGGCATCGCCGACCACCCCGAGGACTGGCACATGCTCCAGCGCCTCTGGCTGGCCGACCTGGAACCACGGGAGCAGTCATGAGGATCGGCATCGTCTGCCCGTACGCCTGGGACGTCCCCGGCGGCGTCCAGTTCCACATCCGCGACCTGGCCGAACACCTGATCCGCCTCGGCCACGAGGTCTCCGTCCTCGCCCCGTCCGACGACGAGACGCCGCTGCCGCCGTACGTGGTCTCCGCCGGACGCGCCGTCCCCGTGCCCTACAACGGCTCCGTGGCCCGGCTGAACTTCGGCTTCCTCTCCGCCGCGCGGGTCCGCCGCTGGCTCCACGACGGCACCTTCGACGTCATCCACATCCACGAACCCGCCTCGCCCTCGCTCGGCCTGCTGAGCTGCTGGGCCGCCTCCGGGCCGATCGTGGCCACCTTCCACACCTCCAACCCGCGCTCCCGGGCGATGATCGCCGCGTACCCGATCCTCCAGCCCGCGCTGGAGAAGATCAGCGCGCGCATCGCGGTCAGCGAGTACGCCCGGCGCACGCTGGTGGAGCACCTGGGCGGGGACGCGGTGGTCATCCCCAACGGTGTCGACGTCGACTTCTTCGCGCGGGCCGAGCCCCGGCCCGAGTGGCAGGGCTCCACCCTCGGCTTCATCGGCCGCATCGACGAGCCCCGCAAGGGCCTGCCCGTCCTCATGAAGGCGCTGCCCGCCGTCCTCGCCGCCCACCCCGGGGCCCGGCTGCTGGTCGCCGGGCGGGGCGACGAGGAGGAGGCCGTCGCGGGACTCCCCGCCGGGCTGCGCGACCGGGTCGAGTTCCTCGGCATGGTCAGCGACGAGGACAAGGCGCGGCTGCTGCGCAGCGTCGACGTGTACGTGGCGCCCAACACCGGCGGCGAGAGCTTCGGGATCATCCTGGTCGAGGCGATGTCGGCCGGAGCCCCGGTCCTCGCCAGCGACCTGGACGCCTTCGCGCAGGTCCTCGACCACGGCACGGCCGGCGAGATGTTCACCAACGAGGACGCCGAGGCGCTGGCCGAAGGCGCGATCCGGCTGCTCGGCGACCCCGGACGCCGCGAGCGGCTCAGCGAGCACGGCGCCCGCCACGTCAAGCGGTTCGACTGGTCCACCGTCGGCGCCGACATCCTCGCCGTCTACGAGACCGTCACCGACGGCGCCGCCTCGGTCGCCACCGACGAACGGGTGGGCCTCCGCGCCCGCCTGGGCTTCGCCCGCGACTGAACCGCCCCCGGCGGCGGCACGGTGGGGGCCCGCCTGAGGGCTCCCGCCCGGGGGCGTCACCCCGACCGTCCCCGGCCGCGTAGCCTTGCCGCCCGTGACCTCCACACTGATCTGGATCGCGGTGGCGCTGCTCGCCATCGGTGTCTACCTGAGCTGGACCGCCGGCCGCCTCGACCGGCTGCACGCCCGCATCGACGCCGCCCGGGCGGCCCTCGACGCCCAACTCCTGCGCCGCGCCTCGGTCGCCCAGGAACTCGCCACCGCGGGGGTGCTGGACCCCGCCGCCTCCATCGTGCTGTACGAGGCCGCGCACGCCGCCCGGCAGGCCGACGAGGAGGCCCGCGAGGTGGCCGAGAGCGAGCTGAGCCAGGCCCTGCGCGCCGTCTTCGGCGACGCCTCGCAGGTCGACGCGGTCCGCCAGGCGCCCGGCGGCACCGAGGCCGCCGACGAACTGGCCGCCGCCGTACGCCGGGTGCCGATGGCCCGGCGCTTCCACAACGACGCCGTCCGCGCCGCCCGCGCGCTGCGCCGCCACCGCACGGTGCGCTGGCTGCGGCTGGCCGGCCACGCGCCGTTCCCGCTCGCCTTCGAGATGGACGACGAGCCTCCGGTGGCGCTGGCCGGCCGCTGAGCCGGGGCCGCCGGGAGGGGGCGCGGGCCAGAACGATCCACCGCCTGTTCATTGGCCCTTGTCCGGAAGTGCCCCCCGGGAGTTGGCTTCACGTGCAGCAACTCGTCTCGTCCTACGTGAGGTAGCCCGTGTCCAGCACGCCCCCCGCCACCCCCGCCGCCCCCGCCACCGGCACCGCCCGCGTCAAGCGCGGCATGGCCGAGCAGCTCAAGGGCGGCGTGATCATGGACGTGGTCACGCCCGAGCAGGCGAAGATCGCCGAGGACGCCGGCGCGGTCGCCGTCATGGCGCTGGAGCGGGTCCCCGCCGACATCCGCAAGGACGGCGGCGTGGCCCGCATGTCCGACCCGGACATGATCGAGTCCATCATCGAGGCCGTCTCCATCCCGGTCATGGCCAAGTCCCGCATCGGCCACTTCGTGGAGGCCCAGGTCCTCCAGTCGCTCGGCGTCGACTACATCGACGAGTCCGAGGTCCTCACCCCCGCCGACGAGGCCAACCACTCCGACAAGTGGTCCTTCACCACCCCCTTCGTCTGTGGCGCCACCAACCTCGGTGAGGCCCTGCGCCGCGTCGCCGAGGGCGCCGCGATGATCCGCTCCAAGGGCGAGGCCGGCACCGGCAACGTCGTCGAGGCGGTCCGCCACCTCCGCCAGATCAAGGCCGAGATCGGCCGCCTCGCCGCCTGCGACCAGCACGAGCTGTACGCCGCCGCCAAGGAGCTGCGCGCCCCCTACGAGCTGGTCGCCGAGACCGCCGCCCTCGGCCGCCTGCCCGTGGTGCTCTTCTCCGCCGGCGGCGTCGCCACCCCGGCCGACGCGGCCCTGATGCGCCAGCTCGGCGCCGAGGGCGTCTTCGTCGGCTCCGGCATCTTCAAGTCCGGCGACCCGGCCAGGCGCGCCGCCGCCATCGTCCGCGCCACCACCTTCTTCGACGACCCCAAGGCCGTCGCGGACGCCTCCCGCAACCTCGGGGAGGCCATGGTCGGCATCAACTGCGACACGCTCCCCGAGACGGAGCGCTACGCCAACCGCGGCTGGTGACCGATGGCCGCCACCCCGCTCGTCGGCGTCCTCGCCCTCCAGGGTGACGTCCCCGAGCACCTGAAGGCCCTCACCGCCTCCGGCGCCCGCGCCACCACGGTGCGGCGCCCGGAGGAACTGGCCCGCCTCGACGGGCTGGTCCTGCCCGGCGGCGAGTCGACCACCATCTCGAAGCTGGCCGCCCTCTTCGGCCTCACCGGGCCGCTGCGGGCCCGTATCGCCGAGGGCCTGCCGGTCTACGGCACCTGCGCGGGGATGATCCTGCTCGCCGACAAGATCCTCGACCCGCGTGCGGGCCAGGAGACCTTCGGCGGGATCGACATGATCGTGCGCCGCAACGCCTTCGGGCGGCAGAACGAGTCGTTCGAGGCGTCCGTCGCGGTCACCGGCATCGAGGGGCCGCCCGTCGACGGGGTCTTCATCCGCGCCCCGTGGGTGGAGTCCACCGGCGCCGCCACCGAGGTGCTCGCCACCTACGGCGGCCACCCCGTCGCGGTCCGCCAGGGCAACGCGCTGGCGACCTCGTTCCACCCCGAACTGACCGGCGACCACCGGCTGCACGGCCACTTCACCGAACTGGTCCGCGCCGCCGCCTGACCCCTCGCACCGCCCGCCGGCGCCCCTGCCGTACCCTCACCACCCGGTACGGCAGGGGCGGGGCGGCCCGGCGTCCCGGTAGGATCACTCAGGTTCGTTCAGTACATGTGGTGACGCGAAGGAGACAGGCAGATGTCCGGCCACTCTAAATGGGCTACGACGAAGCACAAGAAGGCCGTGATCGATGCCAAGCGCGGCAAACTCTTCGCGAAGCTGATCAAGAACATCGAGGTCGCGGCCCGTATGGGCGGCGCCGACATCGACGGCAACCCGACCCTCTTCGACGCCATCCAGAAGGCCAAGAAGCAGTCGGTGCCCAACAAGAACATCGACTCGGCGGTCAAGCGCGGCGCCGGCCTCGAGGCCGGTGGCGCCGACTACGAGACGATCATGTACGAGGGTTACGGCCCCAACGGTGTCGCGGTGCTCATCGAGTGCCTCACCGACAACCGCAACCGCGCCGCCTCCGACGTCCGCGTCGCCATGACCCGCAACGGCGGCTCGATGGCCGACCCCGGCTCGGTCTCCTACCTCTTCAACCGCAAGGGCGTCGTCATCGTCCCCAAGGGCGAGCTGTCCGAGGACGACGTCCTCGGCGCCGTCCTGGACGCGGGCGCCGAGGAGGTCAACGACCTCGGCGAGTCCTTCGAGGTGCTCAGCGAGGCCACCGACCTGGTCGCGGTCCGCACCGCCCTCCAGGAGGCCGGCATCGACTACGACTCGGCCGACGCCAACTTCGTCCCGACCATGCAGGTCGAGCTGGACGAGGAGGGCGCGCGCAAGATCTTCAAGCTGATCGACGCCCTGGAGGACAGCGACGACGTGCAGAACGTCTTCGCCAACTTCGACGTCTCCGACGAGGTCATGGCCTCCGTCGACGCCTGATCCCGGCAGCCGCCGCGCGGCCCGGGTCCCCTCCGCACCGGAGAGGACCCGGGCCGCACCGGCTTCCGCGCCCCGTCCGCGGCACACCGGCCCCGGCGTTCGGGGATTGTCGGCGGCGGCCGATAGCCTGCCGGTACGTGCGCGAACACCAGGTCGAACGAGGCCACAGGCCGCCCGCGCCGGGGACGGACGGGCGGAAGGGGAGGGACGATGCGGGTACTGGGCGTGGACCCGGGGCTGACCCGGTGCGGCATCGGCGTCGTCGACGGCGTCGCGGGCCGGACCCTGACCATGGTCGGCGTCGGCGTGATCCGCACCCCCGCCGAGGCCGAGACCCCCGACCGGCTGGTCGCCGTGGAGGCCGGCATCGAAGCCTGGCTGGACGAGCACCGCCCGGAGCGGGTCGCCGTCGAGCGGGTCTTCAGCCAGCACAACGTCCGCACCGTGATGGGCACCGCCCAGGCCAGCGCCGTCGCCATGCTCTGCGCCGCCCGCCGCGGACTGCCCGTCGCCCTGCACACCCCCAGCGAGGTCAAGGCCGCCGTCACCGGGTCGGGCCGCGCCGAGAAGGACCAGGTCGGCGCCATGGTGACCCGCCTGCTGCGGCTCGACGCGCCCCCGAAGCCGGCCGACGCCGCCGACGCCCTCGCCCTCGCCATCTGCCACATCTGGCGCGCCCCCGCGCAGAACCGCCTCCAGCAGGCCGTCGCCGCCCACCGCGCCGCCCCCGCCCCGCGCCGCACCGCTCCCGGGCGGCGCCCCCAGAAAGGCCGCCCCGCATGATCGCCTCAGTCAGCGGCACCGTCGCCGCCCTCGCCCCGGACAGCGCGGTGGTGGAGGTCGGCGGGATCGGCATGGCCGTCCAGTGCACCCCGGACACCCTCTCCGGCCTGCGCGTCGGCGAACAGGCCCGCCTCGCCACCAGCCTCGTCGTCCGCGAGGACTCCCTGACGCTCTACGGCTTCGCCGACGACGACGAGCGGCAGACCTTCGAACTCCTCCAGACCGCCAGCGGCGTCGGCCCGCGCCTGGCCCAGTCGATGCTCGCCGTCCACCACCCCGACGCCCTGCGGCGCGCGGTGGCCACCGGCGACGAGAAGGCGCTCACCGCCGTCCCCGGCATCGGCAAGAAGGGCGCCCAGAAACTCCTCCTCGAACTCAAGGACCGGCTCGGCGCCCCGCGCGGCGCCACCCAGGCCGCCCGCCCCGCCGTCGCGAGCGGCCCGGCCCCCTGGTCCGAGCAGCTGCACACCGCCCTGGTCGGCCTCGGCTACGCCCCGCGCGAGGCGGACGACGCCGTCGCCGCCGTGACCCCGCAGGCCGAGGCCGCCCTCGCCGAGGGCGGCCGGCCCGCCGTACCCCAGCTCCTGCGCGCCGCCCTCCAGAGCCTCAACCGCGCCCGCTGACCCCGGCGGCCACCGGGCCGCCCCGCATCCGACCGGCCAGGACCCCAGGAAGATCCGAGGCGAGAGCAGTGAACCCGTACGAGACCGAGCCCGCCCCCCACGGCGCCGACGAGGACGGCCACCGGCTGGTGGGCTCCGTCGCCGACGGCGAGGACACCGCCGTCGAGGCCGCCCTGCGCCCCAAGGAACTGGGCGAGTTCATCGGGCAGGAGAAGGTCCGCGCCCAGCTCGACCTGGTCCTCAAGGCCGCCCGGGCCCGTGGCGCCACCGCCGACCACGTGCTGCTCTCCGGCGCCCCCGGCCTCGGCAAGACCACCCTGTCGATGATCATCGCGGCCGAGATGGAAGCCCCCATCCGGATCACCTCAGGACCCGCCATCCAGCACGCCGGCGACCTGGCCGCGATCCTCTCCTCCCTCCAGGAGGGTGAGGTGCTCTTCCTCGACGAGATCCACCGCATGTCCCGGCCCGCCGAGGAGATGCTGTACATGGCCATGGAGGACTTCCGGGTCGACGTCATCGTCGGCAAGGGCCCCGGCGCCACCGCCATCCCGCTGGAACTCCCCCCGTTCACCCTGGTCGGCGCCACCACCCGGGCCGGGCTGCTGCCCCCGCCGCTGCGCGACCGGTTCGGCTTCACCGGCCACATGGAGTTCTACGGCCCGGCCGAACTGGAGCGCGTCGTCCACCGCTCCGCCCGCCTGCTCGACGTCGAGATCGACACCGAGGGCGCCGCCGAGATCGCCGGCCGCTCCCGCGGCACCCCGCGCATCGCCAACCGCCTGCTGCGCCGCGTCCGCGACTACGCCCAGGTCAAGGCGGACGGCGCCGTCGACCGGGAGATCGCCTCGGCGGCCCTCGCGGTCTACGAGGTCGATGCCCGGGGCCTGGACCGGCTCGACCGCTCGGTGCTGGAGGCGCTGCTGAAGCTGTTCGGCGGGGGACCGGTCGGGCTCTCCACCCTCTCCGTCGCGGTGGGGGAGGAGCGCGAGACCGTCGAGGAGGTGGCCGAGCCCTTCCTCGTCCGCGAAGGGCTGCTCGCCCGGACCCCCCGGGGCCGGGTCGCCACCCCCGCGGCCTGGGCACACCTCGGGCTGACCCCGCCCCGGCAGGTTCCGGGCGGACCGGGGCAAGGCGACCTCTTCGCGGGCTGACGGCGCGGGAAGATCGCCCCACCCGGAACTGGGGTGCCATGCTGAGCGTTGTTCCATCCGTGCGGACTCGCTTAGACTCCGCCGATGCCGTCCCTTGCGGACGGCCGCCCACCCCCATCGATAGGCCGCTCCACCGCGCGGTCGTGCGAAGGACATTCCCCCGTGGACATCGTGACCCTCCTCCCCTTCGTCGTGCTCATCGGCGCCATGTTCCTGATGACGCGCTCGGCGAAGAAGAAGCAGCAGCAGGCCGTCAACATGCGCAACTCGATGACGCCCGGCAGCGGCATCCGGACGATCGGTGGCATGTACGCCACCGTCAAGGAGGTCCACGACGAGTCCGTCCTCCTTGAGGTGGCTCCCGGCGTGCACGCGATCTACGCGAAGAACGCCATCGGTGCCGTCCTCGACGACGAGGAGTACAACCGGATCATCCACGGGGTCGAGGGTGACGAGAGCGACGCCCCGGTCGTCCCCGACGACGCCTCCTCCCTGACCAAGGACGACGAAGACGGCGACGCCGCCCGCATCGACCTCGGCAAGAAGGCCGATGACGCCGACCGGGACGCCGCCGACGCGACGCCGAAGAAGACCGACGGCGAGTCCGACACGAAGTAGTCACATCCGGGGACCGGTCCACGGCACGCGCCGTCCGGTCCCTGGGGTGTGTCCGCTTCGCGCCGGTCCTCCACACAACTTCAGGGCCGCCCGCCGCGCTCAGCCACGCCGGGCGGTTGGACAGGGAGAAACGACAAGGTGGCAGCACCGAAGAAGGGCCGAAGGCAGCCCGGCCAGGGCCGGCCGGGCCGCGCCCTGGCGCTGATCCTGATCGCACTGGTGGCGCTCACCGGAGGCATGTTCCTCTCCGGGCACACCACGCCGCGCCTCGGTATCGATCTCGCCGGCGGCACGAGCATCACGCTCCAGGCCAGGAGCGAACCGGGTCAGGAAAGCGCGGTCAACCAGACCAACATGAACACGGCCGTCGGCATCATCGAGCGCCGTGTCAACGGCCTCGGTGTCTCCGAGGCCGAGGTTCAGACCCAGGGCACCGACCACATCATCGTGAACATCCCCAAGGGGACGAACGAGAAGCAGGCCCGCGAGCAGGTCGGCACCACCGCACAGCTCTTCTTCCGCCCGGTACTCCAGCTCGCCTCCGGTGAGCCCGCCCCCGAGGGCTCCCCGAGCCCGTCGGCGAGCGGGTCGCCCGACGAGGCCGAGCAGGGCGACGGCGACAAGGCCACCGAGGGCGGCGACAAGGCCACCGACGGGAAGTCCGGCGAGCCCGAGGCCACGCCCACCACCCAGGGCCGCGCCGCCTCCGGCGCCCTGAAGGCCGACGCCACGCCCTCCCCGTCCGCCTCGGCCGACGGCAAGGCGGACCCGACGCCTTCGCCCTCCGCCTCCGAGGGCGGGTCCGACGAAGCGCTCATGAAGAAGTTCGAGGCGCTGACCTGCACCGACACCAAGGAGCGCACCGCCGCTGCCGAGGGCACCAAGCCCAGCGAGCCGATGGTCGGCTGCGGCCAGAACTCGGCCGGTCAGTGGGAGAAGTACATCCTCGGCCCGGCCGCCGTGGCGGGTACCGAGATCGACGACGCCAGCGCCGTCATCGACGAGCGCACCGGTCAGTGGATCGTCACGATGGACTTCAGCAGCAAGGGCGCTGACGCCTTCTCGAAGATCACCAGCGAGCTGAAGACCCAGCAGCCGCCGATGAACCAGTTCGGCATCGTGCTCGACGGTGAGGTCGTCTCCGCGCCCAGCGTGCAGACGACCCTGAGCAAGAGCGCCCAGATCTCCGGTTCCTTCACCCAGGAGTCCTCCCAGGAACTGGCGAACATGCTGTCCTACGGCGCCCTGCCGCTCTCCTTCGTCGAGGAGTCCGTCACCTCGGTGACCGCGGCGCTCGGCGGGGAGCAGTTGGAGGCCGGACTCATCGCCGGCGGCATCGGCCTGATCCTGGTCATCGTCTACCTGGTGGTCTACTACCGGGGCCTGTCGCTGATCGCCATCATCAGCCTCCTGATGTCGGCGGCGCTGACCTACACGATCATGGTGCTGCTCGGCCCGGCCATCGGCTTCGCGCTCAACCTGCCGGCCGTCTGCGGTGCCATCGTCGCCATCGGTATCACCGCCGACTCGTTCATCGTCTTCTTCGAACGGGTCCGCGACGAGATCCGCGAGGGGCGCTCGCTCCAGCCCGCCGTGGCGCGCGGCTGGCCCCGTGCCCGGCGCACCATCCTCGTCTCCGACTTCGTGTCGTTCCTCTCCGCGGCCGTGCTCTTCGTGGTCACCGTCGGCAAGGTGCAGGGCTTCGCGTTCACGCTGGGCCTCACCACCCTGCTCGACGTGGTCGTGGTGTTCTTCTTCACCAAGCCGCTGCTGACCATCCTGGCGCGCAAGAAGTTCTTCGCGAGCGGCCATCCCTGGTCCGGCCTGGACCCGAAGCGCCTCGGCGTCAAGCCGCCGCTGCGCCGCGCCCGCCGTACCGTCCCCGCCGACCCGAAGGAGGCGTGAGATGTCCCGACTCGGAAATCTCGGCGCCAAGCTCTACCGCGGCGAGGTCGGTTACGACTTCGTCGGCAAGCGCAAGTTCTGGTACGCGGTCTCGATCCTGATCACCATCACGGCCATCGCCGGCCTCGCGGTGCGCGGGCTCAGCATGGGCATCGAGTTCCAGGGCGGCGCGGTCTTCACCACCCCGAAGACGAGCGTCTCCGCACCGCAGGCGGAGACCATCGCCGAGGACGCGGCCGGACACGACGCCCTCGTCCAGGAACTGGGCAACGGCGGCCTGCGGATCCAGATCAGCAACGTCGACACGGAGAAGTCCGACGAGATCCGGGACACGCTCTCCCGTGAGCTGGACGTCGCCGCCGACGACATCAACGCCGACCTGGTCGGCCCCAGCTGGGGCTCCCAGATCGCCAACAAGGCCTGGACCGGCCTCGGGGTCTTCATGATCCTCGTGGTGATCTACCTGGCCATCGCCTTCGAGTGGCGGATGGCCCTCGCCGCGCTGATCGCCCTGATCCACGACATCACCATCACGGTGGGCGTCTACGCCCTCGTCGGCTTCGAGGTCACGGTCGGCACGGTGATCGGTCTGCTGACCATCCTCGGCTATTCGCTGTACGACACGGTGGTGGTGTTCGACAGCCTCAAGGAGAGCTCGAAGGACGCCACCAAGCAGACCCGCTGGACCTACAGCGAGATCGCCAACCGCTCCATCAACGCGACCCTGGTGCGCTCCATCAACACCACCGCGGTCGCGCTGCTCCCGGTCGGCGCGCTGCTCTTCATCGGCGGCGGCTTCCTCGGCGCGGGCATGCTCAACGACATCTCGCTCTCGCTCTTCGTCGGCCTCGCGGCCGGCGCGTACTCGTCGATCTTCATCGCCACGCCGCTCGTCGCCGACTTCAAGGAGACCGAGCCGCAGATGAAGGCCCTCAAGCGACGGGTCCTCGCCAAGCGCGCCCAGGGCGGCGACGAGGGGGAGCCGCAGCCGGCCGGGGCCACCGCCGCCGATACGGCCGGCGACGACCTCGGCGACGAGGGCGACGGCGCCGAGACGGGCTCCCTGGTGGGCCCGCGCCGGACCCAGCCCACCTCCCGCGGCCGGGGCCGCGGCCGACCCTCCGGAAAGCGCCGATGACCGACATCCAGGAGCTCCTGCTCAGCCGCATCCGGGATGTGCCGGACTACCCGAAGCCCGGCGTCGTCTTCAAGGACATCACGCCGCTCCTCGCCGACCCGGCCGCCTTCACGGCCCTCACCGAGGCGCTCGCGGAGATCTCCCTGCGCAACGGCGCGACCCGCGTCGTCGGCCTGGAGGCCCGCGGCTTCATCCTGGCCGCCCCGGTGGCCGTCCGCGCGGGTCTGGGCTTCATCCCCGTCCGCAAGGCCGGCAAGCTCCCCGGAGCCACCCTGCGCCAG
Source organism: Streptomyces albidoflavus (assembly GCF_000719955.1). GTDB lineage: Bacteria > Actinomycetota > Actinomycetes > Streptomycetales > Streptomycetaceae > Streptomyces > Streptomyces albidoflavus. Next base: position 120,244 of record NZ_JOII01000013.1, read on the forward strand.
GCGTACGAGCTGGAGTACGGCACCGCCGAGATCGAGGTCCACGCCGAGGACCTCACCCCCGAGGACCGCGTCATGGTCATCGACGACGTCCTGGCCACCGGCGGCACCGCCGCCGCCTCCCTGGAACTGATCCGCCGGGCCGGCGCCCAGGTGGCGGGGGTGGCGGTGCTCATGGAGCTCGGTTTCCTCGACGGGCGGGCCAAGCTCACCCCGGAGCTGGGCGGGGCTCCGCTGGACGCCCTGCTCACCGTCTGAGCCGCCACTGAGGCCGAAGGCCCCGGCAGTGCACTTGCCGGGGCCTTCGCCATGTGCGGGCCCGCCGTACCGGCGCGCAGAGGGGCGCACGCCCCCGCCCGCACTCCGTACCGTCCGCCGCCGCCCGCTCCGGAGCGGAGCCGGTGGTCCGATCTCGCTACCATGGCAGTCCGGACCGTGATCGTGATCCGGAGCCCTGCCCGAGGAGCGCTCTTGCCTGACGAGGCCCAGCCACTCTCCTCCGGACCCCGTCCGGGGGACCCCGAAGCCGCCACCCAGGGCCAGCAGGCCCAGGGCGCCGCGGCTCCCTCCGGCGCGCCCGGACCCGAGGGCCCGAAGCCGGACCCGGCCGCCACGGCCGAGCCCGCACCCGCCACGGCCCCGGCGCCCACGCCGGCCGGCCGCCCCGCGGGCCAGCAGCCCGCCCGCTCCGGTTCCTCCAACCGTGTCCGGGCCCGGCTGGCCCGGCTCGGGGTGCAGCGGTCGCATCCGTACAATCCGGTGCTCGAGCCGTTGCTGCGGATCGTGCGGAGCAACGACCCGAAGATCGAGACCGCGACGCTGCGGCAGATCGAGAAGGCGTACCAGGTCGCCGAGAGGTGGCACCGGGGGCAGAAGCGCAAGAGCGGTGATCCGTACATCACGCATCCGCTCGCGGTGACGACGATCCTCGCCGAGCTGGGCATGGACCCGGCGACGCTGATGGCGGGGCTGCTGCACGACACCGTCGAGGACACCGAGTACGGGCTCGACGCGCTGCGGCGGGACTTCGGTGACCAGGTGGCGCTGCTGGTCGACGGGGTCACCAAGCTCGACAAGGTGAAGTTCGGCGAGGCCGCGCAGGCCGAGACGGTCCGCAAGATGGTCGTCGCCATGGCCAAGGACCCGCGCGTCCTGGTCATCAAGCTCGCCGACCGCCTGCACAACATGCGCACGATGCGCTACCTCAAGCGGGAGAAGCAGGAGAAGAAGGCCCGCGAGACGCTGGAGATCTACGCCCCGCTCGCCCACCGGCTGGGCATGAACACCATCAAGTGGGAGCTGGAGGACCTCGCCTTCGCGATCCTCTACCCCAAGATGTACGACGAGATCGTGCGGCTCGTCGCCGAGCGGGCGCCCAAGCGCGACGAGTACCTCGCCATCGTCACCGACGAGGTCCAGGCCGACCTGCGCGCCGCCCGCATCAAGGCGACGGTCACCGGCCGTCCCAAGCACTACTACAGCGTGTACCAGAAGATGATCGTCCGCGGCCGGGACTTCGCGGAGATCTACGACCTGGTCGGCATCCGTGTCCTCGTCGACACCGTCCGCGACTGCTACGCGGCGCTCGGCACCGTCCACGCCCGGTGGAACCCGGTGCCCGGACGGTTCAAGGACTACATCGCGATGCCGAAGTTCAACATGTACCAGTCGCTGCACACGACGGTCATCGGACCCGGCGGCAAGCCCGTAGAGCTGCAGATCCGCACCTTCGACATGCACCGGCGCGCCGAGTACGGCATCGCCGCCCACTGGAAGTACAAGCAGGAGGCGGTCGCCGGCGCCTCCAAGGTGCGCACCGACGTGCCCCGCAAGACCGGCAAGGAAGACGCCGTCAACGACATGGCGTGGCTGCGCCAGCTCCTCGACTGGCAGAAGGAGACGGAGGACCCGGGCGAGTTCCTGGAGTCCCTGCGCTTCGACCTCTCGCGCAACGAGGTCTTCGTCTTCACGCCCAAGGGCGACGTCATAGCGCTGCCGGCCGGCGCCACCCCGGTGGACTTCGCCTACGCCGTCCACACCGAGGTCGGCCACCGCACCATCGGCGCCCGCGTCAACGGCCGCCTGGTCCCGCTGGAGTCCACCCTGGACAACGGCGACCTGGTGGAGGTCTTCACCTCCAAGGCGTCCGGCGCCGGGCCCTCCCGCGACTGGCTGGGCTTCGTCAAGTCGCCGCGGGCCCGGAACAAGATCCGCGCCTGGTTCTCCAAGGAGCGCCGCGACGAGGCGATCGAGCAGGGCAAGGACGCCATCGTCCGCGCCATGCGCAAGCAGAACCTGCCGATCCAGCGCATCCTGACCGGCGACTCCCTGGTCACCCTCGCCCACGAGATGCGGTACACCGACATCTCCTCGCTCTACGCGGCGATCGGCGAGGGCCACGTCGCCGCCCAGGGCGTCGTGCAGAAGCTGGTGCAGTCGCTCGGCGGCGAGGAGGCCGCCAGCGAGGACATCGCCGAGTCGGCGCCGCCCTCCCGCAGCCGTCGCAAGCGCCGCTCCAACGCCGACCCCGGTGTGGTCGTCAAGGGCGTGGACGACGTCTGGGTCAAGCTGGCCCGCTGCTGCACGCCCGTCCCCGGCGACCCGATCATTGGCTTCGTCACCCGGGGCAACGGCGTCTCGGTCCACCGCGCCGACTGCGTCAACGTGGACGAGCTCTCCAAGCAGCCCGAAAGGATGCTCGAGGTCGAGTGGGCGCCGACCCAGTCCTCGGTCTTCCTGGTCGCCATCCAGGTCGAGGCGCTGGACCGCTCCCGGCTGCTCTCGGACGTCACGCGGGTCCTCTCCGACCAGCACGTCAACATTTTGTCGGCCGCCGTCCAGACCTCCCGCGACCGGGTCGCCACCTCCCGCTTCACCTTCGAGATGGGCGACCCCAAGCACCTCGGCCACGTCCTCAAGGCGGTCCGGGGCGTGGAGGGCGTCTACGACGTGTACCGGGTGACCTCGGCCCGCAGGCCCTGACCGGCCGGGCCCGCTCGTCAGCCCCGTCAGCCTCCGCCGCGCGTGGGCGGCGGGGCCGGGTGGGGCTCCTCGTGGCGGGCCGCCGCGTCCGCCGCGAGCCGCTCCATCACCTCGGCGGCGTCGGCCAGCTGCCGGTCCGTCATGTCGTCCAGGGTGGCCCGGAAGCTGTCCCGCATCCCCTGGTCGATCCGGTCCACCACCTGGCGCCCGTGGGCCGTCGTGGAGAGCAGGTGCGTCCGGTGGTCGAGGGCGTCCGGCACCCGGCGCACCAGCCCCGCCGCCTCCAGCCGCGCCACCTGGCGGGTCACGTGCGGCGAGCGGACCAGCAGCCTCGCTGCCAGGTCGGTGACCCGCAGCGGCTCCGGCGAGGCGTACAACACCCGCAGCAGGGCGATCTCGGGGCGCTCCACCGTCACCCCCACCGAGGCCGTCAGCTCCTCGTGGACCCGGCTGCGGCCGAGCGCGTACGACAGTGAGGTGACCGCCTTGACCAGGCGGTCCAGGGGCGCGTCCGGTGAGTGCGGCATGGCCCCATCCTGCCCCATCGATCACCGGCCGGGGCAGCCCGGCGCCACGGGCGCGCCGGTGCACGGGCCGGCCGGGCGTGCGCCCCCGGGCCGGTACGCGAGAAGGGCCCCACCGCGCCGGTGGGGCCCTTCCGCAGGACGTACTGACGAACCGTCAGCCGCTGAACTCCTCCAGGCCCTTGCGCGCCTGGTCCAGCAGGGCCTGGCGGCCCTCCAGCTCACGGCGGAGCTTCTCGGCCTTGGCCGTGGCACCGGCCGCCTCGGCGCGCTCGATCTGGCCCTGCAGCTTGTCGACCGCGTCCTGGAGCACCCCGGTCAGCCCGGCCGCACGCGCCCGCGCCTCCGGGTTGGTGCGGCGCCACTCGGCCTCCTCGGCCTCCTGGATCGCCCGCTCCACGGCGTGCATCCGGCCCTCGACCTTCGGGCGGGCGTCGCGCGGGACGTGGCCGACCGCCTCCCAGCGCTCGTTGACCGCCCGGAAGGCGGCGCGGGCCGTCTTCAGGTCGGTCACCGGCACCAGCTTCTCGGCCTCCTCCGCGAGCCCCTCCTTGATCTTGAGGTTCTCGGCCTGCTCGGCGTCACGCTCGGCGAAGACCTCGCCGCGGGCCGCGAAGAACACGTCCTGCGCACCGCGGAAGCGGCCCCACAGGGCGTCCTCGTGCTCGCGCTGGGCGCGGCCGGCCGCCTTCCACTGCGTCATCAGGTCGCGGTAACGGGCGGCCGTGGGACCCCAGTCCGTCGACTTCGCCAGCGACTCCGCCTCGACCGCCAGGCGCTCCTTGACCTTGCGGGCCTCCTCGCGCTGCGCGTCGAGCTGCGCGAAGTGCGCCTTGCGGCGCTTGGAGAACGCCGAGCGGGCGTGCGAGAAGCGGTGCCACAGCTCGTCGTCGGTCTTCCGGTCCAGCCGGGGCAGGCCCTTCCAGGTGTCCACCAGCGCGCGCAGCCGCTCGCCGGCGGGCCGCCACTGGTCGGACTGGGCCAGTTCCTCGGCCTCGGCGACCAGCTTCTCCTTGGCGGCCTTGGCCTCCTCGGACTGCTTCGCCCTGCGGGCCTTGCGCTCCTCGCGCCGCTCCTCCACGGTCTGCACCAGACGGTCCAGCCGCTTCGACAGCGCCTCCAGGTCCCCCACCGCGTGCGCCTCGTCCACCTGCGCCCGCAGCGTGGCGATGGCGGCCTCGGCCTCCTTGGCGGCCAGGTCGGTGGTGCGCACCCGGCGCTCGAGGAGGCCGATCTCGACGACCAGGCCCTCGTACTTGCGCTCGAAGTAGGCCAGGGCCTCCTCAGGCGTTCCGGCCTGCCACGACCCGACGACTCGTTCGCCGTCCGCCGTCCGCACGTACACGGTCCCCGTCTCGTCGACGCGGCCCCACGGGTCGCTGCTCACAGCGCCTCCTCCACATGATGCCCGGACGGGCCCTCGGCGGGCCCCGGCATCGTCCACAATTTCGTCACGGCCAACATAGGCGACCGGCGGGGCGGCTGTCCGCATCCCGCACGACCGAACTTCCGGCTCAGGACCGGTGCGGATCAGCTCAGGACTTCTCCACCGTGGCCTTGTCGATCACGACGGTCGCGTTGGGGGCGCCGTCGCCCATGCCGGTCTGCTCGCCCGCCTCGGCGATCTTCTGGAGGACCTTCATGCCCTCCTTCGAGACCGTGCCGAACGGGGTGTAGTCGGGCGGCAGCTGGCTGTCCTGGTAGACGAGGAAGAACTGGCTGCCGCCGGAGTCGCGGTTGCTGTCGTCCTGGGCGTTGTAGCGGTTGGCCATGGCCACCGTGCCGGCCGGGTAGACGCCGCCCTTGAGCTTCTTCGACTTCAGGTTCTCGTCCGGGATGGTGTACCCGGGGTCGCCCGCGCCGGTGCCCTCCGGGTCGCCGCACTGGAGGACGTAGATGCCGGCGCTGGTCAGCCGGTGGCACTTGGTGTGGTCGAAGTAGCCCTCGCCCGCGAGGAAGTCGAAGGAGTTGACCGTGTGCGGGGCGTTTTTCGCGTCCAGCTCCAGCGGGATGTCCCCGCAGGTGGTGGCGAGGTTCATGGTGTAGTCGGCGTCGGTGTCGACGGTGAGCTTCGGCTCCTTCTTGAAGCTCATCTTCTTCACCTCGCCCGCCGCCGGCTTCTCGCAGGGATCGGCCGCCTTGGTGGGCTCCGGGCTCTCCTGGGCCTTCGACGCCGTGTCCTTCTCGTCGCCGCCGATGCCGCCCACCGCGTACACGGCCGCGCCGCCCGCGAGCACCACGGCCAGGGCCGAGGCGATGACCGCGGTACGCGTCCGCGCCCGGCGGCGGGCCGCCTCGCGCCGCTCCTGCTGGCGCAGGTACTTCTTGCGGGCGGCCTCGCGCCGCCGCTGCTCGCTGCTGACCACCGGGTTGTCTCCTCGTCACGTCGTAGGGGCCCGACCGCTTCGGTGTGCCCCGTACCGTATACGGGTTGGCTGTGGAAACGGCACCGCCGGTAGGCTTCGGACCTGCTGCGATTCTCCGCGGTCCGCGCCGTGGGACGACAGAAGCGACGACAGTGAGGACGAACGTGCTGATTGCCGGGTTCCCCGCAGGCGCCTGGGGCACCAACTGTTATGTGATCGCGCCCGCCGCCGGCGAGGAGTGCGTGATCGTGGACCCCGGCCACCAGGCCGCCCAGGGCGTCGAGGACGTGCTGGCCAAGCACCGGCTCAAGCCGGTCGCCGTCCTCCTCACCCACGGCCACATCGACCACGTCGCCTCGGTCGTCCCGGTCTGCGGCGCGCACTCCGTGCCCGCCTGGATCCATCCCGAGGACCGCTACATGATGAGCGACCCGGAGAAGGGCATCGGCCGCTCCATCGGGATGCCGCTCATGGGGGAGCTGACCGTCGGTGAGCCCGACGACGTCCACGAGCTGACCGACGGGACCCAGGTGGAGCTGGCCGGGCTGTCGTTCGGCGTCGACCACGCGCCCGGGCATACCAAGGGGTCGGTGACCTTCAGGCTGCCGCAGGCGGGGGATGTGCCGCAGGTGCTCCTCTCCGGCGACCTGCTGTTCGCCGGCTCCATCGGCCGGACCGACCTCCCCGGCGGCGACCTCGGCGACATGTACGCCTCCCTGGCCCGCGTGTGCCTCCCGCTGGACGACTCCACCGTCGTCCTCCCCGGCCACAACGAGCACACCACCATCGGCCGGGAACGCGCCGCCAACCCGTACCTGCGGCAGGTCGCCCAGGGCCTCACCGGTGGCACCGGTGGCCCCGCCGGCGACCGACGACGTCTGTAGACAAAAGAGAGAACCGTGAGCACCTTCAAGGCCCCCAAGGGCACGTACGACCTGCTGCCCCCGGATTCCGCGACCTACCTCGCGGTCCGCGAGGCGATCTCGGCCCCGCTGCGCAACTCCGGCTACGGCTACATCGAGACCCCCGGCTTCGAGGACGTCGCCCTCTTCGCCCGCGGCGTCGGCGAGTCCACCGACATCGTCACCAAGGAGATGTACGCCTTCGAGACCAAGGGCGGCGACCAGCTCGCCCTGCGCCCCGAAGGCACCGCCTCCGTGCTGCGCGCCGCCCTGGAGGCCAGCCTCCACAAGGCCGGCAACCTCCCGGTCAAGCTCTGGTACTCCGGCTCGTACTACCGCTACGAGCGTCCGCAGAAGGGCCGCTACCGCCACTTCTCGCAGGTCGGCGCGGAGGCGATCGGCGCCGAGGACCCGGCGCTCGACGCCGAGCTGATCATCCTGGCGGACCAGGCGTACCGCTCGCTCGGGCTGCGCGAGTTCCGCATCCTGCTCAACTCGCTCGGCGACCAGGAGTGCCGCCCGGTCTACCGGGCCGCCCTCCAGGAGTTCCTGCGCGGTCTCGACCTCGACGAGGAGACCCGCCGCCGGATCGACATCAACCCGCTGCGCGTCCTCGACGACAAGCGGGCCGACGTCCAGAAGCAGCTCACCGACGCGCCCGTGCTGCGGGACTACCTCTGCGACGCGTGCAAGGCGTACCACGAGGAGGTGCGCGCCCTGATCAGCGCCGCCGGGGTGGTCTTCGAGGACGACGAGCGCCTCGTGCGCGGCCTGGACTACTACACCCGCACCACCTTCGAGTTCGTCCACGACGGCCTCGGCTCCCAGTCGGCCGTCGGCGGCGGCGGCCGCTACGACGGGCTCTCCGAGATGATCGGCGGCCCCGCGCTGCCCTCCGTCGGCTGGGCGCTCGGCGTCGACCGCACCGTGCTGGCGCTGCGCGCCGAGGGCGTCGAGCTGGACCTGCCCTCGCCCACCAGCGTCTTCGCCGTGCCGCTCGGCGAGGAGGCCCGCCGGGCGCTCTTCGGGGTCGTCACCCGGCTGCGCCAGGACGGCGTCGCCGCCGACTTCGCCTACGGCGGCAAGGGGCTCAAGGCCGCGATGAAGGCCGCCAACCGCTCCGGCGCCCGCTACACCCTGGTCGCGGGGGAGCGGGACCTCGCCGAGGGCGTCGTCCAGCTCAAGGAGATGGAGTCCGGCGAGCAGACCGCCGTCCCGCTCGACTCCGTCGTCGCCGAGGTGGCTGCCCGCCTCGCCTGACCGCACCGCCCACCGGGCCCGCGCACCCTCCACCGGGGGCGCGGGCCCGGCGTCGTCGTACGCCCGGCGCCGCCCGCCCGCATCCTCCGGCCCGCTCGGCCGTTCTTCCTTATGTCCGTCCGACGGCGCCCCGCAGGGCCGTTGGGGCACAATGACCGCAGCCGCGCGGGCCCCGGTGCCCGTCCCGCCGGGCCCACCGGCCCTGGGCGGGGCGGAGGGCGGACGGCAGACTGGCGGCCGAGAAGACCGGCAGACCTACGACGACACTGGCGGAACGACGTGATGACCCACCCCACAGCAGCACCCGACGGTGCCGCCCCCGAACGCGAGGACACCCACCCCACCCGGGCGCGGGCCGGCACGAGCCGCGCCTTCGCCTGGATGCTGGTGATCACCGGTGCGGCCGGGCTGCTGGCCGCCTGGGTCATCACCCTCGACAAGTTCAAGCTGCTGGAGGACCCGGACTTCGTCCCGGGGTGCAGCCTCAACCCGGTCGTCGCCTGCGGCAACATCATGAAGAGCGAGCAGGCCGCCGCCTTCGGCTTCCCCAACCCGATGCTCGGCCTGGTCACCTACGCCGTCGTGATCGGCGTCGGCGTCAGCCTGCTGGCCGGGGCCCGCTTCCCCCGCTGGTACTGGCTGACCTTCAACGCCGGGACCCTCTTCGGTGTCGGCTTCTGCACCTGGCTCCAGTACCAGTCGCTGTACAACATCAACTCGCTCTGCCTGTGGTGCTGCCTCGCCTGGGTCGCCACGATCATCATGTTCTGGTACGTCACGGTGCACAACGTCCGTGAGGGCTTCCTGCCCGTTCCCCGCGCGATCCGCTCCTTCGTCGGCGAGTTCGCCTGGGTGCTGCCCGTCCTGCACATCGGCATCATCGGCATGCTGATCCTCACCCGCTGGTGGGAGTTCTGGACCAGCTGACCCGCGGGGGAGGGCCCGGGCGGGCCGCCCCAGGCCGGTTGTCGGTGGGGTGAACTAGGGTTCCCGTGTGGAACCCGACCTCTTCACCGCAGCAGCCGAGGACCGCCAGGAGAAGGACCCGTCCAGCAGCCCCCTGGCCGTCCGGATGCGCCCCCGCACCCTGGACGAGGTGGTCGGCCAGCAGCACCTGCTCAAGCCCGGATCGCCGCTACGCCGCCTCGTCGGCGAGGGCGGCGGCGGCCCGGCCGGCCCCTCCTCCGTCTTCCTCTGGGGCCCGCCCGGCATCGGCAAGACGACCCTCGCGTACGTGGTCAGCAAGGCGACCAACAAGCGGTTCGTGGAGCTGTCCGCGATCACCGCCGGGGTCAAGGAGGTGCGCGCCGTCATCGACGGCGCCCGCCGCGCCTCCGGCGGCTTCGGCAAGGAGACCGTCCTCTTCCTCGACGAGATCCACCGCTTCTCCAAAGCCCAGCAGGACTCCCTGCTGCCCGCCGTGGAGAACCGCTGGGTCACCCTCATCGCCGCCACCACCGAGAACCCGTACTTCTCGGTGATCTCCCCGCTGCTCTCCCGCTCCCTGCTGCTCACCCTGGAGCCGCTGACCGACGAGGACCTGCGCGGCCTCGTCCACCGCGCCCTCACCGACGAGCGGGGCCTGGCCGGCTCCGTCACCCTCGCCGAGGACGCCGAGGCCCACCTGCTGCGGGTCGCCGGAGGCGACGCCCGCCGGGCCCTGACCGCCCTGGAGGCGGGCGCCGGGGCCGCGCTCGACAAGGGCGAGGCGGAGATCACCCTCACCACCCTCGAGGAGTCGGTGGACCGGGCCGCCGTCGCCTACGACCGCGCCGGCGACCAGCACTACGACGTGGCGAGCGCCCTCATCAAGTCCATCCGCGGCTCGGACGTGGACGCTGCCCTGCACTACCTGGCCCGGATGATCGACGCGGGGGAGGACCCCCGCTTCATCGCCCGCCGCCTGATGATCTCGGCCAGCGAGGACATCGGCCTCGCCGACCCCACCGCCCTGCCCACCGCGGTCGCCGCCGCCCAGGCCGTGGCCATGATCGGCTTCCCCGAGGCCGCGCTGACCCTCAGCCACGCCACCATCGCCCTCGCCCTGGCCCCCAAGTCCAACGCCGCCACCACCGCCATCGGCGCCGCCCTGGAGGACGTCCGCAAGGGCCACGCCGGACCGGTCCCCACCCACCTGCGGGACGGCCACTACAAGGGCGCGGCCAAGCTCGGCCACGCCCAGGGGTACATCTACCCGCACGACGTCCCCGGCGCCATCGCCGCCCAGCAGTACGCTCCGGACGCCCTCGCCGGGAAGCGGTACTACCAGCCCACCCGGTACGGCGCGGAGGCCCGCTACGCCGACGTGGTCGAGAAGGTCCGCGAGCGCCTCGCCGAGGGCGGCCGCGGCGAGGGCTGAGCCCGCCCCGGCCCGGTGCTGAGCACCGCCGGTGAGCCGGTACAATCGGTTCGCAGTGCTGCGTCCCATGTCCGGCCCCGGCCGGCACCACCAGAGTGGGACATGCAGCCGGAAGCCCCCACCGCCCTCGCGGTGGTGAGCGGGTCTTCCAGGAGCGTCGCGCACCGTCGAAGGTGTCGCGGGCAGCCCACCACCCCCCCCAGCGGCGGTCGGTGGGCCACTCGCGTGCTGCACGTTAGTGCCCAGACCAGGGAGCGGCTGCCCGGTGGAACCGTGTCACGGCACGGGACCTCAGGGTTTCCCCGGCTGCGGATGCGACCTCCCCTAACCCTGGTGAGCCACCCACGAAAGATGAGAGAAGGTCCGGTTCATGCCGAACCAGTCCCGTCCCAAGGTCAAGAAGTCGCGTGCTCTCGGTATCGCGCTGACCCCGAAGGCTGTCAAGTACTTCGAGGCCCGCCCCTACCCGCCGGGTGAGCACGGCCGTGGCCGCAAGCAGAACTCGGACTACAAGGTCCGTCTGCTCGAGAAGCAGCGTCTGCGCGCCCAGTACGACATCAGCGAGCGTCAGATGGCCCGTGCCTACGACCGCGCTCGCAAGGCCGAGGGCAAGACCGGCGAAGCGCTGGTCATCGAGCTGGAGCGTCGTCTCGACGCCCTGGTGCTGCGTTCGGGCATCGCCCGCACCATCTACCAGGCCCGTCAGATGGTCGTCCACGGCCACATCGAGGTCAACGGCCACAAGGTCGACAAGCCGTCGTACCGCGTGCGTCCCGACGACGTCGTGATGGTCCGCGAGCGCAGCCGCGAGAAGCACCCCTTCCAGGTCGCCCGTGAGGGTGGCTACGACACGGAGGGCGAGACCCCGCGCTACCTCCAGGTCAACCTGAAGGCCCTGGCCTTCCGCCTGGACCGGGACCCGAACCGCAAGGAGATCCCGGTCATCTGCGACGAGCAGCTCGTCGTCGAGTACTACGCCCGCTGATCACCCGCTGATCCGGCAGAGCACTCAGCCCGCCTCCTCTCCCGTCCGGAGAGGGGGCGGGTTCGTCGCTTGTCGACCGGGCCGCGCGCCGCGCGCCCGGCCGGGAAACCGGTTCGGGCGGCCACCGACCGCGCGATAGGCTCGAGGAGCGGCCGCCCGGTGCCGAACGCCCCGCGCGGGAGCCGGCGGCCCACGCGGGTGCACAACCCGAACCTGACGAATCAGACCCGAGAGAGAGCGGTGCGCAGTGTCCGGTGGAGAGGTGGCCGGGATCCTGGTGGCCGTCTTCTGGGCGATTCTGGTCTCCTTCCTCGCCGTGGCCCTGGTGAGGCTCGCCCAGACGCTCAAGGCGACGACCAAGCTGGTGGCGGACGTCACCGAGCAGGCGGTTCCGTTGCTGGCCGACGCCTCGGCGACGGTCCGCTCGGCCCAGAGCCAGCTCGACAGAGTCGACGCCATCGCCTCCGACGTGCAGGAAGTCACCTCCAACGCCTCCGCGCTCTCCACGACGGTCGCCTCCACCTTCGGCGGCCCCCTGGTGAAGGTGGCCGCCTTCGGCTACGGCGTCCGGCAGGCCCTCGGCCGCAGGACCCGGGACGAGGACGACCGGCGCACGACCGCCAAGCCCTCCCGCCGCACCGTGATCGTGGGGCGTGCCGTGCCGCCCGCACGCCGGGCGCGGCGGAGGCGGAAGGACTGACCAGCGATGTTCCGCCGTACGTTCTGGTTCACCGCGGGCGCAGCCGCCGGTGTGTGGGCCAGCCACAAGGTCAACCAGAAGCTCCAGCGGCTCACCCCCGAGAGCCTCGCCGCGCAGGCCGCCGACAAGGCGCTCGACGCCGGCCACCGGATCAAGGACTTCGCCCTCGACGTCCGCGCGGGAATGCTCCAGCGCGAGGCGGAGCTGGACGACGTACTGGGGCTGAACGCGCCCCCCGAGGGCCCCGGGCTGCCCGCCGCGCGCCGGCCGGCGCTGGAGGGGGAGCGCCACCCCGTCGCGTACCGCGCCCGGCAGAAGTACCCCGAGAAGTACCCGAAGCACCCGAACAACCGGAATGAGGACCACTGATGGAGTCGGCTGAGATCCGCCGCCGCTGGCTGCGCTTCTTCGAGGAGCGCGGGCACGCCGTCGTCCCTTCGGCGTCGCTGATCGCGGACGACCCGACCCTGCTGCTCGTCCCCGCGGGCATGGTCCCCTTCAAGCCGTACTTCCTCGGTGAGGCCACCCCGCCCGCCCCGCGCGCCACCAGCGTGCAGAAGTGCGTGCGCACCCCGGACATCGAAGAGGTCGGCAAGACCACCCGGCACGGCACGTTCTTCCAGATGTGCGGCAACTTCTCCTTCGGGGACTACTTCAAGGAAGGGGCCATCACCTACGCCTGGGAGCTGCTCACCACCTCCCAGGAGCAGGGCGGTTACGGCCTCGACCCCGAGCGTCTGTGGATCACCGTCTACCTCGACGACGACGAGGCCGAGACGATCTGGCGCGAGAAGATCGGCGTCCCGGCCGAGCGCATCCAGCGCCTGGGCAAGAAGGACAACTTCTGGTCCATGGGCGTCCCGGGCCCCTGCGGCCCCTGCTCCGAGATCAACTACGACCGCGGCCCCGAGTTCGGCGTCGAGGGCGGCCCGGCCGTCAACGACGAGCGGTACGTGGAGATCTGGAACCTCGTCTTCATGCAGTACGAGCGGGGCGCCGGCGAGGACAAGGAGAACTTCCCGATCCTCGGTGACCTGCCGAGCAAGAACATCGACACCGGCCTCGGCCTCGAGCGGCTCGCCATGATCCTCCAGGACGTGCGCAACCTCTACGAGATCGACACCTCCCGGATCGTCATCGACAAGGCCACCGAGCTGACCGGCGTCCAGTACGGCGCCGACCAGGCCTCGGACGTGTCGCTGCGCGTCGTCACCGACCACATGCGCACCTCCGTGATGCTCATCGGCGACGGCGTCACCCCGGGCAACGAGGGCCGCGGCTACGTGCTGCGCCGCATCATGCGCCGCGCCGTCCGCAACATGCGCCTGCTGGGGGCCACCGGCCCGGTCGTCGCCGAGCTGGTCGACACCGTGATCGAGTCGATGGGGCAGCAGTACCCGGAGCTGATCACCGAGCGCAAGCGCATCCTCACCGTCGCCCTCGCCGAGGAGGCCGCCTTCCTCAAGGCCCTCAAGGGCGGCACCAACATCCTCGACACGGCCGTCACCGAGACCAAGGCCGCCGGTTCGACCGTGCTCTCCGGGGACAAGGCGTTCCTCCTCCACGACACGTGGGGCTTCCCGATCGACCTGACCCTGGAGATGGCCGCCGAGCAGGGCCTCTCCGTCGACGAGCCGGGCTTCCGCCGCCTGATGAAGGAGCAGCGGGAGCGCGCCAAGGCCGACGCCCGCGCCAAGAAGACCGGCCACGCCGACCTCTCCGCCTACCGCGAGGTCGCCGACGCCGCCGGCGCCACCGACTTCACCGGCTACCTCGCCACCGAGGGCGAGTCCACCGTGGTCGGCCTGCTGGTCGACGGGGTCTCCTCGCCCGCCGCCACCGAGGGCGACGAGGTCGAGATCGTCCTCGACCGCACGCCGTTCTACGCCGAGGGCGGCGGCCAGATCGCCGACACCGGCCGCATCCGCTTCGACAACGGCGCCGTCGTCGAGGTCCGCGACGTGCAGAAGCCGGTCCCCGGCGTCCACGTCCACAAGGGTGTCGTCCAGGTCGGCGAGGTGACCGTGGGCTCCCCGGCCTACGCCGCCATCGACGTCGGCCGCCGCCGGGCCATCGCCCGCGCCCACTCGGCCACCCACCTCACCCACCAGGCGCTGCGCGACGCGCTCGGCCCGACGGCCGCCCAGGCCGGCTCGGAGAACCAGCCGGGCCGCTTCCGCTTCGACTTCGGCTCCCCGGCCGCCGTGCCCGGCGCCGTCCTCACCGACGTCGAGCAGAAGATCAACGAGGTGCTCGCCCGCGACCTGGACGTCCAGGCCGAGGTCATGAGCATCGACGACGCCAAGAAGCAGGGCGCCATCGCCGAGTTCGGCGAGAAGTACGGCGAGCGGGTCCGGGTCGTCACCATCGGCGACTTCTCCAAGGAGCTGTGCGGCGGCACCCACGTCCACAACACCGCCCAGCTCGGCCTGGTCAAGCTGCTCGGCGAGTCCTCCATCGGCTCCGGCGTGCGCCGCATCGAGGCCCTGGTCGGCGTCGACGCGTACAACTTCCTGGCCAAGGAGCACACGGTCGTCGCCCAGCTCCAGGAGCTGGTCAAGGGCCGTCCCGAGGAGCTGCCCGAGAAGGTCTCCGCGATGCTCGGCAAGCTCAAGGAGGCCGAGAAGGAGATCGAGCGGTTCCGCGCCGAGAAGGTCCTCCAGGCCGCCGCCGGGCTCGCCGCGGGCGCCCAGGACGTCCGGGGCACCGCCCTGGTCACCGGCCGGGTGCCGGACGGCACGGGCGCCGACGACCTGCGCAAGCTCGTCCTCGACGTGCGCGGCCGTATCCCCGCCGACCGGCCCGCAGTGGTGGCGCTGTTCACCGTGGCCAACGACCGGCCGCTGACCGTGGTCGCCACCAACGAGGCCGCCCGCGAGCGTGGCCTCAAGGCCGGTGACCTGGTCCGTACCGCCGCCAAGACGCTCGGCGGAGGCGGCGGCGGCAAGCCCGACGTCGCCCAGGGCGGCGGGCAGAACCCGCAGGCCATCGACGAGGCCGTCAGCGCGGTCGAGCGCCAGGTCGCCGAGAGCGCCCGGTGAGCGGAGTACTGCGCCGGGGCCGCCGCCTCGCCGTGGACGTCGGGGACGCCCGGATCGGGGTCGCCTCGTGCGACCCCGACGGGATCCTCGCCACGCCGGTGGAGACCGTGCCGGGACGTGACGTCCCGGCCGCCCACCGGCGGCTCGCCGCGCTCGTCGAGGAGTACGAGCCGATCGAGGTCGTCGTCGGGCTCCCGCGCTCCCTCAAGGGCGGCGAGGGCCCGGCGGCGGTCAAGGTCCGCGGCTTCGCCCAGGAACTCGCCCGGACCATCGCGCCCGTACCGGTGCGGCTGGTCGACGAGCGGATGTCCACGGTGACGGCGGCCCAGGGGATGCGGGCCTCCGGTGTCCGCTCCAAGAAGGGGCGTGCCGTCATCGACCAGGCGGCCGCCGTGGTGATCCTGCAGAGCGCCCTGGAGTCCGAACGGGCGTCAGGCGACGCCCCAGGTGAGGGCGTCGAAGTGGTCATCTGATCGCGATACGGTAACGTGCCGCGCGATGCGCCGGTGTGTTCGAAGTACTGACGCACACGGCAGAAGAGACGGCGTGGAGGCCGCCCCAGGAGCGGTGGCTTCCCCCGTCCCGCGCTCTAGGGGACCGATGACTGAGTATGGCCGGGGCCAAGGCTCCGATCCGTGGCAGGAGGACCCGCTCTCCTCGCCGGCCTACGGGCAGGCGGCACAGGGCGGGTACGGCGACGGATGGAGCGGACAGCAGCCTGGCGGCTACCCGCCCCCGCAGCCCGGCTACGACGGGCAGCCGTACCAGCAGTACCCGCAGGACGGGGGCCGGCAGGGCTACCCGCAGCAGCAGTACCCGCAGCAGGGTCACCCGGGCCACCCGTACGACCCGCACCAGCAGGGCCATCCCCAGCAGCAGCATCCGCAGCAGGGCCAGTACGGTTCCGACGGCTACGGGCAGCAGTACGGCGGCCAGTGGGACACCGGGCAGGTCCCGCCGTACGACCCCGCCGCGGGCGACCCCTACCAGCAGCAGGCCCACGGCCACCCCGGCCACGACGGCTACGGCGACGGGCAGCACGACCCGTACCGCACCGAGGACGCCTACCCGCCGCCCCGCCCGCCAGGCCGCCGCGAGGAGCAGCGGCCCGAGAGCGAGTGGGAGGAGCCGGGGGAGGAGACCCACCCCTTCTTCACCGGCGCCGACGACGCCCCCGAGGCCGACGAGGGCCGCGGCGCCCGCCGTGGCCGGGGCCGCAAGGGCGAGCGGGACGACCGGGACCGCGCGGACGACCGCGACGGGTACGACGACCACGACGACTGCGACGACGAACCGGAGCCCGGCGGCCGGCGCGGCGGACGCGGCGGCGGCAAGCAGCGCGGCCGGGGGACCAAGGGCAAGAGCCGCAACGGCGTGGCCTGCCTGGTCGTCTCGCTGGTGCTGCTCGGCGGCGGCGGCGCGGTCGCGTACTACGGCTACCAGTTCTACCAGGACCGTTTCGGCCCGGCCGAGGACTACGCGGGCGACGGCTCGGGGCAGGTCGTCGTCGAGGTGCCGCAGGGCGCCGTCGGCTGGGACATCGCCAACCTGCTGAAGAAGCACGACGTCGTCAAGAGCGGCTCGGCCTTCGTCAACGCGCAGAACGCGCACCCCCAGGGCAAGTCCCTCCAGCCCGGCTTCTACACCCTGCGCAAGCAGATGTCCGGCAAGGCCGCCGTCGAGCTGATGCTCAGCCCCAAGAGCCGCAACACGCTGATCATCCCCGAGGGCCGCCGCAACGCCTGGGTCTACGACCAGATCGACAAGCGGCTCGGCGTCAAGGCCGGCACCACCGAGGAAGTGGCGCTCAAGGAGTCCACGTCGCTCGGCCTGCCCAAGTGGGCCAACAACAACGAGGACATCAAGGACCCGTTGGAAGGCTTCCTCTTCCCCTCCAGCTACCCGCTGGCCAAGTCGATGGAGCCGGCCGACGTCCTCAAGAAGATGGTGGCGCAGGCGAAGCAGGAGTACGCCCGCTACGACCTGGAGGGCTCGGCCGAGAAGCTGGGCCTCAAGGACCCGCTCCAGGTGGTCACCGTCGCGAGCCTGGTCCAGGCCGAGGGCATGACCCACGACGACTTCCGGAAGATGGCCGCCGTCGTCTACAACCGGCTCCAGCCGGACAACACGGTGACCAACCAGAAGCTGGAGTTCGACTCCACCTACAACTACCTGAAGGGGGAGAGCGAGATCGACATCTCGATCGCGAAGATCCGCAACGACCCCGACCCCTACAACACCTACTACCACAAGCTCCTGCCGCCGGGACCGATCGGCAACCCGGGCTCCGACGCCATGAAGGCCGCCGTCGACCCGGACACCGACGACTGGATGTTCTTCATCTCCATCGACGGCAAGACCACCCAGTTCACCAAGACCCTGGCCGACCACGAGGCCCTGGTGAAGGAGTTCAATGAAAGCCGCCGCAAGGACCAGTGAGGGAGGGGGCCGCCGGGCCGCCGTCCTCGGCAAGCCCGTCGGCCACTCGCTCTCCCCGGCCCTGCACCGCGCCGCCTACGCCGAACTGGGCCTCGACGGCTGGACGTACGACCGGTACGAGACCGACGAGGACCAGCTCCCCGGCTTCGTCGCCGGGCTCGGCCCCGAGTGGGCCGGACTGTCGCTGACCATGCCGCTGAAGCGGGCGGCGCTCGCGCTCTGCGCGACGGTCACACCGGTCGCCCGCTCGGTGGAGGCGGTCAACACGATGGTCCGCGGCGCCGACGGCAGCTGGCACGGGGACAACACCGACGTGCCCGGACTGGTCGCCGCCCTCGGCGAGCGCGGCGTCGAGAAGGCCCCCGAGGCCGCCGTCCTCGGCGCCGGCGCCACCGCCTCCTCCGCCCTGGCCGCCCTCGCCGCGATGGGGGCCGGCCAGGTCGAGGTGTACGTCCGCAGCGAGGCGCGCGCCGAGGAGATGCGCGAGTGGGGGCGGCGGCTCGGCGTCGAGGCGCTGGCCCGGCCCTGGGAGCGGGCCGCCGAGGCGTTGCGCCGCCCGCTGGTCGTCGCCACCACCCCGGCCGGGGCCGCCGACGCGCTCGCCGCCGACGTGCCGGAGGCGCCCGGAACCCTCTTCGACGTGCTCTACGAGCCGTGGCCGACCCCGCTCGCCGCCCGCTGGGCCGGGCGCGGCGGCACCGTCCTCGGCGGGCTCGACCTCCTGGTCCACCAGGCCGTCCTCCAGGTCGAGCAGATGACCGGCGTGCCGGCCGCGCCCCTCGCGGCGATGCGCGCGGCGGGCACCTCGGCCCTGGCCGCCCGCTGACCGGACTCCTCCCTTCCGGCGCGGCCGCCGGGGCTCGGGTGTTCCACCCGTTGGACCGGCTGCCGCACCGGCCCGCCCGGCGTGGGAGGATCGGACGCGGCGGGCAGGGGACGCGCCCCCCGGCCGCGCCGCAGAGACCGGGCGCGAGCAGGAGGAGCACCGTTGAGCAGGCTGCGTTGGCTGACCGCGGGGGAGTCGCACGGACCCGCACTGGTGGCCACTCTGGAGGGACTTCCCGCCGGGGTGCCGATCACCACGGAGATGGTCGCCGACCATCTGGCCCGGCGGCGGCTCGGCTACGGTCGCGGCGCCCGGATGAAGTTCGAGCGTGACGAGGTCACCTTCCTCGGCGGGGTCCGCCACGGGCTGACCCTCGGCTCCCCGGTCGCCGTGATGGTGGGCAACACCGAGTGGCCCAAGTGGGAGCAGGTCATGGCGGCCGACCCGGTCGACCCCGAGGAGCTGGCCGCCCTCGCCCGCAACGCCCCCCTCACCCGCCCGAGGCCCGGCCACGCCGACCTCGCCGGGATGCAGAAGTACGGCTTCGACGAGGCCCGCCCGATCCTGGAGCGCGCCTCCGCCCGCGAGACCGCCGCCCGGGTCGCGCTCGGCGCCGTCGCCCGCTCGTACCTGAAGGAGACGGCCGGGATCGAGATCGTCTCGCACGTCGTGGAGCTGGCCGCCGCCAAGGCGCCGTACGGCACCCTCCCGCTTCCCGGCGACGTGGAGCGGCTCGACGCCGACCCGGTGCGCTGCCTGGACCCGGAGGCGTCCGCCGCGATGGTCGCCGAGATCGACCAGGCCCACAAGGACGGCGACACCCTCGGCGGTGTGGTCGAGGTCGTCGCCCACGGCGTGCCGGTCGGGCTCGGCTCGCACGTCCACTGGGACCGGCGGCTCGACGCGCGGCTGGCCGGCGCCCTCATGGGCATCCAGGCGATCAAGGGCGTCGAGGTCGGCGACGGTTTCGACCTGGCCCGGGTGCCCGGTTCGCAGGCCCACGACGAGATCGTCGTCACCGACGACGGCATCCGCCGCGCCTCGGGCCGCTCCGGCGGCACCGAGGGTGGCCTGACCACCGGCGAGGTGCTGCGGGTGCGGGCCGCCATGAAGCCCATCGCCACCGTGCCCCGCGCGCTCGGCACCGTCGACGTCGCCACCGGTGAGCCCGCCAAGGCCCACCACCAGCGCTCCGACGTCTGCGCCGTCCCGGCCGCCGGCATCGTCGCCGAGGCGATGGTCGCCCTCGTCCTCGCCGACGCCGTGGCGGAGAAGTTCGGCGGCGACAGCGTCGCCGAGACCCGCCGCAACGTCTCCGGCTACCTCGACCACCTCCCCGTCCGGTGAGCGCCGGTCCCTGCCTGGTCCTCGTCGGACCGATGGGCGTCGGCAAGTCCACCGTCGGAGCGCTGCTCGCCGAGCGGCTCGGCCACACCTACCGCGACACCGACGCCGACATCGTCGCCGCCGAGGGCCGCGAGATCGCCGAGATCTTCGTCGACGACGGCGAGCCCCACTTCCGCGAGCTGGAGCGCCGAGCCGTCGCCGCCGCCGTCGAGAGCCACCCCGGCGTCCTGGCCCTGGGCGGCGGCGCCGTCCTCGCCCCGGAGACCCGGGCGCTGCTCGCCGGCCGGCCGGTCGTCTACCTGTCGATGCAGGTCGACGAGGCGGTACGGCGCACCGGCCTGGCCACCGCCCGGCCGCTGCTCGCCGTCAACCCGCGCCGGCAGTGGCGCGAACTGATGGAGGCCCGCCGCCACCTCTACACCGAGGTCGCCCGCGCCGAGGTCGCCACCGACCACCGCACCCCCGAAGAGGTCGCCGAAGCGGTCCTCGACGCACTGGAGTTGAAGCACGCATGACCCTGCGTATCCCGGTCGGCGCCACCGCAGGCACCGACCCGTACGAGGTACTGATCGGCCGCCGGCTCCTCGGGGAGCTGCCCGGCCTCATCGGCGAGCAGGCCCGCCGGGTCGCCGTCATCCACCCCGAGGCGCTGGCCGAGACCGGGGAGGCGCTCCGGGCCGACCTCGCCGACCAGGGGTACGAGGCCATCGCCGTCCAGGTGCCCAATGCCGAGGAGGCCAAGACCGCCGAGGTCGCCGCCTACTGCTGGAAGGCGCTCGGCCAGTCCGGCTTCACCCGCACCGACGTCATCGTCGGCGTCGGCGGCGGCGCCACCACCGACCTCGCCGGCTTCGTCGCGGCGAGCTGGCTGCGCGGGGTGCGCTGGGTCGCCGTCCCGACCACCGTGCTGGCCATGGTCGACGCGGCCGTCGGCGGCAAGACCGGCATCAACACCGCCGAGGGCAAGAACCTCGTCGGCGCCTTCCACCCGCCGGCCGGGGTCCTCTGCGACCTGGCCGCGCTGGAGTCGCTGCCGGTCCACGACTACGTCAGCGGCCTCGCCGAGATCATCAAGGCCGGCTTCATCGCCGACCCGGTCATCCTCGACCTCATCGAGGCCGACCCGGCCGCCGCCCGCACCCCCGCCGGGCCGCACACCGCCGAACTCATCGAGCGCTCCATCCGGGTCAAGGCCGAGGTGGTCTCCGAGGACCTCAAGGAGTCCGGCCGCCGCGAGATCCTCAACTACGGCCACACCCTGGGCCACGCCATCGAGAAGAACGAGCGTTACGAGTGGCGGCACGGCGCCGCCGTCGCCGTCGGCATGCTCTACGCCGCCGAGCTGGGCCGCCTCGCCGGACGGCTCGACGACGCCACCGCCGACCGGCACCGCACCGTCCTGGAGGCGGTCGGCCTGCCGCTGACCTACCGCTACGACCAGTGGCCCAAGCTGGTCGAGAACATGAAGGTCGACAAGAAGTCCCGCGGTGACACGCTGCGCTTCATCGTCCTGGACGGCCTGGCCCGCCCCACCGTCCTGGAGGGCCCGGACCCGGCCGTCATGCTCGGCGCCTACGGCGAGGTCGCGGACTGACCGGCGGTGCCCGGCGGCGCGGCGGAGCCGTCCGCCCGCCGCCGGGCACGCCGTGACCTGCCCGCTCGTTCACACAACACCCGGCGGGGACGGTACCGTTCGGTAGCGCACCGGCGGCCGGGGGCTTCCCCCGGGCGCCGCGCGCCCCACGCCAGTTGCCCAACGAGACGGAGTGGCACCGGATGCAGCACGCAGGGGGGCCTCCGCTGCCGCCTTACCACCAGCAGGCCACGGCCGGCGCCGACTGGCCCCAGGGCACACCGCCCGCCCAGCCCCCGCACCCCGGGCCGCCGCCCCAGCCGCCGCACCCCGCCCAGCCTCCGGGCTTCGTCGGGAACGTGCCCTCCGGGCGCACCCCGCACCCCGCCCAGGCCGGCCCGACCCCGCCCGTCCCCCCGGCCTCGGTCCCGCCGGAGGGCACCGGCCACGTGCAGCTGCCGCCCGGCGGGCCGGTGGCGATGCCGAGCCCGCCGCCCGGCGCCGGGCAGGCCGACACCGGCAGCACCACCCTCGCGGTGCTGCTCATAGGCCCGGCCGGAGCGGGGAAGACCACCGTCGCCCGGCTCTGGGCCGAACAACGCCGCGTGCCCACCGCCCACATCAGCCTGGACGACGTCCGCGAATGGGTCCGCTCCGGCTTCGCCGACCCGCAGGCCGGATGGAACGACCACTCCGAGGCCCAGTACCGCCTCGCCCGCCGCACCTGCGGCTTCTCCGCCCGCAACTTCCTCGCCAACGGCATCTCCTGCATCCTCGACGACGCCGTCTTCCCCGACCGGCCGGTGATCGGCCTCGGCGGCTGGAAGCGCCACGTCGGCCCCGGGCTGCTCCCCGTGGTCCTGCTCCCCGGGCTGGAGATCGTCCTGGAGCGCAACTCCCAGCGCCACGGCAACCGCCGCCTCTCCGACGAGGAGGTGGCCCGCATCCACGGCCGGATGGCCGGCTGGTACGGCTCCGGGCTGCCGATCATCGACAACTCGCACCTCGACGCCGCGCAGACCGCCCGGGCCCTCGACGACGTCCTCGCCCGCGCCATCGCCAGCCCGCCCCAGTGGTGACCGGGCCGGGGTGACCGGGCCCGCCCCGAGCGCCCCGGTGCCCGGTCGGACGCGCTGAACCGGCCGGTGCGCCGAGCCGCTCGTAGGCTCGGAACATGTCCGAGGCCCCGCACGCGTACGACGTGTACCAAGCCCGCAGGCAGCGGCTGCGGGAGCGCTGCGCGGCGGCCGGAGACGCCGCCGCCGTGGTCTCCCGCCCGGCCAACATCCGCTACCTGACCGGCACCGCCCCCGAACGGGCCGCCCTGCTGCTCGGCGTCCACGATCCCGGCGCCGACGTGCTGCTCTGCGCCGTTGCGCCCGGCGCGCGGCCCGAGGAGGGGAGGCCCGACGAGGCGCTCCGGCTCCAGCTCCTGGACGGCCCCGGCGCCGACCCGGCGGTCGCCGCCGCCACCCTCGCGCTGCGCCAGGACCGGCGTCCCGTCGCGGTCGAGGAGCACGACCTGACGGTGGCCCGGCACCGGGCGATGGCCTCCGCCGCCCCCGGTATCGCCCTCACCGACCTGGGCGGCGCCGTCGAGCAGCTGCGGTACGTCAAGGACGAGGAGGAGATCTCCTGCCTGCGGATCGCCGCCGAGATCACCGACCAGGCGCTCGGCGAACTCCTGGAGTCGATCCTGGTCGGCCGTACCGAGCGGCACCTCGCCCTGGAGCTGGAGCGCCGCCTCATCGACCACGGCGCCGACGGACCCGCCTTCGCCAGCTCGGTGGGGACCGGGCCCAACGCGGGCCTCGCCCGCCACCAGCCCACCGACCGCCGGGTCGAGGAGGGCGACTTCCTCACCGTGAGTCTCGGCGCGGTCTACCGCGGCTACCGCTGCGCGATCGGCCGGACCTTCGTCATCGGCACCACCCCGGCCGACTGGCAGGTGGAGCTGTACGACCTGGTCTTCGCCGCCCAGCGGGCCGGCCGGGAGGCCCTCACACCCGGCGCGGCCTGCCGCGACGTCGACCGGGCGGCCCGTCAGGTGCTCACCGGTGCGGGGTACACCGAGGGCCTCGCCCCCGTCACCGGGCACGGTGTCGGCCTGGAAAACGTGGAGGACCCGCAGATCGCCCCTGCGGCCATGGGTAAACTGGACGCTCGTGTGCCGGTCACCGTCGAACCGGGAGTCCACCTCCCGGGCCGGGGCGGAGTCCGGATCGACGACACGCTCGTCGTGCGCCCCGAGGCGGACGGCGGACCCGAGCTACTCACGATCACGACCAAGGAGCTGCTCGCGCTCTAGCCCCGGCCTGTGCGCGCACCCGAGGTCCCACCAGCTCCCCGCTGACCGACAGGTCAGGGGGGAGACACCCATTCGTCCAGGAGATTCCGCAAACGTGGCTTCCACGAACGACCTCAAGAACGGCATGGTGCTCAAGCTCGACGGGGGCCAGCTCTGGTCCGTAGTCGAGTTCCAGCACGTCAAGCCCGGCAAGGGCCCTGCCTTCGTGCGCACCAAGCTGAAGAACGTGCTGTCCGGAAAGGTCGTCGACAAGACCTTCAACGCCGGCGTCAAGGTCGAGACGGCCACTGTCGACAAGCGCGACATGCAGTTCTCGTACATGGACGGCGACTACTTCGTCTTCATGGACATGGAGACGTACGACCAGCTGCACGTCGACCGCAAGGCCGTCGGTGACGCCGCCAACTTCCTCATCGAGGGCTTCACGGCGACCGTCGCCCAGCACGAGGGCGAGGTGCTCTTCGTGGAGCTGCCGGCCGCCGTCGAGCTGGTCATCCAGGAGACCGAGCCGGGCGTCCAGGGCGACCGCTCCACCGGCGGCACCAAGCCGGCGACCCTGGAGACGGGCCACCAGATCAACGTCCCGCTCTTCATCACCACCGGTGAGAAGATCAAGGTCGACACCCGTACGAGCGACTACCTCGGCCGGGTGAACAGCTAGCCGTGGCTGCTCGCAATACGGCCCGCAAGCGCGCCTTCCAGATCCTCTTCGAGGCCGATCAGCGCTCCACCGACGTGCTGACCGTCCTCGCCGACTGGATTCGGCACGCACGCTCCGACACCCGGCAGCCGCCGGTCAGCGAGTACACGATGGAACTCGTCGAGGGGTACGCCGAGCACGAGCGGCGCATCGACGAGCTCATCGCGCAGTACGCCGTCGACTGGACCCTCGACCGGATGCCCGTCGTCGACCGCAACATCCTGCGGCTCGGCGCCTACGAGCTGATCTGGGTCGACACGACGCCGGACGCGGTCGTGCTGGACGAGGCCGTCCAGCTGGCCAAGGAGTTCTCCACGGACGACTCCCCGGCCTTCGTCAACGGCCTGCTCGCCCGCTTCAAGGAGCTGAAGCCGGGTCTGCGCCGCGCCTGATCCACCCGTACACCGCGAGAGCCCGCAGCCGTCACGGTCGCGGGCTCTCGTCGTTCCGGGGGCCGGGCGGCGGCCTCCGGACGCGCCTGAGGGCGGCCCCGGAAACCTCCGGGACCGCCCTCAGGCGTGGCGCTGCACTGTCGTGGTGCCGGTCAGCTGTCCTCGTGGGCGACGGCGCGACGCGCGTCGGAGTCGAGGACGCCCCAGCTGATCAGCTGCTCGGTGAGGACCGAGGGCGACTGGTCGTAGATGACCGCGAGGGTGCGCAGGTCGTCCTGGCGGATGGAGAGGACCTTGCCGTTGTAGTCCCCGCGCTGCGACTGGATGGTGGCCGCGTACCGCTGGAGGGGGCCCGCCTTCTCCGGCGGGACGTTGGCCAGGCGCTCCAGCTGGAGGACGAGCTTCGGCGGGGGCTCGGCGGCGCCGCCGGGGGTCGTGCCCGGCAGCAGCTCCTGCACGGGGACGCCGTAGAAGTCCGCGAGCTCGGCGAGCCGCTGCACGGTGACGGCGCGGTCCCCGCGCTCGTACGAACCGACCACGACCGCCTTCCAGCGGCCCTGGGACTTCTCCTCGACGCCGTGGAGGGAAAGGCCCTGCTGCGTGCGGATGGCGCGGAGCTTGGCCCCGAGCTGTTTTGCGTATTCGCTGGACATGTGGCTCCCCGGACGAAGACTGGTAACTCACTGTGAGGTTACGCAGCGTTACTTGGCTGCGTCAAGCCGAACGAGGGTCCCGGAGCGGCCGCGGGCCGGTCCCGGGGCGCCCCGGCCCGCAGGGGGCCCGGTCCCCGGGGCCCCGCGGACCCGTCGGTCTCCGTTGGGCCGGGTGGGGGCCAAGGGGGTGACCAGGCATCTCCCGGTCGCTGGTACGGTGGACGACGCACATCCCGACGTCCTTTAAGAACCGTCCCGTGAGGCGGAGAAGGAGGTCCGTTCCCCGTGAACGCCACCACCCCGGAGAACACCGGGCCCTACGAGGCCCGCCCCGTTCTCGAAGGCCCCGACATCGGCCGGGTCCTCACCCGCATCGCCCACGAGATCGTCGAACGCGCCAAGGGCGCCGACGACGTGGTCCTGCTCGGCATCCCCACCCGCGGCGTCCATCTCGCCGAGCGGCTGGCGGCCAAGCTCGCCGAGATCACCTCGCGCCCCGTCCCGGCCGGCTCGCTGGACATCACCATGTACCGCGACGACCTGCGGCTGAAGCCCGCACGGGCCATCGGCCGCACCGAGATCCCCGCCGACGGGATCGACGGACGCCTCGTCGTCCTCGTCGACGACGTGCTCTTCTCCGGCCGCACCGTCCGCGCCGCCCTCGACGCCCTCGGCGACATCGGCCGGCCCCGCGCCGTGCAGCTCGCCGTCCTCGTCGACCGCGGCCACCGCGAGCTGCCGATCCGCGCCGACTACGTCGGCAAGAACCTCCCCACGTCGCTGCGGGAGACGGTCAAGGTCCAGCTCTCCGAGGAGGACGGCCGCGACGCGGTCCTGCTCGGCGCCGGGCCCCTGGACCCCGCCCCGGCAGGCGGCAAGTAGCACCCCACCGCGGTCCCGTCGCCGTCCACGCCCCGCGCGTGCCGGCCGCCGGACCAGGGTGTCCCCGCATGCCCGAAACCTCCCGAACGCACGGAGCCCACCGATGATGCGCCACCTCATCTCGGCCGCCGACCTCACCCGCGACGACGCCGTCCTCATCCTCGACACCGCCGAGGAGATGGCCCGGGTAGCCGACCGGCCGATCAAGAAACTGCCCACCCTGCGCGGCCGGACCGTCGTCAACCTCTTCTTCGAGGACTCGACGCGGACCCGCATCTCCTTCGAGGCCGCCGAGAAGCGCCTCTCCGCCGACGTCATCAACTTCACCGCCAAGGGGTCCTCGGTCTCCAAGGGCGAGTCGCTCAAGGACACCGCCCAGACCCTGGAGGCGATGGGCGTCGACGCCGTCGTCATCCGGCACGGCGCCTCCGGCGCGCCCTTCCGGCTCGCCACCTCCGGCTGGATCGACGCCGCCGTCATCAACGCCGGCGACGGCACCCACCAGCACCCCACCCAGGCCCTGCTGGACGCCTTCACGCTCCGCCGCCGCCTGGTCGGGCCCGACGCCGGCCTCGGCCAGGACCTGGCCGGCCGCCGGGTCACCATCGTCGGCGACATCCTGCACAGCCGCGTCGCCCGCTCCAACGTCGACCTGCTGCACACCCTCGGCGCCCACGTCACCCTCGTCGCCCCGCCCACCCTGGTGCCGGTCGGCGTCGAGAACTGGCCCTGCGAGGTCTCGTACAGCCTGGACAAGGTGCTCGACCGCTCGGACGCCGTGATGATGCTCCGGGTGCAGCGCGAGCGGATGAACGCCGCGTACTTCCCGACCGAGCGCGAGTACGCCCGCCGGTACGGGCTGGACGGGGAGCGGATGGCGAAGATGCCCGCCGACGCCATCGTCATGCACCCCGGCCCGATGGTCCGCGGCATGGAGATCACCGCCGAGGTCGCCGACTCGCCGCGCTGCACCGTCGTCGAGCAGGTCACCAACGGCGTCTCCGTGCGGATGGCCGTCCTCTACCTGCTGCTGGGCGGGAACGAGCCCGCCGTCGCCCAGAACCGCTCCGCCCCCGCCTCCGAGGAGAACCACGCATCATGACCGCCCACACCAAGACGCTGATCCGCGGGGCGCGCCTGCTCGGCGGCGAACCGCAGGACGTCCTGATCGACGGGGAGACCGTGGCCGCCGTCGGCACCGGCCTCGACGCCGAGGGCGCCCGGGTGATCGAGGCCGGGGGCCTGGTCCTCCTCCCCGGCCTGGTCGACCTCCACACCCACCTGCGCGAGCCCGGCCGCGAGGACTCCGAGACCGTCCTCACCGGCACCCGCGCCGCCGCCGCGGGCGGCTACACCGCCGTGCACGCCATGGCCAACACCTTCCCCGTCGCCGACACCGCCGGCGTGGTCGAGCAGGTCTGGCGGCTCGGCAAGGAGTCCGGCTACTGCGACGTGCAGCCCGTCGGCGCCGTCACCGTCGGCCTGGAGGGCAAGCACCTCGCCGAGCTGGGCGCGATGCACGACTCGGCGGCGAACGTCCGGGTCTTCTCCGACGACGGCAAGTGCGTCGACGACGCGGTGATCATGCGCCGCGCCCTGGAGTACGTGAAGGCGTTCGACGGCGTCGTCGCCCAGCACGCCCAGGAGCCCCGGCTCACCGAGGGCGCCCAGATGAACGAGGGCGTCGTCTCCGCCGAACTCGGTCTCGGCGGCTGGCCCGCCGTCGCCGAGGAGTCGATCATCGCCCGCGACGTGCTGCTCGCCGCCCACGTCGGCTCGCGCGTGCACATCTGCCACCTCTCCACCGCCGGCTCCGTGGAGATCGTCCGCTGGGCCAAGTCCAAGGGGTGGAACGTCACCGCCGAGGTCACCCCGCACCACCTGCTCCTCACCGACGAGCTGGTGCGCACCTACAACCCGGTCTACAAGGTCAACCCGCCACTGCGCACCGAGGCCGACGTCCTGGCGCTGCGCGCGGCCCTGGCCGACGGCACCATCGACTGCGTCGCCACCGACCACGCCCCGCACCCCCACGAGGACAAGGACTGCGAGTGGCCCGCCGCGGCCATGGGCATGGTCGGCCTGGAGACGGCGCTCTCCGTGGTCCAGCAGACGATGGTCGACACCGGCCTGCTCGACTGGGCCGGCGTCGCCGACCGGATGTCCTTGCGCCCGGCCGCCATCTCCGGCATCGCGGGGCAGGGCCGCCCGGTCGCCGCGGGAGAGCCCGCCAACCTCACCCTGGTCGATCCCGATTACCGTGGAGACGTGGACCCCGCGGGCTTCGCCTCCCGCAGCCGCAACACCCCCTACGAGGGCCGTGAGCTGCCGGGACGCGTCACCCACACCTTCCTGCGGGGCCGGGCAACGGTAGTGGACGGGAAGCTGGCGTGACACCTGTACTGATGACTCTGGCCGCCGAGCAGAAGTCGGCGGAGGTGACGGACTGGGCCGCGCGCATCGGCTGGCTCGTCGGCCTCGCCCTCTTCGTCGCCCTCGTCTACTGGCTGATGCGCGAAGGGTGGAAGTGGCGCGGGACCCTCCAGTCCGGCCTGCCCGAGCTGCACACCACCCCCGAGGGCCTCGCCCCGGCCACCCTCACCCTGACCGGCCGCTACCACGGCTCCACCACCGCGGGGCAGTGGCTGGACCGGATCGTCGCCGGGGGCCTGGGCACCCGCAGCCGCGCCGAGCTGACCCTCCACCCCGAGGGGCTCGACGTGGTCCGCCCCGGCGCCGCCGGCTTCTTCGTCCCCGCCGAGGCCCTCCTCGGCGCCCGCCTCGACAAGGGCATCGCCGGCAAGGTCCTGCCCGAGGGCGGCCTGCTGGTCGTCACCTGGACCCACGGGGACCAGGTGATCGACTCCGGCTTCCGCTCCGACCGGGCCGCCGAGCACCCCACCTGGGTCAAGGCCCTCGGCACCCTGGAGGCCGAGGACGCCGCCGCCGCGTCCGCCGCCCCCCACCCGCACCACGACCGCACGACGGAAGGCACCGCACGATGACGACCTCCACCCGGGGAGCCGGCCAGGCTCCCGCCGTACTCGTCCTGGAGGACGGCCGCACCTTCCGCGGCCGCGCCTACGGGGCCGTGGGGGAGACCTTCGGTGAGGCGGTGTTCTCCACCGGCATGACCGGCTACCAGGAGACCCTGACCGACCCCTCCTACCACCGCCAGGTCGTCGTCATGACGGCCCCGCACGTCGGCAACACCGGCGTCAACGACGAGGACCCCGAGTCCCGCAGGATCTGGGTCTCCGGCTACGTCGTCCGCGACCCCGCCCGCCGCGCCTCCAACTGGCGCTCCCAGCGCTCCCTCGACGAGGAGCTGGAGCGGCAGGGCGTCGTCGGCATCTCCGGCGTCGACACCCGCGCCCTCACCCGCCACCTGCGCGAGCGCGGCGCCATGCGCGTCGGCATCTTCTCCGGCGAGCAGCTCGCCGACGAGGCCGCCCTGGTGGAGCGGGTCCGCCAGGCCCCCGAGATGAAGGGCGCCGACCTCTCCGCCGAGGTCGCCACCGAGCAGGCGTACGTGGTCCCGGCGATCGGCGAGAAGAAGTTCACCGTCGCCGCCGTCGACCTCGGCATCAAGGGGATGACCCCGCACCGGATGGCCGAGCGCGGCATCGAGGTGCACGTGCTGCCGGCCACTGCCACCGCCGAGGACATCTGGGCCGTCAAGCCCGACGGTGTCTTCTTCTCCAACGGCCCCGGCGACCCCGCCACCGCCGACCACCCGGTCGCGCTGATGCGCGCCGTCCTGGAGCGGGGCACGCCGCTCTTCGGCATCTGCTTCGGCAACCAGATCCTCGGCCGCGCCCTCGGCTTCGGCACCTTCAAGCTGAAGTACGGCCACCGGGGCATCAACCAGCCCGTCCAGGACCGCTCCACCGGCAAGGTCGAGGTCACCGCGCACAACCACGGCTTCGCCGTCGACGCGCCCCTCGACAAGGTCTCCGAGACCCCCTACGGCCGCGCCGAGGTCTCCCACGTCTGCCTCAACGACAACGTGGTGGAGGGCCTGCGCCTGCTCGACCGGCCCGCCTTCTCCGTCCAGTACCACCCCGAAGCAGCGGCCGGCCCGCACGACGCCGCCTACCTCTTCGACCGTTTCGTCACCCTGATGGAGGGCCAGCGTGCCTAAGCGCTCCGATATCCAGTCCGTCCTGGTCATCGGCTCCGGCCCGATCGTCATCGGCCAGGCCGCCGAGTTCGACTACTCCGGCACCCAGGCCTGCCGCGTGCTCAAGGCCGAGGGCCTGCGCGTCATCCTGGTCAACTCCAACCCGGCGACGATCATGACCGACCCGGAGATCGCCGACGCCACGTACGTCGAGCCGATCACCCCCGAGTACGTTGAGAAGATCATCGCCAAGGAGCGCCCCGACGCCCTCCTGCCCACCCTCGGCGGCCAGACCGCGCTCAACACCGCGATCTCCCTGCACGGCGCCGGAATCCTCGACGAGTACGGCGTCGAGCTGATCGGCGCCAACGTCGAGGCGATCAACAAGGGCGAGGACCGCGACCTCTTCAAGGGCGTCGTCGAGGCCGTCCGCGAGAAGATCGGCCACGGCGAGTCCGCCCGCTCGGTCATCTGCCACTCCATGGACGACGTCCTCGCCGGCGTCGAGGAGCTGGGCGGCTACCCGGTCGTCGTCCGCCCCTCCTTCACCATGGGCGGCGCCGGCTCCGGCTTCGCCCACGACGAGGAGGAGCTGCGCCGCATCGCCGGGCAGGGCCTGACCCTCTCGCCCACCACCGAGGTGCTCCTCGAAGAATCGATCCTGGGGTGGAAGGAGTACGAGCTGGAGCTGATGCGCGACCGCAACGACAACGTCGTGGTCGTCTGCTCCATCGAGAACTTCGACCCGATGGGCGTGCACACCGGCGACTCCATCACCGTCGCCCCCGCCATGACCCTCACCGACCGCGAGTACCAGCGGCTGCGGGACATCGGCATCGCGATCATCCGCGAGGTCGGCGTCGACACCGGCGGCTGCAACATCCAGTTCGCGGTCAATCCCGAGGACGGCCGGATCATCGTCATCGAGATGAACCCGCGCGTCTCCCGCTCCTCGGCGCTCGCCTCCAAGGCGACCGGCTTCCCGATCGCCAAGATCGCCGCCAAGCTCGCCGTCGGCTACACCCTCGACGAGATCCCCAACGACATCACCGAGCAGACCCCGGCCTCCTTCGAGCCGACGCTCGACTACGTCGTCGTCAAGGCCCCCCGCTTCGCCTTCGAGAAGTTCCCCTCCGCCGACTCCACCCTCACCACCACCATGAAGTCGGTGGGCGAGGCCATGGCGATCGGCCGGAACTTCACCGAGGCGCTCCAGAAGGCGCTCCGCTCGCTGGAGAAGAAGGGCAGCCAGTTCGCCTTCACCGGCCCCACCGGCGACAAGGACGCGCTGCTGCGCGAGGCGGTCCGCCCCACCGACGGCCGCATCAACACCGTCATGGAGGCGATCCGGGCCGGTGCCACCCAGGAGGAGGTCTTCGCCGCGACGAAGATCGACCCCTGGTTCACCGACCAGCTCTTCCTCGTCAAGGAGACCGCCGACGAGCTGGCCGAGGCGCGCGAGCTGACCCCCGAGCTGCTCGCCCACGCCAAGCGCCACGGCTTCTCCGACAGCCAGATCGCCGCCCTGCGCGGCCTGCGCGAGGACGTCGTCCGCGAGGTCCGGCACGCCCTCGGCGTCCGCCCGGTCTACAAGACGGTCGACACCTGCGCCGCCGAGTTCGCCGCGAAGACCCCGTACTTCTACTCCTCCTACGACGAGGAGAGCGAGGTCGCGCCGCGCGAGAAGCCCGCGGTGATCATCCTGGGCTCCGGCCCGAACCGCATCGGCCAGGGCATCGAGTTCGACTACTCCTGCGTCCACGCCTCCTTCGCGCTCTCCGACGCCGGGTACGAGACCGTCATGGTCAACTGCAACCCGGAGACCGTCTCCACCGACTACGACACCTCCGACCGGCTCTACTTCGAGCCGCTCACCCTGGAGGACGTCCTGGAGATCGTCCACGCCGAGCAGCAGGCAGGACCCGTCGCGGGCGTCATCGTCCAGCTCGGCGGCCAGACCCCGCTCGGCCTCGCCCAGGCCCTCAAGGACAACGGCGTGCCCGTCGTCGGCACCCCGCCGGAGGCGATCCACGCCGCCGAGGACCGCGGCGCCTTCGGCCGCGTCCTCGCCGAGGCCGGGCTGCCCGCCCCCAAGCACGGCACCGCCACCACCTTCGACGAGGCCAAGGCCATCGCCGACGAGATCGGCTACCCGGTCCTGGTCCGCCCGAGCTACGTCCTCGGCGGCCGCGGCATGGAGATCGTCTACGACGAGGCCCGGCTCTCCGCGTACATCGACGAGTCCACCGAGATCAGCCCCTCGCGGCCGGTCCTGGTCGACCGCTTCCTCGACGACGCCATCGAGATCGACGTCGACGCCCTCTACGACGGCACCGAGCTGTACCTCGGCGGCGTCATGGAGCACATCGAGGAGGCCGGCATCCACTCCGGCGACTCGGCGTGCGCCCTGCCCCCGATCACCCTCGGCGGCTACGACATCAAGCGGCTGCGCGCCTCCACCGAGGCCATCGCCCGGGGCGTCGGGGTGCGCGGACTGATCAACATCCAGTTCGCCCTCTCCGGCGACATCCTCTACGTCCTGGAGGCCAACCCGCGCGCCTCGCGGACCGTGCCCTTCACCTCGAAGGCCACCGCGGTGCCGCTGGCCAAGGCGGCGGCCCGCATCTCGCTCGGCGCCACCGTCGCCGAGCTGCGCGCCGAGGGGCTGCTCCCGGCGGCCGGCGACGGCGGCACCCTGCCGGCCGACGCGCCGATCTCCGTCAAGGAGGCCGTCATGCCGTGGAGCCGCTTCCGCGATATCCACGGCCGCGGCGTGGACACCGTCCTCGGCCCGGAGATGCGCTCGACCGGCGAGGTCATGGGCATCGACGCCGTCTTCGGCACCGCCTACGCCAAGTCCCAGGCCGGGGCGTACGGCCCGCTGCCCACCAAGGGCCGCGCCTTCATCTCGGTCGCCAACCGGGACAAGCGGTCGATGATCTTCCCCGCCCGGGAACTGGTCGCCCACGGCTTCGAACTGCTCGCCACCTCCGGCACCGCCGAGGTGCTCGGCCGCAACGGCATCAAGGCCACCGTGGTCCGCAAGCAGTCCGAGGGCGAGGGCCCCGACGGCGAGAAGACCATCGTCCAGCTGATCCACGACGGCGAGGTCGACCTCATCGTCAACACCCCGTACGGCACCGGCGGCCGCCTCGACGGGTACGACATCCGCACCGCGGCGGTCGCCCGGGCGGTGCCCTGCCTGACCACGGTCCAGGCGCTGGCCGCCGCCGTCCAGGGCATCGACGCCCTGCACCACGGCGACGTCGGCGTCCGTTCCCTCCAGGAACACGCCGAGCGGCTCACCGCCGCCCGCTGACCGCCCCGAGGGGGACACCGGAAACGGTGTCCCCCTCTTCATGAGGCCCCCGCCCCGCCCCCGACGAGGACGTCCCGCATGTACCCGCTCTTCTTCCGCCTGTTCTTCCGGCGCCTGGACGCCGAGCGCGCCCACCACCTCGCCTTCCGCTGGATCCGGCTCGCCGCCCGCGTCCCGGTGGTGCGGACCTTCGTCGCCGCGTACTTCGCCCCCCGCCACCAGGAGCTGCGGACCGAGGCGCTCGGCCTGCGCATGCACGGCCCCTTCGGCCTCGCCGCCGGCTTCGACAAGAACGCGGTCGGCATCGACGGCATGGCCATGCTCGGCTTCGACCACGTCGAGATCGGCACCGTCACCGGCCAGGCCCAGCCGGGCAACCCGCCCAAGCGCCTCTTCCGCCTGGTCGAGGACCGCGCGCTGATCAACCGCATGGGCTTCAACAACGAGGGCTCCGCCGCCGTCGCGGCCCGCCTCACCGGCCGCCGCCCGGTCTTCCGCACCACCGTCGGCGTCAACATCGGCAAGACCAAGGCCGTCCCCGAGGCCGAGGCCGTCGCCGACTACGTCACCTCCACCGAGCGGCTCGCCGCCCACGCCGACTACCTCGTCGTCAACGTCTCCTCGCCCAACACCCCCGGCCTGCGCGACCTCCAGGCCGTCGGCCACCTGCGCCCGCTGCTCACCGCCGTCCGCGAGGCCGCCGACCGCTCGGTCCCCGGCCGCCGCGTCCCGCTGCTGGTCAAGATCGCCCCCGACCTCGCCGACGAGGACATCGACGCCGTCGCCGACCTCGCCGTCGAACTCGGCCTGGACGGCATCATCGCCACCAACACCACCATCGCCCGCGAGGGCCTCGGCCTCACCGCCGACCCCGCCCTGGTCGCCGAGACCGGCGGCCTCTCCGGCGCGCCCCTGAAGGCCCGCTCCCTGGAGGTGCTCCGCCGCCTGTACGCCCGCGTCGGCGACCGCCTGACCCTGGTCGGCGTCGGGGGAGTGGAGACCGCCGAGGACGCCTGGCGGCGCATCCTCGCCGGGGCCACCCTGGTCCAGGGCTACAGCGCCTTCATCTACACCGGCCCCGGCTACGCCCGCGCCGTCCACCGGGGCCTGGCCGAGCTCCTCGCCGACAGCCCCCACGCCACCCTCGCCGAGGCCGTCGGCGCCGACACCCGGAAGGACGCCGCCGCATGACGACGACCCCGCCCGCCGCCCCCGCCCCCTTCGGCGCCCGGCTGCGCCGCGCCATGGACACGTACGGGCCGCTCTGCGTCGGCATCGACCCGCACCCCTCGCTCCTCGCCGACTGGGGGCTCGGGGACGACGTCGCGGGGCTGACCGCGTTCACCCGGGCGAGTGTCGACGCGCTCGCCGGGCACGTCGCCTCGGTGAAGCCGCAGAGCGCCTTCTTCGAGCGGTTCGGCTCGCGGGGCCTGGCCGTTCTCGAAGGCGCCGTCGCCGAGCTGCGGGACGCCGGGACGCTGGTGATCATGGACGCCAAGCGCGGCGACATCGGCTCCACCATGACCGCCTACGCCCAGACCTACCTGAGCCCCGGCGCCCCCCTCTTCAGCGACGCCCTCACCGTCTCGCCCTACCTCGGCTACGGCTCGCTGGCCCCGGCCGTGGAACTGGCCCGCGAGAGCGGCAGCGGCCTCTTCGTGCTCGCCCTCACCTCCAACCCGGAGGGCGCCGAGGTCCAGCACGCGGTGCGCCCCGACGGCCGTACCGTCGGCGCCACGATGCTGGCCCACCTCGCCCGCGACAACGAGGGCGCCGCCCCGATGGGCTCCTTCGGCGCGGTGGTCGGCGCGACCCTGGGCGACCTCTCCTCGTACGACCTGGAGATCGGCGGGCCGCTGCTGGCCCCCGGCATCGGGGCGCAGGGGGCGACGGCGGCCGATCTCCCGAAGGTCTTCGGGCCCGCCGCCCACCTCGTGGTGCCCAACGTCAGCCGTGGCGTCCTGCGCCACGGTCCGGATGTCGCCGCGCTGCGCGGTGCGGCCGAGCGGTTCGCCGACGAGATCCGGGCCGCGGTGGCGTGAGCCGCGCGTCCGGGCGTCCGGATGGGGCGGCCGGTCCGCCCCGTCCCGGCCCCGGAACTGCAATGTTCAACCAAAATATCCGTGGTGAAGGGCCCTCGCGGCGGTTCCGCATCCTCGTGGAGGAGGTGTGGCGGCGCTCTGTTGACGCGTTGTCGACGCGACGCGGCGCCCTTCACCCCGAAAATCTCGGCCCTTATGTCGTGAATGTCGTATACCTGGGACCGCTTGACGATCCTGACCAGGACTTTTCGACTGTTCTCGCTGACTCGGGACGCCATGGCCGCTAGTCTCCACCGAGAGCGACGGAGCAAGCGCGTTGCTCCGTTCAGCCCCGGTGGGGGACCGATCGGTCCTGCGCCGGATTCGTATCCGACAGTTCGATATCCGAGGTGACGTAGGCGTGGCTCTTCCGCCCCTTACCCCTGAACAGCGCGCAGCCGCGCTCGAAAAGGCCGCCGCGGCTCGCCGGGAGCGGGCCGAGGTCAAGAATCGACTCAAGCACTCCGGCGCCTCGCTGCACGAGGTCATCAAGCAGGGCCAGGAGAACGACGTCATCGGCAAGATGAAGGTCTCCGCCCTCCTCGAATCGCTCCCGGGCGTGGGCAAGGTCCGGGCCAAGCAGATCATGGAGCGGCTCGGCATCTCCGAGAGCCGCCGTGTGCGCGGTCTCGGCTCCAACCAGATCGCCTCCCTGGAGCGGGAGTTCGGGGGCTCCCCGGCCTGACGCGAGCCTGCTTTCCGGTCCAGGCCGGGAAGCTGGAATAATCGCCCCATGGCAGCAACACCCCGGGGGACCTCCCCCGTACCCCCGGACGCACGTCCGCGACTGACCGTGCTCTCCGGCCCCTCCGGGGTCGGCAAGAGCACGGTCGTCGCTCATATGCGCAAGGAGCACCCCGAGGTCTGGCTCTCGGTCTCCGCCACCACGCGCAAGCCCCGGCCGGGCGAAAAGCACGGAGTCCAGTACTTCTTCGTCTCGGACGAGGAGTTCGACAAGCTGATCGCCAACGGCGAGCTGCTCGAATGGGCCGAGTTCGCCGGCAACCGCTACGGCACGCCCCGGCGCGCCGTGCTGGACCGCCTGGAGGCCGGTGAGCCGGTCCTGCTGGAGATCGACCTCCAGGGCGCCCGGCAGGTCAAGGAGTCGATGGCCGACGCGCAGCTGGTCTTCCTCGCCCCGCCGAGCTGGGAAGAACTGGTCCGCCGCCTCACCGGGCGCGGCACCGAGTCGGCCGAGGTGATCGAGCGCCGTCTGGCGGCCGCCAGGATCGAACTGGCCGCCGAGGCGGAGTTCGACACCACCCTGGTCAACACCTCCGTCGAGGCGGTCGCCGTCGAGCTGCTAGCCTTGATGGAGATTCTCTGATCCATCGTGTGATTCATTGTGATCCCCTGCCCCACCGTCGGTGAGGCCCCTGATCCCGGCACCCGCCCCGCGGGCCGCGCCGGAGACCGGACCGCGACGGCGGGCAGTCCCCCAGAAGTTTCTTCGGAAGGCTAGAGAGTGTCCTCTCCCATCACCACGCCCGAGGGCATCATCAACCCGCCGATCGACGAGCTGCTTGAGGCCACGGACTCCAAGTACAGCCTCGTGATCTACGCGGCCAAGCGCGCCCGTCAGATCAACGCCTACTACTCGCAGCTCGGCGAGGGCCTGCTGGAGTACGTCGGTCCGCTGGTGGACACCCACGTGCACGAGAAGCCCCTGTCGATCGCGCTCCGCGAGATCAACGCCGGCCTGCTGACCTCCGAGGCCGTCGAGGGCCCCGTCCAGTAAGACCTGGTCGGCGGCGTCACCGCACCCGCACACCACGGGCCCGGCAGCACTGCTGCCGGGCCCGTGGTGTGTCATAGGGTGCCAGGCGGCCCCGTACCCGGGGCCCGGGCCCCCGGAAGCCCCGATCGAGGCGTCCGGAGCCGAGACACGACAGGCGAGGAGACGTGGTGGCGGACGACGTGGCGGCAGCCGACGGGACGCGGGGCGGCGGACGGGACGGACTCAGGGTCGTCCTCGGGGTCACCGGCGGCATCGCCGCCTACAAGGCGTGCGAGCTGCTGCGCAGGTTCACCGAGGCCGGCCATGCGGTCCGGGTGGTGCCCACCGCCTCCGCGCTCCACTTCGTCGGCGCCCCGACCTGGGCGGCCCTCTCCGGGCAGCCCGTCTCCACCGAGGTCTGGGACGACGTGCACGAGGTCCCGCACGTCCGCATCGGCCAGCAGGCCGACCTCGTCGTCGTCGCCCCGGCCACCGCCGACGTCCTCGCCAAGGCCGCCCACGGCCTCGCCGACGACCTGCTCACCAACACCCTGCTGACCGCCCGCTGCCCGGTGGTCTTCGCCCCCGCGATGCACACCGAGATGTGGGAGCACCCCGCCACCCGGGAGAACGTCGCCACCCTGCGCCGCCGCGGCGCCGTCGTGATCGAACCGGCCGTCGGCCGCCTCACCGGCGCCGACAGCGGCAAGGGCCGGCTGCCCGACCCCGGCGAGATCTACGAACTCTGCCTGCGGGTCGGCGAGCGCGGCACCGCCGACCGCGACCTGGCCGGACGCCACGTCGTCGTCAGCGCCGGCGGCACCCGCGAGCCGCTCGACCCGGTCCGCTTCCTCGGCAACCGCTCCTCCGGCAAGCAGGGGTACGCCCTGGCCCGCACCGCCGCCGCCCGCGGCGCCCGGGTGACGCTGCTCTCGGCCAACGCCGCCCTGCCCGACCCGGCCGGGGTCGACGTCGTCCACGTCACCACGGCGAGGGAACTGCGCGACGCCGTCCGGCAGGCCGCGGGCACGGCCGACGCCGTGGTGATGGCCGCGGCCGTGGCCGACTTCCGGCCCGCCGCCTACGCCACCGGGAAGATCAAGAAGCAGGAGGGCAAGGAGCCCGAGCCGGTCGCGCTGGTCCGCAACCCGGACATCCTGGCCGAGCTGGCCGCCGACCGGGCCCGGCCCGGCCAGCTGATCGTCGGCTTCGCCGCCGAGACCGACGACATCCTCGCCAACGGCCGGGCCAAGCTCCGCCGCAAGGGGTGCGACCTGCTGGTGGTCAACGAGGTCGGCGAGAACAAGACCTTCGGGGCCGAGGAGAGCGAGGCCGTGGTCCTCGCCGCGGACGGCAGCGAGACCCCCGTCCCGTACGGCCGTAAGGAGAACCTCGCCGACACGGTGTGGGACCTGGTGGCCAACCGCCTGGGATGAGTGCCAGACTCCCCCCACCAGGTCTGTCCGAACCTGGTGGAAACGGTACGAATGGCCGCCTGTGAGGGAGACATTCCGTATCGATCAAGGCCGTGCCGCTGGTCACAGAGCTCCCAAGAGGCGAGACAACTGGCCCGGCGGCGCGTTGTGACCGATAAACTGCCGTCGGACCGTGCCGGGCGCAGCTCCCGGACGGTCCGGCCATGATCAGCCAGCAGCCGCTGCAACCACAGGGAGCGATGTGTCCCGCCGTCTCTTCACCTCGGAGTCCGTGACCGAGGGTCACCCCGACAAGATCGCTGACCAGATCAGCGACACGATCCTCGACGCGCTGCTGCGGGAGGACCCCTCCTCCCGCGTCGCCGTGGAGACGTTGATCACCACCGGCCTCGTGCACGTCGCCGGTGAGGTCACGACCAAGGCCTACGCGCCGATCGCGCAGCTCGTGCGCGAGAAGATCCTGGAGATCGGCTACGACTCCTCCAAGAAGGGCTTCGACGGCGCCTCCTGCGGAGTCTCCGTCTCCATCGGCTCCCAGTCGCCCGACATCGCGCAGGGTGTCGACGCGGCGTACGAGCATCGGGTCGGAGGTGCCGCCGAAGGTGAAGAAGAAGACGAGCTGGACCGGCAGGGCGCGGGCGACCAGGGCCTGATGTTCGGCTACGCCTGCGACGAGACGCCCGAGCTCATGCCGCTCCCGATCCACCTGGCGCACCGGCTCTCGCGCCGCCTCTCCGAGGTCCGCAAGAACGGCACCATCCCCTACCTGCGCCCGGACGGGAAGACCCAGGTCACCATCGAGTACGACGGTGACAAGGCCGCCCGCCTCGACACGGTCGTCGTCTCCTCGCAGCACGCCTCCGACATCGACCTCGACTCGCTGCTGGCACCCGACATCCGCGAGTTCGTCGTGGAGCCGGAGCTGAAGGCGCTCCTGGACGACGGCATCAAGCTGGACACCGAGGGCTACCGCCTGCTGGTCAACCCGACCGGCCGCTTCGAGATCGGCGGCCCGATGGGCGACGCCGGCCTCACCGGCCGCAAGATCATCATCGACACCTACGGCGGCATGGCCCGCCACGGGGGCGGTGCCTTCTCCGGCAAGGACCCGTCCAAGGTCGACCGCTCGGCCGCCTACGCCATGCGCTGGGTCGCCAAGAACGTCGTCGCCGCCGGTCTGGCCTCGCGCTGCGAGGTCCAGGTCGCCTACGCCATCGGCAAGGCCGAGCCGGTCGGCCTCTTCGTCGAGACCTTCGGCACCGCCACCGTCGACCCCGAGAAGATCGAGAGCGCCATCAGCGAGGTCTTCGACCTCCGCCCGGCCGCGATCATCCGCGACCTCGACCTCCTCCGCCCCATCTACGCCAAGACGGCCGCCTACGGCCACTTCGGCCGCGCCCTCCCCGAGTTCACCTGGGAGCAGCCGACCCGCGTCGAGGCCCTGCGCAAGGCCGCGGGGGTCTGACCCGCGCGGAGTGACGTGGCTGAGGCCCGGCTTCCCTTCGGGGGTGCCGGGCCTCAGTCGTGTCAGGGGTCATTCCGGGTGCGGGCCCACACCGTTCACGGCGGGCGTCGGGCCGTCGCCGTTCGGCGAGGGGGCGGGAACGTCAGGAGCCGCGGCCTCCTCCTCGGTGCGCCGGATGCTCCCGTACCGGCGCCGGATCTCCTCGGCGGCTCGGGGGTCCTTCTTCGCCGCCGCGCTCGCCAGCATGTCGACCATCAGCGCGTTCTCGTTCTCGTCCGGGTTGATCCCGGTCTCCCGGAAGAAGTCGCCGAGAAGGTCGGCGGCTGTGCGGGGGGCGGACGGGGCCGTGTCCGTCACGCCCCAGACCGGTTCGGACGCGGGTGGTTCGGTGATCAGTTCGCGCAGCAGATCCGGGATCTCCTCGTTGTTGGCCGCCGACGTGAGCTGCGCAAGGACTCCGAGGTCGTCGACGGTCCGGTCGATCTGCTCGCCGTTGCGGGTCAGCCACCACACCACGGCGCTGCCGGTGTCCCGCAGTACGTCCGAGTGCAGATACTCCCGGCGGTCCTGCTCGTGGCGTCGTTCGTGCTCCCAGACCGCCTGCTCCTTGCGGATGGCGGCCAACCGGTCCAGCCGCTCCTGGTCGCTGTCGTCCAGGGCCAGCGTGACCTCCACGGCGTGGGCGTCCACCAGGTCGTACGGGTCGGGGAGCATGACGGCCAGAGCGGCGCTCAGTTCGTGCTGTACCAGGGAGCAGCGCCCCGGTTCGCTGGTACGGGTGACCTCCTCGGCACGCTGGACGACCGAGGCTCTGGCCAGCGCGCCACCGTCCATCGGCCGGTCGGGTGCCTCGGGGCGGGGGTACCAGCGCACGGTCGCGGTGAGCAGGAAGCCGTAGTCCCGTTCCGCGCTGGGCAGCCGCACCCGGGTGAGCTGGATCTCGCGGCGCTCCACCGGGCGTACCGGCAGATCGATCAGAGTGCCCTCCGGAAAGGGCTCCGCCCGCTGGGCCCGGCCGGTGAAGGCCATACCGGCCAGCAGGGCTCCCGAGAGCAGGGCCGCCACCAGGCCCCAGATCCACAGGGGCCAGCCCAGGCAGAGGCCCAGGATGACCGCGAGAAGGGTCGCGATGATGCCGAGGAAGCCGAAGACGGTCTTCTGGCCGGTGGTCATGGTGCGGTTTCCTCCTTGGGGCGAGGGGGACGTGGGGACCGGGCTTCGCAGATCAGATGCAGGACCCGGTCCGCGTGCGCGGGCGGGCCGGCCTCGACGGCGGTCAGGTACAGCGCGTTGAGCGTGGCGTGGTTTCGGCCTGCCGCCCCGATGAGCGAGCGCAGGGTGTCCGCCGCTGCCTCCGGTCCGAGCAGCGGGGCGGCGGCGGGGCGCCAGCGCTCCGGCTCCGCCCTGCGGAAGACCGACCGCCAGCAGCTCAGGCCGCTCGCGGTGACCGTCCGGGCCAGGAGACTCCTGTCGGCTGCCACCGCGAGGAAGAGGTCCAGGTCGCTCGGGTACCTGTCAGGGGCATCAAGTCTGCGGCTGAGCCGGTGCAGCAGGTGGTGCAGGGCCTGTGCGTCGTCGCGCACGTGGTCGAGGAGCGCACGGGTCGCCTCCTGTCCCTCGGGCTCCGAGGCGGCGAGGCGATGCAGGCGGATCAGGGCGGAGCGCGGGTACCGGGTGGCCATGGTGGTGGCACAGACTCGGGTAAGGACCTGCCGGAGCCCGGGGGTGAGGGTCCGGACGCCCGCCCGGTCGTAGACCCAGCGTCGCCAGGCGGCACCGTTCAGCGGGTGCTGGACCAGCCGGTCCAGGAGTGCGGTCGCGGCGGTGAGCGAGCCGGTCGTGTCCTGTTCCGCCCAGCCTTCCACCCGCTGCCGCAGGACGCCCTCCGGTTCGGTGCCGGTCATCAGTTCCGCCACGCGCCCCGCGGCGGTCTCCCGTTCCCGCTCGTGGAGCGCGGGCAGTGCCAGTAGCTGTGGGGCGCAGTCGAGAAGGACACTCCGCAGATCCGGCCGGTCGCTCCAGAGGTGACGGCAGAGGGCTTCCGACACCTCCTGCTGAGCGAAGGAGTGACGGTCCCCGTCGCGGTCGGCCTCGATGGTCCGGAGCAGGTGGTGCGTGCCGTTCTGCTCCAGCAGGGGCTGCGGGTCGGCCGGTGTGGCCGTGGCGGTCATCAGGATGCGCGCCGCTGCGTGCACGGTGTCGGTACGCGCGCCCTCCAGCAGGGCAGTCGCGTAGCAGAAGGCCCGCTCGTGTGCCTTTGTCACCTTGTCCACGATGGCGTCGACGGCGGCCTGCGGGTCGGTGAGCGTGCTGAGTGCCTTCTCGCACCACTCGGCGAACAGCTCCGGCGTGTCCGTGATGCCGTGAATGCCGTGCCGGTGGCGTCCGCGCAACCGGACGACCGCGTGGGCGAGCCGCGCCACGTCGCGCAGGGGCGGTCGTGCCGTGAGGTAGGTGGCCAGGGACTCCGGGACCGGCGAACAGGCCCGGGTGTCCATGCCCTCACAACGAAGCCGGCGGCGGAGCAGGGCCGTCCGGTCGGGC
Organism: Streptomyces albidoflavus; assembly: GCF_000719955.1. GTDB lineage: Bacteria > Actinomycetota > Actinomycetes > Streptomycetales > Streptomycetaceae > Streptomyces > Streptomyces albidoflavus. The sequence goes on from NZ_JOII01000013.1 coordinate 163,165, forward strand.
GGAGCCAGCTGGTGGAGCTGGGAGGCGACATAGTGCGGAAGTTCCCGGTCGGTATCCGGAAGGAGGACCACCAGGTACCCGGCTTGCTCACGCACCCGTTCCCAGAGTCTCGGGAGTTGCCCGGCCATCTCCTGACGCGCCGCCTCCTGAGCCGCCGTCAGGTCCAGCAGCAAGCGGTTGCCCGGCTGGATCTGCTCCGGGTCGAGGCTGTGGTGCCCGTTCTCGGCGATGTCCGGGGCCAGTTCGAACGGCACCTCTTTGCCGGGCAGTTCACCGAGCAGGACCCTCCCGGTCGTCTGGCGCCCGCTGCCGTCGGGGCCGGTGAGCACGACCAGCCGGTCGCGGGCCAGGGTGTCGTACGCCGCGTTGGCGGCGGCGGGCCGGACGAAGCGCCGCATGTGGAAGTGCAGCTCTTCGCGGGCGAGCCGCCGGGGCGGCTTCCGGGGCGGGGGCACCGGGCCCACGAAGATGTTCCCGGGCCCGGTGTGGACGAACGAGGCGGTGCCGACGTCGGTCCGGGTCGCCCCCGCCTGGGTCACCTCTTCTCCTGGTCGGCGGTGCGGTTGCCGAAGCTGTTGTGGACCGTGCCGTGGTTGTCGGCGGTGTAGTTGACGGGGCCGTCGCCGGAGAACTGGGGGAGGTGCTGGTTGCCGGAGCCGGTGTGTACGGAGCCGGTGGCGGCGTGGAAGTGCGTGGTGGTGGAGCCGGCTCCGGTCGAGCCGTTCACCGTGGTGCTGATGTCGCCGGCGCTGCCCGCCTGCACGGCGGACACGCCCTCGACCTCCCGCATCCGGTTGGCGGTGGTCTCGGTCGCCTGGGCGCGCTCCTCCTCCGCGTCGGCAAAGGCGGGAACCACCTTGGTGAGCGCCTGGAGGATGGCCGGTACGTCGTACTCGGCCCGGTGCGCCTCGTACGTGAGGCACTGGCGGTCGGCGACCGAGGCCAGCTCCGGCGGCAGGTCCGCCCTGGCGGGCCGTGCGGTGCCCCGGCCGAGCAGCACGGGCACGATGAGGACGTCGTTGCGGAGGGCTTCCAGGATTTCCTCGCGCACCCAGTCGCCCTCCCGCCACAACTCGGGCCGCGCCGACCAACCCGGGCCGGCCAGCACGAGCAGGACCTCACAGGCGCGTACGTTCTCGCGCAGTTCCTCCTGGAAGGTGCGGCCGAGGCTGATGGAACGGCCGTCGCGGAACGAGGCGTTGTCGCCGAACCGCTGGCGGAGCGCGTCGTCCAGATGGGCCGACGCCTGTTCCCCGTCGCCGGTCCGGTAGTTGATGAAGACATGGGGCATGGCGGATCGCCTCTCCAGAGGATGGGATGGGTGAGAGAAGTACCTACGGGGGAAGCGCGCGGCGTCAGGCGGGCTTCGGCAGCGGGGGCGCGGTCCGCGCGGCGGCCGAGAGCGTCAGCGCGGCGGTGAGGTCGGGGGCGAGCGCCCGTACCCCGCTGTGCTCCCGGTGGCGGCCGAGGACCCCGGCCAGACGGCGCAGGTCGAGCCCGATCGTGTACGAGGCCACGGCGGAAGCGCTGGGCAGGGCGGTTCTGGCAAGGGCGCACGCGTGGTCGATCTCGCCGGCGGAAGCGTGGGCGAGCGCCCTGCGGACGCCGTAGCGGGCGAGATTGCGATGGGCCTGGGGAGGCAGTGCCGCGCAGGCCGCGTCGAGGTGTTCCGCCGCCGCGGCCGGACGGCCCAGATCGTAGAGGCACCAGCCGGTGAACATCGTCACCGGGTCAGCGAGGTGGCTGGTTCCGACCGGCGCGGGGTCCTCCTCCCGCTCGGCCGCCGCCAGCAGGTCCCGGGCCCGGTCGAGCGTGCGCAGACTCGCGCCGTGGTCTCCGGCCAGGGCATGGCCCTCGGCCTCCTGCTGAGCGGCGAGGCCCCGGATGCGCGGGGCCAGCCGGTGGTCCCCGGCGGCGGCCGAGAGGGCGACGGTCTCGGACGCGTGGCCCCGGTAGTAGGCCATGAGGGCGCGCCGGACCAGCCCGTAGTGCCCGAGTTGGTGGTCGCCCCCGTCGAAGGCGAGCCGCGCGGCGTGGTCGGTCCAGCGCCGGGCCGCCTCGTCGTGGCCGGACTCCTGCGCCATCCAGCCGGTGAACTCGGCGAACCGGGCGGCGACGAGGAGCAGGCCGTTCCGCGCGCCGCTCCCCGAGTCCGCCGCCAGGGCGACCAGGGCGCGCGTCTGTTCGGCGAGGGGCACCAGCACGGTGGGCGGCGGGCAGCTCTGAGCCATCCGGCGGAAGTGGGTGAGCAGCGCCCGCGCCGAGTCGACGAGCGAGCCGTCCCCCGCCTGTTCCCCGGGCGCCGAGGCGGCCGCGCCGCCCGGGGCACCTCCTGCCAGCAGCACGGTCGCGGCACCTGCCGTGAGGACGAGACGGCGGCTCGGTGGTCCGGCGGCCGCCGGGGAGGTGGGCGTCGCCGGGTCGGGCAGGAGGGCGATGAGCCGTCCCGGGCAGTCCAGTTCCACTTCGCAGCGCCGGGCGAGGTGCGCGGTCGGCCGCTGATGGCCGTTCTCGATCTTGCTCAGCTGGCTCTTGCTGTAGTGCACGGCCGAGGCGAGCCGGGTGAGGGTCATCCCCCTCTCGTGCCTGGCCCGTCGTAACTCCGCTCCGAACCTCTTCGGCGGTACGTGCACGTCCCCACCCTCCAGTCGCGGCCGTGGCGACGGGCCCCCGGCCCGCGCCTGACAAGGGTCGGCCGGTGACGACAACGACGGCAAGAGCCGCCGAGTGTTTCGCGTTTCCAGGGAAGCCGCCCGGGGCGGGACTGTCGAGAGGGCCTCGGTGGGCCGGGCCGCCCCGGAGCCCCGGGCGGTGTCCGAGGGGTCTGGTAGGAATGCAGGCGTGAGCAGTGAGGATGAGGGGGCCGGGGAGCGGTCCGGGAGGGAGCCGGAGCAGCTGGCGCTGGTCCGGGAGATGGCGCGGCAGGCCAAGGCGCCGAAGGCCAAGCCGCGGACCTGGCGCGGGGCCGATGTGGCGGAGCATCTGCCGGTGGCGCGGGTCGTGGTGGACAAGGGTGTGCTCCACCTCGACCGGTACTTCGACTACGCGGTGCCCAAGGAGCTGGACGCCGAGGCGCAGCCCGGGGTGCGGGTGCGGGTGCGGTTCTCCGCCGGGGCCGGGCGGGTGCACGCCGGGCGGCGCGAGGGTGGCGGGCTGATCAGCGGGTTCATCGTCGACCGGCTCGCCGAGTCGGACTACGACGGGCCGCTGGCCGCGCTGGCCCAGGTGGTCTCGCCCGAGCCGGTGCTCACCCAGGAACTGCTCGGCCTCGCCCGCGCCGTGGCCGACCGGTACGCGGGCAGCCTCGCCGACGTCCTCCAGCTCGCGGTTCCGCCGAGGAACGCCAAGGCCGAGGCGGCGGCCTCGCCCGACCCCCTGCCGCCGCCGTCCGCACCGGAGGCGGGGAGCTGGGAGCGGTACGGGCCGGCGGGGCCCGGACTGCTGGCCGAGCTGGCGCGGGGCGGGGCACCGCGGGCGGTGTGGACGGCTCTGCCCGGTCCGCAGTGGGCCGAGGAACTCGCCAGGGCCGTGGCGGCGACGCTGGCCTCCGGTCGCGGAGCACTCGTCGTCCTGCCCGACGGGCGGCACGCCGCGCGGGTGGACGCGGCCCTCACGGCGCTCCTCGGCAAGGGCCACCACACCCTGCTGACGGCCGACGCCGGCCCGCAGAAGCGGTACCGCCAGTGGCTCGCCGTCCACCGGGGCTCGGTGCGCGCGGTGGTCGGGACCCGCGCCGCCATGTTCGCGCCCGTCCGCGACCTCGGCCTGGTCGCCCTCTGGGACGACGGCAACGAGAACCACAGCGAGCAGCACGCCCCCCAGCCGCACGCCCGCGAAGTGCTCATGCTGCGGGCGGCACACGAGAACTCCGCCGTCCTGCTCGGCTCGGTGAGCTGCACCGTCGAGGCGGCCCAGCTCGTCGACAGCGGCTGGGCGGTGCCCGTCGCCGCCGATCGCGCGGTCACCCGGGCCGCCGCCCCCCGGGTACGGACCATCGCCGACCACGACCTCGCCCGCGACGCGGCCGCCCGCACGGCCCGGCTCCCCTCCCTCGCCTGGCAGGCCCTGCGCGACGGACTGCGCGAGGGACCGGTCCTCGTCCAGGTGCCCCGGCGCGGTTACGTACCCCGGCTGGCCTGCGAGCGGTGCCGCGAACCGGCCCGCTGCCGGCAGTGCGCCGGCCCCCTCCAGGCGGCCGAGTCCTCCCTGCTGCACTGCGCCTGGTGCGGGCGCCCGGAGGCCGACTGGCACTGCGAGGAGTGCGGCGGGTTCCGGCTGCGCGCCCAGGTCACCGGCGCGCGGCGGACCGCCGAGGAACTGGGCCGGGCCTTCCCGTCGGTCCCGGTGCGTACCTCCGGCCGCGAACAGGTCCTGGACACCGTGGACGCCGCCCCCGCCCTGGTCGTCTCCACCCCGGGCGCCGAACCGGTCGCCGAGGGCGGTTACGCGGCCGCCGTCCTGCTCGACGGCTGGGCCCTGCTCAACCGCCCCGACCTGCGGGCGGGCGAGACGGCCCTGTGGCGCTGGATGTCCGCCTCCGCCCTGGTCCGCGGCCAGTCGGCGGGCGGCACCGTGGTGATCGTCGCCGAGCCGACACTCGCCCCCGTACAGGCCCTGGTCCGCTGGGACCCGGTCGGCTACGCCCTCCGCGAGTACGCCGACCGGTCCGAGCTGGGATTCCCACCCGTCTCCCGGATGGCGGCGGTGGCCGGGCCACAGGCAGCGGTGGCGGAATTCCTCGGCGCGGTCGAACTTCCGCCGGACGCGGAGATCCTCGGTCCGGTCCCGCTGCACGAGTCCGCCGAACGGGGGCGTGGGCGAGCGGGGGAGGGGCCGCAGGTGCGTGCGCTGGTGCGAGTGCCGCCGGGCAGCGGGATGGCACTGGCGCACGCGCTGAAGACTGCGCAGGCGGCGCGGATGGCTCGTGGGGGGAGGGTGCCGGTGAGGGTTCGGGTTGATCCGTTGGATATTGGGTGACGGGAACAGGGGGATGGCGGCTTGGGGGTTGCCGGGGGGTGAAGTTGGTTCAGGACGGGGAGTTGGCGGAGTAGAGGTGCAGGTCAGGGAGACTGCTCCCCGCGCGCACGCTGAACCCTGCTGCGGGGTTCCGCTCCGCCCGGCCGAGTTGAAGGGTGCGCACAGCCACACACACCGCTGCCCCCGCCTGTCGGGACGGGGGCAGCGAGTACGAGGGCACGGCCTGTCTCTTATACACATCTCCGAGCCCACGAGACCAGAGAG